>JAUICV010000004.1 GCA_030427725.1 Chlamydiia bacterium | reverse complement strand
AATTGTCGTTACTCCAGCAAAAGTATTTGCACCAGACAAGACTAATGTTCCAGCTCCTGTTTTTTCTAAACTTCCACTTTCACTTAAAACACCACTTAACGTTCCTGTCCCTAAGCTTACATCCACAATAAGTGGGTAGACGCTCGTGTTTATATCATTGCTTAAGCTTATTCCTGATTGCAGTATTAACGAGCTATTAAAATCTAGGACTATTTTAGATGTTCCAAACGCCAAGCTATGGTTAATCCCTAAGAACCCATCTATATGACTTTCAGTGGAAATGCTATTATTACCTGAAATATTTAAAAAATAGCCCCCAGTAGCATTAACGAATGTAACATTCCCTGGAGTCGCTTGATCATCTGAAATATCCGATGAAATAGTTTGATCTGCGGTATTTGTAGGGTTTAATACAAACGCAGTTACTCCAGAAAAACTACCGCCTGTAATTTCATAACTTTTGGTACTGTTAAAATATAAATTTTGAATCTCCACTTGTGATGGAAGCGTAATAGTAATATCTTCAGAAATGAGATTTCCTAAAGTCACATCATCTGAAGATGTTGGAGGAACTGAAGTATTCTCCCATGTAGCTCCTCCATCACTGCTCTTTTCCCAATTCCCATTAGTATTCCAATTTCCACTTCCTGCACCACTCCATCGATATTGAGCTGCCAATATATTGAATTGAATAACCACTAAAAAAGTTAAAAGTAGGTAAAAATTTGTAGTTAATAAAGTGAAATTTTTTCTCATTAGATTCCCTTACTATATGCACATACAGCCAAGAGACAACCCTACAGCTTGAATAATTTTTGTTACAGTTTTTTTGTTAAAATAATCTTGTAAAATCCAATTTGGAAGTTACGTAATTAGGACAAAAAAAGCCCCTTCTATTGAAGGGGCTTTTTCTTTTAAGTGTGCTGAGGCCTTGGATCTATGCCGGACCCTCCAGAACTTTCTGGACTTTGGTCTGGCTTTGGTGGTGGTGGCGGAAGCTTAGTATGCGCTTGCGCAGCTTCTTGTACTTTCTTTTTCTTCTTCTCGCTATCCCAAGTACCTTCCATGATAGTTTCAATATCTTCATGATCTAGAGTCTCAAACTCAACGAGCATTTGAGTCATAAGTTCTACTTCATTTCTTTTTTCTGTGATAATCTGCATAGCTCTATCATAAGCTTCATCGAGCAGTTTTTTCACAGCATCATCAATAGCCTTGGCTGTTTCATCAGAGTAATTTTTTTCAACAGAACCTGGCATAATATAACTTCCTTCACTGCTCCGACTATCGTAAGCAACTTTACCTAAATCGGTCATTCCCCATTCACAAACCATACTTCTTGCAAGACTTGTAGCTTGTGAAATGTCCATTTGAGCGCCAGATGACCCATCATTTAAGAAGACTTCTTCAGCAACCCTACCACCCATAAGAACAGCTAGTTGATCTACGAGCTCTTTTCTCCAATAGCTAACTTTATTTTTCTTAGGAGAAAAATGGGTCGCTCCAAGAGACATTCCCCTTGGGATAATAGTCACTTTTTCAATTGGATCAGAATGCTCTACAACAAGCCCTACAACTGCATGTCCAGATTCATGATAAGCTGTGCTTAGCTTTTCTTTATCATCTAGTTCTAAAGATCTTCTTTCTTTTCCAAATCTGACCTTATCACAGGCTTCCATAGCATCAGTCCCAGTAACTGCGCTTCTTCCCTTTCTAGCTGCTAATAAAGCTGCTTCGTTTAAGATATTCATAAGATCTGCTCCTGAACATCCAGGAGTTGCTCTAGCAATCATCATCAGCTCAACAGTAGGATCTAATTTAACCCTTTTTGCATGAACCTTTAGAATCTCTAGCCTTCCTTTGATATCTGGAAGATCTAAGACTATTCGCCTATCGAATCTACCTGGTCTTAAAAGAGCCTTATCTAGAACATCAGGTCTATTCGTGGCAGCCATTAAGATGACACCTTCGTTAGTGTCAAAACCATCCATTTCTACAAGAAGCTGATTGAGTGTTTGTTCTCTTTCATCATGTCCACCACCTATTCCAGCACCTCTGTGACGTCCTACGGCATCGATTTCATCTATAAAGACAATACAAGGCGCTTGCTTTTTAGCCTGGTCAAAAAGATCTCTAATTCTAGACGCTCCAACCCCTACAAACATCTCCACGAAGTCAGACCCAGAGATAGAGAAAAACGGTCTATCAGCCTCACCAGCTACGGCTTTGGCTATTAAGGTTTTTCCAGTCCCTGGAGGACCAATGCATAAAACACCTTTTGGGATTTTTGCCCCAAGAGCTGTAAATTTAGCTGGGTCTTTTAAAAAATCTACGATTTCTTCAAGTTCCTCTTTTGCTTCATCAACACCTGCAACATCTTTAAAGGTAATTTTATTTAACGCTTTATTTAACATCTTAGCTGGAGATTTTCCAAACGACATAGCCGAGTTGCCCATGCCTTTCATTTGTCTTGAAAAAACAAAATATAAAACAAGCACAATCAAAAGCAGCGGTAAAATCGTTAATATGATGCTAAAATAGTTTGGTGAAGGTTCTTCACTTTTGAATGTTTTTTCTAAAACAGCATTTCTAGGCTGGTCTGGAGCTTTGAAAATTTGTCCTTGGTTTGTAGCAAAAGCCTTCCACTCGCTTTTTGCCTGAGCAAACCATTGACTAAAGGCTTCGAAATTTTGCTTTTCTAACGCTCTAGTTGACAGTTCTTTGTTATTAAAAAACCAGATAACATCTGAAACGCTTTGTCTAGCTTTTGAAAGCAAAGCTTCATTTTTAACTAGAGCATCTCCAATAGCAGAGTATTGAGATAAATCTTCTAAGTAATTTCTGACACTTCTTAATGCCGTCAACCTTGCATGCTGTCTCATAACATTAAGTTCTGAAGAGATCTTTTTCAGAGATCCGATGGCATTTAAATACAGAGCTTGCTGCTCTTGAGTTGTGTAATTTTGTTCAGATGAAAATGATTTTTCAATTTTGGATTGTAAGTTTTTCAGCTCTGTTTTAATTGATTCACTTCCAATACCAAGAGTTGGAGATCTAAAATTTTGAATTAATAAGCTAAGGTCTCTACCCGCTCTGATGAGAGCTGCTTTATCAGAACCAGCGCCTTTTATTTCGCCTTCAACTGATCTAACACTAACTTCTTCAGAGTCAGGAATTTGTTTAATTACAATTGCATTGATTCGGTCAGCGTTGTCATAATACGGGTCTATGACTCTATATCCACCTTTTGGAACTTGAATGGAACTTAGCTGAAGAAAAAGAATAGCGGCATTTTTAACATTATCTTCTAGAGCACTTAAATCTTTAGACAAAGTTTCTCTATCTGACTTAAGTTCATGATTTCTATCAAGAAGCTCTAAATAGCGATATCTCGCCTTAGAGGTCTCATTTAAAGAATCTTTGAACTTACCACTAAAGGTCACTAAATTATCGTTAAGGGCTGTCTTCTTACTCTGATCTTTTTCAATCAAATCTAAATTAACTAGATGCTCTAGCTGATGACTAAAAGAAACTCGTCCACTAGGACTACCCAAAAAATTCTGAATAAGTAGAACAATAAGAACAGATGCTAACAAAAAGAGGATAAAACCACTTGGGAGCTTTTTTTTCCCTTCTGGTTTTTTATTTTCGTGACTCATAGACTACGCAACCTTAAAAACTTTTAATTTTCACCTAAATTATTTTTATTACACTAAATAAAAGAAAAAACAACTAAAAAGTTAAAACAATTAAAATGTTTTAAAACTAACAAGCTATTCTTTTATTAACTCTATTAACATATGCAACCTTATGTCCAAGAGATACAGTGCCAACCGTAGAAATTCTAGCAAAAATCAACGAATTTGTCTTTCAAATCATGGATTTTCTTACTTTTCTTCTAAGGAGGCTTTTAAAAGCAAGTGATTACATCCGTCTATCTCAAAATCTAAGGGCAGTTTTCCATTAACTTCAGGGAACACCTCTCTAAGAAACTCTGGGATGTTTTTCCTGGAAAAGTATCCTTGATTTTTTTTTAGGCTTTTCTGGATTGGCTTAAGTTTTGGTTGAACCTCTGCACTTTTGTAGAAAGCAACTCCCTGCCAAAGATCAATCCATGAGAATTTTCGATTCATAACAGGCGACTGTTCAATGGTGATCTTTTGATCTTCAGAATCAAACGTTTTAGGCATATTGCAAATAAAAAAAAGTCTCTTCGCATCAACAACAAGAGTTAGCCCATTCTTAATAAAAGACTTAGCTTGGGATCTTTTTTGAAAATGATCAATAACTTTGCTAATTTGATCTCTAGAAAGCTCTTTGTTAATTTCTTGAAGAATTTTTCTAATAATATATTCACACTCAATTGCATGCAGCTCCTGCCCACTTCCATCAAAACAAACTCCAAAGGGTCCCTTTATAAGTTTTTCTAAAAACGGCTTTGTTTGAACTTTCAAATAGTCATCGAACTTTTCCGAAAACTGACTAAGCGCCACAATATTTTCATCGACTCTCTTATTAAATTGGCTATTAAGATACGGGATGATTTCATGTCGCATTTTCACTCTTTGAAGTTTTGTATCGTAATTAGAAGAATCTTCAATCCAAAACTGATTCTTATCTATAAGGTACTGCTTCAAATCACGTTTAGTGAGTTCAAGAAGTGGCCTTAAAACATTCATACCAAAAAGATTTGTCTTTTTTTTAATTCCTTGCAAACGCCCTATATAACTTCCCTCAAAAACCCTTTTAAGCGTTGTTTCAATGAGGTCTCCTTTATGATGAGCTGTTACAAGAGCTTGGGCTTCAATTTGATCGTAGTATGTTTTAATAGCCTCATACCTTTTAATCCTCAGGCTATTTTCAAAATCACCTTCCCCTATTTCTTCAGACTTGAGCGTACATAGGTGAAAGGGGATCTTATTTTTGTTTGCAAACTCTTGAAGCTTTGAAGCCTCCTGAGAGGAAGACTCTCGAACCTTATGATCCACATGAATTAGATGAAGATTAAATGGGTGTTTTTCTCTAAGATCAAGAAGAAGACAACATAGCGCCATAGAGTCAGACCCACCTGAAAAAGCCACAAGCAAAGGTCTTTTAATATCTATCTCGTCTAAAAGATTTGTTCTAAGTGTTTGCAAAACTCCCCCTCTTTGACTAAAATGATAGTCTAAACCATTCTTTCTAGCACGAGAAAGTTAAAAGCATGTTGACAATCTGGAAATACATTTCTAAAGAATTTTTAAAAATATTCCTTCTTTCAATATTTGTTTTTATAGCACTGCTTCTAGTGGTGAGAGGTCAGGAAATAGCCAGATTTGCTCTACTTAGCCCAGACCTTAAATCAACGCTTCTATTTTTACTCTATCAAATCCCCTTCATCCTACCCCTAGCAGTTCCAATATCCACCCTGATTTCTGCCTACCTTCTAATGAGATCTTTATCTATTAGTTATGAGCTAACGTCTTTAAGAGCTAGTGGTCTTAGTTTTTTTAAAACTTTATTCCCTGTCTATGTCATTGGAGTTTTGTTGTCTGTCGCTAATTTTATCTTAGCCTCAGAAATCGGTTCTTTCAGCAGGTTAAAGAGCGTGTTATTACCTCAAGAAATCATTGAAAACGATCCCCTCCTCGTTCTTAGTAAAAACTCAAACTCATTATTAAAACAAAGCTACTCTACACAACAACTCGATCCATCGAATAAAAAATCCTCTAACTTCGTTTTAGCTGTGCTAGACAAAGGGCTTTCTTTAACTACTGTCAAAGAACTCTCGCTTGAAGAAAAAAACATTAAGGCTCATCAAGTATCTACTATTTTACCCATACTACAAACAGATCAAAATCAATTCGATAATATCAGTCTTGAGAACACTGAAGAGATGGCTCTATCTAAAGAAGAGTTTATTAACAGATTTAGAAAACCTCTAAAGAAAATAAAATTTGAACACCTCCCTATGAAAGCTTGTTTAATTAAGACAAGGATTTCCCAAACAGCTGAAGACCTAGCGGAAGGATCCATCGAAATCTATAGACGGTTATTTTCTTTAGTCTCTCCATTTACCTTTTTGCTTATAGCTATAGCCTTTGGGACATCTATTGGAAGGTCTCCTTCTAGAAAAAATCTAATGTTTTCTCTATTATTAACGCTGTTTATTCTCATAGGATTTATGGGGGCTAAATCTTTAAAATCGAAGCCAATGCTTAGCCTCGCGCTCTTCATGATCCCTCAAGTTATAAGCATATTTTTTTCGCTATACTTCCTTAGAAAAACATTAAGAGGGGTCCATTGATTTATCCTCTGTATAAAAAATACCTTCTCAAAAAAACCTTAAAGCTTTGCTTCTTCATTCTTTTGTGCTTTTTCCTCCTGTATTCAATCATCGATTATTCACTGCACTCTCAAGAATTTTTAAAAGCAAAAGGACTCCTATGGACCGATATTTTTATATATTACGCTGCTACATTTGTTAAAAGATTAGACCTATCTTTACCATTTGCCCTGCTCTTATCTTCTATCTCTGTGTTACTTTCTTTAGGAAAACATTTTGAAATCATTGCTTTGCAAGCAGGTGGGCTTTCAAAAAAAGCTCTGCTTAGACCTTTTTTCCAAGTAGCTATAATCTTCTCTACCTTAATTATCCTAAACTTTGAGCTTGTGCTGCCTAAGAGCCTAAACTATATCGATAACTTTGAAAAAAACTATTACAAAAAAACACGTTTAGAACCTTCAAAAAAAGCAGCTGTTCATCACTATGAATTAGAAGATTCATCTCTTCTTATCTACACAAATTATGACAGCAAAACCAACGAACTTTTTGATTTATTTTACTACATATCCATAGATCATATTTGGAAAATAAAAAAACTAAAGCTATCAGATGGCTTTGCTTTAGCTCACTATGCTCAAGAGTTTCAAAGAGATACTCTTGGGAACCTAAATAAAACTGGTGATTACCCTCAAAGGATTTTTGACACTCTTCCCAAAAAACTAAGCTTAGGTATTTCTATTAAGGATAATATTGAATCTCAAAGTCTCTCTAAACTTTTTAAGCCAAATAACCTTCACTTCAATCCTGTGGAAAAAATCAACCGACTGAAATTAACCCAGCTTCTTTTCAAACTAATGATCTCGTTACTCCCCATTCTATGTGTCTTATCTTCGGCACCTTTTTGCTTAGAGTTTAAGAGAAACGTACTCCCTTTTAAAATTTACAGTATTTTTCTTATTTCCTTTATATTCTTTTTTACTCTAGTAGATACTTGCGTTATAATTTCAGAAACCTCAAGGTTTTCACCTTGGCTGGTACTGCTCTCTCCTTTTATAATTATCTTTTCAACTTTTAGTTGGATTTATTTAAAAAAATGCTACTATCCAAAATAAGAGGGTTTAATTAAAAGTAAATACCATATGATTTCAAATTATTTAAAAAACTTTCATTTCAAAAAACTAATTCTTTCTATTTCCTTTATCCTTTGCTTGGTTTTTAGCTGGCTTTTAACTATCACCCACGGATGGTGGGAGTTTTTAGACACAAAGTTTTATTTCTGGGTTAATAGTTTCATTGAAACAAGTTATTTCTGGCAGAATTTTTGGGCTATAGCTAGCCATAGTGTTTTAGACTGGATCCACGACCTTGTTATGATCGCATTTTTCTTAAGTTATGTTTATCAAAAAGATGACAAACCAAAACTCTACAAATTTTCAGAAGTATTATTCTTCTCTTTCACGATTGCTTTTTCAGTGCTGTTCATTAACCGATATATTTTTGCTGATATTTTTCAAATTCATCGTTGGAGCCCTTCTCTTTTTTATGACTCAGGCACCTTTTTATCCGAAAAAGTGCATTGGCTCAAAGTTAAAGATCGTTCACGAGAGTCTTACCCAGGAGATCATGGAACCACAGCTCTATTTTTTGTTTTAATAGTGTTCCACCTCAAAGGACTCAAAAATGGCATTATCGCCTTTTTATATTCCCTATATTGGCAGCTTCCGAGGCTTGTTACAGGATCACATTGGCTAACTGACCTTTTAATGGGCAGCTTAACCATATCTGCCTTTATTGTTAGCATTTGCATCTACACCCCTATTAAAAAAATAGTAGCAACAAAGCTTTACAAAGCTATGCTGAAAATACTACCATCCAAGGGAGCGAATGTTAAACTAGAGGAATCATGACAAAAACTTTAACGACCTATGAAGCTGTTACAGAATTCGGGAAAAAGTTAAAAACATTAACCTCTTTAAAAGCTCTTCTAGAATGGGATCAAGAAACCAAAATGCCCTCCGGAGGGGTAGAGTTTAGATCAAATCAGTTAGAAATGCTCTCTGGTCTTATTCACGAAAAACTAACAAGTAGTGAACTTAACAATCTTCTATCTCCTCTTATTGATATGGACTCTGGAGATCTAGTAGATTCAGACAGTTTGGATCTAAGCCAAAAAGCCGCTCTTAGAGAGTGGAGAAAAGATGTCCTAAAAGCAAAGAAACTTCCAGACCGCCTAGTCAAAGAGTTTTCTAAAACAACACCTCTTGCTATCCATGCATGGGCTAAAGCCAAAGAAGAAAATAGCTTTGAAATTTTTGCTCCTCATCTGGAAAAAATAATAGATCTTTCGAAAGAAAAAGCTCAGCATCTTGGCTATGAATTTAGCCCATACGACGCCTTACTTGATGAATATGAACCTAAAATGACATCACAAAAACTGACTAAGCTTTTTTCGGAAATCAAACCCAAACTACTTGATCTCGTAAAGACCCACTCAAAAAAGATCGACAGTTCTTTTTTATATGGTGATTTTGATGCACAAAAGCTTATGTCTTTTAACAAAGAGCTTCTGGATAAAATGGGTCTTAATAAAGACTTTTACCGTTTAGACCTATCAAATCACCCCTTTTGTCTCTCAATGCACCCACGCGATGTGAGGTTAACAACTCACATTAACTCTTCAGATCTTGTGGCGGGTAATATTTCAGCTGTTATTCATGAAGCTGGACATGCGCTCTATGAAATGGGTCTCCCTATAGAACATTTTGGCACACCACTTTGTGAAGCGCTTTCTATGGGAATCCACGAATCTCAATCAAAATTTTGGGAAACTATGATTGGCCAAAGTTTTGAATTTTGGGAACATTTTTTTCCAACCTTACAAAAACTTTTCCCTGAAAATTTAAAAGATATCTCACTAGATGAGTTCTACAAGGCTATCAACATTGTTAAACCAAGCTTTATTAGAATTCATGCAGATGAAATTACCTATAACTTGCATGTGATTTTAAGATTTGAGATCGAAAAGGCCTTGCTTTCAGACGAATTAAAAGTTTCAGAGATTCCTGAGGCTTGGAATGACAAAATGCAGTCATATCTTGGCATCGTTCCAAAAACCTTTTCAGAAGGATGCCTTCAAGATATCCACTGGAGCTGTGGTCTCTTTGGATATTTCCCAACCTATTTACTCGGAAATTTATATGCAGGTCAGCTGTATCACAACTTTAGAAAGACACATCTTGACTACAATACTAAAATAGCTCAAGGAAACCTTCTTTTCATCAGAGACTATCTAAAAAAGAACGTTCATGAATTTGGTCGTTATTATTCTCAAGAAGAGCTTATAAAAAATGCTACGGGAGAAACCCTAAACCCCGAGTATTTCATTCAGTATCTTGATTCCAAATATTCAACTTTATAAAAGATCCTTAAAAAAAAGACCTTGGGAAGATCCCAAGGTCTTTTGATACAAAGTAATATACGTTTGAAAATTAACGTTTTGAGAATTGGTATTTCTTTCTAGCTCCAGCAAGACCGTATTTCTTACGTTCTTTCTTCCTAGAGTCTCTAGTTAGATATCCTTCAGCTTTTAAAGATTGTCTTCTCTCTTCGTCTTCTTTCACTAAAGCTCTTGAAACTCCAAGTCTAACAGCTACAGATTGAGCTTCTAATCCACCACCTTTTACTCGAACAATGATATCATATCCACTTTCTAGATCTAGTTTTCTAAGAGGGGATAAAATGATATCTCTTTGCTCTTGAGTTGGAAAATAAGTAGTAAGTTCTCTTCTATTTACAAGAACTTGCCCTTTTCCTTTTCTAAGTCTCACAGAAGCGACCGCTGTCTTTCTTCTTCCGATTCCTATGACATCTTTCTTTTTCATAATTTAATTAACCTTTTTTATGCTTCGACTTTAAGCGGCTTTTGCGCGTCCATATCATGCTGCTCGCCTGCAAATATACGTAATCTTTTAAGCTGAGCATTTGCAAGTTTTGTCTTAGGCATCATTCCCTTAACAGCATGCCTTAAGATATAATCAGGCTTTCTTCCTTTCATAACAGCAAAAGGAATTGCTCTATGACCACCTGGATGTCCTGTGTAATATTCGTATTGTTTTTGAGCTTCTTTGTTTCCGGAAACAGCAACTTTTCCAGCGTTGATAATTACAACACCATCTCCACCATCTACATGAGGAGTAAAAGTTGTTTTGTGTTTTCCTCTTAAAATTTTGGCAACTTCAGACGCAAATCGACCGAGCGTTTTTCCACTGGCATCAAGGAGAATCCATTGCCTTTGTTCTGCAGAGTCTTCTTTTTTCAAAAGAAATGTAGACTGCCTTAAATGTTTTTTTGTCATTTGTATAGAACCCTAACTTGTATTGGAATGCTATGTTTTAAAAAAGAAGTGCACATCATAGGAGATTTTCAGTTTTTTGCCAAGGACTATCCGGAGAATGATTCTAAGGTTATTAACTCAAATAAGGTCTTAGAGGGGCTTTTCCTTGAAAAGTAGAAAGAATTTTATTAAGATTATCCTCTTTTTATGGAAGGACATGCAAAAAAATGACTAGTAATCAACGTAACCTAGCAAACTTTTTTATCAGAACATATGGCTGTCAAATGAACGAACTGGACACTGAAATCATGGTCGGTCAGCTTGAGAAAAAGGGATTAAAAAGAACATTTGACGAAGAAGATGCAGATCTGTTGATTTTTAATACATGTTCGATCAGAGATCTTGCTGAGAGGAAGGTCATGGGAAAAATTGGTCAGCTAGGTAGATCCAAAGCTAAGCGTCCTATAATAGGGATTACAGGATGCATGGCAATGGCCAAAAAGGAGACTCTTTTTAAAAAACTACCTAACGTAGACTTTGTATTAGGGACTAACAACATTACAGATCTAGGAACTGTTTTAGATGAGGTTTTAGAAACAAAAAGACCTTCTCTTAGAACAGATGACCAATTCGAAGAAAACCTTGATTATTTAGTTGCTAAAAGGGATGACAAGGTCAAAGCCTATGTTTCAATCATAAGAGGTTGTAATAAGTTTTGTACGTACTGTGTTGTTCCTTATACTAGAGGGCAAGAGGTTTCAAGACCTCCTGAAGATATTGTACAAGAGTGTCAAAAACTTGTTGATAATGGCTACAAAGAAATTACGCTACTTGGGCAAAACGTTAATAGCTACGGAAAAGACAAAAAAGAGTGGAATTGCTTATTTCACGACCTGCTTTATCGCTTAGATCAGATTCCAGGTCTTGAAAGGGTTAGGTTTATGACCTCCCACCCTATCGATATTACCAAAGAGCTTATGGAAGCTATTAGAGACCTACCTTCTCTTTGTGAATTTGTCCACTTTCCTATCCAAGCCGGATCCTCTCGTATTTTAAGAAAAATGCATAGAATTTACACAAAAGAGCAATATCTTGAAAAAGTTGCTATGCTCAAAGAAATTGTTCCTAATGTCTCACTGGGAACTGATATTATCGTCGGGTTCCCGACAGAGACCGATGAAGAGTTCCAAATGACCTATGATGTCATGAAAGAAATCAGATACTCTGTTGCCTTTATTTTTGCTTATAGCGCTAGAAAAGGAACTCCAGCAATGAGATGGAAAGATGATATTCCTGAGAGTGTTAAACTAGAAAGAGTTCACAAGCTTATGGAACTTCAAGAAGGTATCTACGCAGAGCAAAGGCAAGAGTTTCTAGGGCAAACAGTTGAAGTGCTTGTCGAAAAAAGAAATAAAGACGGAAAGCTTAAAGGCCGTACAAGATGCTGGAAAAATGTCGTTTTTGAGTCTGATAAGGAGCTTGTAGGCACCCTTCAAAATATAGACATCCACTCTTTTAACCACCAAACTTTGATTGGAAATCTTTCGGAAAGTCTTATTTTAGCTTAATTTTTTTTTAGATCATACTAATTAAGATTTTAAGCTATAGACCTCTGTAGATCCTAATCAAAAAAATATGGTACAATGGATGCTTTGATTTTCAAAATCTAAAGGCTATGACAGCAGACGTTTCAAAGATATCATTCGATACCATTTCTCGGTATTTAAAACAGGCTTTAAAAAGTTCTGATACAAACGAAGCTATTAAAGCTAATAGTTCAGTAAAAAACACTGAAGCGGGGCTTTTTTCTGCCAAAAGACCAGACCCTTTAGCTACGCATAACGCAGATTATCAAGCTATTAAAAGGCTTTTTCAAAGAAATATCAATGAACGAAAACCTTTAAAGAAGACCTCCTTTTCGAGGCCTTACTTTCTTTGGAATACTGCGATAGACTCTGACCATGATGAGTTAATTTTTGAACGTTTTGACG
Organism: Chlamydiia bacterium; assembly: GCA_030427725.1. Lineage (GTDB taxonomy): Bacteria > Chlamydiota > Chlamydiia > Chlamydiales > JAUICV01. The sequence goes on along the minus strand of JAUICV010000004.1, from coordinate 38,751 downwards.
ATGAGATTATTTTAATTAAAAATCTAAACCTGAGCCTTGAGGGCACTTTAAAAAAACTCTCTAACGGCTTCTGCTTCCTAGACATTCCAGATGAACTTATCCAGCAATTTAGCCCTTACATCACTCAAAATGGTGCTGAAAATGCAAGTTTTCCCATGGGAGCACATATCCCCGTTATTTCTTGCTCTGAAAGTCGAGCATTAAGTCTTCAATCATTACAAGAAGAAGGGCAAAGTTTCTCTTTAACATTAAAAAGTCTTATTAAAGTGAAGCCTTGCACGGGCGATTACGAATCAATTTGGGCCATAGAGGTTTGTTGCGATCAGCTGTCTTTGTTAAGAGAAAAATACAGACTTCCTTCAAAACTTTGCTCTTCAGAGTTTATGATTACACTTGGAGCAAAAACCAAACTTATTCAACAAAAGCCAGACCTAAGCTCCTCCGGATATTTTAAAATAAACCCTGCGATCCAACCCGCTTAAAGAAGCCCCTTAAACTCTGCTTCTGATAAAATCTTAACTTTTAAATCTTTTGCCTTATCATATTTAGAACCTGGATCATCTCCAACTAATACATAGTCCGTCTTTTTAGAAACGCTGGATGAAATTTTACCACCTCGTTCTTTGATAAGAGCCCTTGCATCATTTCTAGACAACCCATCCAAGGTTCCGGTTAAAACAAAAGTTTTTCCTAAAAATAAATGGTCTTTAACTTGCTTTGTTTTATCATTGCTTGGCTTTATGCCATATTTGAGAAGTTCTTCAATCTCTTTTAAATGATCTATGTTCTTAAAATAGTCCAAGACAGAGTCTGCCACTTTTTCTCCAATTCCATCTATGGATAAAAGATCCTCCTCCTTTAAGCTAATCACTCCTTCGATAGTTTCTCCTTTCTCTGCTAAAAGCTCTGCTGTTTGAATGCCAACAAAGGGAATACCTAAAGCAAAAATAAATCTATCCAAGGTCACATTTTTTGATTGTTTTATACTCTCCATAAGATTGGAAATTGATTTTTCTTGGAAGCCTTCTAATTCTTTAATATCGTTAGGAGACAGTTTATAAATATCAGAGAATCTACCCACTAGCCCCTCTTCAACAAGCTTTGCTACAACCTTGTCTCCTAAAGAATCAATATTCATAGCATCTTTACTCACAAAGAAAATCAGTTTCCTTAAATTTTGAGCCTGACAAGAGCTATTTTTGCAACGAACGGCTACCTCTCCCTCTTTTCGATAAACTAAGCTTTCACAAATGGGACAGTGATCGGGCATTAGCCAAGGCGTAGAAAAAGGATCTCTTTTCGAATGATCAACCTCAACGACTTTAGGGATGACATCACCCCCTTTTTCTAACACAACAGTATCGCCAATTCGAATATCTTTTCTTTGAATTTCATGTTCATTATGAAGGGTTGCTCTAGAGATGGTACTTCCTGCTAAAAATACAGGTTTAAGCTCTGCTACAGGTGTTAAAACCCCAGTTCTACCAACTTGAACTACAATATCTTCTATGACAGTTTTTGCCTGCAAAGGAGCAAACTTATAGGCTATGGCATATCTTGGCTTTTTTCCAGCTGCACCGAGCTCATCCCAATAGGAAAGTTCATTAAGTTTAAAAACCATCCCATCTATCTCAAAAGGGAGTTCTTCCCTATTCAGTTCTATGTTGTGGGAACATTCCAAAAGATCTTGTACATTCGAACAGATAGAAAAATGCTTGTTTGAAAAAACCGGGAACCCAAGTTTTTTCAAAGATTTGTGGACTATTTCTTGGGTCTTATATCTATCTGGAGCACTTTCAGCTATTCCATAAACTACGATAGAAAGCTCTCTTTCTTTGGTTTGATTTGAATCTAAAAGCTTCAGAGATCCCGCAGCAGCATTTCTTGGGTTTGCCCAAACATCTTCACCAGCTTCTTCTTTTTTTTTATTTAGTTTTTGAAAGACTTTTTTAGGCATGTAGACTTCCCCTCGAACTTCTAAAATCTCGGGCGCGGTTGAAGGAAGTTTTTTTGGCAGGTCACAGATCGTTTTAACATTAGCAGTTATATCATCGCCTTTAAATCCATTTCCTCTTGTAAGAGCCCTTACAAGCTCCCCTTTTTCATAACGAATAGAAACAGCAATTCCATCCATTTTTAGTTCAGCTGAAAATAATAGATTATCTCTTCCTAGAAGTTTTTGGATGCGTTTTTCAAAGTCTTTAAGGTCTGCTTCATTATAAGAGTTTGCCAAAGAGAGCATTGGAACTTTATGCTCCGTTTGTTTAAAACCCTTTGTAGGTCGCTCCCCTACCTGCTGTGTTGGTGAGGCTCCTGTGATCCATTCCGGGTGGGTCGATTCAATTTTTTCAACTTGTTTGACAAGTTGATCATATTCAAAGTCAGAAATTTGTGGTGAATGCTTTTCGAAATAAAGCTCATCGTGCTTCTTTAATTCTTCTACTAGTTGTAAATACTCATCCTTTGTCATACTCACCAAAACCATCTTTATTCTCCAAGATACATGCGGTTAAAGGCTCTAGGCTTAAAACAATCTGTCCTCCAACCATATCCATTTTAACACCACTATCTTCAAAACTACCAGAATTTTTCCCACGATTTGACAGAAGTAACGCAAGTGAGTTTTTACAGCTTATGTTAAGCTCTATGCTCTGCAAATGTTTGTTAGAAAAATTAAAGCAACAAATTAAATCAGATATACAAAATACAAATAAATTAAGAATCTTTTGATTGCACACAACAAATCTAAAGTCTTTTTGATTGAAATTCCAAAGCATAGTTTTTGCTAAATAGATTTTACTTAACTTAGAAACAAAATCTTGTAAAAGCTGGTGATCGATTTTTTTCAAAAGATGCCAATGGATAGGCTCTTGGCAACTCCACTCTTCTTTCTGAGCGAATTCTTGTCCCATAAATAGTAACTTTTTTCCCGGATAGCAATACACGAACACAAGATATGCTTTGAACTGCAAAAACTGCTCTTCTTTCGATCCAAAAAATTTGGATATATAACTTTTTCGTGCGTGGGTTACATCATCGTGTGATAGAGGAATCAGAAACGCTTCACTAAAACCATAATCAAATACAAATTTCAGATTGTCATAACGATGAAATCTATGCTCAAAATCGTTTGATAAGTAATCATCCACTAGATCGTGACACAGCCCTAAATTCCACTTAAGATGGAACCCTAGACCTCCTTTTTCTATTGGATGGGTAATTCCTTGGAACGTTGAGGTATCTTCTGCAATTCTCAAAACATCGGGGTGAGCTGAGCTTAAGCTGATATTAAACTGCTTTAAAAACTCTAACCCTTCTAAGTGTTCTTTTCCTCCATGTTTATTAGGAGTCCACTGTCCCTCTTCTCTACCAAAATCAAGATGAATCATTGAAGCCACAGCATCAACTCTTATCCCATCAATATGATAGTTTGCAATCCAGTAATTGGCACTTGAAAGTAAAAAACTTGAAACGAACGGTTTAGCGTAGTCAAAATAGTGCGTTGTCCAATTAGGATGGATACCCAGTTCTTCATGTTCAAATAAAGCTGTTCCATCAAATTTAGATAGGGAAAACTCATCTAATGGAAAGTGACCTGGTACAAAGTCCATGATCACTCCAATATCATTGATATGAAGGTAATTTACGAATGATTGAAAATCTTTTGGAGACCCAAACCTTGAGGTTGGAGCGAAATACCCAGTTACTTGATACCCCCAAGACTCATCAAGAGGATGCTCTGACAGAGGTAGAAGCTCTACATGAGTAAAGTTCATTTTTTGACAATAATCAACAAGCTTTGGAGCAAGCTCTTTGTAGTTATAAAAACCTGTTTTACTTTGGATCCACGAACCAAGATGGACTTCATAGATATTATAGGGAGCTTCCAAAAGATTGTTTGTTTTCCGTTTTTTAAGCCAAGTAGCATCATCCCATTCAAAGTGGCTTACATCAAAAATTTTTGCTTCGGTATTAGGCCTTATTTCAAAATATTTTCCAAAAGGATCTGTTTTTAATCTATGAGCTTTGTCTTGTGTTATGATTTCAAATTGATAACAAACTCCTTCATCGATTCCAGGGACGAATAATTCATAAACACCGCTGGGGGACAACTTCCTAAAAAGAAGAAAACTTGGGTCATTATTGTTAGTGTCAAGGTGAAGCCTTACTTGCAGAGCACTTGGAGCAAACAAAGTAAATCTAACACCAAAACACCCTTGATGGGTCATTAACGTAGCGCCTAGGATCTTATCTAGATTCAGGTTATTCTTTTGAGTCACACTTGAGCTATCTTCTAAAGAAAGACTTGGAGAGAGTGCGTACGGATCGTGATCTAAAAGACCTTTATCATGATACACTCTGTAGTCAAGGTGTGTCGTATGCTTTGGACACTCACATTCAAAGATTCCATCTTGATGAACTAGACTCGCTTTAACTTGCTTACCCAACAGCTCGAGTGTCGTCTCGCTATAACCTGGTCTATAAAGTCTTATTAGAGTTTTTTCTCCTTTTGTAATGATCCCTAAATCATCATGAACAGAGTCAGAGGTGTAGTTTTGAATCTGTTCGATCACCTCATGAGGAGATTTCCAGCTATTTTGTAATTTATTCATAGTCTTAAAGCTTTATTAAGCAGTCCCTTTTTTTAAAAGAGAGTTACTCGCTTGTCAATGCTTGTTTTTTCATAGAAACTTTTTATCTCATCTGCTTAATATGTAGGTTCATTTTTAAATTAGAAAACTATTGTGACAACTTTAGCTCCAATTTTAGAAGAACCTAGAAAGCCCTACTGCGAAATAACTTACGAAGATTCCCCGGAATTTTTCACCAGAGTTAATTCCTTCAATAGGCATAATGAAGCCTCTGGAACGTTTTTTTTATACCCTAAGGTCCCTCTAGCTAACTTTAAGATTCAAAAAAAAGCCGATTATTTCTTATTCAAAGACATCCGGATATTCACTCCTCATGAAGACTTTCCACATACTAAGCTGCAAATAGCTAGCCAACTAATTAAACAACTTCTAAAAACTACCTATATTCAACTACAAAGATTCTCTCTAAAAATAGAAGCCTCAGGTTACTTACTCCACGGATGCCTGTGTGAGGGGCTTTGGCCCGAAAACAGCAGCATAGTCTACCCAGTTTATGGAACTACTGTTGAACAATTTAATACACTTAATCCAAGAGTTACTCATTTTTCAAAAAGGGATTTTGATCTAGTTTCAGGCAAAGTAAAAGCCATTGTTGCAGATAGACTATCAATAGATCTTTCTAAAGTTGACTACACAACCTTCAGAAAGAACTGGTACTGGGATAACTCAACTCAACCTTATCGCCAAGCCTATATCCCCTCTTTTGTTAGACATCACCTGTTACAAGAAGGAGATTTAAACAAGCTTGGACAAATAGTTTTTTCGCTAGGTGATAGAGAGCAAGCGATCCGAACAGACTTACTAAAAAAGCCCTCCTTCTCTCTTAGGCAAAAACTACGTGCACGATACGATATAGCGCCTTGTAAACCTTTTGTTTTAATAGCTACAAGGAAAGCTAGGCAAAGACCCGTTCTCTGTAGAGCGATAGAGAATAACGATCTCATCACCTACGGCCTTTATTCATTATCTCGAGAAAAATTATTAGGCACTGCCACCTTAGCCTCTGAAGATAACACTTTGAAAATCCAAGAAATTACATTAGATAAAACTGAACCATACCAGGGACTAGAGGAAATTTTTATTAAAACTGGATTGCTACACTATTTCAAAAATTCCTACTTTGAAAAAGGCATTCTTTGTAGCTCAGAACTTTTCAAGCAACTAAAACCTTTTCTATCACTTGAAGAGGAGTTTTCGGCCCTTTCTCTGACAAGATCAAGTAGATCTGATTTTGTAAACATTTCTCACGAGTGTTTAAATTCAGACCTATCATTCATACACATGGAACAGCTTCTAACACTTTTAAAAGCTTTTATAGAGTACAAACAACTTCCCAAACCCTTTGATAAAAGCTATCAAGTTTATAATAGCCTGACTCTGTTTTTGAACAACTTTTTAGGAAACATTGCTTCTGATGTGTTTGATCAACATCCTTTAGTCAGAAAAAAACTAGAAGCTAGATCTAGCGAAAGCTCTTCTGCATCTTCTTTAGACTCTTCGACAACATCTAGATCTAGTTTCAAAGAAGACCCCATAGTAAGAACTGTGAGCATGGTTTGTTATACAGAGTTCCCAAAAGTCTTATATGGAGCTCTATACTTAACGCTTAGTGTTAGCAACCTTCCAGGACTTAAAATAGAAATGATAGACCTTCCTGAGTTATACCTTCGAGATCCAGATCTTTATTATGAGGAAATCAAAGAAGCAAATTTATTAGCGTTACTAACACAGTAGCTATTTTTTGAAATTATCAAAAAGGTAAGTAACCCCTTGAACTAGTTCAATAGTTTCTCCATTTTTGAAAATTTTCCCAAGCCGCAACTTAGATATTTTCAATTTACATGTCCTTAGAACTGGTTGGAAACAGAGTTTAATGGTTACGGTTTCTGTAGGCGTAATTTTAAGCTTTTTCAAAAGCTTTTTCGACCACTCGAGATCTATTTTCAAATTCTTTTCTGAAATATCTATCAACCTTCCCGCGTGAAAGTCCTTTGGAAGACACGGCATCACAAAAAGTTCATTTTGTGTTGACTGGATAAAAAATTCTCTTATGTAGCGATACCCCAAGGATAACAAAGGAATCGCCTTTGGATTTGAACTACAACAAGACGTTTCAAAAAGCCCAAGGTGTTTTTCATCATGAAGCAAGGGAACCATAAGCCCTTTAAAGCCTCCTTTAAAAACATGTTGCAACCGCTCTAATGCCTTTGCTTTTTCTTTTGCAGAAATGTCATTTCTAATCAGGTTTAAGTATTTAACAGAACCCTCATCTAACTTTTCATCAAAATTAGGAACCATTTGTCCTAGATAATACCAAAAAGGCAAGTACTCTTGGGGGTTGTCTCTTTTCTCGACTTCTTGCCAGTCTTGTTTTTTGTGATTGCCAAAGGAAAGTTTTTCTAAAAGATCTATCTTTAAAGCTCTTTGAGAAACCGAAAAAGAGAGTGTCTCTTTTTCCTTTAAAACTAAAAGATCTTTTGATCTACCTTCATTAAGGGTAAACGAAAGTCCATTTTCTGATTTGAGTACTGTAAATAAGATCTCATCTTCAATATGCTCAAGTTGATACTTTAAATATCCTCCAGGGGATTTTAAAAATACAACAACTTTTCTTTTTTCAAGATCCTGAATAACTGTAAAATCTTTATAGGCCTTTTCAATATCAAATTCAAAAAGAGCAAGTCTTGAGCATGAGTCACAGATCTCTAATCTAGTAGGATAAACCGTCGCGTAAATACTTCCACCTGGAATTAACACTTCAGTTCCAGGTTTATGTGAAAAAGGAGTCAATTTCGCTGCTATTTGGATTTTCATTCTATCTCTCCGACTAATCCATCTGGATGATTTTCCATAATCTTTACTGAGACGATGTCATTTTTTCTAACATTTTTTTTAGGAAATGATACTAAAATAAAATGCTCGCTATACCCTTGCATATATCCTTCTCTAAGAGAATCATCCTCTTCAACTAAAACTGATATAGTTTTTCCTATATATTTATCTCTTAAATCGAACGCTGCTTGTTCAGAAGCTTTCGACAAGCTCACTCTTCTTCTAGCTATTTCGTCTGAATTAATATGACTATCCATTCTTTCAGCCCTTGTCCCAGGTCTTACACTAAAGGGAAATGCATGAACTTTAGCAAAACGAACTGATTTAACAACATCTAAGGTCTCAGAAAAATCGTCTAAAGACTCCCCTGGAAAACCCACTATTATATCTGTTGTAAAAGTAAAATCTGGAAAGGTCTCTTTCAAATCATTAATACATCTGAAAAATTCTTGCTTAGTATATTTTCTCCTCATTCTCTTTAGGATGTGGTTAGATCCCGATTGCAAAACTATGTGCATACTATGACACATAATAGGAGAGGCTTTTATTACATCGATAAGCTCTTGATCAACCTCATCTGGATCAATAGATGAGATGCGCACCCTTTGAAGTCCTTTAATTTTATCGACCTCTTTAACTAGTGTTGAAAGTCTTGTGTTTCCAGAAGCATCCCCACCGTCAAAATCACCTATGTTAATCCCAGTTAGAACAATTTCCTTGTAGCCATTTTTAACAAGATCTTCGATCTCATTGATAATTTGTTTTAAATTTTTTGATTTTGAACGCCCTCTTACATATGGAATAACGCAGTAGCTACAAAATGAGTTACAGCCATCTTGGACCTTTACAAAAGCTCTTGTATGAGCAGAAAACCTTTCAATCTGAAATTCTGGCAGATTTTCCACTTCTGGAAAAATTTGGTTTAAAAGATTTTCCTTCTGCCCATTTGGAACAAGCTCTACTGGAAGATCGCTATGTTTTAAAGGTGAATTTTTTTGATCAACTAAGCATCCCGTAACAACTATTTTTGCATTAGGGTGTTTTTTAGCTAGCTGCTTGATCTGAAATAGACTTTTTTTATCAGCATTTTCTGTAACAGTGCATGTATTAACAATACATAGATCCGCACCTTCTTTCTCATTAGCTTCTTGATATCCAAGCTTATTTAGCTGGTCTTTATAAGCTTGAGATTCGTATTGATTCGTACGGCACCCTAAAGTGACAACTTTAAATTTTTTTTCCATATCCACCCTAAAAAACTCAAGGCATTATGCCAAAAGTGTAGCGAATATGCAAGGTTAGCTATTCTAGAAGGGTCTCTATAGAATTTATTTGACCAAAGATCGAGGGTTAAACACATAAATTTATCTAGATAGAGAATGGTTCAATTTTTTTATAAAGATCTTTAGGAATCTCTACTTTCATAAGCACATCATTTTCTACGTACTCAGATTCTAAAACCCTCCCCCTTTCTATGATCTGACTAATAAGACCATATTCGCTTTGGGGAATTTTTAGCTGAGCTACCATTCGTAAGGCTCTTAGCTCTAACTCCATCATCTCAAAAAGTTTTTCGAACCCTTCCTGCTTCAAGGCTGAAACCATGACTGTTTTTGGAAACTTAAGTTTGAACTTCAACATCATGGACCTATCTTGGCACTGGTCCACTTTATTGAGTATGGTGATCATAGGTTTTTTATCAGCTTTGAGCTCCTTTAAAACTGCTAAAGTTGCCTCAGCATGCTCCTCAGCCATAGGATTGGAAACATCGACCACATGAAGTAAAATGTCAGTATAGGTCGCTTCTTCTAAAGTGCTTTTGAACGATTCTACAAGCGAGTGAGGAATTTTTCTTATAAACCCTACTGTATCAATCAACAATATATCTTGCCCGCTAGGGAGTTTAAATTTTCTAGTTGTCGTATCAAGCGTAGCAAAAAGTTTATCTTCAACCAACACGTCTGCATCTGTTAATGCCTTTAACAAGGTAGACTTACCTGCATTTGTATAACCTATAATTCCAAACAGTGGTGTAAAAGACTTGACCCTAGATTGTCTTTGAGTTTTTCTTTGCGCGCTAATGACTTTTAGCTCTTCTTTCAGAGCTGCTATGCGCCTTTTTAAGATCCTTTTATCTATTTCAATTTGACGCTCACCTTCTCCTTTTAAGTGTCCACCAGCTCCTGAAGATCCACCACCCGCAGATCCTGATTGTCTAGATAGGTGCGTCCAGAGTCTTTTAAGTCTCGGAAGCTGGTACTGAGTTTTAGCAAGCTCAATTTGAATCTTAGCTTCTCGGGTATGTGCCCGTTGAGCAAAAACTTCTAAAATCAATTCAGTTCGATCTATGACAGGTTTTTTAAAAAGCTTTTCTAAATTTCTTTGTTGGTTTGGGTTGATATTATCATCAAAAATGACAACATCAACATCACTTGTATTAGAGATTACCACTAGCTCTTCGACTTTACCTTTACCAAAATAGGTTGCTGCATCAATTTTTCTTATAGGACAAGGACATTTCTCTATGACATCAAAACCATATGTTTTTGCCAAGCTTGCAAGCTCATCTATGTGTTCTATGCATTCATCTTTGCTCTGACTTGCTGGATAACCACCCACTAACATTACTGTTTTTAAGTCTTTTAATTCATAACGAATATCTTCATAGAGCTTTTCTTCTTCTATCTTCTTCAAACTAAGTCCTATTATCCTATTTTGACTTCAATCGAGAGACCATCATAAGCAACTTTTGCGAAGTTTGGAAGAGCATTGTTAGTTTTTTCGTACTCAAGCTCATGTCCAATATGACTTAAATATAGCCTTTCGACCTTTAGCTTCTCTCCAATTTCTAAAACCTCTTTAATCCCCAAATGAGCTCTAGTTGGCTCCCAGTTAAGAGCGCTAATCACTAAAGTTTTAACGCCTTGAAGGTCTTCAAAAAGAGTATTTTCATACTCCTTGATATCGGTTATGAAAGCAAATTCATTAAATCTAAGACCTGTAACTTTCATGTTTGCTTGACCATAGCTAAGATATGAAAAATTAAGCCCTTCAAAAGTTTCTTGTCCCCTTTCTTCCTTCAAAATCTTAAAAGAAAATTTTTGATTCTCAGGAATAAAAAGATACGGGAAGCGATCTGTTAGATCCTTTTTTGTTTCCCTTGAAACAAGCAGCGGAAGTGGTTTTTTTTGAAAAAAAGCAAATACTCTTAAATCATCTAACCCTGCTACATGGTCGAAATGTGTGTGTGTTAAAAACACCCCATTTAAGTTAGATATCTGATAACTCAATGCTTGCGACCGAAAATCTGGGCCTGCATCAATAAGAAACTTCTGATTTTCAGTTTCTAAAAATAGCGATGAACGTAAACGTTTGTTTTGTTTAAGTTTTGATGAGCACGTATCGCACTTACATCCAACAACAGGCACCCCAAGCGATGCTGATGTCCCCAAAAAGGTGATTTTACACTTCATAGGCTTTATCTCTCCTAAACCTAGACGATAGAATGCTTATCTTTTTATCTCACGAAAATTTTTTTTCCTTACACTACTTTGTTTTTTTAAAATAATGCTTTACAAAATTTAACACCCTGTTGGAAGCTCCCGCACCATAAATCAACTTCTAGGTGTTTTATGAGTGTTCTCTCTCAAACATTAAATCCTTTCTCAATCATATTTGAAATGGATAGTCTAGAGGAATGTATTAGTATGATACAGCCATCCTTTCAACCATTAAGCACGGCTTTTTCAAAAGAGAAAAAAGCCCTTGATATAGCTTCAGAGGTTAAAGAGTCTGCAGAAAAAATAATAACCTCTAGCAAAAACTGTTTCAGACGATTAGAGGAGCTTATTGCTCTAAATCGTCGTAAAGAAGCTTTAGATTTAGCGTCATCGATACAACCTACAATTAAACCAAGTACACTTGTACAAGGTCTTACTGTCGATTTTTATAAACTTACAGTTAATGATTCCTCCTCTTTAAAAAAGAGTAGAAGTTTTATGCGTCGGGCCAGCGATACGAAAAAAAATTTGAGGCGCATTGCTTTTTTAGCAAATACCTACCTTTGTAATGTTAAATACCTTGTAACCTTACCAATGCTATGGTCAACTGAAGGTCTGCACGAAAGACTTCCTTTATCCTCTGAAGTTAACTTTTTGAAGCAAGTAGACTCCTATGCAAAAAAGGCTCTTAGAGGGTTTCACCATATAGATTCGGTGATTTCTCTTGGAAACTCTAACACTACACTGAGAAAAGAAGTCATTGGAAGAGAGGTGCTTGTTAAAAAAACAAATTCTACCCCTTCTAACAACATTTGGCGCAAAAGTTATAACGAAGCTTATTTAGCTCTTATAAATCAATCGGAGTTTGTCCTAACTCCAAGAATGTTTTGTAAAAATGGTGCTTATTTTAAATTTATGCCGCAAGGAGATCTTTATACTTTTTTAGTTAACGAACAATCTCGAAAAAACCAAAAAGAGATATCTGAAAGATTTTGCTTTTCTATTTTGGAATGCATTGCCCAGGCTTTAGCCTCACTACACAGTAATAACATTATTCATAGAGACCTTAAACCTGAAAACATTTTAATTGAGTCTGAAAGCAGAGTCAAACTTTGTGATTTTGGACTCTCTACAACAACTTCTTTAGCAGAGAAGGAACATTTCCCTCTCTGTGGAACAATATTTTATATGCCTCCGGAAACAGCTTTACAACACCGCTATACGACATCATTTGATATTTGGTCTTATGGAGTTTTAATACATTTAATTCTGTTTAAAAGCCTTCCTTTTGATAGCCAGCTACTTTCTAACTATAGAAAATTTAAAATATTTCTAGAAAAGCTAGAAAAAAGAAACGTCTCTTATGCGACCATTTCAGAATGGATAGAAAAAGGTAAAGACTTTTTATCTAAGAACCAAACAGAAAGAACTACATCACAAATTGAAAAGTTAGAACAGATCCCTCAAAAAGATGCATCCCAAATGACCTCTCAAGAAATATATTTTTTACAAAACTGTCTGAAATCAATAATAAGAAGGGAAATGCTTGAATGGACAAAAAGTAGGTTGACGGATAGACAATTTTTATCTGACTGGCTTAAAAAGATGGTAAGAAAAAATCAACTTCGTTACAACCGCTTAGATCCAGATGGAACTCTTTTATATCTCTTAAAACAATGTTTTTCCAAAGACCCTACGAAAAGACCGAAAGCTAAAACTATTTTAGAAACGTTGAATCAGTCAGCTCTAGCACGCAAATTCCAACAATTACATTTAGAGAAAAACAGTGATTAAATTGACACATAAATTCTCATTTGTTGTAGAATGTTTTGATTGTTTTTTTTGAGGATCTTTCAAATTAGACAGTCTAAATTTAAAAAATTAGCTTCACTATAAAAAAGGTAGGAAGCAATGAATACGAAAAGTCCTTTCTTTATATTTCTCAATAGCAATTTCGATCCCTCCTCTATCAAAGAAATCCCAAACTGGCAATTTTGCGGTTTGGATCCATTAGATAAAAAAAACATCACAAAGGAGTCTTAAAAAAATCTACAGTAAGACAAACAACGAAAACACACCACGTAATCATATACCTAAGTGGAGGTTATTATGGGATTACATAAAACATGTTCAGACTCAGCTTTAGTCAAAACACACCCATTTCCAAACAATGACTTATATTCTACTTCAAGTAGTGGCAGATGGATGAAAGTTTCTCAAGATGAGTGGAATTCATTTATTACTGGCATGCAAAGTCTTAGTATTTCTTCAGAAGATACGACCAAAGATTTTTCTAAAACATCTCTTTACTGCAAGTTCTGTGATGGACAAAAAAAATTCACGGAAGCTGTTAATTTTTCGACATATGCTAAAAGGGATTTTTTTGAGGCTCTCACCTTAGCTGACTCTGGGACAAGACCCAAGTATCCTGGAGAGCTCTCAGAAGAGGGAGCTTATCTCCAATCTGCTATAGAAGGAGAAAAGATACTCGCCTCAGCATATCAACGATCATTTTCTCTTTTGAAGAGCAATCATGCCTTTTTACATACTACTCCAGAGCTAAGTCCTGAAACGCAAACTTCAATTGTTAATAAATCTCATGAGTTTTCTGGATCCTTTTTTAGAGGAGAAGTGAAATACGTTCAGGGAGGTGTTCCAAATGGAGGCATGTCAGATCTTTGTATAGAGCAGTTTGGTGATTCTCAAGTGGTAAAAAAGTTTAACCCTAGAGAACTATGCCAAAATTGTAATGATGTTTTTGAAGAAGCTTCTAAAGCGCTTTCAGTAGATTCTTCACATGTTGCTAAACCTGTTGCCTTTGACAAGGATTCGGTATATTTTGAACTGGAGACAAATGGAGATCTGTTTTCTTTCGCCGAGAAGCATCCAGAGCAATTAACAGCACAAACTGTTTTAACAATCACTAAAGACATTGCTGAAGCTTTGAGAGAAACTCATGCTAAACATTTAATTCATAGGGATATAAAACTAGAAAACATCCTTATCACCCGGGATCTTAGAGCCAAATTAACTGATTTTGGAGCAGCTAAAACCCTAGACGAAGCAAAGGATCTTGGTTTTTTAATGGCTGGAACTTGGATGTATGTAGCTCCTGAACTTTGTCCGTCTTCTGACAAAATACCTTATAACGAAAAGATTGATGTTTGGGCCTTTGGACTATTAGTTATCGAGCTTATTTTAGGAGATCTACCAATGCCACATGAATGTTCATGCATCGATAAAGAAGTCAAAGTTTATATCGCCGAATGCGTAAAAAAGTATAAAATTTCCCCCGAAACTCCTAAAATACAAAGAATGGCTCAAAGAAAGAAAGTGGAGCTTTTACAGAAACTATTTACTTGGATACAAAAGGTTTTATGTAATCATGAATTACTTAAACCTTGGATCGAAAAACAAAAGGCTGAAAACTTTACATTAACAAAGAATTTTTTAAAAAGGGATCCGACTGGAAAGCTTTTCGAAATAGCTTTATCTTGCTTGAAAGAAGATCCAGGTAAGAGACCTTCAATGAAAAACATTGAAAGGCAACTCTCAAAGATTGTTTGATTATTTTTTTTAGAAAGGTCTCTAAAATATGAGACCTTTCTTATTTCCAGCTCATCTGCAACCATATAGGTCCTGTTTATCTAGGATCAAAACAAGTCTTTTATCTTAACAACATCAGTAAAAATGGTTTAAAAAATCGTATTTCAGATGTAGACTACCCCTATTTTTTAAATTCACTCCTATGTAAAGGCTTTAAAAATGTCAGTTCATCTACCCTCTTCTAGTCCAGCTGAAAATCAAACGTATGATTTTTCTAAAACTTCCGTGTCCTCTGATGGTCGTTGGTTAGCATTAGTCTCAAAGTCCTCACTCGATTTAGATTTCATGAAAAACCTACCAGAAGATCAGAACCTCCCATCAGATGAAGTCATTGGCCGTACTCTTAAGCTACAGGAAAAATTTAGAAAAACACTTTCTGTCGATCTAACACCTGAAAAAAAAAAGAGCGTTTGAACATCTAAAAATCACTCCAGAAGACACTATAAAAAGCTTTAGTGATTCTTCTCTTAAGGCAAAAAGTACGGCAATTATACACAGTCTTTTAGAGAAGCAAAGAGAAGCTTTAAGAAGTAGTTTTAGATCTTTCGAAGCATTGACAATTCCATCCACACTAACATCAAAGGAAAAACAAAAAGACCCTATAGACTCACTTACTTCTCAATTTGCAAAAAGCTCTCTTAAAGGAGGTTTTATGTCACGTAAAGCAAACATAGCCTTCGATAGCTATGATGGCATAAGGCCTAAATCAAAAGAACGGTCTTGGATTGAAGTTAGCCCTACTTCTACTATAACGGTTAGTAGAACATACAAAAGATCCATGGAGATTTTAGAAACTAATCATCAATTTTTGCATAATAATCCAGAATTACCCGTTAGTTCAAAACAGCTTATAGCTGATAATTCTGCAATCTTTTTTAAGGCAGAACTACTTGCAAGACCTCCGATTTTACAAGAACGTCTAGAAAGAACAGCTTTTTCCGTTGTTTCCACTTATAAAGTTGGCCAGCAAATTTTTGTCAAAAAAAGCTTCCGTAAGTTTGTAGAGCGAATTAACTCCCGGGAAGACGAAGCTAAAAAAACTCTTTTGTTTGATAGCGAGTTTATTTTAAAGCCTGTCTGTATTGGACCTTTGGATTCTCTTTGGTTCCCATTTATCTCAAATGGAGACTTAGAATTACATATTCAACCTGACTACACCTCTTTAACTGACCAATCCCTACAATTTTGTCTCGATATCGCGCACAGCCTTAAGGCAATACACGAAGCAAATCATGTTCATAGAGACCTTAAACCTTTCAATGTTTTGATTACTAAGGACATGCGAGCTAGATTAATAGATTTTGGGTTTTGTCAATCCGTTGAAGAAATAAACGCTAAATTTCACCGTTGCGGAACTTTAGGGTATGCCCCTCCAGAAATAGGATCGTACTTTCCCAGAAAAATCCCCTACAAAGCGATGGATATTTGGTCTTTGGGTATTCTTCTTTTTATAATGGCTACCCACAATCACCCATCAATAAAAATGCAAGATCTAACTGCCACAGATTCCGATATTACTGAAGATGTTAAATATTATCTATCCAAGCCAGAAAACTTAGAGGCTCGCGCAAAAAAGTACTTATCATTTCATGGTAAAGTCCCCGAAAGACTCAATGCTAATTGGGCGCTTTTTGAGATCGCTAAAACATGTTTAACTCATGCCCCCTCTCGAAGAGCCTCTATTGATACCGTCATCTCTGAGTTGCTTGGGCTTCGACAGAAATTTTTTAATATAGAAAGAGCCTCTTATTAGGGGCTCCTTTTATCACTACTTTGATGATTCGTGTAATGCAAATATTTCCGGAAAACGCTTTACTAAATCGAAAGTTTTAACGCCTTCAGCTGTTATTGGTTTATACCAATAAAGTAATGAGCCGATCACGTCTATTAATTCCTTTGCAACTTCTTCATGGTTCTCTATTTCGTGCGTAAATGTGAATGATAAAGAGTCGTGATTTAAAGCTTCTCTAATGTTGTTCATTTTTTGACTGTAAGTTGGAGGCGGTGGTGGAGTATTAGACGGTGTGGAGGATGAAGATTTTAGGGTATATCCCGTCTCTTGGCTAAACGTAAAAAGATTTGCCTGAATCTGGGAGTCTAGCTCTTTTATAAAAGCATCCCTTAAATCCCCAAAAACTTCTTTAATACTATTTAAATGCCTAAGAGCTGCCGTTAATTTTGGTTCTTCAGGCCCTCCTGTGCTGCAAGTAAACAAAGGTTTTCTAGTTACCATAGTGTATACCGCACAGCCTAAACTAAAAGCCATTTCAGACCTATTAAATTTATTTGTATGAAATGTTGGAGAAGTATACATCCAAGGCGTTATACACCTACTATTAATCTCAGTTCCTTCTTGATATAAACCTGCTGGGTCGATGAATTTTAGCGTGTTTGGTGTTTTTAAATCTCCTTCGATCAGAATATTTCTTGGAGTCAAATCAACTTGTACAACCCCCTTAGCGCAGAGGTTTTGATAGTGATTTATGGCTTGAGCTAAAAAGTGAATAACATCTGTAAATGGATAACGAGTACCTTTATTTATATAGTTAGATAAACTAGCCCCTGATAACGGAAGAAAATATCCTCTCAACCCATTATACTCGAAGCTTTTCTCTCCATTTACTGTCAAAAGTGGCAATGTAGTACTTGGAGAGCATTTATTCAATTCTTCGATACACTTAAGATCTTTACTGCAAGACTTCTCATAGGCTTCTCTACTTTCTTTAGGGAATAAAATTTTTAGAGCAAAATCATTAACTTTATCAGCCCCTTTTAAACCACATTTTAAAACAACCCCGTAGGTCCCGGCTCCCAAAACAGTCCTAAATCTATAAGCAGTAGGTAACATAGAGTCTTCTTTTAAGTACGATCTTAACCTAGGATGGTTTCTATGGAGAGCATTTGTAACCCTAATATGAGGCTTGTCTTCGAGAGAATACTTTGCATATGGAGAAGATTCAGCCGATCTAATGGGTGTGCTCACCATAAATTTTTGAATGAAAGGCAAAGATAAAGCTTCTTGAGCTGACATAGTATGTTCTAAATTAGTCAATCCCTTAATTAGAGTAAAAAAGCCCTTACTTATCTCTTCAGCTTCACTTGGAACGTTTTCGAAATAATTAGACTCAGATAGACCAAAGCGAATTCGCTCTTGAATAAAAGAATCCATTGAGCTTTCTTCATAATTTATATATCTATCAGCAACTGGCTTTAACATAACTTTTCCAGTCTCCAGATTCTTATGAAACAAATTTTTATACTTGTCCTTGGTCAATAGTTTTAATACTAAATGTTCGGGAAGTGGCCCGCAGAATTTAGAAACTCTATTTAAATGTCTTGCTACTCTTATCTCGTAAGTATCATTATTGTCATGCTCGAACGCAAACAACTCCTTTCTAGTAATCAAATAGTAGAAAATCGATGCAATTGCAATTGGTGTAACAGATTCATGATAAGCGCCTAGATACTCAAAGGGTGATCGATAAAAAGCATTAGTACTCGCCTTACTACCTAATTTTCCTTGATCTCCTAAAAATTCATGACTTGCAAATTTAATGTTATACTCTGAATCAACGAACGTATTCCAACGATTGATATTGCATAAAACAAGACCTTCCTTTTGCAAGATTTGATAAAAATCCAGACATTGCAAAACTATTTTCTGAAGCCCCTTGAAATCTATTTTTGTCGCTTTATCACAAATTAATGCCTGAATATGTTGTCCAAACATTTTATATTTAACATAGGGAAACTCCTGATAGTCTCTCATTGAATCATGAAGAATAGATAATTTCCTAACCCCGAGTGATTCCAATGTATAAGTTGGAGCAAGTTGATTTAAAAAATGAGCATTCTCAAACGTTTTATCTCTTGTATCAAGCCGCATTCCTCGAAAAAACTTTAATGCATATGTTTCTACCTGACCGTCTGAGTTTTTTTCTTCCACCTTTATCGATACATTAGGGTAGAGCTCTAGTACTGATTGGGGTGTTTTCCCTTTACTTTCAAAAGAAGCTTTAAAACTACCACATGATATAGCACTCGACAGAAATTTAGTTCTTTCAAGTTGTTGAAAAACCTCAAAAGTTGGATCAGCATTAACTTGCACCAAACTCATAAATAAAACCTTATTTTAATAATAAAGTCGTAGAGATTATCATGAAATAAAAATTAAACTCCACATGTTATTTTAAATACTAAGACGCAAAACAACCGTTCGATTTAACTAAATAAACAAAAAGTTATACATACCCGATTCTGGGAAAGTAAATTTCTTGTCTGAATTTTTTAATAGGGGAGACTTTCTAGGAATTACTGAAGTTATTTTAAGGCCAGAATCTGAAGCTATATATTAATTTATTTTTATGAGATAAATTCTTTTTTGATTATAGCAAAGCGCCTTGTTTTAGCTGCCAGAGCTATTTGTTCTGCAATAAAAGAATGATACAAAATCCCTCTAGAGCCTAAAGCTGTCACCACCACCGTTTTCTCAGCTATTTGAGAAATAATCGGTAAATGCCTTTGTTTATTGCAAACCCTAACAGCTGAAAAACATGATAGAACATCAACTTGATCAGTCTCTAAAATATTTGATAATTTTATAAGAATTTGCCTTTTAGCTAGCTCTATATCCTCTTGGTCTGTATCAAAGAATCTTTCATAGGTACTTCCTAAAAAATACTCATTTGGATTTTTGGTTTTTGCAATATAGCCTTTGGAGATTGTACTGTAAGGAAGCTGTCTTTGGATTTTAACTTTAAGCGTTTGCCCTTTTAAAACTTGTAAAGGAAGATTTTGTGTAATTTCCGGATAATTTACTACATTAGCTCCCATAGCTAGGATAACTAGATCATAAGAACTCTCAAGCTCTGAAGGAGTTACAACTTTCTCAATAAAATTCACACCAAGATTTAGGCAAAGACTTTTCAAAAAAAAGAGATAGTCTTTTACGAAAATTGTTCTAGCGCATGAAATAAAAAGCTGCCCAAACTTTTTATTTGTTGAATCGTAACAAAGTCCTTCATGCTTTCTGGCTAATAAAGAAAGGTTTTGCTTTTCTCTATTCGTCCAAGCTAGTTTCACAATTGGTTCTTTTAAAGAAACGGTTTTTCCTGAAAATTTTTCAACTGCATCAATTAACCTTAAGGTAGATTGTAGAGCTTTTTTTCCTTCAAAACAAAACCTAGACCCATCGCTAACAAGTGGGTGCACAAGTCCTGATTCAATATCTGATGCTTTTTTAAGCGAAGGTGTATCAAATAATGAAATGTCAAAGTCTTGATTTATTTGCTTCAGATGATAAGCTAGGGCCAAACCAGCAAGGCCGGCTCCGACAACTGCTATCTTCATAATTCTACTTTTGCAAAAGAGCGGTTTTTTTTAGTAATTCGAGGGGCAATTGTACCACATTTCATGTTTATAATCACAAAACAGTCCTCTCTCTTACAACAATTCAAGCAAGATCTAAATTTTTTTAAATTAAAGCTCTACAAAAACTGAAAATCTAAATATATTCTTTGTCCCTATTACAATTTTTATCTTGCAAAAGGAATTATGCATGTCGACCGCTGGAGCTTACAATAATCAAAACACTGTTTCTCATAATGAAAAAGTTTCACTAGATGCTAGTTGTTCATTTGAAACGCTTTTCGAAGCACAGGCAATCGACCAATCTATTAAAGATATTCACAAAAAAGTAGAAGAATTATCAATCTCTCCAAAAGAGACTGAATCTTGTTATTGCGAATCCATCACTTGCAAATCACTCAAAGAAATAACGCACCTTTTTAAAGAAACTTCTGCAGGTAGATACAGAGCTATACAAGCTCTTTTTCCTCTTAAAGACACTTCTACTGAAAACGAGCCCGAGTCCAAATCACTAACACAGTCAATGATAGACCCCCCTCTAAAAGAAGCTAGCGTTAGCTCAACTCTCTTCAGAAAAGAAGCCTTATTTGAAGATTCATTCAAACCCTATTCTAAATTTTTAGTAGATAACTATCTTTTTTTAAACCGAAACAAAACAGCTCCTTTAGCGAGTAGGGTAAGCTTTTGTGAATCTACTAACCAAATGGCTCAGCATATTTTTAAAAGAACTGTCACACCTTATAAACTGAATAACTTTCCACAAGGAGGTCATAGTGATCACACAGCAGAACGCTTTGATCATTTAATAACTGTTAAAAAAACTCTCAAACCCTCTGCTAGAGATCTCCTTGATGCTAGGCAAGAAGCTGGAGTTGCTCTGCATCTGGATAGTCCCTACGTATTGAAACCTCTAGCTATTACAGGCAAATCTGCATATTATCCTTATTTCAAGCGAAAAGACCTTTTCTTTGTAAAACGATCTAGCTTAACTCAATCATCTTACTTGCGCATAGTCTTTGAAATCGCTAGAGCTATAAAAACTATGCACGACAACGACTATGTTCACGGTGACATTAAAACAGAAAATGTTTTTATTACTGATAATTTAAGCGCCAGGTTGGCAGATTTTGACTCTACCTTGAAATCAGATGCTATTACTAAAAACACGAAAACATTTGGAACACCAGCAACAGACGCTCCAGAAAAACAAGCTGGAAACACAATTTACGGAAAGCCCTCCGATGTGTGGAGTTTTGCTTTACTAATGTTTGAGTTACTCTTTAATGCTACTCCTATTTCAACAGCTGTTCTCGATGTAGTAGGTAATACACGACAATATTGGGCGTATCAAAAACGTATCAATCCAACAATAAGCGATCAAGAGCTTGAACGATTAATCACAGAGTACAACAAAAAACAAAAACAACTACTACAAAAGCAAATAAACGATTGTATTTTGAATACTTCCAATCTTACTAGATGGATGAATTCACAAAGAATGCGGTCTCAGCAATCAGCATCTATTAGATTAATCGATCCTAAAAAAGCAATTCAAGCTTTATGCCTAGCTTGTTTAAAGGAGAATCCAGACGAAAGACCCACAATCGATGAAATTGTAGAACAACTTGATCAAATGCAAACTCCTAGAACAAATATTTTTCGTCTAAGTTCCATTTCAGAAGAGGATGAAGAAAGCGACATCACAGCTTAGAGGCTTAGATAATAACTCTATACCTGGCAATCTTTTTCTTTCTTACGGTAGAGGATAAAACTTTCTGCTGCAAAGTTGAAGAAAAAGATTACGCTAGGAGCTAAAAGAGCGCAAAATGGAACCATTAAGAAAAAATGATGAAATAGCTTTGAGACAAACTTAACATTTCCGAAGAAATTCTCTCCTGTTAGGTAAGCTGCCACATAAAGTAGGGCTATACACACTCCAGCTGGCAACATCCCAAGAACCAAAAATGCTGCATTTGATAGAACACGAACTTTAAGTCTTTTCCAAATAGATGGTATTAGCTCTAGCTTAACCCCTGTTTTTAAAGCAGCTTCAGGTGTCGCAAAAAATAAAACAACAATACTAAAAATCCCAAGTAAAATAGCTACTAGCATTAACATAAAGGGAGCAAAAGCTAAAAGAGCTCCTATTATATTCCCTAAAAGAGGTAGCTCTTTCAGTAAATAAAAAGCTCCCATGAACATCCAAAGAAGCAAATAAGCTAAAACTAATGGAAGTGATATATAACAAATGTTTAAAAGCATTTGCCAAGATTCTTGAAGAATCTTAACAATACTATATGGATGCTTTTTTAATTCATTATGATAGGCTCTAGTTAAAACCACCCCAGCTGATAATAAAAACCCAGTACATAAAAATATTGGAAGAAAGGTAAGGCTAACAGATACCCAGTGACCTGCCCCTAGAGCTAATGTTTTACAAATCACTGTAAAAAAACCACAAAGCACAAGAACTGAAAACACAAAAAAGAATTTTCTCTTAGAAAAAACATGAGCTAAGGCTCTATCGAATATCTTTTCTAACTCCATAATACCTATCCCATTTGCAGTCTTGTAAAAACTCCGGATTATAACCACAGCATCTGGGATCAGTAAAGCTTTTTTGAACGTTAGATTTTAAAGAAACACCACCCATTGCATTGGATTATCCTAGTTTCTTCTAAATTCAAATGATACAACAAAAAATTTGTCTTTGTGAACTATATTAATAGCGATCGCGTCCAAAATCAGGCTGATAACACGGAGCGCAGTATGGAGAGTTTCGACCAAACAAATCCCTACCTCTAATTCCTAGTTTGCTATGAGAAAAACGTTCTATAGATGCGTACTCTTTTCTTCCCTCTTTAGGACAGATCATGCCATATAGAGCTGCTGCTTCTAGCGCTACGACAACAACGGGAGTCGCTGCAAGTTTTAACACATCTTTTCCTAAAAGGGTTAAGCGATCAGATAAAGTTAATTTGTCAGAATTTTCTAGGCACGTATACAAAGAAAGCATAGTGAAAACTCTAAGAACAGTATTTTGTACATGAGCTGCAACTGTCCATATTAAAAGACCAACATTTTTAATTCTGAGCGTATCCGCAGATTGTATTAAGTAAACTCTGTTGGTTGTTAGATCCTTTTCAAGCTGTGTTCCATAATTAAAAACTTTATCACGAACTGTTACTGTCTCCATGACTCTGCTCCAAGTATTCCAGGGACAAAAATCACCTAGCGTAATTGAATTGCTCTCAGTAGACATAATCCTCCTACGATTTAAATGAATCGGAAGAAATTGTACCCTTTTCTTAACTTCTTTTCTACTATTGCTCCCTAAGAGATAAAAGCTAAGCTGCAAAAAAATAACTTTAAACTATTAAATATCAGCAGGTTGCGGAAATGTAAAGTTATTTATTGAATTTATTTAATGAAGTTTGTTATAATTTTAATTATAAAACAAATAAAGATTCCTTTAACACCTTATTTATTAAATTACCCTGAAACCTCGGGCGCTTTCCATGAAGCGCCTTTTTTTATGCCGGTTTATAGATATATTTAGGCCTAACAATAGGCGTCCCTTTACCAGATCTAGCAAAACACCTTTCATAAACAATCTGAGTAGAAATTCCAACAATTCTAGACAGCCCGAAAAGAACGGTATAATATTCTGGATATGGGAACCCTGCAGCAGAAAGAGTTGCTCCAGATATTGCATCAACATTTGGATACGGATTAGATATTTTAGGATTTTCTTTTAAGACTTTTGGACCAGCCTCTCTCAACAAAAGAGCCATTTTAGCCAATGGATGATCAGTAAATTTTTTGTGACAAAGCTCGTATAAAATTGTAGCTCTAGCATCTTCTGCTCTAAGAACAGCGTGACCAAAACCAAAAATTAGCTCTCCGTTTTCTAAACGCTTTCGAATAAATCCTTCCACATCATCAACACTGGCATCTTCACCTAAGTCATCAATAACTTCTTTAACAAATTCTAGACAATCTTGATTCGCTTTTCCATGCCTTGGACCTTCTAAAGCACACATTCCAGCAGCTACTGCTCCATAAATGTCTTCAAGTCCTGAAGCAACTGCCTTAGAAACAAAAGCAGAAAGATTCCCTCCACCATGATCATAATGTAAAAGATTAAATAGTGTTAAGGCTTCTTGAAGCGCCGTTTTATCAGCTTCTGGAACTCGTAACATCTCCGTAAAATTTGCCATATAGCCTAAATTGCTATTGGGAGCTGGTGTATCTCCCCAACCCGCATGATAATTAATTACAGCCGCAGCTACATGAGGGATTTTTGCAATAAGGTTCAAACAATCTTCTTGGTAATCTTCTTGAGATTCCAACATCCCTAAAATAAGCAGTGCTTCCGTAAATAGCTTCATAGGGTGACCTTGCCGTGGCAATGACTCGATATGTCTTATCACAGCTTGAGAGCAATGTCCCCTGCTTTTAAGCTGCTGAGAAAATTCTTGTAGTTCTTGTTCTGATGCTACTTTCCCATATAAAAGTAGATAAATAACTTCTTCAGGAGAGTGATTAGTAAGCTCTGAAACAGCCTTTCCTCTATAAAATAATCCCTTTTGAGGATCTACAAAAGAAGTGGTACAAAAACCCACCGGCACACCTCTAAGCCCTGTTTCGAGATTGTCTTCAGTAACCTCAAATAAAACTTTATCTGTCATAGTCTCCTCAAGTAAGTAAATGAGCAATGCAATCTCTTTCTTCTAGCAGCTCTTTAAGTGTTAATGCAATCTTTTCTTTGATAAATGAGTTCAACTCAATACCTTCAAGTATTTCGCAAGCTCCATCAGATTTCGTTACGCAAGGAAAGGAAAAGAAAAGGTCTTCGTCAATACCATACGAATTACCCTGGGTATATTTCGATACAGAGTAAAACTCTCCCTGAGGGGTTGGATTTATTAATGATTTGGCTGTATCAATCGCAGCTGATGCAGCTGATGCAGCTGATGATTTTCCCCTTGCCGAAATAATTTCAGCGCCTCTTTTTTGGACAACTGAAAAAAACTCATTTTGGAGCCATTTTTCATCTTTAATTAAATCGATTACATTCTCAGAGCCTATCCTGCCCTGATATACATCTGGAACTTGTGTAGCAGAGTGGTTACCCCAAACACAAATATTAGATATATCTGAAACAGATGTGTTCGATTTCAATGCAAGCTGAGCTTTAGCTCTATTTTCATCAAGTCTTGTCATAGCAAAAAATTGAGAGGAATCTAATTGGCTGGCATAGTGATTGGCTATAAGACAATTGGTATTACAAGGATTTCCTACTACTAAGACTTTAGCATCCTTTTTTGCTTTATTAAGTGCTTTGCCCTGCTCTATAAAAATTTTACCATTTTCAGACAGAAGATCCTTTCTTTCCATTCCTGGACCTCTGGGTTTTGCCCCTACCAAAAAAGCAAAGTCAATATCTTCAAAAAGCTCATGTGGGTCCGATCCTATCTTGATCTCCTTTAAAAGGGGAAACGCACAGTCCAAAAGTTCCATAACAACCCCTTTTAAGGCTTTGATGGCCTCTGGGATTTCCACGATATGAAGAGAGATCTCTTCCTTTCCATAAAGCTCTCCTGTAGCTAATCTAAAAAGGAGGCTATACGCTATTTGGCCAGCTCCCCCTGTCACCGCAATTTTTTTCATGACAATCCTTCTTTGCTGTCTATAAATATTGTTTGTATGTATAGCAATTCAACCTCCAAAATACAATTTTTTTCTCTCTATGAAAATATTTAATTTTGCTATCATTTTCTCTTTTTTACAATTGAGGCATGACTATGAAATATTGGCTGATGAAATCAGAGCCTTCATGTTTTTCCATTGATGATTTAAAGAAGGTCAAAATTTCTCCTTGGGATGGAGTTAGAAACTTCCAAGCTAGAAATTTTATGCGTGATGAAATGCAGGTTGGTGATCTAGTTTTTTTCTATCACTCTAATGCAAAACCCTCAGCTATTGTAGGCCTTGCTAAAATAGCTTCGAAACCTTATCCAGATGCTACTGCTTTTGACCCAGAAGATGATCATTATGATGAAAAATCTGATAGAGACAATCCAACCTGGATTTTAGTAGATGTAGAATACATCAAAGCATTTAAAGAACCACTATCTCTTCAGGATTTGAAAGGTTATAAGGAGCTTGAAGGAATGGAGCTTTTGAAAAAAGGAAGCCGCCTTTCCATCCAGCCAGTTTCTAAAAATCATTTTGAATTTATCAAAAGCCTTAGTGAATAGGACCCATAATGAAAAATAACAAATATATTTTATCTCTTTCATGCCCCGATAGTATTGGAATTGTTGCTGCAATCACTACCTATTTGGCAAAACACAATGTATTCATTTTAGAATCCTCTCAGTTTGGAGACAAAGAATCTAATCAATTCTTCATGAGAATTGTTTTTGAGATGCCGTTGGCAGGTTTAGGGCTTGTTGAAGAAAATTTTCCTGAAATTGCAGAAAAATTCAACATGCAATGGTCTATTGTAGATCTAACTTATAAACCTAAAACACTTATTCTCGTTTCAAAAGCTAGCCACTGTTTAAATGATTTATTACACCGAGCTAAGGATAACCTTGAATTAGATATTAGAGCCGTTGCTTCGAACCACACCGATTTAAAAGAGATGTCTTCTTGGTATAAGGTTCCCTTTCATCATTACCCAGTAACGAAAGAAACAAAAAATAAGCAAGAATCTCAAATTATTGACCTTATAGAAAAAGAACAAATAGACCTTGTTATCTTGGCTAGGTATATGCAAATTATGTCTTCTGACCTATGCCAGAAGCTTTCTGGAAAAGCTATAAATATCCACCACTCCTTTTTACCAAGCTTCAAGGGAGCTAAACCATACCATCAAGCACACGAACGGGGTGTAAAAATCATTGGAGCTACAGCGCACTATGTTACAGAAAATCTAGATGAAGGTCCTATCATAGCGCAAGACACTATCCATGTGAATCACTCTCACTCACCAAAAGATCTTGTCCAGCTTGGACAAGATACTGAATGTTTTGTTCTTGCAAGAGCTATTAAATATCATGTACAAAGAAGAGTTTTTATAAATGGCCATAAAACCGTTGTTTTTTAAAATCTAGGAGACTTAGCTTGTGAGTGAGAACAGTAAACTTAAAGGGAAAAAGGTAGCTGAATCAGCTATCCATGATCACACCTATCGTATTTTTGCAAATGATCTCAACTCTAATGATACAGTCTTTGGTGGGTTAATAATGACGATCCTAGATAGGCTAGCAGCAGTGATAGCTGAGAGACACTCAGAAAAGCCTTGTGTGACAGCTTCTGTTGATGGTTTTCATTTTTTAGCTCCGGCAGGAAAAGGCGAAAACTTGATTTGTAAGGGGGCTGTTAACAAAGCCTGGGGAAGCTCTATGGAAATCGGCCTTAAAGTGATTGCCGAAAACAGCATTACTCAAGAAAAAAAACACATCGTTTCAGCTTACTTTACCTTTGTTGCTCTGGATGCAAAAAGAAAACCTTGTCAAGTCCCCCCTGTTCTTCCAACAACACCTGACGAAAAACGTAGATTTAAGGAAGCCGAAATCCGAAGAAATCACCGCTTTGAAGGGCTCAAACAAATCAAACAAAGTCGTAAAGAAAGCTAAAGATTGTCTAGAGTTGAAATGAATTCCTGAACCTGATTTTTTAGTGTTTCTGCAAGAGCTGCGTCCGGCTCTCCTAAATTGCATTTTTCTTTAAGCGATGACAAAGCCTTTTGAAGGACTTCATAGTTTCCCTTAAGCTCTGCTCCCAATGTTTCTGTGTATTTTTCAATGATACTCAAAGATTTCTCACACTCTGCAATATCGTCAGCTAATTTACTAGGATTTTGATTTTGTATAGATAGGCCTACTTCAGCAGAAGATGTTTGTAGCAACTTAGCCGCATGTTTTACATTTCTTATAGCAAGATCCCTTGAGCCTTCGGGATTTGGCGCCATATTACCTTGAATAGGATCGATCATTTACCCCTCCTTCTAACATCTCCCCATAAATGGTATTATAGCCCCAAATTCAAGCCTTTGGGAAGAAAAACCTAAAACAGCTTATTTGTTTTGTAGATAGCTTCTAGATTATCAAGAGTTTGCTTTTTAGAAATTTTTGGAAATCTAAAGCCTATATATTTATCAGGTCTAATACCATACGTACAAGGAATGTCTCCACCATAGCTTTTATGAAGCTTCCCTCCAGGGTCAAAATAGACATTTTTCACTAGGTTAAGGGTTGCTTTTGACTCTTTATCTTTTGTAATAAAAAGAATTTCGACAACAGCCTCTCTTGAAGCAAAACTTGTTAATTCAGAGAGTTTTTTGAGTTCTTTTCCTAGTGTGTCTGAAAGTTCATACTCTCCTAAAAAAACTAAAACAAATCCCTTACAGCTTTGATTTACAATAGATTGCAAATCAGTCTTTACTTGATCGCTAAGCTTAATTAATTCACTGTTTTCAATTCTAAAACCAGCTTTCAGCCCCTGATTATAGCTCTTAGCATCTTTACGAAAGAATGATGCTCTTGACTCTCTAATAGTACAGAGACCAGAGTAGTTTATAGAAATCTGAGAAATTCTTTCTCGTATAGCTTTTTGTAAAAAGGGTAAAGGCAAGAGTATTTTGATAAGTTGCTTCCGAAACCATCTCGCAATGAAGTTTTTGATTGTTACAGCCTTTGTCATAGATTCTGTCATATCTAACAGCTCTTTAGCCGTATATTCTCTTTCTATACAATAATCTTCTAACAACTCGGGATCCGAATCTTGCCTTAACACAAAAACAAGCCTCCAGGCAAGATTGTAAGCATCTTGCAAGCCTGTGTTCATTCCTTGACCTCCAGCTGGAGAATGCACGTGGCCAGCATCCCCTGCCAAAATTAAATTCTTTTCCTTGAACCTTCTCGCTTTTTTATAGTGAATAAAAAAATGTGAGCCCCAAATAAGCTTTTTTATTTGAAAGACTTGTCCCGTTCTTTTTGAAATGATCGACTCAAAATAAGCTTGATCTAGATTTTGATCTGTTTGTTTGACATTGTTAAGAATCAAACGAACGTGATGATCCGGTAATGGAAAAAACAAGGCGACACCATTTTGCCCTAGATAAGCCAAACCAAAATCCTTGATTGGTCCATCTTCGATTTGAATATCAGCTAATGCAAAAGTTTCTTTTAAGTCACTTCCTAAAAAAGGGATTTTAGCAATGTCTCTAACCTTGCTGTGAATACCATCACATCCTAAGACATATGTAAACGGACCTTCTTTCTTAATTTCACCATTTTCAGATTTAATTTTTGCAAAAGTTTCACCTTCTTCTATCTCTAGCTCAATAAGTTCATGTTTCCACAAAACCTCTTGGCCATATGAGAGTAATTTTTCACATAAAAGCCTTTCAGTCTCCTCTTGAGAAATTCCAAGCAGATAATCATATTTAGAACGTAACCCTTCAAAAGAGATTCCACCTAATTTTTGATCTTTTTCAAAAAATTGCATACCTTTGAGCTTAACACCCTTCTCTAAGGCTCTCTTAGCAAGTCCCATATCTTCAAATATTTCCAAACTTCTAGCCTGAAGAGCCGCAGCTTTTGAAAGCGTCGTTACATCCTCTTTTTTATCGATGATGACCAGCTTTACCCCATACAAAGCAAGTTGTGCTGCCAGCATTAGCCCCGTAGGACCTGCTCCACAGATAAGAATTTTATGCTCCAAAGACATACACAATCTCCTATGTTCTCTTAGAGTTTTATATATAAAAACTCCTCTATCAAGACAATATTTAATAAATTCGATTCTTGCCTTTTGCTTTTTCGTGAAAAGTTGCTATACTGCTTATGCTTTTGAGAAAATTGGAGTCTTTATGAAAGAAGAAATCGAAAGAGTTATAAAATCGGAGCTTCCCGATGCTACCGTGATAGTAACTGATCCCAATAATGATGGTAGACATCTAGAAGCTGTTGTTGTGTCCAAGACATTTGTATCAATGCCCCTGTTATCACAACATAAAACTGTGATGAGCTCTCTATCAGAGCATTTCGAAACTTCTCTTCATGCTCTAAAACTTAAAACATTAACTCCAGAACAATTTGAAGCATTAGGAAAAAAATGAATTACGAAACCACCATTGAGTCCATAAAAAAAGACCTCCAAGAAAATCCAATTTTACTCTACATGAAAGGAACAAAAGAGTTTCCTATGTGTGGATTTTCAGCAAAAGTTGTTGGAATCTTAAAAACTCTTGGTATTGAATTCGAAACAAGAAATGTATTGGAAGATGAAGACCTAAGAGCCACAATTAAAGTGTTTGCCAGCTGGCCAACATTTCCTCAACTATATGTAAATTCAGAACTCGTTGGCGGATGTGATATCGTTGATCAGCTCTATCAGACAGGGGAACTTGAAAAGGTTCTAGAATCTGCAAAGGTATAAATGAACGAGTCTTTATTTGCTGTCCATAGCCTCTTCTTAGTTGGAGTTGTCACCCTAGCACTGAAATTTGGTAAACAAGCTCTTGTTATTACGTTTTGTCTTTTAGCTCTTCTTGCCAATCTTTTTGTTACAAAGCAAATTGAGTTTTTTTACTGGACTGTAACATGCTCTGATGCCTATGAAATCGGATGCTTTTTATCTCTTTGTTATATTCAGACCTACTTTGGAGAAAAGCTTGCCACAAAAGCTGTTTGGCTTTGTTTTTTTACACTGGGCCTCTTTTCATTGGTCAGCATTTTGCATTTAGCATATATTCCAAGTGAGCATGATGTAATGCATGAAAGCTACAAAAACATCCTTTCTTCATCTCCTCGGATTATGCTCTCATCTATTTTAGTTTGTTTTTTCTCTCAAAAATTATGCTTAAAGTTACAATCTTATGCAAAAAAGCTGAAAACGATCCCTCAAACGCTCTCAATTTTTTTAGCCATTGCTATCTCGCAAGCTATTGATACTCTTTCTTTTTCTTTTCTAGGGTTATATGGCCTTATGCACAATCTTTTACACATTATGCTAATTAGCTACATGATTAAGATTCTCTGTTTAGCCTGTATGAGCCCCGTTATTAAACTCTCTCAGAAATATCTTAAAGTCCCCCAGGAATCTATATGACTGAACCATTTAGGTTTGAACTTATTCACCAGTCCAAAAAATCACATGCACGCGTAGGTCGTATACACACTCCCCATGGGATTATTGATACCCCAAATTTCGTGGCTGTAGGGACCAATGGAACGCTCAAGTCTTTAGATAATCATTTAGTCTCCTCGATCGGACTACAACTCATGTTTTGTAATACCTATCACCTCCTTTTGCAGCCGGGCACTGAAGTTGTTAAACAAGCAGGTGGCCTTCATGAATTCATCAACAGATCAATGCCCATTATCACTGATTCAGGAGGATTTCAAGTCTTTAGTCTAGCTTATGGATCTGTTGCATCAGAAATTAAAAGTCAGGGTACGAAAAAATCTAGTAACAGCGTATTAAAAATTAATGATGATGGTGTCTTGTTTAGATCATATAGAGACGGCCAAAAACTTCTCTTAACTCCAGAAACTTCAGTAAGAGCTCAAAAAGATTTAGGAGCTGATATCATTATTCCTTTTGATGAGCTTCCTCCCTACCATATAGACCAAAAAAAACTAGAAAAATCTTTAGATAGAACCCATGAGTGGGAAAAAAGGTCTTTGCAAGAACACTTAAAAAGTCCCAATGGTCAAGCCATGTATGCCGTTGTTCACGGAGGCATTGATCAAAGGCTTCGTAAAAAAAGTATTGATACACTCTCAAACGAACCGTTTGACGGCTATTCGGTTGGAGGCTCTTTAGGAAAAACCAAAGAAGAGCTTTTTGAACTTGTAGAATTTACGATGCCAAAACTTCCTAAAGATAAACCAAACCATTTGCTTGGAATTGGAGACTTGACTTCCCTAGAGAGATGTATCCCATTTGGTGTAGATACCTTTGATAGTAGCTATCCTACAAAATCAGCTAGGCATGGAGTGGCTTTTACAGAAAAGGGTCCCCTAAAGCTTACCAAAGGTTCTTTAAAACAAACTTTTACACCTATTGAAGAACATTGCCCATGCCACACTTGTAAACATTATTCTTTAGCATATTTGCACCACCTCTTTAAAGCTAAAGAACTTACAGCTTTAACTCTGTGCTCTATTCACAATTTATCTTATATGGTTAGGCTTATGGAGCGCTATAGACAAGATATTCTTTTAGATAAAATTTAACCCTTATTGCTATCCTTACCTTTTTTTGATATACTCTCCTAAGTTTTTTTTATTTGGTGTTTATGAGTCTTTTTTTAGTTTGTCTTTTATTTTTTATTTGGTCTTCATGCTTTTCTTTAGCAAAAATTGCGCTCGAATACACCTCCCCTGTTTTTTTAACATCTTTTCGAATGTTACTTGCAGGAGCCATTTTGACAGGGTTTATATGGATTAAGAAAAAGTCATCCGTCAAACTATCAAAAAAACAATGGCTTTCCCTGGCTATTTTAGGGTTCTTTAGTGTTTTTTTAACGAATATTTGTGAGTACTATGGTTTAAAACGACTTTCAGCTGCTAAAACTTGTTTTATCTACAGCCTCTCTCCATTTTTTACGATTTTATTTTCTTACCTTCACTTTAAGGAGAAATTAAACCTACAAAAATGCCTCGGTCTTTTAATTGGATTTATAGGCTTTTTGCCTGTTTTATTCGCTCAGCCAGGTTCAGATACTTTATTCAATTTTTCTAATTTTTTAACATTAGCAGACCTCTCTGTCATAGGAGCCGCTTTATTTGCTGTTTACGGTTGGATATTATTAAGATTACTAGTTAAAGACCAAGAGATGTCTCCAGTGCTTGCCAATGGCATTAGTATGATTTTAGGTGGAGTTATGGCGCTGTTTCAATCATTTTTCTATGATAGCTGGAACCCATGGCCTATAGCTGCTGGTAATTTCTTACCATTTTTTGGAGCAGTATTAGCGATTACTGTTACGTCAAACATCATCTGCTATAATCTTTATGGCTATATGCTAAAGAGATACACTGCAACATTTATGTCTTTTGCTGGGCTTTTAAGCCCCATCTTTGCATCAATTAACAGCTGGATATTACTTGGAGAAAAGCCTTCTTGGATCATCTTTGGATCAACAGGTATTGTTCTTTTCGGTCTTTGGATTGTCTATAAAACAGAGCTCAAGCAAGGCTACATAAAGAAAGCTACGAAAGCTTAAAATTTAACTTAGTTATAAAAGATCGGATATATCTTCATCACATCTAAAAAGATTAATCCAATCTGTTTTATTTTCTCTGGAAGAATCCCTTTGTTTTGGAGCCTGAACCTGCGAAGGATCTATCTTAGCATCAGCCCGTGTATAAGTGACCAGTCCAAAAATTTGAGCTGCGCTATATTTACTCGCAACCGATCTTTTCCTACTAAAATGTTTTTCACCCTCTTCTTTTTTTGAAGGACAAGGCATTTCATCTTGCTCTAAATCCATTGTTGATGAACTGGAGTTTTTGGCTTTCTCGAAAGACATTTCACTCAAAGTTTCAGATAAATCCCTATCTGGATTGTATGTTTTTTTCCTCTTATTATCTTCTGCCTCTAAGCCTTCAGAGAAAACCTTGTCTGCAACACTTTTAACCAACTCTTGAGAGCCCAATGATGATTGATCCTGCACACCTGTAGATTGAACTTCTTGAAATCTTCTCTTATGTTCTACATTAGACAATAAAGACACAAATAAAACCTTGAGTTATTATTAATAACAACAGAGTATGCATAAATAAAACATTTTAGGCAACTTAGCTATTAACTATTAGAACTAATTTTAGATACTACATGAGAATCCTTCAAAAGACTTCCTATTTGCAGCTTTAAAAATTGTTTAGAAATAGATTTTCCTTTAGAAAGTTTTTTTCGGAATTTTTTCCCTTTGAATCTACTTTTCAGATCTATCCTCTTAGCAACGTGTGTGGAAGCAGATGTTGCTTTACTATAGGATTTGAATATAAAATAATTTTTTATCCTTTCATCATCACTTGAAGTTTCTACATCTGCATCATATGGGTTGTTAAAAGAAATGCAATTATTATTTACTGGAGTTGTTGACATCACCCATTTCCCTTATTGATATCTATGTTAGCCATAATAGCTTCTAACTCAGGATTTTCATCGCTAGAAGAGCTTAGGTTGCTTTCACAACTAGACTCAGATCCATCAACTTCTTGATTATCATCTACATCACTAAGATCTTGAAAGAAAAAAGTTGCAGAGACCTCGCTATCTCCATCATCATCTTCTACAACTCTATGCCCTTGCATCAAATAGGCTTCAGATATATAACTTTCTGCATCTTCTTCTACAATAGCATCTAGCTCTTCTTCAGTAATGTCTCTGACGGGATGAGTGTCAAAGTATGACTCAAAACTGTTATTTCTCCAAAACTGATTAACAATATTTGATTGCTCTCTATGGGTATCAGACGCTTCGTCACCTTGCGTCTCTATCTCAGCAGATAGATCTACTAAATTATTCCATTGTTCTTCTTCGTTGTTCAATAAATTTAGCTCACCTACTTGAGCTCCTTCGCTAAAAGAACGCTCTAATCCATTAACTTCCCATTCCAGCTCCCTTAGATCTGGTAAGCTCATAGATCCACCTGAAACAAAAAAAGTCACTTAATTTACCTCTCCGTTAATTGTTTAGTTTTAAAATTTTAATAAATTAGCAAGCACGCTTTGCTCTGGAGTCTGTGTCATAGGTTTTTTAGATAAGTTTTGATCATAAGAAAAATCATCGCAGACAACTACATCGCTCCTAGAAATTTGCTCAATTACTTTCACCTTTTGTCCTTGAAACTTAGCTTCTTTTGAAGACCTAGAATCAGCCTTTTTTCTAGACCTACCAGACCTTTTTGCGCTTACTTTTCTTTGATAACTTGGGATTGGTCTAGGTAAACTAGTATTTTGTTCAGAGCTATCTTCCAGAAAATCTAACTCATCAGCACGTTGACCTGTGAATCTAGATAAGGAAGATCTCGAATCAACTGGCGATGGGTTTGATTGCGCAGCAACAATCAGTTTGGATGCAATTTTACTCGTAATTTGTTGTAGCTCTTTATCTAAAGAATCAAAATCATCAATCCCATCTTCTTTAGAATCGAAACTTCTCACCTTACATAAAGAATCTGTGCTAATGCTCATATAATAAATTTCAGCTTATAAATTATGGTTTCTAAGACTTAATAGCCAACTCAGCAAATTTTCTGGTGACAGCAGCTATAAAAGCTCGTTGTCTTTCAGACTCTTCAATATCTGATTTACCCTTCTTAGCAGAAGCTTCCTTACTCTCTTGAAGTGGTTTGTGAATTTGAAAAGATCTTTTAGGTTGTGGGATCTCGTCTATATCATCTTCATCATCACTTGCGACAGGTGAGTTAAATGTTTTAATCTGTCCAAAGGAGGATTTAATACAACCTTCTCTACGTAAAAAACTGTCAATTTTTGCCGAAACTTGTTGTTGTTTCCACTGCTCTTTAGAAGCAGCGCTTATATGAACATTGTCTGAGTCACTGCAAGCCGAATTTGGTCGTTTTGCTGAATTCTGGACACTCATTCTCTTATTTCTCCCAAATATATATAACCAAGGGAGAACAGTTTACACAAACAAAACAAAAAAATTAAGCAAAAGAAAATTCCTAGCAAAAATGATCTTAATTAAAACTAAAATCATATTGCATAGGTCTTGGGCTATCGACTTAACTACTATATGACTATATAGCTTTTCAGTTCACTGTCACTTGAGCTTACATCAGAATCCTCCGGACCAGGTACATTACTCGATTCTCTGCCATTATCACTATCTACTTCTGATAAAGTATCAGATAGAAAGCTAGCTGAAACAACGCTTTCTTCTTCATTCGAAGAATCTTCCTCAGTAATAAAAAAACTATCAGCAATATCGCTTTCAAATTCTAAATCGTCGATACCATTGAATGACTCATTATCTGACGAATATACAAAAGACTCCTCCGATCCTAAGACTTCTCTCTCTGAGCCTTCTTCAGAAAGATCTTCTAAGCACCTTCGTTTTACGTTTAATATTCTTAAATCTAGATCGCTCCGTGATTTGAAAAGCCTATTCTTACCACAACCACATTCTCTCAAATCTGCCTCGCTTTGAGTGATCCCACAAAATCCAATTGACTCTACTGACATATACCCTTCTCCTTTTGATTTATTTTTAACAAATGATAATTTGAAATTAATTATTAATTAAAAAAGAACAGCGCCCTTTAAAAAGTCCTGGAATGGAATTTCCTTAACCGCAGTCTTCTTATGCTTAAACGTTCTAATGTTGGAAATTTTTAGATTGTCCTTATTTTGAGGCTTAGATTTACTGCGAAACTTACCCTTTGGTAAACCTCTCTTACTACAAACATCTCCAACCTTCTTGTCTGTTAGAGCGGGACTAGTTTGTAACATTTCATTCACTTGATCTGCTTGATTATCTTCAACAATCGTCATTTGATCAATATGATGAGCTATCTTGTCTACGCTAGAACAACTTGTATCTGAGTCTATAAAACTCATTTAATACTCCTTAAAGTCATAACTTTGTAAAAAATAAAATTTATTGATGCGAACAGTATATAATAAAAGAGTATGTAAATACAACGAAAAACCCACATATTGAAATAATAAGTATTAAAACATCTTTTGTTTAATAGAGCGTGTTTATATTTTTTAATATTTAATAAAAAGAAAACAATGAATATTTATTTTACATTCATTGTTTTCTCTAACGTGAAAGTGGCTCTTTTAACTAATCATGTGCGACTTCGAGCTAAAACTATTCCTGTTCTTTAGCGCTGCAAAGGTATCGTTTCAGATAATACATATTGCCGACGCACCTCGTTTTTTGAATCAAAAAATGTAAAGGACCATTCTATTTTTTTATTATTTCCATCTAAGCTAAACAGCCTATTATCACCAACATAAAGAGGAATCAAGATTGGAGCTCTAATCCTTGACACTCCAGAAGCATCCGATGGAGAAATCAAAGTACTATCTCCAAGCTTAGTAACAAATTCTCCAGTCATTTCGACAGCTGTTATAGAATCTACTCTAAAATATGAAGCGACAAATCCACCCCCGACGCTTTCATTTACACCAACTGATACAGCTCGCCCCTCTGTATCAATTATTTTTCTAGAAGTCCAATCCATACTTACAACTGCTGGAAATCTACGTGGCGCTAGTGTACTAATTTCATAGCCCTGTTGTAAACTTCCATCATAGTTTACCATCTGTCGAAACAACTTAATACCCTGAAGAGTTTTATAGTGAAAAAGAGCATATCCAATATTATTCATACTTAGTGAAGAGATTTCTGTGACTTCTTCTATCACAGCTGTTTCTTGCGGATTAGCTGCTTGTGCGTCCAAAGTAACAACATAAGCATTCTTATCACTCGTTACATAAGAAGCTTTTATTTTTCCATTTGGGCTAACGCCACCGCTAACAAAATCGACCTTTCCATCATTAGCATCGCTAAACAGTTTCTTCCTACCTCTAAAGCCTGTAGTTATATCTCTATGTTGAGTCTATGCAATGCCATTATTTACTCCCCTGAAAAAATATGTAAGATTTCCATTAGCGTCAGCTACCACATCATCTAAGGAATAATTTCCTTCAATTCGGTGATAATTAGAAAATGTATTGCTTGATCTATCAAAAAGCTGAGTTAAAATCGGACCATTTATTTTCTGGACTGTTAATGCAACTGTGTTATTTTGCAAATATGTTACAAAAACTCTTTTAGGAGACTGGGCGAGATAAAAGCG
The DNA here is from genome assembly GCA_030427725.1 of Chlamydiia bacterium. Lineage (GTDB taxonomy): Bacteria > Chlamydiota > Chlamydiia > Chlamydiales > JAUICV01. The sequence goes on along the minus strand of JAUICV010000004.1, from coordinate 928 downwards.
CATTTTTCCTGAGAAATCTTCAGTAGACGGAGCCTGATTGTTAGCGACAGGATCTTTTGGATTGACAATGACTCCATCACCAGAAGAAATTTACCTAGATATAATATCAATTCTAGTAGCTGGTACAGCAAATTCAGGCCTTCTAGATATGCTAGCCACAATTATTTCCGAATCTGATAATCTACAGGCAGATACATTATACCTTCGAGGAGACGCTGGTTCTAAGCTAAAGTTGACAGCCCTAATAAGTGTAGGTTTACAATAATCCGCATCAGCAATTTTACCCGAAACAAATATCCATCCGTTATAGTTATTGTCCTCTTCTCTATTATGTCTTTTATAAATCCCAATTTTAAAGCAATCACCATTTGGCAAAACAATATTATCAACAAGATCAACCTGTCCAGCTAGTTTCGACTCTCTACCTAAATCATTAATAATTGAAACATCTTTTGAAAAACCATTTTGCATTAGAAAAGGGTGACTCTCTTGAAGAATGCTTGATTCTTCTCTTTTGAAGAGGGGTATCAGTATCAGGATCAAATGTATAAGTACTTCCAACTGTACCCGTCCCAAAAAGACTCGATAGAGAACCTATCGCTAGGATAAAAAAACAAACTTTACATCTATAGCTCATAAAGGCTCCTGTATCGTTTAATATTTATGAGTCATGCATGCTAATAAATTATTTATTATATCTACAGATACCTCTGAAAAAGCGACTTGCTTGAAATCTGCTTCAGCACTACTTAAGATAAGGAAATGATATTTAAATTAAGACAAAAAAAAGGCCACACAACATATGTTGTGTGGCCTGAGATATTGTAATAAATACTTGGCGACGACCTACTCTCCCGTGCTCTTGTGCACAGTACCATCGGCGATGAAGAGCTTAACTTCTGAGTTCGGAATGGAATCAGGTGTATCC
>JAUICV010000006.1 GCA_030427725.1 Chlamydiia bacterium | reverse complement strand
GATGGGTGTTATTTTATCGTAGATCGCACGAAAGATATGATCATTCGTGGTGGTTTGAATGTGTATCCTCGTGAGGTAGAAGAAGTGATGATCAAACATGAGGCCGTATCTATGGTAGCTGTTATAGGTATACCAGACGACGAAAAAGGGGAGGAGATAAAAGCCTGTGTTGTGTTAAAAGAAGGTGCGAGCATCTCAGAAGAAGATTTAAAAGCTTGGACTAAAAGTAAAATTGCCGCTTACAAATATCCAAGAGTAATTCAGTTTATGGATGCTTTGCCAATGAGTGCCACTGGTAAAATTCTTAAAAAAGAATTGAGAGATTAAGACAGGAAAAGCTTAAAGAATTGTAATTGCTTTGATTATTTGAAAGAGAGGGATACAAGAATTTGGAGCATTGTACCAGTGTGGTAGGCAGCTCCACCTAACAACGTTTAACTAATGATCTAATTACCAAAGTCCTTTGCTGGGCCAAGCACCTGAATTTCTACATTGACAAAAATAGTATCAACAAATAAATTGGCTCGTAAGTCAATCATATCTTGGATTCAAGTTATAAATGCAACTGCATTTAAAAGAAGAGAGGCTAACTTTTTGGCCCATGGGCCAAAAAGTTAGCCTCTCGACGGCGAGAAATTTCATCTTATCTTTGGGTTGCAACACTCAAAAATGCGATGGCTCATTTAACGTTAGATCAAAGGTACAAAATAGAAATTTACAAAAATGCAGAAAATAGCATTTCGGAAATTGCCCATAAAATAGGCAAGGATAAGTCTGTTATTTCACGAGAAATAAGGAGAAATGCTGACCATAGAAGTGGGGTTTACAAGGCAGGTTTAGCCGAAAGAAAAACAACCGCCAGACATAAAAATAAACACAAAAAAAATAAATTTAATGCTGAGGTGGAGATTAATCTATTGTATTATTTAAGTCTTGACTATAGCCCCGAACAGGTGGTTGGAAGATCAAAAATTGATGGAATAGATATGGTTTCTACCGAATCTATCTATCAATATATTTGGTCAGATAAAAGAAAAGGTGGCTTTTTGTTTAAGCATTTGAGGACGAAAGGAAAGAAGTATCAAAAGAGAGGTAATTTAAAGGGTCGTAGAGGGCTAATAACTGATAGAAAGGATATTGATAGCCGTCCTTCCATTGTTGATACTAAAGATCGATTAGGAGATTTAGAAATTGATTTAGTGATAGGGCTAAACCATAAGGGGGCTTTGTTGACAATAAATGACAGAGCTACAGGGCTTCTATTCATGGATAAAGTTGAAAGTAAAGAAGCTAGTGTAATTGAAGCAAAAACAATAGAACTTTTACAAGACTGGGAGCCGATAATCAAAACTATTACTTCGGATAACGGAAAGGAATTTGCAAATCATAAAGCTATTGGAAATAGCCTTGGAATTGACTTCTATTTTGCCAAACCATATCACAGTTGGGAAAGAGGAGCAAACGAGAATTTGAATGGATTAGTCAGGCAATACTTCCCTAAAAAATTTAACTTTGATTCAATAACAAAAGAAAAAACAGAACAAGTAATTCATATTTTAAACAACAGACCCAGGAAAAGATTTGGTTTCAAAACACCAAATGAAATTTTTGCCGAAAAAATAAATAAATTAGCAGATGTTGCATTTATCACTTGAATCCACCTATTCTTTACAATCGTGTCTATCATATTGGCGATTTTAAAATTCACAATAGATACCAAAAGATATTTGTTTCTTTTAGCGGCTTTAATAGGTCTCGGAAGTAACATAGCCATTGGATTTTTTAGGATGTTCTTTTTGAAAGATTACCCGTTTTCAGTGATGCTTGACTTTTCAGTGGCACCCGTCGCAATTATTATTCTGGCATTGGCATGTATTAAAGAAGTGGAGGTAGTGCTCATGAGTAAACTCAAGGCGGAAGAAAGAGTAAACTCATTAAAACTAGAACT
>JAUICV010000005.1 GCA_030427725.1 Chlamydiia bacterium | reverse complement strand
CGGAAGGTGGGGCTGGATCACCTCCTTTAAGGACGAAACGGAAGGTTTACCTTCCAGATCCTATGGTTAGGAAGCTTTGACTGTAGGTCCTTTTCACTTCCCTTTTACTTTCCAATCTTCTCTTTATATCCAAATAATTATTCATTTCCCCTTTATACTTTTTGTTTTATTAGTTATATAAATTACTGGATTGTTTGTTCAGCTTTTTTAGGTTATAATATCATCCTTTAGTTATACGTTTAACGAAGGAAATATCATATGAAACTATTTAATGAAGCTTCAATCAAAGCTTGTATAGATCAGAATGTGGAAAAAATTGAATCAGCTGTTTCAAAGCTTGCGTCCAAGGTAACTAAGTTTCTAAGTCAGTCATCATTGCTGCGATCAATTCATGCGTTCAACAAGAGATTGTTTAGCTACGTTTTTTCAGAAATGGCATCAACATTGAAATCAATTCATAATGATCCAAGACGTGTTAAAGCTGCTCAAGACTTTAATAAGACAGTACAAGTTGCTGATGAATTTTTCAAAAGAGCTTCTTCAAAAATTGAATCTAAGCTTAAAGCTTGTTTTAAAGCTTAAGCAATCGCTTTAGTTTAGGGAGAGTTATCAAGGCGTTTAAATTAAACGTTTAAGCACCTTCTGTTTTGGATCCTTCTTTCTCTAGCTTCTTTTCCTTTTCAGAGACAACACAATCTAAAACTTGAAGAAGGTAGATTGTAATTGTACTTACAGTTAAGACAGTATCTATTGCACCGTTATCTGATTTTTCACTTCTTAATGATTCAATTTGCTGTGCTGAAAAAGCTGTGAAATTCACGAGCGAAGCAAGTGTCTGTGTAATCCGTATTAGATCTTTTAAAGAAAGCTTTTCTAAATTGCAGTTTGCGATTGCTCTCAATCCTTTGTTGGTTCTGTCAACTTGGATTAGTCTGACCGTTATATATTTGATCAATTTGGCAATATGTTTTGTAGAGCTTAAACTTTCTACAGAAATCGAAAGGCTAGATGTAATTCCAAACATTTTCAAGTATTTATAAGCTGGAATCAGTGCATAGTCCAAAGCTAGGGCGGAAAAGTTACTAATAGTCTTTAAAGATTTTAATGAAAAAAAGTTGCTTTTAGGACCTTTGCCATTAAAAAATTTATTAACGGCTGCAAGGGTTTTGACAGCTTTTGTGGTTGGATGGTCTAAAAGGCTGTCTAATAGTTTGCTTGATTTATAAACAAATGTAGGATGAGACATAGTCTCTTTATTAATTGCTAATGTACTCATGATTATATAATATAATTATTAATTACGTTAAGTTAGTTATTATTATATCAAAAACTCTATTAATTAACAATTAAACTAAAATAAATACTTTAAAAGATCGGGATTAACATGTGGTTGTATAGAGGGGGGGGGGGGCTATTTAGCCTGGAAATGGACAATATTTCGGTAAATTAGCCCAATTCAGATAGATTTTGGTTTGTGCTCAAAATACAAATACTGCTCTCTAAACGTTGAGAGCAGTATAGGTGAGATTTTTTAAACAAGCCTTTCTTAGGTCAAAGGAGGGCTTGCTGAAGAAGTGATTGTTACGCTACTAATAGCTATGTGGATTATAATCCCACTATTTGTGCTACCACAGCGACTCTAATTTTACCATCCTCGTCTAAAACATATAAGACCTTTGATACACAAGAACAGTTTCCTCTGATCACTATAAAATCTTGCCTTAGATCTGCTGCAGCTCCTAACTTTGTTTGTATTTCTTTTGAACAAGTTATTCTCCCATCTAAATAGGTTGCATCTTCACTCGGTCCTTGCTCCGCAGCTCTCGTAACCTTCCTTCCGTTTTCTTCGAAATTAAAGATAGTGTTGAACCCGGTTCCTAATGCTGGTTGCAAATCAGTTGGATCGTATTTTGGCTTATATTGTGAAGCACTCGTGATATAATATTTTTTACCATTTGATATGGTCGCTACTTTCTTGCTTGTGGAAGTATCATTTGAGAGGGTGTAGGTTTTTAGAGATCCGGCTTTAGTCAAAATTGTACCTAAGCTGTTTAGAACCTCATCTATTACAAAGTTTACTAGGGATGAAATGTTTTGACCAGGATCTGTAAGCATACGTATACTAGCATCACCTGTAAAATCGGTAATAACTTTTACATCATCGCTTGTACCAACATAAGCTGCAGCAACTTCTCCTTGTCCATTTACATCTAATTTTCCTGTTTCTGTTTTAACATCTGAGTCTGAGATTGTAACAGCAGACCCATACGTCGCTGTAGCAGAAGATTGCTTTTTATAGACAAGAGTTGAGTTTTTTTCATATACCGTTACACATGCATTTTTCCCTGTTCCAGCTATCCCAACTAACTTACTAGAGGCGGATTCTATAGTATTTTCCGACAAAACTTTGCTGTGTTTTGTTCGAATTACTTTTATCGCTCCAGTTCGTGTTTCAAGGGCTACAAGGAAGTTTTCTTGAGGAGATATTCCTGTTTTAATTTTTACAACATCGGGGTAGCTATTTTGAAGTTTCACAGACCAAACTTTAATCAGATCAGCTCCTTTTTGATCAGTTATATCTATATGTCTAATTTTTAGTTTTTTTTGGCTGTCAATATATGCCAAGCAATATTTGTTCACTCCGGTATTTTTGAGAGAAACTTTATCAACTGATCCATCTTGATTAAAGTAACAATCATCTATCTCTTTCTCATACACTCCTCTAGCGTCTAGGGACGCGGTTCTTAAAACGATTCTTCCCCGGCGAGCTCCTGAATATACAACATATGCAACTAACCCAGTATTTGTTGTGGAATCTACATCCGAGCTGGCTATGTCACACGCATTAATCTTAAATAAATCATTGCCTGAGTTTTTATTTTTAAGAGTTCTTGTTTTGAAGTTGGCTCCTATAGGATTGAGCAATTGATAGTCTTCTAAAACCTGCTCGGTCGATTGGGAAGCGTCTTCTATTATCGAGAAAGTGGCAACTCCCTCTGTTGATAAGCTAAATAATCCAGCTAGAGTTAAAAAAAACATTTTAAAAAAAGTTGAGTTCATAGTTTTTGTGTCTCCAGTTAATGTTAAAAAAAACTCTTTATTGCCTTAGAATTGTTTTTTGTCAAATTGATGGTGAAGTGTTGATTAAGCAAAATTGTAAACTCATCTAGATCTGTCATCTGATTGGCAACTCTTAAAAAAAATGCAGCGCTTGAGGTACCAATTTCCTATTTTTTAAACAGGGATATCCCTTAAATCGACCTCTCAAATCTAGACATACAGTAGGTTTAAATACTTGCTCTAGGGCGTTTTTCCTCTATGGTGGATGAAAAATGACTTTTTTTTTAAAAACACCCCTTGCGAATAATTCAGGAAAAGAGTTATGTTTTAGCCATCTTAAGACGCACGGAATGTAAGTCTTTCAAGAACAGCTTCTAACTTAAAGAAGCGTCGATATTTAGACAGGATCAAAAA
>JAUICV010000003.1 GCA_030427725.1 Chlamydiia bacterium | reverse complement strand
TTTGACATAATTCGTAAGTCTTTTCACTTCTCTTTTACTTTCCAAAAATCCGACGTAAGTTCTTAGACTTACTGTTCTTAACTTGGGATGTTCTATCCTCAAAAAGATGACATTACAATACAAAACGTTCGAATTTATCGCAAACGTTTTGCAAAAAAAATCTAAAAAATTTATCAATCACAAGTGTCTTTTACCTATTTTTAGTAATTATTTTACCCCTGAAAAACACCCCATTTTCTCTATGAAAAAAGGTTCGGTTTATGCCTCTTGAAAACTTTTTAAAAATACTTGAAGAAGATCATCTTTCCGGTGCTTCAATTTTAATGCAGCAAGCTGCCAAAGCTTTAAAAGATCTCCTAATGGCTAAGCAGCAGGATGAAGAAGGCCTTTACGATCTACTCTTGGAACTAGGTAAACAGATTATGAGAACAAGGCCTCATATGGCCTGCCTTATAAATCTTATCGATGACCTTTTATATATATATAGAAAAAGTCATACCATAACTGAGTGTATAACTTTTCTTAATACGATTCGACACGAACTAATGCTGCCCTATGAAGCTTCAGCAAAAGAGCTTTTTGGTGTAAAAAATGTTCTTACTCATAGCTACAGCTCAAGTATCTTTTTCTTTTTAAAATCATTGAAGCGATTGGTGCCGGACCTTCACGTCATCGTGACAGAATCCAGGCCTTTAAATGAAGGAGTGCGTCTAGCTGAAGCACTTTTAGAAGAAAAAATTTCTGTAACATACGTCACAGATGCCGCAGCCTTAACAGCGTTACAAGCAGCTGATGTACTGTTATTAGGTGCAGATTTTATAGCTAAAAAAAGTTTTAGTAACAAAGTTGGGTCCTTAGCTTTAGCTTTAGGAGCTAAAAAATTTAAGAAGCCTCTGTATATAGTTGGAGACTCATCCAAATATATAGGCATAAAAAATGCAATCTTACTTAAAAATAAGTTTCCTAAAGAAGAAGTGTTAGAACATAATCACTTACAAGTTGCCAACCCTTACTTTGAGAGTATTCCCACCAAACACATTAAAAAAATTCTTACTCCTGAAGGAGCGTTTTCCCTTAATCAAGCTCAAAAGCATCTTTTCAAAAAACATTTACACAACAAAGCTTTAATAAAAAAATTATTAACTTGATTGAACTTCGAAAGATTCATTAGAATGGTTCTCTTTATTTAGTAAATACATTTTACTCTACCGAAACTTTAGACTGTGATATAGGAACTCTTACAGGTTGTAAAACATTAGGGAATAACTTAGATGGCAAAACAAGTTGATATTTCTACAGGATCTTTTAAAGAACTCTGGAAGCTTTCGCTTCCGCTAATGATTTCTTTTTTATCGCTTTTTGTCATGATTTTTGTGGATAGGTTATTTCTATCCATTTACTCAACAGAAACTTTGAATGCTGCAACAAGTGCTGGAACACTGAGCTGGTCTTTTTTACTTGGGTGGACAACCTTAGCTAGTTTAGCCGAAGTCTTTGTTGCTCAATATAACGGCTCTAAACAGTATAAAAAAATCGGGGAACCTGTCTGGCAAATGATTTGGCTGGGCTTGATCTCGGTTGTCTTTTTTGTTCTCATGGGTATTTTTGCTGGAAATTTTTTCTATGGAGCTCCATCTCCAACAAATCATGAGCATAATTATTTTTCTGTGACTATGTACTTCGGTCCATTTTCTGTATTTCTAGCAGCGTTAACAGCATTTCTTGTTGGGCAAGGAAAAACCCCTCTGATTAAATGGCTAGCTTTGCTTGGGAACTTAATCAACGTTATTTTAGATCCTATTTTGATTTTCGGAATTAAAGGATTTGTCCCCTCCATGGGTATAAATGGAGCATGCATTGCAACTGGAGTGGGTATAATAACGCAAGCTGCCATCATGTTTTATATCTTTTTACAAAAGGATAACCGTGAGCGTTATGGCACATCAGATTGGACTTTCAAGTTGAAACCATTTCTTAAGTGCTTAAAAGTTGGCATGCCTCCGGCAGTCTTTGTTTTTTTCGAACTTCTTGGCTGGGCTATATTTTATAGAATGATGAGCCAAATAGGACCCATCCATATTCTTGTCTCAAGTATTTGCCAAAGTATTTTGCTCCTATTTGTCTTTTTTGGGCTAGGACTAGAGAAAGGCGCAGCAGCAGTAGCAGGAAACTTAATAGGCTCTGGAAAAATCGATTACATTAAAAAAGTTCTGAAATCTGGAATGTATCTAATAGGCGCCTTTTCTGTTTTAGTTGCCCTATTTTTTGTGATCTACCCAGAATGGCTCATGGATCTTTTTTTTAAATCTCCCTCTGCATTTGATTCTCATACAAGTGGAGTTAGCCTCCTAGAGGGGGCTCAACTTCTGGAAGTAAAATCTCTGATTCGATTTGGGCTTGCAATCACAGGCATCTATTTAGTTTTAGAGTATGCCAGATGGTTGCTTAGTGGCATTTTAACAGCTGCTGGCGATACCATGTTTTTGATGATATCTGGAGCTCTTTGTGTATGGCTTCTTGTTATAACTCCAACATATTTTTTCATTCTAAAACCCAAAGCTCCTGTCGAACATTCTTTTTTAATTTGGGTATTATATAGCTCGCTCGCCACATTAATTAACTTTGTAAGGTTTGCTCGAGGAAAATGGAAAGCCAAAGCTCTTCTTATCCAAACAGAAGACTCTGGTGAATGTATTGCTGCAGATATTCAGCAAGATGGATGATTTTACAAAAAAAACAAATGTCCCAAGGCTTTATTTAGCTCCTATGGAGGGGTTAGGAAGCTATCCCTTTAGGCAAGCTATTCAAACTATTGGAGGTTTTGATGAAGCTTGTACAGAGTTCATTAGAATGCCTATCAACGCACATCCTGAGAGTTTAATCAAAAGATATGATCCTCATGAGCTGGGCAACACTCCAATAGCAGCACAACTTATGGGCTCTAATCCAGAGACCATGGCTAAAGCTTGTTTTCTGCTAGAGCAAAAGGGAGCTCCGAGAGTTGATTTAAACTGTGGATGCCCATCAAATACAGTAACGGGAAGAGGTGCTGGATCATCTCTTTTGAAAACACCAAACCTTCTTTTTGATGTAACAAAGGCTATGAAGCAATCCGTATCCATTCCTGTATCAGTTAAGCTAAGATCAGGCTTTGAAGACACTTCTCTTTTGAAGGAAAATTTGCTAGCAGCTCAAGAAGCTGGTGCTGATTTTATAACTTTACATCCAAGAACAAAAATTGAAGGTTACAAACCACCAGCTCATTGGAATCTAATAGCTTTTGCAAAAGATCTTTTATCAATTCCAGTTGTTGGAAACGGGGATATCGTAACCTTATCTGATGCCTTGGAAATGTTAAAACAAACACATTGTGATGCCTTAATGATTGGTAGAGGAGCTGTTCAAAATCCTTGGATTTTTTCTGAAATCAAAAGCTATTTTCAAACACCAAATCAAGAAGAAACTTACGAAAGCTTTAAACTCTTTCTTGAAACGTTTATTCAATCTTTATCTGACAAGGCTCGGCTGAAAAACAATCTAAACCATTTAAAGCAACTTGGATCTTTTCTTTTTGAAAGAACGCCTTTTTTAAAAGAACAAAAAAGGACGTTTTTACGATCTCAATTTACATCTACTCATGAGATGAAACTCTCAATTCTCAATATAATGAAAAACTCTCACTTTGAAAAATCTTTGACAAAGGTTTAGAAATATTTATAGCAAAGGTCTTTCAAAATCAAATTAAAAATATCTGGCAATATCTGGCAATATCTGGCAATATCTGGCAAAACACAGTCTTAAAAGCGAGTAACCACATGGAAATCAAAAATTTAGACATAGAAACGTTATTAACGTTTCCAGAAAGCAGAACCCTTGAGTTTAAAGCAAATTTAAGCTCTTTGAAACCAATTTTGAAAACTCTTATAGCCTTTGCCAATACAGCTGGTGGGATACTAATTATTGGTATTGGGGATGATAAAAAACTATTGGGAGTAGAAGATATTTTAGCCTCAGAAGAAAAATTAGCAAATTCGATTTCTGACTCCATTTCTCCAGCACTTATGCCAGAAATTGAAATTACATCTGTTCAAGGACTTTCTCTTCTTGTAGTAAGAGTACCTCACTGGAGGGGGCCTTTTTATCTTAATTCCGAAGGAAATGAAAAAGGGATTTATGTCCGCCTAGGCTCAACAAATAGAGCGGCTACCGGAGAACTTTTAGAAGAGTTAAAACGCTCTATAATGAAAGTATCATTTGATCAATTACCCTGCCCAGAAGTTGATGCTTCAGGATTAGATTACCAAAGAATTTCAAAGGCCTTTTCTAAAGTGGGCAAAAATAACGTTGACTCATCTGTTCTAGAAAGACTGCATATTTTGGTCCCTTATAATAATCGTTTAGTATGTTCAAATGGAGGACTAATTCTTTTCGGACAGGATAAATACAGAAAACAATATTTTCCAAATACTGAAATTAGATGCGCTAGATTCCAAGGAGAAAAAAAAGTGGACTTTATAGATCAATATGACTTCCAAGGAACCATTCTAGAGGCTATTGGTAACATCTCCAAGTTTATTCAAAGAAACACCCGATTGGCTGCATCAATCGAAAATATTAAAAGGGAAAATATTCCAGAATATGCCCCTGTTATTATCCGAGAAATCTTAGCAAACGCTTTAGTTCACGCTGACTATTCCATTCTTGGAATGAATACTAAAATTGCAATCTTTTCTGATCGCCTAGAAATTGAAAGTCCTGGAATGCTTCCTTTTGGATTTACTCTTGGAGATTTTTTTTCAGGCGTGAGCCACGTTAGAAATAAAGTCATTGCTAGAGTATTTCGAGAACTAAATATAATTGAAGAATGGGGGACAGGATATAGACGGATTAGAAAGGTTTGTTCAGAAGACAATTATCCTACACCTAGTTGGAATGAAATGGGAGCTTCTGTTCGAGTAAGTTTAAAACCACACATTGGAACGCAAGACAAAACACCAGGATCACAAACTTCGGTTGAAACAGAATTACCTCCTAGACAAATGGCTATAAAAAAGTTTCTTCAGAAGGAATCTGCGTTATCAGCAAAAGAAATTAACGAACAATTTTCCTATCCAATTCCAGAAAGAACTCTCAGAAATGATTTATTAGAAATGAAAAAGAAAGGCGTTATTAAAACAATTGGTCGAGGTCCTGCTACTCAATGGAAACTGATAATAGACTAAGATTTAACAACAACATTCTTATAAACACAATCCATCAGGTTCTTAGTCAGATTGTACAAAAAGATTCTTGCTTCGGAAAATCTTTGACAAAGGTTTAGAAATATTTATATTGATCGTCTTTTATCAACTAGACTAGGGACTGGAACATGAAAACTTTTTTCGTAAGCTTTTGTTTGTTTACTCAAATCCTTTCTGTTTTTTGCGATCAAAAACAGACTCCTCTAGACACCTTTTTTGGTATAGATCCTAATCCAGACAAGCTTATCATTGATTTGATCAACTCAAAGACAATGCAAAGAATTAAAAAAATCGATCAATCAGGTATCTCCTACTATTTTAATATGACACCAAAATTCACTCGCTACGATCACTCTGTAGGGGTTTATTATCTTCTAAAACGATTTGGAGCCAGTTTAAAAGAGCAAGCAGCAGGCTTGCTTCATGATGCATCGCACACAGCATTTTCGCACCTTGGAGATTTGATTTTCGACCACGATGAGACTGTTTTAATCGACTCTTATCAAGATAAAATTCATGACTGGTTTTTAAAAAAATCTGATATTTCAAAAGTTTTAGAAAATCACCAATTCACAATCGAAGATCTGTTACACAAAAGCGGTGAATTCAAAGCTTTAGAACAACCACTTCCAGATCTTTGTGCCGACAGACTACAGTACAACCTTCACACCGGATATTTATTTAAAAAAATCTCTAAAGAAGATGTTGAAAAGATTTTAAACGATTTATCTTTTGAAAATGGAGTTTGGTTTTTTAAAACACCAAGTATAGCAAAAAAATTTGGAATGCTATCATTGTATTTCACAGAAACCTTTTGGGGATCTTTTGAAAATCTAGCTGTTTGTCATATTTCAGCTAAGGCCTTTAAACTAGCGCTAAAGAAAAAACTCATTGAAATTGATGACATTCATTTTGGATCTGATGAAGCTGTTCTAGAAAAAGTTCTTAAAGGAGAAGACAAAGAGATTTTAACCTTCTTTGAAAAAGCTCGTAATTATTCAAATCATGCAAAACTTGGGCATAGAAACTTTTACTCCCTTCATATAAGGCCAAAATTTAGAGGGATCAATCCACTTGTAAAACTCGACAACCAATTTATGAGATTAACATCTCTAGATGCGGAGTACTCAAGAGAATACGCTCGAATAAAAAAACTGATGAATAAAGGACATTATCTAAAGCTAGATTCATAATAGGAGAGGACCACCATTTGATGATCCATTCCTATCGTAGATGGAGAAGGTAGCATTAAACGTTACCGCTTAAAAACTACTTGGCATCTTTATAATCTGTTAACACAATTTTAATCAAAAGAAAATTGTTTACCCGCTCTTTCTGGCAGTCTGTATACAAGAATCTAGCAATCTTTTATGAGAAAGGTTCAAGGAGATTTTCTTTATGGACATCGTAAAACTGACTAACCTAAGCGAATCTGGTGAGAGATTAGAAGCTAGTTTTTGCCCAAGCATTGGTATGAATTTACTAAGCTTTAAAAAAGATGGAATCGAGATGGTCTGCCAAAAGACAAAACCTTTATTTACTGAAAGGTCCGCTGGGCTTGGAGCTTTAATTGGTCCACATTTTCATCATAGAAAAGATGAGGATATCCACCTAGGATTTGATGAGAGCGTGTTTCCCCACATACTGAAAGCCAAAGAAAAAAATCAAAAGGAGCCTTTTTCCCATGGAATTGCTAGATATGTTCCTTGGAAATACAGCGCTTCATCAACACAAATAGAGGCTTGGCTTTTAGGAACAGATAGATATCAAAACACTCTAATTAAAGATTTTGAAGGACAAGATTTTGAGATGCATTTCCATGCAATGCTAGTTCATGATGGACTGCTGATTAACTATAGCATTCGCAGCGAAAAACCCTCGGTAATCGGCTTTCACTATTACTATGAGCTAGATCCAAATGCTACCGTAGAAGCTTTCACACAAAATAAAATGAGAAAAAATTCTAACTTAGAAAACATCCCGAGCAACTGGTATCAAGAAGAGAGTGCTAAATTACAAATTCCTATAAATCAAGAGCTTGATTTAGGTTTTGAGCCAAAACTTCATGACACACACCCCTATCACAAAATTCAAGTCCGCTCAGAAACGAGAATATTCCATATAGAGTATACATCTTCTAACGAAGACGAAACGTCTTGGCAACTTTATCACCCAGATAAAGAAGAGTTTGTGTGTATAGAACCTCTCAGTGCATCTAACCCAAGATCCCCACGACTTACGTTCAGCAACTTACAACTAAAACTAAACCAGATTAAAATAAAATAAAAACAAACGACCTGTTTTTAATTTAATTAATATTAAATTTTACTATAATAAAATTAATAAGAGGTTTCCTATGTCTTATCCATCCACTAATTTTTCTCCTAATGAAACGCTTCGCATAGTTGTTCTAGGTGGTGGGTTTGGAGGCGTTTATAGTGCGATGTATTTAGAGAAAAAATTTAAGCGCTATAAAAATGTTGAAATCATCTTAGTCAATAAAGAGAATTATTTTGTTTACCAGCCAATGCTGGCGGAAGTTGTTGGTGGTGGTGTTGGCCTAATAGACACTGTTAGCTCTATTCGTAAGCTTTTACCAAGAACTAGGCTTTATGTTAGAGATATTGAAAGTGTTGATGTGGAAAAGCAAACCGTCACATTAATGCCAAAATATTCTCATACCCCAAAAGTGATCGAGTATGATCACCTCGTTGTTGCTCTTGGAAATGTTACCGATTTCAGAGGGATTTCTGGTTTGCAAGAGCATGCTCTTCCCTTTAAAAACCTCGCCGACTCGATTGTGATTAGAAATCGAGTAATAGACATGATTGAATGCGCAGCCTCTGAGAGTGACGTAGAGCTAAAAAAATCTCTTCTTACGTTTTGTATTGGTGGAGGTGGTTTTTCTGGAACAGAAGTAGCCGCTGAAGTGAATGATTTTGCTAAAAAGCTCGCTAAAAATTATCCAGAGATAGATCCAAAACTTATTCGGGTTATCTTAGTCCATAGTAAAGAACGGCTAATGGACAGAGAGCTCCCTGAAAGTTTATCAAATTATGCAGGTGAACTCCTCAAAAAAAGAGGATTAGAGCTCCGTTTTGGTCAGCGCTTAACAACAGCGACGCCCTACGAAGCTATTATTAACGAAAAAGAAAGAATTTCTTGCCGCACTGTGATCTCAACGGTTCCATCATCTCCAAACCCTATTGTAGAGTCACTACCTTTAGATAAAGAAAAGTCAAAGTTAGTTACAGATTACTACATGCAAGTTCAAGGAAGGGAAAATATTTGGTCTTTAGGTGATTGTGCATCCATTCCAACGCCCGATGGGAAAGGAAGGTGCCCACCAACAGCTCAATTTGCAATACGAGAAGCCAAAGTCTTGGCACATAATTTAGCCGCCAAAGTTTTAGGAGGATCCAAGAAAAAATTCGAATTTAAAGCTCTTGGAATGCTTGGAGCTTTGGGCCATAAAAGCGCTGTCGCAGAATTTTTCGGTAAGATTCGAATTTCTGGATTTTTTGCCTGGCTTTGTTGGAGAGGTATCTACTGGATGAAACTTCCAGGAATTGACCGTAAGATTAAAGTGGCTATGTCTTGGTTATTAGATATGGTTATACCGATAGAAGCTGTCCAACTTAAAATGTCTCCAACTCAAGGAATTGCTAAACTACACTTTGAAAAAGACGAAATCATTTTTCATGAAGGTGACATCGGAGATTTTCTTTACATCATCGTTTCAGGGAGGGTTAGTGTTCAAACTACAAAAGATGGTCACACTGAAGAAATTGCAACACTTGGCTCTGGAGAATATTTTGGGGAAATGGCTCTCTTAAATAAAAACACACGCTCAGCCACAATAGTTTGTTTAGAGCCAGTTGATGTGTTAGCTCTCAAGAAAAGTGATTTTGGTGAGCTTATGGCTAACTTGGGAGATTTACGTGAAAGCTTTGAGAAAACCGACAAACAGCGTAAAGAAGGCCTAAAAAAAGCATCTTGAATTTATCTTTGAAATGATTTCTGAACTGCTAGATAATGAGCTCTTTTAGTGTAAAAGGCGCGTCAGTCATGTTAAAAATTGTTCTTGCAATCGTTCCGTTTCTTTCTTTTGCTGGTTTTGCTCACTGCGCGCAGCCAGGAAGTTTACAAAAGATCAATAATGAAAACGTTCTTTTTTTAAAAGGCTCAGCCTACCAAAGAGGATTTCAACACGGACAGACGTTAAAAAGTCAAATTAAGAAGAATCTACTTTTTGTCGATCGATTAAATATAAACAAGCACCCCCGCTTTAAATATTTCATGGAAAAGTTTGATACGCTCGTATCACACATCCCTCAAAAAATCACCGAAGAGCTTCAAGGTCTGTCTGATGGATCTGGATTTAATTATCAGGATTTATTAGTGATGAATTTAATCCCGGAGCTGGTCCACTGTAGTGGCATAACTGCTTCATTTGACTCTACAAAGGATAACAGTCTGTATCATGTAAGGGTTTTGGATTATCGACTAGGAAAAGGTCTTCAAAATACTGCAGTCACTATTGTAGCAAAGCCAGATGACGGCAATGGTTATTTATCTGTGACTTATGCAGGATTTATTGGATGCATTACCGGAATGAATGAAGCCAAGCTCTCAATTGGAGAAATAGGAGGTCTTGGTTATGATCAGCTAAACGGCATTCCTATGTCCTTTTTGATGAAACTGTGTTTAGAAAACTCAGCAAGTTTAGAAGAAGCTGAGTTATTTTATAAAAAAGCTAATCGGACAGGCGAATATTATTATGTTTTGGGAGATGGTAACACACAAGAATCCAAAGGTGTTTACGCGACAAGCTCACAGATTCATTTTATCAATCCAGGAGAAACCTATGCTCTTTTATGCCCAAACGACCTTCCCGAATTTTATGGAACTAATGGACAAAACGACAAATTCTTTCTTGCTAATTGCCAGCTAGAAAAACATAAGTACTACACTGAGCTAAAAGATCAAAATCAAAACTGTGTAGGTTTAATTTTCTCGCAACTTAAACATGTCATAACACTAACAGGTTATCCAAGACCATACCACTTTGACGCTTTGACTGATGGATTAAAAGAATTGTATGGCACAATTGACGCTAAAGCCCTCATGGATATTTTAAAAAGACCAAACGCTTCAAGAAAAACAAATCTTCATACAGCTATTTTTCATCCAAAATCCTTAACGGCTTATATAGCTCATGCAGAAAGCACAGAGAAACCAGCTTACCTGTCCTCTTACCATAAGCTAAACCTTCAGAAATTATTATCTCTTTTGGATTGATTTGAGATCTTTTTTTTGTTACCAATAAATTTAGAGGGTATCAAAAAAAAGTCTATTTCATGCGCGCTAATAATATTAAGTTAGCTGTCTTGTTTTCGTTGCTAGCAGCATTTTTTTATGCGGTTTTAGGAACGCTTATAAAAATTTCTGAGCAAACAATCCCAAAAGAAATGATTGTTTTTGGAAGGCAGTGTGTTGGATTTTTTACAATACTACCCTTCATGTTATTTGAAAAAAATAAAACCACTATCTGCAAACCAGAGTCCTTTAGGCTGCACCTCTTAAGAGCTGTTGCCTCTATCGGTTCTATGTATTGTTTGGTCTATGCACTGCAACACTTACCTCTTGTAGATGCTCTTCTTTTGACCTACACAAGACCACTTTTCATTCCAATTGTTGTCTTTATTTGGTTTAGAAAAAAATGGTCAAAAAACACCTGGTTTGGACTTATTGTTGGTTTTTTAGGAGTAGCACTTATATTAAAACCTGATAAAAGAGTTTTTGATATCGCAGCAGTTATTGGTCTAGGTTCTGCTATGTTTGGAGCGATCGCATTTACTTGTATTCGCAGGCTAACCAAAACAAATAGCGCCAACTCCATTTTATTTTATTATCTTATATTGTCTATTCCAATAGCTGCGATCCCCTTATTTAAGTCTTGGACAACCTTAGATTTAAAAAGCTGGGGATTCTTAATAGCTATTGGTATTTTTGGTACGGTTTATCAGATGACAATGACGAGAGCTTATCAATACGCTAAATCCTTCAAAGTAGCGTCAATGCTTTATTCCACCATTGTCTTTGGCGCAATCTTTGATTGGTGGCTTGGAGATTTTTCTTTAGATTATTTTGGAGCCATTGGAATGGTTCTTATTATCATTGGAACAATTTTGACCGTTCGGCAAAAAAGCGCCCCTTTTCCTCCCGAAACACCCATTAAGAAAGGCTAGAAAACTTTTCTAAATAAGTACTGTTTCAGACTTAACTATATTTTTTTGTGAGTCTTCTAGGTTACATTACTTTCACTTTCTATGTAGATGCTGGAGGTTGGATAAGCAATTTTTGCGTTATGATCACTAATGATTTTCAAAATTTTAAATAAGATATCTTCTTTAACTTCTGAAAAGACCATAAAATCTGTTGTTTTTGTAAAACATTGAACCAAAAATTCTATAGAGCTTGGGCTTAAGTTAGAAAAAGCTACGGCTATAGATTGGTTTTGATCTAGTCCTTCATGAGAAGAGAGCATAGCTTTTACATCTTTTAAGATATTTGGCAATTTATCCTCATCTTCATAACGAATCCCAATAAACTCTCTAATTCTTCTATGACTCATTCTGGATGGATTTTGAAGTGTCATCGTTGTGAAGATCGAATTTGGAATATATAGAGGTACTTTTTCTAGCGTTCTAATTTTGGTAAGTCTCCATCCAATATGTTCCACAATTCCATCTATATTTTTTTCACTGGAAACAATTCTGTCGCCTATTGAAAAAGGCCTGTCTAAAAAAATCATAAGTCCTCCAAAAAAATTAGCTAACATATCTTTAGCTGCCCAACCAATAGTAATGCCTCCACCACCTGCTACAGCAAGAATAGCAGAAGCTCCGATGCCAAAGACATTTTGCATGACAATAAGTACAGATATCACGATGACAGCGACTCTCAAGACCTGTCCGATAGCTCTTATTGTGGTGATATTTAATGCTTTTCGTCCATTGACAGGTTCTAAGAGAAGTTTTTCAATTTGTTTTACAAACGACATGAAAAACCAAACAAAAAGAACGGCCATCACAAGTTGTGTAAATGGAGCTAAAAGGATTAAGTAAGACAGTTCATCGGAGGAATAACTAATGAGAAGTTGAACGCTATAATAAACACCCCAAAACCAAATAAAGACACACAGTGGATTATGCAGGGATAGTAGTATCGCTGATTCCCATCGTCTATTTTTATTTTTTAACCTCTTTTCAACTTTTTTCAAAGTAATTGAAACGATAGCAAAAACCAAACATGTAGCTAAAATAGCAACTAAGGCTAGTACAGCCACAGAATAGTCTTTGAATGTATTAAAAAACCAAGAGGCATCCATTTTTTTTACCCAAAATATGATCTAATGACAAACAGTTTACTATAGAAGATTCATTGATTTTATGGCACTACTACCCTAAAATCTGATCCCAAAACTTTAGGATTCAAGATGCCAAAACTTTGTCCATGTCATAGCAAAAAAGACTACGAGACCTGCTGCAAGCTCTTTCATGAAAATAGATTTTTAGCAAACCCAGAACAACTAATGAGATCTCGCTATAGTGCGTATGCTATGGGTCTAGCTCTATATATCATAAAAACGACGCACAAAATGAGTCCCTTTTTTAATACTGACAAAAAAAGTTGGACGACAGAGATTATGAAGTTTTCTAAAAGTACAACGTTTGAAGATCTAACAATTATTTCACATTCTGAAGAAGGTGATGTTGCATATGTAACGTTTTTCGCTCGCATGACCGAAAGGGATCTAGATATTTCAAGAACTGAAAAATCAACGTTTAAAAAGGTTGACAACTCGTGGCTATACTTTGACGGAATCTGCGAAAATGGCCTAGCTTTTCATTTAGCTTGAAGCTTTTTTGACAATTAAGCTTATCTTATCTATGTCTTGGATTAAGGCTACCATCAACTACGGGTTCTTCATGATCAAAAGACATCTAAAAGATATTTCTATTTTAAAATGGGTTATTTTCTCTCTCGGTATTCTATTCTATTTCTATGAGTTTTTTATCAGAGTCTCTCCTAGCATCATTGTAAATGATTTAATGACAAAATTTCATATAAATGCTGCAACAGTTGGTTTTATAAGCGCCTTTTACTTTTATTTGTACGCCGTAATGCAAGTTCCAGTTGGAGTGATGATGGATCGCTTTGGAGCAAGAAGTCTTCTTACAATTGGTGCTATTTCATGTGGTCTTGGTGCTATTTTATTTGGCGTAGCAACATCTACGTTGATGCTAAGCCTAGGTAGAGCTTTACAAGGCATTGGATCGGCTTTTGCTTTTCTTGGAATGGTCTACATTTGCTCTCATTGGTTTCATTCATCCAAACTTGCTTTTTTAGTAGGCCTTGGAAATTCTATCGGAATGCTTGGAGCTGCAGCTGGGGAGGGTCCTTTGAGCTCCTTTAATCAACTCTTTGGCTGGAGAACGACGATAAATACCTTTGGAATTATGGGAATACTTCTAGGGCTTTTTATTTTATTTATTGTTAGAAACGAGCCTGAGGGTGTTGAGAAAAAACTGAGGAAAAAACAAAAGCTTAAAGATCTACATATTGGCGACCACTTAAAAACTGTTTTTAAAAATCCCCACTCCTGGATTATCTCTTTTATTTGCTTTAGTATTTATGCAACAACTACTGCCTTTGCAGGTCTTTGGGGAGTCCCCTTTTTGGAAAAAGCTTACGGTGTTTCAAATACTGTGGCAAGTTATGCATTAAGCACTTTTTTCTTAGGATGGATCGTAGGAGGGCCTATTATCGGCCTTATCTCTGATAAAATTAAAAACAGAAAAATTGTCTTCATTTTTTCAGGACTTATCAACGCTGGCTTAATCTCCTCTGTCATCTACTATCAGCTCCCATCCATTTACTTAGTATATGTGATTTTATTTTTTGTTGGTTTTTTCTCTTCCTCCCAAAACTTAACTTATTGTGTTGCTATTGAAATCAACCCTGTTGAGTGCAAAGGAACAGCAATCGCAACGACAAACTTTATTAATTTTGCTTTCGGGTCTTTAATACAACCGCTTGTTGGTTTTTTATTATCTCTTCACTGGAAAGGAGCTTTATCCAATGGTATTGCAGTCTATAGCACTCATAACTACAGATTTGCCCTTATGGTATTTCCAATCTCCTTTTTAGTTTCAGCGCTATTAAGTCTTTTCTTAAAAGAAAGAAAGGATCAGGTCAAAAAAAATGTTATTAAAGCTTAAGGAATACCGATTTAAATAATTTGTTTACTCCACATCCAGGTATCCTTCTATTTTTCAACAATAATTTAGCATAGGAAATTATCCCTTATCTAGATTATAGCTCCTGTGCTACAATGCCGCCATGGATCATTTTATAAGATTATCAAAACTCATGGCCCAAAAAGGGCTCTGTTCTAGAAGGGAAGCTGACTGTTTAATAGAAAACGGTCAAGTTTTTGTCGATGGCAAGAAAATCGATGTTCTTGGAACCAAAGTGGATCCAAATGCGGAAGTTACCCTTACAGATCTTGCTTTGAAACAACAAGGTGAAAAAGCGACCATTCTTTTAAACAAACCTGTTGGAATTGTGTCTAATTTACCAGAAAATGGTTACAAAGAAGCCTTAGATCTTATCACCTCTGATCATCAAGATAAAAGAGACTCAAAGCAGTTAAGACATAAACACCTTCGAGGCCTTAGTGTTGTTGGTAGGCTCGATATCGATTCGAAAGGACTTTTGATTCTTACCCAAGATGGAAGGCTAGCTAAGTCTGTTATTGGAGAAGACTCTTCTGTAGAAAAAGAATACTTTGTTAGGACCAAAGAAATCGTTACTGACAAGCATATTACTCAGCTTCTAGCAATTACATCTCTAGATGGAAGACCTCTAAAAAAAATAAAAGCAGAATTAAAATCTGAGCACACAATTAGCGTCATTCTCAACGAAGGGAAAAAAAGGCAAATTAGACATATGTGCGAAAAAGTCAATTTGACTGTCATAGAGCTTAAAAGAGTAAGGATTGGTAAAATTCATCTCGGTGGGTTAAAACCTGGCACATGGAGATTCTTAAGGCCTTCTGAAAAAATTTCATAATACTCTAACTTTTTATTATCACTGAATCACTATTTCGGATTTTTATTTCGCTTTTTGTTAAACCCAGCTAAAGAACAGAAGAATACATATGCCTGTAAAACCTGAGAAACAATTAGAGCTTGAAATCAAAATGGCAAAACTTGGCATTTTAGAAGAAGATCTCGTTGAAAAATTTATCTTAGGATCTGGCAGAGGCGGGCAAAAAGTGAACAAGACACATTCTTGTGTCTATCTAAAACACATCCCAACGGGGATTGAGATCAAATGTCAAAAGGATCGCTCTAGAGCGTTAAACCGCTATTACGCAAGGAAAGAGCTGTGTGAAAAAATTGAAGAACAACTTTTCAAAAAACAAAGCACAAAACAACAAGCTATAGAAAAGCTCAAACGTCAAAAAAGAAAGCGCTCAAAACGCGCCAAAGAAAAAATGTTAGAAGACAAATCTAAGCGCTCTAAAACAAAAAACTTACGCAAACCTCCTTCTGGAGATTCTTTCTAGATTTGCGGTCGACCTGTTATTTAGTTTATTAAAAAAACACTCCTCAATCAAAACTACACAAATAAATAAGCAAAGCTTTTGTTAAACAATAATTATAATTGTTGACTTTTTATTAAATTATCAACAAAATAGTTCTTTTTTTTGGAGCCTTTTCATGAGTTTTACAGAACCTGTCTCATCCCCTGAATTCCGCTATTTAGCAGCTCAAGAAGATTTTCTTGATGTTATGGCCTTAGACCCTTCTTATCAAAACCCACATTCACATAATGAAGAAAGCAACCTTTTCACAAACCTCTTACCTCCATGTTCTCCTCCACTGCTTTTTGAAGCTTCCCCTTCTGAGCCAACTGGTTTTTTACAATCAAAAGACATCACAACCTCCCCGACTGCAACTCAAAAAAAGAAACAAAAAAAAATAAATTCCTTCGCTATAACAGCTGGGCTTGCCTTCACAATAAAAGTCGCTCCAAATCAAGCTGAAATATTACATGTTCATCCATCAAGAACAAAAGTGGTCATACACGCTTTTGAAGCCCGCTCTTTAGGAATTAATAAAGACTCAACCCTACTAATGGAGGCTGGAAAAATATCTCGATTAATTCATCTCATTTTAAATCATCGAGATAAAAAGCTAGAAGAGGTTTTAAACTGTTGCCCCCTCCCTTATACTAATAAATATTATACCTACCAAGTTCTTCGAAGACTACGTGAAGAAGCAAGTGATGAGAAGCAGTTTATAAAAAACTATCTATCTCAAGCTTTAACAAAAACTGATCTAAAAGACTTTATTTCCTGGATCTCTACAATAGATCCCTCTGAACTAAAACCCCACAAAAGGAATCCAACACATTGCGAATATATAAAAAAAAGATATGACTTAATAAAGCATATTATTAAACATCCCCATCAAGCCTTAGAGCTGCTCCTTTTATCATCTAATTCACCTTTTATGCCCACAGTTGTTGTAAGAGTTCTTAAGAATCTAAAATCTGAATTTGATGACATTCCCCAGTTTATTCAAAAACACAAAATTTTAAATTTATCAGAAGACGAGCTTTATCAATTTATTGATAAGATTAAACCTATTAACCTTGATAACCTCTCTCATGTAGTAGATATTGATAATGTCGTGAAACATACGCAAGCAAACGTAATTATGCACTGCGCTAATCATTTTGACAAACCCCTTAAAGAGGTCTTATCCTTAAAGGGAGCACTATATAGCCGCGCAATACTGATTGAAATACTTAAAGGTCTTCAAGTCGAATCCAAAAACAAAACTAATTTTGTTACAAGATATAGTTCATGGAATTTAATTCCTGAAGATAAAATCAATACATTTATTGGTTGGATTAATCAGGTTGATCTTACTCAAGTTGTTTTAGAAAATTCATCTCAAAAACCTAAGGGAGAAGTTATTCTGATCGAGACAATCCTTGCTCATCCAAACAGCTCTTTAGACGACATTATACAATTAATGAAGGGAAAAAATTATCCAGAAAACACCGTTGTTTCCAAACTTCAAAAGCTTCAAAAAATAACTTCTAACAAGAATAGCTATATCCAATATTGCTTAGACCTAGACATAAGTTTTAGTAAGCTTTCAACCTGCGCTTCACTTATCTCAACCTTTGAATTAAGTCCTTATTTACAAAATAAAGTCTCAAAAAACAACTCTAAGTTGCTATCTGACACAAAAAAACAATCAATTTTGATCAGATTAGTTATTGATCCAACAAACACATCTTTAGATCAAATCTTGCAATCTCCAGATATTTGTTACACCTCTAAGAATTATGCTTATCAAGCTTTGAAAAGGCTTGTTAAAAAGGTGAGCCTTGAGAAGGCTCCCTGGTTAATAAAAAAGTTCCAAAAACACAATCTCACAGTAGAAGAGATCACCTCGTTTATTACTTGGGCTAAACACGTAAAACTTCCACAATATTCTAACCATAGAGGCTTCTCTATAGACCTAACTAATTTAGTGACAAGCTAAATCAATATCTTTTCGTAAGAGGCGCTCGGAATATTGCGTATGAGAAACATTCTCTGTATGTATTGAACACTAAAAGTGTTTTATCTATCATTTGCAAATTGTTATGGAGGGATCGACATGGAGATTACACTTAGTTTAGCTCAATTTGAGACAATTCAAAATAGGCCTAAAGAGAACTTACAAAAAGCTAAAGAGCTGATTATTGAAGCTAAACAACGCGGCTCTGATATGATTGTCTTTCCTGAGATGTGGACAACAGGTTTTGATTGGGATTATTTAAAGAGCCATAAAGATGAGCATAATCTAATTGCTGAACAAATAGCAGCATTTGCAGCTAAGCATAAAATTTGGATCCTAGGAACGACTGCTCATGTTGATCATTCACAAGCGATTACTAATCGAGCTTCTCTAAGCTGCGTCAATGGGCTAAGCGCTGCAACTTATGATAAGACACATCTTTTCTTTGGAGCAAAAGAAGAGGAGTACATCAAAGCTGGGCAAAGCCTTACAACATATGACCACGGATTTTTTAAAAGTGGCTTTAGCATCTGTTATGATTTGCGGTTCCCCGAGCTATTTAGAAGCTACGCTTTAGATGGGGTTAAGCTTGTCTTTATGATGGCAGCTTTTCCTTTCCCTCGACAAGAGCACTTTGTTACACTCTGTAAGGCTAGAGCGATAGAAAACCAAATGTATATGGTTTGTGTCAATAGAGTCGGATCTGAAGAAATCCCTGGAGCTGGAACTCTTACCTACTGTGGAGGCTCTGCTATTTATGATCCACTCGGGGAGCCTCTTATTCGGGCTGGAACAACAAAAGAGTCGTTGCTCACAATGACCATTGATCTATCTTGCGTCGATAAAGTCAGGCAATCATTTCCAGTTTTTCAAGATCGAAAGGAAGCTCTTTATTCTTAAACTCAATAAAGATTGATTTTAACTCTATATTGCTTTAACTCCATTGAAAAGTGTTAGGAGAATGCCATATGGAATTAGGGTTAAAGGGAAAAAAGGTTCTTGTTCAAGGAGCTTCATCTGGGCTTGGCTTTGCTATAGCTAATGCCTACGTTCAAGAAGGCGCTATCGTAGCTATTTCATCTAGCAGTGAAAAAAAAATTACAAACGCAGCAGAAAAATTAAAAACTGCCCTGCCTTTTGTCTCTGATTTTCACAAAGAAGGTGCTGGGTCAGCTCTTGTATGGCAAGTTATTGAAAAACTAGGTGGCATAGATATCTTGGTTACAAATACCACAAACCCTCCCAAAGGAGAGTTTATGGATATGAAAGTTGATGACTGGAAAAAAGGCTTTCAAAGTGTCTATTTAAGTGTTGTAGAAAGTGTCTTAGAAGTTATTCCTTCAATGAAGGAAAATGGATTTGGACGAATTCTCTTAAGTAGCTCTGTAGCGGCTAAAGAACCCATTTCTAGCATGACCATTTCCTCTTCCATTAGATCTGGTCTCCTAGGGCTTTCAAAAACCTTATCTTCTCAACTAGCTCCTCACGGAATTACTATCAATTCTTTATTGCCAGGATTTATGGCGACAGAGATGGTTTTAGAAAAATTTTCAGATAAACTTCAAAGTTTAGAAGACATGATTCCTATGAAAAGACTCGGCAAACCCGAGGAGTATGCCAAACTAGCTCTTTTCTTAAGCTCAACATCTTCTAGCTATATCACAGGCCAATCCATCGCTATTGATGGCGGCTTATCAAAAGGGATTTAACATGAAGACAGGTGTTTTGCTGGTTAATTTAGGGACTCCCGATTCTTATAAACCTAAAGATGTTTTCAAATATCTCATTGAGTTTTTAACAGATCCCAGAGTCATAGATCTCCCCTATTTAAAACGACAGGTTTTAGTCAGATCCATAATTGCCCCCCTCCGGAGCTTTAGTTCAGCAAAAAGTTACGAAAAAATCTGGACAAGTGACGGATCTCCACTTCTTGTTTATGGAAAAACAGTATGTAGGCTGCTTGGAGAAGCTTTAGGTGATGAGTTCGTTGTAAAGCTTGCAATGAGATACCAAAATCCCTCTATTGAGTTTGCTTTGAAGGATCTCGAATCAAAAAACATTTCAAAACTTATTATTTTACCTTTGTTTCCTCAGTACAGCTCTGCTTGTACAGGCTCTGTTTTTGAAAAAGTTTCGAATCTTTTATCAAAGAAACAAAACATTTTACCTCATCAATTCATTTCGCACTTTTATAGCTCAAAACCCTTTATTGACGCACATCTAGCTATTGCAAAAGATTATGATATTTCTTCTTATGATCATATTTTATTTAGTTTTCATGGACTCCCTCTATCTCATATTCTAAAAGCTGATCATAATAACTTCTGTCTGAAATACAAAAATTGCTGTGAAAAAATCTGTTTGAAAAATCAGATGTGCTACAAAGCACAGTGTTTTGAAACAACAAGACTTATCGCCAAAGAATTACATCTTACTGAAGATAGCTATACGACTTGTTTTCAATCTCGTTTAGGAAAGGATCCATGGCTAACGCCATTTACTGCGAAATGTGTGCAAACACTTCCTGAAAAAGGAGTGAAAAATTTATTGGTCTTTTGTCCGTCTTTTGTTTGTGATTGCTTAGAAACTTTGTATGAGATCGAAATCGAATATGAAGAAATTTTCAAGGATCACGGAGGACAAAAACTAACACTTGTGAAAGGACTTAATGATCACCCCCTATGGATAGAAGCTCTTAAAAACCTTGTGTTAAATACAGCCTTTTCTAAAAAGGAAAATAATCAAAAGGTTTTAGAATCTATGATGCATTCTTCTTAGCATCTCTAGCCGCATTTCTAACAATCTCTGGCAAGGCAGGATGAATGTAAATCATATCGGCAATGTCATCTAGCGATGCCTTTTTTCTGATAAATGCCATAAGTATGTGAATGAGACTTGATGCTTCGTGCCCAATGATATGAGCTGCAATAAGCTTTTTAGACATTTTTTCAAACAAGAGTTTAACAAATCCCTCATCAGATCTAAGGGCCATTCCCATGGCACTATCACTGTATTTGCAAATCCCTTTTATTAATTGCACACCTTGAGCCTTTAACACTTCTTCTGTAGGACCTATACTAGCCACTTGAGGAGTTGTAAAAACAGCATGAGGCATAAATGGATACTCAATGGGCTCTGGCACCTCTTTTGTGTAAAGAGCATTAAAGAGATACTCCCCTTCGAAATTTACACTATGCCGAAACAAATAATTCCCGACACAATCTCCAATTGCAAAGACATCATCTGCAGTAGTTTTCATCATTTGATCTACTTTAACAAACCCCCTCTCATCAACTGTTATGTCTGTATTTTCAAGCCCCAATTGGTCTGTATTTGGCTTAATACCTGTTGCAACTAACAGTTGATCTGCTAGAACAGAAATCGACTTATTCTCAAAGTTTTTATACTTCAAACAAAAGGTATTCGCTTCATAACTTACACTCTCAATTTCCCTGCTTTTGTGTAAGGTGAATCGCTTTTCAAACGATTTCGTAAATTCTTCTTTAACCTCTTGGTCTTCTCTTCTTAGAAGCTCACTACGAATGATGAAATGGACCTCAACACCAAGAGCCTGAAAAAAATACCCAAGTTCGACAGCTATATACCCAGCCCCGATGACGATTAATTTTTTTGGCTTCTCTGTATTAGTTAAAGCTTGCCTATAGGTTATATAGGGAGTTTCTTTTAGCCCCTTAATATCTGGAACCATAGCTTCTGCGCCAGTCGCAAGAACAATCCTTTTAGCCGTGATTTTATGATCACCTACGGCAATGACCTTATCTTTTATAAATCTTGCTGAACCTTCAAAAAGAGTTAAATTTTTGGTTTTATGATAGAGAGGCTTTATTGAATCTGATTCATTTTTGACAGTTTCATTAACCCTTTTGATAAGGGCCTCAAAGTCAACTTCTGGTTTACTTTTTAAAAAAACATCAAACTTCTTAGATTTTTCAAACTCTGTCATGAGATCTGCTGTATGGATAAGCATTTTAGAGGGAATACATCCTCTGTTTAGACAAGTGCCCCCAAGATGCTCTTTTTCAATAATCGCTACTTTCTTTCCAAGGTTTGCTACAGGCCTTACAAGTTTCGTCCCTCCGCCAGACCCTATTACAATTAAGTCAAACTGATCCATTTTACCAATATTTTCTTTCTTGCTTAAAATCTCTTAAGATAGAGAATCTATCCTTTTGCTTAAACGGATCTTTTAGTGCTTCGTGATTTTTTTTTAGTTCTTCTCTTAAATATAAGTTCATTAATAGCATCTGAGACTATCTCAGAAACTTTAAACTGCTCTACTTCCTTAGGGTACCAAGAAACAAGTCTGAAATGGTCAGCAAAATCAGATGGAGAAACACTTTGTTCTCAAAACTTTGATCATTTGAATTTCCTAGCCTTCAACTTTTCTTTGGGGACAATTCAAAGGAATTTTCTTTTTGATACCAAAGTTAGTTACGCCATTTTGGGCAGGGGTGATTTATTGGAAAAAACACCTTTATTTTCTTTAAACGCAACTACTAAGGGATCTACGGTCTCTCCACTGTTAGAACTTGGCTATATCATCCACCTGACACCAGACCATTTTAACAAACTTAGACTAATCCCCAAAATGGGTTATGGCGCAACATTTATTTATTATGACGTGAAGAACGTAACATCTAATTCTGCAAACTATGAGAACAACCTATATCAAAGCCTCTCTTTGAAGACGCTTAGACAAACTTGGTATGGATTTTTCCTAGGAGGAGCTTTTCAACTCTTAGCGCACGATGGATTTACAATTGAAGGAGGGTATTTTTATCATTTTGAAAACCTCACCCATAGTTTTAAGTCAAGCTGGCAAAGTCTTTCTTCAAGTCAATCGATTGACTACAGATCAAAATTTAATACACACAATGGATATAGTCATGATGCTTATTTAAAAGTTGGCTTTGCCATTGTTAGAAGACTTTCTTTAGAAGCCTTGATGAATTATCACTATTTATTTGCATCAAAAAATCCTATGAGATTCCTAACAAATGCTAATTCAACCGATGCTAATTTTCATTCTCATCAGGAAATTTTCCAAGCTCTTTTTTCTGTTAATTGGACTTTCTAATCTCCTCTAAGAAAATTTTTACAACAGCATTTGTCCACCCAAACCCTTCTTGGCAACTATACTCACCAATTGATGCCGACAACTTATCTTCTGATAGATCATATTTTTCAAAAAAGGCATGTGATTTTCCAAATTGTTGCAAACATAGACCTGAAAACCTTTTAGCAACTTCTAAAGCTAGCTGATCAAACCCATAATTTTTAAGTCCCCAGTAAGCTATGAACTGAAGTGGCGCCCAACCTATATCACCATCCCATTGACAATTGGTTTGGTTCAAGGTCGTTGCTAATCCGCCTGCTCTTAAAAATTGTTTTTCTAAAACTTCAGCTATTTTATTAGCTCTTTCTTGAGAACAAATCTCAAAAAACAAAGGAAATACACCTGCTAAGGAGTAAACTTTAGAACGTTTTCCCTTTTCAAATTGATAATCGAAATAAAAACCTTGATCTTCATCAAAAAACAGCTCATTTATTGCAGACTTTCTTCTATCTGCTCTAAGGAAATACTCTTTCGTCTCCGTTTTTTTGTCTAATATATCAGAAAATTTAGCGAGTAACATTTCATGGTGATACAAGAGAGTGTTGAGATCAATTGGAAGATAAGCTGTTGTATTTAACGTACTGATATCATCTGGGTTGTCTAAAAATCTCGATGTAAAATCCCACCCTGATTCACAAGTCGCCCTAATATTTCTATATAGGTTTTCTTTTGTCTGACTTGTGGCTTTGGAAAATGTTTCTAAATCAGCTTTTCTAGCTTCTTCTCTAGGGTGATTAAGCTCATCGAAATATCTATTGAGAATGTATTTATTTCCATGAAAGACCACTCTAAAATCAAAGGGACGTTCTTTCGAAAGAATATCTTCTCCATTCATCCAAAATTTATATTCTCGAAGAAGCTGTGGATAAAACGATAAGCTAAGCTCTTCTTGGCCTTCTCTATGTAAAAGGTCAACCAAAAGTGAAAAATAGGGCTGCTGAGATCTTGTTAGATAATAAAACCTATTTCCATTTGGGATATAACCAAAATGATCAATTTGAAAGGCGAGGTTTTTAATTAAAGAACTAGCCAAATCCAACCTATCTGATGCAACTAATCCTTCTGCAATAAAATAACTATCCCAATAGTAGCTCTCTCGAAATCTTCCTCCTGGAACAACATGTTTTTCTGGAAGAGGTAAGAGTGTAGAAAAATTATTTTTTTCTGAAAAATCTTTCGTGAGCACATCCCACATCAAGTCGATGTACTCTCCCGCATCAACAGAAGTTATTTGTGGACTCTCAGGCTCACTTGGTAAGGAAAAATTTTCCTCTATAAAGGCTTTGAGGTTGAATTGATGTTTGTCTTTCTCCGACTCAAACTCTTTTAAAATAACTTCGGGATCTTTTTTGGGGATAGAATCAACAAAAATTTTATTATCCGCAAAAATATTTGATTCCTGAACGGCTTGAAAGATAGGACCTTGAACCTGTATGAGATTTTCTATAAGCATAAAAAGAGGACCTCTATCACCATTTTTGATAATGTGGTATACTGAAAGGTAAAGAAAGCACAAGAGACCATTTATGTCATTTACAATTGGAGGGGATTATATTCCCAAAGGTCACGGTCCAAAAAAACCCAGCGGGCCCATCAAAATCAAGGTTCAAAGAAGAAAGAATAGTTTTGTTACCCTAATTCTAAACCTTCCTCTTGAAAAAGAAGAACTTAAAGAATTGGCTAAAGAGATGAAACAAAGCCTTGGTTGCGGAGGAACTCTCAATGAAACGACTATAGAGATTCAAGGAAACAAGCAAAGTCAAACCAAGGCCTTTTTACTAGAAAAAGGCTATAAAATTTCTTAAGCCTTAGCTAGGCGAGGATTAATATTTCTCACTCCGTCAAAAAGTTGTGGTCTGCTTTCCTCAACTCTGTATGACATCCTATTCCCAAAGCTGTCGTAAGCAATTGCTATAATATTGCCAACTACTGGAATAGCTTCCACAGCAGATCGAATCGAATTTCCTAATCCATGAGCTATTTGCGAGATCGCTCGTCCGCTTCGATAAAAAGCTTCTTCTCTATGGTTTGAAAAAAGATCTGCTAGTAACATAAATGGCAGAGCTACTATCCCTGAAATAATCTGTATTGATCCTAGTCCTGCTCTAATCGGTGCAGAAAGAGTGCTCGAGATCAAAGGGATATACCCAAAAGTATTAAGTGTTGATTCAGCCCCTTGAGCTGTGATTTCAGCCTTTTCAAAAAAATCAAGCGCTCCTAAATCCATATCGCAATCTATTGACATATTCAACTCCTTAAAATTTTGTTGAATGAAAGGGCTGTGGATTTTACACAAAGCTTCTATTATCACTCAAGGGGCAACGCCCATTTAGAATTTACAGATCCTTTTTTTTATCGAAGTGTCCTGTCACCTTATTAAACGCTTTTCCATTTATGTAATCATATTTTGGCATAATTAAATAACCAACGATCCCTAAAAATACGATAACTAGACACCACTTAAGCGCGCTAAAAACAACGACCTCAAAAATTCGTCCTCTAATACTCATAAAACCTCAACTGTTTCCAAGTTGTCTATCTTCTGGTGTTTATCAGTTTTATGATTTAAATATTACCTTGTTTTATTATGATTATTCGGTCATATAGAGGTTTTAGTGACAATGTTTCAACATATAGGATTAGAAGTGACTAAGTTAAAAGTAGCTTTTCTTGCTCTGGCACTTGGCCTGACAACTTTTTCATATAGTGCTCAAACTCTTACATACACTAAGAAAACCGGTGATAAAAAAACCGAATTTACCTGGGTGATTAATAAAGAGAATAACAAGCTTGACGTCACCTGGAACTCTGGAGGTCAAGTTGTCACTATCGAAGCGATCCTACCTTACATGGTACAAACTTTCAGCATGAAATCCACGAAAAATAGTGATCATTATACGTTTAAAAAAGATAAAGGCACTTTGAGCGCAAAAGGGTCTATCAAAAATAATGAAATGCAAGAGAGCTATAAGATTGGAAAAACGTTTTGGGTCCAAGAATTTGAGCTCGGATTAAAACCTTTCTTGCAGTCCTCTAAAGAAACCTACAAATTTGTGATTCTGAATCCCAAAAATTTCAAAATGCATAAGATGATTGCAACAAAACTTGAAAAAGAAGACGTTGAAATAGGTGGAAAAAAAGTTAAGGCTCAAAAAGTAAAAATTACTCTCCAAGGCTTAAAAAGTGTCTTCTGGAAAGCTTTAGCATGGTATGACCTAAGCAATCACGACATGTTAATTTACGAAGCAAATGAAGGTCCTCATACACCAACTTCGCGCATTTCGCTAACTAAATCTGAAGGTGATAGCACCTCTTTTATCCATGGATTAGAAGAAAAGCTCCATAAGGGCAAATCAGATGTTAAACAAGATATAAAAGTTGAAGAGAGTCAAAACTCTTAAACTTTTCTAATAAATCTAGCGAGCGTTTCAACATGCATTGTTTGAGGGAACATATCAAACCCTTCAGCGTAGTCTAGCTTATAGCCGTTTTCACATAAAATTTTTGCATCGCGAGCTAGAGTCATTGGATCACAAGAAATATAAATAATTTTCTTAGGTCCTATTGAAACCACTTGGTCTAATACAGGTTTTTCACATCCTTTTCTAGGAGGATTTAGATAAATAACATCACCATTTTCAATCTTAGGGAAAAGGTCAATTACATCCCCTGCAAAAAATTCAGTGTTGGTGATTTGATTAATTGCAGCGTTTTGTTTCGCATCTTCTATAGCTCTTGAAACATATTCAAGCCCTATGACTTTTTTTGCATGTTTAGCCAAAAATAATGATAAAGCACCAATCCCGCAGTAGGCATCAATAACAACATCTTGCTTAGACAACTCTCCTATCTCAGTTGCTTTTTGATATAGGTTTTCTGCTTGGAAGGGATTAACCTGAAAAAATGATGGAGCTGAAATATTATAGTAAAAATCACAGAGCTTTTCTTGAATATAATTATCTCCAGAAAGTGTCGTAAATTTATCCCCAAGAATTACGTTATCTGACCTTGTGTTTTCATGATGGATAACACCTTTGATTTTAGAATCGATTTTCATAACATCTTCCGCCACATCTTCTAGAATTTTTAAAGGCTTGGAGTGTGTTATTAAGACTATGAGTAATTCTTCACTATTTACTGCTGTTTTAACAAGAAGGTGTTTCAATATCGAATGCTCGGCTCCGCTTTGATACGGAGTTAATCGATGTTTTGCTAAAACATCAAGAATTCCAGGTAGAATTTTTTCACCTAACTCATTGTGAATGAAACAAGATTTAATCGGGACGTTTTCATGAGAGCCTTTAGCATAAAGACTGTAAGAAAGCCTTCCTCCATCCATACAAAATGGCAGTTGAACTTTATTGCGATAATAAAACTCCTTAGGAGACTTTTGTACTCTTATTTCACAATCAATCTCAACAAGGCCTATTCGTTTTAGAGCTTCTTGGATTCTTGTGGCTTTAACATTTATTTGAGCTTCGTAGTCAAGATGCATGATCTGACAACCACCGCATCTTCCGAAATAAGGGCATTTTGGAGAGTTTCTTTCATTAGATGTTTTAATCCATCTAATAACTTTGGCGATCCCGTAATTTTTTTTAATTTTTTTGACCTTAACTTCAACGACCTCTCCTATCAAAGCCTTTGGAACAAACAGAGTAAAGCCCTCATAACTTCCTATACCATCTCCATCAGAGGATAAATCGCGAATTGTTACAGTAACTTTTTGGAACAAAAGATCTTTCATTTTAGCTAACCCAATTTCTAACTGAAAGGAGTCTACTCAACTTTTTCTCTGATTACAACCCTAAACTCAAACACCAATTGACAACTAATTAATTATTAAAAAATGTTTTATGCTTTTTAGGTATTTAAAATGTATAGACTTTAAAATATAACGTAAACTATGTCTAGAAATTAGAAACCGTTTAATATTTCTAAGCATTTTTACTATTCCATCAAGGAGAAGGCATGGAAATCGAAGAATCCCTTTCGAAAAGGCTCTTGCAAGTTGTTTATCTTCATGTATTGCGTCGTACTCTTATTCCTTTGATCCTAGTCGCTTTCTGTCCCTTAGTTGTCATCTTAGTTTGGTATACGTGTGCCGAACTTGGAGGGTCGCTAACTAGCCTTTTTGCTCTTTTTAAGGCCAATGACCCGGTTAATTTAGTCTATAAAATATGGGCACCAGTATTCTTTGGATCTATCGCTGCGTGGAAGATAGTTGGTCTATTTGCAGCCTTCCAGCTGCTACTTATGAAAATTGTTCCAGGGAAACGTTTTGAAGGGCCTATTACTCCAGAGGGAAATATTCCCGTTTATAAAGCTAATGGAATTGCAAGCTTTTTGATAACTTTAATAACCTTTTATCTATGTAGCTTCAAACTGAATTTATTTTCTCCAACAATAATCTATGATAATTTTGGTGCCATTTTAGGAGGTCTTTCGTTATTTAGCTTTTTCTTTTGCATATTTCTTTATCTAAAAGGTAGATTTTCTCCTTCATCTTCTGACAATGGCATAACAGGAAATATCATTTTCGATTATTACTGGGGAACAGAGCTTTATCCTAGAATAGCTAGCTGGGATGTAAAAATGTTTACCAACTGTCGTTTCGGAATGATGGGATGGAGCCTTATCTTATTATCTTACGCTGCTAAGCAACATCAACTTTATGGAATAACCGATGGAATGATTGTTTGCGTAAGCCTACAGCTTATCTACATTGCTAAATTTTTCCTTTGGGAAACAGGTTATTTAAGATCTTTAGATATTATGCATGATAGAGCTGGGTTTTATATCTGCTGGGGTTGCTTAGTGTGGGTCCCATCTATTTACACATCTCCTGCTCTATACCTGGTGAACAACCCTATTCAGCTAGGGCTACCCTTAAGTCTTATTTTATTTACATTGGGGTTATCTGGAATTGTTATAAATTACTTAGCAGACCACCAAAGACAAAAAGTTCGAGAACTTAATGGTAATTGCAAGATCTGGGGGAAAAAACCAGAGATTACTCATGTCAGATATTCAACAGAAAAAGGTGAAATAAAAAATAGCATCCTACTATCTTCTGGTTGGTGGGGAATCGCTAGACATTTTCACTATATTCCAGAAATTATAGGGGCTCTTTGTTGGTCTCTTCCTGCTTTGTTTAATAATTATATGCCCTATCTATATGTAAGCTTTTTAGCAATATTGCTTATGGATAGAGCCTTTAGGGATGATAAAAGGTGCGCTGATAAATACGGCAAAGGTTGGGATGAATACAGCAAAAAAGTTCCTTACAAAATAATACCTTATATCATCTAAGAAGGTGTTTTAAGCACCTTCTTATATTTCTCAAAAAGCTCTTTATCATTTGTCGTTAAGCAATTTATAGAAATGCCATTACTATCGCTTAAAATAATTTTATCAGGCTTCACCAAGCTCTTATATAATGGACAAACTTCTGAATAATCGTATTTTTTCACCCAGTTCCGGAGTTTTTCAGACGAGGCTAAATAACTGTCATAATTTTCATAAACATTTTTTAGAGCTTCGACTAAGCGTTCTTCTTTAAAGTCATACTCGAACCCATATTGAACAGGAACTTCTAAGATTTTCCCCCATTTTCTAAGTGCAGGTCTTGTAAATTCGGTTGAAATTTTATAAGCTAGCCCACTATCACAAATTGTTTTTTGCGCGGTATTATTAGATACAATGACTGGAATTCCAAGAGCCATAGCTTCTCTTGGTTGAATTGAGAACCCTTCACCCCTAGATGGTGAAACGTAACAATCTATACTTTCAAAAAGTTCCAAGTAGTCCTTAGTATTTAAACAATTCTGAGTAAATTCAATATTCTTGATTTTATTTTTTGAGATGTAGTTTTCAATTCTAGCTTTAATGTGATTATCAAAATATCGCCCGTTAACAATAAGTTTTACCGATGGGTCTTCTGGAAATGCCTTATGAAAAGCTTTGACAAGCTTTATTGTGTTTTTTCTAGAAATGATCGCAGATAAATTACCAAAAACAAACGGTGCGTGAGGTTTAATTTTCAAAGGTCTTTGCATAAAACCTTTTAAATTAAGACCAAGAGGCAATGTAAAGATAGGGATCTTAACTCCACTTGCCTTGTAAATATCTACATGGTAATCATCGGGAACAACAACTGCATCAAAATAAGCATCTAAGATATTTACCCACTCTTCTGGGATTCGAGAAGACTCAAACATTGAATAAGCGAATCGTATCTGATTGGGATTTTTCATATCCCCTAAAAATTTATAATTTTCACTTTCAGGAGTCCAAACCGAATCTTCGAATAGAACAACCTTTCCCATTCGTCGATTTTTGGCTTTTAAGATCTTCTTTATTTTTTTTGATACCCCCTTATAACAGGGTCTAAGCGTATGTAGAAACGAGATATCAAACTTATCTCTTAAGGCATCAATGACCTCAACACTTTGCCGTCCTATCCCATCTGACATATTCACGACGCCAATAACTGTCAGGTCCGGCCTTTTAATGAATTGATAACTGAAATACGCAACAATGCAAAAAACTAGCACAAACCAGATGCTCTTAAGCTTTTTAATAATCATAACCTAAGCCTTTTCCTTGTGACCGATATGATAACTGATAGTGATACTCCATCTCAGTAAAAACCGACAAATGTTTTTCTGATTAACTTCTCCAGCCTCATCAAGATTCTGTTTATGAATAAAAAAAATCTTTTATAGAATACCTCACCTCTTTAAAAAGGAGTCATCATATGAGGATTTTTTATGCGTTTTCTAATATTTGCTATTTGTCTGCAACTTGCGATCATATCACAGCTACACTCAAAATGTCCGGCAGCTATTCCCAAGCTACCGACTCTAGATGTTCCAATTCCTAACCCAGCTCCGGTAGCAACATGTAACACCCCTTCCCCAACAAAAGTAAAAGGATACCTTCCCTTCACATTTGTTAATAATACAGGTCTATCTGCCGACGAGATTTATTTAGTTGTTCTAGTAAATTCTAGTACTGGGTATTTATCCTTTAGCGGAAATACGCATAAGTTAGGAAAAATTTCTAAGTTTAAAAACTCAACCTATCTCTCCTCTTCGACCTATTCGTATCCTTTAAGCTCTTTCGAAGAGATTAAAACTGACACCTATACTTTTTACATACCAAATGATGGGAACACTTCCGTCTCTGGAAGCGCCGTTATGAAGTCCTCAAGGATTCTAGTCTCTTTGAAAAATCGATTAACTTACTTTATCAATAATTCAGGCATATTAGAGGTCCCTTCTGAATTTGATGCCACCAACGATAATTACTTTGTTTTGAATGATAAGATTGAATTCGATTTAGGCAGTAATGGTTATAACCGTTTAAATTTAAACCTCACCGGAGTTGATTTCTTTGGACTTCCCTTACTTGTTCAAGCAAATTATAAATATTTAAACGGCGCCACATACACCAATGCATGTGGAGTCACGGGAATGCCAACTAGCGTCACATTTGATGATGTTTTCACGAAGTATGTCGATTCTTTAGACTCTCTTTTAGATCCTTATTCAGAGCATTGGAACTCTCTTGTTGTAACTTATACAAATCCATCTTCTGGAGGAGGAGACACTTGTTATTTGAGGGTTTTCGCTCCGGCAACAGCAATGGGAAGTACTCAAACCCAAACAAATCCAAGTAAAGTCTCGTTCCCTACGAACTATTTTCTTGATGACATTTCAACTCCAAAGTACTGCACATGGTTCAATGCTGTATGGGCTGGAGTCACTAAATCCCGAAAGACAGCTTATTATCAACAAACCAAGCCAAAACCTTACCTAGTTTTAGATGCCACAACAGCAAGTGGAGCAGCGACTGCAAAAGGCCATGAAATAGGGCCTAATTTTCACTTCTTAATATCAGGTGGCCCCGATAAAGGGAAAACAGTAGTTTTCCCTCAACCTACAAGCTCGAAAGCTTTTTTCACAGGAGCTGTTAGTGATTATAAGCCTGCCATTAGAGGATCTGCTTCAATGGCTACTAAAGCACAATTGCTAAAAGTATTTGCCACTGCAATTATTTCAGGGATTATTCCGTTTGATTGCAAACCAAACTCCACAGTGATCACTAACACCTGGATTCAAAGTAAATCTTCTAGTTATTTTTCTAACAACGCTATACTCGATTCTCAACTGACAGATCCAAAACCTGATCTTAGCTGTAGCTGCGAAGCAAATGTACCTTGGTTTGATTATTACTCAAGGGCTTTATTAACCATTGGATCTCCAAATCTGTTTTATACTTCGGCCTATTCGGATTTCTTAGGTTGTGATGGAACAATTGTCATTGTTAATTTAGTAAAAGACAACTCAAGCGCAACAATAACTGTAAATCTAAATGACTGCTCAACTAATGTGAATTTTCCAGATCCGTATTCCGATACTACAGAGTACAATCTACAAGTGGGCATTCCCGCTAAGACAAGTGTCCAATTTGGAACCTCTAAAAGCGGGCCATGGGGAAAAATACCAAATGCCGCAAAAGGAAATCAGTTTTTTTTAAAAGTCACCTACAACTCGGGTATATACAAAGGAAAATCATTTGTAACCCAAATAGCTCCGTCTGCGAGAGTTTTCCATCCAATACTTCCTGGACAAGGAACAATCACAACAGAAGGCTCTAATACAAATGTCGTTTTAGGAGTTAGTCCATCAAATTAATACGATTGATTTCTGTCAGCTTTTCAAACAAATTAACCTAAGGAACTATGAATGCGCTTTTCTTTATTAAAACACCTTTACTTGGCAAGTCTTTCCCTTGCAGCCTCCATCTTAATAGGACAGCAGCCTAACCAAGATAGTCTAAATAAAACTCCTTCACTCTCTAATTACAGCTCTCCGTGCCGTATTGAAGTTCAAAGCCCTTACAATCTTTATCTCTTGGCAAATTTCATTTACTGGCAACCTATTCAAGAGAATATGGAATTAGGTGTTATCAATGACTCTTCTAGTTCTCTTGTCTTAGTTGAAGGCACTTCGCTAGACTTATCGAACAAATATAAACCAGGATTCCAAGTAGCTCTTGGTATGAATTTTAACCATGATGCTTGGGATAGCTACCTTCAATACACTTGGTTTCAAGGGACAAATAACGCGAGCTTAAAGTTAGATCCTAATAGTCAAACTGACTATATTCTTCCCTCTTGGCAGGCACCTGATTTTTTAAATCCCCAGTATAACTTGGCTTCAGAAAGATGGACTTTAAAAATGGATCTTATTGATTGGGATCTAGGTCGCAATACACGCATTGGAAGCAAATTATGTCTTCGTCAATCCTTTGGGTTGCGCTATGCCCTCATCAGACAAACTCTAAGTGTCGAATATGTTAATGAAAACAGTTCAGATTTTTTCATCTGGCCATCAACGTCTATCCACCAAACCACTAGAGGCTTTGGTATTGGACCTCAAGTAGCATTTCTTTCTCAGTGGAGTTTGGTGCAAGGATTTAGAATCGACTGCTCTGGAGAAGCTGATATTTTATTCACTCAATATGACCTACGTAGCTTTCAGAGCTCAAACACTTCAGATCCAAGTCAATACAATATCAAGCAAAACAACACCAATTATCTAAGGGCTCATTCAAAGATTGCTTTAGGACTTAACTGGGGATCTTATTTTTTAGATAACAAATGCCATTTCGATCTTTGCCTGGGATATAACTTTCAAGTCTTTTGGGACCAAAACATGTTCAGAGTTCCTACGAACACTCTAGCGATGGGAAGAAGTACTATTCCAAATGGTAATCTCTACATCTCAGGTCTTACAGTATCTACGAGGTTTGATTTCTAAAAATCCACAGCATGGCTGTTGTAATAACAACTTTTCCTACATGGCCAACATGGATATATTCCGTGATGGCCATAGCTTTTCCACCTAATTCTCGATCATAAACCCTTATTGTTTTTCAATTCGGCCCTGTGTTTAGCATCGTCTTGTAAAACGTCGTATTCACTTTTTGGATAAAGTGCGATAGTTTCAAATAGTAATCCGATTCTAATGTGATTGAGGGCGTTATATGTAAAATTTTTAAGATCAACGAAACCAGCATTTTCACCAAAAAAACTCGCTCCAACAATATAAAGTCTTTTCTGATCTGTGGTAATAACCATCGAGGCTGGAGTGAATCCAATGTCTACATCTCTTAGCACTTCCAATTCATTATCAACGCCTACTTCAAGAAGTCTACCTCTTTCGCTTGCCCTTCCTACCACATAAAGTCTTCTCCCCATCGCATCCATAACAAGTGCTCTTGGCTCTACGTTTCCTAAGCCTAATGAAGGCTCTATTTGATCTGTCTTTGTATCTATAACAAGTAGATTGTCTGAGCCTTGATTAGCCACATAAACTTTCTTTCCATCTGGAGAACTAACGATAAGTGTTGGCAATCTTCCCCTGCCAGCAAACCTAATTGTTTTAATAATTTCATTTGTTTGTGTATTGAACACCGAAACACTATTTCGGCTTCGATTGGTGATATAGA
The DNA here is from genome assembly GCA_030427725.1 of Chlamydiia bacterium. Taxonomy (GTDB): domain Bacteria; phylum Chlamydiota; class Chlamydiia; order Chlamydiales; genus JAUICV01. Next base: position 123,753 of record JAUICV010000003.1, on the reverse strand, counting down.
GTTTTTTCCCGTCTGGAGTGATTGTAATCGATCTAGTAAAACCATTGGGTACTGGAACAAGTTCAAAAGAGTCAGTAACTTCGCCACGTTTTGTATCTATTACAAAACCCTTATTTCCATTTATGCTTACTACATAGAGTATATCGCGCTTTGGATGTTTAGCCATTGCAACGGGTTCGACTCCACTACCTGGTAATTTTATTTTTCTTACCAACTGATTGTCTTCTGCAGAAATTTCTGCTACAAAACCGTCTCCTCTTCTCACGAAATAAGATACGTAATATCTTTTTCGTTTTGCATCTACTACAATACATGTTGCATTCCTTAGATCCAAGTTAGTTGGCTCTTCACGATTATCATTGGTGAAAATTTGATTAACAGAGTTTGATCTGTTCTGATTTGGAATAAGCACTCTCTCAGCAGAACTGATAGAACTAAAACACAATATAGCTATAAAAAATAACGATCTTACAAGACTACCCTTGACTTTAAAATCAAATAATCTCTTTAACCGAACTTCTTGTTTTTTTATAGATTTTTAATTTTGAATTCTCTTGAACAATGATCTTAAATTTTGATACGTTGTCTCACTGAAAAATTAAAGATTACTGATGAAAAAAAAAGCTATTTTTATCCTATCAAGTCTTTTCATGATATTTGGGATGATTAAGGGATACAAACTCTATAACAAAAAGTATTTCAAACCAGATCTTACCGTTATTGGTTTTATTGAGATGTTCGATGGACTTGGTAGACAATCTGCTGAAATTATCTCTGCTCTCTCAGATAAGGTGAAGGTTAGATTTGTACCAACTAGAAACTCTCTATTAGATGATGTCCCTCGATCTGTAAGGAACATTGCAAAAAAACCACCTGGAAAACTTGGAAACGTTGTCATCTATGAAGATTGTTTCTACAACACCTCTTCAGATTTTTTAAAAAGGAAGTTTTCAGATACCTCTCAATCTTCGATTAAGTTTGCTTATACGATGTTCGAATCAACAAAAATCCCAAAATTTTGGGTCGACAATCTTAACACGTACTTCGATGCTGCTATTGTTCCTGATAAGTATTACGTAACAGTTTACGAAAACTCTGGAGTAACAATTCCTATTTTTTGTGTGCCTTTAGGGTTAAATTTAAAAGATTTTTTAACTAAGCCCATTAAGAAAAAAGCCAACTCTCCTTTTGTGTTTGGGTGCTTTAGCACCTGTATTGAAAGAAAAAATCATGTAGATCTTGTAAGAGCTTTTCATAATGCTTTTGAAAACAGTGAAGATGTCACTCTCTATATTAACTGTAAAAGCTACAGTCAAAAACCCTTCGACGCTTTACAAAAAGAAATCCAGGCAATTGGCGCTAAAAACATAACTGTTACAACAAAGTGTTTTTCAAAGACTGAGTATTTACAAGAATTTACAAAGCTTGATTGTTATGTTTCTTTATCAAAGGCTGAAGGGTTTTCAATTCAACCCCGTGAAGCCATGGCTCTCGGATTACCGGTAATAGTCTCTGATAATACCGCTCAAACAACAATTTGTGATAGTGGTTTAGCTCTAAGAGTATCTTGTCCTAGCAAAGAACCAGCTTTTTATGAAACCTTAAATGAAGTTCATGGAGAGCGATATAACATAGATATCAAAGAAGCTTCAAAGGCTATGAAAGAGATTTATAGCAATTATGCTTTTTACAACAGCTTGTCTGAAAAAAGAAGACTTTGGGCATCTTATTATGATTACAGTCAACTCAAAGAGTTATACCAAACTGTTGTGCAGCCCTATCAAGTAGTGCTTTCAGATGAAAATAAAGTCGAAAATGGCACAATTTACACCACCTCAACACTCCTAAAGGTTAAATATGATCAACTCATCAAAAACTAGTTTTAAACTCATTGCTTTTCTTCTACTTCTTGTCGCACCTATAGAGAAAAACTATAGCCAGACCTTTTGGCAAAAAAAACTGTCTCATCACTTTAAAACCGATACTCCTTCTTGGGTTGATAAAAGATTGAAAAAAGATTTTTCCAACCTTAGACGCTCCCTCCCATCCTCTCATGAAATAAAAAAGTTTTTAAGGACGTTAAAAACTAGACACGAATTTGGCATTTTACAAATAAAACGGGGCCGCGTGTATCTACCTATGATTCGAGGGTGTAGAACATTTTATGAGCAACCCTATAGAATCAAAGCCCTCAAAAGAGCTATAACTAAAATCTTGTCTATAACAGCACTTCCAGATATTGATCTTTTAGTTTTTTTTGGTGATGGAATTCATGAAACACCCCCTCTCCCAACTCTTTGTTTTTCGAAAGATAAAAACTGTAAAAACGCTATCTTGATCCCTGATCCTGAAAGCTTAGCTGGGCTTGTAGACTTTCACCAAGCTGTTCATTCATACGATATCGCTTTTGACAAGAAAAGTCCTCTTGCCTTTTGGCGAGGAGCAACAACTGGGGGCAACTACACTCTTAATAATTGGAAGAACTTCACAAGATCAAAAGCTGTTCTCTTTTCATTAAAAAATCCCGACTTATTAGACGCAAAGTTCACTACAGCGATCGGGAATCACAGCAAAGATCTTAGAGTTCTTCTTAAAAAGCTTGGAGCTTTCAGTAAATTCACCGATCTTAAAGACCAATTAAAATATAAGTACCTATTAGATTTAGACGGGAACTGCTGCGCTTACTCGAGGTTTAACTGGATATTACTATCTAATAGTGTTTGCCTTAAGCATCAATCCAATTATGAGCAGTGGTATTATGATGCTCTCACTCCTTTTAAACATTACATCCCTTTTGCATCCGATTTTTCAGACTTTAGTAATATTTTAGAACTAGCAAAAAAAAATCCTACGACCTGCAAAACAATCTCAAAAGAAGCAACACTCTTTGCTAAGCAGAATCTAACTTTGTACCCTTGTCTTACTTATCTATACAGAGTTTTATCAAAGTACTCCGGTCAGAAAAACTCGTTATAGTCTATTAATTTTGAGACAAAAAGAGGGACCTCTTCATAGGGGTGGGCTTTTTTTTACAGCCCCTATGATTTTTTTTAGTTTACTGCTTGGCAAAGTAACTTCAATTCGCTCTTCCTCTATCGTTTCAAGCTGTCCTTTTTCTCCAATTGCTGGATTGGAATGTTCCCCTGCTAAAAACCGACCCACACCTTTAGTAGAAAAGCTACAAAATGAGTAGTTTCCAATTTGACCAGCTCCTGATTTTCCAAGTGCACTTCTTATTTTTTCTGCAAACTCTGTGGGCACATACACAATAAGCAAAAGGTCGTTTGACACCTTCATTTAAATCTCCTCATCCACTATGTTAGAAAGTCAAATTCCTAAAAGAATATAAAGGTACACCGTAAATTATGCCAGTTGCAGTAATTTCTGGGGCCTCGAGAGGCTTAGGTCCTGGTCTTATCAGAAAATTAAAAGATTCTCACACAATTTATGCTGTCTGTAGAGAAGCCTCTTCAGAACTTAAAAGCTTAAGAGTTCATATTATAGAAGGAATTGATTTTTCAAAAAAAGAGAGCTTTGAAAAGCTTAAAAAAGCATTAGAAGGGGTAGAAATTGACCTGCTTTTAAATGTAGCTGGAATTTATTTACGAGATACTTTTGAGACCCTCTCTATTGAAGCTATTGAAAAGAGTTTCTTTGTCAATTCGATAGCTCCACTCTTTGTTACTAAAACTCTATCTGATCAATTAAATGAACACGCAAAAGTTTTAATGATGAGTTCAAGGATGGGGTCTATAGGAGATGCTTCCACTTCAAGATCTTATGCCTATAGAGCCTCAAAATCTGCACTGAATATGTTTGGGAAATGTTTGAGCCTTGAGTTTAAAAACAAAAACATTTCCGTTCTTCTTGTACATCCAGGATCAGTTAGAACCGATATGAACCCAGATGGACAAATCTCTACAGAAACATCTGTTAATGGAATCTTAGAAAAAATCAAATTCCTTGATGCAAACACTAGTGGGAAGTTTTTGGCTTTCGATGAACGAGAACTTCCTTGGTAAAACTACCAGTATTTGTACTTCATATTCCTATACAAGAGCTCTCAAGAATTAGAGATTGTTTTATGCATGCTGCTTTTGTATTTCTAAAGTTGCCAGCATAGAAACGTAGTGTTTCAAAAGCTCTGCCCCGATTTCCTCTAATTTTGGGTCTAGTTCTGATCTCGGAATTACTCTTTTCAAAGTATCACAAGCCCAAAAAATAAATAATCCAGTTGATACGAAACATTCAGAGTTTGAAGTGTTTTCAATAGCAACAGCCAAATCGTGAATTAGCTGATGAATAGATGGAAGGATATCTTTTTTATCTATTTTTGAATTTAATTCATCTGTAGGAAATACATTTGAATTCATCAATTTCTGAGCTATTTGTTGTAATTCTCTTGCATGTGCTGCTAACTCTGCTTTAGATTTGATATCCTCTTTTCTTGGTTGAGTAATGTAACTTTCCCAATCTTTTAAACGAGCGTCTAAACTTAAGGGACTAACATCTGATGCTACAATATCAGGAGTTTCTAAAGTAAGTTCTCGAATTTGATTTCTTGCCCATTTTCTCTTTTCTTCTCTACCATCTGAATATAATGGCAACTCGAGCACGCCAGCTTTATCATAAGCCATTAACAATTTTGTCTTCTTAATAAATTCATCTCTTGTCATTGTTTCACCAAGCGACAAGATTTTTTGTTCATCCTTTATTGCTGTCGTCCCGGGCCCATGCAGGACTGATGCTTTCCACTCCTCTACTTCTTCATCAGAAAACGCTAAATTTTGAGGTGAACGCACTGTAGGTTTATGCTCAGATACAGTTCGACCAGAAAAGCTGTCTAAAAGACTAGCACTTTTAGCTGCTACACTCTTATCAAAAACCTCAAGAAATTCTTGATTTATCGCTCTTTTGTCTTCTGGATATCCTCCCAAAATAAATTTATTGAGAGCACTTACTTCAACTTCCGATTCTTGTTTTAGTTTTATCTCTGATTCTCGGATTTTTTGAGCAGCTATAAGTCTTCCTGGATCATCCTCGATTAAATGAAATGCAATTAATAAACAGCTACGAGGATTCCCCCCTTGAACTCTGTATCGATGATGAACCATACTTCCAGTCTCAGCAACAGCTGTAAACACTTCTTCGCCCCGTAATCCTAAAACTAAAGGCTTATCAATCCCCAAGGCATCTTTTTGAGCATTCAGAGCGCCGGTTAATTCTTCTTCAGTTCTAAAAACACTCCCAGCTTCTGTCGTATATAAGACAAGATCCTCGGTGTCAGATTCATCAGCTTCCAATTTTTCAAATGGCACCGGTTTCCCATCTACAAGTTTCCCATCTGGAGCCCGTGGAGTCATATTAGTCCCTGGCAAACATACAAAACATTGACCATCAGGACCTTTCGCTTCTCCTTTTTGCCAGAATTGAGTAATCTTAAATTCTTTTGTAAAGGGAACATTATCAATATGAAGCATATTGTCTAACGTAACAGCTACCATAGGTTCTGCATCTTTAGCGCGAGCGTCATTCAATCGAATAGGACCTCCCATTTCATAGGCAATAAGAGCAATAAGAAGTGGATGAAAAAAACCTTCATTATGCGAAGAATTCATAAGAAATTCAGGATGTCGTCTCAAATCAACATAAGAATGAAGCCAAGTTTTGTTTCCATGTACTTCCATCAATTCGGTATAAGCTTCTAGAAAATGTTCAAAGTCGCTCGTAGGGATGATGCTACTAACAGCTGCTAACCCATCTTGCTCAACTTGTTGAGCAAGAGTTAAAAAAGCCTTCTCAAGTTGTACAACCTTGTCGGGGGAATAAAGTTTTTCCCACTCAGATTTGAGTTTACCAAGAAGTTCTGATCTAAATGCTTCTTTAGCTTCAGTAATTTCAATTTTATAAACACCACTTATACGATCTCTTCTAGTGACATCCCCTTTAAGAATTAAATCGGGACCTCGACGTTTTTCGCTAGCATTTGACAGTAAATACGCATCAACAGCATCAGACGTAAGTCCTTCTATATCAAAAACAACTGGAGTTAGCTTTGGGTCTCCAACAGTGACTCTTCCATCGAGTTTTTTAGAGCTCTCCAGCTCAACGGAAATACCGGGCACCTGGTGAGCCTTTTCATGCTCCACAGGTAATTTTGTCCCCGAAATATCAAGAGAGGTATCTGTTTTACGACCTACTGAATCTTTAAATGACATTAGAAACAACCATCATCATTAATACATTAAATTTAATTATAACACGTTTAAATAATATATATATATATGTTAAGATAAAAAAAGAAATACAATAATATTATTATGACAATTAATTTTGATGATGGAAGTGTCCCTCCGCCTCCTATAGGCCACCAAACGTCACAGGGTCCCTCTGTTAAAAAAATCCAGTTACCTATTCCTCAAACGTCTAATAATAAGGATGTTAAACCTCTTAGTAAAAAAAGGGTTCAAGAAGCTAAACAACTTCCAAAAGTCCCTAAAAAAACCGCTAAGCGAGTCCATGCTCATATAATGACCAAAGTTCAGTTAAAAGAAAGTGTTGAAAGGTTTGAATCCGTAGTATCTTCTTTACCCACAGCAGAAAGCCACAAGCTTCTCACTAAACGGCTAGAAAATGAGGGGATGGCATCTGCACTTACGCTACTTGATCATATCACTGAAGCTAAAATTCAAAGAGGTAAACGTTATAACAGCATCTCTTCTTGGCCATCTTCAAGACAGAGCTCTTACCTTCATATCGAAAGAAAGGTCGGAAAAGAAGCAAAATCACCACTTCCTTCAGGATCGCCTCTAGTAGATGTCATGGAACCTCCTTTAGATAAAATTATTACAATTGGAGATGTTTCTTATACTTACGCTGAGCTCCTTCTTATGACCAATGTCCCTAAGCAATTCGAAGCTGCTAAAAGAGATATAGACGCCTACTATAAAAATAAATCTTACTTTAAAATAGAACTATCTTCGCAAAATATGTTAATTAGCGTCCCAACTCATCGATATACCCCTAATCAATTTATTGCTGTTGCTCTCCCTCAGAGACAAGATGTGTTAAAAGAAGCTCATACTATAAGAGAACAGAAACGAGACAAATTAGTTGAAACCTCCTCGAAAGGATCTTTATCTTTTGTTGGGGCTTTACCTCCAAAGCTAAGTACTGAAGACATAAAAACACTTCTATCATCTATTAAAGAAAAATCCAGACCTGAGCAGTTGCAATCCAATACAAATAATATTCGCTCAATGGCAGAACTTTCACTAAAACTTCCTCCAGGTAGCTTTATCGGACAAAATTCTTTAGACACTTCTAGCGACGCCACATACCAACACCTTCAACTTTTTACGAATGCTCCAACCCATCTAATTCCTCTTTTTAATACCGCGGGGACAACCATTGCAATAAATGACAATCTCAAATGCGAACAACTAGACGAAAAGGAATTTCCGGTACCTGTATTTAAAGTTACAGCTAATAAAAATGATTTGGCGACACAAAAATATTTAGAAAGCGTCCAAAATACATTCAATACTGAAGAACATAAAGATACCTCTATGAATCTTGTAACTCATATCCGAAAAGATGGAAAATTCGAGTTTTATTTTATTTTAAGAAAAAATTTGGATACAAATCCAGAGTTAAAAGAAGTCTATTCAAGTAAAAACTGTAATCGCCCAGGTTGGGCAGAAATGTGCGGAATTCGAATAGCTGGCAACCCGGAGATTTTTGAAAGAATCCCTGATGAAACTTATAAAAATGAAATTTTAGCACCTTTTGCAGCTTCTCAAGAACATAAAGAAGATTTTAGATCTATTATTTCAAAAATATAATATATTTAAACTAATTAATTTCATGGAAACATAAATATTTTAATTTTAAATTTTTTTCCCCTATCTTAAATCAACCTCTTTTAGTAAAATAATGTCTTTTCAATCCCTTATTAGGAGATAGTATGTCTGTTTCACTTTCGCCAAAAACTGTCCTATTTTTTACAGGATTATCTGGAGCAGGCAAATCTACATTAGCGGAATACACAGAAAAAAAGTTAGGTAAACATAAAGTTAAAATTCTTGATGGAGATGCTGTTCGCAAACGATTCAATAACGACCTTCCTCATGGGGAAAAAGGACTTCAAGCAAACGCAAATCGCATGGTAGATCTAGCCTTAGAGCATTTTCGAGAAGGAACAGAGTATGTAATTACAGCTTTTGTTTTTCCTAAAAAAATCTACAGAACTATGGTCAAAGAGCGCTTTGAGCGCGAAAATATTCGATTTGTTGAAATTTGGATAAAAGCCTCTGTTGAAGCTTGTGCAAAAAGGGACCCAAAAGGTCTTTATCATAAACAAAAAAGCGATGACAGCATTCGCCTAGCTGGAATTAACGAAACCTATGATTCGCCAGAACGTCCAACAATTACAGTAAACACCGAGTTATCAACTGTTTCCGAGTGCTCTCAGAAAATCTTAAGCTATCTAGACAAAAAGACCCCCTAATCGCTTATGGAATGTTTAACGAAGCTACCTACGCTTCAAAAAACGTTTACTCTACATCTAGATCCTGAAAAATCGGATATTTGTTAATAACCTTGTCATTAACTTTAGATACAATCAAAAAGATTGCTGGAATCACATATAAAGTGATGAGCTGAGAAAAAATAAGACCACCAACTATGACCATTCCAAGAGGAGCTCTACCTTTAGCTACCGTTCCACCAACACCTATTGCAACAGGAACAGCACCCATCATTGCTGCAAGTGTTGTCATAATAATAGGTCTAAATCGAGTCAGACACGCTGAAATCACTGCATCAAAAGGATCTTTTTTATTGTCATTCATCTCTTCTAAAGCAAAGTCAACGACCAAGATTCCATTTTTCATGACAATACCAATTAACATGATCAGTCCGATTAGAGCATAAATAGAAAGGCTTTCTCCAAAAATTAAAAGAGTCAACAACCCTCCAAACATTGCAACTGGAAGCGCTGACAGCGGAGTGAGTGGCTGTAGGAAATTTTCGTACAAAACACCTAAAATGATATAGATCACAAAGATAGCTAAAAGCAAAAAGATCGTCATCTGCCTAAAGGTTTGTTTAAAAGCTGCTGTGTTTCCAGCTAACTCCCTAAAAACAGTTTGAGGCAATACATTTTTTGCTTCGTCTTCTAAAGCAGCAATAGCCTCAGAAAGGGCGTACCCTTCACCTACATCGAAAGCTATAGTTACAGAATTCATTGTATTGATGTGATTAATCTCTAGAGGACCGGCCACAATTTTTTTATCAATAATAGAATCAATGGCAACTTGTGTTGAATTTCTAGAAGAATCGTTTTCATTAATCATATTATTGTCTTCAACACGCCTGGTTTTTTTACCAACATATAACAGTGATGTATCTTGAGGATCTTTTTGAGCGCTTGGTTTATTTTCCAAAATTACATAATACATATTCTCAGGATTATTAATCTTTGAGATATAGGTCTCTCCATATGCATACATCAAAGCATCTTCTATATCACTTGCATTTAAGTTGCCGTAAGAGTGGGCCTGGTCTCGAAGCAACGATATATCTAGCATTGGAGTATCCCCAAGTAAGTTAGAATTCACCTGCGCTAGCTCAGGTCTTTTTCTAAGAGCTGTTAAAAGCTTTTCTGAAGATTCAAACAGTTCATCTTGATCAAATGCTTTAAGAATATATTGATAGTTGGCTTTTCCAGATGTCGTGTTTCCAACTTGTAAGTTAATCAATGGAAAGGCTTTCATAAAGACGTTGACCCCAACAACTTCTTCTAAATCTTTTCGTATTTGTTTCATAACAGTCCAAATATCTGGTCGCTTCTTAGATGGAATTAGATTAACAAAAAACATAGACTGGTTGTCAGTTGGAACAGAGGCCATACGAGCCATCGTGTTCACATATTTATTTTTCATAATGATTTGCTGAAACTCTTCGATGATACGGTCCATCTTTTCAGGAGATGTGCCCTCCTTTGCAATAGCAAATCCTTGAATAGCCCCTAAGTCATTTTCTGGAAGAAATTCTTTCGGCAAAATGACAAAAAGATAAACCGATGCAGCGACATTCACCGTACAAAAGACAACAATCCATTTCTTATGCTGCAATAGCCATTTAAGCGAAGGCTCATAGAGCTTAAGTAACGTGTTATTGATACGATCTGAAATTTTTTCCATGCGAGTTTTTCTCTCAGTTCCATAAGGAGGAACAAACCGAGAGCAGAGCATTGGAGTTAGAGACAGTGAAATAAAAGCGGAGAATAATACAGCGATTAGAATGACTGCTGCAAACTCATGAAAAATCGCTCCTATCATCCCCTGCATAAATAAAAGCGGAACAAAAACAATACAGAGACAAATAGAAATAGAAATAACTGTTAATATGATTTGTTTTGAACCATCTAAAGCCCCTTGATAGGGCTTTTTTTTCATTTCGACATGTCTGACAATATTTTCTAAAACAACAATGGCGTCATCAACTAAAAATCCGATTGATAAAGTCAAGGCAGACATCGACATGATATCGATGCTATAGCCAAAAATAAACATCAAAACAAACGTTCCAGTGATTGTAATTGGCAATGTAATCAAAGGGATGACGCTATTCCGTATTTTCCCAAGATAGACATACACAACAACTACCACTAGCAAAAAGGCAATAAGTAAAGTAACCTCTACTTCGTCAACAGCCTCTTCGATAAAAGTTGATTGGGTAAAGGGGATTGAAAACTTAATACTTGGAGGAAGATCTTCTTTTAGCTTCATTAAAAGCTGTTCAACTTCTGTACTGACCTTTAGCGTATTAAACCCTTGTTGCTTGTAGATTGCTAAGGCAACAACTTCATCTTCTTCATTGACTCCATCATTTTTCCATATCCAACGAAAATCTTGCTTGTCATTTTGAAGGCTCGGGAACGCCTTCCCTACATCACCTATTCTAACTGGGTTCCCATCTTGATATTTGATGATTAAGTTGTTGTATTCATCTGCTTTAAAGATTTGACCTTTAGTTCTTGTCACTATACTTCTATTTGGACCATAGAACTTACCTGTTGGCTGATCTGGGTTTTCTTGATCTATTGCCTGAGCGACCTCACTTAGTGATATATTTTTTGCAGCAAGTGACTCTGGATCAACTTGCACCCTTACAGCATAAGGGAATCCATATGTATCTATATCTGCAACCCCATCAATTGTCCCTACTTGCTGACCTAGAAAAGTATAACCATACTCATATAGTTTTGAAGCTGGCACGGTATCAGAATGGATCACCGCATATAAAATAGGAGTGTTTGAAGGGTTGTTTTTCTGATATGTTGGTGGATTTGGAAGATTTTTCGGAAGCTGTCCTTGAGCTTTATCAATGGCGTTTTGAACTTCCTGAGCTGCCACGTTGATATCGACATCTTTATGAAACTGACAGATAATCGTTGAGGTCTGGTAATCATTTTGTGAAGCGACAAACATGATCCCTTGCATAAGCATAAACTGCCTTTCCAAAGGGCCGGCAACTAAACGTCCCATTTCTTCAGGACTCGCGCCAGGATACGTTGTAGACACTTCGATAATTGGCGGTTCGATAAAAGGAATCGTCGAAACCGGAAGAAGCTTATAAGCGTATATTCCAAACACGATCAGTGGCAACATCAACAGCGTTGCCATCACAGGTCTTTTAATAAAAGGTCTCGATAAATTCATAATTTAAAATAACTTTAGTTTTTTTAAGATCTCGTCATCTGTACTTTTAATACTCACTTCAGATCCTGTCTTTAAACTAATTTGCCCATTGGTAACAACTAGCTCAGTCCCCTTCAATCCTGATTTAATTTCTACAAGACCACTTAGGCACTCACCAATTGTCACATCAACTTTTCTAGCGGTTGAACCGTGATCAATGACATAGACATAATTCCCCTTTTGCCCCAAACACAAAGCATCTTCTGGAATTAAGATGGCATCTTTTTTCATTTCTAAAATCAATTTGGCTTTCACAAACTGTCCATGCCAAAGTAATCTTTTTTTATTCTGGAACTGAGCTCTTAATGGAATCATGCCTGTTTGCGCATTGATATCGTTATCAATCACGATAAGCTCCCCGTCTTCATCGAAGTTTTCGACATCTTCAACTTTGATTTTAACTTTCAAATCTGAAAGAGCCTCTTTTTTCTGAATTTTCAGCAGGTCCTTTTCTGGGAGGGAAAAATCAACAAAAATCGGTTGAATTTGATTTAAGATAATCAGTGTTGACCCATCATTTGTGACAAGATTTCCTTTATCGATCAGTCTTTTACCAATTCTCCCAGTGAATGGGGCTATAACTTTGCAATACTCTAGATTTAACTTTGCGTTATCGATCTCCCCTTGTGTTTTTTTGACCTGTCCTTGCAAAGCATTGACATTAGAAACATATTCATCGAAATGCAGCTGAGACACATAACTCTCTTCAACAAGTTTAGAGTATCTAAGCGCCTTATCTTGAGCGAACTTTAAATCAGCGCTATAACGAATAAAATCACCTTCCGCTTGTTTTAGTTGAGCTTCATAAGGCCTTGGATCGATGGTCATAAGCGACATGTCTTGTTCAACCACCTGCCCTTGCTCATAATGAACATCAAACAAAACGCCTTCCACTCTAGATTTTATCTTAGCTTGGTTATAGGCCCGCACATGACCAATACCTTCTAAAAAAATAGGGATTGTAGCTTTTGCAGTTTTTGCAGCTTCAACTTTTACAGGAGGTCTTTTAATTTCTTTTTTCTTCTTGGAACAAGATGAAAAAACACAGAAAAAACAAAGCACTAATAAAATGAGCTTTTGATGTCTAAACACAAGGAAACCCTCATCTAATCTATCTACTTTCTTTTATAGAATTTTTCATTATTACATCAAGACATTCCAATAAGTAGTTTTTGAAAAATGTTTTTTTATTCAGTTTACAAATACAAAATCATTTTCTATAAAAAAATTTAGTCATCTATCAACTTATAGGTAGCCTAGTGAAGTTAATGACAGCTTGCTTGATTTTAAGTTCCCCTTTCATCGTAAGTCAAATAGATGCAGCGCCAGTTGGCAGTATAAAAATACACTCGGGATCAAATATAAATCATGACGGAGTGATTACTGATCCGACTAAGCAACATCTACAAGAAGATATCCTTTCTATAAGAACCTTAAAATGCTCTAAAAACAATACTTTAGTTGGACTTCCCCACATCTTGGATTGTACGCTTTTAGACAACAATAGAGCTGTGGTTCTAGAACTGATCCAAGACAAGCCAAACAGGGGCAAGCTAGTCGTTTTCGATAGCCGAGCGTCCCGCTCTTCGGATAATTCTTTGCATTTTGATAAATCTAGTTCTTGGACAGATCTAAAAGCTACGCTAAAGTTTTTCAACGATGAACCTTCTACTAAACGTCTAAATTTTGATACCGCAAAGCTTGTGAATAAACGAATTGTCGCAGCCTTTTCTGATGCTTCCAATAATATGGGTGTGCGCATTATCAATAAAAGTCACCTAAAAAATCATGGGGTCTCTTTTAAAGCAGTTTCTAATTTTCCAGAGACGTTAAGAAAAGCCACAAAAGTCCAATGTTGCTTTTTAGAAGGAGAAAAAGTTCTTGTTGTATCTCAGTGGCGAAGCAACATCTATACAGCTGTCTTAGATACAAAAACTAAAACATTTTCAAATGTTAGAAAACTTCCAACCCCCTCACAAGCCTTTGATTTACAAGGGTTATCCATTACAGGAAGCAAAACGGCACTCTTAGCTCTAAAAGGAAACAAAGATAAAAAACCCTACTATGCAAAGTGGAAAAAAAACTCATTAAAGTCTGCTGTAAAAATCTCTGACGATACCATTACAGATCTAGAAATTTTAACAACGCTGTCAAATGAAGTCACTGCTGTCTACCTAACCTCTGGAAACAAATTAAACACAGTGTTTGATCTGACCTCAGACAACCCAACAACCGGAACTTTTCCTACCGCTGTTTCCACTGTTCTCTCTTCAGCAATAAATCAAATCGGAACATTAGCTATCAGCGTAACTCAATCCACTGGAGAAATCATACTTCTCTCAGCAAAAAAGTCTTCGAATTTACGAAAAGTCACAACTTTATCTAAAGAAAAAGCCTCTATAGACATTATTTCCCATGATACAGTATCTAATTCAATCGCAACCTCTTCACATAAAACCATTGTACATCACAGAAAAATATCATCAGGAGTTGGGCTGTTTTCAATCTTTGTGGATCCTAAAAGTTCCTACCTATCCCCAAAAAATAGAACTCTCCTCAAGATAAAAGGGCGCCGAGTTGTGACAGCAAAAACATCAACGTCAAGACCTCCTCTTACACTTGGAAATGTGTTCTCTAAACCCACGGTAAAACGACAAATAAGAAAAGCTAGACTCTCTTCTAGCTCAGCTAATCGTGGTACTAACGTTACTTTTTCTACTGAAATGTCAATGCTTAGCTCTAACCCAAATGAGCTTGTTGCCGTGCAAAAGTTTGAAGTTTTATCTGATGATGAAGAGGATCCTCTCTGACTGTCTTTCAGTCAGCAACTACCTTATCCACTCATTTTTATTTTCAACATTTAACTATAAATATTTTCTTTTAAAAAGGTTTACACTTTTAAGAAAAAAATTTAATCTACAATTTTTTTGTTAACAAACTAAAGGTTTTTGTCATGAAAAAATTTTTCTCCCTATTACTTTTATCTCTTGTTCTCGTTGGAAATTGTTTTACTGCTCCTCCACCTGTAGGATTCCTCGTAACCCCAAACCCTGCACTGGAAAACTTTCTAAACCAAAGCCTCCCCTCAATAGAAATTCCCATTGCAACCCAGCTTCTCGGAAAGCTTGATTCAGACGGATATCCCATAGATTTTGTAACGATCCCTAAATGTAAACTAAACGCTAGAGATCAAGGCCTAGTTGTTTTTAAAAAAAAAGGCACGGGCAACAAAGCACAACTTATAGTTAAACGCTTAGTCATACTAGCTGGTAATATTATGCCCTATGCTGATATTCTTCTAGAAGACTTCGTCCAGTTTCAAGCTGATAATGATTGCGATCTAACCGAAACTGATGAAGGAGCTTGGATACTTGCTGCTATCACTAAAGATAAACACCTTGTAGCTAAAAAATATGACGCAATAGCAGAAAAAGGCACTGGGCTTAGAGAAACAAAAATAAAACTTCACACGAAGGTAAAAAATGCAGCTCGCGTTCTAACGAAAACCCTGTCTAATGGAGTTGCAGTGATCGCCTACCAAACAACTGACAATAAAGTTTATGCCATCAAACTCAACAAAAACAAAACAACGTTGTCAAGTCCAACACTTTTAGGATCAAACCATTCTTTAGAAAGTCTTGATGTTGACGGAAAAGGAAATTTCTTTGTAGCTTCAATAAACAAGTCTACTTCAAAAGCTTTAATTCAAAAAGGAAACAGCTCTTTAACTCGTATTGCATCAAAGACTTTAGACCCAGAAAATGTCTCAAAAGTTTTAGTTTCAGCAGCTTTAACAGGAGAAGCCACAGCCATTACTTTAGATACAAACGGGAGCTTAGGTGGATTAGTAGATATATATGGCACTCAGACCTCAATATCAACACCGGATTTTACCATTTCATCGATAAAAGAGCTTACTGAGATGGGTGAAGGACAAGTAGTTCTTTTAGCAACCACTAATGATGGTGTAGTTAAATATATGGGAGTTGATTTAGATGGCCTAGTTACAGCTTCAGTCAACCTTTCTTTAGCAACTCAAAGTTTAACTCTAGTATCCTTAAACAAAGCGACTCAAAAACAAACTTCTCAATCTGGAAAAGAAATCAAAACATCTTACAAAACAAGTTCTGGATACAATCAGTGCTTCACTTGCGGAGAAATTATACCAGCACAGGGAACTAACAAAATGGTTGGTGCTCTAGGAGATCTTGATGGATTTATTCAAAACAAATTAGAAAATAGACTCAAAGAGGTCCAAAATAAATTAGATAGTATTGATCAAAAAGTTAAAGATGCTCTTAAAAAAGCTACAGAAAGACTACGAACAGCTTCTGGCGATGCAGCAGCTGAATATGGAATAACCGTTTCTGGAGATACTTTCTATGCAGATGGTGATGATGTATATCAAGTTGTAACAGCTCAAACAGTTGATCTTGAGTAGCCTGAGACCGCTTCAAACGAGTATAAGCATAAGTCTACATGACTTTGCTTATACTCTACTTACCTACTCATTAAAAAATTGCCCCTAGAAAGAAATCAATTTCTTTTCTAATATTACGTATTAAAAACAGTGAAAATCCGGTCTTATTATGAGAGATGTTAGAACCCTTAAGTGGGTCATTTGGGCTCTTGCAGCATTTTTTTATTTTTATGAATATCTATTAAGGGTCTCTCCTTCCGTTATGGTTCCAGAGCTGATGGAAAATTTTCACGCAAATGCAGCTGAAATTGGAATCTTAAGTGCTTTTTATTTTTATGCATATGCTCCTATGCAGCTTCCAGTTGGAATGTTAATGGATCGTTTCGGAGCAAGAAAACTTCTAACTCTAGCGTCCCTTATCTGCGGAGCTGGCACTATTTTCTTTGGCATTTCTCAAGAAATCTCTTTGGCATATCTTGGAAGGTTTTTGATTGGTCTTGGTTCATCCTTTGCTTTTGTTGCAATGGTCTTTGTGTGTTCACATTGGTTTAAACCTGCAAAAAGAGCTTTTTTAGTAGGTCTTGCCAACTCAATAGGAATGTTAGGTGCTGTTTTCGGGCAAGGTCCTCTTAGTTTGATGGTCAAAGTCTTTCACTGGAGACAAGCTCTTCATATCCTTGGAATCATGGGATTTGCTCTAGCTATCTTGATTTTTCTTCTAGTTCGAAAAAGTCAAAAAGTCACAAAAGAGTCTCAAGAAAACCAAACTTCAAAATTTTTTGAAGGGTTCAAAGTTGTTACCAAAAACTCACGTAGC
The DNA here is from genome assembly GCA_030427725.1 of Chlamydiia bacterium. Classification (GTDB taxonomy): domain Bacteria; phylum Chlamydiota; class Chlamydiia; order Chlamydiales; genus JAUICV01. The sequence continues at coordinate 106,751 of JAUICV010000003.1, read as the reverse complement.
TGGATCAATGCTATCATTGCCTTGCTCTTTTATATGACTACAACAGCTTTGGGAGGCCTTTGGGGAGTCCCTTTTTTACAGTCTGCGTATCATGTGAGCAAACACACAGCAAGCTTTGCTATGTCTATGCTTTTTATCGGATGGATGATAGGAGGACCTTTAGTAGGGGTCATTTCAGATAAATTTGGAAGAAGAAAACCTTTCCTAGGTCTAGGGATCTTACTTACATTTTTAGCACTACTTCCTGTGCTCTATTTAACCGCTATGCCAATTGGGCTTGTGTACACTCTTATCTTTCTAGTCGGGTTTTTCTCCTCTGCTCAGCTTTTGAACTTTACGTTTGCGACAGAGCTTGTCGATGAAAAATTCAAAGGATTATCTATTGCTTTTACAAACCTTGTTGTCGCAGTAGGAAGCTCTGCGATCCAACCTCTTGTTGGATTTTTCTTGGATATGGGAACAAAAAATACTGTTAAAAATATCCCCTATCAATACTCAGGCTATGATTATAAAATTGCGCTGTCGATTTTACCTGCCATGCTCTTTTTAGCAGTTATTTTAACGCTATTTTTAAGAGAGAAAAAGAAAACAAGCTCACAAGATGTGTCCTTGCCTATTGATTAGGCTCTTTTAGCTCTAACTTTTTGTGCGAAGTCAGAAAAGTTCAAAGCCTGTGGCTCTTGGTCTACCTCCGATTTAGCTAGGCTTTGCAAGGCAGCGTCTGCCTTCGCTATTTTTTTATCCGTAACTGCTTGTTGCTCATCTAAATTAACAAGCCCCCAATGAGCTTGCCTGCATTCTTCAAGAGCATGGCTAGCAAGTCTTAAAAAAGACTCGTTTTTAACTACTTCTAAAAGCTCTTGTTCTCTTTTTGATGTGTTTTCATCAGAGTTTCCGACGCAAATTGTTGTTACATTAGAAACAAATTTTGCTAAAACAGTCAGCGACCCACCTGTGATTTTTAAAGCTGTTAACGCTGTTCCTTCCTGTAAATAATCAACGACTATTGCTGTTATCCCAGCAAGGAAAATAAATGTTTCAGCAGCCGTTAAGGAATATCTTCTACAGCGTTGAGAAGATCTTCCACAAACCACATAGCCTTTAAGACTTTCTAATTCTTCATTTGCTTTTGTGATAAGGGCTCCTAGCTCATGTACTTTTTGAGCTAAATTTCTGAGCTGCACCTCATCTGTAGCATCGTAGCTATTCATAATTTCAATAGTGCTAATCACTGCTTGCTTTCTTGAGCTAAGCTCATCAGCATAGTTGAAATGTGTGGGAAGGATTGAATAACTCATCTTTTTACCTCTACAAATGTTAAAGGAAAAGTTATAGCTAAAAAAAGCGCTTTCTATAAAGATTTTTCACTTCATTGTCTTTAAAAAATCTTTACCTCAAAATTTACTCATGTCAGAATTGACACTCATTTTGATCAATCACCAGAGAGCGTTTAAGTGAGTTACTTTAAAACATTCCTTCTTATAGCATCAGCGATGCTCACCCCTTTATTTTCCACCCCTAAAAACTCTCATATTCACGTTTTTAAAAATAAAGAAAGTATCACAGATGAAGCTGCAAAGGTCTTTGTATCAAAAGTCAGCCGAGCAGAGATGAAAAAGAAAAAACCTGTTTTTGTTTTACCATCTTCTGAAGAGATGATCCCATTTTATAAAAAGCTTGTAAAAGCATGGAGAGAAGGTCAACTCGATATGTCTAAAGCAACTTGTTTTTCCCTCTATGAATTTGTCGGAGAAAACAATGTTTTCACAAAATCCACACTGACCTTACTTAAATCTGAATTTTACGATTTAATATCGAACAAGCTTACCTTAGCAAAATTATCTTCTTATGGCTTGCGAGCTTTAGAAATTGACGATCTCTCCAGTAATCTCCTAAAGAGATTTTCATTAAATGAAATCAATGAAGCTATCAGATTATTTAAATTCCAGCTTGTTGAAGAATTTAATAAAGTATCATTTGATAGCTATATCGAATGTGAAAAACTTTACTGGGATATTCTAACAAATCTTCAAAAGCAAAAAGAAATCTTTGTGCTACTAGACGCACACGTCTTTAACCACAAGGTCCTTCCCATCTCTAACGATTTCTTAAATAAAATTCATGAAGACATGCTTCTCAGGAAATTTGGACTCCCAGCTAAACAAATTTTTCATCCTGAAATAGCTTATCACAAAGACTTTGACACTCAATTGTCAGCAAAAAAATATAAACAGAGCTTTCATAATTATTTATCTAAGCCCAAAGAATTCGATATGACAATTTTTTTAACCTTAGGTAGCGACTCTTCTGAAATAGGTTACAATCATCTAAATCTAGAAAATGAAGGATCTCTTTCTGTAGAGCAAGCTGTAAAAAAAACAATCCGTTTAATCCCGCTTAGCCTAGAAACAAAATCTTGTTTATCTAACTGCAAGCCCAATGTACCAACTCATGTAATAAGTTTTGGAATACATGAACTTTTGAATGTGAATGATGTCTTAGTGATCGCTATGGGGGTTACTCGGCAAAATAGCATTTACAAAATTTTCTCTTCTTCTTTAGACCTTTCCATACCAGGAACTCTGCTCGAAGAGGCTCCAAACTATAAATCCTGCTTCTATATTGATGAAAATGCCTATGGCTATAAGGCCGAATCTAAACAAAACTTAAGAGCCTATATTCAAAATGAGCTAGACAGCTCATTAACAAGACCAAATATCTATTATCACAATATCAATTCCAAAACTCTCTTTGAAGTTCCAAATCATACTAAAGCTTGTGTTACTTTGAATCCCAATGTGGAATCAATCCATAACTTAGTTAATGTCGTTTCCCTTCCAAAAAGGAAGAAAATCCTCTTTGTGAAACAATCAAACGCTGTAGATTTAGAGCTTGTGAAACGATTAACTCTGAAAAAAAATCTCTTTGAATACTGTGACTATAAAAATGCATCTGAACTCGCAAAAAAAATCATTTCTATTAAACCTGATATTGTATTTTTACCCTCGACGCTTAGGGTTCATAAAACACTCGTCTCAAAAATAAAGAAAACACTCATAAATAAAAAATATCATCAACCTCTTTTAGGAATATTTTACGGCCTGAAAAGATCCACTCAAGATCTCTCATTTCCTCTTTCAAAATCATATTTAGAGAAAAAAATAACTGCCTTAAAAAAATTCCACAGCTCGCAGATAAGAAGAACACCTTTTGATTTAATCGTGTCTCATTTAGCAGACTATTACAGTCTGAAAATCAACGATACTGAGGTTCCAAATGAAAATTTTAAGACCTATCTCTTATCTTGTAATCAAGGACACGTACGTCTCAAAAGGATTTCAAAAAGAATTCTAACGTTTGATGACAACTCATCTGACTTTCCTGAAGGCTTTAAAGCCTTTAAACTTCTTCCTACAGATAAAATTATAGCCGTTTCCCCGCATCCCGACGATGTTGAAATTGGAATGGGTGGAGTGATTCAGGAAAGTCAGAAATTAAAAATTGCACCCGTTGTCCTAGTAGCCACGACAGGCCACCGAATAAAAATCTATGCAGAAGATGTCGACCCTTCCTACAGCTCATCTTTTTCACAAGGCTCCCTTTCTGGAGAAATTATCGACAAGAACTATAAGACTATGATACGTGAATTTGAAACCATGAACGCTTTAAAATTTTTGAATCCTCGTACAAGCATTGAGTCGTTAAAGCTTTCTTACTACGAAACAAAAAGCTTATCATTCAAAGACAAATCGGATGTATTTAAAACACTAGAAAAGCATCTTATGACTCATGATGGAAGAATTTTTATTTTCTTACCAAGACATGACGACACCCATCCAACACATGAAATGACATCAGAGCTGTTTTTTCAAACGACAAAAGAGTTCCTAAAAACATACCCCGATAAAAAAATCTATCTAGCTTTCTATAACACCCCATGGTCCGGAAAGTGGAATCTGTATCATTACAACCATCATCACTTTGGGAACAAACTCGCAGCGCTCGTAGGAGCTGAGCTCCTTCATGGGATAGGATGTAAAGCATTCAGCACATCATTACTAGGTGGAGATCATGCAGAAAGATACTTCTGTTTTGATATTATCTCGAAGCTAGATACACGAGAAAAAAAGAACTAATTCTTTTTGATGATCCCAACAACTCTAAGAGCAGCTTCTGAGCCATCTTGAATTTTTGGAGGAAGAGCTACAACAAACCCTCCAGATTCAACCATCTTGTCTAGATGCGCGAGGTTTTCTATAATATACATTCCAGCACCTAAAATGGCTTTATGAACCGGATAACACCCTATATTACAGCCATCTGGAGATAGTGTATCTATTCCAATCCCAGCAACCTGTCTTTCCACTAAAAATTCTGCGGCTTCTTTGGAAAATCCTGGGTATCTCATAACTTTATCATCGCCTTCATTACGATAAGCCTTACTATCGTGAAAAAATTCTTGCCATCCAGTATAACCAATCACAAAAGACCCTTCTTTGATCTTTCCATACTTTGTTTCATAGTCTAAAAGATCCTCAACACTAATAGCTAAATTTTCAGACCTTTTATGAGTCACATTAATCAAAACACATGGACAGAAAAATTTCTCTATTTCAAGCTCTGAGACGGTTTTTCCTCCACTAATATGATGTACTGGAGCGTCTATATGCGTTCCAATCCCTGCATGCATAGTGTATTTCATAATCAGAAATCCACCGTCGCTATAATTTGCTTTAACGTCATGAGAAAAACCGCATGAACCAGATCATGTTGGCACGTTTTTTGAAAGCTCATGAGTTAAATCTACAAATTCAACATCTGTAAACATTTTTGCACCTTTTTTTTACGCAAATCTTTGCATATTTTTCAGAAAAATTCCTACTTTTTTTCGGCAAATTTTGTATAGTTTTCTAAAATCTACAAAACAAAGAATCAAGGTCACAATATGGCTAAAAAGCTTTATTTTTATTACTCTGCAATGAATGCCGGAAAAAGTACTACACTTTTACAATCTAGCTACAACTATATAGAAAGAGGTATGCAAACTCTTTTATTTGCTCCTATAATTGATGAAAGGTTTGAAGGTCCTACAATTTATTCCAGAATTGGTCTCAAACAAAAAGCTATAGGCTATGACTCCTCGTTTAGTTTTTTTGAGCACGTTCAAAACGAAAAAACAAACAAAAAAGATCTGAAGTGTATTTTAGTTGATGAAGCTCACTTTTTATCTAAAGAGCAAGTTGCTCAGCTTGTAGAAATCGCAAACAAGCTCGATGTGGCTGTTTTAACCTACGGTCTACGTTCAGATTTTTTAGGAGAAGCCTTCGAAGGCAGCAAGTACTTACTAGCTTGGGCAGAAGAGCTTGTAGAAATCAAAACCATTTGTCACTGTGGCAGGAAAGCTACAATGAATGTTCGAGTAGACGAAGAAGGAACTCCTGTAACTCAAGGAACACAAGTGGAGGTCTTGGGAAAAGCTAGTTACATCTCTGTATGCATGAAACATTTTATTGATATGGTTCCTGAGATGGATAAATATGCTTTCGAAGCTGAAACAACAACTGTTTAAGGAGCTAACAATGAATACAAAGTTGCAAACTTCAAATTTAAGAGCTTGGATTGTTTGTCTCTCCGCTGCTTTATTTTTTGCCTATGAACTTGTGCAATTGCATATGCTCAACGCAATTTCACCAATGCTTATGAAAGATCTCAATATAAATGCCACTTCCTTTGGATACCTTTGTAGTACATACCTTTTGGCTGATGTTTTGTTCTTACTTCCAGCCGGCATCATCTTAGATAAGGTCTCTGTGAGAAAAGTTATTCTATCGGCTCTTTTTATTTGCATAACAGCAACAGTTGGATTTGCTTTTTCAAAAAGCTTTACAATAGCAGCTCTTTGTCATTTTCTCTCAGGGATCGGCAATGCTTTTTGCTTTTTAAGTTGTATGATGTTTGTCTCTAGATGGTTTCCCCCAAAAAAACAAGCCTTTGTGATTGGAGTTGTTATCACTATAGGTATGCTCGGAGGAGTCATCGCTCAGTCTCCGTTTTCTTTCCTTGCATCCAAACTGGGATGGAGAGAGGCTATGCTAGTTGACGCTGCAATTGGAGGCTTTGTCTTTTTAGTTGTTCTGCTCTTTGCAAAAGATGCCCCTGCACCTCTTTCTATTGAGAAACCCGCTGTATCTGTTTCAGCTTTTTTCAAAGATTTAAAAGAAGCTTTAGTTTCCAAAGTGAACGTTAGTTGCGGGATTTATACAGGGCTTATGAACCTACCAATCATGGTTATTGGCGCTGTCTATGGTTCTTTATTTTTATCTCAAATTCATAAAATGAGCCTAACGTCTGCATCTTTCATTGTCAGTATGATCTGCATGGGAACAATTGTTGGATCAGCTCTATCAGGATATCTAGCCGATAGATACCAAAAAAGAACAGAGCTCATGGCTCTTGGCGCTGTTTTTTCTTTGGGAGTGATGCTTGTGATTATGTTTATGCCTTTCATCTCATATTCTGTGATGGCTGCTTTGTTTTTTTCACTAGGACTGTTTTCTTCTACACAAGTACTTGGCTACTCAATTATCACCGAATCTTCTCCAAAACATTTAACAGGAACGTCGATGGGTGTTGCAGCTGTTCTTATCATGGGACTTGCGGCATTTGCTCAACCTTTAACAGGTAAGCTAATCGATTTTAACTGGGATAAAACAATGCTATCGGGGGCTCCGCTTTATAGCTATTCTAACTATCTGCTAGGATTTGCTATTTTCCCCGTAGGATTTTTTATCTCTTTAGCAACAGCTCTTAGCCTGAAGAAAAAATCTTCTGCGCTGAAGGTATCCTAAATAAAAAAAGCCCTCTAAGTCAGAGGGCTTTTTTTTAATCTTTAGGCTGCAAAGCTCTTAGAGTCTCGAAAAATGTTTCATCCTCCATAACCTCATAAAAATCTAAAGCTCTGGCGAGTACATTTTTTGGTGATTTGAGATATATTAGATCAATACACTTTGTTTTCAATTGATCTCTGCCAAAAGATTTTGGAGAGATGTTTGTAGAATAATTAGATGAAATCAGTCGGAAGTGATGACCCCTTTCATAAACATTTAAAAAAGCCTTGTCAAACGCCTCTTTTGAAAAATTCATATCCCCCAAAACAAAGACTATTTCATCTTCATTGTCGTACCGTTTAACAGCTTCAACAAGCTCAGAGGGAGCATCTCTTGTGGGATCTCCGGGAAGATGAACATTATAAAACCTATACAAACGCCCATCACCTTTATGTTTCAATAACGCGCTAAATAGCGGTCTTGTTTTTCCTGAATTGCTCTGCATAAAGTCTTGGAAGGTTGTTTTTGTTGAGACATAATCAAAAACTTGAGTGTTATATAGCGTTATATTTTGATCTGTTTCATATCCTTTTGTCGGATGCACTAAGACAGCGATATCTGGGCAGGTTTTCTTAAGCTCTTGTTTTAAAGAAACTGCAAAATCTAATCCGCATTCTTGTAAACAAATCACATCCTTTGGAGTGTCTTTATTTTGGATCATCTCAATAACTTGGGAAATGACGACCTCTTCACGAAATGTAAGATTTGTAAACTGCTTTGACTTAACCTTGTGCATATCCATGATTGCAGAGTCTTTAAGACCTTGTGAATCTTTTTCTACCCAGGATATATAGGCCTTATTCAAAACATTCCAAGACACGACATTAAAGAAGCTGTCATCTTTTCCGAAAACCTTTGTTCCTACAGGCAAATGATCGGAGCTAAAGGTCCAGTTACTACCTAACTCACCGACAAAGGTGTTTTGATCTATTAGATCCTTCCCAAAAACCTCAAGCATTACTAAAGCCTCAGCCCTTGGAAGTTTTTGATTAGAGTTAACAAGCTGGATCATTTCACTTTTGTTTCTGTGGTCACAGGCTGGATTAATTTCGTTTTGAGGATACACTATATCCATAGACAACTCCTTAAAAAAAGGAGGCGATTATATCAACTATTAGGCTTTTAAGGAATCCCTCTGAGCTTTGAAAAAGCTCAAGTATTTCTTAGATTTTTCTACGCCCAAAGACCTAACGATATACCATGCTTTTTCTCTAAGCAATGCCTCTTCTGTCAAATCACCAGTACACGCTAGTTGGCTGCGTTTTTTTTGAGATAAGACATATAAAGAAATTGCGCAAGATACCGTAAGATTGAAACTTTCAACAAGCCCTTGCATAGGGATCATATATGTATCGTCACAAAGATCTAAGGCCTCCTTAGAAAGGCCTCTAAGTTCATTTCCAAAAAACAAACAAAATGGAGTGGACACATCAATCTCATCGATAGTTTTTGTTGCTTGAAGTGAGGCACCATAAAGCTTAAATCCATGAGATTTTATTCTATGTGAAAACATCTCAAGGTCTTCATAGTACTTAACATGGGACCATCTATAGGATCCTTTAGTCGTTCTGCGCCCTTGCCGGGACTTTTCACCATCTTCTGGAGCTATAATATGCATATGATTGATTCCACATCCTTCAGCACTTCGAAGAGATGCTAAAGCATTATGGACATTACTTGGATTTTCAAAAGCTACATGAATTGTACTAATTCTCTTTAGTAAAGCCTCATCAAAAGCTTTTACACGTTCCTCGGACAAAAAAGACGGAAGCTTATCTAAGATAAACTCGGGAGAAAAACTTTTTAGTAAATCTAAAAAGACAGGGTTTTCAAAGGATTCTCTAGTCATATCCTTTTAGATAAGGACTAGAGAATTAAATATCTAGAAAAAGAATCTCTAAGCACTTCTTAAGGTTTCTTCTCTGATTTCCTGCCAAGTTCTGATGGTTTGTGGATGATCAACAGAACCAGAAAATGGATCGATAATATCTTTCCAAGATTTCAGGATCCTAGCTTTTCTAAGCCCCGCTTCTCCCCGAACTTTATGAGCTCCTAGCATATATAAAAGCATGTTTGTTGCTAGAGCTATCGGATATAAGAATACATTAGATACGTACCGAATCCATTTGTTTTTATAAAGAAGCTTTCTAAGCTTAGGTCTTTTTCTTGAGATTGAAGTTAAATATTCGAAAACGCTGATTTTTGTATCAATTTTTAGCCCAACTTTTCCCGCAATGTGTCTAACAAAATCGGTACAGTTTGCGTTCATCAAGTTGTATCCACCCTCTTGTTTTCTGAAGTTTTTTTGAACTTCAACGATCTCATTCATAACCGTTGTAAACTGATCTTCAGTTAAATCAATAGTTGTAGCTTTAATATCAGATTCCTCTGGCAAGAACTCATGAAGATCAACTGACAACATAGCTGGAATCGTTTTTAATAACCCTCCTTCAATTCCTGGAAGATTAACATCTCTATCCCAGAATTTTCCTACGCTATACACTTTACCATCTGTCGCATAAACCCTGATATACGCATGGCTTTCTTTACCTAAAACCGTTCTAATCTCTAAAGCAGGTTTTTCTCTAGGAGTTTTTGTATCTAGAAAGACGGGAATCTTATTGTCCCAGTCTACAAATGTACCATTTTTTAGACCTGATCTTTCCGTGTATACAACTTCCTTTCCTTCCTTATTTACAATTCTATTTTGGAAAAAACTGTAGCTATCTTTAACTTTAGCAACCCTTTGAAACCGGCCATTAACTTTTATCTTTAAATCACCTGTTGTTTTACTAACTTCAAGCTTTTGATTATACGCTGAAACGCTGCGATGGATTTTAAGATCTTTTACAAAGTCAATTGAAAGTGGATGCAATACAAATGAGAGAATCGCTTCTTTTGAACCGAGGATGTATTCCTCTGTTTTATTTTTCCTCGCTCTGGATGTTTTTTCTAAAAGCCACTTTGAGAGATCCTCTCTTGCTATTTTAGTTTCGTATAACATTGATAAGCTAGAAACAACCTTTTTTCTATCTGTTTCATCCTTATTCAAATGAGTTAACCTTTCAGAAATCCACTTAAAGGCATCAAACGCTTCTTCAGATTCTAACCGTTGAGCTTGAGCCATTTTAATTCTTAACAGAAGAGCTAAACGGTCAAGCTTAGAAATCTCTTTAATCAGTTGTTTTTTGGAAATTTTCCCGTTTTCAAACCTCAAATTCATCTGCTTTAAGAAAAAAGATGTCATAACTAAAAGTTTTTCAAGCTTTACTTCACTTTGTTTAGATGGAATCAACCGATCTATATCTTTAGATATTAAACTTTCGAATTGCGATGTCAGTTTTTGAGTAAACAATAAGCTATCTACTTGACTAAATTTTTCAGCCTTTTCTAACTTCATATTCTTAAAGTTCAGAGCAACAGGCTTTAATTCAAAGAGATGTCTTTCCACTTCTTTACTTATAGAAAAATCTTTTGCAAAAGCTCCTTCTTTTAAAGCTTGGTTTAGCTGGATTTGTGCTGATTCAATACGATATCCCTTAGCAGCCTCTGGACTTGCATAAAATGGCACACTAAGCTCTTCAGACCAACTCTTACGCTTGGAAAAATAATCCTTATCTTTTTCAGCAGCTTCAATCATTTGATTTACAAGATCAAAGTACGCTTTTGGCTGAGGGACCTCTGGCCTAAAATCTATTGTACTTTTCGGCTTGCTCAACTCAGCATCTAGTGCCTTAATTAACCCTTTAGTAGATCTAAATCCCTGACCAAGACCTTTGTTTTCAATCCAATCGCAAGTGAAGTCTTCCCAAGGAAGTCCATTTTTTGGACCTCTTTCTAAGACCATTCTAAGCTTTGTATAAAGCGCTTCAGCAACTGTTCCACCACCTGGTTTTGTAACGATACACTGGGAAACATTCATTAACTTCGCCATATCCTCTGGATCGCTAATAAAGCCACAGACAGTCATCTTATGCTCTAAGTTATGCCTTTTTAGCTCACTTTTTAACTTCCTAAATAAATCTACACTTTTCCCACAGACAACAACAAAATGAGCATCATCATACTTTCCTGAGCGAAGCTGAGAGATTATTTGTTTTGCCTGAGAAGTTTTATAGTCACTTCCTAAGGCTCCATTCATCATCATGACAAGTTTTTTATCTTTTGGAAGCTCATATTTTTCATAAATCTTATCTAGCGCTTCAGCAGAATAATCTTTGATAAATTCAGGCCTTGAAGGGTAGCCGAGATTAACAACTTGATCCTTTCCAACAGGAGCCTTAAATGAGCCCCATATCTTTTCATCAGCTGCTGGAATTAATAGCTTGAAATGCTTTGAGTTCGGCTTTATCGTCCAATTGTCATAAGTTTGATGTAAATCTGTAGCCTGATACACAACAGGAATACCTAACTCTTCTGCAACAGAGAGAAGGATATCTAAATGGGCGGAATAATTAACAAAAATCACATCAGGTCTTTCCATCAAGATTCTTTGCATTACTAAACGTCTTTTAGTTGGACATATTGCTGTAGATCCCATCTTTGACCCTAGTTTTCTAATCATCTCCACAGTCTTGAATGCTTTATTAGCGCAAAGTGTATTGTGAAGCTTTGCGATACTAAAATTTCCGCCTAAAAGCTTCTGGAGTGGATCTTCAGAAAGGAGTGTTTCCTGAGGAAGGTCTACAGAAGTAAAATGGTAATTCTTTTTCCCAAGATATTGTTCTAAAGCTGATGCTGCAGCTTTATGACCTCCTCCCCAAGTGCATGTGAAACTTAAAACCTTTTTCTTTAAAGGTTCATCACTATGAAATGCCCTATCGTTATTAGACGCATTAAGAACAGTTGTCGCTGTTTGAGGCCATGGTTTTGAAGCATTTTCAGCAAGTTTTTGATTGATACAACCGCACATCTCATGTGCAGAAATTTCTCCACCATTGAATTGATGCAATTTATCAGAGATTTCTTGCCATCTCTGCCTTAGATCGCCGTAGACTTTTGAATAAAATATATCTGAGCTTAAAAACTCTTTCTCGCCCTCTAAAACATGACCAAAAATTGAGTACAGTTTACTCAATTTTTCTTTTAGCTGGTTTAGTTGCTCTTTATCGATAGAATTATCATCAAGAGAAAGAATTTTTTTGTGAAGAGAAGCAAACTCTTGGCTCCACTGATTCACATATGTTTCTGTCATTAACGCATGAGAGAGGTGAACAAAAACATTTCCATTGATTAAATTCTTCAAAGAGGCTGCCATTTCTTGATAGTAATAACCTTGCAAGGGGCTAGAGGTTGTTTCTGCATGGTACTCGTAGAAATCTTTTAAGGCTTCCTGAAATCCTTTTTGATCATCTTTTGCTAAAGATCTTCTTAAGTCTTTAAGAACAAAGCTATCTTCTCTGTTCATTCCGTCTTGCTCAGGAGCAAATGAATTCATCCATAAAGTAATCTGCACTCTAGCTAAAAGATTTTGGAGTTTGGATGACGCTTGATTTTCAAAAATTGACGTTTTATAAGCTGATTCTAGTGTGCTATATAACTCTAGAGCCTCTTTAGGACCTAAAAGCTCTTTGACCGTTTCGATATTGTCTGTTAGCTGGTTTAAGACAGAAATTGTATTTACATAAATCCAAACATCTTTAGTTCTTTCACTGACAAGCAAGCTTTTCATAGCTCTATATGCCTTCGTGTCGATAAATCCAGATTCTTTTAAGCGATCTATTTCAGCGTTAGTCAGCTCTTTAAAACGTTTAGCATCATGAATGTTCTTTTTAAGCTCTAAAAACGTCTTTGGACTTAAATGGCCATTATTCTTCAAGAAATGACACTGAAGTAAAACTTCATTCTCCTCTTGAATTTCTGCTTTGTGCCACCAAGTTTGGATAACATTTTTTATACCTTCAAATAACCACTGAATAATTAAAACTAATGGCTGGATTTCTTTAATTTCGTATGTGTTTTTTTCGGCATCGCTAAGCTCTTCAACATTCATCCAACTTACATGACTTAAAAGCTCATTTTCTGGAAGGGCCGCATCGTGAAATTTATAGCCAAGTTTTGTAATCGATTCATCTAATATAGAACAAACACTAGGGGGTCTAGCTGCTGAAGATCTAGTTTCCATTACTTTGCTCCTTTAAGTTGTTTTTGTTGCCACTCATACAGTTTAATCGGATGGTTAGAATGAACTCTCCATGGTCTGAAGAAAATATCCAAAAGTGAAATATCTTTACGAACGGTTTTATAGAAAAACCCAGATGACCATATCACTAAATTAGCAATTACAGAAGCCGCATAGAACGGAAAGGCTATAAAATGTAGCGCTTTTCTAAAATAACTCGGTAAACTTTCATATCCTCTCTTCAACGGCTTAGCCAAAAATTTTGGTAATAGATAAATAAAGTTTAGATAAAGCCACTCCGTGTTCGAAACTTCCGCTTCAATCTTTATGCCCACTGATGCCGCTTTTTTCACAACATATCCAGAGCAGTTATTTTTAAAGTATGAAGAGCCCTGTAATCCATCAAGCATATCTTTTTCAAAATCAGCTCGAAGTTTCTCAAAGCTTTCCTTCGTAATAGTCTTTTTTACTTCAGTATTAATATAGGTCGTCGCTGGTAAGCTTTTATAACGATCTGGGTTCTCTACAGACATCTGAAGGGAAGAGTTCATCGTTTGCCCATAATAGGTTTGGTTACCTTGGGGATCTTCGAGTCCTATAAAAGAGTGAGGTCCCATAAATCTCGGGACACCAGGATTATTTATCGCACTACAAATCAAAACTTTGTACTCACCACTTGGATCTGTTTTACTAAATGGAGCGTGGAGGAACTCTCTTGAAGGTTTTGTTGACGTTCCAGGCAATATTCCAGAAATTCCATGGAAATGATACCCTTCCAACTTACTATTGTAGCTTGTTCTAAAAACCTCTTTCCCTGAATTTGACCAAACAAATTGTTGCTTAGCTTCATCTTTAGAAATCTCTAGATCTTCAAGGCTAACAATTTCTCCTTGAATTGGAAGCGATAACTTTGATGAATCGAGTTTAACTCCAGAAGTATTGATAGCATAATGTAACTTGTTTTGATCAATAAGCTCTTTCCAAAGAATTTCTTTATCTAGCTCATCACTTGTCAGTGGATTAAATCCTGAAAATCGTTGCTTGCGTTCTACGTCCGCAAGCTTTGTCGGAGAAATAGCATTTTTAAAAAGCAAAGCATAACTATTATAAGACTGCATGGTTTTCCCATGCAAAGGCTCTACATGTCTTCTAACATATTGATAAGTAATATCAGACAGCTCACTTGCTGAAGGATTAGCCTCATTCAATGCCTTTACCGCCAATTTATGAAGGAGGTTACCTGTTTGTCTTTTTTGAACTCGTGAAAAAGGATCTTTTTGTTTCACAAACAAAACTTGACCCCCAAGATTGCCCTCAAGGGCAAAAATATGTTTATCTCTGATTAACTCAGCGGCTTTTGAAATAGAAAAGCTCATAGAAACCTCTTAAACCTTAACATTCTCTTCTAAAGGAGAAAAGTTGTAATCTTGGAGATATAATAACATAAACCGCCTAAAAAACCACGGACTAAATAAGCACAAGAACAAAATTAAACTTTTAATTTTAATAACAAAAAAACTCTGAACTAGTTCAGAGTTTTTTTTATATAACTGTAAATTTTATTTACAAAGAAGCTGGAGCTGCTTTTCTAGTTAAGTAAAACACACCAACTGACTCAAAGTTGTCTAAGATCCAAGTGTTTTCAAACAGTTTTTTTACAAACTCTCTGACTTGCACTGCCTTTGCTTGAGATTGTTCGACGAACACTTTTTTCTTCTCATCTTCATTTTCCATAGCAATCTTTTTTGCATTTCTGGAAACGATGACAAAGTCTCTGCCTATTAGGCTCAGAGCTGTAAGACCTGCAATAGTAAGGCCTAGAAAAAATACTTTTGAAACAAGGCTTATTGCGACAATAGTTGCACCAGCGCCTGCAACAGCCGCCAAAATTTTCCCACTTGTTTCATAAGATCTAAGCTTTTTTTCAATATCCTGAGCATCCTTTTTTTCAGTAAAAAAAGGTCTCAAACCATTGAATATAGCCTGGTTATGAACAGATTCACTATCGTTAACTAAAGATAATCTCATAAACACCTTCTACGTAAAACATAAACAAGAACAAATATTATAGCATTTAGACTATTAAATGAGGATTATCTTTATTTTTTTAAAAAAATTAAAGTAAATTATATTACAAAAAAATTAAAGTTCTTGAGTAAATTTATTTATTTAAAGTGAAAGGTTTGTTTTTATTAATAAGAGCCATTGTGACAACAAGCAAGATAAGAGCTATAAAAATCCAACCAAAAAGATAAAACGCATCATTAAATGAAAGCAGTAAAGACTGCCCCTTGAGGTTTTCAATAAAATAACTTTTCGATACTTCTGCTGAAGAAAGCCCTTCCAAAGATTCTCCCTTCCCCACTTCAAAAGCCAATTTTCTAAAATAATTTTGAAGCTGGGGCGAATATGGGTTGATTTGTTCCCCAAATCTCGCCGTATGAAAAGCATTTCTTACAACGGCAACAAGTGAAATCGCAGAACTTCCAAATGCTCCTCCAACTTGCCTAAAGATTGTAGCTAACGCAGCCGCCTGTCCTGTTAAATCGTCAGGGATATTTCTAAGAGCCATAGCCGTAAGAGGTCCTAAAGATAAGCCCACACCGCATCCTCGTAAAATCAGTAAAATAGCAATATCATTAGGTGAACTTATCAAAGTTAAAGAATGCGTTAAAAAGGAACTAACACACAGCGCTAATAACCCTAAAGCAACAACAAAGTACAAATTGATAAACCGCACAAGAGCACTAGAAAGAGCTCCCGATATCACAAAAGACACTCCAAAAATAGCTATCATGTAGCCTATTTTAAGCCTCTCGTATCCAAACACCTTTTCCATAAGAGAAACAACAACAAGCGTTGCTCCAAAAAACATGACTCCAACAAAAGCCATGCAAACACAAGCAACACAGAAATTAACATTTTTAAACAATGAAATTTCAAACAGCGGAGCTTTTGAATAGCGGTACCAAATTAACATAACGACTTGCGATAAAAACATGGAGATATAACAGCCCCAAGCTAAAGAGGATCTAAAACCTTCTGTATTCCATGGAGCCTTAACCTGTGACAAAAGTGTTAGTGTAGACACTAAGAAAATGGCAAAACAAATGAATGTCAAAAAATCAAACTTGTGGGTTGGATATTTTTGCGTTTCATACATAAAGGCTGAAATAAGAAAAAGACTTGGGATAGCTAGGCTAAAACAAAGATAATGGACTTCTCTCCATTCCAAGGCCTGTCCATAAAATCCCCCAAGAAGAGCCCCTATGATAAACCCTCCACCAAAACCAACTCCTACATAAATTGAAAGAGCCATTCTTTGCAAAGATCCTTCAAAGGCTCTTTTAATAACAGCTAAACTCACCGGGAAAACTAAACCACCACCAATTCCAGCTAAAGCCCTAAATACAATCAATTCATAAAAACTTGTCGAAAGCCCTGTAAAAATACAACCAGTAGAGAAAATAGACAGCCCTAAGAAAAACATAATCTTATAACCATATTTTCTAGAAGTATAGATCGCAACCGGAACAGACATCCCCAGAAACAGCAAAAATGTATTGTCTATCCATACTGTTTTTGTATCGTCTATCGCTAGATAACCCTGCGTAATACTCATAGATATTGATGAAGCCATAAGCTCAACAATAATAATGATGTTAACTAAGATAATCGATGTTAGTAAAATGAACTTTCTTAAGAGAGATTCCTTTGGCAAAATAGCTGGCTGAACCCAGTTAAGCTTCTCTTTGATGCCTTGCATTATTTAACCTTTACGTATATCTCAGCGGACATTCCTGGGAAAAGATACAAAGGCTTATTTGATGGGAAATCATTAGGTCTTCGAATACTTATTTTCACAGGGACTCTTTGCTCAACTTTTGTATAGTTTCCCGTTGCATTATTTTGAGGAACGAGCGTGAATTTTGAAGCAGCGGCTCCTTTAATTGCAAAGATTTCCCCATAAAATTTTTGTCCTGGATAGGCATCAATATGGATTTCTACTCGATCTTTCAGCTTGAGCTTTCTTATTTTTTTCTCTTCTATATTTGCTAAAACCCAAATATCTTCAAGATCATACATCGTAAAAAGGCTTTGTCCCATCTGGACAACATCACCAAACCAAACCCACCTTTTTGCAATAATCCCATCATGGGGAGCAAAAATTTCGTAATGCGTTAATTTAGCTTCGATGACCTCTAGACTTTTCTCTGCTAATTTGAGGTTTGCTACAGAAAGTTTAAGAGCCGCTTTTGACATTTGAAAATCCCTTTCAACATGTTCAAAATCTTGAGTCGAGATAATATGATCGCTTAAGCTTTTTTGAGCCCTTTTGTAATCGCTTTTTAATTTAAGATAGTTCGCTTTTTTTACTTGTATTTCCTGCTCCATACTCACAATCTTTGCTTGAGCTTCCGTTTTTTGAGCTACAGGGACATTATTTTCCAACAAAGCTATTTTCTGTCCTTTTTTTACATACTCTCCCTCATCAACAAATAGCTTCACGACTTTTTCAACAACATTAGAGCTAAGGTCTGTTCCATATGCTTCAACAAATGCATCATTTGTCCAAACATACTCTGATCTATGAATGATGCTAAATCCGACAAAGCCTAAGATAGCTAAAACAAAAACACTAAGAGCTGTCACCTTCCACGGCGTTTTGAAAAAAGATCTCTTCTCTTTATTTGAACTTTCTTCCATCTCTACATTCCCTCTTCTTCTAAATCTGCACCAGATGCATGTCTTAAACCATAGTAGGCGTTAATGATTTCATACCTAGCTTTGTTTCTATGGTTTAAAGCTTGGACCAAACCATCAACTGTTATTTGATAATCAAATATTGTCACATAACCAATATCCAACTGATCGTTTGCCAAATCCACCGTCTGAGTTGCCAATCTAACATTAGCGTCAGCTGTAACAAAACTAGAGATTGCCTCTTCAATGCTAAAAATCTGCTTTCTTACATTTTCATAAGTCTTTTGAAGCTCTTTTTTGTACTGTGATTCTTTAGCTTTTTTCTGGTATCTCGCTTGTTTAATACGTCTTTCTCGACCTAAGCTATCAAAGATCATCCACTTAAACTGCAATCCCACTCCCCACTCAAATGTCTGGCTAGAAAAACTCGTAGCAGGGACAAATAGTTGATCTGTTGGATTTCCGCCGTAGTTAACATTAAGAGTAACTTTTGGAATATACTCTCCATACCCTTTAGACACTTCTCTTCTTGCTATGACCACTTCTTTTTCAGAAGCGCTAAGAGTCGGGTCATATTTTTTAGCTTTGCTTTCCCAATAACTGATTTCGGGTTTGGAAAATAAAGCCTTTATCTTATGAATTTCAGTTAGTGGATATGATTTTGTGAAAAGCTTTTGATCAGCCTTTAAGCCATCTTCTTCAAATAGACTTCTCAGATGACACAGTTTTTCACCAAGCAAAGGGATTGTATCAACTGGAATCTCAAGCTTTGCAAACTGTATTTGACAGTTTCCTGGATCAAACCCCATCGCAGAAACAAGGCGATCCATATTCACTTTTTGAGCTTTAACGACTTCATAATAAGCTGCCATAGCGTTAGCAATAGCCACCTGACTTTGATTGACGTTATATAAAATTGTTGTGCCAACTTCATATCGATCTTTCATTCTATTAGCAAGACTTGTTAACAGCTCAACTTTATCCTCAGCTGCCGCAATTGACTCATAATCTAAAATCACAAGATAATATAAGGACCTTACTTCGAAGAGAGTGTCTATAATGGCGGCATTTAATAAGAGCTTAAGCTGCTCTTGAACAAGTTTAGCAATTTTAACATCATAATATTTATCCATTTCAAGAATCGATTGAGACAGTGTAAATTGAGTTAAAAAGGCACTTTTTGAATTAGTGAATACCTGCTTTTTATTTGCTACATACATATCACTAAAAGCAGATAATGTTGGCATCCACTTTGAGTAAGACTCTAATTTCCCCTCAACAGCTTTTTGATATAGAGCTCTTAGAGTCTGAACTTGATGGTTTTTTTCTAAGGCAATCATTTCAGCTTGCTCTAACGTCAGGCTAGACAATACCACAGGATCATCTGAGTATCCTCTAATTATTAAGCTTAAAATGGCAATACAACAACTGAACCATTTATTCATGGTTACTTAATTACCTCATCTATAAAAAGTTACGCTTTTAATAAAACTAAAGCAAACTCACTTGAAACTTACTTATACTAAATAAGGCATTTTATTTAATAAAAAAGGAAAAATATAGAACTATATGCAAAAAAAAATAAGACTTGCCATTAGCAAGAAAAGCTGGGGGCGGTGTGACTCGAACACACGAAGACCGAAGTCGAGAGATTTACAGTCTCTTGCAATTGCCACTATGCGACACCCCCGAAAAGGGCAAAAAAAATTTGCTGGAGAAAGGACTTGAACCCTCAACCGTCCGATTACAAGTCGGGTGCTCTACCAATTGAGCTACTCCAGCAAAATTTGATGCAAGTTATAGCAAACGTTTAAATTCTCAGCAACAGCAAATTAGAAAAAAATCAAAAAAGACTCATCAAAATTCAATTAGAACCTAACATCTTCTCTTTAATCTTCTTCAGACGTACATCCTTCTATAATCCCTTTTGTCGTAACATAGTTGTTTTCTGCTGCAAAAGCACATTGGCTCCAGACTCTTCACGAGTAGCTATTTTAACAGAATCTGGATCATCCCCTACATCAACTGTTATCACGGGATATGTACTCTTCGTTAAATCTATAATACTCACAGTTGGACTACCAAGGTTAGTAACCATAGCTTTTTGAGTAAGGACCGCCTCTAGTTTAAAACTAGTCAAGACTAGCCCCATTATCATCAATTGTAACAGTTTTAACTTCATCTACAAGCTCCTTGTCTATCGGGCCTTTAAGCTTTTGTTCTGCTAGATTTTTTTTGTAAGTTCTCAATCTAAACTTTTGAAATATTTATTACGACAACTCTTTGAAAGGCTTTATGTTTGGGCATAGCTCAACTAGTTTTTCTACGAGCTTATTTGGATTATCATGAAGCTTATATTTCAAGGTCCAAAACAGCCTTAAAAACATCTATAAAAAGATTACTCTTCTAATAGAAAGCTTATAAGATTTTAAATTTGAATAAATTTAATGAATTTATTTAGTGATAGACGTTGAAATTCTATCTTTTATGGATACACCAGAGTAACTATTTTCCTGGGCATTAACGAATCCCTTCTGAAAGACAGAGGACATCTTACTAGTAAGACCAGAAGAGATAACAGAAGCCTTAATAGGCTTTTGCCCAGCAGATAGACCACAGCATTTTTTGTACTTCTTATTAGAGCCACAAGGACACGGATCATTTCTTTTAGGTTTCATCTATTTTTCTCTTTATTCCTGACATAAACTGGGAACAGTATAACACAAGCTAGGTTAATTGTCCATGAGAGCCCTCCAAGCTCTTGATCAGATAGAGGCTTTTATTGTAAGATATCACCCTTTATATCAAAGTGTTATGCATATGAGTTTAAAGCTGATTCAACAATTACCTAGCTGCACTCCTCCCTGGGAAGGGCCTGGAAAATCTATAGAAAAGCTAACTCGGAAAGCTATTTATGAATTTGACCTTCTGGAAGACTCTGTCCATATTGGAGTAGCCCTAAGCGGAGGAAAAGATAGTTTAACTCTACTTTTTATGCTAAACGCTATCTCGGGCAGAGGTTTTCAAAAATTCAAAATCACAGCTCTACATGTAAGCGGCGCATTTTCTTGCGGAGCCTCAATCGAAACAGCCTATATCAAAAAAATCTGCCAACACCTTGAAATCGATTTAGAAATTTTACACTCTGATCAAACGCTAGAAAATCTACAATGCTATAGCTGCTCACGAGAAAGAAGAAAGTTAATCTTTCGAAAGGCAAAAGACCTTGGAATTAATAAAATTGCTTTTGGCCATCATCTAGATGATCATATAGAAACTTTCATGTTAAACCTTGTCCAAAAGGGGCAAGTCGAGGGTAATCTTCCAAAAGTTCCAATGATTTTGTACGGAGTGACCATTATAAGACCGCTTATCTTCGTTGAGGAAAAAGACATCATTGAATTTTCAAAAGCTGCTGAATTTGCTAGAATCATGTGTCAATGTCCTGTCGGGCAAAACTCAAAAAGAAAAAAAACAAAAGATTTAATCCGCTCAATTCAGAGCGAATTTCCCCATGTGAAATCTAATCTAGCTAAAGCTGGGCTAGATTTTGGATCAAAAAAGGCTTTGAGACAAGATCTACTACAGACTGTTAATCCAAGCCAAAGCTCATGAATTTTTTGACATATGAAGTTTTGCCTCTTATACTCTAGCTAATTAAATAATAGATGAGCCGATGATTTTTGAAAAATTTCTAGCTATAGCAATATATATTGTTGTGTTACTTGCTATTGCAGGATTCTCTTATAAAAAAAGACAGACCTCTAGCGACTACATTCTAGGTGGACGGTCTATGGGATACCTACTAACTGCACTAGCTGCCCATGCCAGCGATATGAGCAGTTGGCTTTTGATGGGATACCCTGCTGTGATTTATGAAAAAGGTCTGAAGCAATCTTGGATCGCAATTGGTCTTATTTTTTTTATGTTTCTAAACTGGCAATTCATAGCTCCTGCCATTAGAAAAGCTACAGAAAAATACAACAGCATGACTCTATCGTCTTTTTTTGAAAGTAGATTTCAAGACACCTCTGGTGTCATTCGTATTTTAACAGCTCTTATGCTCTTTGTTTTTTATACAATTTATATATCAGCAGGCCTCACAGGGCTTGGCCTACTCATTGAATCAATTTTTGGATTCAACTATCTCCTTGGAATCACAATCGGAATCTGCATTGTTATCCCTTATCTTTTTATCGGAGGATATGTCACCTTAGCTTGGACAGATCTTTTTCAAGGTCTATTTCTTATGGTTGTCTGCCTTTTTGTTCCCCTTTTTGTGATATTTGATAAGTTTGGCAGCTTTTCCGCGGCTGTCGATCCAGGTAAACTTCACTCAGGAATGCTCTCTCTTTTCCCAGATTTTTCAGGAAAGACTATGCTGGGCGTTTTAGGAATCATGGCAGGTTGGGGTCTTGGATATTTTGGGCAACCTCATATTATCACAAAATTTATGGGGATTAAAAACGTCTCGGAAATGAGAAAAGCCCAAATAGTCGGACTGTCTTGGCAAACTGTTACTTTATTTGCTGCAACTCTGATAGGGCTTATCGCAATAAATTATTACAAAACTCCCCTTGAAGACTCCCAGCTTGTGTTTGTAACCATGGTCGGAAATGTGTTCCCTGTCTTTTTGGCAACCTTTGTCCTCTGCGCTATTTTCGCAGCTACGATTTCCACTGTAGACTCTCAGATTCTGGTTCTAGCTTCAAGTTTAGCTGAAGATGTCTATAAAAGAGCTTTTCACAAAAATGCTACCTCTAAACAAGTCCTTTTAGTATCAAGACTCAGCGTCTTTTTTGTTTCGCTATTAGCCTATCTTATCGCTTATCTAAAACTTGATACCATCTTTGCTCTTGTAAGTTATGCTTGGTCTGGCCTTGGAGCCACTTTCGGACCTATTTTAATTTTGGGACTGTTTTCGAAAAAAACAAATAAATATGGCGCTGGAGCTGGAATCTTCCTAGGAGGAACACTAGCTGGCACTTGGCCATATATTAATAAAATTTTTCATATAAGCATCCCTTCAATTATTCCCGGGTTTTGTATTAGCCTTATTGCCATTTTAGTGGTATCATACTTTACTCAAAAACCAAAACTAGAGTTAAAATAAGAGTGGATAAAACTACCTCAAGACCTCATTTTCTTTTAACAAATGACGACGGCATTCAAGCTAGAGGCTTAAAACACCTCTACGAAGGAATTAAAAATTTAGGTGATGTGACAATTGTAGCTCCAAGCTCTCAGAAATCCGGAGCCTCTCAATCACTAACTCTTGGGTCCTTAAATGTCACAAGTGTCGATTGGGAAGATAACGTCAAGGCCTATCAAGTAAGCGGAACTCCTGTTGATTGTGTTAGAGCCGCACTTCAGATTCTTAACTGTAAGCCAACGATGATTTTATCTGGTGTTAATTTAGGCCACAACTTAGGAAGGACTTTACTTTTTAGTGGAACATGCGGAGCTGTTATTGAAGGAGTTTATTCAGGTATTCCAGGCGCTGCTTTTTCGTATTTTAGAGAAGATCAAGATGAGTACGACCACGTAGAGAAATATATCGCCCCGATAGTAGAATATCTTTTAGACCTGCAAATTCCAAGTGGGACGTTCTACAATATTAATTTTCCAGAACACTTAGATGAAGAAATCAAAGGTTTTAAGGTCGCTCCTCACGGGATTTCAAACTGGTCTTCTGCATTCAAGCCCTCAGAAAAAATTGAATCCCAATTTATCTCTGCCGATTTTTGGAAGCGCCATGACAAAGATATCGATTCAGATTGCCACTTTAATGAACTTGGCTACATCACAGCTTCTCCAATACAAATCTCTGAATTAACTGATTTTGATATCTTACAAAAACAAAAAGACTCTTTTGAAGCCTATGTCTCAAACAAATTTAGGTTTAACTCTTAGAATCTTTTTGCTTCTTTGCATCATAAGCATCAAGTTTTTCTAAAGCATCTCTTTGAATGTCTTTAAGAAGTTTAAGACATTCCTTATCTTGCGCCAAACGATTCAATTCATAAAGCAGTTGATCACTACTCACCGTTTGAGATGTAACTTCTCTACCTTCCAATGTACTCTTAATTGACTCAGCTTTGATCATCAGATCCGTTAGCTTCAAAGCTTTTTTTCTAAGTAGTGGCGCTTTTTCTTTTAGCTCTTTAGCCGAGTTAATCTGCTCTAACTCAAGCGCAATTTTCTTAGAAAGCCTCTCACCTTTTTGACGGTAATAGTCTTCATTTTTACTACAACTCAAACAAAACAACGCTAAGAAACAAAAAACAACTTTTTTCATGAATGACTTTTCACAAGCTCGCTTAGACACACATCTTCTATAGGATATTTCTCCCAGTCACTATCATCAAAATGCCACCACTCAGTAGGGAGCGGGATAAACCCCTTACTTACCATGATATCTTCAAGAAGCTGCCTGTTAGCGATAACTTTCTGAGGGAAATTATCGTTATCTCTATGAGCTCTTTCACTTAAGTCATCAACAACCGATGGCATCTCTAATAAATCACCATCCAAACTAATAAGTGAAACATCTACTGCAGCTCCTCTATTATGTTTAGACCCAATATCTGGATTAGCAACATATCGATCATCAGGGCACTGCTTCCAAAGTTTTTTTTGAACGCTAAGAGGTCTATAACCATCATAAACAATTAAACCAAGAGATAACTTCTCTAATTCATTTTGCACCTCGAGAAGCTTTTTCCCCATTCCTCTTCTAATAAAACAAGCCTCAACAGGATACAATACTTCCTTAAAAATATTATCTACCCGAGAGTACATCGGATCCACAATTATCCCTGGGCATAACTCCTTTACATCTACGAAATCATTATCGCTCATTAGCTAGATTCTCCTCTCATTTTTTTACAAAAAGCGCAGTAAAACATAAAAAGTATTTTTTCTCTTGAGAAAAAAGCCCACTAAAGATTAAAGTTATCGTGATTTTGAAGGGCGTGTAGCTCAGTTGGTAGAGCACCTGTCTTACACACAGGCGGTCGTAGGTTCGAATCCTGTCGCGCCCAAAGTCAACTCTTTTGCGGGAGTAGTTCAATTGGTTAGAGCACCAGCCTGTCACGCTGGAAGTTGAGGGTTCGAGTCCCTTCTCTCGCGAAGCTTTTCTAAGCCGTATGGCTCGAATTTTTTTCTGTACAAACACCAATCGCTTTCTTTATTCTGTGATAGAACCAAGGACATGCCAATGATCGCATCAAAAAGCACTAAGAAAAAATCACTATCCCAACAAATCATTTCTTATTTCTGGATGACGCTCGGAGCTTTTTTAGCTGCTGTATCAATTAGAGTCTTTCTCTATCCAAATAAGTTGATTGACGGTGGGATAATCGGTGTTTCTTTGATCTACGCTAGACTCTTTGGCGACACTCTCTTATCTGTAGTTCTAATTATTTTGAACTTACCGTTTATTTATTTAGCCTACAGGCATATCAGGAAAACCTTTGTTATTCAAATGTTAGTAGCCGTGTTACTGTTTGCTATCTTTTTAAGCGCTTTGGAAAAAGTTCCTCCCTTTTATGGAGATATGCTAGAGATTATCGTGATAGGAGGCGCAATACTTGGAATTGGAGTAGGACTCATTATCAGAAACGGAGGATGTTTAGATGGCACCGAAATTTTAGCGATCATCATCAACAGAAAAAAAGGCTTTACCGTTGGCCAAGTTGTCCTCTTTATTAACTTTTTTATCTTTGCAGCTTATGGACTGATCTTCAAAGACTGGCATATAGCCTTTGGCTCACTTATGACCTATATAGTAGCTTTTAAAATGCTAGACCTTGTCATCGTTGGCCTTGATGAGCTCAAAACAATGACAATTATCACATCTAAACCTAAAGAGCTTTCAGAAGTGATCATGCATGAACTAGGCCTAGGTCTTACAATCATGTATGGCCGAGGAGGTTACACAGGAGATGCTAGAGAGATCTTATTCGTAATTGTTGAAAGGCTTGATTTAGCCGATCTTAAAGAGCTTGTCCAAAGGGTCGATTCTGGAGCATTTATGTCTATCCAAAACCTTCATGAAGTTGTGTATGGATCTCAAGCAAAACTTGCTGCCAGAAAAAGAAAAAGCCTTACAAAAAAATAACACTAGTTAGTTTTTACACAATACATGAGATTTTTCTAAAAACTTAATTAGATAGGCTCCGTAATCACTTGAAGAAACGCGATTTGCCAACACCTCTAACTGAGCTAGGTTAATCCATCCATTTCTGTATGCAATCTCTTCAATACACGCTATTTGAACGCCTTGCCTTTCTTGAATGGTTTGCACGTATGAGGAAGCTTTGTGCAAAGAATCATGTGTGCCAGTATCTAGCCAAGCAAAGCCTCGATCTAAAAGACGCACTCTCAACTGATCCTTTTCTAAATACATCTGATTAAGATCAGTAATCTCCAACTCACCTCTATGTGATGGCTTCAATTGCTTAGCAAAAGAAGCCACCTGCTCATCATAAAAGTAAAGCCCAGTTACCGCGTAGTTCGACGGAGGGTCTTTTGGTTTCTCAACAACCTTTTTAACCTTATAATTTTCATCAAAATCAATGACTCCGTAACGACTTGGATCCCTAACCTCATACCCAAAAACAAGAGCTCCCTCTTCATGCTGTGAAGATTCTTGCATGAGAGACTCTAAATGATGACCAAAAAAAACATTATCCCCAAGAACTAGGCAGACAGAATCTCTAGCAATAAAAGATTCACCAAGCACAAAAGCCTGAGCTATTCCATCTGGTTTATCTTGCACTACATAACTAATATTTAGCCCAAGCGAACTTCCATCACCAAATAAAGTTTCATAGGCCTTTAAATCCCTGGGCAAACAGATGATTAAAATGTCTTTGATTTTAGCCTGCATAAGAAGTGACAAAGGATAATAGATCATCGGCTTATCAAACACTGGAAGAAGCTGCTTACTTGTTGTAAGTGTGAGCGGATAAAGCCTCGATCCACTCCCTCCTGCTAATATAATTCCTTTCATAACTACAGCTTATTGTTGTCTAGACTCGAAAAGATAAATACCTGGAAGATTTCTGAAATACTCTTTGTAATCAAGACCATATCCAACAACAAAGTGATCTTCAATATCAAAAAGACTATAATCCACCTTGCTGTGCCCTGCTAGTTTTTCTACATTTTTAGTTAGTAATACCAAGGTTTTTATCGATGCTGGATTTAACTCTGCTAAATGGTTTTTAAGCTTAATCATTGTCTGACCAGAGTCACAAATATCATCCACAATAATTACATGTTTATCTTGTAAAGAAAGAGACCCTAACCCAAGAACAGTAAGCTCCCCTCTTTGAGCACCTTTTAAACCATAACTTGACGCACGGATAATTTCTAAATGGCAACGATGGTTAAGATTCATCATCAGATCAGATACAAAGCAAACAGATCCTTTCATAACTGCAACAAAAACGATGTCTTTTCCCGCATAATCACTTTCTAAAGTGTTTGCAAGATTTTGAATCTTTTGCTCAATTTGATGTTTTGAAATTAAAGGCTTTAACTCACCAGAAAATGGACTATAGATACTTGAATCTAGTATTTCTTCACTCACAGCAAAACCATTGATTAGACATAAGCACAATGAAACTACGATAAACTTCAATCTCAATTTGACTCTCCCTATCATCGATTTTGAAATAGGTTTCAGCCTATTTGATGCAAAGAGAAAATATCAAGCTATTTTAGACTTTAGAAGTCTCTTTGAAAAGCTCACCTGATTCAACTAGCTCATCTACAAAATTCAGGTTATAAACACCTGATAAAAACTTTTCGTTCTCTAACATGTATTGATGAAAAGCTATTGTTGTATGAATGCTTCCGATGTGAAACTCTTTTAAGGCCCTTTTCGCTATCTGAATTGCTTCAGTTCGATCTTTACCTTTCACTATAAGTTTCGCAATCATTGAATCGTAGTTTGGAGGAATTTTATACCCAGAATAGCAAGCACTATCGATCCGTACATGCGGACCACCAGGAGGAATATAATATTCTAATAATCCCGGAGAAGGACAAAAGTTGTTTTTCGGATCTTCTGCATTGATTCGAAATTCAAAGACATGACCAGAAAATTGAATATCTTTCTGTTTCATCTTAAGCTTTTCTCCTCTAGCAGCTTTAATTTGCTCAACAAGAAGATCTATTCCTGTAATTTCTTCAGAGACCGTATGCTCAACTTGAATTCTAGTATTAACTTCCATGAAGTAAAAATTATTATCTTCATCAAGTAAGAATTCAACCGTTCCAGCTGTATGATAATTAGCAGCTTTTGCTAAAGCCACAGCAGCTTCACCCATTTTCTTTCTTAAAGCTGGCGTTAACACAGGACTTGGAGTCTCTTCAATCAGCTTTTGCCTACGTCTTTGAACTGTACAGTCTCTTTCCCCAAGATGTAAAACATTCCCATGCTTATCTGCTAAAAGTTGCACTTCGATATGTCTTGGATTAACGATCATCTTTTCTAGATAAACATCTGAATTATTAAAGGAAATCTCTGCTTCTGTTTTCGCTTGAACAAACTTCTTTTTAAAGTCTTCTACATCAAAAGCTACTCGAATCCCTTTACCACCACCTCCAGCTGAGGCCTTGATAAAAACCGGATATCCAATCTGCTCTGCTTGATCGAGAGCTTCTTCTAAAGTTTCAACAACCCCATCAGTTCCAGGGATTACAGGACATTTAACACTTTTAGCTAACGCTTTAGCCTGAGCCTTATCACCTAATAGTGAAATCGTTTCTGAAGAAGGTCCAATAAAAGTAAGCCCAGAACTTTCGCATATCGCTGCAAAATTCGCATTCTCTGATAAGAACCCGTAGCCAGGGTGAACGGCATCAGCACCTGTCACCTCACAAGCTGACAAGATGTTTGATACTTTCAAGTATGACTTTGCAGGAGCTGCCTCTCCAATACAAATTGCTTCATCTGCATGTAAGACATGCAGCGCTTCTGCATCTGCCTGAGAATAAACCGCAACTGTATGCAGTCCTAAGTCCTGACACGCTCTTATGATTCTAACTGCTATCTCGCCTCGATTCGCTATTAAAACCTTCTTCATATAGAACCTACTCTACTGTAAATAATTTTGTTCCAAACTCAACTGGATCGGCATCCGATACACAAATTTGTGTAACCTTACCACTTTTTCCAGCCTTTACCTCATTCATAACCTTCATGGCCTCTACAATACAAACAACAGAGTCCTCTTTGACCATGTCTCCAACTTTTACAAAAGGAGGATCTTCAGGAGATGGAGCCGAGTAAAAAGTTCCAACTAATGGAGATGTAATACTCTCTCCTACACTAGCCTCAGCTTGTTGCGGCTGCTGTGGAGCAGATTGCAAAGGAGCCACTTGATGCACAACAGCTGGAGCAGCGTGTTCTGTAACAACCCTTGGAGATGGTTGAGCAGTTTTCTCCAAATGAATCTCACTGCCATCTTTATCTTTTAGAGTCAACTTGTCTAAACCTGACTCTTCTAACGTTTTAATAAGCTCTTTGATCTGATCTATATCCACAAAAACTCCTCTATCTAACCTTTCATTAAACCCTTTGAATATATTCACATGTCGCCGTATCAACTTTGACAATATCACCAGACTCAACAAACAACGGAACTTCGACCTTAGCTCCAGTTTCCAATATGGCATACTTATTTGAGTTTGCTACAGCAACTGTTGATTGAGGTGTCTCAGTTTTGACAACCATCAACTCTAAAAACTGCGGTAGCTCTACTGAAAAAATTGTATCACCATAAAACAAAGCTTTTAGTTGAGTACTTTCTTTCAAAAAGTTAACTTTATCTCCTATCACGTGCGCGGAAACTAGTACTTGCGCTAACTGTTCTACATCCAAGAAAAGATAATCCTTTCCTTCCATGTAAAGAAACTCTAATAATCTTTCTTCAAGTGAAACTTCTTTAACTTCCTGATCTAACTTAAAATTTCTCTCAATTATCTCTTCAGTGATTAAATTTTTCAGTTTCGTTTTAATAAAAGGAACACCTTTAGCTACGGTAACTTTTACAGCTGATTCAACACGAAAAATTTCATTGTCTAACGAAATGGTTATCCCTGGACTAATTTGATTGCTGGTTGTTGTCATGTTTTACCTTTTATGTATTTTCAAACTGATTCACAATAACTTTTATTTCACTTAAATTAGCGATGGAGAAGTCTACAGCGCTGTCTACAGCTTCTTCTCCTAAACCTCGCCCCCACTTCAGGTGCACTGTTTTAAAACCAAGTTCTTTAGCAGGAGACAGATCTCGATGAATTCGATCACCACATACGAGCACTTCAGACGCAGGAACATCAAGCTCACTTAAAAGAGCTTGATAATGAGGCATTTTATCCTTACTTTCACTGACAATAATCCTACTAAAAACTGAGGTATCTACACCAGCTTTTTTCAACTTTTCAAGTTGAAATTGTTTTTTACCATATGTCACAATCGCAAGTGTATGTTTTCTAACAAGTTCTGTTAAAATTTCTTTAGTATTTGGCACGAGATCTATAGCAAATAAATCATCTAAATTTGTTAAAGTTTTTTCTAAAATAGGCTCTAAATATTTCAAACTAATACTATTTATTTCTAAAAACTCTGAAAAGGCTTCTTGGAGACTGCTACTATAGGCATTTAGGACTCTGAGCTCATTTAAAGCCTTATTCTTATCAATTGAAACCCCTGAATCTAAAAGCTCTTCAATGATCATTTTGATCTTGAAGGGCAAAATAGACCCACTTGTGTCTATGAGAGTGTCATCTAAATCAAAGATTATCAGCAATTTTAAATAGCTCGCATGCAAGTTTTTTTGAATTATGTCTGATCAAGTTTCTTTTTAAAAGATCTTTTCTAGCCTTTTCTTTAAGATCCCCTAAAAGATGAGCTTCGAGAACTCTACTTTCTTTGAGATCATTTTCTACAAGCTCCCCTTCTTCTTTATAAATATCGATTAATTCTTGAGGAGGCTTTCCTTTATTAACGATGATATAATCAAAAAGATCTTTTCCAATAAATTTAACAAGCTCTGAAACATAGTCACTCACCTTAAAACCTGTCGTCTGACCTTTTCTATTCATCAGGTTCGCGATAAACACTTTCTTAGCTCTAGCTTGATCTAATGCATCAACAATCCCATCAACTAAGAGATTTGGAATAAGAGATGTATGAAGACCGCCCGGCCCAAAAACAACAAGATCGGCATTGTTAATAGCCGATAAAGCCATTGTATTAGCTTCCGCGTAAGGCTCTAAATAGATACTTTCATACCCTTGATCAATTTCTTGAGATAAATAAACTTCCTTTTCCCCTTCTAAGATCTTCTTGTTTTTTAAAACCATACGAAGTCTTGTATGATGCGTCGTCACAGGAATCACATTTCCTTTAATCGCCATTATCTTCCCAACTTCTTCAACGGCTAACTCAAAACTCCCTGTAACTTTTTCTAGAGCTGACAACAGAAGATTCCCAAAACTATGCCCTTCCAATCCTCCACTTTCAAAACGAAAATTCATAAGACTTCTCATAAGCCTTGATGAATCTGAAAGTGCCACGATACACTGCCTGACATCCCCAGGAGGCAACACACCAAGTTCATCTCTCAAAACTCCTGTACTTCCTCCGTCATCTGCCATGGAAACAATTGCAGTAAGGTCCACAGGATAGTTTTTGAGCCCTTCTAAGACTGCAAAATTACCAGTCCCCCCTCCTATGACAACAATTTTTTTCATTAACTGTGTCCAACTTCTAACTTTTTCATATCCTTAATGCTTGCAGCCATGTCTTTTGATTTAAAGAGATGAGACCCTGAAACCAAAACGTTAGCGCCAGCTTTTACACAATCTTTAGCCGTTTCAAAATTAATTCCTCCATCCACTTGAATATCAAAGCCAGGAAGTTGTTTCACATCTTTTGGACTGTCTTTAGAGGGAGTAACTCCGCCTTTTCTTAAATCCAGCTTATCACACGTTTCTCGAAGAAATTTAACATCTTCCAACACATTAGGAATAAAGGCTTGTCCACCAAACCCAGGGTGAACTGTCATCAGCAACACCAGGTCACATTTATTTAAATACTTAAGAAGAAGCGAGCATGAAGTATCAGGACAGATAGCCAACCCTGCTTGGACATTACATTTCCTTATATAATTTAGGGTTTCTTCCACATCTTCAGTAGCTTCTAGATGGAACGTAATACGATCCGCTCCATTTTCTACAAGTCTTTCAATATACTCAAAAGGGTGATAGACCATAATATGAACATCTAAAAACAGATCTGTTGCTTTATTAACAGCACCCAAAGCTTTTGGCCCTAGAGTCAAATTTTTTACGAAATGCCCATCCATAATATCAAAATGCAATGCATCTGCCCCCGCATCTTCTATCCGTTTTGCCTCTTCAGCTAGTCTTCCAAAATCTCCAGCAAGAAGTGACGGTGCAACCTGCGTTGTTAAATGGGATCCCATATTTTCTCCAGTTATGACAAATTGTTTCGTAAAAAGGTAAAAGATGACATCCTCAAATGTCAAGAGCTCTATACAAAGCGTCCTGGAAGGCTCTCTTAGAAACTTTTTCTCCGTAAAAATAGATATACCCCAAAAAAGTCCGATCTAACGTTGTCAAATGCAGTTGAATCAACTTCCTAGACATAATTTGAAGCGAGGCCATTTGATCAACAACTTTTTGTTTAAGACCCAGATCATTAAACTCAATTAAAAATACATCGAATCCATTTCCTTCTATCTGAGCTTTTACACAAGTCTTACTCTCAACGCTGCCACGTTTTATTCTATCCAATAATAAGGTAAAAAGTTTTGATAATGGTTTTGTAGAAATGACACTTCTCATCTCAATGGGGTAAATTGAATGGAAAAAGTTTTCCAACAAAAATCGATTTTCTGAAGCTTTCGTTCCCAATGCTTTTCGGAGCTTTATAAAAGCTTCTACCTGCTTTGATATCATCCCTCCATTGAAATCACGCACTCTACCAAAAACTTTCTCTAATTCTTTTAAAATTGACTGCCTAGCTTTGTATAAATCGATGGAATCGTCTTCTCTTAAAAACCCTTTAGCTTCTAAGGACATTCTCATCACTAAGGCTTCCTTTGAGTATTTATGCCGGATTTTTCCCAACATCCTTTCTCTTTCTAAAACAACCTGAAACCCCGACTTAATCATTTTTAAGAGTATCTTGGCATTTTGACATCCATCCTGTAATAGCCGAACTAAAATCACTGTAAAGGTTAAGCTACTATACGTTTGTTCATCAAATGAGATAATGACCTGAGGAATATCTTTCACATACTTAAGCTGACCTGATAATAGAACAATATTTTTCATCACCTCTTCTTCATTTCTGGGCATAAAGACAGGTCTTTGCAAATGCTCTATCCCTCCAATAAGATGTGATGTCAGTCTATTTTTAAGCTTTTTAATCTCATCTAAAGAAAATGCTATGTTAGATGTTTTAGAAATTTCTATATAACATCCCTTCCCAATCCCTTCTTCAACCTCTACTTCTAAATAGGAATCCTCTACATATTCAACGCCCCTAACGACACTAGAAATCGCTCTAAAATATTGTTTCTTAGAAAAATTTTCATTCTCTTGGAGAAAGTTGAAACAAACACTTATTCCCAAAACAGATTTAATACCTAGTGGCTGATGTATTTTTGCATGTTTTATACTTAGGAAGAGATGTCTTTTTTTAGGATCCAATTCGCAGGCTTTAACCAGTTCTTTCTGCAAAAAATATAATGCCACCACCAATTTCACAAGTTGCTTTGGCTCACGCACCATTTTAAACGATTGTTTTACATCTAAAAAAATTTGCTGCATTAACGTAAAAACGTCGTAATCGATAGATAATGGAAATCTTTCAATCAGATAATTTAGAATTTCTTGAACACGAGCAAGTTTTTCCTGGTGAGCTTCCCACTGCATTTCTAAAATTTTTTGGGCTTTATATGCTGAACTAAGTCCTAAACAAATCTCTTGCTGTTTAAGCTCTAAATTCATGATAGCTAAGTCTTTTTCCCAAAGACTTTCAAACTCTAAGACAATCTCACAAACCGTTAATTCCTGCTTCTCTGTTTCATGATTGCAAAAATAACATCTAGAAATTTTGAGATACCTTTTTGGAAGGAGATAATTTGTAAGCATGTCCATAAGAAATTTAGATGCATGCTTTCTGAAAGGATAAAAGGTCAAAACCTTCAGAGATTTATTTCCAAAATCAATCCACCTTAAATAGGGTTTTGTTAAAAAACTCTCCGAAAAGTCTTTGTCATCAACACTTGATTTAAACTCTTTTAAAATCAAATGTGATATTTTGTCATAACCGAGAAAAGAATCATCAGTCATCTCTTTTTCGCGATCTTCTGAAAGCAAATTTTCCAAAAAGTTCATAAACTTAGCTAATTTTCATATACACACATTGAATCTCTTACTAAACCCTTATCTTCTATCCAAGTTCCTTCAAAAGAAGCTGGCAGAAAAGATGCTACCAAAAGAGGAATCTTATTTCGTTTTGCAAGCAAAACGCTTCGAGGATGTAAAATTTTAGCCCCGTTTTGCACAATCGCTAATGCTTCATTATAATTCAAATAAGAAAACGGCTTTTGGAATTTTTCCTTTTTGGGATCTACTTTATAGACCCCTTCAACATCTTTACAAAACCGTACAATTTCAGCCTTTAAAGCAACGCCAAGCGCAACAGCTGTTGTATCTGATCCACCAAGACCTAAAGTCGTAACTTCCTTTTTTTCACTGACCCCCTGAAATCCAGCAACAATAACAACTTTATTTTGACTTAAGGCCTCTAAAATCCTAACTGGTCTTACATCTATGATTTTTGCCTCAAAATGGGAGCTTGTTGTAATAATACCCGATTGACTCCCTGTATAACTAACAGCATCTAAACCTAATTTATTAAGAGCCATTGCCAATAAAGCCATACTCATTCTTTCCCCAATTGAAACAAGCATATCTTGCTCTCTTTTTGGAGGATCTTCATGAATTTTTTTAGCCAAGTTGAGTAAATCACTAGTCATATTTTCCATAGCACTTACTACAACAACAATTCGACCATATTGATTAGTTAATTTTTTAATAAAACTAGCTCTTTTTATAAAATCATCTGGTTTTTTAAAAGCTGCTCCGCCGAACTTAAGAATAATTGTATTTGTTTTCATTAAAAGACCTTCATACAAGCTCTAGAGGATATGGCATTTTTAAATTTTTTCATAGAGCAAACGTGACAAAAACTATCAAAAACAAACAAAGTGTTATTATTGTTATTAATTACCTATTAATTTAAGCTATTCTAAATAAGATTTATTTAAGAGGTAAATAAACATGACCTTACCTATTGCTGATATGCCTACCATAGCTATAGTTTTTATCCAAGAAACTCTTCCCTTAGAAACACTTTCTGCACTCGCAAAAAGTGCCGATGTCATCGGATCAAAGATTATAGATACAACCAACTCTCTTATGGTAGCCTCCACCGGAAAAAAAATAAGCGACAATCTCTTCAATAAGTTGAAAAAAGCCGACTTTTCCTCTCGAAATACTCAATTAGCCGTTTTAAAAACGATCACAGCCGTCGCCCTAACAACCCTTGCCTTTCAAATTATTTTCCCAATCATAGGAGAGAAAATAGTCGAAACCCTCATTATCTCAGCGTTCACATCTCTTGCTCTTCGCTATGCAATCGAAGCAAAAAGCACAAATTAATTTTTTTTTTACAAAGACTCTTGTTTTTAAACAAACTTTTTAATGTGATTTAAAAATAAATTACATCACACCTATAAACAAACTTTCTTTATTTTCCTTCTTTATTGCACCAAACAATAACACTTACTATAGTTTTCGATTCTTTTAATCAAAAAAAGAAAAAGAGGGAATTATGCAACTAACTATAAACACTCCTTCAATGAAGAATATTCAAGAAGGCTTCGACAACATAACAAAAACTTTAACTTCTAAAGAATTTACAAAAACCGCCCTTAAAACAACTCGAGTCACAGCTCTTTTGTTTGCTAGCGCAGCGACTGCCTTTGTAGCTTTTACAAGCTTAAGTTTCGCTTTAACTATACCAGCTTGCGCCTGGTGGGCAGCGGAATTCGCATTAGCAGGTTTTTCAACAACAACAGCTACTGTTGCATCTGCGCTTCTTTATGATCACGCCTTAGAAGTTCTAAACACCTAATCACTTTAGATTCGACAAAAATATTACAAAGGCACTTGGTTTGAGTAAACCAAGTGCCTTTGTGATTTCAATAATAACCCCTCTTTACCACGGCAAATTGATGATATAAGACTTCCTTTAGATTGGTTTTATTTCCCTTAAGCTAAAGGATAATCTTTGCAGTTGCTTAAATAGCTCTACCTTTGTTAGACTTTTTCCTTTAATAGAAAACATCGGAGAAACCTTTAAATGTCCCAAGAACAAAACTACGACTGGAATGATAGCAAAGTCATTGATGACGTCGATTTTCACGAAGAAGATGCAAAGCTATTCCGCGATTTATTAGATCAAAAGGAGTCCTCTTCAGAAGAGGGGTCTACTGCTTCAATGCACACTGGCGAAATATTAACTGGTAAAGTTGTCGAAATTACAAAAGACTTTATTATCGTAGACGTAGGACTTAAATCTGAAGGTTTAATCCCGATTTCTGAATTTAGAGATCCAACTGAACTCTCTTTAGGAAGTGATGTTGAAGTTTACCTAGATCAGGCTGAAGGTGATGATGGACAAATTGTTCTATCTAGAGAGAAAGCTAGAAAACAAAGACAGTGGGAATACATCCTATCCAACTGTAAAGAAGGAAGCATCATCCAAGGAAAAGTGATTCGTAAAGTTAAAGGTGGTCTAATGGTCGACATCGGAATGGAGGCATTCCTTCCAGGATCACAAATCGACAACAAACGAATTAAAAACATCGACGAATACTTAGAAAAAACATTCGACTTCAAAATTCTTAAAATAAATATTGAAAGAAAAAATATTGTCGTTTCTAGAAGAGAGCTCCTAGAAGAAGAGAGAGTTTCTAAGAAAGCAGAACTTCTACAACACATCCAAGTTGGAGATCTAAGAACTGGCGCTGTGAAAAACATCACTGATTTTGGTGTATTCCTTGACTTAGATGGCATCGATGGCCTTCTTCATATCACTGACATGACATGGAAGCGAATCAAGCACCCTTCTGAAATGGTTCAGCTTGGCGATGAAGTAGAGGTCATGATCCTTAACATAGATGAAGAAAAAGGGCGTGTCGCTTTAGGACTAAAACAGAAAGAAGACAATCCATGGGAAGAAATTGAACAAAAATACCCTCCTGGAACACATGTTAAAGGTAAAATTGTCAACTTAGTTCCTTATGGAGCGTTCATTGAAATTGAACCTGGTATTGAAGGACTTATCCACGTTTCAGAAATGTCATGGGTTAAAAATGTCACCGATCCAAGTGAAATAGTAAATAAAGGCGACTCAGTAGAAGCTATCGTCTTGTCTGTTCAAAAAGCAGAGGGAAAGATTTCTCTAGGAATAAAACAGACAGAAAAAAACCCTTGGGAAGATGTTGAAAACAAATACCCTATTGGAAGCACTGTTAAAGCTGAAATCAGAAACCTAACAAACTACGGAGCATTTGTAGAGTTAGAACCTGGTATCGATGGTCTTATCCATATTTCAGATTTAAGCTGGATCAAAAAAGTATCACACCCATCAGAGGTTCTAAATAAGGGTGATATTGTTGAAGCAGCTATTTTATCCGTGGACAAAGAAAGTAAAAAAATTACTTTAGGCGTGAAGCAGCTTGATACAAACCCTTGGGAAACTATCGAGAGAAACATGCAAATTGGCGCCACTGTTAGAGGTAAAGTAACAAAAGTCACAGCTTTCGGAGCCTTTTTAGAACTAGAAAATGGGATGGAAGGCCTCGTTCACGTAACTGAATTATCTGATCAGTCCTTTGCTAAAGTTGAAGACATTGTAAGTATTGGAGACGAAGTTACAGCAAAAGTCATCAAGATCGATCCTGAACACAAAAAGATCTCACTTTCTATCAAGGATGATCTAGTTGAGAAAAATCAGGAAAACCGTGACGATATCGTCATGTCATCTGGAGACGACGAGTCTGAAGACGGAGAAAATTCATAATCGACATATGCTTTGCGCTGGTGGTACATACCACCAGCGCAGGATTGTCGAATGGGGAGAAAACCGAAGAGCAATCTTCGGTTTTTACTTAGAGCAAGGAAAACTTAAGGACACACATGAACAAGGATCTAGTAGCAATTTTTGAATATTTAGAACGAGAAAAAGGTATCAAAAGGGATATCGTGATCCATGCTATTGAGGAATCTCTTCAAATAGCTGCTCGCAAAAGTATTCAAGGGATTACTAACGTTTCTGTCTCAATTAACTCTAAAAATGGCGAGATCGAAGTTTACACAGAAAAAGAAATCGTAGACACTGTTGAAATCCCTGGTGAAGAGATTCTTCTTGAAGAAGCTAGAGAGTTAGACCCAGATTGTCAATTGGGTCAATGGATTCCTGTAGAAGTAACCCCCGAAAACTTTGGACGTATTGCGGCACAAACAGCAAGACAAGTTATTTCTCAGAAATTAAGAGGTGCTGAAAGAGATGTGATCTATGAAGAGTATCGTCACAGAGTTCATGAGATTATCTCAGGCGCTGTGAAAAGAGTGTTAAGAGGTGGTACTTTAGTTGTTGATCTAGGAAAGGTTGATGGAATTTTACCAGACAGAAACTATCCACGTACTGAACATTACAATGTTGGAGAAAGAGTCCAGGCTTTAATTTACGAAGTAAGGGATACAGATAACGGTGGCGCAGAGGTTGTCCTTTCAAGATCCCATCCTGAAATGGTTGAACAACTTTTCACTCAAGAAGTTCCTGAACTTAGCGAAGGCTTAATAGAAATCAAACGAATAGTAAGAGACGCTGGGTACAGAACTAAAATGGCTGTTTCTGCTAGCGATCCAAAAATAGACCCGCTTGGAGCTTGTGTTGGTGTCAGAGGAAGCCGTGTAAAAAACATTATACGGGAACTCAACAATGAAAAAATTGACATTCTTCCCTACTCAGAAAACCCAATTGAGTTATTAAAAAACTCTTTAGATCCAATCCAACCAAAAAAAATCGAGCAAAATGAAGAAACAGGCGGCATCACTATTGTTGTAGATGACGCAGACTACCCAATTGTTCTTGGGAAAAAAGGAATGAACGCAAGGCTTAATGCTAAGCTTATAGACAGAGAGCTTCTTGTTAAAAAATTGTCTGAATTCCAATCAGAACAGAAAATTGAAAGACATAGAATGGCTCTCTCAGAAGATCCTGAGCTTGATAAGCCTATTGTTATAGAAGATGTAAACCAGTTCGTCGTAGATAGTTTAAGAGATGCTGGATTTGATACATTGAGAAAGTTGCTAAATGCATCTCCTGAAGAATTGGCAAAAGTTGCTTCTATCAGTACTGAAATGGCAAATGACATTTTAGACAAAATCAGAAAAAAAAGGACATAAACCTTGGCAAAAAACCTAAAGTTAAAAATTAAAAACTCTCAATTGGCTGAGGCTTTAAACCTTAATAAAAAGGTCCTCGGTAAGTCTGCCGAAAAGGAAGTCAAGAAAACAACTAAAAAGCCAACAAAAGCTAAGGCTAAAGCGGCTCCGGAAGAGGTTGCGGCAAAACCAAAACCTGTTAGAAAAGTCAAAGCTAAAGATATTCCAGATCATATCAAAAATGCTAATGCCCCCGAGAGTAAAGAAGACAACCCAAAAGAATCTCCTGATCAAATTGTTGAAACAGCTGCACTAGCTTCAGAAGAAACAGTAACAATTGAAACTCCAAAAGATGGAACTACTCCTGCAAAAACAGAAGACAAAGCCGAAACTGTTAAAGAAGCTAATGTAGAAAAACCAGCTTCTGAACCTGAAGAAGTTAAAGTTCCGGGAAGAATAGTACAACCAAAAACAACTACTACAACATCTAAAGATAAGCCTCTTCCAAAAAAAGAGATCAAGCCTGAAAAGACTTTCAAAGACACTAAAGAAGCGCCTAAAAAAGCAAAAGAGCAAAAGCCTGCGAAAAAATTTGAATCGAAATCTTTTGACGCAAGAGATAGACAAGGCTTAAGAGACTCCGAGGACGGATCTTGGCGAAGACGAAGACCTCGCTTCAAACAAAAAAGGCAAGAGTCAAATATACCAGTCGTAAGACCATCTGAATTAACTCTTCAACTTCCAATCTCAGTTAAAGACCTTGCAGCAGCAATGAAAAGAAAAGCTTCAGAGCTAATTTCAAAGCTATTTATGCATGGAGTAGTTCATACAATTAATGATTACCTAGATGATGAAACTCTTGTTCAACTAATTGGATCTGAACTTAATTGTGAAATTACAATAGACACAACTGAACAAGAAAGACTTCAAATCACAGGCAAGTCAATTTCTGAAGAGATCTCCGAGGCATCTTCGAAAAACTTAACCCCTAGAGCTCCTGTTATAGCCTTTATGGGTCATGTTGACCACGGAAAAACAAGCCTTATTGATGCCTTAAGAAAAAGTAATTTAACATCCCATGAAGCTGGTGCTATTACTCAACACATCGGAGCCTTTCAATGCCTTTCAGAAAGTGGCAATATTACAATCTTAGACACTCCAGGTCACGAAGCTTTTACGGAAATGCGCCAAAGAGGTGCTACTGTAACTGATATCGTTATTTTAGTTATTGCTGGTGATGAAGGCATGATGCCCCAAACGAAAGAAGCTATAAAGCACGCAAAAGAAGCTAAAGCACCTATTATTGTAGCCATAAACAAATGTGATAAACAGGGCTTTAACGTAGATGATGTCTACAGACAGCTAGCTGAGCAAGAACTACTCCCTGAAGCTTGGGGTGGAGAAATCATTACAGTGAATTGTTCGGCAACGACTGGAGAAGGTATTTCATCACTTGTGGAAATGATCTTGCTACAATCTGAAGTTTTAGAATTAAAAGCTGATGCAACAACTAGAGCCAGAGGAACTGTCATTGAATCGCAACTTCACAGAGGTTTAGGTTCGGTCGCAACTATTTTGGTCCAAAATGGATCTCTAAAAATTGGAGACGCCTTAGTCTTTGATGATATTTACGGTCGTGTAAAAACAATGCATGATGACCAGGGAAAGTCTGTCCAAATAGCTGGGCCATCTTCCCCTGTTAAAATCACAGGACTTTCAGGTATCCCAGAAGCTGGATGTGAGTTCATCGGCGTTGAAAATGAGAAGGAAGCAAGAAAGATTTGCGAAGAAAGATCTGCGGGGGTCAAGAGAGCCTCTCTCAGAAGAAGATCTCAGTCAGAGATTGAAGGGCTGTTAACTAGATCTCAAGAACTGTCTCAGAAAAAAGTTTTAAATATCATTTTAAGAGCAGATGTACAGGGTTCATTAGAAGCTGTAAAAATATCTCTTATGAAAATCCCATCAGATAAAGTTGAATTAAACATTATTACTGAAGGTGTTGGCCAGATCTCAGAATCTGACGTTCAATTAGCTGAAGCATCAAATGCTGCAATTATTGGCTTCCATACACAGGTAGAAAGCCATGCAGAACCAGAAATTGCCAAAGCGAAGCTAACAGTTAAACTTCATGATATTATCTATCACCTTATTAATGATGTTAAAGATCTCATGGAAGATCAGTTAGATAAAATCAGGACTGAAAATGAAGCGGGTGAGGCTGAAGTTAGAGCAGTCTTTAAGGCATCTCATCTAGGAGCCATTGCAGGTTGCCAAGTAATTGATGGAATTATCAAACGTAACCACTACGTCAAGGTATTCAGAGGTGAAGAAATCGTCTACGAGGGTGAAATCGCATCCCTAAAACGAGTTAAAGACGATGTAAAAGAAGTCTCAAAAGGTCTTGAGTGCGGGATTTTATTGAATAATTTCAACGAAGTTCAAGAGGGAGACCGGATTAAAACTTATGAAATCACCTACTTAAAACAAGAGCTGTAATATGGAAACAAGGCGCACAAGTCGACTCAATTCCCTTCTTAAAGAGGTGATTTCTGAAGTAATCAGAAAAGAAGTAAGCAATCCAAACGTCTCTACGTTTTTTACAATCACAAAAGTGGAGATCACTAAAGATCTTCACTACGCAAAAGTTTTCTTTAGCGTTATAGGATCGGAAGAGGAAAAACAAAACACATTAGAGGCTCTTCAATCAGCCTCTGGCTATATTGCCGTTTTGGCCTCAAAACAAATTGTCATAAGGCATTTTCCGAACCTCACATTTAAATTAGATGACAGCGTTGAAAAACACATGAAGATCGACTCTATCTTAAAAGATCTTGAAGAAGAAAAGCTATCTAGAAGTGACTGTGAATCAGACGACATCTCCTAAGGAAGGTCTACTACTTATAGACAAACCAAAAGGTAAAAGTTCGTTTTATCTAATTAAGATCTTGAGAGCTATAACGCGTATCAAAAAAATTGGTCATGCAGGAACTTTGGATCCCTTTGCTACAGGAGTTATGATTCTTCTGATCGGAAAGTCTTACACAAAACAGTCCAACACATTTTTAAACCACGATAAAAAATATCGAGTAACTCTCTGCCTCGGTTACAAAAGTGATACGTACGACTCAGATGGTATCATAGAAAAAGTAAGCGATGAAATCCCCTCACTTTCTTTAATTTCTAATGCCTTAGAAAAGTATCAAGGCCATATATTACAAATACCCCCTATGTTTTCTGCAAAAAAAGTTAAAGGCAAAAAACTCTATGAGCTTGCAAGACAAGGCCAAACGATAACAAGAGATCCTGTAAAAATACATCTTACGACAACTCTAGTCTCATATCAATATCCTTACTTGACTTTAGATGTTACATGTTCTAAAGGTACATATATTCGCTCAATAGCTCACGATCTTGGTCAAGACCTTAAAATAGGAGCTTATGCAAAAGAGCTTATTAGGGTTCAGAGCGGTCCTTATACGATCGATCAATGTGTGGACTTTAATGAGCTTACAAACAGCGAATTTGATTACACAAAGCACCTCATAGGACACGTTGATGCAGATAGCAAACTCTTTCAAGGAAATCAAGTCACTTAGAAAACCAATCGCTATTACCATCGGAATGTTTGATGGTATGCACCTCGGGCATCAGAAAATTTTTTCAAGTTTGAAAGAGCTGACCTATAAACAATCAGGTACAGTTATTGCCATTACATTTGCCAATCACCCCATTGAACATATTAAACCTGGAACCTTTGTCCCTAAAATTTCTTCTTTAGAAGAAAAATTAAAACTTTTCAAAGAGAATGGAGCTCATATAGCTCTATTACTCAAGTTTACAGATGAAATCAAAAACCTAAGTTATGATCAATTTCTAAAGCTAATAAAAACACATATAGATTTTAATTATCTAGTACTTGGTGAAGATGCTACCTTCGGAAAAAACAACGAAGGGACACAAGAAAATGTTTTAAAAATTTCGAAAACATTGGGATTCGAAGCAATTTATTTAAAGCTGTCCCAATTAGGAGAAACCTCTATTACTTCTAGAAGAGTCCGGGAGACTCTCAAACAAGGGCACGTTGAAAAGATCCCAGAACTTCTAGGAAGACCTTACAGCCTTTTTGCCCCTTTTCAAATTGACAAGCTTAAAGAAGCTGGTGAAAATCTCATGAAAATCACCTTTAATTTCGACAACCATTGCTTGATCCCTTCAGGAAAATACTTAGTCTCTTTAAGCTGCAACTCTCATAACACCCAAGCTCTAGCCCATTTAACAACGCTCAACCAAGAAAAAGAAAGCAAAACGTTTGACCTAGAAATTTTTTTACAAGGCTCCATGGCTGAGTACCTAAATGATAATATCCGCATCGAATTTATCAAAAGGATGGATTCAAGAGATGAAGTAAAAGATGACATCACTCATAATGGTAAAATCGAAAAATTAAATATTGATGAAACATCATTATAAGGATTGTCATGTCCATCAAAAAATCTACCCAACTCTCCTGCGGGATTGTAGGACTTCCAAATGTCGGAAAATCAACACTTTTTAATGCCCTCGTTAAAAAACAATCTGCAGAAGCCTCTAACTACCCTTTTTGTACAATCGATCCTAATACAGGGATCGTAGATTTAG
Source organism: Chlamydiia bacterium (assembly GCA_030427725.1). Classification (GTDB taxonomy): domain Bacteria; phylum Chlamydiota; class Chlamydiia; order Chlamydiales; genus JAUICV01. The sequence continues at coordinate 62,828 of JAUICV010000003.1, read as the reverse complement.
CCGATTCAAGGCTTGAAAAACTTTCTTCTTTGACCAAAAGCGAAAAAATCATCCCTGCTAATGTAGCTTTTGTGGATATCGCAGGTCTTGTTAAAGGCGCTTCAAAGGGAGAAGGTCTTGGAAACAAATTTCTCTCAAACATTAGAGAAACAGATGCAATTGTTCAAGTTGTTAGATGTTTTGATGATGATAATATTATTCATGTCTCAGGAAAAATAAATCCTTTAGATGATATTGAAGTCATTAATTTAGAACTTGTTTTAGCTGATTTGCAAATGGCTGAAAATTCTTTAGTTAAGCTTGAGAAAAACTCAAAAGGAAAGAAAGAGTCTCCTTTAGCTATAGAAACACTAAAAAAAACAATCTCACATCTTAATGAAAGCAAACCGTTAAGAATGTTAGATCTTACAGATGAAGAACTAGAGTCTATTCATATCTATCCGTTTTTAACCTTAAAGCAAATTATCTATATAACAAATGTTTCAGAAAACGACCTTCCTTCAATGGATAATGAGTACGTTCAAATGGTCCGAGATTATGCAGAAAAAGAAGGCTCCAAAGTTGTTCCCATCTGTGCAAAGCTTGAAGAAGAGCTTGCTCAGTTGAGTGAAGAAGAGTCCGATGAATATCTAAAAGAGTTAGGATTAGAAGAAACTGGACTTAATCGTCTTGTTAAAACTTGTTTCGAAACTCTAGGGCTTATCACATTTTTAACATCTGGAGAAATAGAAACTAGAGCATGGACAATCCATGCAGGCACTAAGGCTCCTGAAGCAGCTGGAAAAATCCATACAGACATCCAAAAAGGCTTTATTAGAGCCGAAACGATCTCTTATTCTGATTTTGTAGAATGCGGTTCTAGAGCAGCTGCAAAAGAAGCAGGAAAAGCCAGATCAGAAGGCAAAGAGTATATTGTTCAAGATGGTGATGTTATCTTGTTTTTCCATAATAAATAAAACTTTTAATTCGTCTTGGTTAAGATCTTAGGTTGATCTTAACCCAAAGTTAAAAAGGTGTATTAATCTCTTAATATTTTTCTCTTAATCTCAAAAATATTTTAATTTGGGAACAATCGAATCATAAATAAAAAAGAGAGAGAACCATGTCAGCACTAACATTAAACCAAGTGAGTTATGAGGGAGTATCTCCCCAGATAGTTGAAGATGAAACGCAATTTAATACAACAACAGCTGTCGCTTTTAGGAGCTCAACTAATTTAAACTCAAAAAAAGGCGCAAGTGAATTTTCAGATGAGCGCAACTCTACCATTTCTCAATTAAGAATCGCTATAGAAGAATTAAAACTAGACATTGTTGAGTATGAGTTGGATTTAGAATCACTAACCACAACTCTAAGAGAATCGTTAGAGAACAACAAAATAACAAAAGCAAAAATCTTAGAAAATACAGATTTTATGAAACTTCAAATATTGAAATATGAATCAAGCTGTTTAAGAAAGACTATTAGGTATTCAAGATTTCGTATCGCTGAAGTAAAAAACCTATTGAACGATTTAAAAATTCTTTTAGAAAGAAAAAAAGCTACCTTAAATGCAGCCGAAAAAGTATCCCTTTTATTTATAAGCTCCGTCTAAAATAAAAAAGACAGCATTACATACGTATGCAAATTCCCATTGCTTTTGTTACATAAAGCATTTGTTTTCTAGCTTGCAGCTTAAAACTTCTTGACTAAGCTTTGACATCTTCGATAAATTGGATCTTATGCGGAGCTTTGTTTCGCTTCCATCACTAAAAGATCATAAGCATGGCAGAAAAAACCGAAAAGGCCACTCCGAAAAAATTACGTGATGCGCGTAAAAAAGGTCAGGTCGCTAAATCACAAGACTTTCCAGCCGCATTTACATTTTCTGTAGCTCTGGCATTAATTCTTGGTTCGTCGACAAAGATCTATGAGAATTTAGCTGGTTTTATGATTATGATGTTCCGTAAGATACCAACTGGTGTTTCTATGGAACAAAAAGGCGGTGAATTCATAAAAGCTGCCATCCATGTTATCTTCACAACCTCGCTTCCTATCATGGCTTTAGTTGCTTTAGTTGGGGTTTTAGTAAACTTTATTATCATTGGACCAATGTTTGCCGTTCAGGCTATGAAGCCAGATATCAAAAAATTAAATCCTGTTGATAATTTAAAAAATCTTTTCAAAATTAAAACTTTTGTCGAGTTAATAAAATCCGTATTAAAAATCTCAGGAGCCGTTGTCTTAATTTATTCTGTTGTCAGAGGATCTTTAACAGATATTTTAGCAACAGCTGCACTCCCTATTACTGGAAGCGCTATGGTTTTTGGTTCATTTCTGGTAAAGGTGGCTATAAGAGTTGGAATTTTTTTCTTAGCTGTTGCGCTTTTTGATTTAGTTTTTCAAAAGAAAAATTTTGCAAAAACCATGATGATGGAGAAATTCGAAGTCAAACAAGAGTTTAAAGACTCAGAGGGAGATCCTCAACTCAAAAGCAAGAGAAAGCAAACTGCTCGAGAAATAGCTTATCAAGAAGGTCCAAATAGTGTAAAACGAGCAAAAGCTGTGGTGACAAACCCAACCCATATTGCTGTAGCTTTAGAATATGAAGCAGAAGTTGATCCTGCTCCTAAAATTCTGACTATGGGAAAAGATATGATTGCTAATAAAATTGTTCAAGTAGCTCAACAATACAACGTCCCGATTATGAGGAACGTACCTCTTGCGCATGAACTTTTTGAACTTGGAACGATTAGTCAATATATTCCAGAAGAAACTTATTCTGCTATTGCAGAAATATTAAAATGGCTTGCACAATTGGAAGAATCAGAAGACTTAGAAGGCGAATACAATCCGGAGCTTTTTAAATGAAAAAACAATCAGGTGGAATCTTGAAGACCCTTTCGGGTTCTAGATTCTTAAAACTCCTATCAGAATCGACAGATGTGATTTTGGCTCTGTTTGTGATCATCATTATTATGATGATTATTATTCCAGTTCCTCCTGAGGTTATTGACTCACTTATAGCGGTAAACTTAACGATAGCTCTTGCGCTATTGATGGTCGCTCTTTACATTCAAAAAGCTGTCCACCTCTCTATTTTTCCTTCGATACTTCTGATCACAACAATTTTCAGGTTAGGTATTGAAATCTCTGCAACAAGGCAAATCTTGCTTCATGCCAATGCCGGTGAGATTATCTTTGCATTTGGGAATTTTGTTGTAGGAGGAAACTTTGTTGTTGGTGGTGTGATCTTTTTAATCATTACCATCGTGCAGTTTATCGTTGTGACAAAAGGTGCCGAAAGGGTTGCCGAAGTTGCTGCTAGATTTACACTCGATGCGATGCCTGGAAAACAGATGAGTATCGATGCTGACATGAGATCTGGAGTTATCGATTCAAATAAAGCTAGAGAGCTTCGTCTAGCGCTCACTAAAGAAAGTCAGCTCTATGGTGCTATGGATGGTGCCATGAAGTTTGTGAAAGGAGATGTTATAGCAGGTATAGTAATTGCCGTTATCAACATCATAGGCGGTCTGATTATCGGTGTCGCTATGAAAGGCATGTCGGCTATGCAAGCTGCAAAGGTTTACTCTCTTCTTTCAATTGGAGGCGGTCTTGTCACTCAAATCCCCTCACTTTTAATCTCCTTAACAGCAGGTATCATTACTACTAGGGTTTCATCTGACAAAAAAGATGCAAACTTAGGAAAAGATATTTCTTCACAAATCCTAGATCACCCCAAAGGGTTGATGATCGCTTCATCAATTTTATTCATTTTGGGATGGGTAAAATCGTTTCCAACGATCTTATTTTTATTTTTATCTATAGGACTTGGTAGTGTCTCGATTTATAAATGGAGACAGCAAAAAAAAGGTCTCAAAAGAGGCGCCGGAGGAACTGCTACAGCTACTGATATGGAAGGACACGAAATGATCCGTGGTGAAGGTGATGATTATGCCCTCACTCTTCCTGTCATTTTGGAAGCTGGAGCTAACCTTTCAAGACTTGTGAAAAAAGATAAAGCAGGTCAAGCTTTTGTTGAAACGATGATTCCGAGAATGCGTAGTGCTTTATACCAGGATTTAGGTGTTAGGTTCCCAGGTGTTCATGTAAGAACCGACTCTCCTAATTTAGAAAATGATGCTTACGCTATTTTACTTAATGAAGTCCCCATCATACGTGGAAAAGTTATAGCAGGTCACGTATTAACCAACGAATCAGAAGAAACTTTAAAAAGATATAACCTCCCCTATACAGCTTCGAAAAGCTCTATCGGACAAGCTTCCCTTTGGGTCGAAGAAAAATATAAAAATGTTCTCGATCAATCTGGAATCAAATATTGGGGTGCTTTAGATGTCATGATTTTACATCTTTCTCACTTTTATAAAACTCACGCGAGTGAGTTTTTAGGAATTCAAGAAGTGAGAGCTTTATTGGAATTTGTAGAGAAGTCATATCCAGATCTTATCAAAGAGGTCACACGATTAGTCCCTCTTCAGAAACTAACAGAAATCTTTAGAAGACTCGTTCAAGAGCAAGTTTCGGTTAAAGATTTAAGAACCATTTTAGAGTCACTTAGTGAATGGTCCCAAACAGAAAAAGATACTGTACTCTTAACAGAATATGTCAGATCGTCTCTCAAACGCTACATCAGTTATAAATATTCCCTTGGTCAGTCTGTATTGTCTGTCTATCTTTTAGATCAGGAGATTGAGGATATGATCAGAGGAGCTATTAAACAAACATCAGCTGGTTCTTACCTAGCTTTAGATCCCGACTCTGTTCAATTGATCTTGCACGCTATGAGGAACACTATAGCACCAACTCCTCCTGGAGGGCAACCACCTGTATTATTAACTGCAATTGACGTTAGACGTTTTGCTAGAAAGCTTATAGAAAGTGAATTTCCAGATATGGCTGTTGTTTCTTATCAGGAAGTTGTACCAGAAATCCGTATGCAACCTTTGGGCCGCATCCAACTAACCTAGAAGTAAAGTTATGGTAGAGCACATTGATCCTATCAAAGGCCCTTCTTTAGATGCTGAAAAGCTCCGCATGCAGGCAAAAGAAGCACAAGCAGCTGAAAAGCTTGTCATTCAAGAGCAAATTGAAAGCGAAGAATCTCTAACCACTTTAGCTGAGCAAGGGTCTGAGTTTAACCCCCTAGCTATGGGGAAAAATTTCAAAGAAATAGATAAAAGGGCTGCGACAAGCCATGTTGAAGAGCAGCAAGAAGCTGGTGAAGATGTTCCAAAAGATGTTCAAGATAGCGCTAGAAAATTCGCTGCAAAAAACCCCGAGCTAAACTCAAGAGTTCTTTTACTTTTGCGCTCGATGATCAAGCCTAAAGATGACATCACTACGCTACTTGATAAAATCCGAGCATCCTACCCAGATCCCTCATTAGCTGATGAGGCGTTAGACTTTTTAATTGAAACATCAAAAACTGGGACTGCTTTAAAATCTAGGCTTGTTTCAGCAAAAGAGCAATTCAATGAAGTTTATGGGAGGGAGATTAGAGCTGGACGAAACATCCAGCTAGAAGCTCAAACTTTTTCAAAGGAAGGACTTGGCTCTCCGACAGCTCTTAGAGATCTCTATCGAGATATTACTGGAAACCCACGTACTCCCAATCAGCTTTTTGATGAACTTGGTTCTCAATTTGACTTCCCCCAAATGAAAAAAGTCATAGACTTTTTGCTTCACTCTTTAGGTAGCGACCTTAAAGCTAAGGGGCCATCTATTCCCCATGCAGAACTCCAAAGACTCTTCACAGAAGCTAGGACCTTGCAAGCAATACTTGGTGTATACCGTTTCTTTCAAAAGAGAATGCCTCTTATTGAAGGTGAATTTTCTAGAGAAGATTTGGCGTTGCCAAGGCTGTTGAATTTCCAACTCCTAGCAAAAATCTTTATGAAGATGATCCAAGATAGGTATCCATCGTCAGCTAAGATGATGTCTTTAGCAGCAAGGCTTGGAATATCTGAAGAAATTATCGCAAAGATCATTATTTTTTCTCAGTTTAGAGATGGCCTACGTAATGTCGCTCCAAAACTTTTTCAATCAGAGAGGCAGAGGCAAGATCTCCTCATGTGTCTAATTGAAGCTTTAACAGATTTAGAAGATGAGTTAGAAGAAGAGGATGAAGAAGATGAAGAAGAGGAGGATAGATAAGATTATATGACCCCTTTTCTAGAAGTCCTTTATAAATTATCACATCTATCTGGTGTTAAGCTATACCCAGACTCTCACAACGCATGTAAGCTTGTCATTTCAGACCATATTTCTATCCAACTAGAAGTTGATGATAAACAAGAAAGGCTTTTACTTGGTTGCATTATTTGCGAAGTACCAGCTGGTGTATTCCGCGAAAAAGTTTTGAAACATGCGATGGCTGCCAATGCCAGTGAAATCCCGATGTATGGATCACTTTGTTATGTCGAAAAGAAAAACGCACTAGCTCTTTATGACTTCCTAACAATAAAACACCTTAATGAAGATTTCCTACTTGACTACTTGACTGTTCTAGCTAGAAAAGCAGAAGAGTGGAGAGTAAGCCTTTCAGAGAATAAACCTGGGCCTAACTTACTTAAAAATGACCCTGAAGACAAACCTCCAGCTTTTGGAATTAAATCGTAGGGTTTATGACAAATCATTTAAGAAAAGCTAAAGAGGCCATAGACAAGTCCCCTTTAAAAAAAATTTGGGAACGAATTGGGATAAAACATCATAGAGGTTTCTCTCTTCCTTTGTTTTCTCTGCACTCAAAAAATTCTTGTGGCATCGGTGAGTATCTAGATCTTTTACCCATGATCGATTTTGCAAAAGAAACTGGATTTAATATTATTCAGCTTCTACCTATTAATGATTCTGGAGAAGATCCCTCTCCTTATAACTCACTCTCTTCTATAGCGCTTCATCCTATATATATTTCATTACATAAGCTCCCCCTCGTAGAGAGTTGCCCAAATTTACTTAAGCAAATTGAGCACCTACAAAAGCTCTGTCAAACAGATCATGTTGAGTATGTTAATGTTTTATCTTTAAAACGAACCTTTTTTAAAGATTATTACGACCTTTTTGGAGAGAAGTTTCTCCAAGATCCAGAGTATCAAAATTTTTTAAGAGAAAACACGTGGCTTAAAAAATATGCACTTTATAAAACTCTAAAAGAATCTATGTCTGTTTTAAATTGGAGGGAGTGGCCCAAGGAGCTTTCTTCTCCGACAAAAGAGCTAGTAGAGAATTTATATAAGCTGCATAAAAAAGAGATTAGCTTCCACAGTCTTATGCAGTTTTTTTGCTACAAGCAAATGAAATCTGTTAAAGAGTATGCTGAGCTAAAAGGTGTTTATATCAAGGGGGATATCCCCATTTTGATTTCTCCAGATAGTGCTGACGTTTATTTAGATCGCCACTTATTTAGTCTTGATTTTCTAGTTGGTCATCCACCGGATGTCTTTAATGAAGATGGTCAGTTTTGGGGATTCCCCTCATATCTTTGGGAAGAGATGGAAAACACCAATTTTGAGTGGTGGAAAACAAGACTTTCATTCGCAGAAAACTTTTACCATATGTACCGTCTAGATCATGTCGCAGGTTTTTATAGACTGTGGCATATCCCTTATGGGAAAAAACCCACAGAGGGATTTTGGAATCCAAAAAAGCTAGAAGATGTCGTAAAACTTGGGCACGCTAACCTAACTCGTATTATTGGATTTTCTTCAATGCTTCCTATCGCAGAAGATCTAGGCATTATCCCTAAAAAGGTGTTTGATTCTTTAAAATCTTTAGGACTAGCAGGGACAAGAGTTTTACGCTGGATGAGAGAGAGAGGTATTGCTGGAAAATTTTACCCATACGAAGATTATTTTCCGGTAAACATGACCTGTGTATCAACACATGACTCTGAAACACTTGGACACTGGTGGAACGAGCTTGAAAAAGAAGCTAAAGCTTTTGCTAAGTTTCGAGGATGGGAATATAAAACTCCCTTAAGTGTAGAGCAACGCTCTTTAATTTTAAAAGAGGCTCTTCGTGTGCCAACTCTTTTACATATAAACCTTTTGCAAGAGTACCTAGCTTTGGTCCCCTCTTTGGTTCATAGCGATCCCAAAGAGGAGAGAATCAATCAACCAGGTTTTATCTTACCAACAAACTGGACATATCGATTTAAAGCATCTGTAGAAAAAATCATCTCTTCAGAGATTTTAAAAATCCGCCTCAGTGAGATCTTATAAAAGCTCTTTCTTTTGAGACTCAATGATATGATCAAGAAGAGCATTGATTTGATCCAAAGAAGCTTTTAGATTATCCATAAAGGGTTCAACTATTTTTCTATCTAAATGAGATGTTACCAAAAATCTCATCTCATCAGCATCCGCTATTGGATAAAAAATTCCTATACCATCTTTTTCTGTTGGTAAAAACGCCCCTCCAGCTCCAAACGCTTGAGGTAGATAGCTTGTAGAGAGTTTATATCTAAAAATCTTATTAACATAGGTCTCTAAAGCCGGAATGTCTCTTTCGAAATATTTTGATAAAACGTAAAGTGAAAACAAATGTCTATCATGGCCTTTTCCCTGATCTAAAAGCACCTCTCTTTTTTGTTTTGATAAAGCTTTACATGCTCCTTTTAAGTAGACAGCTTGTCCTTCTATAGAAAAATCATCTCCAGATGTCATAGATATAACAAAAAGCTCCGAATCCCTAGAAAATGGATGAGCTTGCTCTGTCCTGCCTTTTCTAAAAGCTCTTTTAGAAATCGCCTCGTAAGATTCTACTCCATGATGACCATTTTCTGGACCAAAACTCATCACCCACGCTAATTGAAAAGCTTGTTGAACAACACTGTCGGGGTTTAGCTTTGCTTTTTTACACTTTTCTTTAGTAAAGGCTGTATAGACAAGCTCTTCAGCCTTTAAATCTGGATTGATCCCTGCGTCGATAAGAGCTTGAATCTCTCCGGTAAGATCAAAACCTAATGATTCGTTTTGAACTTCAAATGCAAGAGGTTTTATTTGACACTCATCATCTTGAACAAGTTCTGGATTAAAGCATTGCTTAGCAGCTTCTTCATTTTTATAAATCGTCTCAACAGTTGGTGCACCAGCTGTTGCATCTTGATTTCCATGACCGCAAATACTCACCAATTGAGCCGTATTTTCTTGAACTCTTACATTTAAAGTTAAATCATCCCATGCGCCTGTTCTTTGATTATAAGCTCGTAGAGCAGATTCTGCTCTATTTGACCAAGCGCCTTCTTCATCAAGATGAATGATCATCAATGCAGATTCAACAGTTGCAAAGCTCGATTGATTTATCTCAGATTTCAAAAGCATTTCCCTGTTTTTAAACCAAGTATCTCTTTTATCAGTTGTAAGTACACTAACTGGATGCTCAACTTTTTCTTTAGATTTAGCATCGACTTTGATTGCTATAAGCTCAGAAGCTAACGACTCTGCTCCTCGTAAGTTACCACTATCATCTACTAATGAAAGTTCATAGTGATGTCCATAAGCTTCAACTATGACATGAGAATTTCTAACATTTTCTGTATAAGTATCTATCCGCTTTCCAGGATGTCTCACAGAAAACATTTTTGGGCAAGTGGCTGCATCAATTCGAAGCCCTTTAAACCTGGAGACAAGATCAACTTCACTTTCCCCTTTTATGAGTTTTTCTTTATATTTAAAAAGTTCTCGAAGCATGATCCCGCCCCTTACACACTCAGGGTTTGCAAACGAGCTATAGTCCTCTACTCCATCAGGTTTTCTATCAAAACCGAGCCAATGAGAACTTTCTCTTAGAGGGGCTCTATTGCTGTTGTATGCCCCAATTTGCCAAAGCTCTTCATTCCAACACTCTCTAGTTTTAGTTGCAAACCAAAGGCTCGCTTGTAAATCATATGCTTGCGCCGGTAGTTTTTTACAATCCACTGTAAACTGCCTGAACTCTTCTTTGGGCAATACTCTTTCAGCAACTTCAATTATATTTTTTATGCTTTGAGAAAGTGGTGGTAGAGGAAGAGTTGGTAAGAATTTTCTCTCTAGCCAGTGATTTTTCTTTTCACTTTGAAAATATTTACCTGCTAAATGCCTTATCACGTTGGTTCCCCTTGTCGTCACGTACTGACATCTATCAGCCAAATCAAAGGCCACTAACGCTAAATTATTAAAAGTATTCCTAGTGACATCTACAGACATAACTCTTCCCTTTTATTAAGATTTTGTAAAATTTTGCGAAAGGTAGCTTGTATGTAAAATTATTTTCAAGTTCTTTTAGGCTAAAAACTTGCTTCATACTTCAGATCAAATGAAAGAGTTGAAAAAAACTACTAATACCATCTTAGGTGGAAATGCTAACTTTTTTATGGAATTGCTTTTCTTCCTTTTGAAAATGGAGAGAAGCAACTATTGTTTCAATTTTCACGTGATTTCAACGATAACATCTAAAGTTTTTCAAGAGCTTGGATTAAGAGTTGTTTCCCTTGGAGACTGTGGACATTTTGCATAATTATCAAATTCTGATAAAGTTATGCTTATAGGATTAACACATGCAACAAATAAAATTTGCTATTATTTTTTTGTTTCTATGCCCTGCTATTTTTGCAAATAGCAAAAAGGAAGCTGTTCTTTTTTGGAGCCTAGATCCAACATCGTTAACTAAGCAGTATAGTTTCTACAGGTTGTACCCAGAAAGTCCCTTTGGGAAAAAGGCCTTAGACAACGTCGTTAACCTGCTAGCAAAAAACTGTCCTAATGTAGATATCAAAAAGCTATCGTTCCATCTTCCTAAGATGAATTTAGATCCATTAATACAAATGGTAAATGCTAGGTCTGATTTAAAAGAAACTCCATTATCTAAAGAGCAACTACTGTTTATTGAATCTTTGAGCTCTCATTTAAAGCATAAAACTTTAAAAGGGCACCGTATAACGAAAAAGGAAGATCTTTTAGATTTAAAACCAGAAGAGATTGACCTTTCAAGAGCAATTTTACTCTATGAGTTCGAATCCAAACCAAATCCCATCCTCGAAATTAGGCGTTATGAAGCCAATTTAGATCTTATGGCTTTGCAAGTCTTAGCAAAACTTGATAAAGATGCTAATGAAGAAGATAAGATTCATGCTATTAGTCACTTTATCTTCCATGAGATGCAGTTTAGATTCCCTCCGCATTCTCTTTATGCAAACGATATAGATCTTTATACATTTTTGCCCTCTGTTTTGGACTCTAGACAAGGGGTCTGCTTGGGTGTTTCTATTATTTACTTATCTTTAGCCCAAAGACTTGGCTTAGATTTAGAGATCATTACTCCGCCTGGACACATTTTTGTAAGACATAATAAAAATGGAAAAATTTTAAATATTGAGACCACAGCTAGAGGAATTCATTTACCAACCGATGTATATCTTGGAATCAATACTAAGTCCTTACAAGTTAGAAATATAAAAGAAGTTATTGGCATGGCTTTTTTTAACAAAGCCTCAGTTTATATTGGAAGGAAACTATTCGATAAAGCACTAAATTGCTATGAAACAGCTCTTACATACATGCCAGATGATGATCAAGTTAAGATGTTATTAGCTCTTTCCTACATATCAATTGGTGAAAAAGAAAAAGGCAACACGCTTTTAAAAGAGGTTAGAGATGTCACCTTTGATGGCGCCATTTATCCCGATGCGATCCCTCAAGACCTGTTAGACAAAAAAGTTTCAATCGAAGCTATCCAAACCATTTTTGAACATGTTGATGAAACCAAATCATCTATTTTGAGAAAACAAAGCGAACTTAAGGACGTCTTAAAGAAATACCCAAAATTTAGGACAGGTTTATTCCAACTAGCCGTGACATATCTTCAACTCGGGAGAACATTAGAGGCCTTAGAAGTCTTAGAGAAATACCATGAAATAGACCCCTTCGATCCAACGGTGAACTATTATATGGCTATGCTAAACATCAAAAGGTTCCAGTATAAAAAAGCTTGGGAACACTACAAGCTTTTAAACCAGCTTTTGACTAACCATGACCATAATCCTAGGCCATTGAAGAATCTATATGTCGAACTAAGATTGCTTTACCCTTCCTAAAAAATCTTTGATGGAATATAGGAAAGTTAGGAGTAAACTACTCGAATAGGCACTATGAAGTTTTTTTATCTTTGTCTGTTTTTTCCTGCGATTATTTTAGCCAAAACACCACCTCTTGGCGAGATGATGCCGTTAAGTGTTCAAAAAGATACTGGTGTTATTCGGTTAAAACAACATGAAAAAGCAGCTTTAGCTAGTTGGCTTTATACAAATTTCTTCGAAGAACGATCTCATGAAAAAAATCTAACAGTTTCTATTAATATTGACGGTGGTAAAAAGCTCCAACTCTCGGATGAAAGTATCTGGACCATCAACCCAAGTGATGTTTCAATAACTTCAACTTGGATCTCTGACATTAAAGTTAAAATCTACCCAAGTGGTGACACCACGTATCCATATTTTATTGTAAATACAAGAACAAATCGAGCAGTAAAAGCTAAACGCTCTAAGTCCTTGGATAACTCTTAAAATTAAGCTTTGAAATAGATTGAATTCTCCCTTCAGGTCTTAACTCAATATATTTTTTTTCTATAATGTATCGTTTAACTGCATTAATTAATTTTCCAGCTTCCGTAGATGGTATTAAAGTTGTTCCATTACACAGACTATAAAAGCCATCTCCTCCAGCAGCGTTATACGTATTAGTTGCTAATTTATAATACTTTGCGAGATCTAAGGGCTTATCCCCGATTGTTACCTTAACAACCCTTTGCCCAGGAAGGTTGTGTTCATTGAAGACAATTTTCATTCCTGAGACCTGTGGAAATTTTCCTGCAAAATATTCCCACTGTGAAAGACCTGTTTCTATGGCTTGTAAAAGATCTCTTCCCTTAACCTCTATCAAAATATTATCATTATCAAATGCTATTTCTCTCATTAGGTCTTTATATGTTAACGACTCTCCCTTCTGATAGAGTTTATCTCCTCTAATGATTCCACCACTCATGAAAGCGCAGTCAGCATTTAATGAGTCTCTCAGAGCATCGGTGATAAGATTTGCCATTGTTGACTCTTCCTTTCTAACAATAGAGTGTCTGCTATCAAGAGTTGCTCTTAACTCACAAAGAGGCTTTAACCCTATATCTGCAAAAACTTTATCGTATCCTTGGACTAAGTCATTTACTCTTTTATCAGCTTTAATTCCTCTATTTGCGATAACTTTCCATGACGGGAAATATTTTGTCGAAAGATTTTCACTTTCCTCTTCAACTTCAATTTCTAGATCAATCCTTCCTAGAAAATAAGCATTTTGGCCTGCCTTAAAAATCAACGTATCTTTTTCATACCATGTGACTGGATCATGGTCATGCCCACCCAAAATGATATCTATATCGGGAACCTCTCTAGCCAGCATCAAATCTTCTTTAAAAAACAAATGAGTTAAAGCTACGATAAGCTGAGCGCCTTCCTCCTTGAGCTGCTGACACATTCTCTGAGCTGTTAATATTAACGGAGTAAAAAGAACTTGGTTTTGACATGAAGAGAGAAGTGGCGTGTCTGTTGTCACGATCCCAAAAAAACCAATTTTGATTCCATCGACCTCTCTGATATAGGTTTGAGTTTGCCCAGTGAAATAATTTCCCGTTAAATCGTAAACATTTGCACCAAACCAAAGAAACTTAGATTCACTCATACGGTCTTTGACTACTTGAGGGCCAAAATCAAACTCATGATTACCCAATACAGTAAGTTCTATTCCCATCTCGTTAAATAGTTCAACTCTGTGCTTACCTTTATCAAAAGTAGACAGCATTGAAGGGAATAAAAAATCTCCATTTAGAGTTGTTATGTGGTGTTTAGATTTTTTTCGCTCTTCTTTAAGCATAGTTGTCATATTAGCAAAACCACCAAGACCACTACTTTTGGGATGAATATCATATACGTCATTGAACATAAGAATTGTAAACTCCGTCTTTTTAGACTCTGAAAAAAGAGGAAAAAAAAGAACAACACTTATTAACAAAACAAAAGATTTCATAAACACCCTTTATTATCTTATTAATATTTATTTATACAATAATCCAACCAATGTGTTAATTAAAAAGTTTAAAGACTAATATAAGTATATGCTATGGATTTACTCGAAATTCTTTCTTGGATAGCTATTGTTATTCTATCAATTAGTTATTGGTTCCAAATCTGGAAGATTCATGTCCATAGGGAAGTTAGAGACTTATCTATCATGTACAATGTGCTACTTGCCGTTGGATTTACGATTTTAGGGTTCACTGCTTGGAAAGAGCATTCAGTTATTTTTTTAACTAAACAGATTGTCACCACTGTTCCTGTTTTTATTATTATTGCCCAAATTCTCTACCACAGACAAGACCGCTGGCATAACTCCAATGCTAACTATTGCCCTAATTGCAATGAAGAACTTGAACGCAAATGGAAGCATTGTGCCTTCTGCGGACAGGATACTAAAAAATAATTACTAAAACTCACACAGATCTAAACGTTTTATATTTAAAAAATATTTTATTTTTTATATAAAGGCTATAGATTTTAATGATCGTAATTCTCCCTTAATATATAATCTTCGCTAAATTATTTTTTTGTGTTTTAGGGGAACAACAATGTCATTCATTCCAAACATTGATCATCTATCTGATTCTTTTGAAAGAGACGCATTTCGCTTAGAAATGCATCAAGGTGTCAATTTATTAACTCCTCCAACCTCTCCACAACTGCGTTTTTTTGATTTAGAAGACACTCCTCTATTCACAGATCTAACAGGCCCTTCGAGTATGGAAGGTAGATATGTGTCACAAATAGAAGACACTCCTCTATTCACAGATCCAATACTTGAGACTACCTCGAACTTATTTGAGTCGTTTGCTCCAAAATCTCCTTTAGCAAATAAGCCAGATCAAATGTACTCCTATCTACCTCCATCTTCTAATATAGTCTTAAGCCCTCTTACAGAAGTTCAAACTTTAGAAAACAGTTCCACCGCTAGCGTAAGCAAAGAAAAACTTGTTCGAGACAAAACAGACAACAAAAGAAAAAAATTAATTCTTTGTATGCTTGCAAATCCTACAATGTCGAATAAAGAGCTGGTTAAGCTCCCTAACTTTCCCTATAAAAAGGAAACAGGCCTTTCCTCAGCACTAACTCTGATGCGAATTGAAGCCGAAGAGAATCATTTTATAAAAAGATACAAAGGCCCAAACCTAACAGAGGCCCAGCTGACCGAGTTCAGTAGACTGGTACTCAAACCATATAGACCCTCTATCTCAAGAGATCGAGAGTTGATTTTAACAATGCTTAACAATCCAAGTTTATCAAACAAACAGCTAGCGGAAATCGAAAGTCTAGAATGCAGACCGTGTACTGTTTCTAGAATACTAACTCGTATGCGTGAAGAATTGAAAACCAACCGTTTTATAGACAAATATGTATGCCCAAAATTGATAGAGGAGCAACTTAATTTATTCATTGATACAGTACTGAATAATTCAGAAATTTCTACTGGTTCAACAACTCAATCTAAGTTCCACAACTCTAAGATAGAAAAAAGGCGCAATTTAATTTTAGCGATACTTCAACATCCCTCAGTGTCTTATAAAGAATTAGCAACCATTCCTTCTGTCTCTTATATCAATCAATATACAATAAATAAGGCTGTAGAAAATATGCTTCAAGAACATTTAGAAGGAATCTTTATTGAGAAGTACAAAGCCTCTAATTTGGGAGAACCTCAGCTTGCCCAGTTTATCAAGCTAAAATTCGAAGGAACGCACTCCCATAACTCTCCACCTGCTCAACCTGTTTCTCCACCCTCTCAACCTGTTTCTCCACCCTCTCAACCTGTTTCTCCACCCTCTCAACCTGTTTCTCCACCCTCTCAACCTGCTTCTCTTCCTGCTCAATCTGTTTTTCTGCAAAAAAAACCATTCCTCATCCAAAAGAAATCAGTTCAAAAAAAACGCAACCTAATTCTTGCTATACTTCAAAATCCCTCAATGCCTTACAAAGAAATAGCAACTCTCCCTACCGTTGCATATACCAATGCAGCCGTCATTTCTACGTTATTGAATAGAATGTCTCAGGAACATTCAGAAGGATGCTTTATTGAAAAATACAAAGGCCCAAACCTTACAGAAGAGCAACTCACTAAATTCAGTAAACTAAAATTTAATAAGCTAAAACTCTCAGAAGAAGAGAAAATCGCAAGAAAAAACAAAATCCTAAAATCGGTAGAAGATAAACGTCAACTAATCCTAGCAATACTTCAAAATCCTACATTGTCTTATAGACAATTAGCAGCCCTTCCTTCTGTTCCTTACAATTGTTATCAGTCAATTCCAAGGGCTGTTAATCGAATTCTTGCAAAGATCGAACAATACAGGGGCTCTCATTTAACAGACGCTCATATCTCAGAATTTAAAGAACTAATAGCCAACAAAAAAAACTCAAAAAAGACAAAAGGCTTTTCAAAACCAACAACACCTCAACGAAAGCTAATCTTGGCTGTAATTAATAATCCAGGTATGTCTTATGATAATCTTGCAAAGCTACCTTCAGCTCCATACTCTAATTGTATAAGCATACAAAAAACTATTGAGCAACTGCATTGCGAATACGACCAAGGTATCTTTTTTGAAAAATACAGCAGAAAAAATCTAACAGAAGATCACCTTTGTAAATTCTTAGAGTTAACACACCCCAAATTTAAAGTTTGATTTCACCTAAACGCTCTACTTGACAATCCATTTCCGGAAGGCCTAACATATCTCTTTTAGGTACTAACACCTGGAGGGGTCATGACCAATTCACAACCTCAATTTACTGAAGCTGTAACGACAGCTTTGCAAGAAGGCATGAATCTAGCAAAAGAGCAAAAACACACTCAAGTTTTGCCCTTACATATCATGCTTCCATTTTTTGAAAACACCGAAGGTTACTTTTCTACACTTTGTAAATCTCTTAAAATCGATCCTAAAGATATTATAAAAGAATTGAAAAACTCCCTTCAGAAAACGGCACGCTTTGAAGGTGGATCTCAAGAACCTTCCGTTAGCTCTAAGCTTCAAAATCTTATACAAGAAACTGCCAAGTTAGCTTCAAAGTGGAATGACTCCTATATAAGTAGTGATCATTTTTTCTATACAATTTGGAAAGATCAAGATGAACCGTTTAATCTTTTAAGTAAAAGAACAGGCTTAACCTTAAAAGACATAGAGAAAAAAATATTCGAAATCCGTGGAGACCGTCATATGGATAGTCCAACTTCAGAAGACAACCTTCAAGCACTAGAAAAATATTGTAAAAACTTAACCAAACTTGCCAAAGAAGGTAAGATGGATCCTGTTATTGGCAGAGATGAAGAAATTAGAAGAACAATCCAAGTCTTATCAAGGAGAACAAAAAACAACCCTATCTTGATTGGAGAGCCAGGCGTTGGTAAAACGGCGATAGCAGAAGGGCTTGCTCAAAGGATTATCCAAGAAGATATTCCAGACGCCTTGAAAGGAAAGCAGTTAGTAGCACTTGATATGGGAAGTTTAATTGCTGGAACTAAGTTTAGAGGAGAGTTTGAAGAGCGCCTAAAAAACATTCTCAAGGAAGTGGAAAAAAGTGATGGCAACATTTTGCTTTTCATTGACGAAGTGCACACTTTAGTCGGAGCTGGAGCAAGCGACGGAGCCATGGATGCTGCAAACCTTTTAAAACCTGCTTTAGCTAGAGGCTCTTTGCACTGTATAGGAGCTACGACTTTGAATGAATACCAAAAGCACATTGAAAAGGATGCTGCTTTAGAAAGACGATTTCAACCTGTTATGGTTTTAGAACCCACAGAAGATGACGCTTTAGGAATTTTAAGAGGTCTAAAAGAGCGTTATGAAATTTTCCATGGTGTTCACATTACAGAAAGCGCCATTCAAGCAGCTGTCCATCTATCATCTAGATACATAACCGACCGCCAGCTTCCTGATAAGGCAATTGACTTAATCGATGAAGCAGCTTCAATGATCCGCATGCAAATAGGTTCTTTACCACTCCCTATAGACAAGCTTGAAAGAGAACTTTCTTCTCTTAGCGTTAAACAAGAATCATTAAAAAAAGACCCTTCAGAATCTGCAAAAAAACAATTCGAAGAACTTAGAGGTCAAATTGAAAACAAAAAGGAAGAGCTTCGCATATTAAAAGAGAAATGGAATCAAGAAAAAAAGCTCATTGAAAATGTCAAACAGAAGAAAAATGATCTTGAAAAGCTAAAATTTCAAGAAGAAGAAGCCGAAAGAGTGGCTGATTATAATCTTCTCGCAAAATTACGTTATCAACAGATTCCTGAAACTCAAGAAGCTATTCAAAAAGCTCAAGAAGAGCTCAACCACCTCCCCTCTAGATTATTACAAGAAGAAGTTGATGAATCTTTGATAGCTCAAATCGTTGCTAAATGGACAGGTATCCCTGTTAATAAAATGTTACAAAAAGAAGCTGAGAAACTCCTTCACTTAGAAGAAACTCTCTCAGCTCAGGTCATTGGACAAGAGGCTGCAATTGGCTCAATATCTGAAGCTATGAGACGATCTCGCTCTGGGCTTAGCGATCCAACAAGACCTTTGGGTGCATTTTTATTTGTTGGACCAACAGGTGTTGGTAAAACCGAGTTAACAAAAGCTTTGGCCCGCACACTTTTTGATAAAGAAGAAGCAATGATCAGGCTTGATATGTCTGAGTACATGGAAAAACACAGTGTTTCAAGACTCATAGGATCTCCTCCTGGATATGTTGGATATGATGAGGGTGGCCAACTAACTGAAGCTTTAAGAAGACGTCCTTATAGCGTTGTTTTACTCGATGAAGTTGAAAAAGCTCACAGTGATGTCTTTAACATTTTGCTCCAAATCTTTGATGATGGTCGTATCACAGACAGTAAAGGAAGAGTTGTTAATTGCAAAAATGCTCTATTTATCATGACCTCCAATTTAGGTTCTGATGTGATATTGAATCAGCTAAGCGAAAAAAAAGAACTTTCTAAAGAAGATCTATTAAAGGTTATTGATCCTGTTATAAAATCAGCATTTCGACCTGAATTTATCAACCGACTCGATGATATTTTACCCTTCACAGCCCTTGCTGAAAAAGACATGGAGAAAATCGCTAGAATTCAACTAAAGTCCATAGAAAAACGCCTTCAGGAAAAAGAAATCTCTATCGAGTACGAAGATGAAGCTATAGATCACTTAGCAAAAGAAGGCTATGACCCTATTTTTGGAGCTAGACCTTTAAAAAGATTGATCCAAAACCAAGTAGTAAATCTTTTAGCATCAGCTCTTTTGAAATTAGAAATCCGACCGGGAGATCAGGTTGTGATTCAACTGGACCAAAAGAAAAAAAATATTACTTTTCAAATAAAAGAAAAAAGTAATTAATACGAATTAAAGAAAGAGGCGTAAAATACCACCTCTTTCTTTTTACAAACAAAAGTATTATAAACTAAATCCGGAAGTCGCTATGAATTCGACCTATGGAAAAGTCATAGCTCCCCTATCGAGCTTGGCTTTAATCATGCTTGCACAGGGCTTTTTTAATACTTTTGTTAGTATGCGACTAGCAATGGCTGGCTATTCAACCTTTTTGAATGGTATTGTGAACGCCTGTTACTTTGCTGGTATGATGATTGGCGGAATTTATATTGAAAAGTTGATCCATCGCATAGGTCATATCCGCTCATTTGCAATATTTGCAGCGCTCAATACTACAGCTGTTGCTCTACAAAGCTTATCTTTTAACCTTATAAGTTGGATCTTTTTAAGATTTTTATATGGATGCTGTGCTTCAGGCCTTTTCATTGTTATAGAGAGTTGGCTATTATTGCTTTCAACTCATAAAACAAGAGGCCGACTCCTATCCTTTTATATGGTCTCTCTGTATGCAGCGCAAGCTTTAGGCCAATTTATCATCAATTTAATGAATCTATCTTCAGAAATCCCATATCTAGTGTCAATATTACTATCTTCTATCTCTGTAATTCCCGTCTGTGTAATGAGATCTGGATCACCGGCGATGAGCGAAGACCCGTCTGTTACCAATATTTTCCACATATTTAAGATTTCTCCCTTTGGAGTCTTTGGATGTATAACAGGTGGGCTGATCTTGAGCGCTTTTTATAGCCTTGGCCCAGTCTTTGCAAAAAATACTGGTTTTAGTGTTCTCCAAATTTCTCAAATTATGGGAGTTACAATTTTAGGAGGGCTTTTTTTACAGTGGCCGATAGGCCATTTATCTGATATTTTTGACCGTTTAAAAATTATGATTACCGTTGCGTCAATTTTAGTGATTGTCAGCATCGCTTTATTTTTCAGCACGAATCTCAACTACCTATTATTTCTTACTCTTTGTGTCCTTTTTGGAGGATTTTCATTTACCCTCTACCCTCTTAGCATCACCTATACTTGCGACCACTTTTCTTCGAATAACATTATTTCCATTACCTGTGCTTTGCTCATTGTTTACGGAACAGGATCAGTACTTGGGCCTATTTTAGCGTCAATTCCGATGACATATATCCAACCATCCGGACTTTTTTTATATGTCAGTATCTTGTCACTTGTCCTTATCACCCTTGGCATCATCAGGCTATCGAAGCCTTCTCTACCAAAAGAAGAAGAACAGGGAGAATATATCCCACTCCCTCGAACAACACCACTTGCGTATTATTTAGACCCTAGACAAGAAGAAAAGGATGACGATGCTTTAGAAGAGTATCTTTTCCAAAGCGACGATGATCTCTAAGCTTGAAAAAACTCTTTAAATTGCTCTTGTAAAGATGAAGGCACGATCTCTTCGATTCCTTCTTTGTCATACATAAGAAAGTAGGTACATGCAAACATAATACCTAGAGCTGGGCTTATGATCGCAACAAAAAGAGCTAAAGCACAAACTAAAAAACGCTTCACATTCAGAAAAGATCTGGCAAGCCATCTATTAATCGCTGGGGCTTTAAATAAAGACATCACAGCCAACACAAGATGAATCAATAGCAGAGCGGTCACATAAACTCCCCAGAAAACATCAACCACTAGTAATAATAAGAAAAAAGCCCTTGCTGCAAGAGAAGAGAAAAAACGATCCTTTTTGTTGTTTTTCTGATCATCAAAACCAATCCTAGCCTCGCTAAGATTCACTTGGTCTAGAACTTTGCCATTACCTTCCGCCTCTAGACTTTGTTGTTTTTCTGCATAATCAAAAATATTATAGATCGCCATATCCTACCTTATTCGTTTCACTTTATTGACTCCATTCAACGCCGCTATCCTATAGCCTTCCGCATAGGTCGGATAGTTAAACACCTGATCAATAAAATAATCGATCTTGGCGTTGAATGTCATTGCAACTTGCCCAATATGTATAAGCTCTGTTGCTTCTCTTCCAATGATGTGAATACCTAATAGCTCTAAGGTATCACTATGGAAAAGAATCTTAAACATCCCTGGATCATTCCCTTTGATTTGGTTTCTGGCTATTTCATAATAATAAGCCCTTCCCACTTCATAGTGAAATCCTAGGTCTTTCAGTTGTTCCTCTGTGTATCCCACTGAGGAAATTTCTGGTATCGTATAGATCCCGATGGGATAAAAAGTTGGAAAATGATGCGTTGTTGCACCGAAGGCATGCCTTGCGGCTAACCTTCCTTGCTCCATACTTGTTGAGGCCAAAGCTGGCCCACCGATCACATCTCCAACCGCATAAATATTCGGTGTCGCTGTCTGGAAAAGAGCGTTTACAGGAATGTATCCTCGACCTGTGACACTAAGTCCTGCGCTTTCAATACCTAAATCATCTACATTAGCAACTCTACCTAATGCATAGAGCAAGGCATCCGCACTCTCTTCGCTGTTATCTTTGAATTTCACCACAACTTTGTGATTTTTTTGAACTATTTCTTCAAAGACTTTTTCCCCCTCAAACCGTAAACCTATGTGACTTAATGCAGTCTGCAAATGTTTTCCTATTTCTAAATCTAAAAGAGGCAACATCTGCGCTCCCTTATCAATAACAGTCACTTGAGTTCCCAGCGCGGCAAAGAAACTAGCATATTCTGATCCTATTATTCCACCACCAAGTACAATTAAACTTTTCGGCAAAGAATCTATTTCTAAAAGTCTCGTAGAATCAAGGACTTGGTTTTTATCAAAAGGAACTTCTTTAGGATTTCTTGGGTTTGAACCTGTAGCAATAATGATAAACTCAGCGATTACTTTTGATCTTTGATTACCATTGCCATCATAAACTGCGATTTCATGTTGAGTTTGGAATCTTGCTCTTCCTTGAAGATATTCAATTTTATTTTTATCTAGTTGTGAACACAGCATTTTTCTTTGTTCATTTAAGACAAAATGAAGTCTGAAGTTTAAATCATTGATTGAAATTTCTTTAGACGGAGCTACTTCATCTTTGGCGTAAAAACTTCTTTGATAAAAGTCGGTTAAATCTAATATCGCTTCTCTTAAAGATTTAGATGGTATAGTTCCAGAATTTAGACAAGCCCCACCCACATGATCATCTTTTTCTATTATAAGAACTTTTTTACCAAGCTTTGCTGCTTGAATTGCGGCCTTTTGCCCTGCTGGACCAGATCCAATAACAGCAAGTTCCGTATAGATCTCTTTCAACTTTTCTTCCCCATTACGTAAACTTTCCTATTTACGAAGATCAAAAAAAAATTTCAACAGCAAGTTTCTTCTAAAATCCTTACCACTTTTAAAAGAGTAATTTAGAAAAAAATATTTTTAACTGACCTAGTATCTTTTGGCTCAGATTGAGAAATCCCCTTATTCAAAAAGATACAAACTCTTACTTGAGAAATACTCACCCATTATGTATGCTAGGGGCCGAATTAATTGTCTGGAGTGCTACATATGTCAAGGAAGTGCCAAGTTACTAAGAAAGTTCCTCGTAAGGGACGTAGCTACACGATCAGAGGTATTGCTAAAAAGAAAAAAGGTATTGGTCTTAACATTACTGGAATTAATAAAAGACGTTTCAATCCGAATTTATTTAAGAAGCGTTTTTGGTTTGATGAAGAAAATAGATTCATTACTTTGAAAATTTCAGCTCATGGAATGAGAATTATCGATAAGAAAGGTCTTAGCGCAGTTGTTAAAGAAATGAGAGCAGCTGGAGAAAAGATCTAATCTTTTTTTCTTTAGATTATATTTTATAGACCTCAAGCGAAATCTTGAGGTTTTTTTTATGCCCATGCGTTTTTCCTTTAGAACAATTACCTTCACTTCAGCTCTTTTCTTAACAGCTCTCTTGCTTTGGCAGAACCTAAACATCCCCCTTCCAAGCCCTACTCTCCCAATAATTTTCTACTCGAACCAAAGTGGAACTTCTCTTAAATATTTATATAAAACAATCCTCAGAAAAACTAAAAACAACCTATTAGCTCATGTGTATGACCTCTCAGACTCTGAGATTTTGAATCTAATAAACAAAAAACACAAAAATTCATGCCAAGTAGAACTATATGTAGATGGCCATACAACAAAAAGAGAGCGCAAAAAATTTTCCCATCTCCCATGGAATGAAAAAAAGGGAAGATCTCTCATGCATGAGAAAATCTTAACTACAGATTCTAGCTGCACTTATTTAGGATCTACAAATTTTTCTACAGATTCACTATCAAGACATGATAATTTTGTTTTAGGGATCTTCAGCACAGAAATTGCAAGCTATATAAAACAACACCATGACAACCGAAAGGCTAGAGCACCAACTCCACCAAAAACCTTCACCATAGATTCCCAAACACTTACATTTTATTTCCTACCTGAGAATAAGAAACAAGCTTTAGAAACCTTTTTAAGACTTATTAAACAGGCTAAAAAAAGAATCGATTTAGCTATTTTCACATTCACACACCAGACAATAGCAAAGGAACTCGTAAACGCTCATAATAGAGGCGTAAAAATTTATCTTTATCTGGATTATAAAAGCTCAAAAGGAGCCTCAAAAAAGATAGTTAATGAGCTCTCTCAAAAAAAATTCCCAGTTTATATTTCTAGCTCATCTAAACTTTTGCACTACAAAATGATGCTGATCGATGACCAGCAATTTATTTTCGGATCGAGCAATTGGACAAACAATGCGTTTAATAAGAATCACGACTATTTGGTCTGGATTTCAACATTAAAGCCCTCTCAAACTAAGCAATTAAGCAAGATCTTCAAAGCAATCGATAAGCAGTCAGAGCAGCATCCATTCTTGACTGCAAACGCCTTTAGCAACTAAAAAAAGCAGCGCCAAAATATGCACTGCTTTTTTTCTATTATTTTGTGAATTGAATTATCGTTAAGGTTTCAGATACGACTGAACAGTAGAGTATGCATTTGAAATAGCCTCAAGATTATTTCGAACGGCATAACTAGCTCCAGTTAATAGAGCAAGTCCTCCAACCAATCCAATATGAAGTTTGTGAGCACTTAAATATCCAGCAATTCCAATCTCAGATGATTTTTTAAAAACTGCCAAATACACTGAGTTTGGTAAAGAGCTCCTTCGACTGATCTCTTGGAGATAAGCTTGTTTATCTTCCTGCTTTTCTATGTGATCAGCAATTTCAACAAGACTTAATAGCTGCGCAGTATTTAGTTTTTGATGATCTAATAGCTCTTTTAATGCTAGCGTTTTACTCACATCTGGAATATTTGCTCTGAGAACTGAAGTAAGAGCGCTTATCGCCCCTGAATCCATATCTTTATATAAAAGCGCTTTAAAAATATCGTGGGGTCTCATCTCTACTTTGCCGCTATCTTTTTTTGTTTTCCCAACGATATAATTTCCCATCTTGTGTGTCTTTGATACATAAACTTCGCTCAGACGCTTCTTTAAAAGATTTTTTGAAGCATGATCCACTCTAGAATTTACTAAAGATGTCAATCTATGAAGCTCTGAAAAAGAAAGCTTCGATTGATATCTTTCAATAAAAGCTTCAAGGATTTGCGCTTCATCAGATTGCTCTGAAATATTTTCATCGACCTTATCGATAAATAACTTTCTCTCTTGCTCTGTGAAAAATGTTCTCTCAGAAGACAATAGTGATAAATAGAGCTCTTTCTGTTCCCTTTTAGAGAAGTTGATAGAGTTTATGTGGTTATACTCGTTCTCGGACACCTTAACATCTTTAGCTAAGAAATACTGAAAAGCTACCAATTTAGCTTTAATTAAATGCCCTGATTTTAAAGCTTCAGAGATTGGAGCAACCTCTTTTGACTTGAGAAAATTTGCACTTGAATTTGCAAGAACATTCATCCCATTTCCTAACAAATGAATATTATCGGACAACGCAAGCCCTGCTAGGTTTCTCATTTCTAAAGATTGAACTGGATAGCTATCTCCAGACGTTTGTTGAACAGACGTAACCATTTGATTTACCTTTTATTTTTTTATTAAAATTATTATTTTAAATAGATCTCATATCTAATTATAACAAAACTCCGTTATTGTTAGTTATAGTTTACTCAACTTTATACAATATTAAACGTTATTCAAATAAACTTTATTATCATTTTATTAATTGAAATAATATTTACGTTAATTAAATATTTTTGTCTAATTAACATTAATTAGTTTAAAGAGTATAATCTTGTCTAAAAATATAACAGGAAGGACACTTTGAGCATTAACGATAGCCCAATGGGTTTGCAAAAAGGATTTGCTGAGCTTTCAAATCAATGGAGTCTCATCAAGCCTTTAGATCTTAGTCCAGAAAAAAATAAACAGATCAAATCCATCTCTCTTGTGGTTGCTGCTGTAACCGGCATTTCAGCTGGAGTATTAGTTTTAGCATGTCCAGTGGCTCTTCCAGCAATCATAGCCCTAGGATCAATCGCTGCTTTGGCATCAGCAACGTGGATTGGTTTTCAAATAAATTCAGTCCTTCAATATCGTAAAATCTGCCAAACAGCCGGTATGTTTGACACGTCTGTATCAGACCACATGAATAATTGGAAATCCACAACTCCAACAAAGACTGCTATGCTTCCAACAGAGCACTGCTCTGACACACACTATTGGAGAAAAAGATTACTTCAAGCTGCAAAACATAACGTTGTTATTTCAGGAAACTATTGCGGAGGTCAATCCTTCGATGAAATCCTAAGCCTAATCAAACGCAAAATGCAAAAAAACCCTGAATTCAGGGTTGTGATTCTTTCATCACCTAATTTCTTAAAAAATGAAACTATTAAGATAAAGGGCCTAAATAATTCACAAGTCAAAGTAAAAGTTAAAAATAAGAAACAAATCAAAGAGCTTCAGAAGCTATATCCAACGAGATTTTCCCTTGTTGAAACTCCAGATGTTTTCATGACTGGAACCGGAATAAAAAAAGTGACCAATCACACTAAGTATTTTGGTATAGATGGCGGGAAATATTATATTTTAGGTGGTAGCGCTATCAAAGATAACTTCAACTTCACAGGAGTCGATGATCCTTTATCTTTATCTTCAAGCGAGATGGCTGACAATTTTAACGAAGAGCTCAACCATTTAAAAATGACACTTACAACCCTTACAAGCAAACTTCCTAAATTGTTTGATGAGTTAAACTCTTCCGAGAACATTTCAGACGCGAAACAACATCTGATCAATTTTTGTTCCGAATTCGCCGGAATCGATTTAAAAGAAATAGAAAGTAAGTTTTCTACAATTCCCTCTGTATATAGAGCAAGGTTATACAGAAAATTCACAGCTCTGACAAAACTAAAAGCTAAAGCTATACGAAAAGCAAACGAGCTTATCCGTAATATCGAATCCACTCCTCATGCAAGTCCAGAGATTCGTTTACTCAAAAAGCACATTGAACAAAAGATCAAAGAGTTAAAAGTATACTCAAAAGGATTAGATGCCTTCTTGAGCCTTGTACGCTCAGCTCTTGGGAAAAAGGACTTTGAACATGCCCTAGCTAACTTTTCTGAGCAAACAAAGGCCTTTCTTCCTAAAACAAAAGATGCTTCTTTAGAAGAACACCCAATCGTTCGATTCTTTACTAGTTTTGGAGGATTTGTAGACTCTCTAAAGCCTTTTTTCAAATCTTATTCACCAGGTGTTTTAGACAAAGGTGTGACAGGATTGTTAGTACCTGGAAACTTTAGGGACATGGACTTTGTTTTTCATGATCTAGAAGGTGGAAACTCTCAGGGAAGACAGCTATTTATTCAGATGCTAATGCTAGCTTTTAGATGGGAGCAGTTTAATGCGTCAAACACACATAACAAAACAGCTGAGAAATACTCCCCTCAATCAGCTCCTTTTTTCCCCATTTTAATTCCAAATGGAAAAACTTTCTCTCCAGAAGCAAAAGAAAAAGCTGAGAAAGCCCGCATCGTTTTAGAAAACGATACACCGCTAGTCCATTTTTTAAAATCAAAGCTAGCTCCCGCTGAAGAAATAACAACGACAGTTCCAAAATTTGACACTCACCAATCTTTAGAAAAAGAAGGGGCTGTTAAAATTCTTTACACCGGACCTGAACAAGATAACAATTCGGGATCCTTTCAGAAAGAGGTCATCAACCAAATAAATGCTGCAAAAGATGAAATAACAATTAATCATATGTATTTCCATCCTAACAGTCCTGTCTTTAAAGCTTTGGTCAGAGCCGTTAAAAGAGGCGTCAAACTAAAGCTAATTACTGCGGGTGTTTTCCGAGACGCCCCTAATGGACAAAAGATTTTTGGACCAAGAAACAAAGCAAATTATGTCCGTCTATTAAACCGTCTATCTGCCGACGAAAAGAAAAATGTCGAGATTTATGAATTTACTCAAGCCAAAAAAGGGCTTCACAAAAAGGTTATGATCTTTGATAAACGTCACGTTCTGGCAGGAAGTAGTAATTTTGGTTATAAAAGCTTAGTAACAACGTCTGATCACGAAGTGAATTTTTTAGCAGATTCAACTCATTTTGCTGAGCAAACCTACAAGATTTTTGAGCAAGATATTCAAAGATCTACTCGAGTAAACCTAGATACTAAGCTAAGCTTTAAAGAAAAGAAAATTGCATCCCTCCATTGGCTTTTTGCTGCTTTAATTGGATAATCTAAAAGCCTATAAGCGTCTCTCTTGGACAAATTTCTTACTCTATGGTAAATCTCAAATTAAGATTTTTCTGTGAGGAAGATATGGATGGATTTTACTCTATTTTCACAATAAGCTTGTCTTTGTTTCTGCTGATGGATCCAATTGGCAATGTTCCTATTTATCTTTCTATTTTAAAAAATATACCTGACACAGAGTCTCGTAAAATTGTCTTAAGAGAAAAACTTATTGCATTAGGAATTATTTTATTCTTTTTTGCTGTTGGAAGACATTTTTTAATGTATCTGAGCATCAGCATTTCTTCCGTACAAATCTCTGGTGGAATCATTTTATTTTTAATAGCTCTAAATATGATATTCCCCTCAGACAAATCTTTTCATAAAGTGGATGACAACCCTCCTTTCATTGTCCCTTTAGCTACCCCTTTAGTCGCTGGCCCTTCTGTTTTAGCTGCCGTTATGATATACTCTCGCCAAGAAATTAGCTGGTATATCACAGCCCTTGCAATATTGATAGCATGGCTGGCATCAACGCTGATATTGGTATTCTCTCCAAACTTAAAAAAAATACTAGGTCAAAGAGGTTTAACAGGAGTAGAAAGACTCATGGGTCTTGTTCTAACTTTAATTGCCGTACAGATGTTTTTGGAAGGTGTTAGCTCGTTTCTACAGAAGGTTTAAGAAACTGCTATAAAGACATGAAAAACATCAAACTAACCCTATCTTATGATGGAACAAACTATCTTGGCTGGCAAGATAGTTTGCAGGGTCCTTCTATTGAAAGCTCTTTGAAAAGAGCGCTTCAAAAAATATTAAATCAAGACATTACCTTGCAAGCTGCCTCCAGAACAGATGCTGGTGTTCATGCAAAAGCCCAAGTGGTTAATTTCTTTATAGAAAATGATATTTCGCCAGAAACCTTGGCTTATAAACTCAATTGCCTACTAAGTAACGATATTGCAATTGAACAGGCTGAAATAACAAACTCTAGCTTTCATCCCACATTCAACTCATCTGGCAAAATCTATAGCTATCAGCTTTCAAATCAACCCTTTATCAGTCCTTTTTTAAGACATCTATGCTGGCATTACCCATATCAAAAGCTTGATTTTTCTCTTATGCAAAAGGCTGCTAGTAAACTTGTTGGCTGTTTTGATTTCAGTGGTTTTTCTAACGTTTGTCAAGATCCTAAGACAAACACTATTTGTAATATCCACTCGTTAACTCTATCAAACAGATCAAATCTCATTGTTTTTGAGATTCAAGGAGATCGTTTTTTATACAAAATGGTAAGAAATCTCGTTGGGACACTCGTTTGCATTGGGGCAAGCAAGCTTCCTCTCTCTATCATAGATCAAATCTTATCGACAAAGGACCGTTCTCTTGCCGGCATTACAGCCCCAGCTCAAGGGCTTTTTTTAGAAAAAGTGCTTTACTAATTTTGCAGTTTAAGCGCTTGAGAACTATACTGGCTTCTAAAAAAACGATAGGATACTACCATGATCTCAAGAAACGACCCTTGCTGGTGTGGCTCAAACCTAAAATGGAAGAAATGTCACTATCCAGAAAAGAGCCCTGTATCGTTAGACGAACTTAGGGCTGAATATAGAAAAAAATATCGAATTCACTTGAAAACTCCTGAAGAAATTCAAGGGATAAAAAAGGCTTGTAAATTTGCTGCTCAGACGCTGAAAAAATTATGCGAAATGGCGAAAGAAGGCCTCACAACAAAAGCTATTGATGAGATGTCTAGAAAACTTTGTAGAGACGCTCAAGCAATACCTGCAGCGCTTGGCTATGGACACCCTCCGTTCCCTGGATCTCTTTGCACATCTTTAAACGACGTTATTTGTCACGGAATCCCTGATGATACTCAGTTAAAATCTGGTGACATTTTAAACATTGATTTCGCGTGTATTTTAGGGGGCTACTACGGGGATTGTAGCGCCATGGTTACAATTGGGAAAGTAGATGAAGAAAAAGAGCTCGTTGTAGATGTTGCTTATGAATCCATGATGAGAGCCATAGCGATCTTAAAGCCAGGCGTCTTGCTTTATGAAATTGGAGATATTATTGAAAAGTACGCCGCATCAAAGAACTGTTCTGTTGTAGACGCTTTTGTATCTCATGGAGTTGGTCTAAAATTTCATGAAGAACCTCAAATAGCGCACCATTATAACAGAGACAAAACCCCTCTTGCTGAAGGCATGATCTTCACCATAGAACCAATGATTAACGCTGGAGTTAGACACGCAGTTATTGATCCCGATGATCACTGGACAGCACGAACTGCTGATGGAAAGCCTTCTGCTCAGTGGGAGCATACTGTTTTGATCACTAAAGATGGTTATGAGATTCTTACGAGTCCTTAGGAGGCTTTTTGCTTTCTAGTTGGATTACCTCGTTTAAATGTTTTTTAAGGACTTGATTTTCATTTTCAAGTCTTAAACATTCTTGATCTGCAACCCTAAGATATGATTGGATAGGTTCTTTGCAAGAGCTATCGTCTATTAGCTTTTGATATTCTAAAATCTCACCTTCAATTTTAAAAATTTCAGAGCGCATTTCTCCTAAAGAATCCCCTAAAGATTTCAGCTTGTTGTTCAGCTCACTATAGGTAAGCTCAAAAGATCCATTTGGATCTTTGAATTCTAGCATTTCATTCATTGTGAAAAATGTTTTAAATTTTTCACTAGTCGCTTCGAAATCTCTTAATTTGTCTTCGTATAAGCTCTTTAAAGACTCTCTATCTCTTTGGAGTTTTTCAATCTCTATTTTAACTTCTTCTGACCCTGCATGACTCGTTTGACTTTGGGAACAACTGTCATATTGAATCTCTTTTTTTCGATAGTCATCTAAGATAAGCCTGTTTTGAAAATTTTGAACTCTCAGCTCATTCAACACTTTCTTTTGCTTTTGCAGTTTTTTTATGCTCATAGACTCTTCTAAGCTACTAATTTCAAAAGCGGCAATTTGGTCTTTAAAGCAAACGATTTCTTCTTTTAGATTTTCACATTCTGAAAAATATTTATCTGATTCTTCTTTACAGGCTATAGATAGACTCTTGTAACTCTTTAAATTTTTCTCAAGCTCTGCTTGATTTTCTAACACTTGAGCTTTTTCTTCTTGAAAAACCTCTAGCTCCCTTTCGAGCACATCTAATGCTTGTCTATGCTCTTTTTCAAGTCGTGCAAACTCTTCTTCTATTTTTTTTCTTTCTCTTCCTTGTGCTTCTAAATATTCAGAAGAAGCTAATGACGTAACAAACAAAGAAAGCTCTAAAGAAAGCATCCACATCCAATGCCATAAACCAATAGACTCTGATGATGAAACTAGGATAAACGAAAACGCCGCAACAGATACTACGCCAGCTATTAAAAATCCTTTTAAGCTAAACTTCCATGATAGATATGCACTTGCAGTAGAGAGTAGACAAATTTGGAAAAAACTAGATGATTCTTTTAAAAGCAACATAAGGCTTAACAAAAGAAGGCTACAAGGAGTAACGACAAGCCAAAACTCTTTGCTTGTCTTATCAAATAAACGTGTCTGTAAAAATTGAGTCACATATCTCACTTCTATGCACCCTTGTTTGCTAAAATCTCTAAGGCTGTAGCGATAGTCATCATTCCCTTTTTAAGTCTTTCAATCCCAAAATGCTCATTAGGAGCGTGAATATTATCTGAACTCAAACCTAGCCCCACACCTAAAAGCTCTGCTGAAGATGCTTGTTTTAAATCTTTCATAATTGGCACGCTTCCTCCGGAAACAACAAGCCCACAACTCTTTTCAAAAACATCTTCGTAGGCACTTTTAAAAACTTCAGCAATTTTAGCATCTGCTGGTGTATGACATGCACTACCGCCGTGTCCCAACTCTATCTCGAGATTCATCCCTTTGGCAATGTTTTTTTTAAAAAACTCAGCTACTAAATTTCCGACTGTGTCAGGATCTTGCCCTGGCACCAATCTGCACGATATTTTACATGTAGCTCTTGCTGGAATTACTGTTTTAAATCCAGGTCCAAAATATCCACCACTTAATCCATTCACCTCAATAGTAGGTCTAATAGTACTCGATTCAAATGTTGAAAACCCCTTTTCGTTATAAAGTGAATTAATCCCAACTAACTCAATCTCTTTTTGGAGATCAGGCTCAAATAAAACAGAGGAATCAAATGACTCAACCCCATCATAAAATCCATCTATAGCAACCTTTCCATCTTTATCCCAAAGCTTTGCTATCACCTCTGAGAGTGCCCGCAAAGGATTATAGGCAACGCCCCCAAAAATCCCTGAATGAAGGTCTGACTTTGAACCTTCACAGACCATATCTAAAGTTGTGATACCTCTACATCCTAAAGAGATACAGGGCTCTTGCATTGAAGGAACTCCTATATCAACGACCACAAGATAATCAGCATTTAACTCCTTTTTCTTTTGAGGAAGAACTTTTGAAAACCCTTCGGACCCAACTTCTTCTTCACCTTCGATGATGATCTTAATATTTACCTTTTGAGTCTTAGTAAGCTCCAAAAAACTTTTAATTCCAAATAAGGTATAAACATTTAAACCTTTATCATCACAAGCTCCCCTTGCATAAATCAGATCTCCATCAACTCTAGGCTCAAAAGGAGGACTTTCCCAAAGTTCTAAAGGATCTACAGGTTGAACATCATAGTGATTGTAAAAAAGAATAGTTGGATAACTAGGATCTATTATGATCTCACCAAAGATCGCTGGATTTACTTTTGTGTCCCAGACTTGGGTTTCAAATCCAATTGATTTTAGTGTCTTTTCAACCCACTGGCTACACTTAATGACTTCTGTTTTTTTCTCAGGATCTGCCGAAATCGACTCGAATTTTAAATAAGTAAAAAACTCATCTAAGATATGCTTTTTATTTTGATCAAACCAGTTACCATATTTTTCACTATATCTATCTGTCATAATACAGAGCCTTATTCCTAAAGTAAGCTCTAAATCTATATCAGATTTAGGAATTTATGAGGAGGTTTCCTTAAACTAAAATAACCAACACTCTTTACGAAATTATAAGAGTTAAACTACACCGGAAGAGAGTGTTGAGCTTTATTTGTCTTTAGAAAAGAATCAAACAAAGAACAAACACTGCGAACAAACACTCTGTTTTCTGCAGGAATCGTGATATGCAAATTTTTAATTCTTACTAAGCCTGCTTTTTCCATGGTTTTTAGCTCTATTAATTCACCTGAGAAAAACTCAGGATCTAAATTATACTCCGCCAAAACCATCTCAAGATTAACTTCTAAATAACACATCAGGGTCTCAATAACTTCTCGTCGAATTAAGTCGTCTGAAGACAGTTGTATTCCGCGAGATACAGGAAGCCTATTTTGATTCAATGCTAGCTCATAATCTTTAAGAGCACTTGTGTTTTGGACATATCCTTCTTGAGTATACCCTATGGAGGACGCTCCAAACCCCAGTAAAACCTGTGCTGGATCCGTTGTGTATCCTTGAAAATTTCTCTTTAATGTTTTTTCATTTTTAGCCTTGAGCATTTCATCATCTGGCAAAGCAAAATGATCCATACCAATTTGTACATATCCTTGATGTTTTAAACGATCTACAGCACTTTGATAAAGCTGAAATCGTGAGTAAATATCTGGTAAATTCGTTTCATTTATCAATAATTGATGACGTCTCATCCAAGGAACATGAGCGTAACCAAAAAGTGATATTCTATCTGGACGAAGCTTTGAAACTAAATCAATGGTATGAATGATGCTTTCGCAACTTTGATAGGGAAGACCATAGATGAGATCGAAATTAATCTTTTCAATTCCATTTAAACGAAAACTATCAACAACCTGTTGAATCTTCTCATACGGTTGAATGCGATTTATCGCTTTTTGTACCTTAAGATTTACATCTTGTACTCCTAGGCTAACTCTAGTTACCCCTTCTTTTGCCAAAGTTACAATCATCTGTGAGGAAATAGTTCTAGGGTCTACTTCAACAGCTATTTCTGCTTGCTTATGCAGCGTGAATTTTTCATTAGATAGTTTTAGAATGCGAGAAAAATCCTCACACCGAAGAATGTTTGGAGAGCCTCCACCAAAATGAATATGCCTAACATCTAAACTTGACGGTAAAAGCTCTGTAATGAGCTTTTTTTCCTTCTCTAACAACTCAACATATGATTGAACTGGATTATATCTTTTAACAATTTTTGTACTGCATCCACAAAACCAACAAAGCTGTTGGCAAAATGGAATATGAAAATAAAGAGAGACGCTATCGCCTTTATTTAGGTTTGAAATCCAGCTATGATAAATTTGTTCATTAACACCAGAGTCAAAATGTGTAGCGGTTGGATAACTGGTGTATCTTGGAACATTTCGATCGTATTTGTCGAGCAATGCTTTATGACAAGCATCTATTGCTTCAGATTGTTTTATCATCTCGTTCACTGTGTATTAAGCAACCTGAGCATATAACAAAAATTATTATTCGTAGGTAGTCAAAAAAACTAACGTATGCTGGAAATGATAAACCACTAAATCTATCTCAGATTTAGTCGTTAATGAAAAGATGTCTGTAGCCCTATAACTTTAAGGTTCATTCTCTATTTGCCCAAGAGCACTTTCGAGAAGATAAGATGCTAAAACCTTATCCCCTTCATAGGTCATTTCAACTTGCATTTGTCCGCTCTCACTAGGAGCTCCACAAGTTATTAATACATAGCAAGCGCTATTTAAAAGACTATGCTTTTCTAAAGAAGCATCACTCTCTGCTTGCTTTTTAACTTTTTGCTCTAACATCTTCTTTAGAAAACTTGCCATGATCAAAATCTATTTATAATTTAGAAAAAAATGAGCATTAAAAAATCAACTGCTCTAGTTCAATTAGATATTGAGTTGATCGATATTAATCAACCACTTTAATTTCATAAAAATAATTTAATTAATCAAATCGACTTGATAGCGTCTTAACAAGCCATTTTAAATATAAAAAAAAATCGGGCAGTTCATGTCACAAACACCGAAAAAATGTCAAACATTTTTTTTAAAAGTTTTTAATTTCCTTTCCTCTAAATTTCTGACCTTTTAAAATGAGCCAGGAAGAATCTTAAAAGGTAGTCGATCAATGTTTAAAAGAATTACGCTGTTTTTACTTATCAATGCTTTAATCATTTTCTCTGTAAGCGCACTTTTACATGCTTTTAATGTTAAACCGTATCTGACACGTTATGGACTAGACTATGAATCCTTAGCCTACTTTTGTTTGATTTGGGGGGTTGCTGGATCGATGATTTCTCTTCTGCTATCCAAAACTATGGCTAAATGGATGATGGGAGTTCAATTGATAACAAAAACTTCCACTAATAGTGCATATAGGGAAGTTTATGACAGTGTAGAGAGACTGTATCTCAAAGCTAATCTTCCTGCCATGCCAGAAGTAGGAGTCTTTTCATCTCCTCTTCCAAATGCTTTTGCAACAGGCCCAACAAAAAGAAAAGCTTTAGTAGCTGTATCAACTGGGCTTTTAGAAAAGATGTCTTCAAGTGAACTTGAAGCTATTTTAGCTCATGAAATCACACACATTCAAAATGGCGATATGGTCACGATGACACTCATTCAAGGCATTGTTAATGCTTTTGTCATGTTTTTAGCTAGAATCTTTGCTTTTATTTTCTCAAATGTAGGAGGACGATCTGATAGAAAAGGTGGCAGCGCTATGTCTTATTATTTAAGCGTGTTTCTTTTTGAAATTCTTTTCATGTTGCTAGGTTCTATTGTTGTATGTTTTTTCTCTCGCAAAAGAGAATATAAAGCCGATGCTGGTGGAGCCAATCTGTCATCTACACAAAACATGATCTCAGCTCTTCGCCAATTACAGCTATGTACTCAAAGCACTAGAAGACAAGAAAGACCTAAAGAAGCTATAGCAGCCTTAATGATTAACGGACAAAGACGCAAAGCGTTATCTTTGTTTTCCACTCACCCACCTTTAGAAGATCGCATAAAAAAATTAGAAGAGCTTTATTATTGAGATAAAAGGTAGTCTTTATACCCTTGATACCCACCGAAAAGTTCAATAAACTGTTTTCCCCAACTAGCCATCCAATGGATGATCACAGCGTCATCTGTTAACTCGTTTGGAACGTGGTGAAATATTTCAGGTAAAACCTTGAAACCTTTTTCGTTCGCCCCTATCACTTGAGATAAAACCTCATCGTCTGAAACAAACTCATGATTATGCTTTAGGCAGGAGTTCGCCCACCTTTCGATAAGTTTTGTCTCTTTTTTATATGCAATCACACCACTGTTATAGGTATGAAGCCTTTGTGGATCAAAAGCTACGCTAAACTCAGTTCCTTCATCAAGCAGATCAAAAACCGGCTTTAAATTACAGCAAACCTCACAATCTAAATCGAGCCATATTGTTTTTTCAAAAGGTGATTGTAGAAGAGCAAAAGGTTTCAAAAACCAAGCATTTCTAGCTTTCCAAACGTTTTCTCCATAGAGATCTTCCCATTTACCAATTAAGCTTGAAGAGATCTCAGTCTTTGCTTTAACAAAATCCTTACCCACTTTTAAAGGCTCTACAGAAAAAAGTTTTTCACATTTTTTCCTAGAGCTCTCAGAAAGGCCAAAATCTACCAGCAATACATCGTAATTATTATGCCTAGAAAAGTACTTATACCACCAAGGGATGAGCCAAACGCTATTTTCGTTAGCCCCAATGACCAGACCCTCTGAAGCTACTTTCATCAATTACTCCGTATGTAATTAAAACAACTCTCTTCTATAGTGAATCAATCGCTTACAGTCCACGTTAGATACATTGTTTAAAATGCCAGATGATCCTAATTACTTCCATGAAATCGGTGTATTCTCACACTTTTAAAACATAGTCTGAATAAACTTTAAGAGAGACTTTCAAGCTCCTCTCTAATTTGCGTCATTGAGGGCCGCTCTGCAGGAGATTTATTTAAACATTTTAACGCTATTTCAAACAGATGCCCTTTAGGGTCCTTTCTTTCAAAACTTTGGTGCACTAAAAAGACTTCCGACCTTCGTTCACTAACTAGATCTCTGACCTTTTGGTTATCGCATAAAGTCTCTTCGATATAGGAAAATAACTTTAGGATAAGCTTAATTTTCTTTTTTTTCAGTAGAGGGGTAAGTTCCTTATCAGATAAGCCAAACTGCTCTTTACATTTTCTTCCATATTGTTGAAGCACCAAAGAGATATTACCGATCCCTCGTGGTAAAAATTTCAATCCAGTCAGTACTGATAGTATTAATATCCCGTAAGCCCATACATCTATTTTTTCATCATATGTTCTTTGTTTTATTTGAGGATCTAGTTCTGGCGCCATATATAAATACGTTCCATTCAAATGAAAGTTAATTTTTTTTAGTTCTTCTAAACTTTTAGCAAAACCAAAATCCGTTACCTTGGCCGTCATTCTGCCCTCTTTATCCGAGAAAATTAAGATGTTTTCCAACTTTAAATCTCTGTGAACAAACCCTGCCTCGTGAATTTTTTCAAAAGCTTTCGCAATATCTTCTAGAAGTTTTTTAATAGACTCATACCCAATAAATGGAGATCTTTTTAGCACTTCAAAAAAATCTCCCTGCTTTGCAAATTCGTAGTAAGCAGAACAGCTGCTATGCATAGCTAAAGGCCTGGACACGTGTTGGGATTTAACTAGAAAAGCTCTTCTAGCTTCTTCTTGAGCGTTATTTGAACAATCATGAACGAATGTCAAAGGGACATGTTTTTGAATTACCTCTTTTGTCCCTATTTCTTGTGTGAAGATCTTTGAAGCAGCACCTTGTATCTGATGTTTTTTTGGCTTCGTCACTTTTCCACTCAGCAAATTAGTGCAAATCTTTCGAGTGTTTTTTAAAACTTGACGTTTAGTTTTCTGACCAAGTTCTGGATATATTCGTAAAAAATTATGATTTGATCTCAATAACTGATCAACTGGCTCAGCAAGATCATTTATCCACTGATAATTGCTTTCAATAGTATGAAGCAATACACCTTCTTTAGATAATTCTGAAGGTCTTGCTCTTTTTTGTGCTGAATCCGCTAATAATAAAGCCTCTATTTTTCGATGAGTAGATCTTATCTCAGCCATCTCCGGAAGTAGTTGTTTGGCCCTGCTCAAATTCTCAAAGGCTTTCGTAGTCTCAAATTCATCCTCAATATTTTCTGAAATTGAAATTTTTTTAAATTCCTCAATACATAAAGAGTATTGTCTCTCAGAGTCTTCCAACCATTCACTGGTACTTGAAATATGATTAGTAGGCTTTTCATACAATTCTGAACAAGATTTGGCTCTATAAATCGTCATATATCCTCCTTAAGGATGCAAACAACAAATACTCGTTAAAACTTAAGAAGCTGACAAAACACGAAAACTTCAAGCCATAGCTATTATGAGATACGAATTTATTTCTAAAATTCTTTATTGTTTTTCAAGAGGCAAAATCTTTTAACACTTCTCAGCCATTTTGGCATATTCTTTTTAAGAAAAGATATTTCACTAATCTTACACATCTCAAAAGAACTTCATTTCTTACGAGCGAAGCGGTGTTACTAGTTGCTAGAAGCTAAATGTCGTTTAGCATAGAACCTGATTTATAGATGCAATATCATTTTACTAGAACGTGATGTCTTCCACAAATGTGAAAGACATCACTTATACCCTTAAAGAGCGCCTTTAGCTTGTATTGGAGAGTAAGTATCAATAAGTTTTATCAAACGTGTTGCATCACTTAAACCATCGCCAATAGCTGTTGTTAAAAGCTCACTTGAATAGGTCTTTGAATCTTTAAGATAAGTAACAAGCTTAATAACATACATCACATCATCTCCGTCTATTGCAGGTAGCGCAATGACATCTAAGCTCTTAGCTTCAGTATTACTACTTAAAGCGCTCTCTGGAACAACTAAAGCTGGTGTTTCGCCGTCATTTAGTTGGTAAGAAGCTGAGTCAACTCCAATTGGAGTTGTATAGACAACCTCAGTTTCTCTTTGGAGAAGAGAAGCTCCATCTCTTTTTTTAGTAAAGAAATAAACTAGGAAAGAAACATCTTTTCCAGAAGCTGTTTTTGCTTTTTGAAGCCAGGTAACAATTCCTTTACCGGCGTTTAAACTTTCATTATCAATAACTGAAATTTTTGTACCAACAGCCTCATTTGAGATAAATTTTGCCTTAGAATCATTATCTAATTGCGTTGATGCCTTGCCTGTATAATCTTTTGAATTCACGTAATAACCTGTACTGATACAGTTTTTCCCCTGAGTTTGGTTTTGAATATACGTGGACTGTAAGTTACCCTCAAAAAGCTGACTATCAAAAGCTTCTACATCAGAAACTTCTAATAGAGGACTAGCTGGAGTTGTATTTCCTAAAGGAACTTTATAAAAGAAGACCTGTTTCAATCCATTTTTGTAAAGACTAACTAAACCATTCCCAACTAACGCACCTTCAATAGTGTTTGCTCTTGAATTTAAGGCAGGTGGGTCAGTTTGAATCGCTATTGGTGTATAGGTATCAATTTCTTCATCAATAAATTTAACTGCTCTAAGCAGGGTTAAGGAACCACTATCATAAAAAACTTGAGAATACAGCGCATAAAACTCTTTGTCAGTCAATATTGAAGCATAATTTTCAAAAAAAAGACCTCTTCCAAGTGCACTCGTTTTTACTTTCCATGGAGCTGCTTGACCTTTATAGCCTACCGATAAATAGATAACAACATCTTTATTACTTAGATTTTCAATCCGTTGAAAGACAAATCCTGCTTGATCCATCTCTAAATCTGCCACAGCGTAAACATATGATCCCACTTGATTTACCCCAAGAAAGCCTGTTACAGGAGGTGGCTTATTATAAACTGTAGCAGAAGATTCTTTGAGAAGTGTTGTTTTCAAATCTCCATCGTTAGTTACAGAAAGCTGATAGATCTGAAATTTATTTAACTTATAATTGGCCGTGATGAGATAGGTATTGACACTAGCTCCATTTTTGAAAAAGTTGCTTTTATTTGTTGTGACAACAGCTGCATCAGAGCAATAAGAGAACGTTTTAGTCTTTGCAATTTCAAGACCCTCATTTGCTTTGGGCCTTAAAAATTTTAACACGCACTGATAAACACCCTGGCTTTTGTTTATTAATAGACTAATCCCCCCGGATTGAGTACTAGATACTTTTATTGGAGCAAATGACTGCCTTGGAATATACGGCTCAGCTGAATCTGTCTGAGAAGCGGCTTCTTCAAAATATGGATTTGATACCACACCTAGCAGCTGGGATGACAGCGCCAATACAAACAAGAAAATAAAACTTCTAAATAACTTCATAAACTCCCCATAAAAAAATTATATACATTTCGGTATATTCTAGCTTTGCTATTTAGACAACTTATTTTTTTAAACGCATCTTAGGAGAACTTTAGAGTTACCCTCTTTATAGAAAATACGTTTTAAAACTTAAGCTGGACTTAGCTCGTTTTTTAAATTTTTTAAAAGCTCAATTGGGTCTTTAGCAAGACAGATCTTATCTTCCACTAGTCGGTAGATATGATCTGGATTTAGAACATGTTTTAAAACAGGCACAGAGGTAGATTTTTCAATGACAAAATCTACTTCATTCAAAGAAAGAAGAATTTTCACAAACTCTTGCCCGTTTTTGTCGGGATCTAGGTAAACTACTAGCTTCTTCTCAGGATAATTACATGAAAGTTCTTTAATAGATGAGTATAAACCTAAAGAAAGCTCCATCTCATCTTCTAGGACTAGTAAGGTAAAAGGCCTCTCTTTTAATACGTATGAAAGAGCAAACAAGTGATCTTCATCAAAACGCTTTGAATCGGCATGCAATTTCAGCAACGTCTCAGCTATCTCAGAAAAACTGACACTGACACATCCAAGTTTTTTCACCGCAATAGACGCTGCTATATTAGATAGCTCTGCAGCAAGCTCTAAAGGAAGTTGACTACCTATTGCCAAGCAAAGCATAGAAAGGACAGTATCCCCAGCTCCTGTTACATCTAAAACTTCTTTAGCTTTTGTAGGGAAATGTTTTGGGCTCAAGCCAGCGCCTTGATATAGACTCATCCCCTTACTTGATCTGGTGATCAAAATATTTTCTGCCATTGAGGACTTTAAAAGCTTATTTGCGACAATATCAATGGATGTTTCTGACTCTGAGTTTGAGGCAACATACGCTTCTAATTGATTAGGCTTAACTAAGGTAGCTCCTTCATACTTGGAAAAATCTTTTCCTTTTGGATCTACAATCACTGGGATGTTATTTTCCTTTGCCTTTGCAATCACTCCCTTTAAAAGACCCTCTGTTAAAAAGCCTTTCAGGTAATCAGAAATGGCAATAACATCGACTGATGTTATAACATTATCTATTCTTTCAAGCAGGAGTTTCTCTGATTCTGGAGATAGCTTTGTAGCTTCTTCAAAATCAATACGAAGAAGCTGTTGAGATGATGCTATCACTCGCTGTTTTACAGGTGTTTGGTACCCCGGAATTTTTATAACATTGTCGCAATTTATTTTTTCTTGGACTAAAAGATCTAAAAACTGATCCCCATCTCTGTCATTTCCAAGTCTTCCTGCTAAAAAGACTTCAGCTCCAAGAGCTTTGAGGTTCAAAGCAACATTTCCTGCCATTCCAGGTTTAGAAAATATTTTTTTCGCATGAACTACTGGAACTGGAGCTTCTGGAGACACCCTCTCAACTACGCCTTGAATATAAGAATCTAAAACCAGATCACCAACAACTAGCGCTTTAATTGGTTTAATATTTCTTAAAGAGCTAATTAAATTTACCATCTCTCATCTTTCACTAGATAATCTAATACATATTCTTTAACAGCATCTTCAATGGAGTAAAATGTAGGCTTCTCCAACCCTTTTTCTGCGTATGCGTTGATTAGTTTTGTCATGTCAGCTTTTGTATGATTTAAGTAATGCTTACTTAAATCCGATGGCATGTCAAAATACTCTATATGTTCTGATTTTTCTAAAGCTTTGAACGTCGCTCTTGCAAAAGCATTCCAAGTAGTCTCAACGCCACTTCCAAGATTAAAAATTCCGGAAAGATCATTTTCTAAAAAGTCACAGGTAATTCTCCCAACATCTTTTACGTAGATGAAATCTCTGATTTGTTCTCCATCTGCGTACATATCTGGATAATTGGACTTGAAAAGGCGAACAAGACCTTGATCTAAAATGCTTCTAGTCATGTGTAGAACAACTGATGCCATTCTTTCTTTGTGATATTCATTAGGACCAAACACATTGAAGTATTTAAGGCCAACAACTTGGTCAAGAGCTCCTTGGTTTTTGAGCCAAAGATCGAACATATGTTTGGTATAACCGTAGACGTTTAACTGTTTTAAATTATCTAAATTGTCATGGTTATCTGAAAAGCTTGGATCAGACATCCCGTAAGTTGCAGCAGATGAAGCATAGATAAAACGGTGCTCGTTGTTTAAAGCATACTCAGCAAGTTCAACTGAGTAGCGGTAATTGTTCTCCATAAAGTAATCAGCGTCTGTTTCTACAGTCGATGGGCATGCTCCCAAATGAATAAACGCTTCAATTTCAGACTCTCTTCCTTCTAGAAAATCAAAAAGATCATATTTAGAAATTAGATCTACGTATTTTTTCCCAACAAGATTCTTCCACTTCTGTCCTTGACCTAGATCATCTACAAGTAAAAGATTAGAAAAGCCTTTATCATTTAAATGCTTGACCATGCAAGATCCAATAAAACCTGCAGCCCCAGTTATTACGATAAGCTGATCATCATATATTTTTGTCTTCATCTTTATAACTACCTTCGAAGAGAATTTGATTAAGTTTACGATAACAAATAGAGATGTTTTTGTGGATAAAAACGTTATTTAAGTAAGATATGAATGTTTCGAAAAAAACCTTAGAAATCACCTTGATACCAAGATGTTTGACTTCTTTGGATAGGAGTCACTTCTTCTATCCATAGACTATCTGGTAGTGTTGCATTGGGCTTTCCTATAGCAATGAAGGTTGATCCACTGCCTGTCATCATCACCGTTTCAAACCCAGCATCTACTATGTTTTGTTTCAAAACTTTAAGCTCAGGTAAAAGCTTAAATGCTGAGTATTCCAGCTCATTTTGAAACAAAGGATGACTTGTTTGAAATGAAGAGAAAAACTCTTCTGGAGTTTTTGTGGAGTAGATATTTGGTTTGCAATTCTTATAAACAAGCGGCGTAGAAAGGCTTTCTTTCTCTGGTTTTATAAGCCAAATTTTTTTTAAAAAAGTAGACTGAGCGTCAATCGTTTTGTCTCCTCTTCCTAAACATTTTGCAATCCCTTTTGAAAAGAAAAAAGGAACATCAGATCCTATTTTTGCAGCCATCTTTTGAAGCTTTTGATCACTTAGATCTGTTTTAAGTAATTTATTAAGAGCAAACAAAACGGTTGCAGCATTACTACTTCCACCACCTAAACCCGCTTCTTTAGGAATTGTTTTATCTATATGAAGAATTGAGTGGAAAGATTTTTTTGTTTCATTGCGAAACAGCTCTACAGCTTTTATTGCTAGATTGGAACCGTCTACTGGAAGGTCTTTATCGTTACTCGATAAAAGATCTGGACCACCCTCTGGTTTTACTTCTATGGTGATATAATCACCTAAAGAGATGGCCTGCATGAGCGTTGCTATCTCATGAAAGCCATCGCTTCTTTTACTTAAGACTCGAAAAAATAAATTCACCTTTGCCGGTGAAAAAAAAGTCTCTT
This sequence comes from Chlamydiia bacterium, assembly GCA_030427725.1. Taxonomy (GTDB): domain Bacteria; phylum Chlamydiota; class Chlamydiia; order Chlamydiales; genus JAUICV01. The sequence continues at coordinate 18,894 of JAUICV010000003.1, read as the reverse complement.
TCAAAGGTTACTCTGAAGACTCGTCTTCTTCTTTTGCTTCAACTTCTTCTGAAGCTACTACTTGAGGCTTTTCTTCTTGTTTTTTCTCAACAAAAGCTTCCCCTCTCATAGTTTCTCCTTTCACTTTAACAGTGACCGAAGCTGGAACGCCTTCTTTAAGTTTTAGCTCAACTATGTGGTTTCCAAGCTTTTTAAGAGGAGCTGGAAGAATCACGTTGTTTTTCTCGAGATCTAAACCTTCTTTGCTAAATAGCTCAACTACATCAGAAGCAGAAACAGATCCATATAGATGTCCTGTATTGTCCACTTTGACAGTAATTTCTAAGGTTTTTCCTTCAATGATTTTTGAAAGCTTTAGAGATTCTTCTTTATCAACTGCAGCTTGTTTTGCTCTTTCTTCTTGGAGCCTTTCTCTAATTCTTAGAGTTTCTTTACTAGCTATAACAGCTTTTTTCTTTGGAAGAAGAAAGTTTCTAACGAAACCAGGTTTTGCTGTAACAACATCACCTTTTCTTCCTAGATTTGCAACATCTTCTAAGAGAAGTAACTGGTTTTTCATAGACTCACTCTCCTAATAATCTTCTGAAACGAATGGTAAAAGAGCCATATGTCTCGCTCTTTTGATCGCATTTGTTAGTAGTTTTTGATGACTGTGAGATACTCCAGTGATACGTCTTGGAAGAATCTTACCTCTTTCTGTGATAAACTGAGATAGTGTCTCGGTATCTTTATAGTTTATCTCTTTAATGCCAGCTTGTGTAAAGGGGCATTTTTTTCTTTTTTTAAAGCCACTTTCGGCCATGATTTTTTTTCTTTTAGCCATGATATACCTCTTATGATTGAGTAAGTGGTTTAAATTTAATTTCTTCTAAAACTTCTTCTGCACGAAGAGTCATGAATCTAATAAGATCTTCGTTGAGCTGATACTCTCTCCAAAGATCATCAATAACGCTTGTTGGCAGAGAAAAGTAAATTAAGAAGTAATAACCTTCTTTCTTTCCTTCAATCTCATAAGCTAATTTTTTTCGACCTTGATCATGTACTTTATGCACTTCTCCACCTCGAGAAGTGATACTATTCGTGATACGCTCTAATGCTTTATTTCTTGCATCTTCGCTTAAAGTCGAACTTACGATGTACATTCCCTCATAAAGTTGGGTTTTTTCTTTTTTCATCATAGTTTCTCCAAACTCACTACTTTTTTTTAACTTGTTTCATCTATGGAATCTTTCTTATTACTCTTTTCAGCTAGATTCCTAGACAAGCTTTCACTAGCTACTTTAAAGCCTTTTTCAACCCACTTTCTTAATACAAAAGATGTGGTTTCAAAAAGCTCAGCTAATTCTTTAAGCTCATCTTGTTTAAAAGGAGACAAAACATAATCCGATAAAGATTGATATGCAGGTCTCCCTATTCCTATTTTAAGTCTTGCATAGCCTTGGCTTTTCATATGGCTATCGATACTTTTTATCCCGTTATGTCCACCATCTTGTCCATAGGCTCTGATGCGTAGCTTGCCAAAATGCAGGCTTACATCATCAAAAACCACCAAGATGTTTTCCACCTTAAGCTTAAAAAAATCGACGCATTTACGAACAGCTTGGCCCGATAAGTTCATGTAAGTTGTTGGTTTAAGTAAGATCACCGCCTGACCGTCTACTTCAGATTTAACCACCTCACCGTAGAGCGATGGCTTTTTCTGAAAAGAAACTCCTAAATCGGCAGCAAGGTGATCTAGAGCCATAAAACCTACGTTATGCCTAGTTAAGCGGCTCTCTTTTCCAAGATTTCCTAAACCTACAATCAACTTTGCGTCTTGCATTGACCTTATCTCTTAGCTATGACAACCACAACTTCGTTTTCAGGAGCCAGCGATTTTACACCTGTTGGCATAGTAATATCTCTAACTCTTTTGGATTGCTTAATTCCAAGCTCTTTTACATTAAGTACAAATTCACTAGGAATATCTTTTGGAAGACACTCGACTTTTACATGTCTTATAATCTGCCTTAGAAATCCACCCAGTTTAATACCTTGGCAATCTGCCACACCGTCAAATTGAACTGGAACATTAAGTTTTACCGGTTGCTTTTCATCTAAGATCAATAGATCTAAATGAAGCACTTTATATGTTGTTGATTCGTAGTGAATATCTTTCACTACAGCCTTACACTTGACTCCATCCCCTTCAAGTTCGAAAACTGTTGTTGGAAGGTGCCCAGGTCTTAGCTGGCGCAAGTGCGCTTGGAAATCAGCCCCACTTACAGCAATGTTTTGATTATCCTTGCCTTTTGCATAAAGCACAGCAGGGATATCGCCACGTTGTCTAACAAGGCTTCTCTCGCTTTTTTTATCTATACTTCTCTGATAGATCTGCAATTTCATATGACCCACCTATTACTGCATTTAATAAAACGTGTTTTCTTAGTAACTCAACTCTTGATGGGAGTATAGGAAAGATTAGTTATACACTAACCTTTGGAGAACAGTGCTGATACATAGATGAAATGGAAGCATCATGAATTACACAAAGCATCGCTTTTGCAAATACTGGAGCCACTGAAACTCTCTCAATTTTTTCTGAAAGATCCTCTCTTGAAAAAGAAACTGTGTCTGTGATGAACAGCTTCTCAACATCCGTTGAGGCCAGTGTGTCTCCAATTATAAGCCCATGTGTGATCGCAGCATAGATTTTTCTTGCCCCTAAGGATCTACACACACCGCAAGCTTTTTTCAAAGTCCCTCCAGTAGAATAAATATCATCTACCAGCAAGACATCTCTATCAGCTACTTCACCTATGAGGGCATTTGCTTCTACCCTCTCAGCATCTAATCGACGTTTGTTGATAATGGCCATATCAGCACCTAGATCAGAGGCAAACGCTCTACCTAGCTTGACACTTCCTATATCCGGATTAACAACTGTTAGATCTCGGATTCCTTTACCGCAGATAGCCTCAACAAAGGCTGGTCTTGCATAAAGATTATCAACCGGAATGTTAAAAAACCCTTGAATTTGCTCTGTATGCAAATCCATTGTCAAAATTCTTGACACTCCAGCCCTTTCTAAAAGATCTGCCACAAGTCTTGCTGTAATAGGGACTCGCCCCTTCTCCTTACGATCTTGTCTTGCGTAACAAAAGTAAGGGATCACTGCAACGACACTTCTGGCTGAAGCTCTTTTAAGAGCATCGATTAAAATCAAAAGTTCCATGAGATAGAAGTTTGGACGTCTTGCCATGCTTTGCACAACAAATACATCCCTACCACGGACATTCTCATTAATTTGAACGCCTATCTCACCATCAGGAAAATCTTCAAAACTCAAATCACCTAGCGAGCTTCCCATACAATTCGCAATTCTCTCTCCCAATTCCCGATGGGATCTGCCAGAAAAAATTAGAAACGATGGAGAATGGCTCATGTACTAGATATCTTTTGAGTAAAATTGGGGTGGTAGGACTCGAACCCACGCATGTCGGGACCAAAACCCGATGCCTTACCACTTGGCTACACCCCATCCCTAAACGTTCTTATCGTCTAAAAACAGGACCAATTTATCTAGTAAACGCAATTTCTGCAAGATTTATTTCCAAAAAGCTGCACTTATAAACTCTTCTTTGAATTCATCGTCCTATTTCACCCATAAGATGGCATGTTTTTTTTGAATTTTTAATAAAGATTTCGCAAGCACCTCTTTGAAATAATGCTCTAACACATTACCATACTGCCCTATCAAGGATTTTTTCTTTTATGGAGGTTAAAATGTGTGACAATTGTTGGGATTTAGATAGACGTGAATATGCACTTAAAATGGAAGGCTGTGATGGTAATTTAACTCCTTTTTTGACTGAAAAGGAACTAAAACATAGGCTTGAGAAAAAATGGGTTGAAAGCCACGTTGCAGAAAGTTCTGTAATAAGTGATGCCGTAATCAACCCAAAAGCAGACTGTATTGAGTGGGATTTTTATCCTGACAACGGTCAAAAAGTTACTTTAAGAGCTAACCTCGTTTAAAAAAAACTTGATTTTCTTCTACTTCTCTTTTTCACTAGGGCAATGAGGAGAAGTGATCTATGAACGAAAAAAATCAAGAAATTTATCATATCAGCACAGAACTTGCTGGACTTGTCAAAGTTGGCGGATTGGCAGATGTTGTCTATGGACTGTCTAAAAGACTTTTAAGCGACAACCTTAAAGTTACGGTCGTCTTGCCCTACTATACTTTTTTAGACAAGTCTTTGATAGAGCCGTCTAAAAGAAGCACCTTAACCACAAAGCTTTTAGGAAAAATAACTCTTCACAAAACATCTTTCGAAAATATCCCTCTTGTATTGATACAAGCTCACACGGAAGAAGAATTTTTTAACCGAGACTCAGTTTATGGTGAAGCTGATGATTTTGACAGATTTCTTTGGTTCACTCTAGCTTGCTTAGAGTTTTTTAAAACACTTGAAAACTCATTTACTGTACATGTCCATGATTGGCCTGTTGCTATTTTGCCGGCTCTTTTAAAAGAATACACTCCCAACCTAAACACAAAAAGCGTCCTAACGATCCACAACCTTAGACATCAAGGAAGATGCTCAAAGAAACACTTAGCCACTTTTTTTAAGGAACCGATCTCAACTGAGTTTTTTGAAAAAGTTAAAGACCCTCAAAACCCATCTTTAATCAACCTTATGAAAGCTGGAATTGTCTTTGCCGATCATATAACAACCGTGTCTCCAACATACAGCTTAGAAATTCAAGAAAAAAAACTTGGCTACGAATTAGCGCCACTTCTAAAACTCAACAACCATAAGCTATCTGGCATTCTAAATGGAATCGACTATACCTACTGGGATCCAAAAAACGATCCCTATTTACAATTCCACTATGGCAACAAAGATATCAAAACTGCAATAAGCTCTAAAAACCAAAACAAAATTTCTCTTTACTCTCATTTAAAAATGGAGCAAAGCGACAAACCATTATTTTGCACTGTAACACGACTTGACCATCAAAAAGGACCCGATCTGATCTTGCACGCAATTGACATATTATTAGAACTGGAATATCCCGTTATATTGCTTGGAACACCTACCTCAGACGACATTAGAAAAAAATTTGACTCGCTCGCTTTAAAACACCAAAACAATCCAAGATTTCACTTCCATCAAACTTTTAATGAAAAGCTAGCTCATCAAATTTATGCGGCTTCAACATATATTTTAATCCCGTCCATTTTCGAACCCTGCGGCCTATCCCAGATCATCGCCATGAGATATGGAACCATTCCCCTTGTGAGAAAAACAGGAGGCCTCGCAGATACTGTAATAGATGTTGATGATACTTCGCCAAACAAGCCAACCGGCCTTGTTTTTGAAACTCCCGATAAAGAGTCTATTGAGACGCTTATCCATAGAGCTATCGAACTGTACGCAAATAAGACAGCATTTAAGCAAGTCTTCTTAAACGGACTCTCACAAGATTTTAGCTGGAAAAGCTCTGCAAAACGCTATGAATTACTGTACGAGACTATTTAGTCCACGCTTGCTTGATAAAACGTCTATTCACATAGATATACTCGATACCTGAAAAAACTGTATATAAAGCAGCCGCTGAGACTATATATAAACTAACACTTCTAAATAGTTCTAGTGTGATAAGCCCTTTTGTATATGGAATCATCAATGCTACAATAGCTATTGCTGCCGTAGCTTGAATCACAGCCTTCAATTTACCAGTGAACCGAGCTGCTAACGTTAATCCCCTCAAAGCGCAAAGCGTTCTGAGCATACTAATGAAAACATCTCTGTAGAGAAACACTAAAACAAGCATTAGGGGAAGTTTAACAACTCCTTGAGTAAACGCTAAAAACACAGAAATTCTAGCAATACTATCTGCCATCGGATCTAGTATTTTACCTAGATCTGTTACTTGGTTCCATTTACGAGCAATAAAACCATCTAAAAAATCTGAAAGCTCTGATACTGCGAGCAAAGACAGTAAAATGAAGGGAAGGACAGCAAAATGAATCCCTATCGCTTCATAACGCAGGTATAATACTAAAAATATAGGACTGATAACAATCCTAGCCAAGGTCAAAATTAGAGCTGTTTTCAACGGTAGATTCCCTCCTACTCTCAGGGGAAGAGTACTCAATTTCATCTTAATAAACAAGTTGGTAGAATTATTTGAAATTACTAACTTTATTTAAACTTATCTCTACCGACATTAAAAGGGATTTTTGAGTTAATCTCAAGCAGATCCTTTCTAGGGAGTCATAAAATCAATCACTCTAATTCTCCAAAATATTTATTTAATCTATCAAGCGAGCTAAACAAGTTCATCTTTTTCTGATCGGTTAAATTTTGACGCAAAAGCTTGTCTACTTAGGAGATTGAGAAAAACTTTTCGAAAGCGTATGATTTGCCTAAGATAGACTTTTCTAAGGGATTTCATTCATGCTTACATTCCAAGACCTCATTACAAAATTAACGCAATTTTGGGCGGATCAGGGCTGCATTGTCCATCAGGGCCATGATGTTGAGGTCGGAGCTGGAACATTTAATCCAGCAACTTTTTTAAGATCTCTTGGACCTGAGAGTTATTCAACAGTTTACGTAGAACCTTCTAGAAGACCACAAGATGCTAGGTATGGTGAAAATCCTAATAGAGTTCACCTCTTTCATCAGCTTCAGGTTTTAATAAAACCCTCTCCTAAGGACATTCAACAAATTTACTTAAAATCTCTAGAGGCTATTGGATTTGATCTCTCCAAACATGACATCCGATTTGTCCATGATGACTGGGAGTCACCAACACTTGGAGCTTGGGGGCTTGGTTGGGAGGTCTGGATGGATGGCATGGAAATTACTCAATTCACATATTTCCAATCAGTTGGTGGTCAACCATTAAATCCTATCCCCGTAGAGCTAGCTTATGGTCTAGAAAGAATTGCTATGTACATCCAAGATGTGGATAACATGTTCGATTTAAAATGGAATGATACACTTACCTATGGAGAAGTATCTTCTCGCAATGAATTTGAGTGGAGCCACTATAACTTCAATTTAGCAAATATTGAAATGTGGAAGTCGCACTTTGACAATTTTGAAGCAGAAGCTAAACAGCTTGTTGAGAAAGGGTTCCCAATTCCAGCTTATGATTTTGTCATGAAAGCTTCGCACGCCTTTAACCTATTAGATTCTCGCGGAGCTATCTCTGTCACTGAAAGAACAGGTTACATCACACGAATTAGAGACTTAGCTTGCCTCTGTGCAAAAGGCTATGTTGATATGAGAGAAGATCAAAACTTCCCTCTTTTAAAAGAACACAAAACTCCTAAAGAAACCAAAACCTTTGAAAATATTATCTCGACAAATTATGACCCTAACCAAGAAAGAGACTTTCTTCTTGAAATTGGATCGGAAGAGCTTCCAGCAAGTTTTGTAGAAATTGGGTTACAAAGTTTAGAAAGAGAGATAAAAAAGCTCTTAAAAGATTATGACCTATCTTTTAATGAGGTAAAACTTTTTGCAACCCCAAGAAGACTTGCAATCATCGTTTCAGAGCTTCAAGAAGGAACTTCTGATCAAACAATTGAGAGAAAAGGACCTCCTATATCATCAGCTTTTGATGACAGCGGCAAGCTCACCAAGCAAGGCCTTGGATTTTTCACATCTCTAAAGCTTAAAACTGTAACTTTGTCAGACATTAAAGAAGGGGAAGTTAAAGAGCTTTTTGTTAAAGAAATCAAAGGCACAGAATATCTTTTTGTTAAAAAACTAGAAAAAGGTCACTCTACAGCTCAGATTCTCTCAAACAACCTTCCTAAACTCATTGAGAAAATCCACTTTCCTAAAAAGATGAAGTGGTCAGATTTAAGCACCACTTATGCAAGACCTATCCAGTGGGTAGTCGCTCTATTTGGAAAAGACATTGCTTCTTTTGAAATTGGATCTATAAGTTCTGGAAGAGCTAGCTTAGGACATTTCCAACTAGACCCTCAAAGCTTCGATATTCCATCTCCTTCTGAATATGTTAAGACTTTAAAAGATCATCAAGTGATCGTTGACATAGAAGAGAGAAAAACGTCTATCAAAAAGCAACTTCAAGACATTGAATCCTCTCTTCAAGCTAAAGCTTTAGAGACATCTCGTGTTCTAAAAGAGGTTTTATATTTATCCGAGAAACCAATGCTAGCTGTTGGACAGTTCAAAGAAGAATTTTTATCAGCACCTAAAGAAATACTCATTTCAGAAATGGTTGAGCACCAAAGATATTTCCCTCTTGAAAAAGACACCTCTCTGCTGGCTAAGTTTGTCATTACTGCAGACAACACTCCAGAACAACTTATTATCAAGGGAAATGAAAAAGTTTTATCCGCTAGGCTTTCCGATGGAACCTTTTTGTTCAAAGAAGATATAAAAAAGCCTCTTGAGAGCTATATTAAAAACCTTCAAACAAGAACTTTCCATAAAGATTTAGGATCTGTCTACGACAAGGCTTTAAGATTGCAGCTTCATGCTGAAACGCTTTCAAACATCTTTTGTCCAGAAAGCGCTGAACTTTGTAAAAGAGCTGCGTACCTAGCTAAAGCAGATCTAGCGACTCTTTTAGTCGGAGAGTTTCCTGAATTACAAGGTGTTATTGGAATGCACTACGCAAAGATCTCTAAAGAAGACGCTGCTGTAGCTTTAGCAATTCAAGAACACTACCTACCTAGATTTGAAAGTGATCAGTTACCAACATCTATTCCTGGTATTTGCTGTTCACTCAGCGATAAATTAGATAATTTAGTTGGTTATTTTAGTGTTGGGATCAAACCTTCATCTTCAAGTGATCCATACGCACTTAGAAGACAAACTCTGGGTATTTTAAAAATCTTAATCGAGTCTGAAAAAAGCTTGAAACTTACCGATCTGTATAACGCAATTTATGAAAACTTTGAAAACAAATCAAAAAGCTTAGAGTTTATAAGTGATCTTGAAAGTTTTACTATTGCAAGACTCAAAACTGTTTTTGAAGAATACGGCTTTAAAAAAGATGAAATTGAGTCTTGTTTAACCCTTACAGATTTAAATCCCTTTGATCAGTATTTAAGACTTAAAGCATTATCAAAGTTTAGAAAAACCGATGAGTTTACAGCTCTTTATGAAGTGTTTAAAAGAGCAAAAGGTCAGCTCCAAGGAGTAGCTAAACAAAATATCCAAGTCTCTTTATTAAAAGAGCCTGCAGAAAAATCTTTATTTGAGCACATCAAGTCATCTGAAGGCACATTGTTAAAAGCTTTAGATAGCAACAACTATGAAGACGCGATTAAACTTTTAGCAACATTTAAAGCCCCTCTTAGCAAGTTATATGACGAGGTGAAGATTTTAGATGATGATGAGAGCACAAAAAACAACCGTCTAGCACTTTTACAAGAGGTTTTTTCTCTTTTTGGGCAGCTGCTTGATTTCACCAAACTCCAAGAACACGCAAAAAACTAGGAATCTATATGACCCACAAAAGATTGGATGGAAAAGTAGCTCTAATCACAGGAGCTGCTCAAGGAATCGGAGAATCGATCGCACATGTATTCGCCAGTGAAGGGGCTATCGTTATTCTTTCAGATATCAATGACAATTTGGGAGAAAGTGTAGCAAAAAAAATAGGTGGCAAGGCCTGTTATTATCACTTAGATGTTTCAAATGAACATCACTGGGAAGCACTCATTCCAGAGATCACTAAAAAGTTTGGAAAGCTAGATATTTTAGTAAACAATGCTGGAATAACAGGCTTTCAAGAAGGATTTGGGCCTCAAGATCCTGAAAACGCTTCACTTGAAAGCTGGAGAGCTGTTCACTCCGTAAACTCTGACGGAGTTTTTCTGGGCTGTAAATACGCAATTCAATCGATGAAATCCCTTGGAAATGGTTCCATCATCAACATCTCTTCAAGATCTGGTTTAGTTGGGATCCCTGGGGCTGGAGCTTATGCAGCTAGTAAAGCAGCTGTGCGCAATCACACTAAAACCGTCGCTCTATATTGTACAGATCAAGGATATTCCATTAGATGTAACTCAATCCACCCGGCTGCAATTTTGACTCCCATGTGGGAACCCATGCTTGGATCTAGCACAGAAAGAGAAACAAATATAAAAGCAATCACAAGCGGTATACCTATGAAAAAAATGGGGAAACCTGAGGATGTCGCTTATGCAGCCCTTTATTTAGCTTCTGATGAATCTCAGTATATTACTGGGATAGAACTTTCTATCGATGGTGGAATATTAGCTGGAGCAAGCGCAACTCCTGAGAAAAAATAAAGCCTTATTAAGGTAAAAAACTCTCATCTTTAGTGTAGTTTTTCGTGAGCTGAAATGTGTCCCTATATTTTACGATCCATTTATAAAATGGATCGATTAACCACTTAGGCAAAATATACTTCCAACCGATGAGTGTATAAAAACCACCGACTTCAAACAAAATTCGTAAGACTGCCTTCATATACAGGTAGATGTGTTTCTTTTCTCCAGACTCTACATAAAAAACAACAGTGTTTAGCTTCCTAAGGGGGGATATAAGTTCTTTTGCAGTTTTTCCATCTAATGGAGCAAAAAGGAGCTTTTTTTTCTTGTCGATTACTTGAAGGTAGTAAACAAGACTTTTACAAAAAGAACAGGTGTCATCAAAAAAAACGATAGCTTTAGTTTGCATGAGTTAGATCAACCACAGGGGGATTTTTTTTAAGTTCATCAAAGGCCTTTGCAAGCTCAAGCACCTCTTCATCTGAGCATCGGCCGCTTTGAATTTTAACTTTTATCTGTTCTCTTTCTTGGAACCAATATTTCTCAACAAGTTTCTTCAAGCTTTGCTCTAGCCCTTCTTTAGCCTTTTCAAGGTTTACTCTTTTTTGCAATATCTCAGATAAAAACAACTGACTTTCAGCATTGGACAGCTCCATTCCAAGAGAAAACAAATCTAAAGGTTTACTCTCAACAAACCTTGCAGCGAAGAGATTGTATAAAGATTTTCCAACTTGCGTTACGAAATGCTTGTCTTTTGCAATTTCCAAAGCTTTTGAGACTAGATTTTTTTCTTTGTCATACGTCAGTAAAAGCCACCTTAGAAAATCAGCCTCTAAAATCCTTTGAGGATCGATTAATGTTTTAGACACAGAAGATGTAGTTTGCAGCTTTGGAGCCTTAACTTTTACGTTAGTTTCTTTAACTAGTAAACTCTCTGGCACTTCAACAAGTCTCGCTAGCTTTCTTAAAGACTCGTGAACCATTAAGGGGTGGTCCCATTTTTGGATTCTTGATGAAATCGATTGAACCAGTTGTGTTTTTTCTGAGGGAGAATGAATGTTCAAAACCTTCGAAGTTTCTTGAACCAAAAAGCTTAAGTAATCAGAACTTTCTATAAGAAGTTTAGCAAACGATTTAGGACCTTTTTCTTGTAGCCACTTATCTGGATCTTGCCCTTCAGGAAACTGACAAACAAAGGTTTCGATCCCCTCTTTTTGGAAAAAATCTCCAACTTTGATGGCTGCTTGTCTCCCTGCTTCATCTCCATCAAACGCTAAATAAACATGCGTGACACCAAGTTGAATAATTTGTCTAGCATGATGGGTTGTAAATGCTGTTCCGCCACCTGCCACGCTTAAATCAAACCCAGACTGAATGAGCCTTAGAGCATCGACTTGCCCTTCAACTATTATAGCTTTTCTCTCTTTAGCGATACGCCGTCTACACTCATGCAACCCAAAAACGACCTCTGATTTTTTAAAAAGAGATGTTTCTGGAGTATTGATGTATTTAGGACCGAAGGTATCTTCTTTATATTTCCTAGCTGAAAAGCCTATCACATGCCCGAAACCATCTTTAATTGGGAACATGATTCGATCTGAGAAAAATTCTCTTTTCTTCTTAAATGACGTTTCTTTAACTAAAGCTACTGTCATTAGATGTTTTTCTAAAACACCTTTATCTTTAAGTATATTTGACATTAGCCCCATTTCTTTAGGAGCAAGGCCAATTTGAAACATCCTAATAAAGTCTAAATCTATCCCTCTATTATATAAGTATTTTAAAGCCTCTTGGCCTTCATAAGAATGTAAAAGATAAAAATGATAAAACCTCATAGCCTGCAAATTGGCTTCACGTAGCGGGGCTTTCGGAATTTCTTTTGTCTTATTTTCAGAATCAATCTCTAGAGGAACGTTAAATTTTTCAGCAAGCATTTCAATAGATTCCGAAAAACTCATCTTTAAATGCCCCATTAGAAATGCTATCGCATCTCCATGAGCGCCACATCCAAAACAGTGATAGTGAGAGTCCCCTCTTTGAACGATAAAAGATGGGGACTTCTCGTCATGAAAGGGACATAAGGCTTTGTAAGACGCTCCAGATCGTTTCAAATCAACATAAGGAGAGAGCACCTCAATTAGATCAATCTTTTGTCTTAAAAGCTCTAAGCTATTTTTGCTATACATCGTTTAATAAATCCTGAAAACCTCATATGCACACTTTAAGTATAATCGCTCTATTTCGTAAAGACAACACCGTTTAAAAAAAAGGTAAAAAGCTTTATCCTAAAACTTAAGCAGCTCATAGATTTGAAACAACATGGATAATAGTTCTTTAAATTCTCAAAACAACTCAAAGAAGACCTATAGCAGGCTTAAGTCTTCTTCTTTATTTCATTTTCTAAAAACTCCCAAAGTAGATGAGACAAAACCCAAAAAAAAGATTATAGCAACAGAGGTCAAGCCGAGTCTTAGAGAAGATTTTAAAAAAACATTCCTCCCTCTTCTTATTGACGTCTTTGAGCTTCGGCAAATGATAGACACGTATAAAACACAGAAAATCTCCCCAGAACTTTCTTTTTTAGGGAAAGTTTCTAAAACACCTCAAGAGGTTTTAGAGCAATTGAAACAGCTTCAAAATGATGTAGAAGAGTCTCAAAGATGGTGTAATGGAGTGATTTTACAAATATCTAAAGGCATTAATGAAGCAAAAGAAGCCTTAGATTTAATTGAGAACCCAAACGATCCTTTGGACAAACCTAAAAAAACCTCAAAACTAAAGCTGTTAAAACACCTTCTATCTAAATTCAGGCGCTAAAGATGAGCAAAAAAATCACCCCTATGATGCAGCAATGGCATGACTGTAAGAAAAAGGCCAAAGACGCTCTTTTACTTTTTCGATTGGGAGATTTTTATGAAGCATTTTACGACGACGCCAAACTTCTAGCAAAAGACCTCCAGCTGACCTTAACAAAAAGAGGTGATATTCCCATGAGCGGGATTCCTGCTCATACCGCTGAGTCTTATATCGAAAAACTTATCCACAAAGGGCATTTAGTAGCTCTAGCTGAGCAAGTAGAAGACCCAAAAGATGTAAAAGGCATTGTTAAAAGAGAGGTTGTTAAAAGGATTTCACCAGGTTGCGTTTATAATCCAAACCTTTTGAAAGATAAGTCTTACAACTTTTTTGCAGCTCTTGTTTTTGAGAAAAAAAAATTCGCTCTGTCTTTACTAGACTTAAGTACAGGTCTTTTTCAATGTCTAGAAGTTGATAGTGAAAAATCCCTTCTAGAAGAGCTATCTAAAACGTGCCCCTCTGAGCTTTTGATATCTAAACGTTTCGAGAAACATTTCCCCTCCCTTTTAGAAGATATTCAAATCTCAACGAACACTAAAATCTGCGTGAAAGAAACTTATCACTTCGATCCTATTTTGTGTGAAGATTTTCTAAAAGATCAATTTAATATGCCAACGCTCGATGGGTTCGGGTTAAAGGATTTCCCACTTGCTATCACAGCATCTGGCGCTTTATTAACTCATTTGAAAAACGAGTTATTTCAAGAGCTTTCACACGTTAAGTCGTTAAAGCCTCTTACAACTACTTCCTATTTATCACTAGATCAAACAACTCTTAGAAATCTAGAGATCCTCTCCCCTTCTACACCTTCGTCTAAACCCTTACTTGAGGTTATAGATTGCACAGTTACACCGATGGGAGCACGTCTTTTAAAAGGCTTTGTCACTCACCCATTACTTGATGAAACGTCAATCCAAGATCGATTAAATGCCACAGAAGAGCTTTTAGGATTTAGACCTCGCTTAGATCTATTAGACAATCTATCAAAAATAAAAGATCTTGAGAGGCTCCTGACGAGAATAGAGACAAAGCACCACAGCCCTCAAGATGTTTGGGCTTTAAAAGAGTCTTTAGTCCCCTTGCCCGACATTTCAAATACAATTCAAAAGCTCTCTCACCCTCTTTTTGAAAGAGTACGCTTCAACCTAAAAGACTTATCAGCCCTAACCCAGCTGATCGAAAACACTTTAACAGAGAACCCACCTGCGAAAAACTTTACGGGGAACCTTATCAAAAAAGGTATCGATTCTAGATTAGATGAACTCAAATCTCTAAAAGAGAATTCTCAGAAGTTTCTTTTAAAGTACCAAGAGAGACTCAGAGAGGAAACGGGCATCAAAACACTAAAGGTTAGCTTCAACAAAGCCTTTGGTTATTTTATTGAAGTCTCTAGAGGTCAAAGCAAAAACATGCCCTCATCGTTTCATAAAAGGCAAACGCTTGTTAATAACGAACGATTCATCTCAGATGAGCTTCAAAAATTTGAAAGCGACATCTTAAATGCAGAAGAGAACATCTCCAAACTAGAGATGCAACTGTATTCCGAACTTAGACACTCTATTTTAACTTATAACCAAGCTCTTCGAGATGTTGCAAGTGCAATAGCCCACCTCGATTGTTACCTAGCGTTCTCTGAGCTTGCCTCCCAAAAAGGCTATGTAAAACCGCAAGTTGATGCCTCTGATACACTTCATATCGAAAGGGGTCGTCATCCAGTAATTGAAAAGGCTGACCCAAGCTTAAATTTTATTCCAAATGACACCTTACTGGATTCATCGGATCGTCTCTTTTTAATTACTGGGCCAAACATGGCTGGAAAATCAACCTATATTAGGCAAGTAGCCTTAATTACAATTATGGCCCAAATTGGCCTCTATGTTCCAGCTGTTAAAGCCCATATAGGTGTCGTTGATAAGGTATTTACAAGAATTGGGGCTAGTGATGATTTATCTAAGGGACAATCAACATTTATGGTTGAAATGACCGAAACGGCTCATATTTTAAATAATGCCACTCATCGATCATTAGTTATCTTAGACGAGATAGGAAGAGGAACTTCAACCTATGACGGGATTTCTATTGCGTGGTCTGTTGCCGAGTATCTACTAAAAACCCCATCAAAAAAATCTAAAACCTTATTTGCTACGCATTATTTTGAGCTTACAGAAATGGAAGGAAAAATCCCAGGTGCGGTAAATTACAATATCTCTGTGAAAGAAACTGAAAATGGCATTATTTTCCTCAGAAAAATTCTTAAAGGGGCCGCTGATAGAAGCTATGGAATTCATGTTGCAGCACTAGCGGGTCTCCCCAAAGAAGTGCTTACTAAGGCTGCAGCTATGCTAAAGTCCTTAGAAAAATCCCCTCAAGCTACCAAAAACCCTAAAAATTCTCTAGAACCCTCTCTTTTTGATCTCCCTTTAAAAAAGGACCAAAAAGTCCTAGATAAACTTAAAAAACTGTCTATAGACCACCTCTCTCCCATGCAGGCTTTTGAAGCCCTAAGAGACGTCCTTCAAGAGATTTAAAATATTTACTTTACAATATCCCTCATTTCTCAAATATTAATTACAAGACTAATATAATAATTTGTTTTTTATTAATAGTATTGATTATCCAATGGTGTAATTAAATTATTAGTTAAGTATAATTTAAACTTAATTTATATAATTTAATATAGGTATTATCATGACTACAATACAAAGCCCAAGGTTACTAGATTTTGAAGACTCGTTTGTGACACTTCAATCTAAAATAAACGCAAAACAAAAATTAAAACAAACAGAAAGAACAGCCTATGACGCCGCCATGAAAGCTCTTGAGGATGCTGACTACAATCTAGACGGAGGAAAAAGCTCGGGTAAAATAACCTACATAGTACCTCCAAAAACAGGTCATGAAAGAACAACAAAACGCCTTATTCCTAAATACGAACCGAAAACAAAAACGCCCGAAAAAGCAAAAACCTTTGATGACCAATTAGATCATGATTTTATTCCTGCTCCAATGGTTCAACCAGTTACAATTCAAAATAGCCAGACTCCAATGACCACTAAAGTACCTTCTGAAAAGAAAAGAACCTGGGGTGAATTTTTTCAACAAACCGCAGCATATTCTTTAAAAGCTACAGGATCTTTTCTAACAGCTTCTGCAGCATCATACTTAGCCTCGACGCTTGCTGAAAATCAAATTACTGGAATAGCTATTGCCACGCTTGTGACAGCAGGGCTTTACTTTTCAAAACAAGTCTCTAAAGCTGAGGCCATTCCCGGAGCAATAGGTGTTGGACTGACAATGATCTCCAATAACTATAACCTACCGACTGAAGAAGGAACGACAATGACAGCACTTGGAGTTTCACTATTCGCCTTAGGAAGGTATTTCGATAAACCAGCTAATAATAATCCGCCTACATCTGCAGAAAAACCAGCCCCTGCAGTTCAAGTACAGAATGAGGCGCAAGCGCCTTCAATTTTTTCAGATGCAGAAGCAGAAGAAGGCGATGCTTAAAAAATTAATAAAAGAAAGAGGCCCAAGGGTACCAATATAATGACTAATTTCATAAATAAAATAGCAGATACAACAACTCAGTTGTATACCTTTACAACATCAGGCTTAAGCCAGGTTTTATCCAATTTGCAGTCAGGAGTGACTTCACCTACAGGTTCAGGTGACCAAGTAAACAAGATTGCAAATGTGATTATTTCTAATGGGGAATGCCCGGCAAATTCTATAGAGAAGGCTGAAAGCTTGGTATCATTTGTATGCAACCCAATCTCTTTAGATACAAAAAACGCACTAGAAGCCACACCAAATCCGAACTTTACCTTAGGTGGTGATTCAGACAAAAAACTAAACTCAGCTTTAGAGGCCGTAAAAAAAGTTGCTAAATCAGTTGAAGAAACGATTGTCCACACAACAGACGAAACACTAACAACGGCATATAATTGGGTTGATTCGATGCTTCCTCCTGTTGGCATATCTAACGATTTATATTATGTACCAAGATCTGGAACACAACCCTTCAGTAGTTCAGACATCCCATCTTTTGTTGTAGAAGACCACCAAGAAGGATCTTCCTTTTATGAAGCTTTATTAAAAATGGTATCAGACAATAAATATGGCGCCATAGCAACTGGAGCTGTAGCACTAATCGGATCTTACTACTTAGGAAAACAATTATTTTCAAAACAGGCACCTGTTGAACAAGTTGTAGCAAAACCTGTAGCAGAAAAACAGCCTATCGTAACTCCCGAAAAAAAGACAGCTGAAGAAGAAACAACAACTAACGCTGTTATTAATCAAGAACAAGATTCAGCAGAAAGTGTCTCTGTGCCAGCTTCTATAGTAGAAGAGGTCGCTGAAGAAGTTGCTGCGGCACCTATACAGGCTCCGCAAGTAGAAAGGCCTCCAGTAGCCCCTTCTAAACTAGCTCATGAAGCCATATTGAAAACAAACAAACGTTTTGTTGAAACAGTACTTAAACAATATGAAACACAGTACAACGCTCTTATATCTATATCAAAGAACGAACTAGATGCATCTAAGGAGCAAGTTGTTGCAGAAGCTCTACGTATTTTAGAAATAAAAGCTCTTACTTTGTTACATCTTAGCAAAGATATAGAAAGCAATTCAGAACTCAACAAAACCTTCCTAAGGGCGCAACAACTCTTTGGTGAGAAATTTATCGAAGAGATCGTTAAGGAATCTATGAAACAAGAATATAAGAAAAACCATCACATCACCGATATTAATTAAACTTTAGTATTTATCCATCCCTAGTAATAGCCGTCTTTTTAAGACGGCTTTTTTTTATTTACGACTAGAAATAAAAAACACATTAATATAATTTATTTTTTAATATAAATTAACGCTGTTTTAAATGTAATTAAAATCTTTTTATGATATAATTTAAACTTAATTTAATAAAAAGAATAGTTTTGTTATGGCAACTTTTTTAGGTAATCTTCGAGGGTCTTTTGAAAACATAGGGAACAGCCTTTATAAGGTTGGAGGAAATCTTCTGAGTGGATTTGTTGACACCGAAGACGCTCCCAAAGACTCCTCTATTTCACAAGAATCAACAACTCAAAATCCATTAGCACCCCCTTTTTCAGCGCTCAATATTTCTGACCCGCTATCATGCTCAAACCACTCTGAAGCCACTAATTCATCACTGACATTATCACCACCTGCTTTAAAACCCTTATTGAGCAAGCTTCCTACTCAACTACCTCCCGCCAAATCAGCTCCAGTCTTACGATCTGTTGATAAGATGTCAACTGCCCTATCAACAAATGTGGTTTCTCCTACTGCACCCGCTCGCTCTTATATGCCAGAAATAAGTTTAGATACTTTAATAAGACCAGTTTCAAACACTGTAGGTTCAATTTTTGAGAAAGCTACAACAAATTTGTTTTCTAGCGCACAAAACATCTATGTTGATTTAACAACTCATGTGAAAATTTTTCCTACTAAAGCTAAACAAAAACTTCCTTTGTTAATAACTAATGAACACACTTCACCAACTAGCACTGCCTTATCTACAGAAATTGAACGCTCTGTCATTACAACAGCACCCTCCACACGAGTCTCCGATCAGCTTGTCTTTTCTGCTTCTAGTCTTTTCTCATATGCACAAGATGTGTTTAATAGTGTGGCTTCTTTTTGGAATCAAGGTCAGCAACTTGTTGAAACAACAAAAAAAGATGTTCAATCATCTGTTGCAGGATTCTATTCTAGATTTAAAGATGCCATAG
>JAUICV010000002.1 GCA_030427725.1 Chlamydiia bacterium | reverse complement strand
CTAAAGCTCCTACTCTGTTACTAACGAACGAATCTCCTACTCAAACAAATCTACCTGTTGCTCCGAGATTATTTTTTAATAACATCTTCTCCAAAAACGGCTTAAAACCATCTGAAGATCTTACAGCGCAGATTCAAGAAAACGCTCTTGTTGTTAGAGCTTCTCAAGGAGCAGAGCAAACAACAGAAGTCTCCGATCAGCTTGTCTTTTCTGCTTCTAGTCTTTTCTCGTATGCACAAGATGTGTTTAATAGTGTGGCTTCTTTTTGGAATCAAGGTCAGCAACTTGTTGAAACAACAAAAAAAGATGTTCAATCATCTGTTGCAGGATTCTATTCTAGATTTAAAGATGCCATAGTTGACTTAAACAATTCTGTCATTCGAGTCGATCCAACTCCTCAGCAACCTAAAGCTCCTACTCTGTTACTAACGAACGAATCTCCTACTCAAACAAATCTACCTGTTGCTCCGAGATTATTTTTTAATAACATCTTCTCCAAAAACGGCTTAAAACCATCTGAAGATCTTACAGCCCTTTCAACTAAGGTTGCCAACATCCCTTCCTTAACAGCTGATACGGATAGCACTACGGCTTTATCTACTGAAGTTCTTAACATTCCAGCTTTAACTGCTGCTTCTGAAGATCTTACAGCCCTTTCAACTAAGGTTGCCAACATCCCTGCCTTAACGGCTGTTACTGATACTACTACGGCTTTATCTACTGAAGTTCTTAACATTCCAGCTTTAACTGCTGCTTCTGAAAGTACTACCGCTCTTTCTACTAAGCTTGCTAATGTTCCTGCCTTAACGGCTGTTACCGATACTACTACAGCTTTATCTACTGAAGTTCTTAACATTCCAGCTTTAACTGCTGCTTCTGAAAGTACTACTGCTCTTTCTACTAAGCTTGCTAACATTCCAGCTTTAACCGCTGCTTCTGAAAGTACTACCGCTCTTTCTACTAAGCTTGCTAACATTCCAGCTTTAACCGCTGCAACCGAAAGCTCTACGGCTTTATCTACTGAAGTTCTTAACATTCCAGCTTTAACTGCTGCTTCTGAAAGTACTACCGCTCTTTCAACTGAGACTGAAACCACAAATGTGATGAAAACATTAGAAGCTTCTGTGGATCCTATTTTCAAAATTGCTAGCTCTTTTATATCTTCTGCTCAAGACATCTCTACTCGAGCATTTAAGACAGTATCAGACACTCTAAGTGACATTTTACCTACTAAAGAACGTCTCAGCTCAAGTCTTGTAGCGCCAGGCCAACAGCCAATTTCAAAATCACTATCTGCTTCAAGTTTGATAGAAGATCTCTCCCAACTAGCTTCTGAGAACAAACTGACAACTGCTGCTATTGGGGCAACCGCATTGATCGGCATCTTTTATGTTGCTTCCAAAATGCTATCTACCGTTGATCCAAAAACAACCTCAAAAATCGAAAAACATGAAGATCCAGCCATCAAGCAAGATAGCACACTAAATGATGTTGATGATAGCTTCTTAGAAGAAGAAAAACAAAGCGTGGAAACAAGATTTAACTTGGAATACTTTGAACAGGCTCATCTGTCCAGACTAGAGCAAAACTATGACTTTGTAAAAAGCTCTCTTGAGACATATAAAGCCCAATATGAGCAGCTTTTATCAGTAAACGAGCTCAACTTAACAGAAGATCAGCTAACCGTTTTAAGACTATCTAAAACGATTTTACAGTTAAAATCCCTAATTTTACTCAACTTAAGTCAAGAACTTGAATTGGATAGAACATTCAACACTCAATTTTACAAAATACAGAAAAAACACGGCCTTCAATTCATCGAAGAAATTGTTTCAACTTTTGTAAAAAATAATTTGGAATTAGAATCAAAACTCAAATACATAAAAACAAATTTTGAATTTTCAACTCCTGCCGCGAGAAAAAAATAATTTTTTTAAGCAGTCACGCATTCAAATAAATATTCTTACACAGAATTATATAATTATTTTTAAAGATAATACATATATTTTTCATATAATTTTATAATTGCAAATATAGTAAAATATACACAAGGACAAAACTATACCTAAATAAAAAGTAAATATTATGGAATCAGTTACATTAGACTCTGTCAGTAAAGCTTACCAAAACTACAAAGAAGAACAAGGCAATGGAACTGTGCCTTCTGCAGACGCTAATGCTATTGGGAATCCAAGACATCAAGGCCTCTTAGAAAGAACGGCCCAAATAGTCACTGAAGGTCAAAAACAGGGTGCAACCGAAAAGGTTTTAGTAGGAAAAATTCTAGAAACCGCCACAACGAAAGAGCTCCCGAAAGTCGAGAAAGTCGCTGGAATAGCATCCACTATTTTAAACTGGGCTTCAGATAACACTTTATTAGCAACTTCATTAACTCTCGCAGCTCTATGGGCAGCCTTGACGCTGTTTAGATATTTTACAAAGGAACCTTCCGAGCAAGATCTCCTTCCAAATATTTATAAAGGCGACAAAGTCAATAGTTTTATGTTTTTAGATAATAAAACCTATCTAACCAAGTTAATTGAGACTGTTGAAGCAGAACTCCACAAGACAGAGAAACTGTTAAACCTACAACCTCTTCACATGAGAAATATTGAATCAAAGCTTGAGATCGTCAAACAGAAGGTACACAAAGTAAAGGGGCTTCTTGAAAGCCTTCATAATGACAAAAAACTTAACCAACAGTTCTTTGCGTTTAGATATGCCAGTCAAAACGCAAATTTAGCGAAGAAATTACAAATAATAGAAAGCTCTCATGAATCCACTGCTATAAAAACTCTTATTCCGAAAAGCTGTGATCATGTGTTGCCACCTTTTTTAAAAGTTTAAAAAATAATATAGAGGATAAGTCATGACAACAGCTACAGGATATACGATTCCATCCACTTGGTTAGGTCAGCTTACTAGGTCTGCTGTGAATAAGCTAGGAACACTAAACGAAGACGGAAGCATAAGCGGCGTTCCAAAGGTCGTTTATGATGCTTTCGAAGCTAAACATAATCTAGATAATTCTGAGTTGTCTAAAAAAAGTGTCGAATGCGTTAACGGAACCTACCACTGGATTGAAAAAGCAAATCAAACTTTAGAAGGTCAAGAAAAGACAAGTTATTACCAAGTAGTGCGTAATATTTTAGATAACGTTTTTTCAAATAACGCTACGCAAGCTACAGCAAGTGATTCTGTTGAAGAAACTCCTGAAATGACACGATCTAGCTCTTCAATGATCAATGCTCGCACATTAACCATCGCATTTGGACTCACGACGTTATTAGCAACAGCTCTAGCTACGTATTATATGAGCTCTAATGACATCTGTTCTTCAAACTTAAAGTTAATGAATGAAACTTTAGGTAACGCAACAGCTTCTAATACAGCGTTAACAGAAAAAGTCCACACTTTGAATGAAAACCTAACAGTTTGTGAGCAAAATCTAAAATCAACAACAAGTTATATGTTAGGAGCTTTTGAATTTGGAGATAAGCTATGTAAAGGAGTTGCTACTAAAGGACTCTCGATAGCAAAGCACTGCTTGAATGACCAACCTGCGATCTCATATCTCCGAGAAAAAATTGCAAATGCAACAAAATTTTTAAACAATACTGGGAATTAAACCCTCATGGAAATATTAAGTCGTTTGACAGCGCCCCTTAGCTATTTTTCGAACAAGTCTCCAGAAAACCCAGTTGAAAAACTAGCTAGCGTAGCTCTAAGTTATCTACCTTCGAGTGTTTCAAACACATTTGAACTAGCTTTTTCATTGCAGGCAGGCGCTCGCATGCTTGGATACAAACCCAGAGCTATTCAAACAATTTTAGCTAGTGGAGCTATTGTTAATGTGGCTTATGCTGCACTTGAACACATGACACACTTAGCAAGCTCTAAAGGGACGACTTGGACAGATACGACATGTTCTGTTAACACTTCTCAGTTATTTTCATTAGAAAATATTGGCAGTAATCTGCATTGCGGATCGATTAAAGCTTTAAATTTCTTAGGAGCTACTGACGCTTTTAATGATTACTTTGACACATACACAGAATCTAGCTTAACAAACAGGAATATACACCTAGTAATGGCTGGAGGTTTTTTAGCTCCTTTTGTTTTATATCCTGCTGTTAAAAGCATTTTTGGAAGAGTTTTTTCTAGCAAAGACTCAACAAAAGCAGATCGATTAACAGCAAAGAAAAATATGTTAGAACAAGAGCTTCATGGGGCGATGCACTCTCTTAAAGATTCCAACCCCAGCTTGTATTACAAAACTATAGAGGATATTTTCAATGGCTACGCTTAATGTACATTCACAGCAGATAAATGAGGACACTCCACCCCACTTAACTGCTACACCAAACTTTTTCCAACGAGCTTTAAATCCAATTGTAAAAAACTCGATACTTGCAACGATAGGTTTAAATGTTAGTGCCAAGGTTTTAAACTACTATGTCCATTCGTTACCTAAAACCTATGCAAACATTGCAAGCTGTAAAGCGATGACCGATCTATTTACCAAAACCTTTGGACAATCTTTCGCTCCAAAAAACACTGAGCCACTCTCTGTTTTATCTTACGCGTTATCATACCTAAATCCACTTGAGATCTATAATGTTCTTAAAGATCTGAATGAAGGAGAGCATGCTTTACTTCAAGCTGCAAAAAATTCCACAGGTCTCAAGAAATTATTCTTTGACGCAGCCTCTACTCCTTGTCGTAAAGCTATTCTTGATGTGAAATTTGCCAATGGGTTAGCTAGAACTGTCTTAACGATTGCTCTACTATCCGCTGGGACTGCTTTAGCCCTTAAAGCCTGCAGATCTAAACAGGCTCAAAACACTTAACCTTTAAAAAATCTCATCTTTTCACTTAACCTGAAGGAAAAGGTGCGCTTTTATGCAAATAGATTTGAAGACAATTTCCACCTATCCAACAGATAGCGGTGTCTATATTATGAAAGATACCAAAGAAACTGTCATATATGTAGGAAAAGCCAAAAACTTAAGAGCCCGACTAAGACAGTATTTTGGTAAATCTAAAGACTCAAGAGACATCATACCTTATCTCACAGCTAAGGTAGCTTCAGTAGAAACAATTGTCACAGCAAATGATAAAGACGCACTTCTTTTAGAAAACACCCTTATTAAACGTTATCAACCTAGATATAACGCTCTTTTAAAAGATGATAAAACCTACCTCAGCCTTATGATTAACCATAAGGATACATGGCCTATGATTCGCTTAGTTAGATATAAGGGTAAACCTAAAAAAGACGGTCTTTATTTTGGTCCATACACAAGCGCTGTATCCGCTAGAGAAACACTCAAGGTTATGCAACGAATTTTCCCTCTTAGGCAATGCTCAGATAGAGAACTTACATCAAGAACGCGCCCTTGCATTTTACACGATATTAAAAGATGTATTGCTCCGTGCGTTAATAAATGCACCAAACTTGAGTATAAAACGCATGTTGATTTAGCTATTAGTTTTTTAAAAGGAGACGATCTAAAGCTTAATAAAGCATTAAAAGATGAGATGCAAAAAGCCTCTGATGATCTAGAGTTTGAAAGAGCTGCAGAGATTTTACACACTCTAAAGCAGCTTGAGCATGTGCAAACATATAGCACGAGTTTGACAGAGTCCAAAACCGAGAGTCTAGATAGCTTTTATCTAATAAGAAAAGCTGATTTTGCACTGATTGCAAAACTTGAATTTAGATCATCAAGGCTAGTGGGATCTGATCACTATATTTTTGTAAAAAACATGCAAAGTGATTTTGAACTATTAGAAAGTTTTTTGATGCAGCATTATAGCAACGACACTGACTTTCCAAAGAAAATATTAATTCAAAAGACTTTAGAATCTCAAGACATCTTAGAGCAATTATTTTCAGAAAAGACTGAACGAAAAATCTCTATTGAGACACCTCAGAGAGGCGAAAACAAAAAGGTTCTTGAACTGACAGAAAAAAACGCTAAAGCACTCTTAGTGCAAGAGTGTAAAAAGGCTGCTGATCAAGAAAGTCTTTTACTAGAGCTACAAGAGACGCTAAAACTATCTTCTTTCCCAATGACAATTGAGTGCTTTGACACCTCCTCTCATGGAGGAGATCATATCGTTGCTGCTATGGTTCAATATAAGGGAGGAAAACCTTACAAAACAGCTTACAGAAAGTATACGATCAAAACAGTAACTCAAAACGATGATTATGCTTCTCTTAGAGAAGCTCTTTTTAGAAGATATTCAAAACTCGAAAGTGAAAACCTTCCAGATCTTGTCTTGATAGACGGTGGAAAAGGTCAGTTAAGCATTCTAAAATCCGTGTTCCAAGAGCTAGATATTGCAAACGTAGATCTTATTTCTATCGCTAAAGAAAAATCCCTCCACACCAAGTCCTTAACAAAAGAAGTTCTCCACTTAAGTCATCACAAAGAGCCTGTCTTGCTAGATGCTCACTCCCGACTTTTATTTTTTCTTCAAAACATTCGTGATGAAGCGCATCGCTTTGTGATTAGTTTTTATCGTAAAACACACAAAAAGAACCTCACAAGTTCTAAGTTAGATAAAATCGAAGGAATAGGTCCCGTAAAAAAACAAAGGCTATTAGCCCATTTTAAAAGCCTCAAGGCAATAGAGAACGCCTCCGAAGATGAGCTTCTAGCTGTCCAAGGCATCACAAAAAAAGATATTGAGTGTTTGAAATCTGCTTTTAGCTCTGAAGGGTCAAAATAAAATCTTTATCATACCCAAGTTTTCTAGCTAATAAAACACCTAGTTCATTTTGAACACGATGTAAAAGCCTGTCATGGTCTTTCTCTTCCATGTTTGGAAAGTTCGCAATCACCTCTAGATTCTTAGGGCCATGAATAACAACTTCCAATTGCGTATCGAATTTAGGGAACAGCTCTTGAAAATATGTTTGGATATACTCTTCAACTATAGACTCTTCGATTAAAGTCTTATTAGAATCCATCTTGTATTTGATGTAACTTTTTTTATTTAGAAGATAGAGCCCCACTAAAAGTAGACTCCCCGTAGTAACAAGGCTCACACCTAAGGTGAAAAAACCTTCTGAAAATCCCTCAATAACCAAGGAAAGATAAACTCTTGCTTCGGAGCTTTTTGATAAGAAAAAACAAAACCCTCCAAACAGCAAGATAAGAAAAACTACAAAAAGGTGCACGATAGAAAATAAATAGTGACCTGTTCTCATTTAAAAATCATCGGTATATTCAAGGACTGCAGGATCTTCATCACTATCTTTTTCTACTTCAGCAGTTAGATCGATTGGTCTTTGAGAAATAAGATTTTTAAACACAACGTGTACAGAAGCCACATGCAGACCTGTTAACCTACAAACCTCTTTAGCTACTTTGCTTTGAATTTCCTCTGATTTTTCTGGGATAGCAACGCCATAAGCAATGTTAAGCTCAACTTTGATGTTCACGCTGTGGTTCTTTTGATCTTGGTCTATATAGATCCCCTTAATTTTTTCTGAGGTATCCCTTCCTAACAGGTTATCTAATATATTTCCGCCAACAAGCTCGATCCCTTCGATAGCGCAAAGACATTTATAAGTAATGGCTTGAAAAACCCTTGAATCAATGTCTCTAGCAAAGACTGTGTCTGCATATTCAAAGTCTGCTTTAGATTTTTCAGTTCCCATTGTCTCTCTCCCTATAACTCGTAAAAAAACGTTTAAATATGCGATTTTAGCCAATTTCTACAAAACATCAAGTTATTTCTTAAAGTCAAATTGGCCTAAAGGTTAAAATTAGTTTTATTACAGAAACGTTTTAATATTTAATTTAAAGTCACACTTTTTCACAATGAAAACAAACTCTAATTATGGTATAATTGATTATTGTCATTTTATATAAGAGCATTTATGAGAACTTCAAGCATTAGCCCACTCTCTTTTCTAGAGACCTTTTCTCAACGCTTTCGAGAAACTAAGCTCAAAAGCTACAACAGCAGGCTTTTTTCAAATCTCTCATTAATTACAGATGAGTACATCTCAAAGTTATCTCCGGTAAATAAAAACCGACTGACAACTGCCTTAGAAAACATTAGAGCTAAATGCACTTCGAACAATCCAATCGCAGTAACCACCCGAGAAAAAATAGAAGCTCTTCAACAGAGATATTTTTCACCTTCACAAGATAATCAGAGAGTTCCAAGCTACACTAGGGATCTAGCCAAAGTCGGCTCCTTATCAGAAAACAATCGGTTAGAGCAAAACTTAGAGAAACTAAACACACTTTTAACCTCTCTATTTGATCTCCAAGCAGACCAAGTCGAAGACTTTTGCTTGGCTGTTCAGCTTAGCAAAGCTTATTTTAAATTAGCTCTAGAACACCAGCTAATAGATGCTATTCCAGAAGAACTACAGACCTTAGAGTTGGAAATACAAAAGCGCCCAGAGATCTTAGAAAAATTTGAAACAGTCCTCCCTCATGGATTGCACAACAGAGGAAATGACTGTTGTTTTATTTCAACAATTCAGCTTTTAAATTGGGCTTTAGACCCATCACTCAAAGCACTAGCTCCTAATTTTTTAGGGTTGCTTTTATCAGAATACAACACGCTACACTCTGGCAATACAATTCGACAACTTATCAACCAACTCCCTATGGCCAATACCTTTTCTGATTGGGATCAAGAAGATGCCTCTGAGATTTTAACGACAATCTTAGACCTTTTTAGACAAGAGAATCTACCTATAGAGACAGCTTTAGCTGTGAACACTCAAGTAAGAACACCTCAAGAAACCAGTCAAATCTCAATCCTTTCTAAAATTCTTAACTTTCTTACATCACTTCTTAATATTATTCTCGGGAAATTCAAAAGCAATCAAAGCCAAATAATTAAGATGGCTAAACCTAATCAACCTATTCAAGAGCCACCTAACAACCATCTAACCCAAGCTCCTCAAAGAGATCTAAACGAAGTAAAAAAACATCTTAAAGAGCTTTTTGGACAACACCTAGAAAAAACATATAACGACTTCTCGGACATTGATCAAAGCCAGATAGAGCTATTATCTCCATTTTCTCAAAATAGAGTCGATGGCGCTAATCTACACCTGCCAATTGCATTTAACAACGGGGAGATTAGTTTAACAAACTCTTTTAAACTATATTCTGAAAAAGAGCTTCTGCCAGATGACACCTACACTGAAATTAATGGAGTGAACCACTACCACAAAAAAGAAAAACAACACCTTATTGAAAAAGCACCAAAGCAGCTAATCGTAACCCTTAGCCGATTCACTTACGATTCAGACACTCAGCAGCCTATAAAAGTTTCGACTGCAATGACAGACAACTTAGAACATATAACTGCGCCTCAAGAACTTTTTGCAGATAATGTTTCTGCCAACTACGAGTTAAAAGGTTTTACTCTACATTTAGGATCTACTCCAAGATCGGGTCACTATATGTCATATGTCAAAATTCAAGATCAATGGTTTTGCTGTAACGACAGCGAAGTTTCAGCCCTCACTACTGAAGAGGCTCTAATACGGGCTAAAAACGCCTATACCCTTGTATTAAACAAAAAAGATTAAGATAATTGAGATCTTTAACTTGGACAACTTAAGGTTTATTTTTGAATTTATCTATTCAACAGCTCGTGGATGAGTTTACAAAGCTTCTTCCTTTATTTTTTCTGATTGGTTTTTTTACAGGACACATCATGAAAAATAAAAAAAATCGTAGTTTTCTAGCGGGAATGTTACTGGGTTTTTTTCTCGGCTTTATGGGGCTTGTCATTGCTTACTTACTTCCTAAGAAAGAAATCAAAGAAGCTCCCGCTGAAGGGCCTAGCCTTGACACAGTCTCAATAGAAACGACTCCACCTTCTCCCCTTGTCACTTATGATGAGCCGGCACTTCCAATGATCACAAATCTTTGGTATTTTTTGACCGAAGAAAACAAGCAAATCGGTCCCATGAGTTTTCAAAAGCTTAAAAGTAGTTATTGGGGAAAAACACTTTTAGATTCAAATTATGTTTGGAACGAAGGTTTGGAAAACTGGACGAAATTATCAGATTTACCAGACTATTTAGACATTATAAAAGATTAAAAAAAACCACTTAAACTTCCGTTTAAGTGGTTTTTAAATCTTTTAAGCTAAAAGGTATCTTTTACCAACTTGCTTTGATCACTCCAGGGATCTTTCCACTATTTGCAAGTTCTCTAAAGCAAAGACGAGAAACCTTAAACTTTCTTAAGTACCCTCTAGATCTTCCCGTTAACTGACAACGGTTCCTTCTTCTGATATAAGAGGTATCTCTAGGCATTTTGTTCAGTTTAGTGCGAGCCTCTTCTCTTTCTTCTTCAGTTATTGAAAGGTCTTTAGATAATTTTCTTAACTGCTGTCTTTTTTCGAAGGCAAGAGCGACTTTTTTCTCACGTCTTTTTTCCTTCTCTATCAAAGCTTTTCTAGCCATACCCTTAATGATCCTTATTTTTTCTTGGCAGGGCCTTTTTGCCTCTGCTTACGCTTGGGATTGATTTTATTAATGACGTAAACCCTTCCTCGTCTTCTGACGATCTTATCACCCTTAGAAGGATCAGCCTTTACTGAGGCTTTTACTCTCATTGCAACATCCTATAATATTATTTTGATGTGAAAGTGAGTATGATACATTTCTTTGGATTTCTTGACAATGATAGAGTTCATAAGAGAAAAATCTCTTGAAATCAAGCACGAAATCCCCTACCATGCTTACAGCATATCATATAAAGAATTAGGTTCAAATCATGAAGCGTACATATCAACCAAGCAAAAAGAGAAGAAAGACATCCCATGGATTTCTAACTCGCATGAAAACTGTAGCAGGAAGAAAAATGATCAATCGTCGTCGTAAAAAAGGACGTAAGAGACTAGCTGCTTGAGGCATAATTACCTTAAATCAGATCGCATTCTGAAGCGAAGTGATTTTAAAAAAATTTCTAGAGAGGGTGCAACCCTCTTCGGAAGATTTTTGGTTTTTAGCTACCTCCCTAAGGAAGGCAAGAATCCACGCCTTGGAGTTACAGTTACAAAAAAATTTGGAAAAGCTCACGAAAGAAACCGCTTTAAGCGGATTGCTAGAGAAGCTTTTAGAAGACTCAAAACAGATATTTCTGATAATCTATCTTTGAATTTACGACCTAGAGGTCATGCTCGTCATGCTAAAATGCAAGATATAATGGACGAGCTTTTAACGCTTTCCAAGCAGTGCCATGACAAACGCCCAAAAGGACAGTCTATCACAAATCGGGGCAACCCACCTCAATAACGAGCAAAAAAAAGCCGTTCTGCAAACAGAAGGCAATGTCCTCATCTTAGCTGGGGCCGGCTCTGGAAAAACAAGTACAATCACCTATCGCATAGCTCATCTTATAAAAAATTTAAAAGTTGACCCAACCAAAATCCTAGGTCTAACCTTCACTAACAAAGCCTCTAGAGAAATGCAACTCCGTCTAGCTAAAATCACCTCTAAGGCTCTTGCTAAAAAAGTTGAGCTCAGCACATTTCACAGTTTTTGCTTAAAAATTTTAAGAAAAGAGATTCATAGACTAGGCTTCACATCTAATTTTACCATTTATGACGAAAAAGACATGAATAGGTTAGCTGTTCAAAGTGCAAAAAATATTTTGGACCACGAAAAGAATTTACCTTCTTTACAAAACACATTATCGGAAATCCAAAAAGTTAAGTGGGATGGAGAACAAAACTTTACAGAACAAGAAGAGTCTCCCACGTGGCATAAGAAATTCGCAAAAGAATTATACGAAACTATCGAAATAGCCTTAAGAGCCTATAACGCGCTGGACTTTGACTCCCTACTATCTTATACCGTAAAACTTTTTGAAGGTTTTCCTGAAGTACTAGACATTTATCAAAAAAAATATCAGTACATCATGATTGATGAATATCAAGACACAAACCCAATTCAATACAAACTATCAAAGCTTTTAAGTGGACATTACAACAATTTATGTGTAGTTGGAGACGATGACCAATCTATCTATGGCTGGAGAGGCGCTAAAGTTCAAAACATCTTAGAATTTGACGCCGATCATGTAATCAAGCTACAGCAAAACTACCGCTCAACAAAAATCATACTAGACGCAGCAAATTCTGTTATCAAAAACAATGAAAAGCGCCACGACAAAGACCTTTGGAGCCACAAAATCTCAACTATTCCCATCGAAATTTTTCATGCTCCATCGGATATTGAAGAAGCAGAAGCTGTCGTATCCAGAATACTCCACCTAAAAGAAAGCCTCCATTTAAAGTGGAAAGATTTCGCAATCCTCTACCGTTCAAATAGCCTATCAAGGGCTTTTGAAGCAGCTTTAATCAACGCCCCATGGAAAAGTAATTCTGGCTGGAAACGAGGCATACCATACCAGGTCTTTGGAGGCCTTGAGCTTTATGAAAAATCAGAAATTAAAGATATTTTAGCTTACCTAAAGGTGATAAATAACCCCAAAGACACTCACTCCCTTTTACGAATCATCAATTATCCCAGAAGAGGAATTTCCGAAAAAACTTTAGATCTTTTAACAAAAAACGAAAGAGAGAACAAAAAAAGCCTTTGGAAAATTTTAAAACAAGTCTCGCTAGACGACAATGAAATCCAACCTCTTATCGAAAAACTATCCTCAAAAGCTTTTAATGGCATTAGACACTTCGTAAAAACTATTGAAGATAGCCAGGAAGCCTTTAAAGATAATAACCTTTCCCAAGCCTTAACAGATCTTATTGACACAACTGGGTATCATCGAGCTATCACCGATGAGGTGAAAAGTCAAAAAATGCAAGAGTTCAAAAAAGAAAATCTAGATCATATGGTTCAGATGCTACACTTCTATGAGGAAGATCCAGATAATCACAATCCGAACCTCCAAGATTTTTTATCAAACACGCTTCTTGATGAAAAAACAGTCAAAGCTCAAACAAATCAATCCGATGATAAAGTCTCTTTAATGACCTTTCATAGCTCAAAAGGCTTAGAATTCCCTGTTTGCTTTTTAGTTGGACTAGAAGACCATATTATACCCCATGAGAAAAGCCTTCTAGAAACTGGCCTAGAAGAAGAGCGCCGTCTCATGTATGTAGCACTCACAAGATGTCAAGATAGACTTTTTTTAAGTATGGCAAGGAAAAGAATCAAACATGGAAAGCCTATTTCATCTACCCCTTCTAGATTTTTATATGAACTCCCAAAAGAGCATTTAAAAACAACGTCTTGGAAATTTATCGAACAGGAGTAGATTCTTTTTCAGCTGTATAAGCAATCTCTTCAGAAGGCACGGTCTCTCTTATCATCTGTCTAAAGCCGTCAAAGGTGAGCTGCGACTTGTCTTTGACATTGGCAAACCGACTTAAAAGCCTTTGTTGATTATCCAAGAGCTCTTTATTTTGAGTAGGAAGCGCAACTAAAGCTAATCTAAATAGTTGCTCACTTGTGCCTTTACAAAGAATTTCATTTCTTAGAGCCTTATCATCCAGACCTAGACTTAACTCATTAAGGTGTTTTTCAAGTTTAAAA
Source organism: Chlamydiia bacterium (assembly GCA_030427725.1). Classification (GTDB taxonomy): domain Bacteria; phylum Chlamydiota; class Chlamydiia; order Chlamydiales; genus JAUICV01. The sequence goes on along the minus strand of JAUICV010000002.1, from coordinate 660,441 downwards.
AAAGCATCCTTTTCTATCTCTACGCCCAAAGACTGAAGGCTTAGAGCACACCCCTCAATCCCAAGCTGTTGAGCCAAAGTGTACAGTTTTTTAACCTCTTCGGAAGTTTTTTCTTTGCTATCATCTTGTAAGAAACGCTGAATCGTATAAAAACCATCAAATTTTTGCTCAATAGCCATAGAGAGATTGGTCTTGCAATCTGACAGCACACCTATCCTCGAAATAACCTCTTGCGCCTCATCTAAAAGTACAATTTGAGGGAATTGTTTAATGTTTAATCGCTCTTTTAGAAAAAAATTTTTCTTGATTTGCTCTGGGAGAATCGTTTGAATTTCTGGGAAATCTAACCAGACAAATATCGCTTGTTTTTCTAATTTAGCAAATTGCTTTGAGGTTTTAACCTCTTCTATTAACTTTGCAGACGCCTCATCCCAATCAGATCCGGTAAAAAGAAGAACTAAAGGACGTTGATATACCTTAGATAAGACAATTGCTTTGTCAAAATCTTTTGTCAAAAAATAGTTACTCTTATGGTCTTCATTTGAGAAAACAAGAACACTTAAAAATAAGGCACCTAAAGTAATTATATTTTTTAACATAAATTTGACTTCGTTTTTTTTCCAAAAGGAGCGAAAATGCTTTCCAACCTAAATTTAACAAAGAACTTTTTTATATAGAAATGAGCAGTTTTCTTCCTACTATTATCTTAAGGCATCGAAAAGAAAATTTGAAAAAGTGCTCTTTAAGAGGTCTTGAACACAACAAAAACATTAAGTTTTTCTCTTACCCAACACAATTAGACCTGCCAATTAACGGGTATGTTTCATTGGATTTAGAAGCCAAGCCTCTATCTATTAAAGATAGAGAAAAGGGCCTGTTTCTTATCGATGCAACTTGGAATTATGCTAGCGTTATGACAAGGCAAATCGATACAAGATACCATTTAGAAAAAAGATCTCTTCCTAAAGATTTTGTAACCGCATACCCACGTAAACAAACAGGCTGCTCTTCTCCAGATCGTGGTCTCGCATCAGTTGAAGCTCTCTATATCGCTCACAAAATCTTAAACCTACCCACGACTAACCTTTTAGACAACTACTACTGGAAGGATCTTTTCCTTTCTTTAAACAAAGAATCTTTAGATAAAATCGTTTAAAAATTCAACCACCAGCTCAAAGACTATAAAGACAAACAGCACAAGAAGCATCACCTTGCCTCCAAAAAGCTGTCTTGAGACAGACGGATAGTTTTTTTTATAACGACCTATCCATACCATAAGAGCTGGATATAGCCCTAAAAGCAACACAGTCCCAATTCCCCCTGCATAACCCAACGCTTTAATAAAAATTCCAGGAATTGTAGAGCTAATAATTAAAGGTGGTAGATAAATCCCAATGCATAGAAACAATTTATTAAGAGGCGTTTTTTTCACCTGTAAGCCGTCTGCTAGAAAATCTAACAAACTCAGGGTCACCCCTAGAAATGATGTTGTCAGAGCAAAAAAAGCAAAAAACTCACCAATTAGAGATGTGACTTTTGAAGCTATTGCATACCTAAGAGGTTGAACAGCTGTCCACCCATTTGCTTTTGCGGCAATAAGACCGTATGAGCCCGAAAGAGGCACAACTCCTAATATCAGCACTTCCCAAAGAATATACACAAGAAATGGAATTGCAGTTCCTGTAATTATGGCTAGTTTAACTTTCTTAGGATCCCTGTCTAAATACGTATTTAAACTTGGAATAACCCCCTGATAACTAAAAGAGGTAAACATAACAGGAAGAGCCATGATCGCATGTGGGAAATTTACACGAGTAAGGAAACTTCCCTTAACATGTCCTAAAGCAACACTCACAAACATGATGAAAGAAATCACAAGACCTAGCATTAAAATACTATTGACTCTATCTACAAATCGCGTTCCTAAATAGACAAAACTCCCAAAGAGCGCAGTAAAAATAACTTGTCCAAGCCATAGAGGAATGGCTCCTTCTGTTAGATCTACAACGAATCCCCCTCCGCCAGAAATATAAGCTACCGTCAAGGTGTAAAATAAAAACAAGTAAAGCAACCAAGCAAAAGATTTCCCCACTCTACCAAGTAAATGAGAGGCCATAGACACGATATTTGAATCCTGTGGCATCCACAAACAGATTTCTAAATATAAAAGGCCTGTTGCTACACTAAACAAATAGCAAATAACAAAAATTAAAATTGCTGGGAAAAACCCCCCGCTTCCTGTCGCAAGTGGAAGAGCTAGCATACCAGCTCCAAGAGCTGTTCCTCCAACTAGAATCGCTCCTCCAAAGGTTTTAGAAAGCCCTTTCATCATGTTACAACCTTTATTCGTTTTGGTTTTTTACATCTATGCTAACAACAAATCCATTAAAGTTACACTTGTGATCTATGCAATATCAATATAATTGAATATTAAAAGTACGCAAACCGCTTATAGGAAGGGATCCAAAAAGCATTCACTTCATAGCTTTTAGAAATCATTTTTTTATAATTAGAAATATTTAGAATCGCTTTGATAGCGAAGAAGAGACAGAAGGCTAGATTTTTTTACAAAAAATCTAGCCCCATCTGATTAAAAACTAGAAATCAAGTCTAGCTTTTACAGTTAAACCTTGTAAAACTAGATCTCCAGTATGATCAGCTTCAGTCGGAACTTTTATAAACTCATTTTGCAAGATCCATAATTGGTGATCCCAACCCGCTTGAAGAAGAAAGTGCATATCCCCATCCATAAACCAAGTTTCCCATCTTAGTCCTGCATCAATAGCTAAAGCAGGCTCAAAAGTGCGAGCATCTATCCCAGTATGAATATTAGTAGTATCCACTCCGGCAACAACGGAACGATCTTTTCTTTCTAAATCAAATTCTCCCCAAAGAACTGAAAGAGCAAAGTCTGCAAAAAAGCTCCAGTTCTGAGTAAATTGCCAAGATGTGTCAAGACCTGCTCTTAACCCAATTCCCCAAAAGTCTTGTTTTTGAGTAAGGTGGTACATTGTTGTCTCGTCTGGTAGTGTTTGACAAACACTGTAATCTTGATTAATCCAGGTTCCTTGTAAACCAGCATGAATTTTTACCTTCAAAAACTGACTTAGGTAACTATTTCTTCCTAATTCTAAATGAATGTCATTAAATTTGAGATCTAGTGAAGCCTGAGATCTAGCTAAAAGCTGAACTGGGGCTATTCCGTTAATCGTCCAGTAAGAAATCAAATCCGTAGTTGCTGGATCCCGACTTACTGTATTACCAACAGATGTGTTTATCCACGTATATTCGGCAAAAATATCCCATCCATCGTGGGGAAGATTCATTCCAAGACCTACTTTAAACCCTGGCTCCCATTTCCAATCAAGATCGTAAACATTTCCTTTTCCTACATTTGCACCTACTCCAGACACAGCATGGAACATTCCGTCTTCTCGAACAGTCCAATAAAGAAAATCAGCTGTTACATAAAGATTCCAATCACTCATTGTTTGAGGTCCAGCTGGCGGCGTGACCTTAACATGTTGGTCATTCGTGTAATAAAGCGTTTTCGATCCAGATTCGTGGTGATTATCGTTATGACTTGCAGGTTCTGCCGCACATAATAGATTTCCTATACTAAGGGTCAAAAGTCCCAACATTGTTTTCATAAAATGCATCCTCCTCGAATGTAAGCATTGATACCAACCGCATACTAAACCATGGTGCTTTTATTACAAAAAAAAATTTACAAAAAAATAACAAAACGATTTCGCCTCAACTATCTTTTTCCCCTCAAAGATATTTTGGAGAAGAAGTTAAAAAAAATACGATAGAAAAACAAAACTGTTCCAGCTAAGTATCCCTGCTAAAAAAACAGTTCTGCAGCATCTAAGATCAGAGCAATGTCCCATGACTAAGATCATACAGCTTTTTATTGAAAACCCTCACCTAAACTCATTTATTAAGAGTTTTTTTAATCTTAGAAATAAAACCCATTGCTTTAAAAAATCCATCCTGTCTTATATAATGGCGTAAAACAATTAAAAAGTTATTTCTGTGCGTCCAAAAAAAATCAGTAAATCTACGCATAAAATCGACATCTCTTTGGTTGATCCCGATGCCCTAAAGGCTGTCCATAAGCTACGACAAGCTGGCTATACCGCGTACCTAGTTGGGGGATGTATTCGTGATCTACTTTTAAATCAAAAGCCAAAAGATTTTGACATCTCAACATCGGCAAAGCCTGAAGAAGTTAAGAAACTTTTTCGCAACTGTATTTTAATTGGAAGGCGCTTTCGATTAGCCCACCTTCGATATGGTCGCAAAATTCTAGAAGTTTCTACATTTCGTAAAGGCGATAATGAAACTGACAGCCTTATCCTAGAAGACAATGTCTGGGGAACTCCAGAAGAAGACGTTATCAGAAGAGATTTTACAATAAACGGAATCTTTTTCGACAGTGAACTAGAAACCCTCATTGATTACGTTGGAGGCTATGAAGATATCAAAAAAAAATATCTCCACACGATAGGAGAACCTTTCATTCGCTTTAGGCAAGATCCTGTTCGAATGATTAGGCTTTTAAAATTTGAAGCTCGTTTTGGACTAGAAGTTGATCCAAAAACTAGACAAGCCTTATTAGAGTGTCGTAGTGAAATTGTAAAAAGCTCTCAAGCCAGAATTTTAGAAGAGCTTTTCAAAATGCTCGAGTCTGGTTCTTCCAAGAATTTTGTTACTTTGATGACAAAATATGGACTACTAGAAAATCTACTTCCTGAAATTTCTCACTTTTTAGAACATAAAGAAGGTCATGAAATCTACAACTTCTTAGATGAAATTGATATGATCATTAAAGAACCCCACACTCCAAAACCAACACGCGCCATATTAATCTCAGCCCTTTTGTTTCCAATTTTGGATGAAAAATTAAAACTCCACGTAGAAAAGATCCCTGGAAAACCCCCTCACCTTGGTTTAATTCAAAAAGAAGTCTCTTTATTCATTGATCAGATCTTTAGACCTTTTTTTCACATGCCAAAGCGCATCAAAGCAAGAATGGTTACTTTATTAACCTCACAGTATCGCCTAACTCCCTTAGAAGATCGGCTCGTTAAACGCATTCGGATCCCGCAAACCCCAGAATTCTATTTGGGGCTTGAGTTTTTCAAATTAAGAGCTAGGCTAGAGCCTGCTCTTTTAACAACATACGAGAAATGGAACGACGCGTACACCAACTATCTCAAGAAAAAACCTCCCTCTACTACTTCTCCAAGAAGATTTAGGAGACGCAGAAAATGAAGGTAAAGACCTTTTATTCTAACACAGGAGCAAAGGTTAGCTTTATAGGTCCTGACCTAGATAAAGGAGCACTTCCTGCAGTGTTCTATTTTGCCCTTTCAGCTGAAGATAGTCTCTTGCTAGACCCTTTTAATCAAATCGTACAGAATTTAGTCTCTGATAAATTAAGAATATTTTCTATGACACTCCCAGGTCATGAAAACAATCTCCCCAAAGAAAAAGCTATTGAAGTTTGGGCCACAAAAACTCGAAACAACACATGTCCATTGTCTCATTTTTTTGATGAAGCTGAGAAAGCAATTACTGATTTATCAGATTTCATTACCCCAAACAGCTTAAGCTTTGCTGGTTTGTCTAGAGGAGGATTTATAGCATTTCATCTTGCTGCTAGACTCAAAACCGTTCAAAATATTTTAGCTTTTGCACCTCTTGTTAACTTAGAGTTTTGCTCGGAATTTAAGGACCTAAAAGATCATCCCATCGTTAAATCTTTAGACACTAGACATCTAACTGAAGACCTCCTCTCAAGCAACATCCAAATTTATATTGGGAACCTAGATGAGCGAGTTGGAACTATTCACAGCTTTAATTTTATCCAAGACCTAGCAACCCTAGCTCAAGAACGGAGATACAGAAAAACAGACTACGAGATGGTCATTTCAACTTCAATTGGATACCTAGGTCACGGAACTTCTCCTGAAACGTTTGCAAAAGGTGCCACTTACCTTAAGAACAGGCTCTCTATTTCATGAGCTGTGATCTTTTTATTTTTGCTGGAGAGCACAGCGGTGATATTCAAGGAGACCTTCTCCTTAAAGCGCTTTTAGCAACTAGATCAGGTTTAAAAATTGAAGGGGTCTTAGGCCCTAGAATGCGAAAACATTGCGCAACAAACCTTCTTTCTATGGAAGAGTTTCAAGTAATGGGATTTACAGATGTTATTAAATCTTTAAAAAAACTTCGCAAACATTTTCTTTTTCTAAAACGACATATCCTTAAAACAAATCCAAAAGCAGTTCTTTTAATCGATTATCCTGGATTTAATTTAAAGCTTGCAAAATCACTAAAAAAATCTGGTTATAAAGGGAAAATCATCCATCATGTATGCCCTACTATTTGGGCTTGGAAAAAAGGACGCATTAAAACTATTGAAGAGTCTATTGATTTGCTTTTATGCCTTTTTCCTTTTGAACCCGCTTATTTTACAAAAAAAAGTCCGAAAGCTTTATTTGTTGGCCATTCTCTTGCAAACAAGGTCCTTTCTTTCGAAGACAAAAAGCCCCTATTCGACAAACCGATTATTTCTATTTTTCCAGGAAGTAGAGAAAAAGAAATTTTCAAAAACTTTCCCTTACAACTTAAAGCTTGCTCTAACTATTTAAAAGCTAACGAAACGCTGGTTATTTCTGAGATTGATCCAAAATATCGACAATTTTTTGAACAAGAGATCATTAAATACCCCAACTTAAACGCCCAAATAGTTTCATCTGAGTATAATTATAGCATCATGCGAGCATCGAAACTCTCTATTGCCACATCTGGAACCATTACCCTAGAACTAGCCCTCCACAGAGTTCCTACGGTTGTGACCTATTTTATCAAGCCTATAGACTTCTTTTTAGCTCGTAAAATTTTTCGCATCGACCTCCCTCATTACTGCATTGTAAATTTACTCGCAAAAAGACGCTTGTTCCCAGAATGTTATGGCCCTCATTTTTGTGAAAACATGGTCTTTAACGCTTTTGAAAAGCTCTACAATAATAAAAAACAACAAGACCAGTTAAAAATTGATTTAGCACAAATTTCAAAACTTCTTTATAATGAAGAGATCGAATCCACCTGTAGCACAGCCGTTTTAGAACAAATATATTCTTGAATAGATAGAAAAATACATCATTTCTAAGACTCCTACTAGTCTTAAAAAGCTTAATTTCTTACAATGTCTTCATCTAATAGTGGGGATATGGATAGATGTCTAACGTATTTTTGATACGGTTAGCGGATTTAGATCAAGATTCATCTTTGAAAATTGATCATACAGTACCATCAGATTTTTTAAAGACTTTTGATAATCAATTGGATTTTGAAGGATTAGTAAAGCTTTTTGGGAAGGCTTATCTGACCGATGATCATCTTATTATTAAAATCAGCGCAAAAGCATCAACTAAGATGGATTGCTCCGTCTGTAATGGACCTGCTATAAAAGAAATTAGTTTAGAAGATCACTATATTACAAAACCACTTGCTGAAATTATTGATCAGGTTTTTGATTTCTCCGAAGAGCTCAGACAGGCTCTACTTCTCGAAACTCCTCCTTTTTTAGAATGCGAGGGTGGCAAATGTCCTCAGAGAAGCGAGATTGAAAAATACTCTAAAAAACAAGCATCATCTAAGCAAAATGAGGAAGTTTATTTCCCTTTTGAAAACTTAGATCATCAACTTAACAATGAAGGATAAACTCAGATGGCAGTACCTAGAAGTCGTATTTCAAACGCACGCAAAAACTCCAAAAGAGCTCACCATGCCAAAAAACCTAAAAATTTAATGGCGTGCTCAAATTGCCAACAGCCAACCCTAGCACATAGAATTTGTAAATTCTGCGGCTTTTACAAAGGGCAACCTATCAAGGCTAAGGCAGAAGAAAAAAACTAGACTTAGCTCATGCTAACTCCAGTTATAGGCATTGATCTCATGGGGGGAGATTTTCCTCCTGAAACCCTATTTGAAAATCTTTTGGATTTCTTTCGAGAAAGGCCTCAGAAGGTTCGTTTGGTCTTTTATCTGCCTCAAGCTTTAATTGATCAGTTAAAACCTCTTTCTAAGAAGAATTTGCCAGATGACCTTGAGATTTCTTTTGTTGAAGCAAAAGAAGTCATCCAGATGGAAGATGACCCTCTACTTGCAATAAGGTCTAAGAAAAACGCATCGATTCCACTGGGAATTCAAGATCTTTCTAAAAAGAAGTTAAATGCTTTTGTTTCTTTAGGCAACACAGGGGCTTTAATTGGCGCCAGCAAAGTTACCTTAAAGACTTTAGAAGGAATTCAAAGACCTGCACTACTAGCTTTGCTTCCAACAAAAATCAGACCTTTAGCAGTCCTTGATGTGGGAGCAAATGTGTCATGTAGCGCAAAGCACTTAACTCAATTTGCCCTTATGGGAGTTGCCTATCAAAAATGTCTTGGTATTGAAAACCCAAAAGTTGGGTTGCTAAACATAGGTTCAGAAAAGCGAAAAGGAAGGTCTGAGCTTGTGCAAGCATACCAACAACTACAACAATTAAATGAAGAAAACCCTTCTAAGCCCTTCTTAGGAAACATTGAAGGAAAGGAAGCTTTTTTAGGGCATGTCAATGTACTTGTGACAGAAGGTTTTTCTGGAAATATATTTTTAAAAACAGCTGAAGGGATGACCGCTTACATCCTCGAAAGAATTTTAGATGAAGGCTTAGACAAACACAAAGAAAGCTCTTTTAGCTCGCTTGCACGTGATTTAAATTATGCAGAATACCCAGGAGCTTTAATTTGTGGTATCAATAGTGTTGTAATCAAATGCCACGGATACTCTAATGGCAAGGCTCTGTATTCTTCCATATTGGGAGCTATAAACCTTGTGAGTACAGGTTTTATTGAGAAACTAAAAGAGAAACTAAGCTTGGATCTTTAGCAAACTTTTTGGTGCAAAACAACTCTTATATCTTTACTCTAAAGAGATTGGGGGAGGTTTACGCTCTTCGGCAAAAGATGGAAAAGACCCATGACAATGAAAGAAATCTTGCTGAATATTGAAGCAAAAGAAACGCGTTGTGCAATATTAAAGCACGGTAAGTTGCACGACTTAATTTTTGAGAGAAAAAATTCCCGTCAATTAACTGGTAATATTTACAGAGGAAATGTCACAAACATTTTACACAACATCCAATCTGCTTTCATAGATATAAATGAAGGAGAAAATGGGTTCATCCATATCAGTGATATTTTAGAAAACACTCAAAAATTCAAAGCCATGTTTGATATGGATTTTGATTTTGCTAAAAATCAAAAGAAAAAAAACGAAAAAGCTGAAATTACTGATCATTTAAAGTTAAACCAACCAGTACTGGTCCAGGTTATCAAAGAGCCTATTGGAGCTAAAGGAGCGCGGCTTACCTCTAATATTTCAATTCCCGGAAGATATCTTGTATTGCTTCCAAACACACCTCACAGAGGTGTGTCGAGAAAGATCCAAGACCGCCCAGTTAGAGAAAGGCTAAAAAAAACAATAAGAGCCTTTGAACTTCCCCAAGAGATGGGGTTAATTTGTAGAACAGCTAGCGTTAATGCCTCCACTGACATGCTTGTCAATGAGGCAAATGAACTTCTTTTAATTTGGCAATCAATTATCAAAGAGTTCAATAAAGCTAACTCTCCTAAAATTCTATTTCAGGAATCGGACCTAATTAAGAGATCTTTACTGACTGCTGTCGATAAAAAATTTGATCGCATGTTAGTCGATGATTATACCACGTATCAATTCTGCAAGAGACTTTATCAAAGGTACAAACTCGAACACTCTCTTAAAATAGAGTTTTATAGGGACAAAATTCCTATGTTTGATCGTTTTAATGTAGAGCGAGAAATCGACAGAGCCTTAAGACGTAAAATCTGGCTTCCTTCTGGAGGATATTTATTTTTCGAAAAAACAGAAGCTATGTTCACAATTGATGTAAACTCTGGCAGATCAACTAATACCGATTCTAATGCCAATGTTGAAGAGACTTTAGTCCGCATTAACATGGAAGCTGCAGAAGAAATAGCAAGACAGCTACGTCTTAGAAATGTTGGAGGTCTTGTTATTTGTGATTTCATCGATATGAGGTCTAGAAAAAACCAAAGACGTGTTCTTGATAGACTCAAAGAAGCTATGAAAGAAGACTCCGCTAAATGCACTATTTTAGGGATGAGCGAGTTTGGCCTTGTTGAAATGACTAGGCAAAGATCAAGAGAGTCTTTACATCAGACTCTGTTTATGGAATGTCCTTACTGCACAGGTCATGGCCAGATCAAAAACTATGAATCTCTTATTATTGAAGTGGAACGCGCTTTAAAAAAGCTAATTAATTTAAAAGAAGAAAAAGATTTAAAACTGGTCTTACATCCAGCCTTAAAAGATTACCTTTCGAAAAATGATAAAGAAACTTTCGTAGATATGGTAAAAAAGCTAGACGGGAAGCTTTCTTTTTCAGCAGACGATTCCTTTCATCTCAACCAATTTGAATTTTTAGCAGGCAATGGACAAAAGCTCGAAGTATAATCATCCAGGCAAAAATGTTTTTTTTGAAAGGCTCCAAAAAGCACTTTTGGAGCCTGCTTTCACAAAAAAACTACACGATGTCATTTTAGCTTTCTATAACAGCTATGAGAAAGTTGCCCTTAAAAATGGATATAAGCACAAGGACTTTACTTGGATTTTTATAGACTATCTTGAGCAAGTCTTAAGTTACATCAAAGACCCATTTGAGTTTGAGCCTTTTCATAAACAAATCCGCCTGCCCTATGATTACTTTCAATTTGGTATCGATTTCTTGAAACCACTTGTCCATATGGAAGAGTCAACGCTTTCAGGGCTAAATCACTTTGAAGAAATTAAAAACTACGTTCTTCACAAAGAAAATGTCATTCTTTTTGCAAACCACCAGATTGAAGCAGATCCTATGGCAATTACCATAATGCTTATGGAAAGAGCCCCAAAATTTGCTAAGGATATCATCTATGTAGCTGGGGAGAGGGTTTTAACAGATCCTTTATCCGTTCCCTTCAGTATGGGGTGTAACTTACTCTGCATTTATTCAAAACGTTACATAGACAATCCTCCTGAGCAAAAAGCTCATAAACAGCTACACAACACAAAAACCATGCAACTCATGAGCGAACTTTTGAAAGAAGGTGGTCATTGCATATATGTAGCCCCAAGCGGCGGTCGTGACAGAAAGGCAGTTGATGGAACGATTACTCCAACGCCGTTTGATCCACAAAGCATAGAAATGTTTTATCTAATGGCAAAAAAAGCTAAAACACCAACCCACTTTTTCCCTCTTGCTCTATCCACTTATACAATCCTACCTCCCCCAGAAGCTGTTCAAACAGAGCTTGGGGAAGAAAGAGTCACTGAAGGCGGAGCAATTCATTTAGCTTTCGGGCCTGAAATAGATATGGATAATTTTTCAAAAGAAAAGATTACAGATAAACACTTGAGAAGAAAAGCTAGAGCAGATTATATCTATGACCTAGTTGTAAAAGATTATAAATCTTTTTGTTAATTTATCTTTATTTGCTCAAGAGGTCTTCGATGAAAAGTAAAATAATAGGCTATATCTGCCTTTTCCTGACTTTACCCTGTTTAAATTACTTGCAAGCCTCAGAAAGTGGCTACAAAGAAATTGAAGATCAAAATCAGTTAGAAATCAAAACCCCTTCTTTGCAAAACAGATCCATTGCAAAAGTTCAACTTGCAAACGGTCTTAAAGCTCTTTTGATTTCAGATCCAGAAACAGATAAGTCTGCAGCAGCTCTAGCTGTCAATGTTGGTTCGTGGTCTGATCCAATGGAATATCCAGGTATGGCTCACTTTTTAGAGCATATGCTCTTTATGGGAACAAAAGCTTATCCCGATGAAAATGGCTATTTTCAATATATCTTTGATCATGGGGGCCTTGCCAACGCTTATACACTTCCTGACAGAACTGTTTACATGTTCTCTGTTAACAATGACAGTTTTCCTGAAACATTAGATCGCTTCTCTCATTTTTTTATTGATCCCTTATTTAAACAATCTGGCGTCGAAAGAGAACTTTTAGCTGTAGATCAAGAGCATTCTAAAAATATCGAAAATGATTATAGAAGGGTCTGGGAGATTTTTAAAGAAACAGGTAATGAAAATCATCCGAATCACGCTTTTGCTACAGGAAATGCACAAACACTCTCTGGTATCCCAAGAAGCGCTTTAGTTTCTTGGTATCAATCACATTACAGCGCATCAATAATGAATCTAGTTGTTTATAGCTCCAAACCTATGGATGAGCTAAAAAAACTTGTTCTTGATGATTTTTCTAAAATCAAAGGCAACTTTTCACCTCCCACTCCAGAATTTAAAGAACTTACCTCCGCTAAGCAAAAAGGCCATATTGTTTACGTTAAGCCTGTTAAAGATTTAAAATACTTAACATTAGATTTTGAGCTACCCAAAGACATTGCCAAAGAGCAAGACTCTAAATCAGTAGAGTTTGTTTGTTACCTTTTGCAAAACGGATCAGAAAACAGCCTTAAGGAAACTTTAAAAAGACAACAACTTATTGAAGATATGGGCTGTGACATTTTTGATGTTTCGACTGAAAACAAACTAATTAAAGTTTCATTTTCTTTAACCAAAGAAGGTGTATCCAAAGTAGATGAGGTCATTCAAACAGCCTTTCAAGCTATCCACGGTCTAACCATTAATCCAATACCTGCATATCTTTTCAATGAAATGCAGATTATGGCAAAACTAAACTACAAGTTCCAATCTAGGGAAAATGCATTTTCGTTTGTTTCTGAAAAAGCCCACCAACTCATTGACGAAGACCTTAATACTTTTCCTCAAAAAACATTAACTGCAACGAAATATAAACCAGAGCTTGTCCAAAAAATCTTATCTCAGATGACTCCTGAGAATTGTATTTACTTTATTATCGCTCCCCCAAATCTCACAGGCATTGACCCAGAGAAAACAGAGAAAAATAGCGGTGGAGAGTATTCAATCAGAAAAATCTCGGAAAACTATTTAGACAAGTGGGCAAACATCCCTGCATCTTCTCAGATTGCTCTACCGAAGCCAAACCCCTATATCCCGACAGATCTAAAATTATTATATAAGACAAAAGAAAAAGAACATGTGGCCGTGCCCACGCTTGTGACTTCAAATGAATTTGGCCAGTATTATTTCTGGGGAGATGATCGTTATAAAATCCCGGAGATCGATTATAAGCTAAGTTTCAAAACCCCTGAAATTACAGGTTCTTCGAAATCTCAGGTTTTATTAGACCTTTATCTTAGAGCCTTTTCGCAAAAGCTGGCTCCAGAGCTTTCTTTAGCAGGTGAAGCTGGACTTTATGCGATGCTTTCTTACGACAACTTAAAACTAAATCTTCACTTGACCGGTTATAGTGAAAAAGCTGCTCAGCTTCTAGAAGATTTACTACCCAAAATGAATAAATTAACGATCAGCAACTCTGAGTTTGAAACCTATAAAGACTCTCTTTTGAGCTCTTATCAAAATGTTTCTAAGTCTATGCCTTTTATGCAATGCGCTGCGTATGTCTCAAACATCTTATATAACGATGCACCGCTAGCTAAAGATAAAGCTATAGCTATAAAGCAGATCACCTATGATGAATTTGTAAGTTTTACAGAAAAGCTTTACACAAAGTGCTTCGTCGAAGGGCTGCTTGCTGGAAATCTATCCAAAGACGAGGCGATAAAAATCACAAAGTTAGCGCCAGAAAGTCTTAAATTTTCTCAGTTTCCTTTAGAAGATCGGCCAGAAAAGCAACTTTTAATCCTCCCTAGCCAAGGAGGACCTTACATGGTGGAAAAACCAATCACAGCTATGGGAAATGCCGCCATCTTAGTTGTAGAGCAAGGCCCATCAACTTTAGAAAATAAAGCAGCTCAACTTGTTTTAAGCAAAGCCTTGCAAGAAAGTTTTTTCACAACGCTTCGATCAAAACAACAAACAGGTTATATCGCGAAAAGCTTTGCCAAAGAGGTTGAGCATCAGCTTTTACAGTATTTTTTAGTCCAGTCGAATACACATCAGCCTGATGATTTAATCTCTCGCTTTGAGCTTTTTATAGAATCTTACATCAAAGATTTTTCTTCCGAGATTTCAGAGGAGCGTTTTGAGATGATTAGAAAAAGTTTAATAGAAGACTTAAAACAGCCTCCAACAAACTTACAAGAAATGACGTCTCACCTTTATCGCTTGGCTTTTTATAGAAGCGCTAACTTTTACTACGAGCAAGAGTTGATTGGCGCGCTAAGTGATATAACCTATGATAAATTAAAAGCTCATACTAAGAAATTTTTCTCGCGCCAAAACCCCAAAAGATTAGCTGTAGTTGTCGAGGGGAAGCTCCCAACTGATCAACTTTTCAAATACCAAATGGTTTCAAGTGAGTCTCTAAAAGAAATGGGAACTTACATATCTTCTGAGCTTTAAAATTATAAAAGCAAAGTGGGCGCTTCATGCTTAGCGCCCACTTTACTAATTTTCTTAAATCAGATAACCGTCACTGTCTTATGCCGAACTAGGAGTTCCTTCCAGAAATCTATTCAATGCATCTTCTGCAAGCTCCAAATTTTTATGGTAGTTAGAAATTCCTGTCTCTGCTGTATCTTTTAGTTTCTCTGCTATTTTGCGACCAATAAAAGGCGCAACAGCTGTTACACCAATAACATGACCTATTGCAGTCATAACTCCTTTATCTCTTCCCTTTTGCTCTTTGGCTTTTTCTCTCACCGCGTGACTACTCTCTAATAAAACATCTTCAACGAAATTTAAAATTTTTGAAGCAATTCCAGAAACTCCTGCAGTTGTATGAAGGCCTCCCATAACTAGATGCCTAATATTTTTCAAAATGTCGGGGACTTTAGAAAGATCCTCTACAGATTCAAGCTTTGCCCTGCACAAAGGACAGCTAGCATCTCTTTCAATCCATTGCTTCATACATCTTTCGTGTAACTGATCGCCATGTGAGCACGACATTTTGTAAAGACGATCTTGATGCGATATGATATTTAATTCCTCTACGGGGATCGTGTCGTCATAACATATACAACAATCCCTTGTCTCTGCAGATACTGACATATTAAAACCTATTGTTTTTGTAATAATTTTATAATTATATATTATAAACTTATTTTGAATAATAAACAATTAATTTTAATACTAGAAGTCTTTTGATAAAAACCACGCTTCTTTAAAAGAATTATAACCCTGTGAGGTTAAAAGGCTTAAATGTGTCTTATGAAATGGATCCTTATTTATTTTGAGTGAAGTCCAAGTTGGTGAATGAGCTTAGCTATACATCCAGTCCATCCAGTCTGATGGGAGGCTCCAAGTCCTTCTCCACTGTCCCCATGGAAGTATTCATGGAAAAATAGATAATCTGAGAAATTAGGATCTTTTTGAAATTTTTCTTTACCCGTATAAAGAGGTCTTTGCCCACTTTTATCTTTGGCAAAAATATTAACCAGTCTTTTTGAGATCTCTTGAGAAACCTCCCAAAGCGTCATAAAATTACCAGAACCAGTTGGACACTCTACTTTAAGATGATCTCCATAGTAATGATGAAACCTTTGGAGAGCTTCTATAATTAAGACGTTAATCGGCATCCAAATAGGACCTCTCCAGTTTGAATTACCCCCAAAGAGTTTGTTCGTTGATTCACCAGGCTCATAATCAACGCTGTGTTTTTTAGAGCTAATCTCTAAAACATAAGGCTCTTTTTCATGACTTTTGGCAATGGATCTTATGCCATAGGGGCTTAAAAACTCATTTTCATCGAGCATCACTTTTAAAAGTTTTATGAGCTTATCTTTATTTAACATAGAAAGAATACGTCGACTTTTTTTACCTGGAGTCCTGAGACAAGAAACTTTAGAACACAAATCATCTCGATGATTCAAAAACCAATGAACTCTTCTTCCAAAACCCTCAAATTTCTCGAGTGTTTCTTCTTCTATTGTTGTAACCGACAGTAAAGGCATTAGCCCCACGAGAGACTTAACCTTAAGCTGCTGATGGTTCCCATCTGGCATTAATAGAATATCATAATAAAACCCATCTTCTTCATCCCAAAGAGACGGCATATGATTTTCTTCAAAATTTATCGCTTCAGAAATATAGAGAAAATGTTCATAGAATTTACTAGCCATATCCTCAAAACTTTTATTTGTTTTTGCAAGCTCTAAGGCAATCGTTAGCATATTTAAACAAAACATCCCCATCCAAGACGTGGCATCTGATTGATAAAGATCTCCACCTTCTGGAAGATGCTCACTCCGATTAAAAACAGAAATATTATCAAGCCCTAAGAAACCTCCTTTAAACACATTACGCCCAGCTTCATCTTCACGATTAACCCACCAGGTAAAGTTCATCAAAAGCTTTTGAAAGACAGATTCTAAGAAGCTAGTATCTTCTTCCCCTTTTTGTTTTTGATCGATTTGATAGACCCTTAAGCTAGCCCAAGCATGAACCGGTGGATTGATGTCATTAAAATCCCACTCATAAGCTGGAAGCTGTCCATTTGGATGCATATACCACTCTCTTGTGAGTCTTAAAAGCTGCTTTTTAGCAAACTCTCCATCCACCAAAGCTAGTGGAAGTGTATGGAAGGCTAGATCCCAAGCCGCGAACCAGGGATACTCCCACTTATCTGGCATACTCAAGATATCTTCGCAATAAAGATGTGGCCAATTTTTGTTTCTGTTTAATTTTCGTTGAAGTGGCTTTTCAAAAACGGCTTTATCCCCATGAATCCATTCACTAACTACATAATGGTAAAACTGTTTTGACCAAAGCATCCCTGAAAGAGCCTGCCGCTCGATATTTTTTAAATCATCTGAGAGAGTTTCTGGTAGTTTTTTTTCATAAAACTCATCTGCTTCTGTAAGTCTGGTTTTATACACTTTCTTTGCACTAGAGAAGGGTCTTTTCAAAGCGTTTTGATTTGTTAGCCTTAAGACAAGGGTTTGGCTCTCTTTTGGGGGCACTTCCAAAACATAATGAAAACAAGCTTTAGTTCCCTTTAGATCTGGATTAACAGCCGTTTTTTCCCCTCCAATAATGTACCTATGAAACGCATCTTTAACAAAGGGTGTTTTATTCGGTTTATGGAAAAGTTTTTCTGCATTTGTTTCGTTGCATGTAAAGAGTGTTTCAATAGGCTTTGGTCCATAAAGGGTATACTCCCCTAAAGTAATCTCTTCAGTTACTATCGATGCGAAATCTTTTCCACTCATGCCCATATTCAAGATAGGTTTTCTGGCTTCTTTTTTATGACTCCATGTATTTCTAAACCAAAGAGTGGGGAAAACTTGCAAATTTCTAAGCTCATCTGATCTGTTAAAGACTTTAAGATAAATGTAAATATCTTCTGGTCCATCTTTGGCATACTCGATGAAAATATCGAAATACTTATCCTCATCAAAAACTTTCGTATCGATAAGTTCATATTCCCTTTCTTTTTGAGAACGTTCTTTATTTGTTTTGACAAGATCCTCATACGGATAGGCTTTATGGGGATATTTATAGAGGTACTTCATGTAAGAGTGTGTTGGCGTTGAGTCTAGATAATAAAAGTACTCTTTAACATCTTCTCCATGATTTCCTTGAGTATTTGAAAGACCAAAAATTCTTTCTTTTAAAATGCGATCTTCACCATTCCAAAATGCAAAGCTAAAACAAAGCCTTTGATGATTGTCAGAAATTCCAGCTATTCCATCTTCTCCCCATCTATATGCAAGCGATCTCGCCATCTCGTGAGTCGAGTAACTCCACGCATCTCCATCTTGACTATAGTCTTCTCTAACGGTCCCCCACTGCCTTTCAGAAACATATGGGCCCCATTTTTTCCAATAATGGATTTTATTTAAGCTTTCTTCTAGCCTCTTTTCTTCAGTATTCAAACTGCCATCACCCCAATAATATTCTCATAAAACTTTTTTTATAATTGAATTTATAGAAAAGTAAAAGATCTGTTTTTTATACTTATGTTCAGTCGAAAAAACCTCTAGTTTTTGATTTTCCTATACATAAATAAAATGAATGTTAAAATCTTTGCTTGGCTTTAAAGCTCAAAGCGCTTTATATCAAAGACATCGTTTATAGTAAGTTTAGTGTGATGAATTCACTGACATTAACTGGCATCAAAAAAGCTGATAGGTATTATAGGCAGTGGTATAACAAAACGCCTATCGAGTACTCGAAGGTCTTATCCGACTACTTGCAAACTCCCGTTATTTTTAAGTTGGAGAATATGCAGGTTTCTGGATCTTACAAGTTAAGATGCGCGCATTATCACTTTTCTACCTTGGCAAACGCTCAGCTCAACCAAGGACTAGCTTTAGCATCTGATGAATACTTTTCCTTGGCCTATGCCTATATTTGTTTCATGCACAATATTGAGTGCCATATATACGCTCCAAAATCTTTGAATCCTGATTTTCAGGAAAAAATCTTTGGCTATGGCGCAAAAATACACTTTTTAACAAATAAAACACCTCAAACTCTCAAAAAAGCTGCTAAAAAACTTTCTGAGAAAGAAGGCTATCATTTTATTGATACTGACGAAGAACCTAGTTATAAGGTCTGCGGCGGAGCATTGGTTAAAGAGATCTTAGAAGATGTGCCACAAATGGCAACGCTTATTATGCCAGATCATGAGGTTGGATTAATTGAAGGGGCTAGATTCTATCTCTTAAGCCTAGATGGAGGCTATAAAGTTATTTCAAGCTCACTAAAAGGTCAAAGCGCAAAAACTAAAGAAGATTCTCATATTAACGTTTCAGAAAAAGACATTAACAATGCTATGCAGTGGCTATTTAAGCACCATCAAATCTTTGTTGAAGCCAAAGGCATTACCCCTCTAGCTGCAAGCTTAAAAAAAAGCTTTCCAAAGTTTGATGGCCCAATTGTTATTGTGTTATCCGATCGATTTGTTTGTTCAAAAGTGATTAAAAATCTTCTTTAAAGACAAAAAATCTAGCTTTATAAACCCTACACAACCTCTCCAAGCCAAAAGACATAGTTTTAAAATTTCCCTTACCAGTTTATCTCATTCTATATCGAGAAAATTAGAGGTCTTCTCAAAAATTACATTTGATCAGTTGTATTATAAAGTAATTCGGCCTCTTGGAAGATTCGAGCATATTTATTTTGTTTATCTTGCTCGGAAATATTAGAAGATCTTACTTTCTCCATTTCTTTCATTTTTTTATCTAAACCATCAAGAGTAGATTGTTTCTGATTAACATTTAAACTTTGATTATTACTTACATCTATCTTAAAGCTTTTAATCATATCTAAAGCTTCATTACACCCTATGGAACTTTGTGAAGGAGAAGGACCGTTTGGAAGATAGTTGACTCCTTTGTATAATGAGCTTGCTGTTAGCCCCATACTAGTAATGTATTGATCATCTAATTGACTACCACCTAAACCTTCTTTTATAACCGTATTCAGCGTAATTAACATATGTCTAAAAACATAATTAGCCGTAGTAAGTTGATATTTTTGATTAGGACCCAATTGAGTTGACAACTCTTTTTGATATTGAATCACCGCATTGTAAAGTTTATTATAGTCGTCCTGACAAGACGTTGGAACCTCTATTTTTGACGGTAGAGTATATTCTTTTCCCGGATCAAGTGGCTTTTCAGGCAGAAAATGCCCAACACAATAATAAGAAGCAGCGGCATCTGGATCGTTTCCTGCTATATCCTTGGATAAATCCTTCAATTTATTGTATCTAGCTATTTTCTGGAATTCAGTTAAATGTGGATTGTTCCTAATTGTAGTGGCCTGAGTTTCCATTGGAGTTAACATCTCTTTAAGCTGTGTTTTCTGATACCCATTAAATTCATCAGAGTTCAGTACGTGTGCAATCTGGTTTTTTATGCTATCGATGCACTTTTCATACTCAGTGCTACCCTTTAAATTATTTTTCTGGACAGAAGCTATATCAGAACATTGACTTAGAATATCTTCATAAGCTTTAGATTTTTCAGCATCACTTCCTCTTCCTCTTTGAACCGAATTAACTTCATCTTCCAAATGTTTGAGCTTATTGCTCATTTCATGTTTTTCATCAGGAGTTAAGTTGTGATCAGATTGAATCTTTTCATGTGTTTTATGAATTTCCTCCAAAACTTTTTGGTGAATAGGCAAATCTCCGTGATGCCCATGGGAGTGGATGTCATGGTTAGAGTTCACCCTCATTTTAATCTCCTTTTTTTTAAATTTTTTGTTTGTTTTAAATTATATTACAGCTAAATTTGTTCTAACTATTTATATTTCCGTTAGTATAAGTGCAATTACATCTCTTTTTGAAAGATATCAAATCACATTTGCTCCGTTTTATTATAGATCAATTCAGCTTCTTGGAAAATTCGCACATATTCACTTTGTTTATCTTGCTCGGCAATATTAGAAAACCTTACTTTCTCCATTTCTTCCATTTTTTCATCTAATTCATCAAGAGCAGATTGTTTTTGACCAACAGTTAAGGTTTGATTATTACTTATCGCTGTCTTAAAATTTTTAATCATTCCTAGACCTTCATTATGACCTACAGATTGAGACATCTGAACTGGACTAATTGGCAAGTATGGAAATACGTCAATCAAAGCGCTTATGTTATTTGTTATATATTGACAAAATCCATTTTTGCTCTCATCGGTATATACCGATGAGATTACCTTGTTTGCAAATTTTAGCATTCGATTTATTATCGTCTTAATACAGGCTAATCTCTCTTTATTTTGAGGCGTAAGGTTTTTAGAAAGTTGTTCTATAGTTGATTGTGCCGTAAAATAAACCTTGTTATACGCAGACATAGTTTCATCATCTGCTCCGGGAACTGATTTTAGCATAGGAATCTGTTGTCCCGGATAAACTGCTTTGGTAGGAAGAAATGAAAACAGAACAACATAGTCTACATTTTCTCTAGGATTGTTGGGATCAAAGTTATGAGGATAGCCAGGATCAAAATGACGTACTTTCGCTTCGAGATGGTGATATTTAGCGACCTTATCAATATCTTGCATTTTTGAAGCGTCTATTACATTCGCCTCTCTTTTCATACTATTCAGCACCTTAATTCCAAATTTAATTTCATAGGGCGTTAGGCTTGAATCCTTCTGAAGATTTGAAATCGCGTCCGCTATCACATTCAGGCAATGATGGTGTTCCGTTGTTTTAAGTAAATTATTTTGTCCTGAAGAAGATAATTCTGAGCACTTCTTTAATATACCTTCATACTCTTTGGCTTTATCAGCATCACTCCCACGGCCTCTATGAATATCATTAAGTTCATCTTCCAAATGTTTGAGCTTATTGCTCATTTCATGTCTCTCATCGGGAGTTAGATTATGATCAGATTGGATTTTTTCATGCGTTTTATGGATTTCCTCCAAAACTTTTTGGTGAATAGGCAAATCTCCATGTTGACCATGCGAATGATTATTGTGATTAGAACCTATCTTCATATCGATCAAAACCTCTATAATATTTTCACTATCGTTTTCAATTTAACAAAAGAAACACACTGTATCAACTTTTTTTTTTAACTTCGTTTGGTTTGATGAGGACTTTTAGTTTAAATAGATGATTTTTAAAATCTTATGAAACAAAATTCAAGAAATATTATTTAGTCGTTGATAGAGCCTTGCCAAAATATCAACTTTTGATCTCGAAACAGGCCTTTTTAAAGACTTAAACTTGACTGTTTCAAATGGTTACACTCAACTCATAGTAATTGATTCAATCAGCATCTAAAGCTTCCATCATATATCACCTGACTCAGTTAAAGCCGAACCCCTGAGTATTTTACGGAGTAAGATTAGCCCTGCTATCACTTTCAAGTATCTTCAAGCTGTACAGCGTTGCTTTATGCAAAAATTAAAACCAACTTGTTTGATTAAATTTAATTTTGACCAATTTGCATGATCTGAAAAAAAGCTCTTTGGTTTGGATCTCTTCCAAGAAAATCTCTTAACATCTCACTTGGATCTTTCCCTCCACCATGAGATAAAACTTTTTTTCTATACAGAGTTCCAATTTCTGAATTTAGAAGACCTTTTCGTTTAATTTTTTCAAACAGATCTGCAGCAAAAACCCTAGACCAAAGATATCCATAATATCTTGAAGCATATTCTCTTAAGTGTCCAAAAGATGCCTGGTAATGAGTTTTAGGATCATGGCTTGCTATAAGATCCATCTCATTTCGGATGTTTTCATATAGTTTTGTGGTATCTTTTAGCTCTCCCTCTAAGTGATAATCTAAAGACAGCCTTGATAAAAAGCATTGCTGCGCAATAAAACTTGCACTACTTAATGATCTACTTGTTAAAAGACTCTCGATCATATCGTCTGGTAAACTCTTTTTTGTTTGATAGTGAGAGCTTACCATTTTAAGAATGTCTTTATCCCAAAGCCACTCTTCTAATATCTGTGAGGGAAGCTCAACAAAATCGACTTTGGTATTCGTTCCAGAGGTTCCGAAATATTTTGTTTTTCCAAGCATTGCATGGATAGCGTGTCCAAATTCATGAAAGAACGTTTTAGCCTGCATATGTGATAGTAAAGAAGGTTTGTTACTTGTTGGCTTTGAAAAATTTGCAATTACAAGACTTACTGTTGGAATATAGCTTTGATCTTGTTTTTCGATTCCCGGAACAATTGTTACATGACAAGCGTGAGAGTATTTATTCGCTCTTGGGAAAAGATCTAACATAAGATAGCCCAAAAGCTTTTTTGATTTATTATCTGTAATTTTTAGAGTAATAACCTCTTCACTCCAAAGCCCATTTGTTTTTTCTCTATCTATTTTTAGATTGAAAAATCTTTCATAGACCGAAATAAGACCGTTTACTGTTGAGTCAAATGGAAAATATTCTCTTATTTTTTCTTGATCGAGTTGGAGTGTTTTCTTTAAATATTTTTCCTGGATATATGAAATATCCCACGGGTTCAGTTTGCCACTTTCATTTAATCGAAATTCAGAGCCGACTGATTGAAGGTATTTTTCAAGTTCATCTTTTTGATAGTGACCTGAAGACTTTTTAAGTTTGGCTAAAAAATTTTGCACAGTCTCTGGACTTTTGGCCATTTGAGTCGACAACTCCATATGCGCATAACTTGGGAATCCAAGAAGCTTTGCCATATTATCACGCTTAGCTAGCAGCTGATGCAAAATAGAAATATTTTCAGGATAGGCTCTATTTGAAAACGCTCTATACAAAGATTGTCGGATATCTTCATTCTCACACTGTCTCATGACAGCAAAATAAGTTGGATAATCGCAAGCTAAGACAAATTGGTTTTTTCCATTTTTCTTTAAATTATCAACAACTTGAGAAGGAACACCTTTCAATTGATTTTCGCAGGCGAAAATATGCGATGTATCTTTTCTAATGTTTTTTTCAAACGCTTCTTGAAGAGAGATCATCTCAAGCTTTATCGCCTTAAGCTTTTCTCTTTTTTCAGAAGATAAATGCATCCCTTCTAACTCAAAGTTACTTAAAAGATCTTTTAGGTAATACCTATCTTCTGCATTTAACAGCAGATGACCGTGCATCATTCGCGATTCTAACTGCTTTAAACTTGTATAAATCTCTGGAAGATCTGCTAAGGTTTTAACATAAATACCATGAAGCTTTTGGTAGGCATTGGAATAAGCCTCTCTTAAATCTTCCTTAGGCTCTACCATTGAAAGGCCTAAGAAATATTCAAAATAATTAATCAAATTCCAAGACAGTCTATCCCAAGCTTTTAAAGTGTTTTCAGGAGTTCTTTGATCCGCTTCAACTTTTGTAAACGATTTCAACCCTTGATAAAAATCTGAGATTGCTTGAGCTGTTACCTTCGATACGTCCCCTGGAGACTTTAGGTACAGTTTTGATAATTCCTCCTGAGTATGAACCTCAGGGATTAACCCCCAACTAAGCGATGTAAAACACAACGTAAGTATTGATAAGAGTTGCCAAACCATTAAAACCTCCATGACTATCCATCAGGAGACTTTTAATAGTCTAAACAAATTCTGTCTAGTTTTTTTTATAATGTCATGTTGTGATAAACAGCATCTACATCATCTAAGTTTTCAATCCATTCGATTAAGGCTAGATTTTGCTGTTTCTTTTCTTCATCACACTCGACAAAAGTTTTTGGAATCATTTCAATATTAGCATCTGATACTGTAATGTCTTTAGATTCCAAAGATTCTTTTACTTGATAGAGCTCATCTGGTTCTGTGGTAATAATGTATAGACCTTCATCATTTTCAAACTCTTCAGCGCCACTCTCAATTGCCATCTCGAAAAGAGTTTCCTCGTCTACATCGGATGTAACCTGAATAATTCCTTTTCTATCAAAGTTGAACGACACAGCTCCAGGTGTTGCAACAGAGCCACCTTTTTTATTTGTCGCAATACGCATATCAGATGCGATGCGATTTTTATTATCCGTCATAACTTCAGCTATGATCCCAACACCTCCATGACCATATAACTCATAGGTCATTTCAAAATAATCAGATTGATCTTTACTCGAAGCTTTTTTGATATTTCTTTCAATATTATCACTAGGAAGGTTAGCCGCTTTTGCCTTCTGAAGAGCTAATCTTAACTTAGGATTCGCCTTAGGATCTGGACCACCTTGTTTAACAGCACTTATAATCTCTTTTGTCACACGAGAGAACAGCTTTCCCTTTGCTGCATCTGCCTTTCCTTTTTTGTGCTTGATATTTGCCCACTTACTATGCCCTGCCACAAAAAGATTCCTTTATTTTAAGCTTTTTTCCATAAGAATTTTCCCTAAATATTGCCCAGGCTTTTCCTTTAAAAAATTTGGGTGGTACCCATACCTAACAAAACCTAATTTTTCATATAGAGGAATAGCTGGGTTACCATCATACACTTCTAGATGAATCTTCTCAATATGGTGAGTATCTTTAGCCTCTTTTAAAACATATTCCATAAAATATTTACCGAGACCTTTCCCTCTAAAATCCTTATCCAAAATCACAGCAAAAAGAGTCTGGTGTTTCAACTTTTGGTAGCGGTGCAAGTACAGCACACACATACCACACACTTTTCCATCATATGTTAAAGAATATGCCGATTTTTGAGAGATATGGGTCAACCAAAAATGTACCGAATCTTCAACTTCTTTGTCACCGGTCATGGGAAACCATTTTAAGATCCCTGGCTCATTGAGCCAACCTTTCATAATGTCTCCATCTTCTAAAGTTGAGATACGAATAGCTAACTTATTTTTGTCTATCTCTTTCATAATAGGCTTTTCTCAAGTAGTGTTCTTGAAAGATATGAGCTCTCATTTTCTTTAATAAACCCCTCTTGGGTAAAAAGTTCTTTATACTCTCTCTTTTTCAAAATAGGAATTAGTAAGCTATCCCCATATACTTCGAACTGCACTAGCTCTAGTTTAAAATATGATTTAGCCAGATGTTCCAGGTTTTTTAGTAATGCTTCCCCTATGCCTTTCCTTTGCATCTCAGGGCTTACAAGAATGTATCCTAAAGCCATGTGCGCAACTTTTCGAAAAGGCATTAAAAATAGAGTAGCTACTCCGCAAGGTTTATTTTTATAAGTCGCTGTCAAACTTGATTTGACCTTTCGGTAACTCATCCAAATTTTAGACATCTCTAGAATCTCATCTTTGGATTTCATAGTAAATTGATGAGCTACTCCAGGAGATAAAAGCCATTTAGACAAAAAAGCCTCATCTTCTGTCTCTGAATACCTTATATCAAACTGGTCTGATTCTGTAAGTTTTGCCAACTATCCAAACTCCTTAAGATATGCTGTGATAAAACCATCAATATCTCCATCCATGACCTCATCTACATTACCAACTTCATACTTAGTTCTAGTGTCTTTGACGAGAGTGTAAGGCTGAAAGACATAATTTCTGATTTGAGATCCCCAAGCTATATCTAATTTTTCTCCACTTCCTTCAGAAAGTTCTTGTTCTCTCTTGCGAACTTGCAGTTCATATAGCTTAGACTTCAAAATTTTTAAACAAGTTTCTTTGTTTTGAAGCTGAGACCTCTCTTTTTGACAAGAGACGACAATTTTAGTTGGAATATGTGTAATTCTCACAGCTGAATCTGTGGTATTAACATGCTGTCCTCCAGCTCCAGAAGAGCGAAAAGTATCTATTCTGAGTTCATCTGGAGAGATTTTAACATCTATATCGTCATCAATTTCTGGTGTCACATCAACTGAAGCGAAACTTGTATGTCGTCTAGAGTTACTATCAAATGGAGAAATCCGAACAAGTCTATGAATTCCTATTTCTGCTTTGCTATAACCATATGCGAATGGACCCTTAATATTTAAAGTAACACTTTTCAGTCCTGCCACGTCTCCATCCACGCTGTCGACCATTTCAACCTTCCATCCTCTTCGATTGGCCCATCTCTGATACATTCTAGAAAGCATCAGAGCCCAGTCGCATGCCTCTGTACCACCTGCCCCTGAATTGATCGATATAAAACAGTTATTACTATCAAGTTCTTTAGACAGCATTTTTTTCACTTCTAAATCTTCTACGATCGTTTCAACTTCTTTAACTTCATTTAAAAGTTCTTCGTAAAAACTTGGATCTTCTTCAGGGACAACCTCTTCTAAAAAATCATATGTAGCCTCAAACTTTTGTACACTATTTTTGTAGGGCATTAACCAGCTTTTGATTTTATTAACCTCGGCAATAACCTTCTGAGCATTGTCATTATCATCCCAGAAGCTACTCTCCTCCATCACCTTTTCAAGCTCAGTTAATTTTTTTTCTTTTTCTTCTAAGTCAAAGATACCCCCACATGTGATGAAGTCTTTGTTTTAAGTCTGATAAACGCTCTTTTATTTCTTCATTCATACGAATTTAACTCTTTTGAAAATGTGTTTTTTTGTAGCCTTGTATTGTAATATTTTTATGTCTAGCTCTCAATGAAAAAAGTCCACTAAAACCATCTCTAACAATACGACTTTTCTTTTAAAAACATGAAACCTTAATCTGGCCTTTACATTAAATTCCTTAGAACTGTAAATTCCTTGCTTAACTTTTTTCACTATATGATCAATGTTAACGGATAAACGTAAATTTTGAAATGGAGGCCATTCTCATGACATCAGCAATCAATTTCGCAACCCATCACGCATCAAACTGTGCACATATAGCTTCAGGAGTTCTTTCTAGAGCAGCTAGTACAGGCTCTAGTTCTTTAACCGCAATTAAAGACATCGCTAAAAACTTCTTCTCAAAACTAGGTGCTTTTTTAAAAGACCACTTCCATAGCGCTATTAGCTTTATCAGGTCTCATAAAAAAGAGGCTGTTTTAGTTGGATTAGGTGTTGGATTAGCAGCTGTTGCTATCGCAATGTTTAACAAAATCTTTCAAATAGAAGACGATGAGACAGTAGCAGAAGCAAAAGCTGCGGAGTCTACTGATCAAACTTATAAAGCTACTGAAGAAGATTCAGAAGATGTTTCAAGCGATGACGGCTCTCAAAGCTCAAGTAATGCAAGCTCTAACGAGTCCTCTCGTGTTGCGACGCCAGCGCCACCATCACCTGAGGCTTCTTTGCCAGACTCTCCTCTCGCTTTTTCTGAGGACGGTGAGTAATTCTCTAAGAGTTTCTAAAAAAAAGCAGTCATATTTGTTTGGCTGCTTTTTTTATCTCTTTATTTCTAAAAGGTTTTTCTGAATTGAGTAGTTCCAAAGAAGAGGTTTTGTTAACACTCCTTGTTCAAAAGAAAGCTTCCCGTCTTTCATAAAAGCTTTTATATAAGTCCCATTTTCTACTGTTATTTCTAAATCATTTTCAAAGCAAACATCTTCTGCCACGAAAAGACTTTGGCCTTTGAGATGGATGTTCAAACACTGCTTACGATCTAAATTATTTTTCCAAAAAACAGTCTCTTTATTAGCGTTAATTCCCAAATTTTTCACTTGTACGTTTTTTAGTTTACACATACCGACCTTATCCGAATAAACAAGTCTACCCTCTTCAAGGTGACCCATAACTTGGTCTGCGTGAATACAAAGAGAACCATCTAAATCCAAGTTGTTAATCTCAACTTCTGCAATATTCAACTGAAGCTCAGAGCCTTTTTTCATACTTCCCTTATTGAGTTTTTTGGCTATAACTGAATAAAGAGGACCTAAAGCAGGATGATATTTAACCATGAACGAAAGGCTTCCACTAAGTAGGTCTTGCTCAGAACCAAGCTCTGGCATATCAAAGTCACAGTAATTTACAAAAAGGTCCCATATATTTGTTAAATAATCATAGAAACACCCCCAAGCTGTTTCAACAAGACCGGATCCTGGAACAAACTGTTTTTTCGTTGGGGAAATCGTTTTACGCCTCTCATTAAAGGTCATAAAAGCACGAGTATCTGGATGGGGATCTTTTTCAAAAGATTGATCAAATATTTTCTCAAAGCCATCAGCTATGTTTTGCATTAAGAGCTCAACTCTAGCAACTCCGTTATGAACCATCTGACCATTTTCAAAATGGTCCATTTTTTTAAAATTCACTAACATCCCTGGGAAAGGACAGTTTTGGATAGCCTCTTGAGTAGATCGAATATCAGCGAATAAAATGTTTGTGTTGGAAGGAAAAGCCGAATACCTAGAGTCTAAACTTCCCGGAACGTCTTCTATATTAAATTTCTTAAAATCACAGTACTCGATATTGGATAACACGATCTTGTATCCTTGATCAGTTTTTTTCTCTTTTAAGATGTTGATCCCTTCGCTAGTCAAAACCCTTCTCAAGCAAGAAGCAAAACCAAAACATTTATCAGAGCGCACACCATAACCAGATAGGGCTAAAAGCCCCAGATCTGTCCCTGCCACAGGATTGTTAATTTGACGAATGAGAGCCTTTTTTTTACCTTCTTTTAAAATCCAATTTAAAACCCCTTCATTCTCTGCTAACTTCCAGATTACACCATGTCCTCCGGGCTTACAAAGAAGGTTTTCACTATCTTTCAAACACCATTTTCCATCTTCTGTGAATGTGGGAACAAGAGGCTGAGAAAAAAATTTAACACTGCTTGGATCTCTTCCAAAAAAATTATTCTCTTCAAAGATCGCTTTGATATGAACGTCATTGTTTTTTTCTTTGGAGGTCATCAATGCTAAAGGAGTAACCACTTGATTCGTTGTCACTTTATAGTGAAGATACTCTCTTGCCTGCAGATCTAAAATAAGCCCCTCTAAAAGAGACCTTCCCAAAAACTCAAGCTTAGCAGCTGGAAGATCTAAGTTTGTGTTTTCATCATGTAAATTCAACCGGTCTGCCGCGCCCCCAACCGGATATATCTCTGCCATCTGATCTTGTGCTAAAATCCCACAAGCCACAATCTCATCTCGTTGTTTTGAAGAATTTCTTAGATCAATTCCATGCGGAGGATAAAACTTCTCAGAAACCTGGTGTGGCTCATTTTCGTTTTCATGTTGGCAAAGTAAATCAAGAGCTATCTTTTGATATCCTATAACACCACCCACTTCGTTATAAAACGACTCTAAGTGCTCTAAAACATCTAATAAACCATCTAAGGATTTCTTATTTTTTAAACAAGCAGAGAGGACATGAGATTGATCAATGACTACTAAGGACAACAGCAAATAGAGCTTCTTTAGCGAAAGGCTTTCTTCCACCTGCTCAATTAACTTTAGAAAGGGCTTGGCCTCATCTAGATTTTTTAGATAATTATATTTGTCTTTGTAGCTTTTGTGTTTCTCTAGTTTTTTAGACAAAGAGTCTAGTGCTAAAAAAGATAATTTAAATACTTGTTTTCGGCTTTTCGCTATGAGTTTGGACATGAAATCAGCTAAACAATACTCCACTTCAAAAACACATAAGTTGCCACTAAAAGCTGCTAAAACGCAAGAAATTCTAGAAAATGAGCCATATTTCGTGTTTTTTTTTGACTATAAATTCTCAACCAAGATACAACCTGTCTCACGAGGAACGTATAGAGAGATTTTATATCCTCTGAAAATTTAATATAATTTTTTTGATTAAGGAGTTTTGCAATGGCAAAAAAAGGTACAAACTCAAAATTTATGCAGCCTATGAAAATCAGTGCTGATCTAGCGGCGGTTGTTGGCAAGGGTCCTATGCCAAGAACTGAAGTTACAAAAAAACTTTGGGAGTATATCAAAAAACACAAGAACCAAGACCCAGAGAACAAAAGAAACATCATCCCTGATGAGAATCTAGCTAAGGTTTTTGGAACAAAAAAACCTGTAAACATGTTCCAAATGACAAAACTTGTGAACAACCACTTGTCATAAGACCTTAAAATAATCTTTATGGCGTATATTTCACTATGCGCCATATTCTATTCAAAATACCCCCTTTCTGTTAGAATCCTTCTTTTTTATGATGTTTTAGAGCTTTAAATATGCCTAAATTTTCTGCAATTTTACTATCAGGTGGTATCGGTTCTCGATTCGGATCGCATATTCCTAAGCAATACCAGATGCTGAATGGAAAACCTGTAGCTCTTCATAGCCTCGAATTATTTTTAAAGCTTGAGTGTTTTGAAGAAATTGTCATCGTCTGCGATCCTTATTATCAGAATCTATTTTCTTCATACTCAGTGAAATTTGCTCTTCCAGGCAAAAGACGGCAAGATTCTCTAGAATCTGGTTTTAATGCTTTAAATTCACGAGTTGATTTCATAGTAAGCCATGACATGGCTAGACCTTTAGTCTCTGAAAATGCCCTTTTAAAATTGATTAAAGAAGGCATCAAAACTCCAGCTGCAACCTTAGGAAAAAAAATTCCCTTCACCATAAAAAAAGCAAGCCCTGCATCAATTGTTGAAAAAACACTGCAAAGAGAGCTTATTTGGGAAATTCAAACCCCCCAACTGATCCAATCTGACGTGTTATCAGAAGGGTTTACCTTGGCAAAAAAACACAATTTAACCCTCACAGATGATGTAAGTCTTGCAGAAATTTTAGATAAGAAAGTAACACTTATCGAAAATTTAGCCCCTAATCCCAAAGTAACCACGCCTGATGATCTTAAGTATGTTTCATATCTTATGCAAAACCAAAGCTTGTCATGAAACATTGCTATAAACTCTCTATTTCTTACGATGGCTCAGCTTATAGTGGCTGGCAAATTCAACCCAACTCTTTAACAATCCAAGAGCTTTTACAAAACACACTCAAAACCATCTTAAATCAAAAAGTCATAGTCATAGCCTCTGGAAGAACTGACGCAGGAGTTCATGCTTTAGAACAGATCGCTCACTTTCATCATGAAGAAGTACTTGATACTAAAAAACTATTCTACTCCCTAAATGGTCTTTTACCAAAAGATGTTAGGATCTTAAAGCTAGAAGAAGCAGAGCCAAACTTTCATGCAAGATTTCAAGCGAAGGGAAAAATCTATAGATATTTTCTTTACCTAAACAAAGTCCACTCCCCATTTCAAAAACCCTACTCACTACACATCAGCAGACCTTTAGATTTAGATATTATGAAAAAAAGCTCAAAGCATTTTTTAGGCACTCACAACTTTAAAGCCTTTGCAAACAAGCAAGATCAAGGCTCTGCAAAACACTCTCCTATCAAAACCATCTATAGCATCTCCATCTCAGAAACTACTCCAAAACTCTACTGCATAGAAATCCACGGCAGCGGCTTTTTATACAAAATGGTTAGAAATATGGTTGGAACTCTAATCGACTGTGGCTTAAAAAAGCTTTCAAAAGACGCTCCAAAGCTTATCTTAGAGTCTCAAGATCGCAAAAAGGCTTCAAGAGCAGTTCCTCCTCATGGCCTTTTTCTAACGAAGGTTTTTTATAATTAACTCATTTCCTTTAATTTTCTGAGCCGTTAAACTGGTTCCCATCGTCTTTTTTATGCCGACGTGGCGAAATGGTAGACGCGGTAGATTCAAAATCTTCTCCTAGCAATAGGGTGCTGGTTCGAGTCCAGTCGTCGGTATAATTTTCCTCTTACTCTATCAACCTTATTATCAATACGTTGCGCTCTCACACTCTATTATATTGTTTTAATAAATTAAAATTTTTGTTATTATATTTTATAAAACAAATTAACAGGTGGTTTAGTATGCAAGTTTATTTAAAATCTCAAAATAACGACTATTGCTCAAAACAGAACCCAATTTACACAGAAGATAAAAGCAAATCTTTCGCTTCGGGTACGTATTCATTTAAAGCCTATTCTGGCTTTTTTGCCAGAATTATGTCCTTTTTTGGACTAGCCTCACCTCTATTTAAAGTAGAGGGAAAGCTTAGAGCTGTTTCCATATCTAGCGTAGCCAATCACGTCGTAAATCTTAGTTTTGAACAATCTGGGTATAAATACAACCTAAAGAAGGTAACCCAGTTTGCTAAAGGTCATTTTTCGAGACTATCAAGTAATACTTTCATACCAGGTAACAAATATGGATGGGGTTATTTTATTAATGGACTTTCTACTAACTTATACTAATAACTTCATTACATAAACTCCATTTCGGCTCTCCTAGAGAAATCCCCTCTCTAGGAGAGCTTTTTCACCCCCCCTTCCACTTCTTTAACCCACTAGTATTAAATAATTTACAATCCACTCCTTCACAACTAACTATTGTTGTTAAAAATATTTTTAATATTTTATTCAAATTATTTTTATTATTTGTTACAATATACTTAATTAAATTAACCATAGGTAACAAAATGTTTTCAATATCAAATTGGCTTACAGCTAGGGAACTAGATCTTTCTCATGAAGAAGCTAAAATGTTTTCGACATCTTCTTCAACAGTAAGCTCTAATAAAAATAAATACGTCAACTTATCTTTACTTAAGCCGCTTGATCGAGGTGAGGTTAAAGAAGACTATAGTAAATATCTGCTAATCCGAATTTTTCAAAAAGCCGAAGCATTTTTTGACTCTTTGTCAGGAGAGACTATTAAACTCTCTGATGGAGATAAGAAATACACAAGAGGATCTGTAATAAATGCTTGCTTTATTAGATATTTTGAAATGCATGGGGAGCCAAACTCCACACAGAGTCACGAATTAAACTGGGAAAAAGATAAAGAAATTTACTTAGCCATTGTTAAAGAAGTTAATAAACATATCAAAAAAAATAAACTGACTCAAAATCTGGATGAAGTAGCTAAACTAGTATATGATAAAGCAAGTAAGGCAATGGTTAGAGATAGAGATATCAGTACCTTAGTCAAGGAAATCAACTCTTCAAAAATAACTACTTTCTTTCTGTGTCTTATGGGAAAAGCCGTAAAAATAGAAGGTAAAGTATACGATAAAGCTAGTTTGTACAGAGCAAGATTTGTGAAACAATTGCAAACTGATCACTCCTATTCTACAGATGGCAACCACGTTTTAAACTGGGGACAGGACAAATCTCGATTTTTAGCGGCAGTTCAAGAGGTCAATAATGCCATAAAATCAAGTCTCGATTTAGATAGCATTATCGGAACAGCCAAACCTGTATATGCAGGTCTGTAAGCTTTACTATAGTCTCTCTTTTAAAAGAGAGGTTTCCTTTTCTTTAGGCCTGTGATAAGCTGCTTAGCTTATGCAGGCTTTTAATTTTTCTAAATTTGATTCATTTTTTTTCGACTTCGATGGACTTTTAGTCGATACTGAAAGTCTCCATTACCATTCATACTTAGAGATGGTAGAAACCCAAGGTTTTCAATTAGATTGGGATTTTACGACCTATTTGACACATGCCTTAAAATCTACAGCAGCACTACGTAATGGCATTTACTCAGCTACTCCCGGTCTTTTTGAAAAGGAAAGTGAGTGGGATGTCTTAAGATCTCAAAAACAAGCCATTTATAAGCAAAAGCTGTTAGATGGCCACTTAAAATTTATGGAAGGTGCTAAAGAGCTTTTAGCAAAGCTTTCAAACCTACCCATTAAAAAAGCTGTCGTCACAAATTCTCCTAAAGAACAAACTGATGTCATCCGCAAATTCTTACCAGAACTAAATGTAATTGAGCTTTGGGTAACTAGAGAGCTTTACAATGAAGCTAAACCCTCACCTGATAGCTATTTAAAAGCCTTAGAACTAACCAATTCTACTACAGCAGTTGGATTTGAAGATTCTTTGAAAGGAATCAATTCCCTGCTCCAAACCTCTATCCAACCTGTCTATATTAAGCCCAAATGTTATCCCGCTAACGATCCTCTTCCAAGCAGGGTCTGGAAGTTCTCTTCCCTTATGGAAGTCTTACCACTTCATAACACTTTGGTGTGAGATTTTCCAACTGTAGTGAACAGCTTTTTTTGTATCTCTATCGTATTTAAGCTCAATTGTGATGTAAGGATAGGGATGCTGATTATCTAAGTCTTTTTGTTCTTTAGAAGAGCGCACCTTCAATCTGATTTCCTTATTCTCAAAGCTGTTGGAAGTGGTGTTCACTAAAGGGCCATACTCTTTGTGTCTGTTTTCGTAGTATTTCTTAATAATCTCTACAACATTACCAATTTGAGCTTGCAGACCCAGTACATAAAAATCAACCTCAGCTCCAATAAGATGCTTTGAACGTGTTGCATTTATTTCAGTGTAGAGATTGTGCTTAGGACATCTATGTCCACATGTAATCACAACTTGCTTTAAGCTGTTTTCCTGAACATAGTTTAAGAGTTCTATGAGTGCTGGATAGATGTATTCTTTTTCATCTTTTACAGGCAGGCTATGCTCATCAAATCCATTACAATCTAGAAGATACTTTTCATTAGAACTATTTTTATGAAGATGTATTGGAGGGTTTTTATATGACCCCTTACATCTAAAATACTCTTTTGTAATTTTAGGAAGATTACTTGCTACTTTATTACCCCAAAAATAAGCTTTTGCTCCCCTCTTTTTAGGTGTCACAAGATGATAGGCTATATCATCTTCGCTTCTTGTTATTTTTTCTTTTTGAACATTTAAACTTTTAATTTTGGCCTTCTCGGATCTCTCTAGACCTGAGCAAGACATCAGCAACAAAGATAATGCTATAAATAAAACTTTAACGTTCACACATTCCTCCTAAGAAACGATCTCTATATACTTAAGGGTCTATTTCTTGAGAATAAGAATCATGCAAAACTAAAAAGGATCACACCTATAACGACCCACCATTCATCTATCGACATACAACACTTTCAAACTAATCAACTTAAATAAAAGTACATTTCAAATAATTTCATTTGTTTTAATTAACTATATTTAGATGTATAATATTTCTTATTTTACGCTAAATCTGAGGTTTTATGACATCTACGTTTGATCCCGAAAGACAAGCTGGATACTACATCCAAACCTGTGGTAAAATTTTAGAAGATACCGCTCGTGATGTCATAGAAGATGACAGTCGACTTAGCTCTTATGTAGAGGCTTTGACTCAGCTTAGCGCTCCAATACGCGTGTCCTGAGCAAAAGTCCGACTTTACAATCGTTTTAGAAGCTGTTAAGCAAAACGGGATGGCACTTGAATTTTTAAGTGCTCAACTTCAAGATGATGATCAAATCGTAAAATTAGCTTATGATGAAAACAGGGAGTCTATTCAGTTTGCTAGCGGACGCCTTCAGTTAAAATATCAACCCTCCACAAAAACATAACCACCTAATTATAAAGAGATTGCATCACGTCTTTCTATAGTTTATTTCAATTCAATTTTTTGTTATAATGTTTGTATAGGGAGGGTGAGATGAATCAACTTGCTAACAAGGGTCAAGGCCTACTCCAGGCTATGGCTAGACTAGCTTTTTTTCCAGCTTCATTTTTTGCTAAGTGGCAACTTAAAGTCATCCAAAAAGATTTTGATGCTTTTTGGGGATTTTCTAATACCCCTATATCATTCAAACAGCATGAAAAATTTTCCACTTTCACTCTTGGTAAACCTAAATCACTTTGGACTTATTATTTCCCGAATAAAGAAGCTGTATCTCGCTTGAAACTATATTACAGCGCAAAAGCTTTTTATGTTCCAACTTCAAATTCATCGGCACTTTGTGCGATGAGGTTTAAATATATTGGCCCTAAAAAAAACTCCCATAGAACACTCATCGTTTTCAATGGGAATGGTTCTTTATACAGCTTTGGGGTTCATGCTTGGCTCTTTGATCTCTTCTTAAAGGCTAAAGACACGTCTTACGATATTATCATGTATGATCATAGATCTTCTGGAAAATCTAAAGGACTCGTAACAGGTGATGCCCTTATTGATGACGGGCTAAAGCTTTTTGAGTATGTTAATAAGACCTTTCAAAAGGACAAAGATTCTATAGATCTTTACGGCTTTTCTTTAGGAGGGGCCGTAGCTACCCTTGTCAAATCAAAGCTTCCAGAAACTAAAGGAGCTTTGATCAACCACAGATCCTTTAGTAGTTTAAATAGCGCAGCAAAACAGTTTTTAGTTCAAAATAAATTGCATCTCTTTTTAGGATTGGCATCTCTTATTACCAAAAAGGGTAAATGGAACCTAGCTCCCGAAAAAGTTTGGGATCAGATCCAATGCAGAAAGCTTATCATCTCTCACAAACTAGACCCAGTTATTAACTACAAAGCTAGTATGTCTGAGGCAATCAAAGACCCCGATTGCATGAACTTAAAGCAAAAAGATCAAACACTTCGAATCAAAAATCATCATGTTCAACCTCTTTCTTTTTATAATGATCAATTTGGTAATGACGCAAAGACAAAAGTTTTAGAATTCTTGTTAAACCTTAGTAAGAGTCCTTCATAGATCTAATCTTAGCTAAGACGTCAGATTTAGAAGCTTGTTCAAGGCCGAGTTTCTTTCTTAAAGAGTGATCATCTAATCTTAAGTATGGATTAGTCAGAAGCTCTACCTCTAAAGTAGATGGCGTGGTTTTAGATTCTTTTTTAACAGTTTCATATCTTTTTTGAAGGTTTGTATTCTCAGGATCTACAGAAAGCGCAAACTCTAAATTTCTCAGCGTGTATTCGTGTCCAAAATATATTTTGGTGTCTTTTGGTAGAGCCTTTATTTTTTCTAAGGATTGCTGCATTTGGGATGCTGTCCCTTCGAATAGCTTCCCACAACCTCCTCCAAAAAGAGCATCTCCCGAAAACAACGCCTTTAAGCTTGCCACATAGATCACAACATGATCTAACGTATGACCTGGCGTATTAAAAACCTCAAACTCAAGATCAAAACAAACTAGTTTTCCCTCTGATAAAATATGATCAATAGAGAACTCAAACTTCCCTTTTGGAGCAAAGATTTGAGGCTTGTAGATTAACAGATCTTTAACACCACCTATGTGATCACTATGATGATGGGTTAGCCAAATAGCTAATGGCTTTTTAGCCCTTTTTTTTAAGAAATCAAGAACTTCTGCAGACGCTCCCGGATCAACAACAATGTACCCCTTATCAGATTCGATAAGATAAATATAATTATCTGATAAGGAGCGTAAGGTATGAATCATCTTTAAAGTTTAAACCCAAAGTTTTGGTAAAATAGTCATGGTATACTGAACAATCCAAACATTTACAGTGAGAAAAATATAACCCAAAAGAACATAGAGCACTGTAATAATTGAAATTCTCCACCAGGAGAGTTTTCCATGAGTGATCTTATAAGCCCCCTTATTATCCCATGTAGTAATGCGATTATTGGATAATTTAACGCACCCAACAATCATTGTAATTAAAGAAACAACTGGAATCCCAGCCCCAACACCAAGCCACCAAACAGAAAAACTTCTAGCTAACGCATCTCTATATGTAAGCCTTTGTCCATTTTGATGTTCCACAGAGATATTAAAAAGCCACTTTCCGAGAGTTTTTTTCCAAGTACATAGAAACATTGCTTCAACGAAAACCCACCCAAAGATAATTGACATTAACACCATGTGCGATGACATGA
Organism: Chlamydiia bacterium; assembly: GCA_030427725.1. Classification (GTDB taxonomy): domain Bacteria; phylum Chlamydiota; class Chlamydiia; order Chlamydiales; genus JAUICV01. The sequence goes on along the minus strand of JAUICV010000002.1, from coordinate 622,446 downwards.
AGTGTAGCGGCAGAATATAAATAAAGAACTTCGAAAAGAAAAAAGCAAAAATCATATAGTCTAAGATCCTTGCCCAAAATCTATGCCACGGATGCGGTACATCTAGAGAACGTTCTACTAAACGTTGATTTTCAAAACCGTCTTTTTTTTCTCTAACCATTGGTTCTTTTTGATCAATATCTCCATGTGTGAAAATATGAGCATCTTCCAATGAGATCCAATTCTCAGACCCTTCTTCAGTAATCGGTGTCTGAGGCCCCACTCGACCAATCTCAATAAGAGATTTCATCTCTTCTGTTGTTACTGGACCAAACTGCTTATCATCTATTCGATAAAGCCATTTCTGATTTCCCACAAAATTCTCCTTACATAAGATTTAAGTTTTATTTTTATAAAACAAAAATAAAACTATTTGTCATCAACTATTTTTACTTATCAAGAAGAGAAAGATACGATTGAATAGACAGTTTAATTTCTTTCCATTTGACTACAAAAAAAGATTCCTTGCCGCTATTAGACTTATGTTTATGTAAAAAGGTAGGACTTAGCATATCTCGAAGATTTTTTAAAAAATAAAGATCAGCATCCTCCGCTTCAAACTCTATTAAATAAAGTGAAATCAAAGGATCGTTTTCGAAATCTGTTCCACGGATTGAACCTGCCCTAAGCAAGATACTATCAGCATATTCTAAACACTTTGAAAAACTAATTTTTAGCTTGTCTAGAGCCTCTTTTATTACGTTTTCAAAAGGTTTTAATGGTCTCGCTTGCAATGTTTTTTGATGATAAAGACCTTTAAGATCTTGTGTATCGTTGCAAAGATTTCCAAAAGCTTCCAAACTTAAATTATCAACTCCTTCAAACCCAAGCCCCTCTATTGAGGCATTATAAACTCTAGAACTCGAGTGATTTTTCACAAAATCTGAAATCACTTCAGATTCCATCACCCACTTAAGGTTTGTGCAAACCTCTTTATTTTGACCATTTAGCTTCTTTATTATTGAGGTTGACTCAAGTGACGAAAAAACATCATTATCTTCAACAACTCCACCTGCATATCTTCTATTCCCCAAGTAAGCCAGATCCACTCCAACAAAACATATCGGGTCAAATGCTAAGGCGATCGCAGTAGCTAAACAAAGAACAGTCACCGAAAGACCCTCGTCTTTCATCCCCTTATGAAAAGGCTCGTCAGTTATTTCCATAATTTTTTCTAAATAACTTTCAAAAGGTCCCCCTGTCCCTGTTTTAAAATAAAATAATTCCCCATTAAAACAATCAAAAACTCTAGGATGGACTCTATTAGCAAACACTAGAGGAGCTGTTAGTGAATGTGATTTTTTAAGTCTTTCATATTCTTCTTCGTTTGGATCAACTGCAAATGCAAAATCAATTTCAACCCCAGCTTTGCTAAGGGCTGTAATAGCTGATCCTCCAGCTATAATCATCGCTTTGTTTTTAAGAGCCTTGATACGTTCTAAGTTTAAGTCTAAGGATGGTCCGGCGCCACAAATCACAACGGGAATATTTTTGAAAGACCCTTTCAAACTTGCTAGATCTTTTGCTTTTGAAAGTTGTTTGTAATTGGGAAGAAAATTTTCAAACAGTTTTTCTCTAAAAAGTGCCTCTTTGTTCAACGAGCTATAGACAATAGATCTCCTTGAGTAAAGCTCTCGCAATCGCTTAAATTCACTGTCATTTCTAAACGAAGGATGTCTAACTAACTCGATGTCTTCTGAAAAAAATTCAGATGAAATTTCGTCAATAGCCGTATTGATATCCTCTTGGTTTAACACATAGCGGAGATGTACCTGAGGATGTGAGAAAAAACTAGCTGCATATGATTGATCTAAAAAAGATTGCAAAGTCTTTGAATTTTCTTCGATAAAAACAATCTCATGACAAGAGCTTTTTTTTAGCCACTTTGAGGCTTTTTTAAAATAGCTCCCACTACCAAGCCCGAATACAATGATTAACTTGGCAGAAGATGTGAGCACTTTTTCAAACTCGTGTATCTCGTCATTTTGAAAAATTACTGGTCTCTCACTAGGTTTTTGAGATAGTCTCAGAAAAAAAGAAAGCTCAGGATATCTATTTTGAAACGCATCATGAGCCTTTTTAGGTCTTTTAAGAAAGGACCTGATCAAACTCAATCTCCTGATCTAAAACTAGCTTTTGAGCATCCCATTTACCCTTCTGAATCTGATATGTTCCAGCCTCTGTTCTCATCACCTGTTTAAAATTGAGCTTGTCATCATATAACCCCTGGTAAAGAATCTGCTCACTTTCATCCCAGCGCGTTTTATCAAACCTTTTAGATGTATGATAAACAACCTCTTCCATAGGTTTTCCAGAGCGATACCATCTTTTATGAACTCCTACAGGTTTACCCTTTTCATAGGCTCCTTCATCAATCAAAACCCCCTCTTCTGTCCAAACTCTATCAAAGCCATTTTTCTCCCCTTTTAAAAAGCTGGTCTCTCTTTTCAACTGCCCAGATTCGTAATACAACGTAGCGGTACCAGTAAGCTGGGACAGACTATAGTGAAGAATGCTTTTAACCCCTCCGCTTTCATAGTAATGGGTTTGCTTTCCATGAAGTTTTCCATCTTTATAACTCTCTACCTTACAAAGCTCTCCATTTTCGAAATAATGCTTAACCTTTCCTTGATAGACTCCATTAAAAAAATAGCTCTCTGAAATCACAACTCCTTTTTGAGTATAAAAAACAGAAGGTCCATGTAACACTCCCTTTTTGTAATGGGTTACGCCTTGCAAGCTTCCATCTGGAAAAAATAAGCAAAATTGTCCATCTCTTAACCCGCCATGTTCTGCAAAGGCCTGGTAAACAGCCCCTTCAATATTTCTTTTTAAGATCAAAGTCTCTCCTTCCTTGAGCTTTGTCTTTAAAGGGTTTGTTTCATCGATAAGAGTTGGGGCAAAATCATCTTCTAAAAAAATACCAAGATTTTCATCAATGATTCTGAGTTTCCCCTGCTTTAGTTCATATATTTCCTTTTCCATAAATAAATGTAATCCCCACAACCAGCTTAGAGTTGTAATTTTTTTTCATATTCATTTAAGACTCTTTGAAAAAACAAATATCTCTGAAAAGCTTTTTCTAAAAAGTTTTCTTCGCCCACATTATCTCGATATAAAATAGGCTCCCAAGCAATCCATATTGGCTCTAAAACAAGACGATAGACTGAAGAACTTTCAATCTCATAGTCTTCTAAAGCTAGCCACTCTGACCTGAAGGTTTTACCCCCAACATCTTTATCTTGCAAGTCCTTACATTTATTTAAAGCCTTTTGGACACTTACTGATATACTTCGTAACTCTTCAATAAACTCTTTTTCAAAGGATTGAGATATTTTTCTGAGATCTATTTTTCTCTGAGATTTTTTTTCAGAGTGAATCTCGCTCTTGTCTAAAGACTTTAATGGTTTTAAAAAATCCAGCAAACTAATTCTTCTAAATCCTTTTGGAGAATCTAAACTGCTTTCTGACTGATAAAACAAAGTGTCAGGAAACGCCTTGCAAAGTTTTTCAAAGTAGACCTTTGCAAGTCTTTGATCATCTCTTGTATAAATGGTTTGATCACTTGAGTTTACCTTGTAATGTTTTTTCTGCTCGTTACTTTGATCCCTTGAGTATTCACGATCCTTAAAGCCCATATCTACTCCAGTCATGTATATTGGATTGAAGCCAAGATACGCTGCTATAAATGCCATGAAATTCCCTACATTATACCCATAATCATAGGAGAGGTGCGTCATAGAACTTCTAGAAAACACTTCCTTCTCTAGAAAATTTTCTAGTTCTTGAGCAAGAAGGCAATTTCCACGATAACCTTTAAGGAAATGAAAATGATTATATAAAGTTACAACGCAAAATAATTCTGGATCTTTCAAACCTCTGAGCCTATCTTGTGGCGGCATAGGATCAATTCCCGCAGCAATATCATATGTACTATTTTCATCAGTAAGTATCCGCAGTGCCGTCCCGCCTGCTATCACTACTGCTTTATCTTGCTTTTTTAAATTTTCTAAATCTTTTGAAAGGCTTTCACCCGCTCCACAAATAATCGCAGGGACACCTTTCCAAGTATTTCGCTTTTCACTCAACACCTCTACATTTGAAAGGTTATTGAAATTCATAAACGTATTGAGATTTTTTTCTAAGTTGAATGTTTTAAGACTTGATAAATACGCTTTATATGGAAGGAAGACCTTATTTAGCCTGAGAGAAAACTCCTCAAATAACTCGTTTCCCTCTGAATAAAAATTTTGGACGTCTCTAAAAACGATGTCTTGAGAGATTTGCATGCAGCTCATCTCATCCAAGAGATGTTCTAGACAAAAGCCAACCTGATCTAATAATTTATGTTTTTTAAAAAAATCGTAGTAACTTTTTAAACAATCCGACGATTTTGAGATAAAATAGGCTTTTTTTTTCCGTCTAAACAAAGCCATAAAGAGACAACACTCAACTGAGCTTTAGCAAGATTCTCATAGAAAAAAGCCCTCTCAGTTTTTTGTTCGATCTTAAGCGCTTCACCTGATTTTTTTAATAAACATGCACAAGATGATAGAATCTTCTGCGATGCAATAAGTGGCAAAAAACAAAACTCTGTCAAGATGACCGCTCCTGTAATATATCTTGATAGGACATCAACCCCTCAACAAATTCATATGAATTGTTCTTAATATCCCAATAACCTGTCCGAATTTCTGAGTTTGACGCTACGGCTATTAAAGGAGCCTTTACATAGTAATTGTATCCAATAATTTGCCTTAAACAAGCTTCACCTAAAACTTCTGCCTTGCATTCGATTAAAAGAAGAGGCCTTGCTAAGGCTTTATCAAAGCAGACAACATCTACCCTTCTCTTAGGAACTTCTGATTTGCAAAACGAGAAGTGAGATAGGTCTGCCAAAGACTTTTCTACCCCAAGAAGAGACTTAGGGTAACCAAGCTTAGATATCATAAATATTAGAAGAGATTGTCTAACAATCTCTTCAGGCTTACCTTTATTAATTGACTGCCTCAGCTTCTTCAGTCTCTAGAGAAATGACACCGAAACTGCCATCTCGTCTTTTGTATAAAACCTTAAGCATTAAATCTTCTTCGCTTTTATAGATGAGGAAATGATCTCCAGAAAGTTCCATTTTCATCACCGCTTCGTCAAGGTTTAGTGTTTTCAAAAGTTTTGTCTTTTTCTTATACACTTTAGGAGGTTTAAGCTGATCTTCTACTTCAGCATAGGTCTGATCTTCGATTTGATCATTGATTTCTGTAAGCTCATCAACCTTGTTTTTTTCTAACACATTGATCTGCAAATCAACAGCATTGATTCCTTTTGCATGATGATCTTGGATGCGACTTTTCCATTTCATAAGCTTAGCTTTAAGCTTTTCAAAGGCTTTATCTACTGTCGCGTACATATCTGGAGTGTTCGCATGAACCTGCACTTTGAAGTGTGAAAATTTCATCACAACATCAACTTCATGCTGTAGCTTGTGCACTTCTAATCGGACAATTACTTCGATAATATGCGGTAAAACTTTTTCAATTTTTTCAATCTTCTCTGAGATATATTGTTTGATAGGATTTGTGATTTCAATGTTTTTACCAATCACAGTGACATTGACATTCTCATCACCTTCAAGCTGAAATTTATGCATCGTCTTTTCCTTTCGTTTTTTTGCTTTTGAAAGTATGGGTTGAGTCTACTGATCTAACTTATTATTTTTCCAGATAAGACTGATTAACCTAGCATTATATTCAACAATTGCCCATAAAACCCACCAATTTGAATACTAACCCATGGACAAGCTATGAACAGGTTTTTAAAAATTCAAAGCTCTCTAGTTCTTTTTTTTATTATTTTAGCGCCAGCTGTTTTCGCTTAAAAGAGGATCGCACCGAAAGGGATTCGAACCCCAAACCGCCCGGTCCGAAGCCGGGTGCTCTATCCAATTGAGCTATCGGTGCGTATCTTAAGAAGCAGTGAGTTTATCAGCTTGTAGAAATTGTGGCCACCCTTTTAGATTAGAAGCTTCTTTGCTTAATTAAAAGGCGTCACTTATGACTGAGACTTTTGAGGGAATCGTTCTGCACACACTTCCCTATCAAGAAAATTCCTTGATTGGTTCAGTTTTAACAAAAGAAGGGGTTTTATCTTTTATCTCCAATAAAAACAAAAAAAACGCAGGGATTATTTCTCCACTTTGCTTGGGATCTTTTGAACTTACAAAAAAGCCGTCTTCTACTCTTTATAAAATAAAAAGTTTCCATATCTCAAATCAATTTCTAGGCATCCGGAAATCTTATGCTCATCTACAAAGTGCTTTCCAGATTTTAAAAACTTTGAAAGACTCCCAACTAGCAGAAACCCCCTCTCCCCATCTATTTAATCTTACTAAATGCTATTTAGAAAAATTAGGAGAGTTTGAGAACCCATGTGTTTTAAAAACTAGTTTTTTCATTAAATTTTTAAACCACGAAGGATGTCTCAGATTTAATCTCCAATGCTCCCACTGTAATCAAAACAGCATCTCAAAAATTTCTATGGGAGACTTTTTCTGCTCAAGCTGCTTTACGCCTCAAGCTATAGAATTTTCACCAGAAGAACTAAAAATTTTTTTCACGCTAGGACTTAGTCGCTCTTTTTCTGAATTAAAAAAGATTCAGCTAGACACTACAACTGAAGAAAAAATCAACGGAATGTACAATGAGTTGACAAGTTAGAAAATTGCGAGAGATGGGACTTGAACCCATACGAGGCGTGTTAGCCTCTCTACCCCCTCAAGATAGCGCGTCTACCAGTTCCGCCACTCTCGCAAGAGAGTTGAGATGATACTTTATTTGCAAAATCCCTGCAAGATTTTCTTCTATAAGATCGTTATTGGAAAAAAAATCAAATCCTGAGAGGATATGACCTAACTTTTTGCCCTAAATCAACTTCTTGAGGTTTTTAATGTCAACTGTCTCAGTAACTGAATCATTAAAGCAAAACCTAGAGGAGGTCAATGCAGAGCAAACCTATGAAGACTTACCTTTTCAACGATTCTTACCAGAAGACTCTTCTTGGGAACATTCAGCTTTTCAAACCGACCTCCTAGCACAAAATCTATTTTCTGGAAGTGAACTACTAAATCATTTCCACCTAACAGCATCTCCAATTAACTTCTACAAATTCCACCCAAAATCTGATGATGACATTCAAAGCACATCCCACATTTCACCTGTTGAAATACAAGATACAGACTCAAGCGCATCAACTATTACCTTGATTGATTCGTATAGAAATCCAAGCTATAAATTACAAACTCGCCAACCACCCAAAACACAACCTAAAGAGTCATCGAACACCCGTCCTCCTTTCTGTCCTATCAGTGAATTCCCAACACTCACCCGTCAAGATTTCATCCAATTACGCACTCAGATCGTACGAAGTCAGACTTCACCTCATTCCCCTCCAACACATACCTCACCTGATTTATCCCTAAGCCCTCAAATAATCTCTTTTTTAGATGAGACCCCACCTCCTTCTACTCAGCAAGAGGCTGTTACCACTTATGATTCCACTCAATTACAGTCTCAAAGATTAAGAGGCCCCTCTACACCTCACTTTTCCCCAATACACCCCTCACCTGATTTATCCCTAAGCCCTCAAATGAGCTCTTCTGTTAATGAAAACCCATTCCCTTTTATTCAACAATCAGCACTTACCACTCAGGATTTTATACAACTACACTCTCAAAGCTTAATAGGCTCCCCTACACCTTTGTCCCCTGTACATAGCTTACCTGATTTATCCCTAAGCCCTCAAACAAGCTCTTCTGTTAATGAAACCCCATCTTCATCAACCCCAAAAAAAACACCGACCGCTCCTAAAAAGCAAAACTCTGCATTAAAAACTGGCTCTTCATGGAACAAGGGTGATCTAAAAAAGCTAAAAATACTTATAACAAAAACAAAAAGTTCAAGTGGCATCCCACAGTGGAAAAAAATAGCTACACATTTTAAGGGTAGACACACAAGACACCACTGCCGTGCAGAAGCTATAAGCCAAGGTTACTATCAAGTCGCCAAACAAACAACCCATATATACTGGACTAAAGAGGAGAACGACACATTAAGAGTCGAATTTGAACAATATCTTGAGACGCTCCCTAAAGGCACTACAACAAAAGCCTCTTGTCGTATTTGGGAAGCTATCAGCAAAAAAATCCCTAGACATATTCCTATGGCATGTTATAGGAAAGCTAAGGCCCTTGAACTTCTCCCCATAACTAAGAGAACTAACACTCTAACCACTTGGAAGAAAAGTGAAACCAAACTATTACAAGAGTTAGTACAAAAACTTTTCAAACAGACGAGAAAACCTATGCCAACTGCTCACAAATCGACCAGTTGGGAATTTATCTCGGAAAAAATATCAGAAATCTCATCCAAACCCCATTCCCCCAAGGATTGCCTTAAAAAAGCTAAAGATTTAGGCCTTATCAAAACTAGACAGGCCTAAACAACCAACTTATGAGACCTAAAAAATTGAGCACAAATCCCAAGATTCAGGTATTATTACACTTTTTAAGAAAAGTTTAAGTGATGAAATACTTAGCTATAGCACTGATTCATATCTACCGGTTTCTTATCAAACCTGTTTTGGGTGGCAACAGGTGCAGATTTTATCCAAGTTGCTCTGAGTACGGCCTTTTGGCCTTTAAAAAGCATGGTTTTTTTAAAGGATTCTATCTAGCTATCAAAAGGATTCTAAAATGCAATCCTTTTCATAAGGGGGGTGTAGATGAAGTCCCTTAAGGAAGGTTTAGCTTCATCCCAGGCTTAATATAAGAATTTTTAGAAATGTTATTAACTCGTTGTAGTTCTTTGACAGTTGTTTTGAATCGCTTTGCTATTTTCCAAAGGGAATCTCCTTTTGAAACAATATACGAGCCGGGATTTGACTCTTCTTTTATCTCAATATTTGTAACAGTTTGTGTCTCTTGTTTAATTTCTTTTAAACTAGATAAATCTATATCCCTGCAACGTTTAAGCCTTTGCTCTGAGAGTTTGATCACATAGCTAGATCGATAAGATACATAAACAGCCTTTGCGAGCTCTACACCTAGTTCTGTAGCTTCAGACAACTCCAAGAGCTTCGCTATTAATCCATCATCTAGTTTTTTTGTTACGAAATCAAAGTCATAGACCAGAAGATAGTTTGCGGCTATTTTTGAACCTTTATCAAGAAGTTGTAGTAAAAACTCTCTGAGTCTTTCAAACGAATTATCATAACTTGCTTTATAAGTAAGGTTTGTTTTCTCAAGTAATGCCCAATCTCCATCTAAGATAAGCGCTAAAACCTCTTCCAGATCTACTGCACCTTTTGTTGAAAGAAGCTTATAAATTGTATTAAACTCTTTGCTTAAGTAAAAAGTTTCTTTTAACCCAAGAGGCCACTGCTGTGCAGATTTTGCTCTAAGCAGAGCAAAAAAAAGCCCCTCTGAGGTAAGTGGCCAGGCTTCAACTTTGGCAAAGTGATCAATCACATCAAACTGCTCATCACATAGGCCCGGATAAACTTTAACCCGTACGGTCTCTCCTCCATCTGTATGAGTAAAAGCGATCTCCCTTTCTTGTAAAACTTGCCCTTTCAACGCTTTTTGAATGTCTAGATGGTGAAAGGTAACCAAACAACCTAAAGCGAAGTCTCTTTTCTTATACCCATCTTCAATAAGAGTGTCATCAGCTAAGAAACGGAATAGATCATCATAATTTTTTTCAAAAAACTCAGAGAGAACCTCTGCTGCATTTAGCTCTGCAAATTTTGGTTTTTCAATTTTTTTTGTCTGAGATCTCCCATCATGCTCTATAGAAAGACTCTTTTTATTTGCTAGATAAACAAGTGAACTAACAAGCCCTATATTTATAGCAACGCTAATAAAAAACGCTTGCGTATACTTCCCAGATCCTTTCTTTTTTTGGTCCATCTACAAAATCCTAAGAGTTTTTAAAGCCTAAGCAACTTTCATTGTGGGACATCTACCTATATTTACGAAACGTTTTAAATACTTTTTTAACTTTAATCAATAGAATAAATCTGATAAATTTGAAGAGAATTTTTAATTTTTACCCTCTACAAAAGCATGTTAATTCCTCTTTCTTGGATCAAAGATTATCTAGATCTCAATATTACAGCTACCGAAATAGCAGATACACTCACTCTAGCTGGTCTTGAAGTAGACAAAGTTGAAAAAACAGACCTAGGTTTTGAAAACGTCGTTGTAGCCAAAGTTTTAAAAACTTCTCCCCATCCAGAAGCTGATCGATTACAAGTAGCAGAAGTATCAGATGGCACCAACACTTTCCAAATTGTATGCGGTGCAACAAACTGCAGAGAAGGTCTTGTAACAGCTTTAGCTAAAGTTGGAGCTAAATTAACTGATCTGGACGGGAAGATATTAAAGATCAAAAAAGGGAAGCTTCGAGGAGTCGAGTCATGTGGCATGCTTTGCGCAGAAGAAGAGCTAGGGCTTAGCAGCGCCTCTTCTGGAATCATAGAACTCTCAGACAACTATACACTTGGAACATCTTTAGAGGATCTCTACGGAGATATTATCTTTGAAATTTCCCTAACCCCCAATCTAGGACACTGCACAAGTGTCATAGGTGTTGCAAGAGAACTTGCAGCCCTTTTAAACCTCAAATTAAAACAGCAATCTAACTTAAAGATTTCTGAAACAATCTCTATTAGCGATAAAGTCAAGGTCACTGTTGAGAATCCAGACCACTGCTACCGCTATGCTGCACGTTATCTTGAAAATATTGAAGTAGGACCATCTCCTAGCTGGCTTAAAGCACGATTAGAAGCTTGCGGCATTCGCAGCATCAACAACATTGTAGATGTCACCAATTATGTCATGCTTTCATTAGGCCAACCTATGCATGCTTTTGATTATGACAAACTTCAAGGCAGCGAGATAATAGTCAAAACATCAAAACAAGATGAACAGTTTACGACATTAGATGATATAGAAAGAACTATACCTAAAAACACTCTAATGATTTTTGACATAGAAAACCCAGCAGCTATAGCTGGAGTGATGGGAGGTTTAGCTTCCTCTGTTACTGAAAACACAACCCGCATTTTGTTAGAAGCTGCTCACTTTGACCCTTCAACAGTTCGGAAATCATGCAAAGCATTAAATTTAAGAACAGACAGCTCTTCACGCTTCGAGAAAAACATCGACCCTAAAAATCCACCTCAAGCCTTAGAACTTGCCACGAGTTTGCTATCAAAACTTTGTCCCAACCTTATTGTTTCGAACATTATTGATGAACAAGCCAGACCATTAGAAAAAAAGACGCTTTGTCTACGCAAAGACAAACTGAACAAAACTTTAGGGACAAAACTAAGTCTTGGAGATCTTCAAGAAATTTTTACAAGACTAGACTTTAATCCTAAACTAGATGAAGAAAAAAATTTCATAGAAGTTGAAATCCCCTCCTATCGAAATGACATTTTATCAGAAATTGATTTAGTTGAAGAGGTCGCTAGGATCTATGGATATCATAACATTCCCGACAAAGATCCTGCGTGCCATATTAGCAACTTAGAGCACTCCAAACTGTACCTGGAAGAAAAGAAAATAAGGTCTTACCTTGTTCAAGAAGGACTTCAGGAGTGTGTCTCGTGTAATTTAATCTCTCCTAAACTTGCTCATCTAGGATTTGATTTTTCTCATACAAAAGACACTTTAATTGAAGTGTTACAACCAAGTTCTATCGATCAATCAATTTTAAGACCTTCACTTTTACCTAATCTTTTGCAAGCTGCAAAATTAAATGCTGATTTTCAAAATTTTTCACTTCCCCTTTTTGAAATAGGAAAAATCCACTTCAAAGATGAAGGTAACTTTCATGAAAGACCTTCTGCTGCCATCTTACTTACTGGGGGAAAACACCCTCATCATTGGCAAGGCAATCAAAAACAGTGCGACTATTTCGATCTAAAGGGAATCTTAGAAAACCTTTTTGAAAAGCTCCGCATAAAAAATATTTCCTTTAGCAAATCCTCTCTTAGTGGTTTTCATCCTGGAAGACAGGCAAATATTTATTCAGGACAAGATCTTTTAGGAATTATCGGGGAAGTCCATCCAAACATTCTAAGCACTCTAGATATCGAAAAAAAAGTCTATTTTGCTGAGCTTAATATGTCAGCTCTTTTTCAAGCTGAAAGCTTAAACCAACTCATGCAAGCTCTTCCTCAATTCCCTGGTTCAGATAGAGACTGGACTCTTCCGTTTTCAACAAAAGAACCTGCCCAAAATATCTTTAATCTTATTAGAGATGTTCCATCAAGGCTTTTAAAATCTGTATCTCTTTTAGATGAATATACGAGCGAATCTTTAGGAGCTGAAAAAAGAACCCTAACCTTTAGATTTCATTACAGAGATGATAAAAAAACACTCGAATTAAAAACTGTCGAAAAAGAACACTCACGAATTATTTCTATGGTAGAGTCGAAGCTTCAAACTTCCAAAAAGTAAATTTTCAAGTTTTCTTGAAAAAACAGTTGAAGAAATAAATGGACTTGTTCATTTTAAGAGATCATTTGAATAACGAAATAAGACGCGTACCCCCATCAAGAGGTTTGTATGAAATTAAAAGCTTTTTATCTTGTAGGCCTTGCCGGTCTAGCTCTTTGTAGCTGCCAAAGCAAACAAAAAGGTAAGAAAAAAGAAGTTGTCTCTCAGCGATATATTCACAAGTATGGATACGACGTTTCTCGCGATGAGTGGAATGGTAACCAATTCCCTGGACAAGTTGTCACTACTTTAAAAAATGGCGTCACAGTAGCTTCAGCTTTTGAAGATGGCGTGTTACATGGTAGAACAACTTATACATACCCTCATTCACAGACTTTAGAATCTCTTCATATATATGAAAGAGGCAACCTTATCAAAAAAGTATCCTACGATGTAAAAGGTATGCCCACAAAAGAAGAGACTTTCCTTTCCCCCTCTCACGTTAAAGTGAAGTATTGGTATAAGACAGGAACTCCTAAGAGTATTGAAGAGCATATAGACAATACGCTAGTAGAAGGAGAATATTTTACATTAACCAACGACACTGAGTCAAAAGTTGAGAATGGATTAGGTACAAGATCTGTACGTACACTTGACGGAAAACTTCTCGCTAAAGAGACGTATGAAAGTGGAAAAGTTGTCGCTAGCGAAACCTTCCATAACAATGGAACACCAAAAGTTACTTCAACATACGCCGATGGTCAACTACACGGTGAGAAAAAAGTTCACGCAGAAGCTGGAGAGCCCATCTCTGTCGAGAGTTACTACTTGGGGGAGCTACATGGTGTGTGCACATACTATCAAAATGGTTACCGTTACAGAGAAACTCCTTACGAATATGGCCTAAAATCAGGCATCGAAAGACAGTATATCGATGGTGAAACTCTTGTTGAAGAGACCGAGTATCACGACGGATTAAAGCATGGTCCCTCAACATTTTACTGTGATGGCATAGCTAAATCAGAGTGGTTTTACAACAACGAGCTTGTATCAAAAATTAAATATGAAGAACTTCTTGAAAGAGAAAAAATGATCTCTATAATGCATGAGAGATCAAGAACTCACCTTTCTGACATGGACGGAGAAGACGACCTTCCAGAAGAAGGTGATGAGCTTCTTCGATAAAATTACAAAGAATTACCCTCTTTCTTTGGCGGACTTTAGCACTTGTTGTTGAGTCCGCTTTTTTTGTTACATTGATCAAGCAGTTAGTCTGTTAAATGAAGACCTTGCAGCTGAAGCTGCTTTGCTAATCTTTTGATTTTCCTGTCATCAAACGCCAGCTGTTGTAACTCTCCCTTATGTTGATCATAAATATAAACAGGGAGTGTTATTCCAAACCTATCTTTGATTTTTTTTTGAAGAAACTTCATTTCAAGAGTTCTTTGGTTTTCTATTCGTTTAGACTTAACCTTAACGCAAAACAAACCCACCAAATCCTTAATAAAAAAAGTTCCATTAACCTCATTCATCCGACTTGCTTCAAGGGCAATATTAGTGGTCTTAATTTTCTCTGAAAGCTCTTCAACACTTGCAGCATCGAATTCCGGATCAATTCGAGTTTGAAGATCACCTTCATCAGTGACAGAGCTGTTAGAATCAGTTAAGGATAAATGCTCTAGTATTGTTGTTTCTGCGGAGAAAAGAAAACCTTGCGGCTTATATGTGTAAACTGAGGTCCCATCAACTAATAATGTTGAAGAAGCATGTTTAAGTCCTTCTTTTGAAGACATGAATTCTAGTTCTCTTCCCATAGACCCCAGAACATTATATTCTAGATCGTAATCATCTTCAGTAGCTCTTGCTAGAATTTTATTGTCTTCAAATAGCTTAGTAACATTTTTTTCGTAAAACCCCATTTTCGAAGAAAAGTCATCTGTTAAGACATCAACATCATCAAAACTATCTAACCCTCCTGCTGAAAGCACTGCTATCGACATTATTTAAAACTCCAAATAATTAATATTAATTAAATAATAATTATATCATTTATATAAATAAATTAACATTTGTTGTTTTAACTTATCAATAAACCAAGATGCCGAGAAGCCCACAACCCATTAACCATCAAAGCATTACAGTCAAATAACTTTTAAAATTTTATGTTTAGATAGTTAACCTTTGTGGATAAAGCCTCTTAGGATGAAGAGGCTTATCTTAACTCATTAACCAAAAGATAGTTAGAAATTTTCGGGCTATGGACTTATTCTTAGACAGTGTTAAATTGAACTAACTATCGATCTAATATGAAAAGTGCGATTTGATAGAAAAAAGCCCCCTTTTTAATCTTCGATTGTTGAGCTCGCTTTATTTTGCAAAACATTGAGAAGTTGCATTTTTTCCTCTTGTGAATAGCTTTTTTTCAATATTTCCACACCAGATTCACCTTGGCTTAGCTCTAATTGTTTTCTCAACTTAACCAATTTCTGAACAAGTTTGGATTTTTCTCGATAATCCCTTGTTTCACTAAGATACAATTCAGCTAATTTCTCATAGCCAACATCTTTTTCTTTAACGTTTAATAAAACATTTATCAACATATGAAGGTGTTGAGCATTCCATTTCTTCTTTTTCACAAAATGAACGGACAGTACATCGCACTCCTCCTCAGTTATACCTATACCAACTAAACGTTGTTTTGAAGCCACTCCTCCGTCAACTCTAAAGCCATTACCAATATACATGATCTTATTGTAAATTTGCTCTACACTATAGCTTTGTTTGAAATGAACGATCTGTTTATCAAAAATGAACCTAGCTAGATCTTTAACACACTGTTTTTTCTTTCCCCTAAAATTAAGCACTAAATACCTGCAAAGTAGCAACTCATCTTCATCATTCCATCCGCTAGGTTTTGTCCCAAGGGCTTTCATTGGTTTGGTACGATTAAATTCATCTTCTAATTTTTGACGACCCCCTTTAGCTAAATATATCTCGTAAAAGGCTTGAGCTTCTTTTGCTCCCAAGATCTCTTTATCTTTAACCAAGTTGTTTAGATAATTTCTTATCTGAAACGGCCCCATCATATAGAACAACTTAAGCTTATTTTTAACCTGCACTACGCTTCTATTTTTTAAAGCCGGACATCCCGCAATCATCTCAGGCATGGTCTCATCCTTTTCTCGAGCTGCCATCGCTTTTATAAGAGATATAAGCTCTCCACTACTCCATTTGTTATATTTTACGCCTCTAGGTGTCATAGTCGATAATATGCCCCACTCCTCCTCAGATAAAACCTTCCTATCTTTAACTAAAGCTCTATAAAAATGGTTTTTTCTAGCAGGTCTTCGAAATTCCCCTATTTTTTTTGCTATTTTTTCATGAGAAATAGAGTTCTTAAGACAGCCCCCCTGATAAAGGAAAATTTTCTTAGCTATCTCACTAAGTGAATCCACCCCGTCCTCGAAGTACTCAACTACGAACCGTGCTAATAATGCAACCTCGTCCATGTTCCACTTTTGTTTTAACTGAGTATTTTCTTGCTGCTTCACAAAATAAGACCTAAGTTTTATAGCACTTTCTTCAGATACAGTCTTATTTCTAACTAGCCCAGCAAAATACGTCTTTTCATTTTTTTACAACGCTCAATAAGCTCGTGTACATTCCCAGAAGTAATGCCTTCAGAACACTCTTTACTGAGTTGAGCTTCTAGCTCAGAAATATCTAAACTCAAATGCGCTTCCATTTTCTCAAAAAACATGCTCAATGCACCTAATCTATTTAAACCCTTAGCTTCTGATGTCTTGTGAGCAGACAGTCTCTTGTTTCTTACCTTAGGACGCTTTGGTCTTACCTCATAGTTTGCAGAAATTTCAAGAAACTGCGTTTGTTCTGTATCTGTGATCAGTCCCTTGGATTTTAGATGACTTATAGACGATTGATTTACCTGCTTGAGTTGATGTGCAATGAAAGCTTGTTTTGTTTTTATGTATTCAGCCAGATAGCCTTCTGCCAATACCTCAACATCTGTGATCTCTTTATTTTGCAGAGCAAAGCGAATAAGGTCAGCGTGATCTTCATCTTCAAAGGGCTCCAATTTATTACCTTTTGAGTATGCCACACTACTACTTGAAGCATTATTTTTCTGCTTACTCACCACTCTGTTGGCACTAGATCCTTTTTCAACTTCTTTGAAATAGCCCCTCAAACCATCTACATCCTCTTTTGATAAAATATTTTGAGTCAGACAACACTCAAAGCAAGATTTATAATTGTTCTTACAATACTCAAAAAACTGATCGATAATACTCGCTGAGATTCTATTTGAAAAATCTTTCTCTAAACGACTCTTGAGAGAGGAACTAGGTTCTGAAGAATGTTCAATAATCGTTTTTAATATATCTTTAAGGTGTTTTCCAACCAGACATACTAAAACCGGTTGCGCCCTCAAAGAAATCAACGTTTGAGCAACGTCTTCTCCAAGGACTTTTTCTGCCTGCGAATGAGCTTTATAAGCACTATTTGACAGAAATCCCTCTTTGGTAGAGCTCTCGTTTTCTCTATTTACACTTTGTTGTTCTGATACAGATTGAGACATCAAAACCGACATAAACCCCTCTTCTATTTAAATATTAAGACTTAACTAGCGTTATCTTTGTTAAAAATTAGAAAAAGTTTATATAAATAGCTCCTATTTATCCATAAAAACATCTACTCAACAATATCTCATCTAACAACAAACACTTGAAAGATCCCAGTGATTAAGTTTTATTTTTTTAGAACTTCCCAGGTGATTAAAAACAGACTAAAGTTAAACAACTTATATAATTAATTAAAAACAAGAGCTTTTAATTAATTATAAATTAATATCTTTTTTAATATAATAAAATTAAAAGAGCGACATTAAGTTATTCATTGGCTTCGACTGTATAAACAAAATTAAACGTAATATTTAAAAACAAAGGCCTTACAAATGAAACCAGATTTATTATTGAGAAAAATTGCGAAGCTAGAATCCCTATGTGATCAGCTGCAATCCGAAATGAATTATTTAGATAACCTTTTGAAAGAAGTCGGATTTGAAGATGGCCTTAAAACCTTAAAAGAAGCGGCCTTAGAGCTAAAGGAAAAGAAAAAAGACCAGACAGACTAGCCTAGCAAACCTTCTAACTCATTTAAATCAAAATGATCCACATTACTTTCAAAGTCAATGACTTGTGAAAACAAGGCTGATTTTTCCTCTTTGAGCTTTTGGATTTTCTCTTCAACACTTTCTAAAACGACATATCTTTTCACAAAAACAGATTTTTTTCTCCCTATTCTGTGAGCTCTAGCTATAGCTTGCTCTTCTGCAGCCTTATTCCACCAAGGATCATAAATTAAGACATAATCTGCTTTTGTAATATTTAACCCTACCCCACCAGCCTTTAAGCTCA
Organism: Chlamydiia bacterium; assembly: GCA_030427725.1. GTDB lineage: Bacteria > Chlamydiota > Chlamydiia > Chlamydiales > JAUICV01. Next base: position 604,473 of record JAUICV010000002.1, on the reverse strand, counting down.
TCAGAAGAATCTGATCAGGTCCTGATTGAAATTTATCCACAACACCCTGTCTATCCCTAGTGGATCCATCAATAGTAAGGAAATCTAAACCTTTAATTTCTAGCTGCTGTTTAACCAGCCCAAGTAATGATGTAAACTGAGAGACTATCATTACCTTCCTGCCAGATGAAACAATATCGCCTATATCAAGCAGAACTTGCTGCAACTTACTAGACTCCCCCTCTTCTTTAGCAAGAAACGGATGACAACAAATTTGCCTCAATCTTAGTAAGATTTCTAGAATATCAAGTGGTTTAGAGTCATGAGTTAATGTATTTCTTCCCTGATTGCGAACATTCTCATAAAGACATCTTTCTTCATCAGAAAGCTCAATATAAACGGTTTGCTCAATTCTTTCAGGCAAATCTAAGCCCACATCTTCTTTTTTTCTTCTTAAAATAAAGGGTCTTATAATTTTGGAAAGCTTAGCTCTTTGCTTAGGGTCCTTTTGGTCCAACTCAAAAGTTTTTCGCTCAGATAAAATTCCGGGCTGAATGAAACGAAAAATAGACCAAAGATCTAATGGTTTATTTTCAATAGGGGTCCCCGTCATAGCTAATTTAAACTGCGCCACCATACTAAAAACGGCCTTAGAGGTTTTAGCGTCTGGATTTTTAATCATCTGAGCTTCATCTAAAATAAGCGTGTCAAATCGATGACTTCCAATTAGTTGAGAATGTTCTCTTAACATCGAGTAGGAAACTATCCAAAGACCTTGGGTAATTTCATTATTTACACTAGAGAACAGCTTTGGCTTAAAACCCAAAAACCGTTCACACTCTTTGGCCCAATTTCCTTTTAATGCAGAAGGAACAACAATCAAATGTTTCTTACCCAGCCCAACAAAAGCTAAAAATGCCAATACCTGTACAGTTTTTCCTAGCCCCATCTCATCGGCTAACAAACCTCCTAGTTTGTGCTTATATAAAAAGCAAAGCCAGTCGAAGCCTTTTTTCTGATACTCAAATAGGCTTCCGGAGAAATCTTTTAGTTTCTGACTAGGGATAGCTTCTAATCGTTGAAGAGATAAAAGTTCCTTTAGATTTTCTTCTATAAGATTTTCATGAGCGTCATTTAAAAGCCCTAAATGAGTTTTACTAAGATGATAGTCACCATCTTTTGTAAAGTGCTTAGCAAAGCTCACTCCTTCTAAAAGCCCTACACTTGAATTTGACAGCTCAACAAAGTCCTGATTTTGAGTTAGCGAATTTGTCACCTGATCAAGTGAGGCCCTTTCCCCATCAAAGGCCAACTCTCCTTTTAATATCACTTCATTTTCTTCGAGAGTTAACTGTAGATCATTTCTAGATATCAGCTTAACTCTTTTTTTGTTGTGATCTAAGACTTTCCAACCAAGCTCTATTAAAAACTTCAATGACTCGCCAAGATCTTGTTTATCACACGCATAAGAGAAGAAAGGCCCTCTCTTTTTGAAGTATCCAGATTCTAAAAGATCTTGTTCCCATCCGCTTTCTTCTTCTTCATTGCGGGTAATTTTAAGCTTTTCTTTTTTTCCAAACTCGACTTTTCCAAAAGAACCATAATCCATCCAAAGATTAGCAAACAGACCTTGCCTATCTTGGAGAACAAGCTCTGGAATACATGAAATGGTTTCCTGTATTTCTAAATCTTTTTCTACCTTTAAAGAAGGTGATAGATTATCAAGTTTCATCTCAAGAACAAGCTCATCTAAATCAGGCTTGGAAAGAACAAGAGGACTACTCTTAACCTTTTCTATCCAGAGAAAATCACACTCTGTTTTAATCTGTGACAGCATCCCTTTATGAAGATAAAATATTTCATCCCCTTCAAAAAGAAGATCACATAAATGAGCCTGAACCTTAAACCTTCCAAGCTCGAATAATCCTGTCACTTTATACTTATCAGCGTCTTTTTCAACTTGGTAGTAAAACTCGGATTTAGAAAAGGGTTCATATATAATCTTTTCATCACAATAGAATAATTGTCGTGTCAGAGCTATTTGATAGAGAACTTTGGTAGCATTAGATTTTTTCACAGAAAAGATGTACCGCTTGTCACCACTTCTTTCAGGCTCAAAGCTGCAGGATAAAAGAGATTTAAACGCCTCTTTACCAGATAAAGATAGTGTCGACAAGTTCTGTCTTAAGAGATCTTGCTTTGAAATGTCTTTATCTAACAAGACCTCTATTTCAAAAGCACTTCTTTGTGCTTTCGTTGCCACTATCTGATATTTCATGAATAGTTAACGCTAAAGTTACGAGACTGCTTTTTGATTAAGCTCTTGCTTTTTTTCAAATGGCAATTTCCTGAAAGGTTTAGGGTTTTCAATACTTTCAAACTCTCTAACCCTAGGCTTGGTTGTACATTCCTTTGAACAACATCCCTTTAGCTCTTTCACACACTCCGGGCAAGAAATAAAAAGATCATTACAGTCCATATTCGCACAATTGTAATACCGGTCTACCTTCTTGGAGCAGTGCTTACAATGACTAATTGTTTCAGCAACCTCATCTGAAATTGGAACAACAAGCCTGTCATCGAAAACAAATAATTTCCCTTTCCAATGCTTGTTACCTTCTTGAAGACCATACTTGATTACACCACCTTGGAGCTGAAAAACATCTCCGAAACCTTTTTCTTTCATAAGGCAAGAGTAGACTTCGCAGCGAATTCCTCCGGTACAATACATCATGACTTTAGTATTTTTAGTATCGTACTCTTTTTTAAGATCATCAACATACTTTTTAAAATCTCGAAACGTTTCAAGCCTTGGAAGCATAGCTCCTTCAAAATGACCTACTTCCCACTCGTAATCATTCCTTACATCAATCAAAATGGTGTTATCATCTTTGTCTTCTAACATTTTCTTCCAATCTGCAGGAGATAAATGCTGCCCTGTCTCAACCTCTTCATACTTTGCTTCTATTGCTACAAGCTGTTTACGATATTTAACGGTTAATTTTGCAAACGCATGAGACTCCAAATGATGAATTTTAAATTCCACGTCTTTGAAAAAAGGAAAGGCTCTCATCCACTCCATATAACTTTCTGCATCCTTTTCATGAATGCTCATCTGCCCATTAATCCCGTCTTCGTTAATATAAATTCTTCCAGTCGCATCTTTCGACTCTAAGAATTGTTTATGCTCTTTAATGTGCTTTTCTGGATTTTCAATAGGCTTGAAGTGATAATAAGCTAGTACGAAGTACATAAAAGTATCCTCAATTTTAAACTTTTTTGTTAGAAAGGATACTTCTGATCTTAGTATTTCGTCAATGAAGCTTTGATCTAAAAAAGTTCATTTATACGAGGAAGCTGTTTGGTTAAAGCACTTAACTTCAGCTCAGTTTTTGAAAGCTCTAATTGATGAGCGTTTATTTCCCTTACAAGCTCACTCTTTTTAGCTTTTTTAAGATTCTTAGCGGTGAAAACTGCAATTGAAACCCGCCTCAATTTCCTCCGCAGCTTCTTTGCTGTTTTCTTGTGGTATGTAATCTTTTTTTTATGAAGGTCTATAGAAGCCTTTAGATGAGTCTTTGGATTAAGATATTTAAGCCTTGTTCTAATTGCTAAAATTGCTTCTAAAAAAATCTTATCATTTTTAGCTAGTTCCGGACTTTCTAAGGCTTTGGATTTACTAGACAACATTTTTTTTTGAGCAATCAAGTTAAGTGCCAATTTGTGAATACGCATGTACTCTGAATGCGTCATTTTATTAGAGCTTTCTAGCTGACTTTTCAATCTTAGAGCATAACTTGTTAGCTCTGATGATAACGCCACTCTTGAAGCTTTTAAAACTGGATCTATCTCCATCTACCTTTTGATCCGTAGTTTTCAGGCATTATACCTAACTCACAGACCCCTCCAGGACCCATTTTATCACAAAATATCTACTAATCCAACTTGTTAAATATTTTTTTTAATCATCTCTCTTAAAGTAAGTGACTTAAAAGTTAACATTTTGCTATGATAGCTAGTCCTCTCATAGTGCAGCTGATAGTTAAATCTTTGGTTAAGAGCCCTAGGATATAGCTATTGTTTTTAATTGAAATATGCTCTAGCATGAGCGCTAAAAAAACTGATTTTTAAATCTAAGAGGTAGATATTCATGGCACGCTATACAGGACCAAAAAATAGAATCGCTCGTCGTTTCGGGATGAACATTTTTGGCCGCCGAAGAAACCCTCTTCTTCATAAACCGAATCCACCTGGAATGCATGGTGCAAGAAGAAGAAAAAAGTCTGACTATGGTCTTCAGCTAGAAGAGAAGCAAAAGCTAAGGGCTATTTATGGAATGTTAAGCCAAAAGCAGCTTATTAACTATTACAAGAAAGCAACAAAAAAATCTGGTATGACTCCTCAAAATCTTATTGAGTTGTTAGAGTGCCGTTTAGATTCTGTTGTTTTCCGTTTTGGAGTTGCTGCAACAATTTTCCATGCTCAGCAATTAATCTCACACGGACATATCCGTGTTGATGGGAAAAAAGTTGATGTACGTTCTTTCCAAGTAAAACCTGGGATGGTTATTTCTCTAAGCGAGAAGTCAAAAAACAATCGTTTAATCAAAGAAACACTTGCAGCTCAAAAAGAAGCTCCAGAGTATGTTTCTTTCGACCCTAAATCTTGCGAAGGAAAGTTAGAAAGCCTTCCTGAACTAGAACAAATTTCGTTCCCATTACCTGTGAACGTTCCTCTAGTTTGCGAATTTTTAGCTCACACTTGCTAAGCTTTTTAGCATTAACTGACCGAGTTAAAAAGCCAAATCAGATCTCTGATTTGGCTTTTTTTATATCCGTTTAAAAATAGCTTTTATCTCTTCGATCCGAAACATCCAAGCTAGCGCTAAAAAAACTGCTGCAAAAAGACCAGCAGAAAAGATTGTCCGCATGACCACGTTAGAAAAACTTAAGATTTGAACAGTGCCGCTTTTTATAAATTTTACTGTAGGATCGTTCAATACAATCATAGAAAAAAACGCTAAAATTCCAGCCACTATGACAGAAACAAAACCATAAACAGCATTTTTCCCATAGAAAATAGCCATCTGTCTTGATATTTTTACTTTTAGGTAAATAAATTGAACAAGACTTGCTAAGCTTGTAGCTAAAGCTATCGACACAGATCCAAACTCAAAGTAAAAGATCAATAACGCATTACAAATAACATTCAACACAACAGCTAACGCTGCACTTCTTGCAGGAGTTTTGAAGTCTTTAGATGCGTAAAACGCTTGAGAAAGAATGATAACCCCACCCTGGAACACAAGCCCTAAAGAATAGGCCCACAAACATCTTAATGTCATTTGCAGGGAAGACTGATCAAACTCACCTCTATAAAAAATCAGCCTAATAACACTAAAACCAAAAAGAATTAATCCAACTGAGCAAAAACTCATGAGGATAAAATTTTTACTTAAGGATTTACTTAAAAGAGCTTTAAACTCCTTTTGATCACTTTGAAAAGCTCTAGACAGCTGAGGCAATAATGCAGATGCTAAAGCTATAGCAAAAAGAGATAAAGGAACTTGCTCAAGCCGGATAGCATACCAAAGATAAGCAGGCCCACTTTGATCCGCAATTTTCGAAAAAATACTATCCAAAAACGTATTGAGCTGAGTTGCTCCAACGCCTGTCATAGATAAAAAATATGGTTTAAAAAAGGAACTAATAGAGTTTTTAGAGTAAGGTGATTTTATAAATTCTTGTTTTGAAATCTTTATTTTTACTTTCTGGAAGACAAAAAGAGCTGTAATAAAAAACTGAATACAAAAAGCAGATAAAACACCCCAAGAGAGCGTTTGCATAGCACTTTCATCTCTCAAATCTTTTGCAAAATAAGCAAATACAATCCAAACCACATTAAATAGAGTTGGAGCTACAGCCCCTATAAAAAATTTTCCAAAACTTTGAAGATACGAGGAACAAAGTCCATAAAGCATTAGAAAAATAAGGGACGGAAACATGATTTGGATTAAGGAGATAATCGATAAAATCTCCTTTTGAAAAAAATGGTGAGCAAAAAATTTAAGGCCTAGCTGCGATGCAGAGGTCACTATTACACCAAGAACAAACAGAGAAATAAATGCATCCCTGAAATACAAAGCTCCTTTTTTCTCAGATTCTTTTCTAAATGATTCAAGCGTAGGAATAAAACTTGCAGACAGCGGAGATTCAGCTAGAACTCTTCTAAAAAAATTTGAGAGTCTAAAAGCTACCATGAAATTTGAAAGTAAAGCTGACGTTCCAAAAAGCATGGCTAAGACAATATCCCTAAACATCCCTGAAAACCGACTGATTAGGGTTCCAGAAAAAAAAGATCTCGTATGTGATAAAATGGTATGATAGTTTTTTGCAAGCTCTGCGGGTTTATTCAATTGTTACACCTATTGTCAAATCTCTTTAGATTCAGTATACTTTTCCTGATATATCTTCTCAGTTTAAAGGTAGCATGTATGGATCAAACTCCTCCAGAAAAACTCTTAATCGGCGCTCACACCTCTGCAGCAGGAGGGGTTTCTCAAGCAGTCTTAAAAGCAAATCTCATTGAGGCAACAACTTTTCAATTCTTTACCAGCAACCAAAAACAGTGGCATGGAAAAGAAATTAGCGATGAAGAAGCTCACTTATTTTTAGAATTTCAAAAGCGATACGACTACTCTCACATCATGAGCCATGGAAGCTATCTTATCAACTTAGGATCCATCAAAGAAGATTTACGTCAAAAAAGCCAAGAAGCGTTTGAAAGAGAGCTCAAACGTTGTCATAAGCTAAAACTTTCTTATCTAAATTTTCATCCCGGAGCCTACACAACGGGAGTTTTAGAAGAGTCTTTAGATTTGATTGTAGAAAGCCTCCTAAGTTTGGAAAAACTTTGTAGTGAAGGTCCCACCCGGCTACTCCTTGAAACAACTGCCGGCCAAGGGACATCTATCGGTCACAAATTTGAACACCTCAACTACATTATAGAGAGAGTTAAAAACTATATTCCCATTGGAGTTTGCATAGACACCTGCCATATTTTTGCAGCTGGATACGACATCAGATCTTTCGAAGCCTGGGAGAAAACCCTCTTAGACTTTGAAAATGTAATTGGACTAAAACATCTCTACGCTTTTCACTTAAATGATTCAAAACACGATCTTGGACTAAAAAAAGATCGCCATGCAAACCTAGGCCATGGTAAAATCGGCCTCGATTGTTTTCATTACCTGATGACTGACCCAAAGGTAAGAGCTCTTCCAAAATATCTGGAAACTCCAAATGGTGAAATCATGTGGAAAGATGAGATCGCACTATTGAAAGATTTAGCAACGAAGGAAAAGGCCCTTTCATGAAACCAGACCTACTACTCAAAGAGCTTTATCAAAAAAACACCGAAGAGCTTTTAGGAAAAAACATAAAACTTTGTGGTTGGATTCGCTCTGCAAGACATCAAAAAACTTTTTCGTTTTTAGCATTAAACGATGGCTCTGTTTTTCATCCCTTCCAAGTTGTAATTGACGACTCTTTAACAGACTATCAGGACCTTGTTTCAAAACTTAATACAGGGTGTTCTGTTTGTGTCGAAGGAGAGCTAGTTCAAAGCCCGGGAAAGGGCCAAAGCATCGAAATGAAAGCTACTAATGTGACTCTTTTAGGAGCTTGCCCTGAAGACTACCCCCTCCAAAAAAAGCGCCATTCTTTTGAGTTTTTAAGAAGTATCGCACACCTTAGGCCTAGAACAAACACTCAAGGGTCTGTTGCTAGGGTTCGCTCAAGACTAAGCTTTGCAGCGCATAGATACCTACAAGAAAGAAATTTTTTATACCTTCAATCACCTATCATCACGGCATCAGATTGCGAAGGAGCCGGAGAGCTTTTCCAAGTAACAACTCTCCCACTAACAAATATTCCAACCACTGATGATAATAAAATCGACTTCAAACAAGACTTTTTTGGAAAAGCCACTTACTTGACAGTCTCAGGTCAGCTAAACGCTGAAAGCTATGCTTGTGGACTGTCCAAAACTTACACTTTTGGCCCAACGTTTCGTGCAGAAAATTCAAATACGTCAAGACATATTGCAGAGTTTTGGATGATAGAGCCAGAGGTTGCATTCAATGACCTTAGCGACAACATAGATCTTGCAGAAGACTATCTAAAATATCTAATAAATGACATTTTGGAAAACTGTCCTGAGGATTTGGAATTCTTTGATAAATTCATTGAAAAAGGGCTAATCGATAGATTACAAAAAATAAAAGACTCTTCTTTTGAAAGGCTAAGCTACACAAAGGCTATAGACCTTCTTCTTAACTCTAAAAAATCTTTCCAATATGAAGTTAAGTGGGGTTGCGATCTCCAATCAGAACATGAGCGCTATATCGCTGAAGAGGTCTTTAAAAAGCCTGTTGTCCTTACGGACTACCCAAAGGAGATCAAAGCTTTTTATATGAGAGATAATGACGATGGCAAGACAGTTGCTGCTATGGATGTTTTAGTTCCTAGAATTGGAGAGCTAATCGGAGGATCTCAAAGAGAAGAAAGGCTTGATGTTTTAGAAGAAAAAATCAAGCAGACCGGTATGCCTGTTGAAAATTACTCTTGGTATATGGACCTTAGAAAATATGGAAGCGTTGTCCATTCGGGATTTGGGATTGGATTTGAAAGACTCGTCCAATTCGTTACAGGAATCGAAAATATTAGGGATGCGATAGCTTTTCCAAGGGCTCCAAAAACAGCTGAATTTTAAGCTATACTTAACTGCCTATGCTTTTTTTTGTTTTCGCTTTTTTGATTGAAAAGCGTTTTGTATCGAAGAACTTGAGCTGAAAGGATTTTTTCACATAAAAACAGCTCATTTTGGACAAGATTTCTTTTTTTCTGAAAAAGGGCTCCTAACTCTTCCATGTTCATTAAAGTTGCTACATTTTTGACTTTGGGACAAATACTTCTTGGTACACTGAGATCGAAAAGGACCAGTTCTGCCTGTGGAATTTGCTTTCTATCTATAAGATAGTTTGTGACACTTGTAGCGCTCACAACAACATCGTAAGAGCTTAAATCATCTATTGCTTCATATGATCGAACCTTAAAATTTTTTTGCGACTGATAGAGACTCTCATCGATTTTTTTTGTAGCAAGTGAAATTTGCTCAAACTGTTTGGCAAAAAACACCGGTAAAATCCTTCTATTTATCTGAGAATTCCCTATAAAAAGAACTTTCTGATCCTGAAAATTCTTTTTAGAAAACAACTTTAGCTGCATTAAAATGATATGGGCTAATGAGTCTTGTCTTTTAAAAAACTCAAAGGAAGCCCTTAAATTTTTTCCCTGTTTTAAACTTTTTTGAAAGCTATAGTGAATCTCTGGAGCTAACTTTACTTTGCTTTTAGCCACTTCATAGGCAAGCTTGACTTGTTTTTGAATTTCACTCTCTCCTAGTATTGAACTTTCTAGGCCAGATGTAACTCTCATAAGATGCAAAAGACATTCGGATTCAAAAAGACTAAAAAGAGCTTGTTCAAAAGGCTCTTTCATATGACACCTTAACTCTTCTAAAATTTCGACATGGGTTCTTGTCAGATCCTCAGTGCTAAAATAAAGCTCCGCTCTTCGACAAGTTGAAAGCAAAACAAACGATCCTTCAGCTTTAACTTTCTCATAAAGCCTCTGAAAGGCTGTCGTAAGCTTTTCTCTTATGTAGATAGGACAGTTCTCTTCACAAACTCCTATAACACCTATTTTCATACCGAAAACCCTTTTAGCCTTTTTATAAAACTTATAGAAAATTGAAGAAATTGATACTAGTTTTTTTGAAAAACCTGATCCAGCACTTGAAGACTTAGGTCATGACTATGACCTTTCCTTCTTAAAAATTGATACTGCTTATTCTTTTCTTGGAAAGTTATTTGTTTTATCCGTTTTCTTATTTTAGCAACCAAAAAATCCATTTCAAAATGCACTTCATAGATCTCAGAAAAAACCTGTTCTAAGTTCTCTAAAGATCCAAATTCAACGTTTAATTTAAGCAAGATTTGAGCTTTTCCATACCCCTTACTTAAATACAATTTAATCTTACTACTCGCCAGCTTTTCATCATTTACGTAACCATATCCTTTTAATAAGGATATGACCTTTTCAACAGTTGGATTTGAAAACCACCTAAGCCTTAATTTTTCCTGAAGTTTTTTTTCGCTATAGTTTCTTTTAGAAAGCAAAAAGATTGCATAGCTTTTACAAACTTTTAGCTCTACCTTTCCAAGGGCCGCCTCAAATTCTCTAAGATCTTTATACCTTAGAAGATCTTTTGTATCTCTTTTAAAAAGAGGAGCATAGAAAGGACCGTAGCTTTTATCCCCAATTAAAAAAATTAAAGACCTTTTTTGAGCGTCTATATAAGTCTTTATTCCTAATTCTCTCATAATCAACAAGATAAAATTCTTTAACAAATAATAATTTTATGATATAATAAACCGTAAGGGCCCCTAAGGGCGTGTCTTTACTATACTAGGAGATTCACTTATGTCAAATTCAATTCCACCAGATGGTCCAAGCAACCAATTTCCATCTTTTCCTCCTGATGGAAATGACCCAAACGCTCCTTCAAACATCCCCGGGTTCCCTCCAACAAGTAGCGACTCCTCTCAAGGATCTCAACTTGAGGCAGGAGAGAAATTCTTCCCAAACATGCCCATGACAAAAGATGAGTTTAAGCGATTTATGCAGGCTCTGCTAAAGTCTATCTCTACTCAGATGAAACAAGAGCAAGCTAGAATGAAAAAAGCTAGCGAAGACTTGAAAAAAGCTGAAAAGGGCGAGTGATAAAAGTTTTTTTAGCTCTATTTGAATCCTCTCTTATGCTATCCTAGCTTCTTTCAAATCATTTTATAGAAAGATTTATGGAGCAAGAGCAGGAGTTTAAGGCAGATCTGGTAGAGGCTACTCGACTAGATAAATACCTATCTGAGAGATTTCCTTCTTTTTCAAGAAGTTATTTCCAAAAGCTAGTTGATGACGGATTCGTTACATTAAACAACAAGCTCGCTAAAAAACGTTTTTTAGTTCAAATGTCCGATCTCATTTCGGTTAACTTTCAAACACCAAAACCATTAGATCTAAAACCTTACGATCTTAAGCTCGAGGTCTTATTTGAAGATGAGCACCTTTTAGCAATCAACAAGCCTACAGGACTTGTTGTTCATCCAGCTCCAGGTCATTACGACAAAACACTTGTTAATGCTTTAATTTCATATTTAGGCCCTATGAGTGACTTTGACAATCCACTAAGACCTGGGATAATCCACCGCCTTGATAAAGACACATCCGGCGTTATCTTATGCGCTAAGACTCCAAAAGCGCTTCTTGAAATGACCAAATTATTCGCTGATAGACAAATAAAAAAAACATACGTGGCATTATGCCAAAACAGACCTCTTGTAAAAGTCATAGAAGGCCCTATTTCAAGACATCATACCAAAAGAAAGGAAATGGTCATAAATTCCGAGGGAAAGGCTGCAACGACCCTAATTGACGTTTTAGGCTACGATGAAAAGTATAGTCTGGTAGAAGCTAAGCCAATTACTGGCAGAACCCACCAAATAAGAGTGCACTTAAAAAGTATTCGCTGCCCTATTGTCTCTGATCCTATTTACGGCTCATTAAACCCTGATTTTGACAGATTGATGCTTCACGCCAAAAGCTTAGAATTTACACATCCTTTTACAGGAGAGTGTATCACGATCGAAGCCCCCTTGGATCTAAGATTTAAAAAACTTCTGGAAACCTTTCAGGCATAAAAAAAGGTCTCCCCAAGCTACCCTGAAAAGACCACATTTAGAGAGTTTACTCTAAAAAACCATGAATTTTTATTCTAGGTCATTTGCATAACCTAGCGCAATGTTAATCGAAAAGTCTCCCATTCCGGAAAAAGCCTGACCAATACTTTTCTCATCACTTGATAATTGTTTAGCAAACGTTGTACTGCTAGAAGCGTGATTTTTCAATGAGTTTGCATCATCTTGAAGGATTGAAACCTCTCCACCTCTTAGGTTCTGCATCTGATTTTCAGTATTTTGTTGCTTATTTCGCTCTTTTGCCAAATGTTTTCTTGCATAATGTCTTCTAGCTCCAGTAGATCTAGGTGAATGAATCCATTCTTCATACTTATTTATTTCTTTTTGTTCATGAGCATAATCAGCTTCATCTTGTTTATAAGCCTGTGAATTTTCAAATCGATTCATTTCATCTTTAGCAAACTGTAGAAAGTTTCTGATATCACCACTTCCGACAGAACCAACCTTTTGATAAAAGCTATTTTTTTGTAAAAACTGCTTCAAGTCATCATAGTTAGAAAGAGATCCTATCGCCTTATATAATCCAGCCATTAGATCAGAGTAGTACTTCTGAAGCTTAATAAAATTCGTCATTTTTTTATTCTGCTTCATCTGTTTGACCAAAGCTTTCTCAACATACTCCATATATTTTGGACCAATGAAATTATCTTTGGATCCTTTTTTCTTAACTTCTGCTCGATCAAGCTTAGCTTCTACAATTTGTCTTTGTTTAGACTTTTGCTTAACTTGCTCTTCAAACGTTGGCATCCCAAAAATTGTTATTTTGGTACTTGCAGCCTGTGCCTGTGTCATAACCTTTTTACCTTTCTTTCTAGACCTTTTCTATATGAGGCCCATTTTTCCCTTACTTCAATATTAGCAAATTATTATTTTAATTTAAAGATATAAAAAAGAGGTATTATTGCAACTCTCTGTGATTTAGTGGGTTGCAAAATATAATTTTTATTTTAAATTCAATATTTTGATCAAAAAGCCCTATTTTTGAGGGTTTTTAGGAGCTCTGAGCAGGAGCTAGATGTACAACCCTCTGGGTCTTAGAGTATTTTTTTTAAAAAGGCTAAAAATAAATTGACTATTAAGTCAAAACACTCTACTTCATTGAGTATAAAATCTATTTAAGATTTGAAGGAAAAGCCAGCCTCTTTCTAGGGCTCTTTATAGTTGTTATATTCAGAGGGAAATTACTCTGGATTTATTCGATTAACAGCTTTAAACTACCTTAGCGAGAAGCGTTTATCTAAAGCAGATTTGGAACTGTAGCCAAAAAGGACCGGAAAATGAAAGAATTCGTTGAATACATCGTTAAAAACTTAGTCGACCACCCAGAAAAAGTTGAAATTAACGAAGTTGGAGGAACTCACACCCTTATCATAGAACTCAATGTAGAGAAATCTGACATTGGTAAAATCATCGGGAAAAAGGGAAAAACCATTAACGCTATTAGAACATTATTGATGTCTGTAGCATCTAGAAACGGCGTTCGCGTTAATCTAGAAATTTTAGAAGAAAATGGCGAGTCAGCTGAATAAGAATTCCTGTAAAAGACCCTCAAGATGATCTGTTTTGAGGGTTTTTTTATGTGCTTACTTTAGGAAGATATGGCGATACTGCCGCTTTTCTAGAGTTAATAGACCCTGCGTTATAATAAATCACAGCGTAACTTGCTTCTAATTTTTCTTCAGAGAATGTTTCTTTCGTTTTAACGAAACTCTCTTTAAAGATCGTTGAAAACTCTTTAGATCTTGGTCCATAGAATTTTAGCTCTACATCATTAGAAATCATTTTAGGCGATTTCTTGAAGACAGATAAAAAGTACTTTAAGTGCTCTACGGCTAGCTCTGTTTCTGGTATCCATATCCACATTTCATCTTTATGAAGATATGTATCTCTTTCTCCTTTGAAAAGCTCTTCTGCACTCGCAACAGTTGAAATCATATGCATATGAAGATCAATTTGTGGATGATCTTCAATCACCTGACAGGACTCCTTAAACCAGAGATCTCTGACTTGATTTTTTCTGTCATAAAAGAACGGATAATTTTTAGCGAAAATCTTCGTTTGCCCAACCCTTGCGCAGCCATTTTGAATCTTCGTATCAACAAAGATATTTGACTCTTTCCCTTCTGCACACAGCTTTAAATTATCCTCTACAACCTGTTCCTTTTTCGAATAGACTTTACTATATAACGAGTATAAATCTTTGTTCTGAAGGAGCTTTTTAGCAGCATTTTCAACAAACTTTTCATCTTTTTTAAGATCGTCAAAATCAACAACTTCAGTTTCTTTTTTTAAGATCAGAGTCTTGAGTCTGTTCAGTAGGCCCTTCATACTCATAACATCTCTATATGAGACTTTCGTTAGAAGATCCGTATCATCAAGTATTGCAAAAATATACTGAGTATACTCCAAGACCTGCCTTTGATCTGATACGAAGTAATCTTTACTTTGAAGATATGCTTCTTTTTTCATTAGAAGGTTACGTAGACATCTAAAATCAGTAGCGGTCTTTGCTGTTTTTTGCCTTTCATCAAATTGAGTAGAAACGGACGCTTCATCCATCCCAGATTTTGAGTACTTATCATGAATAGCAAAAGCAAACTGAGCAACGACTGCGTTTGCGGATTGAGCATCAGTTAAAGTAGCCGTTGGAGCTGAGCTTGTAGAGATCGATGATTTATGATGATCAATGACTGATATAACTTCAAAATAAGGAGGGACTTTTGTCTCATCTCTATTACAAAAATCTCTAAGAGTTGCCGTTCCTAAAATTCTTTTTTTCAAATCAGCTGCTTTTACAATGCCTACTGGAATTTGTTTGTCATTTGGCGCAGGCATGTTCACAGTCAGATATGGATATGATCCCATCTTGGTTAGAATCTCTTCAACATCCGTTCTATGAGGTAAATATTGCGGTTCATAGCCAAAAACATGAGTCTTAACCTTGTGGGCAATATCTAACGTATCTACATATAATCTAAAGGATTTGAATACTTCGTTGAGTTCTTTAACTATCTTTTCTAAATAATGAAAAAGTGATGGTCTATTTTCTACAAATTCCCCAGCTTGATTAAACAACTCTGAGGAAGCTAAATTCTCTAAGTTTCTTTGAAAGTGGGTAAAATCAACAATTTGAAGCTCAAGTAATGCTTTAGAAAATTCTTCAAAAGACGCTTCAACGCCCTTCTCTGTTCTCAAAACAACTTTTAAATATCCATCCAAAAGCTTAACTTGCTTCTCAGTAAATTCTTTAAAGGGTTCACATTCTTTGATCTTAATACAATAAGACTCTTTAGCAAAGGACATCACCTTGTCTTTTCCAGGAGCCTCTTCAGCAAAAAGCGTAATGAGCTGCACCCTTAATTCCGACTCTAACCATCTAATACAAGAGTTTAAAGACATAATAACTTGTCTAACACTCTCGACATCAAATGATCTCCAGTCACCTAGATAATACCCTTCATCATCTACAATGACAACTCCCGCTGATCTCTCAGTCGCGGAGTTTAACGAATGATCTTCTTTCTTCCTGACAACGAAGTCATCTTGAGTCATCAGATCAAGACTCGTTAGAGACAACTGAGACCTTGATTTCGAGAGATAATCAAACACATGGTTTCCCATGATGTTGTAAAAAAGCTGCTCAACTTCAACGTGAGAAGCTGGAGGTCCTCCTGGAACATTCCAAATATGAAGTCCCTTAGACACCCTAGCAGAAAACGCATCCATCCATCCCCAAAAGGAAGCTACAATTGTATCTAAGTCAGGAGATGCATGAGCTGTAACGATATGAGACCCTTCATAAGTTTTTCCCATTCCTATGGGGAACAGCAGCTGATAGTCATCCCTAGGGATAAACTTCCCTGCTATTAGGCCTCTAATATAATAATTTTCACTAGGCTCTAGTTTTGAAAATTGATTCAGCCAAAGCTCAAAATCTATTAAATTGTAACGCTCAACTAAATTTTGGTCTCTTACTCTATGGATGAAATCGATAACTTCTAAAAACAAAAACTCTCTAGAAGCATGAGATTTAATCAACTCATAAAGTTTTTTATTAACAAGTTCTTTTTGTTTATAAAGAGGACTTTTTTTGAAATCGTCAGAAGAAAACTGAGAAAACAACTCTTCAACGTCATCGAAACATCTTTTTTCAAAGACATAATCGCCAAGATATTGAGTGTCGTTTTCCTGCATAATGTCGATCTTGAATGTAAAAAAACGGACCGGGAAGGATTCGAACCTGCGACCGCCCGCTTAGAAGGCGGGTGCTCTATCCAGCTGAGCTACCGGTCCTCAAATGGATGGCGTTATTCTAATCTGAAAACCAAATGTTTTTCAACCTTTTTCTCAGAAAATCTCCACATCAAACTTCACTACAGATTCTTGCCTTAGAAGGCTCTATTAGCCCATTTAGGGAGTCTAACTTACATGAAAGAGATTTAACCAAAGCTTCATTTTGAACCTTTTCAGCCTCTTTTTTCAGCCACAAGAACCAATAGGCCACATCTTGATCACTCATTTCTAAGCGCATATAATCGCATATAGCCTCAGCTGAGACTAACAATCCGTCCTCTACACACGTCAAAAACAAATCCTTATAACACCCAACTTTCATCTCGGACAATGGCATTTTTTTTGCAAGATCTATAGCAAGTTTAATTGAATAATCAGCCTTAGATCTTTTAAGATTACTCACAACCTTTTCTAAAGCAACTGATTTTGTCTTATCGTCAGCTAGGCACCGCTCTGCTATATCTGCCGCTAGATCTATTTCATCATGTTCCAGAAGAAAACTTATGAATCGCTCAATCCCTCGAAGGCTAACATGCGAGTTTGGACATAGCTTTTTAATCAAATAGAGAGCCTGGTCTGACTGTCTTTTTAAAATAGCATTTTGGATACGTTCAAAGACTTGCCCTTCTACAACTGTACCCTCTGTAATATAGGGGTTTTCGAATTCTTTAATAAAATCCAGAGCTGATTTTTTTTCTTCTTTGTCAAGTATAATAGCAGCTATTACTTTAGCCTTATCCAATTGATTGAAAAAGACATTTTCTATCGAGAGTATTTTACATAAAACATCTTTGAAAAACAATTTACCTTCATGTTCCCCCGGTTCAAAATTTAAGATATGAACATTAAGAGCTCTGATATCTTTTGTTTTATCTAACTCACTAAAAACCCTCTCTGCCAACGAAATAATGCATCTATTACAGAAACCCTCATCTTTCTTTAGCGTTGGCTCCAACTCCTCATAAACCCTTCCAAGGCGTCCAAGGCGTTTGGTTAAAGCGTTTTGCACTAAAGAAATTTGAGACATTTCAGGATTTTTACAATAAAACCTTCTTAGCTGTTGTTGACCTAAGGCCATTTGTTGTTGCACAGACATCCTTTAACCCCGGATAATAATTAGTTGAAATTTTCTAATTTACATTCAAGCTTGAAAACTGACTTACTACTTGTTCATCTAGAATTTCTGAAATTTCTGCTTTTAGATCTTCTGGGAGTTCTACTTTTGGATTTTCAACCATTTCAGAAAGTGCTTCAGCAAGAACAAGATAACCTTCACATCCTGTTTCCAATCTGTAAGCCAAAAATAGATAGGATCTAGATAGAGCTATAAATTCTTCTTGATCCTCAAGGCAATCTAAATCAAAGACAGAGGCCTTTCCTCGAAGCTCTTCAATTGTTTTAAACAAGCTTACAGCAGACTTTAGATCGTTATTTAACAAAGAGCTAAAGATACACCCTCTTAAAGTCTTAACTCTCTTTATGGGGGCTATATCTAATGTTGAAGCTTGTAAAGCTACTCTAACAACTGCTCCAGTCTCTTTTCTTTTCCGCAGTATTCCCAAAATTGCTATTTTCACAGCGAACTTTTGGTCTTGCTCTTCTATCTTTTCAAACAGCCCTTCTAAAGCTTCAATATCTTCTAGCTCACTAAAAGCTTGAATTAACATCTGAATAAACTGCTTATCTAAGCGAGATTCTGATGCCAGTGTATCAACTTCATCAATATAAGAAGAAAAAAGTCCAACTATTTGATTTGCGTCTTGTGGGCACTCAAGACGAGAAACGATCACACGAAGAAAAGCCTCTGATGAGCTAAGCTCCATTTTACTTACATAGTAGTCAACATATTCTACATCTCCAGCTTCTAAAGATTTCTGCAATGCTGACTCTAAAACCGTTTTTATTTCAAATTCACCTAACAAACCCGCTGTTAATAAACCTTCAATAAAAATAGCAGCGTCTTGAACACTGCCACTCTTTAGCAAATGATGAACAATTATCAAAAGAGCTACTGTTAATGCCTCCTTATCCCTTTCTCCAATCTTTATCTCAGCGGAGCTAATAGCAGAATCTATCCCAAAACGCTTAATCCTCTCTCTGTAAATTTTTTGGTAAACGAAACATTTGATATCACTTTGCTCTATTTTTGCAGCTTCTATTTCGGCTTTATCTATCTCATCATTTGAGAGGTAGAATGTAACAAGCCTTTTTAAAAGTTGATCTTTAGCAAACAATCCCAGGGGTGAACCTTCGCAGATTTTAATAGCTGATTCTATCCGAGGAACATCTCTCGGGATATCCTTTACAAAAAAATTCGCAGCAAGCGAAGCACACCTGTCACAAACATCTAAAGTTTCTTTGGAAGTAATCCACTCTTTAAGATCTACTACTGCATGCTTTAAAAAGTACTCCAAAGGAGCGTTTCCCATTCCACGTGTTTCAAGACATCGCTGCATGGAATCTTTTGCTTGCGCCCAATGGGCTGAATGCTCTTGTTGTCCATATGATTCAGGCTCACCAAAGATCTTGCAAAGCTCTGAGCTCTTTATCGTAGTTGTAGTCATCAGCTTTCTCCTAAAAAAAAGAGGGGGACTATATGCATGCATGTCTTTTTCTTTAACTATATTTTTTTACGATTGCAAAATCTCGAATCTTTTTTTACCCTAAGAGTAAATTTTATAAAGGACGCTTATGTTAAATGTATATGTGATGGGTCTAACTGGAAAAATGGGACAAACTCTAACTCAAGAGATTTCAAACAGTCCAATATTTACTTTAGAGCGAAGCATTTCTGATCCAATTGATGTTATCATCGATTTCTCTAGCCCCGATGGTATGGTAAAAGCGCTTTCTTTGGCCCTAGAAACAAACACACCTTTTATCAGTGGAACAACAGGTCTTTTAGAACCTCATTTTGACAAACTAAAGACAGCAGCCTTTCAGATCCCTATTTTGCACGCTAGCAACTTTTCCTTTGGGATGAATTATTTAGTACATGTTTTAAAGTCCTCAAAACCTCTTTTAGAAGACTTTCAAGTAGATCTTTTTGAGTCACACCACCGCTCTAAAAAAGATAGCCCCTCAGGGACCACTCTAGAACTTATCAAGACCGTTTTCAATGATTCCGAAGAATTAAACATTCACACTCAAAGAACCCCTTATTTTTCCTGCAGTCATAAGGTAGAATTTTCAAGTGAACATGAGACCATCTCCTTATCTCATAGCTCAAAAAGCAGAATCCCTTATGCCAAAGGAGCTTTACACGCAGCTAAATGGCTAACTCACCAAACTCCTGGTCTATATACTATGGAAGATGTTTTTGACTCCGAAATATTAACCTCCCCTTAATTTGTTTTGATTTTGGAGCTTTAAGGCTTTATAATTTCCTTCATAAACCTATAAAGGAAATGCCATGCCCATCAAAACAATTCCACTAAGAGATTTTGAAATCGGTGATAAAAAAAGATTAACGCTTATCACAGGTCCATGCGTTATTGAAAATCTAGATCATGCGCTGAGCACTTGTGAGACTTTAAAAGAAATTTGCGAAAGCTTAGATATATCTTTTATTTATAAATCAAGCTTTGATAAGGCTAACCGATCATCTGTTGACAGTTACAGAGGGCCTGGCCTTGAAGAAGGTTTAAACATTTTAGATAAAGTAAAAACTACATTTAATGTCCCTGTTTTTACAGATATTCATCTTCCTGAGCATGCTGAACCTGTTAGCCAGGTTTGTGAAATCATGCAGATCCCAGCCTTTTTGTGTAGACAAACAGATCTTTTACTTGCTGCCGGGAAGACTAAAAGCATTATCAATGTCAAAAAAGGCCAATTTATGGCTCCTTGGGACATGAAAAACGTCGTAGAAAAAATTGCGTCTACTGGT
Source organism: Chlamydiia bacterium (assembly GCA_030427725.1). GTDB lineage: Bacteria > Chlamydiota > Chlamydiia > Chlamydiales > JAUICV01. Next base: position 584,437 of record JAUICV010000002.1, on the reverse strand, counting down.
AACAAAAAGATCATTTTGACAGATCGTGGAACAAGCTTTGGATATAACAACTTAGTCTCAGACATGCGAGCTATCCCAATTATGCAAGAATTAGGCTATCCTGTTTGCTTCGACGCCACTCACTCTGTTCAATTGCCAGGAGGTCTTGGAAGCTCTTCTGGAGGGCAAAGAGAGTTCATCCCTGTTTTGGCAAAGGCTGCTGTCGCATCTGGATGCAACTTACTATATATGGAGTCTCATAACAGCCCCCAAAATGCTTTGTGTGATAAAACATCAGTTATAGACTTTAAAGACCTAAAGCCTTTACTAAGGACTTTAGTGCAAATTTACAATCTTGCTTAAAAACGTTTTATGAAAAAAACCTTTTTTTCAACACTAGCTTTTCTTTCCTTAGCTTTGGGCTACTTGTTTTATTATTATTTTTATGTTCAGCCCAAAGACATAAAAAATTATGAGCGTTTTATAAAAGATCATCAAACAATCCCTAAGAGCTCTCAAAAAATAAAAATTGAAAAAACAGGCATAAAAAAAGATATTTGGCAAAAAGACAAAGAGGACTATCTCCACTCTAAAATTTTTGCTAAATCCTCAACTCTTTTTTTGGAAGACATAGACCACAAACACCACATAACCGAAAAAATGCAAGATGCCAAGTGTGTTCTTGATGAGGCTGTTTCAACAGACACTTCTGGGGGAAAAATCCACCACGTCAAGGTAATCTATGCAAGAGAAGGCCTATATGACTATAAAAAAAACAGCTTTGGAGCAAAACAAGTGGACCTGTCTTTTTTTGATTTAACAAAAGCTGCTTTAGAAACTTTTCCTTTTCAAGACAAGCCCTATTTTCAAGGGAGGGCCTACAACGCACTACTTTCTTTCAAACACCATAAGCCTAGTTTTGAAGCCTCTTGTTTTGATGCAGCAACAAGCTCAAACGCTTTGAGGAAGGTTTTATGACCCCTCTTTTTGAAGCAAAAGGCCTAGCCAAATCTTATAGTAAAAAAACAATCTTAAAAGATCTTTGTCTTAAGATCTTTCCAGGAGAAGTTGTTGGAATTATTGGCCCTAACGGGGCTGGTAAAACAACAGCATTTTATTTAACTATGGGCCTTATCAAAAGCGATAGCGGTCAAGTCTATTTTGAAGGGAGCGAGATAACAAAACTCCCTGTACACAAAAGAGCTCAACTAGGAATGGGATATTTAGCGCAAGAGCCCTCTATATTTCGCTCAATGACAGTTGAGCAAAATATATTGAGTATTTTAGAAATTTTTTCACCCGATAAAACTTTCAGAAAAACAAGACTCAAAGAACTACTACAAGAACTCAATTTATCACATCTTGCAAAAAAACTCGCTTGCACCTTGTCTGGTGGAGAACGAAGGCGCCTAGAAATTACTAGAGCTCTTGTCACAAACCCTAAACTCCTCCTGTTAGATGAGCCTTTTGCTAATATCGATCCGATCACTATCCAAGAAGTTAAAACAGTTATTAGACTCTTAAAAGAAAAAGGCATCAGTGTTCTAATCACCGATCACAATGCAAGAGAAATATTTTCTATTGTTGATCGAAGTTATCTTATTCAAGATGGTCGAGCTGTTTTCTCTGGGACTCCAAAAGAGCTATCTGAAAATCCAGATGTCAGGAAGTATTACCTTGGACACGAGTTCTCTTATTAGGTTCCGCTCACCTTTCACTGGCCTTGTTGAAACCTTTTTCTCTAGATTGAAGTTGATCTTTGGAGAAAGACTGTCATATAAAAAAATTAACAACCAAAAGCTAGAAACGTTACTTCGTATTCACAGCTTGAATAAGATGGCAAAAGCCTCTTATTCAAGCTAAAAACCATCCTTGTTAAACAAAGAGAAGACCCCTTTCACTACTCAACATGTCCACCACCTCTTTGTATGTTCTATAAGATCTACAACTTTCATCAACAAGCTTTAGATATTCAGCAGCTTTTTAACTGTTATTATTATTAATTGCCTTTTTTGCTAAAAAAAGATAAAAACCTGCCTTAACATCGCTTTGCTCAAACATCTCTGTTTTTTCCATTAATACTTCCTCAGACATCCCGGAATTATTTAGCAGGATATTATAAAAAGCCGTACACCTAAAAGGTCCTTTCGCTATTTTCAATGCTATTTCGATTGATTGATCAACTGTAGCTCCAATGCTCGCTTGGTGATAATAAAAACCATCCAGAGCAACTCTTTCTCTCTCATTTAACCCTTGCTCTGCAATTTCTTGAGTGATTTTCGAAGAGACTCCAGAGTTCTCAGCAAATTGCCCAAAAGAGATTCCTGCAAATTCTATGCATTTTACACAAAACGTCCTTCTAGTTATTTGCATGGATTCACTAATCTTAGGATTTTGTTCTAAGGAAGCTACAAAAATTTGCAAGCTATTTGCTTGTTTAAAACTTCTCTCTGCCAAAGTATAGATCTGATCATTTAAGCTTTCAATCCTTATCCACTCTGCATAACTTAAATCAGATTGTGTAAGCAAAGAACAATATCGAGAATTGGCTCCAACTGTCATATATGTTTTCCTCCTATTAAAAAGGAGAGGATACTAGCACTACCAAAAATTTTTTAGATAGCTATATGTCTTCTGAAGAAAAAATCAGTTATCTAATCCAGAATCTTTTCTAAGACACTTGGCTTGCATCTTTTTGTAAATTTCGTAACCCTGGCAAGAACTATCTATCTTTCCCAAATACCTCTCAGCATCGATAAATAGCTTCCTGTCTAAAGACTGCTTTACTAAAAAAAGATACACTCCAGTTTGGATTGATGGATGTGATTTTAAATCTAGCGCTAGCTTCTCGAAAAAACCAAAATCTTCATGATCTGGAAAGTTTTCACACGATAACATAGAAGCTTTACATCTTATAGAGTCTGATGAAATTTCTTTCAGGTATTGTGGTATTTCATCGTGACATTCACTTGCCATTAAAATACAGGCCTTCGTTAATAGCATCGTATTCAATGTGATTTGTTCTAATGGCGACAAACTTTCCCTACTTACCTGTCCTGCAATAATGTCTACTAAATCTTCTTGAATTGCTTTTTTTGAGAAAAACGCTGCTGCAAGCTCCATACATTTTTCACAGACTTCATCTTCTTGCGTTACGAGCAAGCCGAATTCATGATCTGTAGAAGCTTCCAACTTAAAGCTCTCTACAAAGTCCTTTAAGATTGTAGATGAACCCAATAAACTTAAATTTTCTACTCTATTTGATAATTGCTCATAAAGAGCTCTTTCTTCCGGATTTGCTTTATCAAGCTTACAAAAATGAAGAGCGGTTTGTACCGTCATCTGTTACCTCCTTCTTTAAAGGACAGACAGTATAACCTATTTCCAAAATAAATTCTAAGAAAGGGTTATTAACCCTTCTTCTTTAGGAGCGTATGAATTCTGTGATCTTTTTTTTAATTGCAGCGCTTTGCTTAATGCATCTGTAATTTTACTTACAGGCATACTGACTAAACAATCGCTTTTGCCAGAGCCACCACACCCCGGCATAAAACATGGCCTGCAAGGGAAGGAATCTTCTTTGACTATTATAGCAAAAGGGTTGAGCCAAGGAGCCCAAGTTTTTTCTGAAGAAGGACCAAAAAGAGCTACCACTGTAGCTTTTAAAGCGCTCGCTATATGCAATGGTACAGAATCCACACAAAGTAAAATTTGAGACAGATCGATTAAAGCCCCTAGCTCTTTTAAAGAAATGCTACCACTTAGATCTAATACATTTGTGCGATCAGAAAGCTTTTCTTTAATTCTTTGATTCATAGCTATTTCTAAAGGATCATTTGATCCAGTAAAGACAATATCCAACCCCTGATCCTGCAAATAGCAAATTGCCTGAGCCATTTTTCTTTCATCATAGCATTTAAATAGCCACCTTGATACCGGATGTACTAGAGCAAATGTCTTTAGGTTAATTTGAGCCTCTTCTAACTTACTTTTCATACTCTGATAAGCGTTATTTGGAATAACAAATTCTAGTGTTTTATCTTCTTCATTTATGGGAAGCTTCAAACACCTTAAGATATCTAAATGACGCTCAACAGTATGTCGAAAGCCGTGACAAATTCTTGTTGTGTGGGTATAGACTTTTTTCTTTCCAAAAAAACCTGATTTTTCAGGATCAAACCCTATTCGGTATTTGGCTTTAGAAACAAAAGCCGCTAAAGCTCCCCTATCACCTTCTGTGAGGTTGATCACGAGATCGTACTTAGCTTTTTTTACACGCCTTAATAATTTGAATTCCTGTTTAATCTTTGATATAAAACTGTTTTTTGAAATCTTTCTGTCGTAGAGGATATAGTTGGAGATAGATCTATGACCCTCGAGCATTGGAAGGGTTTCTTTATAGATATAAGCATCGATGTGAGCCTTGGGAAAATGATTTTTTAAAGCTAAAAAAAGAGGGGCTGATAGTAATACATCCCCATGATGTCTTAGTTTAGCCACTAAAATTTTGTTAACCCCTTCTAGCATTTAAAAAACTACTCCTTCATACACACCTTGAGTGTAACACCTAAAAGCTCTTTTTAAAAACAGATCCTTTTCAAAAAAAAATTTCCCTTTTCGAAAAATGAAATTTCGTAGAAAAAATGTCTTTATCTTGCTACGATCTTATCTGGAAATTTGTTTAACCACTTAAATTTTGGGAAATTAAAACTATGTCAAATGAACAAACTCTCTCAATTATTAAACCAGACGCAGTGAAAAAAAATGTTATCGGTCAAATCCTAGCAAGATTCGAAGGTAAAGGTCTTAAAGTTGTCGCAGCCAAAATGCTTCACCTGTCTAAAGAACAAGCTGAAGGATTTTACGCAATTCATAAAGAAAGACCTTTTTTCAATGACCTTGTGTCCTTTATGACATCCGGCCCTGTCCTAGTTCAGGTTCTAGAAGGAGATAATGCAATTTCTCTAAACAGAGAAATCATGGGGGCAACTAATCCTAAAGAAGCTGCTGATGGCACAATTAGAAAAGACTTCGCTGAATCAATTGACGCAAACGCTGTTCACGGATCTGATGCTCCAGAAACAGCCTCTGTAGAAATTAATTTCTTTTTCAAACCAGAAGAAATCTCTTCTAGATAAGCTATTTTTTTAGGCTCTAAACTCTTTTAGAGCCTTTCTTTCTACACTATCATCAGTTTACACACTCCAAAGTCTCTATTGTGCCTTAGCTTATGATAGGGTTTTATTTTTCTAAAATAATTGTGACAGGACCATCATTGACAAGCGAGACCCGCATATCTGCTCCAAAGACACCAGTTTCTATTTTCGTGCCATATTGACGTGATATTTTTTTTAACTCGGATAAAAACGCTTCATAAAGCTTTAAAGCCTTTTCAGCTTTGGCACTATGTATATAAGAAGGTCTTCTTCCTTGTGAGCAATCAGCATAGAGTGTAAATTGTGAAACAATCAAAAGATCTCCTTTCACATCTACTAACGAACGATTCATTTTATTATTATCGTCAGGGAATATTCTAAGATGAATCAATTTTTCACAAAGATACGAAATAGGCTCAGAGGTATCTTCTTCATGCACTCCAAAAAGAACTAGTAGACCCTTATTAATTGAGCCTTTTATTTCATTATCAACTTCAACTTTTGCACTTGAAACTCTTTGTATTAGCGCTCTCATTGGTTTAATCTTTTGCGTAAATTTTCAAGCTGATCTTTTATTTCATTGGGAAGATGATCTTTGAATTTAGAGAAATATTCTTCGATGCCTTTAATCTCTTCTTCCCAACCCGATTTATCTATGTGAAAAAGCTTCTCTAATGTTTCTTTTGATAAATTAAGACCGTTAAGATCTAAATCTTCAACCTTAGGACATTTTCCAAGTGGTGTATCCAACGATTCTATTTTATGATCACACCTTTGGAAAATCCATTTCAAGATTCGAGAGTTTTCTCCAAATCCTGGCCAAATAAACTTCTCGTTTTCATCTTTTATAAACCAATTAACATGAAAAATCTTAGGTAGATTTGAAGCATCAGATTGTTGTCCCATCTCGATCCAATGCTTAAAATAATCCCCCATGTTATATCCACAAAAAGGAAGCATAGCAAAGGGATCATGCCTGAGCTTTCCTATAGTTCCTTTAGCTGCTGCTGTCATCTCAGATGATAGAGCAGCTCCTAAAAACGTCCCGTGATTCCAGTCAAATGCTTCATACACTAAAGGCTCAAGACTAGCTCTTCGCCCTCCAAAAATAATCGCAGAAATAGGCACCCCTTCAGGATTGTCCATCTCTTGACTCACTATTGGGCACTGTTTTGCTGGCGTCGTAAAACGGGAATTCGGATGGGCTGCTTTTTCTTGAGATCCCTTATCCCATGACTTATTTGTCCATGACAAAAGATGCTCTGGAGTCTCTTTTGTCATCCCTTCCCACCAAACATCTCCATCATCTGTTAAAGCAACGTTTGTAAAGATGGTATTTTTTGCTATTGTTTTCATAGCATTTGGATTGGACTGCATTGAGGTGCCAGGAGCTACTCCAAAATAGCCATTTTCAGGATTGATAGCATAAAGCTTCCCGTCTTTCCCAAACTTCATCCACGCTATATCATCCCCAACACAATCTACCTTCCACCCAGGAAGCGTTGGAGTGATCATTGCTAAATTCGTTTTCCCACAGGCGCTTGGGAACGATGCTGCAATATATTTTTTTTCTCCTTCGGGAGAGGTTAAACCTAAGATTAACATATGCTCTGCTAACCACCCATTTTCTTTAGCTAAAACAGAAGCTATACGAAGCGCTAAGCATTTTTTCCCAAGAAGAGCATTCCCCCCATACCCACTCCCATAAGACCAAATACTTTTCTCTTGTGGAAAGTGAACAATGTATTTTTTATCAGTCGGCTGACAAGGCCAACTAGGGCCTTTTTCCCCTTTTTCTAAAGGAACTCCAACAGAGTGCATACAAGGAACGAATTCACCACTTTGCCCTAGAAACTCCAAGGCTTTTTGCCCCATTCGTGTCATGATGAACATGTTAACTGCAACATAGAGTGAATCTGTGATTTCTACACCAATAATAGAAAGCTTTGATCCTATAGGCCCCATACAAAACGGAATGACATACATCTCTCTTCCTTCCATGCAGCCATCGAACACCTTTAGAAGAGTTTGTTTCATTTCCTTTGGATCACACCAATGATTTGTAGGACCAGCATCTACTTCTTTCTCTGAACAAATAAAAGTCCTATCTTCTACTCTTGCCACGTCATTTGAATCTGAAACGCACCAAAAAGAGCCTGGCCTTTTTTCTGGGTTTAAGCGTTTAAAGACTCCCTCGTCTTCTAATCTTTTACAAAAGGTGTCAAATTCTTGTTTTGATCCATCACAGAGATGAACACTTTCAGGCTTGCAAAGATTTTTCATTTCTAAAATCCAGTTTTGCAAGTTTTTATGGTTGGACCAATTTGAAAAATCAATACTCATATCACCCCTAGACGTCTACTAAAGACTAAAGCTTGAAATGTTAAAGAAAAAAAGAGCCGTTATTTAACCAACGACAGCTTTTTGTTTTTTGAACTTGTCGAGAAACTCTAATGCTTTTCCTGTTCCCATACAAACAGCAAGAAGCGGGTTAGAAGCAACGATCACAGGAAGTCCTGTTTCTTTGATCAAGGCTTTATCCAATCCTTTGATCAACGCACCACCTCCAGCTAAGACCATACCTCTTTCAACTAGATCCGCAGCAAGTTCTGGCGGACACTTTTCTAAGGTAAGCTTCACCGTTTCTATAATTTGCTGGATTGGCTCAGCCAAACACTCTCTGATCTCCACAGAGTTGATTCTTTTTGTGACGGGAAGTCCTGCTACTTGGTCTCTTCCACGAACCTCCATCTCCAGTTCATGATCTCCTAAAGGATACGCAGATCCGATAGTCATTTTAATCTCTTCAGCAGTCCTTGGACCGATCATAAGATTATACGTTCTTCTCATATAATTGATGATACAATCATCAAACTCATCCCCGGCAATCCTTAATGATCTAGATTCAACGATTCCACCTAAGGAAATAATCGCAATCTCTGTTGTACCACCACCAATATCTATGATCATGTTCGCTGAAGGTTCATGAACAGGCAAATCTACACCAATTGCGGCAGCCATCGGCTCTTCAATTAAAACAACTTCTTGAGCTCCAGCTCTAAGAGCTGAATCTTCTACAGCTCGTTTCTCAACACCGGTAATGCCTGATGGAACAGCTATTAAAATTTTAGGTCTAAATAAAGATCTTGATGGGGTTACTTTTTTTATCAGAGCTTTGAGCATTCCTTCTGCAATTTCAAAGTCAGCAATAACACCATCTTTCATAGGCCTTACGGCGTGAATTTTTCGAGGAGTTTTTCCAAGCATAGCCTTAGCTTTCTGTCCAACTGCTAACACTTCATTTGTCATCGAATCGACAGCGACAACAGACGGCTCTGCTAAAACTATACCCTTTCCTCTTACATAAACTAGAGTATTGGCAGTTCCAAGGTCGATTCCAATATCTGAGGAAAAGATTCCGGAAAATTGACCCCATTTATTAACAACTAAGTCTCCAAGTTTTTTCAAAAGTTTTGGAGATATTTGTAGATTTCCTTTCATAGGAACATGCCTTTCATTTTTAACCATTTTCTCAAGAATAGCAGCGAAAGTGTTTATCCAAAAGAAGAAAGTCTTACGTTGATGTCACTACGTCTGTAATAGCTCTAAGACATCTTCCCAAGTAAGTTTTGAAATTGCTTCGTCATCACAGCTGACAACTTTTTTAACAAGCCCTTGCTTTCTAGCTTGCATTTCAACAATTTTTTCTTCGATTGTTCCAAGTGTTACAAGTTTGTAAACTGACACTGAGTTTTTCTGTCCCATTCTATGGACTCTATCTGTCGCTTGATTTTCAACAGCTGGATTCCACCACATATCATAGTGAATCACAGTATCTGCTCCAACTAAATTCAGTCCTGTTCCACCAGCTTTTAAAGAAACTAAGAACACTGAAATTGTTGGGTCATCATTGAACTGATTAACAATATCAAGTCTGTTTTTACTAGATCCATCTAAGTAAACAAAGCGAATCCCCATCTTTTCGAAGTCTTCTTTCATGATTTGAAGCATTCGAGTGTATTGTGAGAAGATGACCGTTTTGTGTTTACCTTCTACAAGAGTTTGTAAAAGCTCAAGTAACATTTCATATTTTGCAGAGTCACCTGATTCAGCACTCTCTTTTGCAAAAATTGCAGGATGGCAACAAATTTGCTTTAACCTCGTAAGCGTTGCAAGGACATGGATTTGCACTTTGTCGAAACCATCCCTTTCAACAAGCTTAACAAGCTCATCCCTAGCTGATTCTGCATAGGATCTATATAATTCAAGTTGTGTATCAGAAAGCTGGGTGTGATATGTAATTTCAGAAACTGGAGGTAGATCTTCTAGCACATCAACTTTCATACGTCTTAAAATAAATGGGGAAACTTTTTTCCTTAAATATTGAAGGTTTTGAGTTTGCTCATCTCCAGAAACTCTGATGTATTTTTCCACAAAGCGATCATAAGAATTTAAGAAACCAGGCATTAGATAATCAAATAAAGACCACAGCTCTTCTAACGAATTTTCTATCGGGGTACCCGATAAAATCATTTTGTGTTGAGCTCTAATTTGTTTCGTAGACTTTGCGTTTCTTGTGCCTCTATTTTTTATGTGCTGAGCTTCATCTAATATCATGTAAGAGAAATCAACTTTTCCATAATGCTCTACGTCTTTTTGTAACAGACTATACGACGTGATCACTACATCATATTTTTTTACACTAGCGATAAGTTTTTTTCTTTGAGATGGGATCCCATCTATCACTAAAACATTAAATGCTTTGTTAAACTTCGAAAACTCTTCTTTCCAGTTATAAAGAAGTGATGTTGGACACACAATCAAAGCCGGTGGTGACGATGGTGTCTTTAACTGAGCCAGAGCAACAATGGCCTGAAGCGTCTTTCCAAGACCCATGTCATCCGCTAGTATCCCATTTAAAAACATTTTTCTTAACTGCTCTAGCCAATGAACCCCATCAACCTGGTAATTTCGCAGCGTTGCATTCACCTCATTTGGGATATTAGAAAAAGCTATTTGCTTTTCACCTAGCATTTGTTTTCTAATTTCCATAAGACGCTTTGTCATAGAAACTTTAACCGGCAGCCCTTTAAAGTTGGACTTATCTATGCTCGCAATACTCCAAATAGGTCTTTCCAAACTGTGATCTGAAAGATTTTCTATTCCAAGCTCATCAAACAACTTAATAACAGGACCCAATCTGTCTAAATCTAACACTAAGATCTTAGAGATTTTTCCAGTTTTTTCTTTTCTAGACTTCCCTTGATCAAGCTCAATAAAAGCTCTTTTTGACAGTAAGCAATCCCAAAGAGAGTCCATTTGAACACCTCTAAGCGATCCATTGACTTTCAGATCAATAGTATAGACATCCATACGATCTGTATGGATTAACGCCACCTCAAAAGTCGTTTCATCATAAATAAATTGATCCAATAAATTTTGAGGACAATTAAACGCAACTCTGTCTTGATACTTGGGAATAGTATCTGTCATGAATTCTATAATTTTTTTCTCAGTCTTTGCTATAAAAAGGCCTTGCTCTTGATCGAAAATAAAATCCTGAAAAAGACTTTCAATAAGACCTCTTTCTTCCACAAGATTTCTAGCGACAATCCCTTCATCAGATACGAATGAATCGATATCATCAAATTTCAATTGAGTTGCAATAGCTGGAATAAGTTTCCCATCGTACTCGAAAGAAAGAGACGCATCAAGCTCTCCATTTAAAAAGGAAAGATTGCAAACAGCTTTAACTTCTTTTGTGTAAGGAAGCGTTATAAAGCTATTCACAATGTCTAAACCATGAATGTCTGCATATCTCGACAATTCCGGAAGAGCATTTTCAACAAATGTCCCAAAGAGAGGTTCTGGCACTGTCATATCTCTTAACGGATATAGTCCCAATAAATGTTGCCTTGAAACTTCTTCTGCAAATGTGAAATAAGTATTATCACAAATCATGCCCGGCTTCGCGCAATGGAAGAACCACACATCTTCTAACGTTAAAGCTACCTTATCTACTAAAACCTTCGGGTTTAGCAAAATTTTAGATGTTGGTGGCTTTATATACTCTAGCTCAATGATAAATTTAGACTGTTTTGGAGAAAATTTGACTGGAGACTCAAAGTTTTCAAAGTACAAGCAAGGAAGCGTAGGAAGCTCTCCACCTTGGAGTTGGCTACCTTGATCAACCCATTTTTTTAAGGCATATTCATATGCTCTGGATAAGATAATACCGAACGTTTTTTCTTCAATGCATCCCAGTTTCTGAGCCCTTTCATTTTGAGGCTTCTCAAAAAATCTTACGGCATCTAGAACCATTTTCATTAGGTCTTTATGAAAACCCTCGAAAGAGTTTAATGAGAAAAAGTAACGTTTTCCTCCTATCACAAATGGCTCTTCATGCCTCATTGCATCGATTAAAGCCTTCAAATTAGGAATATGCAAAGGCTTTGATCTAGAAGGAAGCCTTAATGCTATTTGCATTTCAATATTTGCCCTAGACTCATTTCTTGAAAATAGAACAACAGGTTCTGCTCTATCAACCTGATAGGTCTGAACAGGAAGAAAAAATGGAGATTTAGCTAACGTTCTAGACGCATTGACATATTCATGTAATAACTGCCTCTGATACTGCTCTTCTTTTCTTTGTTCTTCTTTAGAGGCTGCTTCCTTCACAGCTTCTAAAATTTCTTCTTGTTCTTCTGAAAGATCTTCATCTGCCATCTGCTCAAGATCGTTTTCTTTCGAGTAATTGACCAAAATCTCATCTAAACTCTCCTCTAAGTGATATAAAAGAGCTGCTAGATGTTGACAGTCGTAATGATAGGGACAATCGCAATTGGAGTCTGTTGTCTCACACTCAACTCTATCTATTTCAATTTCGACCTCGTAAGTATTATCGAATTGACCAACAACCTTTCCATTTACCCTAATCGTCTCAGGATCTAAATGAATGATTTTTGCAGAAACAACCTTGTTGGCTTCGTATAAATCCTTCCCTTCTTTTAATATATTAGAAGAAAAATCTTGCCTTAGTTTTCTAACGTTTAACATAGCTTCTAAAGGTATCTTTTGCCTACTTATCACTAAAGGATTAGCTTGTACCTTTTTTATCATATGAGCTGCAATAAAAAAATTACGACCTACTTAAAAAATCTTCCACAAAACTTCTATTTATTTAACTGAGCTCTATTAAAATATTTATAAAAGATTTAAAAAGGGTTTCTTAATCATCTCTGAGTCTATCTATTATAGGTCCCAAAAAAGCCCCCTCGGATATTTGTTTAAAGCTTTCACTTGAAAATATTTCAGACAAACTTTAGAATTCTTACCATATTCAAGCGCGGGCATAGCTCAGTGGTAGAGCGTCTCCTTGCCAAGGAGAAGGTCGTGGGTTCGAACCCCATTGCCCGCTTTTCTGACTTTTATAAGATGAACTACCTTATCATCAAATCCAAGGACTTTTACAATGGAAAACCAAGAAGCTTCAAAAGAGCAATTTCAAAATGAACTCCTAGAACTTTCTGTAGAAAAAAAACCTCATTGCCAAATTGAATTTCAAGTTGTTGTAAAACCTGCCTTATTGGAAAAAAGCCACGAAACTGCGATTAAAACAGTATCTAAAGAAGCTTCTATACCAGGATTTAGAAAAGGCAAGGCTCCTAAAGACCTTATCTTAAAAAGCTTTCCAGGTGCCGTAGAAGAAAAATGGCATCAAGCAGTGGCTAACGAGTCATTTCAAGAGGCCTCAAAGCTATCAAACATCCGCCCTTTGAACACAGATTCAAAAGTTTCATTTGAACCAAAATCTTTTTCGAAAGAATCAGCTGAGCTTATCTTCACTTTCGAATGTGAGCCTTTAGTTCCAGAACTAGATTTTAGTAAATTTTCTTTAAAAGACTCTACTCACGAAATTGAAGATGGAAAATTTGATGAAGTTCTGGGTCGCATTAGACTCTTTTTCGCATCATGGCAAGAAGTCAAAGATAGAGAAGCAAAACTCGGAGACTACTCTATAGTAGATGTAGACATTTTAGAAGAAGACGGGAAAGAAAATAGAGTATTTACCAACACTAGACTAGAAATCTCTGAAAAGACTATGGCCAAGTGGATGAGGGATCTTGTCATCGGAATGAAAGCTGGTGAATCAAAAGAAGGCTTAAGCACTGTTGATGATGACGCAAGTGAAGAGGACAAGAAAAATTTCGAGCCTAAAAAAGTTAAAGTAACTCTAAAAACAATAGAAGAGCCAGTCCTTCCTCCTGTTGATGATGATTTAGCTAAAAAAGTTGGTGTTGATTCTGCTGATATCATGAAAGAAAGGCTTAACCATCTTATTGAAAAACAAGCTAAAGAAGAACATCAAAAAGATCTTAGAGAACAAGTAGCAGAGCAGCTTCTATCTGAATGTCAATTTGACCTACCAAAGAGCCTTTTAGATAAAGAAGTGAGCTTCAGAATGCAACAGCTTATGTCATCTCCTCAAGAAAAAGCTAACTTCAACAAGCTTTCCGAAGAAGAGCAAACTGAGAAAAAGAAAGATATTGCCGAGCACGCTGAAAAAGCTGTGAGACTTTTCTACCTTTGCAGAAAAATCGTAATGGACAACAAGCTGACATTTTCTCCAGAAGAGATAACTAAAGATGTCAAGACTCCTCTTGATGCTATGTTCGTAGACAGAGACCTTCTTAACCCGAACAAAAGCGAAGATCAACGAGCTATGATTATGTCTAAATTAATGCTTTCAACTGCAGAAGATTTTATTGTCTCTAAAGTTCAAGCGCCTTCGACACAATCTACATAAGATAAGGTTTTCTGGATCATTTATTTTCTAAATGCTTCAGACAATTTCTCTTGACCTACCTAAGCTCAAGAGACTATAAAAAGTGTATCTTAATGTAAAAGAAAAGGACATCATAACATGGCAGATTCTGATCAACCAAGACCAAAAGGCATGTACACCATTCCCTATGTAATTGAAGACACAGGTCGTGGTGAACGTTCAATGGACATCTATTCTAGATTGTTAAAAGACCGCATTGTGTTCATTGGATCTGAGATCAACGATCAAGTTGCCAATGCAGTAGTTGCTCAGCTTATTTTCTTAAGAGCAGAAGATCCTAAAAAAGAGATCTCTGTTTATCTCCATTCTCCTGGAGGGGTTATTTCATCGGGATTAGCGATTTACGACACAATGAAGTACTTAGGATGCGATATAAGTACTTATTGTATTGGTCTAGCAGCTTCTATGGCCTCTTTACTACTATCTGCAGGTACTAAGGGAAAACGCTATGCCCTTCCTCACAGTAGAATTATGATTCACCAACCACATGGCGGTGTTATAGGAACCTCTGCTGATATTAACCTGCAAGCTCAAGAAATTATAAAGCAAAAAAGAATGTGTGCTACGATTTTGAGCGAAGCGTCTGGACAGCCATTAGAAAAGCTAATAGAAGACTCTGAAAGAGATTTTTACATGTCTCCTGAAGAAGCTTTGAACTACGGCCTAATAGACAAAGTATTACAACCATCTGATGGATTAAAAGATAAAACAAGTTAAAGATAAATAGGACAAGTGTGGGAAAGGAAACTGCTAGTTGCTCATTTTGTGGTCGAGAAGAAGAGTCTGTTGATAAACTGATATCTGGTCCTGGAGCCTTTATCTGTGATAAATGTGTAAAACTTTGCATGGATATCATTGATAAAAAACCAACCTCCCAAGAGTTTAAACTTTTAAAGCCAAAAGAAATCAAAGAACGCTTGGATGAGTATATCATTGGTCAAGATACAGCTAAAAAGACAATTTCTGTAGCAGTATACAACCACTACAAAAGAATCCGTGCACTGCATCAAGAAGGCAAGGATATCGAATATAGCAAATCCAACGTCTTACTATTAGGTCCTACTGGATCTGGTAAAACATTAATAGCTAGAACCCTAGCCCACATACTAGATGTCCCCTTTGCAATAGCTGACGCAACAACACTTACAGAAGCTGGATATGTAGGAGAAGATGTAGAAAATATCATTCTAAGACTTGTTCAAAACGCTGAATATGATATCGCAAGAGCTGAGCAGGGCATCATCTACATAGATGAAATAGACAAACTACGTAAATCGACCGGTAATGTTTCAATCACTCGAGATGTTTCAGGAGAAGGCGTTCAACAAGCTCTATTAAAAATTGTTGAAGGGACTATTGCAAACGTCCCCCCAAAAGGTGGAAGGAAACACCCAAACCAAGAATATATAAAAGTTAACACGCAAAATATCTTATTTATTGCAGGTGGCGCCTTTGTTCATCTCGATAAAATTATTTCTAAAAGGCTTGGAAAAGGTGTGATTGGTTTTGATGAAACTAAAAGACACATTGATCCAAATGAAATTAGCTATTTACTTTCTCAAGTTGAGATAGAAGACATTGTTGAGTTTGGACTTATTCCTGAATTTATAGGACGTTTTAACAGCGTTGCTAACTTCAACGAATTAGAACTTGATGATCTAGTTCAGATCTTAGTTGAGCCTAAAAACGCCATAACCAAGCAGTATCAAGCGCTTTTTGAAGAAGACGATGTTACTTTAACATTTACAGAAGATGCCTTAAAAGCCATAGCTGCTAAAGCGAAAGATGCCGGTACCGGCGCTAGAGCTCTTCGTATGATTGTAGAAAATCTTCTTTTAGATTTGATGTATACGACACCATCAGATGAATCAATTGAAGAAATTATAATAGATGAAGGATGTGTCACAAAAACTTCGGAGCCAACTATCAAACGTCGCGGAGAAGAAACTGGATCTTAAGAGTTTGCAGCCTTCCTTTTTTCTTCTATAATTGATCCAAGAATGTTTTCTATTGCTAGTTTCCTATCTTCACTAGGTTTATTTGCATTAAAAGCTGCTTCCAAGAATCCCAATTGCTTTTCCCTAGTTTCTTGTTTAGCTTCTCCTTCATATAACTTCTCAAGAGTCTTTTTTAACGCTTCTTTTAATGCCTGTTGAAACGCTTCTTCCGTTTTATCTTTAGCCTCTTTTAATGCATCTTTTGAAGGCAAACCCTCTGAAATAAGTCCTACCCAAAAATCAAAGTGCTGTTTGCAGTTGCTCGTTAGAAAATCATTGATCAATTCTTCAACTTTAGCCTCAGCAGCAGCAGCATCGGTCAACGTACTCCAAATGTTGTCTGCGGGTCCCCATTCAATATTTAAAGTTGTTCCAGCTGTTGCATTAGTTTTTCGTACATTTATAGTAGCACCTACACCTTCATCAACACTCTCTAATTCTAGACTTGCTTGCGCGCTCTTAATATCGCTAATTCCGTCGCTGATTGCTTTCTCGGACTTAAGGTAACCAGCATATTTTCTAATGTCTGCTAGCTCTTTTTTTGAAATCTTAGTTTCTTTATATTCAACAGAGCCTGTTGAAGAGTCTTCTATAGCTGAGTGAAAAAGAGTCCCTTTCTTATCTGAATGCTCCCTTCTAAAGGTAATTCCTTCAAACTTTTGATCTAGATGATGTTGAAGCTCTCCTGTTGTCATTTTTTTGAAATCCTCACCCATCACATGAAGAATTTGTAGAGCCATTTCTAAATGATCTGCTTGAATTTGAATTTTGCGTGAAGCCAAGTTTTTGGCTTCTTGCGGAGCTTCTTTTGATTTGAAGGAAACGTCGAAAACAAATTTAGACAAGCCATTTGTTTTTTTTGCTGCTTCAAGATGATTCACCTTCATATTTACATTTAAAGCTGAACCTTGAACCTGAATATGAGGATCTTTTCTTGTTGGATCTATTGACATGGTTTTTATATTTCCCTCTTAACTTTTAAAAAGCGGTAGGTGAAAAAAAACTTTTCACCTACCCAATTTATAAAACTAAAAACAATATTTTTTGCAACTAACTAAAACCTATTATTTAAAAGGTTTAAAAACTGCGTTATCAGCATCTGCTATAGCTTGTGCAGCACCTTTATCAGACGAAGTATTTGTCTGGAAGGATTGAGTAGCATTTGCATCAATTTTTTCATTTTGCTGATTGACGTTCATCTGATTTGAAACAATGTTCATCTCAGCAGAAACGGCAGCTGTTGCTGGCAAGCTACTACCATCAGTTGTGTTGGTAATGCTATCAGCTTTTTTTTGCAGATCTGTTAACTGCTCAGAATACTCTTTGTTATTATTATCTAAAACAAGCATATGCTCAGCTTGAGCTGACATAGTTTTTAGATTGTTTTCCATCTGAGCTACAATAGCTGTTGCCATTGCTAAGAACACCGAAATATGAGCCTTAGGATTTTTACCTCCATGAGCATGTCCTAGAGCGCTGTTTTTCTTAACAGCGCTTAGAGCTTTTCTCATCTTTATTTTTGCATCGAAAGCCTTTGTCTTCTGCTTTCTTTGCTCTTGTGAGTCCTCTAGCTTTTGCAGTATTTGCTGATCTAAAGCACTTGTATGATTTATTGCTAACATAATAATTTCCTACCTTACTTTAGATTAACCACGGATTGCTGTTGCAGCAGCAAAGTTTTCACTTGTCATTCTATTGACTACAGAAAGAGCTGATTGAGTCGAAGAATTCATCTCTTCTGACATTTGCTTATAAGATTGCTGCTCAGCTTGTGCAATACCTACTTGCGCGTCATTGTTTGTCTTAGCTATCGATCCACTAGCCGATGCCATCTGCTGCGCCATTTGAGATCCAGTTAAAATAAATTGAGAATGTGACTCTTTTGTAGACATATGTTCTTTATGTTTTTTCTCGTTATCTTGAAGAGCTCTTCTAAGCTTTAGCTTTTCCTGCTCATGTGTCTTAACCTGCTCATCGGGTGCTCCAGCTTTTAAACTGCTTTCCGCTGTATCTAGCTTTCCTCTAAGCTCTTTATTTTCATTATTAAGGTTAGCTAATTTTTTAGCGGAACTTGTTTCATGGAAGGTTCCTGTTACTCCTTGAGCACCTAGAACAGCACCTGTTATACCTTTTGAAATACCATCACTTAATCCAGAAGCTTTTGTTTGCTTAGCTGATACTAACGCGTTATTCAAAGAGTCTTTAGTTTCCTCGCTTTGAATTTTTTTCAATTCATTAGCTAATTCAACTTCTTTTGACATAACTTTTGCAACCATCGCATAAGCTAGCGCTGGTGCGTATGATACATCACCACTTGTTGTGTACTGATTAGAACCTGCCCCTGTTGCAGCTTCTGATCCAGTAGATCTATTTGTTTGAGTACTTGTTGTCATAACTTTATTATCCTTTAATTACCTTTTACCTATTAATGATACATCTTAGAGTTCTTCTCATCGGAGATGATCGACTGCTCTTTACTTGTAACTTGAGAAGACGACTCTATTGTCGATGAGTAAGTTGATGCTGCCTCTTTTGTTGCCTCATCCAACCCTTTCATTGTACTTCCAGCAATATTTGCCGCAGCGCTATTATCCGCTACAGAAATGGTTGTTTTTGCTTGAACTGCTACTGTTGCTCCTTCCGCTACAGGCAAAACAGCGTTACCTAAAGTACTAGCAAAGCTTTTAAACCCTGATAAAAAGCTTTCTGACGATGCTCCAGATGTTCCAACTGTCATCCCAACTGTTGAAAGTCCAGAAGCTACTGCCCCTAAAATTCCCATTACTAAACTTAAACGGGACAACTTTTTCAATTTACTAGCATTTGCATCAACCTTTGACTTCGATGCTAATGCAGCTTTTTCTTGAACAGATTCAAAGTCAAGTTGAAGCGAGGCCAATTTTGAGATCTGCTCCATATTATGATTTTGAACCTTACCCATAATCTGTAAAATTTCTAGCTCATTGTATGAGGGGGTAGATCCCCCCCCTTGAGCTGTTTGTGAATTATTTGCTACTGTCATTATCCTCACCAGCCCTTTTCCTTAAATTGATCCAATTCTTTGTGCTTGGGTCATCGCTTGAGTTGCTTGCCCTTGCATGCTTGTATTTGTCGAATCATTTGTCGTAGCTTGCTGTATTATCTGGTTATCTTGTGTCAATAATGAGTTGTTTGTATCTGATTTATTAGACTCAAGCTGAGACACTGCCTGCTGCTCAGATAAATACTGCTGAACATCAGAGTTTCTTGTGTTTGTAGCGCCACTTAAAACAGCTGTTCCAACACCAGCTTCTACACCAGCTACAGTAGTCGCTGCCATAAATGCGTATTTATTCCACAGGAATTTCTTCATTCCTTGTAAAAACTTAGTTGCATTGCTTGTTTCTGAACTTGACTCTGTCGTAGCTTCAGAACCTTCTACAGCGTCTTCTATACTGTCTTCTACGCCTTCCACAGCTCCTTCAGTTGCGTTTTCAGCCGTGGTTGCTATACCGTCTACAGTGCTATCAACAGCACCATCCATAACAGCACTATCTATTGAAGTTTCTGCGATTCCTTCTGCAACACTTTCTCCTACTGCTGTCATTGCCACATCACCAGTTTCCATTCCTACAGCTGTTGCGTCTGTAACTTCTGCTGCAACTTCTGCTCCAGCAGCAGCTCCAGAAAGAACTCCTCCAACACCCGCTGTTACTACTGCAAGAACGATAGCAGCCACAACAGATAAGATAATTCCTAACAACCCATGACGATGTTTCTTCTTTTCTTCAGCGTTTGCTTTAGTAATTTTGCTCTCAGTGTCTTGCTGGGATTTTTCTAGCTCTACAGCAACGTTTGATAAGTTTTTAGAAACAGCTTGCATATGATCAAATGTCGCAAGCATTTCTTGGTTATTTGAGCGTGTATTTTTTTTCAGGTACTCGAACAAAATTAAGAAGAAGTTTCCAACATGATGCTCAGGTGTTCCATTTGCATCACCTGCTGTGTTAACATTTCCACTTGTTGCTTGATTTAGTAATTCTTTAACTTGTGATGCATCCTCTGTTGTAAGATTCATCTTATCAACCATCTGCTCAATGTTTTGCTTAATAAATGCTTCTGCATTTTTCAGCTTTGAGTCTTCATATTTTTTGATAAGCTTTTTAATAAGTTCTACTAACTCTGCATCCGGTGAAGCAGAACTAGAGCTGTTATTTTGAGCAGCTTTCGGAGTTCTTATAGAACTCGTATCTAGCGTAACGATTTCCGCTTTAGGCTTACTTTTTGTCTCCCTTTGACATCCAGCTTTTCCACCAATTGGTGCTGACTTAGATGCTCCATACTGCTGGTCATGACTTACTGATACCATGTTTATTTCCTTTTTTATCTTATTATTACCCTTATTTGGCATCTCTGCCTATGCGCCCTTAGGGCTCCTATATCTATTATATTAATAATTTGAATTAAAATAAAGATTTTTTAAAGAGGTATATTGCTATCTTGCTCATTTTCAGCATGTTATAGATTTGTTTTTTATTAAAATCTTCAATTTACCCTTTAAATTCCCTACTTAAATAAAAAAGCCTCAAAAAGGGCCCTTTTGAGGCTTTTTGAGGCTAGTAGCGACTGTTGGTCGCCATATAGGGAGTTAAATCTTATTAACCTGTCTTGAAGTTATTTACGATCGCTAGGTTACTATCACTGTTTGTTTTTACGATATTCTGACCAATATTTTGATACTGAGACACTTCAGAGGTGTATTCCTGCATCGTTGTTGAAGATTCACTACTTCCAGATGATACTAATGACGATGAACTCTGAGAGTCTGAGTACCAAATAGATAGCTTATCTCCGGCAGCAACCCCTTTATCATCTGCTGCTGAATATGATTGGCCATTAATCGAACCTGGACTAAGTTCTGGACTAGATCCTTTATCAACAGAAGCATTCGGGTTTTGAGTCCAAAAATAATTAAATGCCGCAAATGATAGAGCTCCATAGATGTTTACTGCATAACCACCATCGAACTTGTCTGAAGCATCTCTATATTTGGTCGGGTCTTTTTCTAAAAGATACATCAGGAAATTTGTAGACTTATTAGATAATCTACCTGCATTTGGATTGTTTGTGTCATTTTCTCTATTCACAGTAATAGTTGTGTTAAAAGAGTTTAAAAGCCCTAAAAGTGACCGACCAACCCCGTCGAAATTACCACTATTTGGATCCATACTAAATGGGAGTTTCGAGATATCAGCTCCTGGAACATAAGCTTTACTCTTCTCAGCTGCCATCTGGTATTGATAATAAGTATACTGCTGAATCAAAGAAGCCTTCGTAGTTGAAGAGGTACCAAATGTCGCTTCATTTGAACCTAATTTACTGACCATTCCCCAACCCTGAGGATTACTGTTTAAACTATGAGGATTACTCGCTGGACCAAAAAGATCTTTTAAACTAAACGACTCCTGAAGATTTTGACCCTCAGCCATTTTGTTAACAGTAAATGTCGTAAAGTTCGACTGTGCCGAAGCATCACCAGGGTCACAACTTTGCCCTGTAAATAGATCTTTAAACGCACTTAAAAAGTTCTGTACAGACGTCTTAAAGTCTGGAGCGACAGTATCATTATCTGAGTTAGGGATATCCATAGCATTTGGATTTTCTTTAAATTCTTTATACAACGCGTTATAGGCGTTTGGATCATACATACCACTATGGGCCATGTTCTGAATTTTTGGATTAACTTTCCACGCTGCACCACTGTGCGCTAAGTTCTCAATCTTAGATAAGAAACTCTGAATTGTCGTTAAGTCAGACTGAATTTTTGCCGTAACGTCCATCATCTGAGCCTCAGTTTGCATAAGACTTTCAATAGGACCTAGACCTATAGTTTGCATCATCTCTAAAACAATCAAAACATAACTAGTACTTTTAACAGAAGTCTTGGACAAGCTCTCAGAGCTTATACTATTATCTAGCATCTTTGTGACGCCTCGATCATTTTCTGTCTGGTTATATATTGGTGTTGTCATATTTACCTCTTTTCCCTATATATCGGGCCTACCTCATATTTGTTAGTAAACAAAGGTAAAGCCCATTATTCCTTAAGTTAATTGTAGTATATATAAAGTTTTTTTTAAAGTATTATTAAGATTTATTAAAAGAAATGCGCATATCCCATTAATTATCAAGGAGTTAAAAAAGGGGCTTTTCAGGCCTTAAAAAAGACCTTAGAGCCCCGAGAGGGAGAACTTTTTTGAATTAGCCTGTTTTATAGTTATTCACAACGGCCATAGCACTTTCTGAATTGGCTTTGATCATATTTTGCCCAATGTTTTGATACTGAGACACTTCAGATGTATATTCCTGCATAGAAGTGGAATTTTCACTGGTATTTGATGAAATAAGAGAGGCTGAACTTTGGGAATCACTATAAAAGAGTGACAATACATCGTGACCACCTTCTCCTGGGTAATCTCCACTGCCATTAGGATTTTGAGACCAGTAATAATTGTAGGCCATACAATTGAAAAGCCCCCTTAGATGGTCCATATCCCCAGATTTCAAGGCCTGTAAAATATTCCCATCATCGAGTGAATTTTTACTGTTTTTCGCTGTAACATCAGTTCCTAGCTGATTGAAAAATGTCATCAAGCTCTTAATCATTCCATCTCCACTACCAGATCCATTTGGGTCATAAAGCTTGGTTAAATCTGATGGCATTTTGGCGCCTGTCATTTGTTTTTGATCAACAGCTAGCTGAAGTTTTAAAAAGACGAGTAGCTGGATCATAGAAACATGCTGATTGGGGTTCGTTGTAATGATATTTTGAGACGGATCTTTTGGGTTATTAAATTCTCCGGCTATTTTCTTAAAGTAATTCATAAGGTCACTACTAGACCCACCGAATTCTTTCATCAAATCACCAAGAGTTGGATTGGATTTATCACCACCTGCAAAGAAAATACTTTTGATCTCATTCATAAACTGTTTAAGATCACTTCCATGCTCTTTCCAGAAGTTTTTAGGCAATCCGTTGAAATTACTTGGATCACTACCATCACTGTGAGCTGCATTTTCAATTTCTGATAGAAATTGTTGAATCTGAGTTAAGTCGCCTTGAAATTTAGCCAATAACTGCTCGATTTTAGCCATGTCTTCCATCAGTTTCTCTAAAGGCCCAAGTCCAAATTTTTGCATGACTTCCATGACAATCAGAACATAATTTTCATTACGCGGATTGTCCGATGATCCTTTTGAAGCTTTTTGTTGTTTTGAAGCAGCCCCTAGCTGCTGAGAGGACTGATTTTGAATTTCAGGAGTTATGTATACCATTGTTTTACCCTTTTAATAATCTAAATTGATCACTTACACGTAAGTGACATAAACTCCCTACATACCATTTTACTTACCATTTAATATAAAGTAAATATTTTAATTTCCATCTTTAGTCATTTTTAGTCATTTACACACAAAAAAGACCTTATCTAAACAAGATAAGGTCTTTGTACTAAATATATTAGATGGATATTAGGTTAAGATTTAACCCATTTTTTAGATTTAGATTTTTTCCCGGTCTTTTTCGGCTTTTTCTCTGAGTCGGCTGATCCCTTAAAGTGGACAAGATCCCCAATATCATGAGCTTGAGATTCCAGTTTAATTTTTGCATCCTGGATAGCTTCCCACTCTTCTTCGGTAAAATTTTCTGGATTTTGGGCAAATTCTTTAAGCTCATCTTCTGACATGTCCATAGACTTGCACATTTCATCTGTCTGGATCTGAAGCTTTTCTTGAAGCTTTAAGACATCTTCTACAACCTGCTTTTTCTCCTCTGCAGAACCATTTTCTAGCGTGTATTTAAACCTATCAAAAAACTCTACAGTATTAGAAAACACATCCTCTAGGTGCTCTGATTTCTCTTCAGGCTCCATCTCAAAGAACTCTATGATTTTTTTAAGCTCATCATTCATAAGACCTACCTCTTTTCTCCAGTATAGCTTTTTTTTGAATTTAAATGAAGACCTAAAACCTTTAGAATCTTACACGCATCCACTTAACCATAAGATGCTTAATCAAGAAATCTTGCTAGTGCTCCTATATAAATTAAATCTTGAAAACTATTTTTAATAGTATATTGTTTAGAAAATCAAGATACCAACTACAGGAACTATACGACGAAACACGTTTCAACCCTTCTTTTATCGCTTGCCCTTATAAACTCTTGGGTCTTTAGCGCTTCTAGTGCCATCCAGCAAAATATGCTTTATTGCGTTAGCGCAGCAATATCTGATGAAGAGCCTCTTTTAGCAGATAAAACTTTTTCAGCTATCTTTGATGAAACGTCGACTCCAAATGACAGTAACGCAAGCTTTCTCTCTAGTTGGACCTTAGGATCTAACTTTTATATTAGAGTATATGAACCAATTAGCCGGGGAACCTACACCCCATCTAAAAACCTCCTTTCTATTCCTAAGGTTTACAACGGCTCTTTAGCCTATACAAATAGCTACAATAGTTTTGATTCTTCGAAACAGAAAAGCAATCTTCTCTTAGCTATTTTAGGGAGCAAAATACAACTAGCTAAACTCAACTTAAAATCACGCTCTTTATCTAGCGCTCTCGTTAGAACAGTCGAATTTGATGCCCTTGACTCCTCAGCTTCTCCAGCCCCTTCTATCGCAAGTGGAGTTGCTAGAAAATCTGACACAGCGTTTTTTTGCCTGTGTCAATCAATCAGGCACAAAGGCTGTAGAACTCCTTTATAAAAATGGCGAGACAACATCGACTACTCGTACATTTGACAAAAAAGTTATTAGCCTTTCAAGTGCTTGCAATGATTCAGGATCCAGAGCTTTTAGCGCATATCTTTTACAAAATGGTAATGGATTGTCTATCGAAGTGTATTACAATTTAGGGTCTGCTCAAACAATTGAACTCGGAACCTATCCTGACTTAGATTCCTCAGAATTAAAGATCATCGCAGCCTCCTCTGATACAAAAGACACGATCACTGTCGCTTTGCCTGGAAAACATGTAAGAGTTTTAAAAAATGACTCTGGCACTAGTAACGGCTGGGAAACAAAAAAAACCTACACAAATGCTGATGACTTTGCGTCCTTTTCTGGGAGCAATTTTCAAGCAACAGCTATTGCAAATCTTACTGCTACGACTCCTAAAGCAGATGTTTATTTCAAATCAGACAATAGCTCCACCACAACGAAAACTACCACAGAAGCGCATCCCATATCCAAACAGCTTGGAATTAGCAATCTTGTCATGTCAGGAATGACTGCTGATTTCAATCAACTTGGTTCAGGTCTTGCAGCTATTTCAGGGTACGGTAAAACATGGTTAAGTCGTCAAGCTTCTGTATTAGAGGTTGCTCTAGTTCGCGCTATAAAAGATGAGTACAACCAATCCCACTACCCCCATATCACAAATCAACGATTGCTATCACCTTATTCCTGGACTAGTTTCTAAAATCAGCGCTTACGCAAACCAATCAAAAATTACTCAACTCAAAATTTACGCGCTTCCTTGCTCAAACATTTCAGCAGGAAAGTTCCTCTTGAACATAGTCACGTACTATCCACAAAGCAAGCAATACGCCCTACAAACATACATCACTCCTTCAGAAAGTGAAAATGTAATGGGAAAAGTTCAAGCTTACCAAACTATTCATTGAACCATGTCAACTCAACCTAGAAGGGGATTTATCCCCTTCTAAGTTCTCTCGTAAAAAAAATATTTGTCACAAATCTTTGTCAGGATGTATTTATGAACTATCTCATAATTTTTACAGGGGATCTGTTTACATGAATTTCAAAAACATTTTTTGTTTAAGCCTTTGTTTTATTCTTGCAAAGAGCTCTCTTTTTTCTGAAAATCGCCAGCAAAAAATCCTGACTCAAATATCTAATGACGTCTCAGATGAAAGTCCTTTTATCCCTTTTCAAAGCTTTGCAACAATCATGGAAGCTGGAAAACCAAAGGTTTTAGCGAACAATGAGCTTCTATCTTCTGCTATTGTTAAACGCGAAGAATCTTGGGATCTTTTACTGTCACGCTATTCATTAAACAAGCAACTAGAATTAGTGGAAGAAGCAAGAAATAGAGGACTTGTCATCCCAGACATCTTTGATGCAGCTGTTGTCACAACAAATGAGTTCAATACGTTTCCAGATTCCAATGCTGTTCAGCAAAATTTAAGACGAAGAACTTGGCTTTTTACGAGAGGTTCCTCTTCAGTTGATGCTTATGAGATGACCCTTTCTGGACAAACACTTAGTAGAAGGTCTTTCGCTAGAGCTCTCTTAGATAGCTCATCTCCACCAGAATATGACGATCCAGACCAAACAGTTGCAGCAGGAGCTTCTTTAGCTCAAGATACCATCGCTGCTTTTATTGGTGACAACAAAAAAAATATTGTAGAGTTTCACTATAGCAATGGAACGATGACTTCGATAAAAAAACCAGTCACAGGACAAGCTCTTGCTGTCGCTGTCGCTGCAGCTCCAAGGGGAGGCAGAAGAGTCTCTTGCTACCTTAGCCAACAAGACAATACATTAAGTTTAAATATCAGAGAAAATGCGTCCAATAGCATAACAAACATCTCTCTTGGAACATTTGCTAATATCAACCAAAAACAATTAAAGCTTAGCTTAGCTAGCTCCAGCAGGTCCGACCAAGTAAGCATTTTACTTCCCTCTAAAGAGGCCTGGGTCTTCAGAAAACGTCAAGACATTGTTGGCTCTTGGACAAAAGTTGCGACATACAAAAATTGTAGAACGCTATTAGGCAAAGCCTCGAGAGCGTATCAAGCAGTTACTGTTTATGATGACACACCTGATTTAGTTCCTAGAGCTAAATCTTTCTTTACTAGTGTGTCAAGAGATTCTTTTGAACTGGAAAAATCTCTATACCCCCTATCAAAACCCTTAGTTTCGAATGTAAATATCACAGCGCTTGATGAATCCACTAATGTTTTCGATAAAGCAATTGCAATTGGAGGAGGATTTTTCAGAACCCAATTTAACGATGAATCGTCCGGTCTTGCAATTGCAATTGGACACTACCCAATTTCAAATGGTAGAACATCACAAATGTCCTTTCAAGTTCCTACCAGATCTACTCTTCCATTTACTCAAATCAGCGACATTTACACTCTCATTAAACAGGTCCCTGCTATAACTTACAAAAACAAATCAAAGTTAATGCAAGGTAAATGCTTTGCAATGCCTAGTCCCACGCCTGACCAAACTATATATATCGTAAAAACCTTAACCTATTATCCAGATGAACAAAAATATGGGATTGATCTTTATAGTACACTATCACCCTCTGGTGATCTTAATGAATGTGCTAACGCCCTACAAACAATCATTCCTTAATGTTTTCATAAAAGAGTTTGGGAGCTAACTCCCAAACTCTTTATATGTTCTAACTCTCATTCTACCCTCTATTTACCATTGTTAGCTGATATATTTCAGGGCCCCTTTCATATGGACTTTAAATCTCTGCTTAAGCATAGTTTTTACCTATGAGACTACTATTTGTACTTTGTTTATACCTTCCCTTCTTATCTCTATTTTCTGACACATACGATGTCTTAATTGCAGGGGGAGGCCCTGCAGGATTAACTGCCAGTATCTACACGTCTAGGTTAGGTTTAAAAACCTTCGTTGCAGAAGGAACTGTTGCTGGAGGTCAGCTCTCTACTACACATGTGGTTGAAAATTTTCCAGGATTCCCCAATGGAATCAATGGGCCTGTTTTAATATCTAATATGAGAGAGCAAGCTATTAAATATTTAGCGAAGGTCCAGAGCCTTGATGTTAAAAGTATGGATTTTTCCACATATCCTTATAGAGCAACTCTTTCAAACAATGAAATCCTCGAAACAAAGAGTTTAATCATTGCAACGGGATCTTCTCCTAAACTTTTAGGACTTGACTCTGAAGCATCTCTTTTTGGGCAAGGCGTCAGCACGTGCGCTGTTTGTGACGCCCCGCTTTACAAAGATCAAAACGTTTTAGTTGTAGGAGGTGGAGATAGCGCTTTTGAAGAGGCTCTTTTGCTGTCTCAATTCGCAAAAAAGGTCACAATCGTTCATAGAAGTGACACATTTAGAGCATCTAATATTTTACGTGAGCGCGTAGCATCTAAGAAAAACATCTCCATCAAGACCTTTACTAAAGTTATCAACATCTCAGATCCACTTAAAGGCTATGTTGACGGAGCTACTTTGGAAAACACCCAATCAGGTAAGCTAGAAAAGATCTCCTGTGATGGGGTCTTTATTGCTATTGGTCAAATTCCAAACACTTCTTGGCTTCAAGGCTCTGTCACAACCAATTCTTCTGGCATCATTATCAAAGCCCCTCAAGGAGTTTTTGCAGCTGGTGATGTCGTTGACAATCGCTATAAACAAGCCATTACAGCATCAGGCTCAGGCTGCAAAGCTGCGTTAGATGCCTATCAATATTTGGAACTCAAAAAAGGAAACTAATTTATGAAAGCTATTATTTGTGCATTACTTCTAGGACAAGCTAGCTTAGCTTATCCAAAAGATATTGATAAAACCGAAGTTATTATAGAAAGCCTTTTGCAAATAAAGAACTATGATGCGGTTGCAAAACAAATGATTCAGGCTACAGGATCTAAAGTTACTGCTGAAGAATTCATGGAAAAGCTAAGTCAACTCTATCATCAAAAAGATCTTCAAGACACATTGAAACAAGCTTTTTTCAAGCATTTTTCCCATGAAGATATAGATAATATTTACGATTTAGTTACAAGTGAGACATACAAAAAACTTACCAAAACCTCAGCAAACTTTTCTTTGGAAGCATCTGAGATAATGCAAAATTTGGTGGTCAAAGCTTTGCAGATAGATCACCCTAAAGTTTCAGAAAATTTTCAACCCTCAAAAGATTCAAAAGTCATAAGCTTATCTTCAGACAATTTTGAGAATCTCATTTCAGAAAAGGACACAGTTATCGTAGATATTTACGCCGACTGGTGCGGGCCATGTAAAGCTTTATCCCCTATCTTGAACGAACTTTCAAAAGAATCTGATCACACTTTTGCAAAATTAAACGCAGACACAAATAGAGCCCTGCTAGGCAAGTTAAATGCTAGAGGACTCCCCACTCTTCTTTTTTTTAAAGATGGCAAGGAAGTTGGAAGGCAAGTTGGTTTCACAACAAAAGATAAGCTTAATGATTTGCTCGTTAAATACTTTGGGAATTAGATACCTTTGTTATTTTTAACAACTCACAAAAAACCTTCTCCATAAGCTGGAGAAGGTTTTTTTATTTACTTCCATCTTTTAATATTTATATGAACTTTTTCAGTGAGTTTTTTACACTGTTTTAAGATTAGATTTAAATCGCTTAATAAACGCTCACTTCAAGCGATACATCTTTTGTTTTTCATTGCAAATAAACTAAAAAAAACTTAAACCGAAAAGATAAGCATAGCTGAAATGCTATGGTTAGAAAATGGATATATGCATATATGCTCGAACATTTGATTAGCTCGCTTTGCGAAAAACTCAATCGACCTTTTGATAAAGAAAAAAACCAAGAGGATTTTTATACACTCACCTTAAACGATGAGCTAACCTTTGAATTAAAAGAGCAGTACCCAGGATTTTATATTAAATCTGATATTGGTGAAATGCCTGATGGATCTCATGAAGATCTTCTTATCCATTTCATGAAAGCAAACTATTTAGGACAAGGGACAGGTGGTTCAACGCTTGCACTATCACCTGACACCAAACGCTTAATGTTAGTCTTAAATATTGGTGAAGATACAAATGCTAGAGAATTTAGCGATCACATAGAAACTTTTGCCAATTATTTAGACTACTGGAAAGCTTACTTAGAAAAGTATAAAAATACCAAGCGATGATAAAGATTCTTTTTACTTACGCTAAAAAGAAAAGAACCGTAACATTAAGCGGGCGGAGCAAAGCTAAGAAGTAAGTTATGAACGAAAGAAGTATAGCAGGTTTTCTTGTAGCTGAAGAAGGACCACTCGGTGGTTTGATCATTAGGCTAGAAGATAGTGAGGAATGGATCATTGGTCGAGACCCAGATGTTGCTTTTCAGGTGCTCGAAGATCCAATGGTTTCTAGAAAACATCTGATCATTCGTCTCACAGATGACGGCTATGTTGTAGAAAACTTAAGCACTATTAATCCAGCTTCTGTAAATGGAACTCCAATCACCGATCCGGTGATTTTGCAAGAAGGAGATGTCCTGCAAGTTGGAAGCACTCTTTTTCGATTCACAGAAAATGATCCTTCAATTTCTACAGAAAAGATGCAAGAAGATTTAATTTCTTCTCATCCAACTCTTTTAGAAACTGAAGACCCCTTAGACTCTCTCTCTTTCAATGAAGTTTCAGAATCACGCTGGATGCTTAAAGTTATTTCAGGACCAAATACAGGAGCTGAATTTGGCCTTCAAGCTAACCATACTTATATTGTTGGTAAGGATCCAAATAGTTGTGATGTCATCTTTCAAGATTTAAGCGTTTCAAGACAGCATGCAAAACTTCATGTCAACGAAGAAGAAAATGTAACAATTGAAGACTTAAAAAGTCGCAACGGCACTTATCTAAATGGAATGAAAATTGAAGAGAACACTATCATCTCTTCTCAAGATATGGTAGCCCTTGGAACAACTTCTTTCTTATTTATTGACAAAGAGCAAGCTCGCGATACGATTTTTTCTCCAGCTAGTGTCCACTCTCAAACTGTCAATGCAAAGAAAAAACATGATGAAGAGCTTTCTACAGAAGAGATTTCTGAAGGGAAAAAAAGCTGGAAAGATCTTCTTATTCCGACTAGGCATTTAGTGATTGCAGGAGCTCTTCTTTTCTTAATATTCCTTGGAATATTTGGTTCGATTTCTTTGTTCAAAAGTGAAAGCGTTGAAGTGTCATACTCCCATCAAGAACATAAACTTGAAGAGGTTATGAAGCGTTATCAAGGTGTAAAGTACACCTTTAATCCTCAAACAGGAAAACTTTTTATTCTAGGGGATGTTTTAACCTCTATTGAGCATCAAGAACTCACCTATATGCTCAGAAGTTTAAACTTTGTTCGAAATATTGAAGACAACATTACAATAGACGAGATGGTGTCTAACGACATGAATGCCCTCTTAAACAAAAATCCGAGTTGGAGAGCTGTAAATATGACAGCTTCTATGCCAGGTGATTTTACCTTAAAAGGATACGTAGAAACGCTGCAAGAAGCGGGGCTTTTATCTGAGTATATAAACTTACATTTTCCCTATACCGAAAAGCTACGCAATGAAGTTGTTATACAAAACAATTTACAAGTAGAGATTCAAAGCACACTTATAGAGGCTGGATTTGTAAACGTCTCATTCCAAATTTCTAACGGAGAACTTGTTTTAGCCGGGCGAGTGAATCAATCATCTGAAAAGAAATTCCATGAATTGATAGCTACTTTAAAAAAAATGCCTGGTATCCGCTCTGTTAAAAACTTTGTAATTATGACAACAGCCTCGACAGCTAGAATTGATCTTTCAAGTAAATTTAAAGTCACTGGAACCTCTAAATACGGAACAGAAAATGAGTATGTTGTGATTAATGGGCTGATCTTATCAAAAGGTGATAACTTAGAAGGCATGGTCATTACAAATGTCTTAACAGATGAAGTTCAACTTGAAAAAGATGGGCTTAAGTTTAAAATTTTATACAATCAACAATAGTTTAAGGAGATTGTTATGTTTGGTTTAGAAGGCGAAAAAAACAATAAAAATGCTTTCGAATTTGACTTAGAAAAGGATTTAAAATCTGATTCCAAAAAGAAAAAAGAAATCCAACAAGCTGTTGATGGAAGTATTACAGAGTTAAAAAAAATCCTTCGAGAAGGATCATCTGACATAAAAGAGTTCGAAAAATTTGGAACTCTTTTACGAGGTTATGCAGCTTTGCAAAAGGTTATGTCAAGAATTGCTGCATAAATGACTTTTTACTTGCATAGATATACTATGCTATGTAAAGAGTTATTTTAATAGCGCACTTTACGCAATTATTATTTAGAGGAGAAGAAAAATATGAGTAGTTTAAGATGGGGATCTATCTCATTTTCTAGCATTATTAGCGCGTACACTAAACTTCAAAGTAATATCGTTGCCCAGGTTCGACAGATTGCATCTAGCATGTCTAGAGCTACTCCTGGAAAATTCTTATTACTGCAATTTGGGATGTCACAGATTACACAGATTGGTGAATCTCTTTCAAACATGATCTCACAGGTTAACTCTGTTATCATGAATGCTGTTAGAAACCAAAAATCTTAATCCTTCGCAAGCTTAGGGCCATAAATTATGTCAGATATAGAAAAGTTCAAAGAACACTTTACTCTTCTTTTAGAAGCGGGTTTTATTGCAGTCAATCAAGCCGATGAAGATTCTGCTTTAAAACTTTTTAAAGCAGCAGCGCTTTTAAATCCGGAAAGCAGCCTACCAAAAATTGGTAGGGGCTATCTACACCTTCATAAGCTTGAACTTAAGCAATCATGCAAGTGCTTTAAAGAAGTTTTAGAAAAGGACCCTACAAATGATATGGCAAAAACTTTTCTAGGTCTTGCTTTAACATTCACAACAGATCAAGTTTCTGAAGGGGAAAAAATTTTAACAGAGACTGCTACAAAAGCTGAGGATGGCCAAATTAAAGGTCTAGCTGAAACAGCCCTTGATTTTGTAGATAAATTTGTAAAAAAATCCTCCCCTCCTATGAACCCTTAAAGAGTAGCGAAAGTCTATGGACAACGAGTTTCCTGATAAAATCCCAGCCTCTAATCCTTCCGAGAGTGTAAAACCTATACAAGGAGATGATCCAGGGAAGACGCCTGATAGAACTTTTGAAAGCTATATGAACGAGCCAGCAAAAGAATCAGCGCCTACAGAAGGTAAAGGAGTCTCTCCTTTTGAGCTTGCCGCGCAAAAGCCAACTCAGACTCAAGCTCCAACTATGGAGTCAATTCATGGGCAGATGAATGCCACATCGGGTGTTTTAGGAGATATACAAAACCAACTAAGCACTAAAAACTTAAAGCTTAAGCAATCACAAAAATATCTACTGCGAAACAAACTGTCGGAAGCAAATGCGCACATAAGAACAGCTGCAGCAAAAGCTGGCGTTGATGTAGGAGCCCCCCCTTCTATGACAGCTAGACAAAACCCTATAAAAAAGTACTTAGCTTATATCTCTGATGGGCAGAAACAACTAGTTGGAGCTCAGAATAAACTAAAAGAGCTCTCTGCTAGTGGACATCAGCTAAAACCTGGTCAGATGTTACTGATTCAAGTTAAAATGAATAAAGCTCAACAGTCTTTAGAATACTCTTCTATTTTACTTAGTAAAGCTGTCGATGATATCAAGATGCTTTTCAATATCCAAATATAGCTTTTTCGTGTATAACGGATCTTAAGGGAAGCTATCTCCTTTTAAGGCTGTAATATGGATGATTCAACACCTAATTTTGATAACTTAGTCTCTCAGTTAGAGAGCATTGAGCTAACAACAGTGCATGGCCGTATCACAGAAATCGTTGGTATGCTCATTAAAGCTGTTGTTCCCCAAGTCAAGATGGGTGAAGTTTGTATGATCAAACGTGAGGGCCTCCCTTTAATGGCAGAGGTTGTTGGTTTTACCAAAGAGGAAGTTTACCTTTCTCCACTTGGTGAAATGTCTGGTGTTGGCCCCTCTTCTGAAGTAATCCCTATGAGAATGCCTCTTCAAATCAAGGTTGGCAAAAATCTTTTAGGACGAGTCGTTAATGGACTTGGAGAACCTTTAGATGTAGCAGAAAAAGGACCTCTAGAACTCGAAGAAACCTATTCAGTGATTAACCCTCCCCCAGACCCATTAGAAAGGCAAATGATTACAAAGCCTCTTTCAGTTGGAGTTAGATGTATTGATGGTGTTTTAACCTGTGGTAGAGGGCAAAGGGTCGGTATTTTTGCCGCAGCTGGTGGAGGTAAGTCTACCTTACTTGGCATGATGGCTAGAAACTCAAGCGCCGATATCAATGTGATCACATTGATTGGAGAAAGGGGCCGTGAGGTTAGAGAATTTCTAGAGCATTCACTTGGTGAAGAAGGGATGAAACGCTCTGTGATTATTGTATCAACATCTGACCAAGCAGCTCAACTTAGACTCAATGCAGCATATGTTGGAACCGCTATAGCAGAGTATTTTAGAGACCAGGGGAAAACTGTCATCTTGATGATGGACTCAGTGACACGTTTTGCTAGAGCCCTTCGTGAAATTGGTTTAGCCGCTGGAGAACCTCCTGCTAGGGCAGGATACACCCCTTCTGTTTTTGCTACATTGCCAAAACTCTTAGAAAGATCTGGTAACTCAGCCAAAGGTTCCATCACCGCTTTTTACACTGTCCTAGTTGCTGGTGATGACATGAATGAGCCGGTCTCTGATGAGGTTCGCTCTATCTTAGATGGTCACATCATCTTGTCAGCTGAGCTTGCCAGACAGTATCATTACCCAGCTGTTGATATTTTAGGTTCTGTCAGTCGTATTATCAATGAAATCATCGATGAGGAACATAAACTTTTAGTTGGGAAAATCCGCGAAGTTTTAGCAAATTACAAGAAAAACGAGCTACTAATTCGAATCGGTGAGTATAAACCAGGATCTGATAAAGATGCTGACTTTGCAATAAAATACGTTGATAAGGTCAATAATTTTCTCAAACAAAAAGTCGATGAAAAGTGCTCGTTTGAAGAAACTTTATCTTATCTTAAGACCCTTTTCCATTAGATGTAGGGAGGTATCTTTATGAAACTTCCAAAATATCCACTAGAGCAGTTAATGCTTATCAAAAAAAAACGTCTTGATGAAGCAGAAAAAAAACTGAAAGAAGCAAAAGAATTACTAGAAAATGAAAAAAAAACCCTTAAAGCTCTAGAAGATGAAGCTCAAAAAACCTTAGACCATAAAATGGAAAAAGTTAAACAGCTCGATGAAGAAATGGACGAGGGAACCACATCCGACAAAATAGAGGTCGCAAAAAAATATCTAGAGACTGTGGAAGAGGATTTGGTTAGAAAAAAAAGAAAAGTCGAAGCTCAAGTACCAAAAGTTGAGGCAGCAAAAAAGCATGTTGAGGAATCTAGGCAAAACATGTTGAAGAAACAACAAGATGTTGAAAAGCTAAACATCCATCGAAAAGAGTGGGAAAAAGAAGCGAAATATGAAATAAGACAAAAAGAGGCCATAGAGCAAGATGAAATAGGCACTGCTAAGTACACCTCATTAAAAAGAGAACAAAAAGCTCACGAGGAGTACATAAAAAAGCAAAAAAAAAGAAAGGGATAAAACTTATATGTCAACAGAGAAATCCCGCCCTATCGAGGGCTATAGACAACCTCAAGAGTCTGAAAAAGACAAACCTGTCGATCCTAAAAGATTCGAAGAAGAACTGAATAAAGTTCATGAATCTGGGGCATCAGAGCAACGGAAAAAAAGAAATCTTAAGAAAAGTGAAGAGGGCGAAGATGAAGAAGGTCTTGAAGTCGCCCCCAATCTAATATCTCCTGGAGATGCTTTTAAGCTGACCATGGAAGGCGATGAAAAAGAAAATGCTCTTTCTATTCAATCCCCTTCTAATGCCAAGGGACTGTCGTCCTCCCCATCTTCTGGAAAAATTATTGAATTTGATGAAAGCAGCTCTTCAAAAGCAACGAGTCAAGAGCCTCCTCAAACGCCGGAATTAGAATCAAGCTCTAGTAAGCCATCAACCCCGACAGCTCCTACAACTCAAGCTGCAACGCCAACTCCTACCCCTTCTTTTACAGAAGAAGCTCCTGCAACTCAAGAGGTGATTCCCGCTCCTTCTCAAGAGCAATCACCTCAGCCCACTGAAACTAACTCTCAAAACTTTAATAATGACAACACATCAAGTAACTCCTCTACTCCATCAAATAACCTTACAAAGCCCGAAGAAAAAACAGCCCCCTCAGCATCTAGTCCTGAAAAAAGTCATAAAAAGAAAAAAAAGCACAAAGACACCTCCCTTATCAACAAACAAAAACCTTCTTTCGATGAATACTTAAGAAAGAAAAAAAACAAGCCTATGAAGGACTTGAAATTTGATCCGGCCTCTAAAACTGTAAAAGAAGAAGGCAATGCCAAACCTCAAGAAAAGAAACCAAAAGTAGAAGAACAAGCAAAAGGCCTTAAAACCAATCAAAAAGAACAAACCATGGCTCCTAAAGCTGAAGGCGCAGTTGTTTCTTCAAATCAGAAGAAACCCCATGAAGAAAAAGGGAAACTACCGCCAAATGCTAAAGAAGTTGCTGGAATTTCTAGCAAAACTGTCACAACTGATACAAAAGCAAAAAAAGATCATGAAAAAGATGATCAAAAAGAAGAACAAGCTAGCGAAGAACTCCAAGTTCAAACAGATATTAGCGCGCAACCCAACATAGCGCCTACCCCATCCAATGCTCCTGCTACATCAAAACTTCACCCACAAGTTTTTGAGCTTTTTGAAAAAATGGTGGGTCTGATAACAGTTGAGCAACATAGAGACTCTGCCACAACTACTGTAACAGTTGCTATGAAAGGCTCTGTTTTTGATGGTGCTAAAATTGTATTAGAGCATAGCGGAACCAAATCGTTTAACCTAGAATTGCAAGGTTCCCCAAAGGCTGTAGAGCTCTTTAATGAAAATATTTCAGATTTAGCATCAGCTTTTGCTTCTAGTAAATACAGCTTTGACGTTAACATTAAGAGGCCTTCTCTTTTAGAAAAGCACAGAGCTTTAGAAAAAAAAGGGAGGGTCACCCAAAAAAAAGACCATGGCCAAAAAAATTAACTAACAAGAGCCCCTTTCCCATGTCCTCACATCGTATAACGCCAGCTCAAAACACCTCCCATAAAACAGAACATAAAACAAAACGCTCTGGAAAAACAGTAAAACCCTTCTACATCGATAAGTTGAAACAAAAACTCAAAAAGAAAAAGCTTCCGTCTATTGACGATCTTTGCAAAAACACCCCTGAAAACTGTGATTCAGCCTTATTAGCTAGTAAAGAACAAATCTTAGCTAAAGATCTGATCCTCCATGAGGTTAAACTAGATACTTCCAAATTAGATGCTACGTCTAACTGCTCCCTTGACACCTTTGAGCTCTTAGATCGCCTTTCAACCACTCTATCTCATGAAATGAAAAAAGGCATTTCAACAACAACTTTAGAAATTGACAATCAGTTATCAACTCTTCATGGGACAACAGTCGAAATTAGTCATTACGATACAGCGCCGCATAGCTTTCATTTAGACATTTTCACTACTCCTCAACAGCAGTTGAATTTTTCTAACCAAATAGGATTTCTAAGCGAGAGACTAACGCATATTCTTCCTCAGTGTAAGTTCTATTTTGCTCCCCCTAAAATAAAACAAACGACATCTGTCGAAGCTCTGAAAAAAAACAAAGAAGAAAAAATCAATCATTCCATAGAAAAAATCATGGATTAAATCCTTAGCGCCGGTTATTTTGATCAAAAGAGGACACAAGATCATGACCCAAAGTTCGGACATTTTTTTAGAAACGCTGACGGAAGCTCTGAAAGAGCGAGGGCAGATCCCCATGTGGGGGCAAACCCCAACTTTTCCATGGAAATCTTTAGAAAAAAGCGTTCAAAAAACATTAGAAAAAAATGAGTTAACAATCACACATTTAAAAAGTGACTGGAAGCAGTTTGGTGATTTTCTAAAAGGTTTCGGTGAAGATCCGACAATCATTAGTTGTACTCTCTCTCCCTTAAATCCTGTTTTTTTTCTTGTTGTTGCAGATGATGATATCGAATCTTTAACATCACCTCTTTTAGACACTGCCGAAGAGAAAAAAACGTTCGATGATCCAAGCTACCGCCAAGGTTTCTTTAGATTTTTAACTCTTAAAATTTTATCAGAGCTCAACGAATTAAAACCTTTTGAGGATTTAAGTGTTAAAATGACAAGCGAACCACTTGTCTCAGAAGATTCTTACTGCGTAGATGTCAAATTAGGTTTACCGAGCAAAGCAATCACAGTGCGCGCAATTTTTCCTTCGACTTTTCAAAAAGTTATCTCAGCGCATTTTGAATCAAAACCAGCTTCTTTAAATTCTGTTAAAGACATCAACCCCGATGTTTCTTTAAGTGTTACGTGCGGTCACGTCTCTTTAACATCTAATGAGCTTTCCTCATTAAAAGTTGGTGATTTGCTAATCTTAGATAATTGCACATTTAATCCAGAAAAAGAGTCTGGTAGCATGCAAATAAGTTTAGAAGGACGCAATTTACTCATTACACACAAAAAAAATAGTCAGCTTACCATTGTTGACTATGCCCTTTATGAAGAGGAACCCAATTATGGATAAACACTCTGATGATGATCACTTCGAAGAAGATGAAGATTTCGATTTTGAGGATGAAGAATTAGACGATGATGAAGAATTAGACGATGATGAAGAATTAGACGACGATGAAGATCTAGAAGATGAATCTGGAGAAGACGATTTAGATTTTGAAGATGATGAAGATGAATCTGAAACGCTTAATAAAGCATCTGACATCCCTTTAGATATTATTGTCGAAGCAACGAGGCTGAAAATGCCTTTAAAACATTTGCTCAAGTTAAAACCTGGAAATACTTTAGAAATTTCTCCGAATAAAGAAGCTTTCGTTAAACTGACTGTTTCTGGAAAGCCTGTGGCTAAAGGTCAGCTTGTGCAAATAGGTGACACTATCGGTGTTAAAATTACTGAAGTTTCTTAAAAAAAATATATGGAAGATAAAGAGTTTTACACGCAGGTGACCCTGCCACACGCAGTTAGCGAAAAAGCAGAACCTCCACTTCCCAATCAAGTTGGTCCTTATAAAATTGATAGCTTGCTTTCTAAAGGAAGTATGGCTCTTCTTTATCTTGGAATTGATCCGGAAACAAAAACTCCTCTTGTTGTCAAAGTGCTCTCTCCCGATTTTTTCTCTGAGAAGATTAATTCAAAAACCTTAGAATCTATTACAGACCAATTTCTTAAAGAATCTGAAATTCTTCAGATGTCTGATCATCCCAATATTATAAAACTGTATGGGCAGGGAAAGTGGGAACGTGGTCTATATATTGCTTTAGAATTCATCCAGGGAGTTTCCCTAAAACAATTTATCATCCAAAATTCCCTATCCCAAAAAAGATCTTTAGAGATCCTTTTACAAGTAGCTTATGCACTCATGCACCTTCACACTCATGGAATCATCCACAGAGACTTAAAACCTGAGAATATTTTGATAACAGAAAGTGGAGCTGTTAAAGTTATAGATTTTGGTATCGCAAGACTTGTCCAAGAAAAAGCCAAAACGCTACAAGGCGGGATCATCGGGACTCCAAGTTACATGAGCCCGGAGCAGAAAAAAGATCCTGCTAAGGCATCTTATGGCAGTGATATTTTTTCACTTGGGATTATAATGTATGAACTTCTCGTTGGGAAATTAAGTTATGGAAAAGTTGATCTTGACCTCATCCCAAAACGAATCAAACCAATTGTAGAGAAATGTCTATCAACAAAGCTTTCTAATAGATATGCAAATACCACAGATCTCATTGCAGACATCTCAAAATACTTAAAAAACTTGTATGATCTAGAAGAAGATAGTGACGACGTGGCCCAAGTAGTTTCTTCATTAGAGTCTGCCTACAATCACCTAATTCCTCCATCACTTCCCAAATGGACACAGACAGAAGTTGGCTTAGCTAAAACAAAACATCCTTATGCTCTAGATCTTTATTACGACTTTTACAAATTAGCTGATAAAACAGAGATCCTTATTTTAGCTAAAACGCCCAATGCAACTCCGACATCTTTGATGAGACTTTCTGCCCTTAGGGCATGTTTTAAAACACTAATTTACAAGCACAAAACCTCCTCAGACCTTACATTTGATCCAACAACTGTCGCTTCTCAACTCAACGAAATGTGCCATTATGATAGGACAAAACCTAGATTCGCCTTTGCTTTAGTATCTATCCATGAAGAATCTGAATCTTTTTCATGTATTAACTTCGGCTTTCATTCTGTATGGCACCTCCCCCACGAAAGCACGTCCCCTCATATTTTAAAATCTACGCTTCCTCTTCTTGGAGCTGATCCGAATCTAGAGATATTAGAAACTAAAGACTCCTGGAGCGCTGGAGATGCTTTGCTGTTGCATACATTTAATGCAGAAGCTGACAAAAAAAGTTTTATCGACGAGCTCGATCAAAAAATCCAACATTCCTTTGTCGAAATTTTAGAACTTTCTACCAACGCACAAGCTCAAAACATCTTAAACAGCCTCCTGTCATACTTGCCTGGAGATAAATCAAGTCATTCTCATCTAATCATCAACTTAGAGAAGATTGGATAGCCTCCATAGAGAGGCCATACATCAACTCAACAATCACTGCTGTATAAAACTTAATTTTCTTCTCTATTGTTAAACCTAGTTAACGATGTGTCACATTGATTTATCGTCAAATAAATATACAAAACAACTCAGTACTTTTAATAAAAAACCATACAAACTAATCGGTTTTTTGTTAGAATAACTCCGCCATATTTTTAAGTTTAAAGGATTTTTTTATGAGTATTCCTAAAGATACCCTATCGATAGCTCCATACCAAAGAAATGAGGATCAACATGTTGTAGAAGAAGAGCAAAAACCATACAGCCTTTCAGACCTTAGTACAGATCTTTTGTTACAAATATTTGCCAATCTATCTGTAAGTGATAGAGCAACCGTGAACAAAGTATGCAAAAAGTTCTCTCATCTTATCCCATCACAGCCCTCTTTAGCTCAAGGAACAACACCACCTTTGCCGAGAAGGAATTTCCTCTTCCTAATGCCTGTAAGAGCCCCCACTTCGATGGAACCTAAAATTGAAGAAGTATTTTCTGACGATGGAGATGTTGCAACAACAGCTCGCTCTAGCGCCAAAAGACACTCGAACCGGTCCTGTACAAAGGATAACGATAGAGCTGACGACGGCTTGCACATGAAAAAAGCAAAACAACCCAACTTGAAAATGACTAAAAAAAAATAACAAAATACCAATTACAAGCTAGGCTCGAGTGTAGACATGCAATCAATAAATTGATTGTTGTGTAAAAGCCTTCCAAAGCACCCACACAGATTGTTTCTTGTTAAAAAAAAGGAGACCCTACGTCGTCAAATCAATTGTTTTACTGCGTTGAGCTTGAAAAGATCACGATTAAAATTGCAATAATTGAAGAAAATCTTTTAGGATGCGGAAAGAGGTTTAATATTTTTTTTTATTCTTGTATTTAGAAAAGAACCTTTTAGAACGACCCGTAAAAGATGCATAAGACCAGAAAAAAACTCCTTAAGTTTAGTGTTACCTTTGTCTATTTATATTCGGCATGCCAACCTGTCTTTGCAAGCGATTTGGCTAAAAATCCTATTGCTTCGGAACGAATCCAAAGATTAACAAAACAGACAGAACGGCCTGGATATACAATCAATTTTAACAATGTCTCTATCCAAGAATACCTGAAGTTCATCAGTAAAATTGCTGATATTAACTTTATTTTTGAACCGACAGAACTTAACTTCAACGTAACTATTTTATCAGAAGAGCCTACTGATTTAACTAATATCTTAGCAGCTCTTGTTCAAGAGTTACGCATCCATGGTTTTGACATTTTAGATGATGGCGTAAACTTAGTAATTCACAAAGCTGACGGTGTAAGGCAAATAGCAACGGTTGTTTCAGATGAAATCCCCTTTAATGAAAATGAACCACCCGCTTTAGCAACTAGACTTTTCCGCATTAAAAATGCAAATCCAACTTCTATCGAAAAAATTATAGCTCCAATGTTGTCTAAAAATGCTTTGATAGAAGTTGCTGAAGAAACAAGACACCTTGTCATAACCGACACAACTTCAGAACTTGACAAAGTTGCAGATATTTTGATGAGCCTAGATGCACCAAAAGCTGCTTTAGAAGTTGAATCTTACAGTGTAAAAAACAACTCTCCTGAGCATCTTGTTTCACTTGTTACTCAAATAATGATGCCTCTTTCAGAAGGGAATCCTTTTATCTTGGTCCCTCAAAATGAGACTAAAAACATCTTTATAGTGTCCACTCCCTTTTTAGTAGAAAAAAGCACAAAATTATTAGAAGATCTAGATGCCAAAGTTATTACAGGTGGTAACGTTCTAATCTATCAAGTTCGCTCAAAATCACCAACAACACTTCACAGAGCTCTAGCAGAAGTTGCTGAGGGGCTTGTAGATCAAGGCTACGCTCCCGAAGGGCTTATAGAAACAATCGACCACGCTAATTATTCTCTAGACTCTCACACAATAGCCTTTACTGGATCGCCTGGAAATTTAGATAAAATCAAAAATCTTTTAGATCAACTTGACATTCAAGGTAAGCCAACTCCAGGTTCTGAGAATTCAGTTTTTTTCGTATATAGACCAGAAAACAAAGTACCAGAAGAGATCGCTCAAACATTAAAAAATATTGCAACGAACTTTGAAGAATCTGGTCTTGCAGATCAAAGCCTTTTAAAAACCATTCGAGATCTTAAGGTCGAAAAATCAAGTCAATCTCTGATCTTTACTGGTGATAGCCAAAGTATCGAAGATATTGAAACATTGGTAAAAAAACTCGACCAGCCATCTGAAGTTGAAAACTCACGAAATGCTAAGTTCTACATCTATAAGCTCACAAGAGCTGAACAAGAACAAATCTCCGAAGCATTAAATACTTTTGCTGACAATTTAGAAGATGCTCCATTCCCAGATAAACCATTGATTCAAGCTATTGACTCCATGAAATGGAT
Organism: Chlamydiia bacterium; assembly: GCA_030427725.1. GTDB lineage: Bacteria > Chlamydiota > Chlamydiia > Chlamydiales > JAUICV01. Next base: position 541,578 of record JAUICV010000002.1, on the reverse strand, counting down.
TCAAGAAACAAATTCTTTAGTTTTTTCTGGAAGCCAAGAAGCCTTGGATAAACTGAAAGAAATCCTTCCCACATTTGATGTTTTACCAGAAAATGCCAGCGAGTTTTTAACCTATAGCCCAAGAAATATTTCATCAGAAGATCTTTTAGACGGTATAGAATCCATCACAAAAAATTTACAAGCTTCTGGTCTTGCTAACCTTTCCCTGATAAAAACTCTATCATCAGCGAAATGGGTTCCTTCATCGGGCGTAATGGTCTTTACTGGAGATGCCGCCACCCTCGCTCGAGTCAAAGAGCTCTTAGTTACGGTCGACTCAGAAGGAAATCACAGCAAAATTTCAACCCTAGTTTATAGAGCTAAGCACGTACCTGCTGAAGACATCAGAGTGATGCTATTTAATCTAGCGGAAAATTTGCCAACGGGAGATTCCGAAAAAGCTGTCTTGGAAAGCATGCAAATTGCTGAGGATACAAATGCTTTAGTTTTCCAAGGTCCTGGAACAGCTCTAAATAATATTAGAAATTTCATAGAAACGATCGATACTCCTGATCAAGAAAAGACTTTTGGTGTGAACACTCGTGACTATTTTATCTACGAGTTAAAAAACACCTCTGGTTCTCAGATCATTAAAGACCTAGAACGTTTGGCTAAACAACTCAAAGCTTCTAATGTCGTTGGAAGTGCTAGTCTTATTAAGACCATTCGTAATATAGAGTGGATTAAAAGCACAAACTCACTCTATATCTCTGGATCAAGTCAAGATATTAAAAAAGTACAAAAGCTGGTCGAGCGTTTTGATCAACCGTCACAAAAAGAAAAGTCTTCAAGTTACTACATTTACAGACCTGAAGCCGCCTCAGCTTCAGTGGTTCAAGAAGAGCTAGAAAAAACAGCAGAAGCTTTAGAAAACTCAGGTCTCGCTGATGAGGACCTTTTAGACACAATTCGTTCTGCAAAATATGTCCAGTCCAATAATTCACTAGTTTTTTCTGGAACACCAAAAGCAATTGATTCTATTAAAGAGCTTATCGCAACTATAGAGAGTCAAGGAGGTTTGGGATCTGGAATCCAAGGCTTTGGAAAGAAAACATTTTTTGTTTATAAGCTAAAATATGTCTCTGGCAGTCAACTTCTTTTAAACCTAAAACATGTTGCTACTGACCTACACCATAATAAAACTGATGACAGCTCTTTAATTTCAGCGATCAACTCTGCAAGATATATTCCAGAGTCCAACTCTATTATCTTCACTGGACCTACCGCAACACTTCAAAAAATCCAAGAACTTGTAACAAAATTTGACACTCAAGCAATGGCTCCAGGCCGCGGAGATAGAAAACCTGAAGGCTATTTAGTTTATCAACCAAAACATGTCCCTCCAGCTCAGCTGATTCAAATATTAAAAGAATTTGAACAGCACCTTCTTCAATCTGGTGTTGAAGAACCTGAGCTGTTCGATACAATCAACTCTCTTAAAGCAATTAATTCTACCTCTACAATCATCATTACCGGATCTGCAGACTCTACAGCTAAAGTAGAAGAGCTGTTAAAACGATTTGACATCCCAGGAAAAGCTGGAACGCAAGAACCATCGATTGAAACCATTGATGACCTAAGCTTTTTAATTTATAAGCTGAAGTATCATCAAGGTTCTGAGATAGAAGATGCTTTAAAGAAGATAGCTATTGATCTTGGGAAAATTAAATCTAGTGAGAAAAATCAAAGTTTATTGGATGCTATTGAATCTGTTCAATGGGTTCAAGTAACAAACTCACTGATTGGCACTGGAACACCCCAGTCTCTGGCCAAACTTAAAAATCTAATTAAGAATATTGACACTCCTTTAGAGCAAATTTTTATTGAGATACTGGTCATTGAAACAGATCTTTCTAATGCCTTAAACTTTGGTCTTAGATGGGGAACACAAGGAAAATTCCGTAATAAACTAGGTTATAGCACTGGTGCTTTTCCAAAATTTGGAGAAAATAGCGATGGATCAAGCGCTGATCCACAGGTCGATTTCACTAAATCTTTAGAAAAAATCTCTGCGACAAATACTCCAACAGGAGGAAGCTTTACTCAAGGGTTTAACCTTGGGGTTATTGGAGATTTAATCTACCATAAAGGAACCTCTTATACAGCCCTAGGATCTCTATTAGACGCGCTCAGACAAGATGGATCGTCCACAATTGTCTTAAGCCAAAAAGTTATCACACAAAACAACAAACCAACATCGCTGTTTTCTGGAGATAACATCCCTTTCACAGGATCAACTGTTCAAAATGCTGGAAACAACGCAACAGTCTTTACTTCCAACTTGGAATATAAAGACATTGGAGTTTCTTTAAACATTACACCACGTATTGGTGATGACGGACTTGTTTCTCTAAATATCGATCAAGAAATCAGTGAACAGCTAACAAGTGATCCAAACACTGGGATCATTAATGGTGATCCAGGCGGAGGAAATATCTCTACGCCGAGTGTTAATGGTATTTCCACCTCTAAAACATCGATGCAAACTCAGGCAACAGTTCCTGATCAACATTTTTTAGTGCTCAGTGGTATAGTAAGAAACACTAAGTCAAAACAAAGATCTTCGATTCCATGTTTAGGTGGCTTGCCTATTATTGGAGCGGCGTTTCAATACACTGAAACTCAAATTCAAAAAAGAAGCGTGATAATATTTGTTAAACCACAGATAATACAAGACTTTAAGCTATACAAAGAGATCACAGAAGATGTTGAAGATATTGGACGCAAAGAAAGTGTTGCTGAAGACTTTGATGAGGCCCTTGAATTTGGTAAATCGCCAAATGATGAGTAGGCTTAGCCTTCTTGTTTTATCTCTTTTCGCTTTGACATCTTGCTACAGAGTCCCGGATAAATTAGAGCCTCAAATTAACTACGCTATCCAAGACAAGTATATTCGATCGCTAAAATCAGCGTTTCCTCCTTTAGACTCTAAAGAGAGACAATCTGAATGGGGCAAAGAATATATGATAGGAGCGGCCTTTGCAGAAAAACTCGATCTTTATCGAGCTGTAACAGCTTTTAAACGCGCCGAGATTTTTATTCCGAAAAACCTCACCTTTAGAAAACAAGAACTAGAATATTTCATTATTCTTTCGTATTACTTAGGTGGTAGATACGATGATGCAATTGATGCTTTTGATGATTCTTCTTTAGGTATTATTGATCAAAAATTCCCAACCTACCATGACCTACTTGTTATCTTATATGAATCTTACTCACATACAGATGATGAGAAAAAAGCCCTACGAGTCTTACAAATCATTAAAAACACGTATCCCGATACTGCGAGAAAGCTAGAGCTTTCAACAGCGATAACCCGAGGAGACATCAATGAAGTCAACAAACTCCCCTACGATTTAGAAACAAAGCACGAGATTAACACTCTTCTTAAAGATTATTATGCAGGGAAAAAATCAATCTCAAGAGCCCAAGCTTTAAATGCAGCTCTTCCGGGAGCTGGTTTTTTCTACGTTGGCCAGAAACAATCTGCTATCACTTCCTTACTTTTAAACTCATTATTTATTGCAGCTGCCTATCATTTTTTTAATAACGGACATACTGCAGCTGGAGTTATCACGACAAGTATTGAAGCTGGTTGGTATTTCGGTGGTATTTACGGCGCTGGAGAAGCTGCCAAACTGTATAATGAAAGGCTTTACGAAGCAAAAGCTTTTAATAGCCTAAACCAAAGACAACTTTTCCCAGTATTTTTCTTAAATTATGGCTTTTAGAACTCTTTTTATTTTTTCTCTTCTGTTGTTCTCTTCTTTTGGATTTGCTATACGACCCGGGTACATGGAACCCTGGGGAAAAGATAGACATCTAAAACCTATTAGAGATAAAAAGCTATCAACCTATGATGTCCCCACTTCTAAAAGTCCACTCGTTAAAGGCATGGAGCTTTTAGTGAAATTTCACGCAAATGTCATCTCTCCGGTAGATGGCCCTAGATCACACTTTAGGCCGACCTCTTCTAGGTACATGGTCTTAGCTATGAGGCGCCATGGCTTTTTAAAGGGGTATATTATGGGCTGTGACAGACTTCTAAGGGAGAATAATGACCCTTGGGTTTATCGAAAAAAAGAAATCAATGGCGTCGTATACAAGTGGGACCCTACTTACAGATCCTACTAAAGTTTAGTCCATGTTCACTAAATAAAGCATTCAAGTAACAATTTAGATTAACTATCAAAAACCGACTTAAAAAAATAGAACAACTATAACCACATAAGCGTTAGTCGTTTACGTCTTTAACTCTCCAAGCAATGCAACCATAACCTACTCATATACAGTTAGTTAATACAATCGCAAGTGTCAATTAATTTGTTTAATTAAAATAATTACTATGTTATAATATTTTTAACTAGAAACATAATTAAGGTAAAATTATGAGTATTATTAATGGTATTCCCGTTGAAGATGAGTTTGTAGAGGTTTCACTTGATTCTGATAGCGACAGCTCTAGACCCTCCTCTCCAGCTTCTCTAGCAGCCAGAGAAATTCTTAAAGAAAGTAGCTCATCGTCTGCTGATAGGGCTTCATTACATGGAAGAGCTTCTATTTCTACACTGCAAAATGATTTTAATACTTTACTTCCCGAGCAACAAGCATACCACATCCTAGAAGCTATCAAAAACGCTCCAGGGGCAGATGATATATCTTTGCCTGAACGCCCTTTTGAGCACTTTGCTAAAAAGTTATACCTTGATTCGCTTCCATCTAGTTTTGCTTATACTAAAGAAACCTCTGATGCTCTTTTAGACTATTTAGCTAAAAACGCCGAATTTTTAGACAACCCTACTGCATTTCTTAAAAAATTAAGAGTTGTTCATGATGTGGTTATATCAGCTTACTCTCAACCTGTGACAAGAGATCATAAAAGGATCTTTGCAATGACTCTTATTTTTCTTTTGAAGCTCAAGCAAAGCTCTGTAGAACAATACGGTGATAATATAAAGGCTTTCTCTGAATTAACTCTTGAAATTTCAGAAAAAATTGGAACCACTATTGAGCCGAGTTTTTTAGAAATCCTATTTAATTCGTGTATAAATGATCCAATTAACACCAAGAAAGTCATAACGCTTTTCCTTAAAAAGGCAGGTTCATTAATCGATGACGCTTCCAAACAAAAACTCATTCAAAATTTATTATTAAACAAATCTTTTACGAAAAAGCCAGAAGCTTTTCAGCAAAAACTCGAACAATTTTTAAAAGAAAAAACACGGCAATATGACTCAGAAAAAGCGCCGCTTGAAGGACATCTTGAGCATGAAGCTTTTGAAATTTTAGAAGAAGCTATTAATTCTGATGATGCCAACTTCCTCTATAACAAACAATTGTCATACCCTCCAACCCATATAAAGCACAAAGCAGCTAAAGCTATGATAGATCATTTGCATACTATGTCCGTGATCAGAAGCTTAAAAGCTCCAGACTTTGAATTTCATGATCCAGACCTTAACAAACTAGAGATCCAACAAATTCAACGTGAAGCTAGACGTCTAGCAGCCTCTGAATTAAAAGAGAGTGTGATAACCCGCTTACAATCAGAAGTTGATCAGTTCATCGCAGTGACTTTAAATTATAATAAAGTTCTTTTACCTCAGCTCAAAGCTCGATTTACTGAAGGCCTTTTCGAACCTTTAACTAAGCTAAAGGCCTAGATATGAGCATCCCAACAGTAAATGAAACGACTATTTTAAGCTCTACAGAGCCTAGAGAAGCTTCCTTTATCGAGGGAGCTTCTGATACAATTTCTGCTATCTCGAACTCTGTATTTTCATTTATAAGCTCAGCTTCTTCAAAAGTTGTTAATGCTACAACTTCACTTGCCTCGCTCCCTTCTCAAACCGCAACCTACATTTATTACACACTATATCCACCAATTGACACACTTTTAAGCAAAACAGATCACTCAAAAGGCCTTAATGATCTTCAACTATATCAAGCGATCAATAGTTTTTTAGATGAAACATTTCTCACAATACCTGAAATATCTGAAAAAACAAAAAAAGCTTCAAAACAATTTTTAAAAAAACGAATTTATCAAATCCTCAATGCTTCGAGTCAGAGGTCTCAAAAAAAGTTGATCCTCTCAAATGTTTTAAACGACTGGCAGGACAATTTACAGATTATACAAAGACGCGTTTCTAACGATCTAATCTCTGGTGATTTAAACGAACTAGGAATTGATTCAAGTGATGAGATTGATCAATTTACCCCACTGGGAGACGAATCTCACAATCGCGGAAAAGTCCCTTTTCTGATCACCTTCGAAAGTGGGAAAAAGGTGGTTTATAAACCTCGTAGTATGCATCCTGAAAAACTATTGGTTGATTCTAGAGAAGGGCTTCTCAAAGAAGTTGGATTTGGAACTTATGGGATTATTTGCAAACAAGACACAGCTTTAAACAATCAAAGTTACGGATATGCAGAATATCTTGAACATGACGAATCTAGTAACACAATTTCCACAGCTGAACAGTTAAAACAATATGCTGAAAAAATAGTACTGCTAGATCGTCTTTGCGACATGTTAGATATAGCAGATTTACATTATTTAAACATAATTACCAAGAATTCAGAGCCTCATATTATAGATGCAGAAGTATTTTTTAGATTTCCAGAACAAGCCACTCTTTTACTTAGCGAAGGCGTGGGACCTTTACATGTTTTTGATGCATCCCATGGGTTGGTTGAACAATACAAAGGTTTTAATACACTTCATCTCTCTAAAGAGCTGCAAGAAGAGCTCTCAAAACATTTGCCAGAGGGCATCATAGATGATTTAGAATTCGGGATCCCTAAAATAGCCTTTGAAACCCTTGGAATCGACATTGATCAAATACGTGAAACTTGCAAAGTTTCTGAAACCCTTTCAAGACAAGTAGAAGATGTTAAAAAAAATTTACAGAGCGAAAGAAGTCGATGCACCATACTTTCTACATCTACTTTAAATGGCCTACTTTTGTTTTTAGACCCATCAGAACCGGAGACTTTTTCAATCGCGGCATCATCAGTCTTAAATAAGTTAGAAGAAGACAATTATACCCTGACTCCAAAAGCTCAAAGCTTAGTTCTAGAAGGGCTGGAACAGGACCACCTCCATCACGACGTACCAATTTTTGAGGCTGATATCAACCATGGCCTCATCTTATACCATGGAAAAGTTATTGCTGAGAGTAACAAATAGCCTTAACCTAGGGAAGAACAGTGACTTTATATATCTCATGAATCTTGCTATTGATCGATTGCCCTAATGAATAAGAAAAATTTTTACTATACTTCTCTGCCGTTTGAGAGAAGGGAAGATTTGATTCATGCTCTTTTAAATATGTGATTATTTTTTCCATTGTTTCTTCAAAAAGTGCTGAATATAAAGCTTCCGCTTTTACTTGGGTTAATTTCCCTGATTCTAGGTAATCTTTACCTATCATTTGAATATAAGACTCTTTTAATAACTCTCGTTGTATCCTAAATACATCTTGTTGAATTGCGCTCATTTTACCTCCAAAATTTTTAATTTACAGATTATAAACAAAACAACACCTAAACATCAACAACTATAAGCAAATAACACATGTTTTAATTATAAACTTACAAAATTAAATTGAAATACACACATAAAACCACTAACAATTAGTTTTTTAATTGTTAATATAAATAAATTAAATAAATGTATTATATTGATTTATTGTTAATAGTTGATTACAATCCCAGAATTCAAAATCAACCATTTTATTTTTTATGAGCAGTTTAGTTATAACTCTTCCAGGTAGTTCAGGTGACCAAGCAGGTCCTCAAGGAATTTTTGACAGACTAATCCCACTTTTTAAAGAAGTATCAATAGATATGGAACAAATTAAGGGAATTCAGGACGATTTTTTCAAAACTCTAGAACATGCCGAAAGTCGGTTTAAACAAAGAATGAATAGCTATGACAACATTTATTTGTTGGGATATTCTATGGGTGGTGGAGTTGCAGTTCAATTAGCTAACAAAGTTGCTCCCTATGCAAAAGATAAATTGAAAGGGATAACTCTCCTGTCTACTCAAACAGAAGGACTCCTACCTCTAGAGAGTTTGAAAATACCAACGTTATTTTATCACGGAAGTGAAGATGAATATTTTCCCACATGGCAACTAGAGTCCTGTTTCAGCAGATGTAAGAACTTTAAAAGCAGATTTATAACAGCAACAGGCCTTAACCACTCTTTAAGAGACTCTAAAACCAACAGGTCTAATCCTACAGCTATCGCACTGTCCATTTTCGAAGAAATGAAGGGTTTTCATCTTGATAAGTCAGAATCATTTTCTGAAGAGAAAATAATAGATCCCCTCCCGCCAAGCGAACGCATTTTAACGAAACTATTCAAAACTTTAGGCTTCTAAAGCGAGCTCTTTTACCTTAGCTTCTAGTTCCTTGAAAAACTGAAGATAAAGCGGGCGTTCACCTGCATCTATCCCTGGAGTTATTCGTATTTTTGGCTCAATCGGGGTTATATTTGCTTGAGTAAAGCCAAAGCTCCCTCTTCTACCATACACTCCTCGATGTTGATCTAAAAACAATTCTACGAATCGCGAATAAATCCAAGAAGTTAAGTCAGTTTGTACGTGTGATGGCAGCTCTGGGCTTACTTTAATATCTATAAACGATGTCAAAACATCAGGATCAAACTGAGCAACAGAAACGTATGGATTTCCTTCTGGTTTAAGAGTTTCTGGAACAAAACTTAAAATCGATTGTGTCATGTCAAAAATTAAACGTTTATACCCATCGACTAACTCTGACCCAGCCGCAAAATTCCAAGCGAAAAACTGCTTTGAAAGATCATCTGTCTGAAACTGCTCTTCAGAGAGAAAACTATTAAACCTGTCCCATTTTTGATCTCCATTGTTAACAAGATAGTAATTACCGCCGTAGTAATTATCCATCCCGAACATATCAAATTTCTGACCACTTCGATAAACAATGATGTTTAATTTCCCCGCTTGAATTTCATCCTTTAATGAAGCAAATAAATCTTTGATGTCTTCAGAGTAGAGATAATCTATTGTTCCATCTATGGCAACCGTTAAACTGTCGGTTTTCGGTTTTTCTCTAAAAATTCTTTTGATATCTTCAACAACATTTTCTCTCTGATATCTAGTATGATCTTTGTCTATATCGATATTATGATAAAATTCTGTCACAAAAAGATCTACTTTTTCGACCTCTGGATTCTGTAAAACCACCTCAAGGCTTGAAGACGATGGAATCAAATAGTTGTTTTCATAATAAGAATGAGGAACTATAGCCAGCACAGGGCTAGGATTTTTTTTCTGAATCTCAACTAAGATTCCAGAAAATGTATTCATTGCAGAGCGAGTAATGCCTGCAGATTGGACGTGTAGCCCCTCTGGCAATAATCTATCTTCTAGTTCTAATGTAAATGTTTTGGTAAAGACATCCAAATCAAATGGCTTGAACACATTTAGAAGAGACGCAAGCTTTGCATGAACACGATCCATACTTTCTATAAAAATCCTAAAATCTTCAATATTCAAAAGAGCTTTTGATAGATCCCTGTCGACATTTGCTACTATTAAATTCAGATAGTCTTTGAATTCTGAATCTTTAATTTTATCAGCCCACATCTCATCTGAAATCGATTCACACAACTGTTTAATCAATTGATACGTTACGGTACAAAAAAATTCCCGAGCAAAAGGTTCCCCTGAATCAGTTTCTGCAATGTGGCGCATATTATTTATAGAACTAAGTCTTAAGATATCTCTAGGAGATTCAATATTTAAACCAATGTCAAGCCGGTCAGATGCTTGAATTATATCACTCGACTCAGAATTATATGTTAGCTCCTTAATTGAATAATTATCAGCTCGACTTTTTCTTAACGAAACAGCCCCTATCCTAACAGCTGTAGCATCAACCCACTCTTGAAAATGTAAACTTCTTTTTCCTGCTAAATCATCAAATTGACTATCAGCTTGACTGGACACATTTTTCCGCTTCAAAGGTATGAATTCTAAAGCTTTTATTCCATCTTCCAAATCTATTTGAAAATACATAGTCATATTTAATCGGATATGGCTCTCTAAATACTCAACTTCTTCATCTGAGAGATGTAATTGTAGTTTTAATTTTTGACAAACCTTTCCAATAATTGTTGATAAATGTTCTTCTACTTCTTTTCGTCTCTCTTCAACGGCTTTTGGTTTATCTTCTGCTAAATCTGAACATAAAACTGAGGTAAACTCTTTTGTTACATTTATTAAAAAAGGTTTTTCCATGAGAAATGGCATCTGTCTTCGGTCAGATATTTTTAAATTATCTACCACTATTTCTATTAAACGTTCTTCACTTAGATCCCTTCTTAAGGGTGTAAATCTTAAAGGAAAAAAATAATCAATTTTATCCGATTCAACAAAAATCCTATCCCCTTCTAATGGAGAAAATCCAATTTGCTTTTGATAATTTGCTAGAGAATTTACAGGAACAAACTGCTTCGAGGTCCTATGATAATTGCCGATAAAGTTTAAACTTCCAACCTGAACTAATTTTTCATACAGATCTCTATAATATGAGTCTCTATCTAAATCGTCAGAACCATAATAAACACCTAAGTTATAACCTAGATATGCAGCTTTTGATAGAAAATTCACGACATCAAACCTGATTTGGCTTTGAATCTCTGGATCATGAGTCTTTTTATATATAAATTTAAGTTGCTCTACAAGCCGTACCCATTCATCATTAGGTCTTCTATCCTCTAATTCTTTTCCGTCTACAAAAACCCCCAATAAGGGCTTGTATTCCATCTGATCCGTCTGTAAGACGTTTTCTCTAAATAACTCCCATAGAGAATCTCTTAGGTCAGGAAAGCCTTCTACAGCTTGATCATATAGGTCTTTAGCATAAACATATAAATTTGCAATTTGTATAGCCATTTTCTCTCTAATTTTTAATATATTAAAATAATATTTTACCATATTAAAGTATTTTTTACTACTTTATATAATATTAAAAAGACAAATTAATAAATTTAAAAACAGGGAAATACACAACTGGCTTATATTCAGTTAGTTGCAACAAGTTGGCTGGTTTTTTTAAAATAAGTTTTTTATAAATAGTGATTATATATTTAACTCTATGATATAATGAAATTATACGTTTTATAATAAACATTATAATAAGGATAATTTTATGAAAATTCTTTCTAATGCAATGGCTGCCTCTGCTGCCGCAGGAGCTATAACTGCTGTTTCAAATATGCTAGCTAAACAAACTGAAAATACAGCTAAGTTTGGGAAAGCTATCCAAGAGCATATGCAAGAGCAAATTAAGCAAGCCAAGTCTCTTTCTGAAAGAAACGTAGGTATTCTTACTAATTCGAGTTCAACTATTTCTAATATAGCTTTAAAACAGCTAACTGGAAAATAATAACGAGAACACTTTTTCATTGATCAGCAGCACATCTAGCTAGCCTAGCTGTGCTGCTTTTTATTTTTACGATTAAGAGCTAAAACCTGAGTTTTTTAGAAAACTCATCACATTTTGATAAGCTAGTTTTTCAGATAGATTTTCATTTAAATTAAGCTGTTCTAGAAGTCTTTGGTAACAGCTAGAATCATCAAAATTCTCAAAAAATGTCTGAGGAGTTTTCCCTGGGCAAAGACTATTATCTAGAGAAAGTCCTCCATAAAAATCAGCTCCAAAACAAATAGAATTCTCTCCTCCCATCTCAACTACATGCTGAATATGATCTCGAAAAGATAGAGGATCCTTTCCAACGAACCTATGAACAAAGTTAAGACCAATAAGGCCTTTTTGATTGATAATCTCTTTAGCTATTTCATCTAAAAGATTGCGGTTACAAGAATGAACTGCTCTATAATTGGAGTGACTTGCAATAATTGGGACGTTAAGTCCTTTTTTTGAGACATAAGCTAGTATGTCATAAGCTAAAGCATCAGAGGTATGGCTTAAATCAATAGCCGTATTTTTTCCATCTAAAAACTCTAAGACAAGCTCCCCATCCCTTTTTAGCCCCGTAGAGGTTAAATTACCTCCTCCAAACCGATTCTCTTGATTCCAGGTCAGACTAACGTAGAGCACTTTCTCAAGCAAAGACGCTTGTTCGAATCTTTCAAAAAAACAATCTATAGATTCATCTTCCTCACAAAAGGTTGAGGCATTTTCAATGCCAAATAGAAAATGTATTTTTTTAGACCCTAAAGAAAACGACTTAAAAGGTCCCACTTCATCTGGAAAATCTTTTAATAACTTCTTGTACAAATCAACTTGATATAGCCCTAGATCTTTACAACCTGCAGAAGTGATAGCAGCTATAGCCAGCACCTGAAGTTTCACATTCCCAGTTTTTAACTGAGGAATAGAACAATTTAGCTCAGGGCTACAAAAATTATACTTACCTTCACTATAAGCTATGCAACCGAGTAAGTCGCAATGCAGATCAATAATTGGCATAACTCTCTTAGACACACTTCCGCTTTATCTCAATTGCAAAAAAGATCAATGTAGCTTAACGAGATTTAATATGAAAAGTCTCGTTTCTATTAGCTTGTTTCTTTCTATCTCTTAAGTGGAATTTGACCGGACACCCTTTAAAAGCAAAACTCTCACGAAATGTGTTTTTTAGATATCTAAAGTAAGCCGGAGCAAGCAGATTCTGATAGTTAATGAATACAGAAAACTCTATAGGATTTGTTCCAACTTGTGTCATATAATAAACCCTTAAACGCTTTCCTCGAATCATTGGAGGATGGTTGAATTGCAGAGCTCTTTCCATAAAGCGATTAAGCTCTGAGGTAGACACTTTTCTATTCAAATTGTTAAAAACTTCTAGAGCTTCTTGTAATATGCTGTCTACGTTTCTGCCATCTTTAGCAGAGATGAAAAGAAGTGGACAATATTTTACGAACATATTGTCATCGTATATACCTTTAGAGCAGTGCTCCATTCGGAATCCACTAACAAGGTCCCATTTATTTGAAATAATCAAAAGCCCTTTGCCGAGCTCTTGGACTTTAGAAATAATTCTCTTTTCAAAGGATGTAAGTCCTTCTCTTGAATCAATCATCAAAAGACAAACATCAGCTCTTTCTATCGAGTCTTCTGTTCTAATAGCTGCAAATTTTTCAACAGCTTCTTTCTCTTTATTCTTCTTACGTATTCCAGCTGTATCGATAAGGGTGATTTTTTGTCCATCGTGGTATAGAGTAGCGTCAATACTATCTCTTGTCGTTCCTGCTATATCACTAACAGCTGATCGTTCTTCTTTTAACAGCTTGTTTAATAGCGTAGACTTTCCAACATTTGGACGTCCAACTAAAGCAAGCCTTAAGTGATCAGCCTGCGGTTTAGAGTAAATCTCTTCAGTATTTGGGGCATGCTTTAAAGCTTTTTCTAACAGCTCCGCTACTTGATACCCATGCTTTGCAGAGACTCCAACAACATCTTCAATACCTAAACTGTAGAAGTTATAAACGTCTAAATTTTTCGATTCATCATCAACTTTATTTACCGCTAAAACAATAGGTTTATTTACCTTAAGAAGCTTTCTAGCTACCATTTGATCTAAGTCTGTAATGCCGATTGTGGCATCGACTACCATAACAAGACTATCAGCTTCTTCGATAGCGACCTCTGTTTGAAAAAGAATCTGCTTTTGAAACGCATCGGCATTTGGACTAGCAATTCCCCCTGTATCGATTAACTCAAAAGGCTTTCCGAAAAGCTCTGATGAACCATAAATTCGATCTCTTGTGACACCTTCAGCTGCATCTACAATCGACACTCTTTTTTTAACGAGTCTGTTAAATAAGGCCGACTTTCCAACATTTGGACGACCTACTAAAGCTACTTTATATAAGTTAGACATAATCTGTTTTCTAATGGTTTTCTTGGCCAGAAGTATATAGAAAGTCAGTAAAAGATAATATTGAAAAGATCAAAAAATCCTTAAACTGTCCCCAACCTTGCTGACGTGTTTAATCTTTCATTTAAGCCATGAAGTAGCTTAGGCATAACTTCTATAGCTTTATTTATAATGACTCCAAGCGCTACAGTCCCAGCAATAGCCGCTCCAACAGCTAAAATGCTATGAAAAAGAATTGCTGCAAGTGTTGCTGTAACAACGCAAGCTACAATCATCAACGCTTTTTTTAGGCTTTTTTTTGACACTTCTTGATCAAGAAGATCACTTTTCTCAGTTTGGGTTGTAGCAGACACCCCAGAGGCCCTTCTATTTTGAAAAAGCTTTTGAATCATCCCGCTATTAGCCTTTGAAACATCTCCAAGATTTATCACCTCATAAGACCTTCCTTGGCTTGTGGAAATCCTTTTTAGATGATAAGTAAATTGATGCTCACAGTCCGAAGCAAAACACCGCCCTGTATGAGCTTTTGATTGCCCACCTCTAGTGTCTACCTGATCTAAAGAATTTAAAATCTTTTCATGTAGACATTTCTCATGAAAAAAATGGCTACATTTTTCAATCATGAGAAGAGTCTGATTATTCCCTTCTTTAACAAGAGATTGGTTACAACCAAAACATTTAGCGTTATTAACGATCATTTTTCAAAACTAAGTTCTTTAAAAGGAGGAATTGTAGCACAGCTTGTCAAAAAACTGTCCTTTAAATAATGTCTTTAACTATAGCGTTAAATCTTTATTTAATTGTTTGAGCAGTAACACTAAATCATCTCTGCCTAGCTGCTTGATTTGATCTTGATCATCATAACCAATAATGTTTTTTAGAAGTCCAAGTTTTTTATTGATAAGCCTATGGATATGCTCTTCGATGGTATTTTTAGTCACAAGTTTAAAGACCTGAACCCCTCTAATTTGGCCTATTCTGTGAACCCTATCGGTTGCTTGATTTTCTTTAGCCGGGTTCCACCATCTATCATAATGGATCACAACTGATGCCGAGACAAGATCGATACCAACCCCTGATGCTTGTAAAGATCCTAAAAAAACCTCGCAAGTTGGATCCTCTCTGAATTTAATAATCTGCTCTTTTCTATCCCTTGTAGAGCCACGAATTTGTGCATACCCAATCTGTAACTTCTTCAGATGGTTTTCAATGATATCTAACATGGTTAAATACTGAGAAAACACAACAACTTTTCTTCCACTATCACGAGCTTCTGCTAAAAGTTCAGTAAAAAGCTCCCACTTGCCTGAAGTGTATTTTTCAAAGTTTTCTGGATCTTTTTTAAAAAGAGCTGGGTGATCACAGATCTGTTTAAGTTTATTAAACAAAGAAAAGATATGCATATACGGAACAGGCTTCGAGTTATCCGAAATCGAGCTGAATATATCCTTTTTATGCTTTTTAAAAGCCTCTTTATAAAACGTAGATTGTTGTTTCGTCATAACAACATATGAAATCTCTTCTGTCTTTTCCGGAAGATCATTTAAAACGTCTTCTTTTTTACGACGCAAAATAAACGGATCAATCAATCCTTTGAGGACCTGGACACACTCTCGATCTTGGTTTTTTTCAATGGGAGCCACAAACTGCTCCTTATACACAGCTTCACTCGGAAGATAATTTGGTAAAATCACATCGAACAATGAGTGGAGCTCTAAAAGCCTATTTTCTATTGGAGTTCCTGAGAGTCCAAGTTTCATATAAGCTTTGATACTTTTAAGGGCCTTATGCGTTTGTGAAGCTGCGTTTTTAGCAATTTGCAGTTCATCAAAGATCGCTAATTTAAAATCGATCCCTTTCAAACATTTAATCTCGGAGCGTAAGGTTCCATAAGATGTAAGCAAGATATCAGACTTCTCACAAAAACCTTTTAGGGATCTTTGAACTCCGTAGAATACTAAGACCTTTGCTTTCGGTAAAAATTTTTCTAAAAGCTGCTCCCAGTGATAGATAACGGAAGTTGGGCACACAATCAAATATTTTTGGCAAGTTTTCCCTTTCTGATTGATTGACGAGGCCAAAAGTGCCATTGCCTGGTGAGTTTTACCTAGCCCCATCTCATCACACAAAATGCCTGATAAGCTATGTGAGTATAAAAACCAAAGCCACTTAACCCCTATCTCCTGATAAGGCCTTAACTTACTTACAAACCCCTTTAGATTTAAGGTGTTTTCTGTTTCAAAATTCTGAAGACTTTTTAAAATTAGAAGACTTTTTTTCCCGTCCTCTGTCTTGTCAGACGGGGGCTCAATATTCTCATATGCTGAAACTTTGATCCATTCAAAAACGCTTAGATCTAAAGCTCCGTTATCTTGGAAACGACTTTGACTTAGATCCCTTATCCAAGAAAGCCTTTGGTCATCTAAAAAGAAAAGACCTGCCTTCGTTTTTAAAATGGGCGATTTTTTTTCTTTGATAGCATCATAAATTGTCTTTACAGACACTTGCCCAAACTCACTTTTGTACGACATTGAAAAAAACCATTTTTTCTGGTTATTTTGATTTTCAATGCTTAAGTTGTTTAGCTTTAAAAAAAGATGTCTTGGTCTTTTAAGCTCTTGATCCATATGGAGCAAAATTGGCTTTATTTCAGCGAGCTCTTCTGTCAAAAAATGATATTCTTCGTCTTTTTTCAGAATTTTTTTCTTAGCATATTTTGCAGGAATTTTTTTGTGATGGGGAAGCTTAGCAAAACCTTCATTGCTAACATAACTATACCTCCCAAAAAATCTCACTCGAGATGAATCATAGCCTTTAGAAAAACAAAATGTTGGCTCAATTTCAATATGATCATCGCTGTTTAATCGAACGCTCATACCACAATCTTGAACATGAACATGATTGCTAAAAAATCCTCTAATATATTCCAAATCTTCTTCATTAGCTTCAATAAAATCTGAAACCCTATCCCTTGGAATACTTTTTGATTCGATTAATTTCTTTTTCATCATAGAGGAAGATTTCGCATAAAATCCTCTATTTTCAATATAAACCCATTCACCAAAATCTATAACACCTTCAGCCCCTTCGAATGCGTTACTAGACGAACAAAAGTTTAACCGATCTAGCTCATCAACTTCGTAAGAATAATAAACCTCAATACTGGTTAAGTGAGATTGAAATCCCTCAAATGTATTTAACCACAATCGATTTTGAGTTACGAAAGAGCTTACTTTCTCTTTAGGAATAACCTTCGAAAGATCTAAAGGGTTTAAAAAGTTCAACCTGAAAAAACCTTTTCCATGAAGATAAATCCAGTTTCCAAAAATTTCCGATAGATCACTTTGTAAATCGTCTTTCTCGAATAAATATCCACTAATATGAAGGTTCTCACCTTCATCAAATTTCAACTGATGCTTCAGCTGAAATGTTTCATCCTGGATTTTTACACTTTGAAGGTATTTATCTAAGAGTTTGTGATAGGTCGTTAAAAGTATTAAAGCATCTTCTTTTTCTATTATCTTTGAATCAAATATCGGATGTAAATGCCTAGCAAAAAAACCTATATCTTTATGAAAAAGCCATCTCTTTGAAAGCTCTACAACACCTTTTATTTCATCAAATTTGATTTGATTATCCTGCGTGAAAAGCTCAAACGATTTTTTTTCTGGATGATATATGATTTTTTCAAACTCTAAATGACGAAACTCATAGACTTTCATAGAGGTTTCTACATTTAGAAGCGCTGGAATAATATAACCCCAGTTCACTTTTGCTATGTAAAAAGAAACTTCAATATCTTTGAACTTAATAACTATTTCTGTAGGAAGCCCCGCCTTGTACTTTTTAAAAAGAACTTCATACGACTTTGTATTTTCCTGTAGTACCATGAGATACTTAGCAATATCTGACCAAAATGACAATTCATATTGAAGAGCAAAAGAAGGCCTTTTATCTCGATAGAGCTCAAGCTCTGTTTCTGATAGGTTTGAAAATTTTAATGACGTTTCTTCTGTTTCAACTTCTCGCTCCTCAACAATTTCTTCTAAAGCCTTTTGGCTAGTCTTTGATTGAGCTTTTATTGAAAAGAGCTGATTTCCTTTAAAAGATTGGGCGCTGTAACTTTTATCATCTTTTTTAATCAAACAGCTTGTTTCGAATCCGTGCCTTTTTGCACAAATTTTCGTAAGACAGGCCCAAAGACTCTCTTCAAAACGAACATGCAATGGCTTACTATTTTGATTAAAAATGGCGTAATACGCGGCGCCTAAATGGGGGCAGGATTTGTTATTCTCCGCTAGAGAACACGTACAAAAATAGTCTTGTATTTCATTTGACCTATCCAATTGAAGAAAAGGCCAGAAAACATCTTCCCCATCGTTAACTTCCACTTGGTAAGTGCCGTGAGAAAAAACTCTTTGACCAACATGGCCATTTTTTAAAAGATCAAAACCAAGATCTAGATCTTTTTTTAAAAAGTGATTGTTCGCACTCATTGAGATGTTTACAACGTTTAAGACAAAACAACCACTTTAAGGCATCTAATAATTATTGACTATGGGTTATACGAGAGCTAACTTCTTGATAACTTCTTTAGGATCAACGAAATCATAGCCTAGGTCATGCGCAACGCCTGCATACGTTACCTTACCATGACAAACATTTAACCCATCTAAAAGCTCTGGATGCTCTTCTAAGGCCCTTTGATACCCTTTGTTTGCTAAAATCAAAGCGTATGGCATTGTGGCGTTTGTCAGAGCTATTGTAGCTGTTCTAGCACATGCTCCTGGCATATTTGCTACGCAGTAATGAACCACATCATCAACTACATAAGTTGGGTTTGAATGGGTTGTAGGAATAGAGGTTTCAAAACATCCCCCTTGATCAATAGCAACATCTACTACAACAGAACCTTTTTTCATCAACTTGAGCATATCTTTGGTAATAAGCTTTG
Source organism: Chlamydiia bacterium (assembly GCA_030427725.1). Taxonomy (GTDB): domain Bacteria; phylum Chlamydiota; class Chlamydiia; order Chlamydiales; genus JAUICV01. Next base: position 522,687 of record JAUICV010000002.1, on the reverse strand, counting down.
GCGCTTTTTTCCCTGGTATTAGCACCGCACCAACAACTAAGTCCGCTGACTTAATCTCTTCGGCGATGTTATGAGGATTTGAAAAAACCGTTTTGAGACGAGATCCAAAATTAAAATCTAACTCTCTAAGTCTCTCAAGATTATTATCCATAATCACAACATCAGCACCAAGACCTATTGCCATTGTCGCTGCTTGAGTACCGACAATACCGCCTCCGATGATAACAACTTTTCCTGGGCCAACACCTGGAACACCGCCCAAAAGAACTCCTCTTCCACCTTGAGCCATTTGTAAAGCATTTGCTCCCGCTTGAATAGAAATTCTTCCAGCGATTTCACTCATTGGAGTTAGAAGTGGCAGCCGTTTTTTATCATCGTGTATCGTTTCATAAGCAATACCAACAACCTTTCTATCAATTAAAGCAGCTGTTTGCTTTGGATCTGGAGCTAGGTGAAGATAACAGAAAAGAATCTGATCTTCTTTTAAAAGAGAATATTCCTTTTCCTGTGGTTCTTTCACTTTGATAATCATATCAGCAAAGCTATAAACATCTTCAATTGAAATTGCAATTTGCGCACCAGCTGCAATATAATCTTCATCTGAAAAACCAATTTTTTCACCAGCTTGCGATTGAACCATGATGCTATGTCCTAATGACACAAACTGCTCAACATTTGCAGGTGTCATTCCAACACGATATTCATGATCTTTAATCTCTTTTGGAACACCAATTTTCATCTGAATCTCCATCAAAATAATTAGGCTATTGCGAAATCATAGCGAAAATAGGTTAAATTTTCCATCAAAAACCCCTTTTGACACCCCTGTTAAAGTTGTTTTTTGAATATTCTTGCCATTTTTTTGAAAATCACAGAAGACCCTATCTTTAGACGCAAACTCTACCTCAAAAGGTGGAGTTAGCTCAAAAATAAGAGCTGCCAAAACACTTGCAGCCATAGCCCCTGTCCCACAAGCTAACGTCTCTTCTTCACACCCTTTTTCATAAGTTCTAATTTTAATTTGATTATGATTTATAGAAGCAAAACTAACGTTCACCCCACTTCTAGAGAAAGAGCTGTCATAACGCACCTTTTGAGAGATTTTGACGAACTCTGGATCTTCAATCTCTTTGGTAAAACAAACAGCATGGTCGACACCTGTATGAATCAGATGAAAAACCCTACCATCGAAATTACGATTTAAAGATATGTTCGTAGGGTCTGAGAATGAAATTGTAATAAGATCATTGTCTATCCTACACTGATGAATACCACTTTTAGTTTCAATGGATACCGAATCACAAATAAGATCGTTATTTTTCAGATAGGCCACAAGAGAGCGAAGACCATTTCCACACATGGTCGCTTCTAAACCATCTGAATTAAAAATTGCCATCTGGAAATCAGCCTTCTCAGACAATCTAAGCAATATTAACCCATCCGCTCCAATTCCAAATTTTCTATGGCAAAGTTTTCTGATGAGTTGAAAAGAAAGCTCCAAGTGATGATTTTCTCTATCATCGATAATGATAAAATCATTCCCTGAAGCTTGATATTTTGAAAAAAAAAGTTTATGCGAAACTAAAATCTTTTGGATTTGTGACGATTTCATCGATTAATCCAAAGTCTTTTGCTTCTTGAGCGCTAAGCCAAGTATCACGATCCAAAGCCTTCTGAATGGCTTCAGGTTTTTGCCCTGTAGCTTCTACATAAAGAGAAACCAAAGCATCTCTTGTCTTTAGAATTTCTTTCGCATGAATCTCTAGATCCGTCGCCTGTCCTCTAATCACGCCATGAATTGACGGTTGGTGAATCATTATACGGGAATTTGGAGTTGCAAAACGCTTTCCCTTCCCAGCAACTAGTGACAAAACAGAACCCATTGAAGCCGCAAGACCTGTAACCAATGTAGTAACAGGGGATGTCATAAGCTTGATTTGATCCCAAATAGCAAAGCCACTATCAACAGCTCCACCAGGAGAGTTAATAATAAAAGTAATAGGCTTTCCTGGATCTGTTAGTTCTAAAAACCACATTCTCCTGATAACATCGTTTGCTGACTGATCATCAACTGGAGAAGATAAAAACACCCTACGATTTTTTAAAAGAAGCTCATCAATTTTTGCTTCAAATGGTGTTGCTTTTGGCTTTTCTTCACCTTCTTCTTCTAGTCTGATCATGACTGTCTCCCTTACCTGTTTCAAAACCCTCATTATTCAATCAAAACCTGTTTTTTCCAAGCACGAAATTAAAGAATTGGAATTTCAGGGTAAAGTGGATGTTTAGACAGCAACTCAGACACTTCAGATTTCACCTTCAAGAGCACCTCTGAATCAATCTCCGGCATTGCCTTGCTAGGTTTTTGAAGTTTTTGACTAAAGGCAGGTTTCGTAGCTTTTAATAACCGAATCATAGCCTTGGCGACCTGTTTAACTTCATCTTCTTTCATTCCAAGTGTTGTTAAAGCTGGCGTTCCAATACGAACTCCAGATGTATACCAAGGGCCATTTACATCAAATGGGATCGTGTTTCTATTAACTGTAATATGGGCTTCTCTTAAAGAATTTTCAGCGAGCCTTCCATTAATCCCAAAGCTTTTCTGAACATCAATTACAAGTAAGTGATTGTCTGTTCCATTTGAAAAGAGCTTAACTCCTTCTTCTAAAAATGTCTCAGCCATCGCCTTTGAATTTCTTACAATCTGCTGTGAATATGATCTAAATTCTTCTGTATTAGCTTCTTTAAAAGCCACAGCCTTAGCTGCCATAACATGCGGTAAAGGACCTCCCATAACGTATGGGCACCCTTTGTCAACAGCTTCAGCAAATTCTTTTTGACACATTATCATACCTCCACGAGGTCCTCTCATTGTTTTATGCGTCGTAGAAGAAACAATATGAGCAAATGGTATTGGGTCATAATCTCCTGTAATCACCTTACCTGCAACAAGACCTGAAAAGTGAGCCATATCAGCCATCAACACAGCTCCAACACTATCTGTAATTTCTCTTAGCTTAGCAAAATTAAGAAGCCTTGGGTAAGCTGAATACCCTGCAATAAACAAAAATGGTTTTACTTCCTTAACCTGCTTGGCTAAAGCATCGTAATCAATCATTTCTGTCTTGGGATCCACATCATACAAAAATGGCGTGAAAATCTTCGATGAAACATTCATTCTATAACCGTGTGTCAGATGCCCTCCAGAATTCAAAGACATTCCCATCACTCTTTGATTGACAAGAAGCTGCCTTACCTTCTCATGATCTTCATCGGTCAGTTCATTAACATTTTTTTTACCTAGTTTCTCTATCTCTTTGTTTTGAATCCGTTCAACTAAAGCCGCCCAATAGGCAATCATATTTGCATCGGCTCCTGAATGAGGTTGCACATAAGCGTGATCGCAACCAAATATTTTCTTTAATTCATCTTGAGCTTGACTTTCAACAGAATCAACGTTGTCACAACCAGCATAGAATCTTTTCCCAACAATCCCTTCACTATATTTGTCCGTTAAAAGATTTCCCATCGCAAGCTGCGTCGCAAGAGAGCTATAGTTTTCTGAAGCTATGAGTTTTAAATAACTTCTTTGATCCCTAAGTTCTTGTATAATATCTTGCACTACAGACTTATTATCCTTGGACAAATGATCTAATGCAGCCAAATACGAAATAGCAGCAGAGCTTCTACCTTCCTTCGGTGTTTGTGATAAGTAATGATCCAACATCGACATCTCCTGAACTTCTAGCATGAAAGCCTCCCCCAACCTTTTAAGTGCTAATTATGGCAAATTGAAAGATATGTTGTACATTTCTTTTACTTGAATCAAATACAAAATTGACACCCCAATCTTTTGCTTGAGCTTTATAGTAAAAACGGGTAACTTAATACCTTTTAATGCTAGTATTCTAAACTTTTTACAAGAGCTGTCTCTTATGCAAGAATCTTTAAAACCTATTTTAGAAATTCAAGAACTCGACATCAAAATGATCCGCTTGATGCGCTTAAAAACTCAAAGAAAAAAAGAGTTAGAACAAATCGAGTCACTACGCACCGAACTTGAAGAACAGCTTGTCTCAAAACAAACTGAAGTCAACTCAGTGACTGAAGAAATCAGTGCGCTCGAAGATAAAGTCACTAAACTGACTGCTAGAATCAAAGAACTGGATGCCAAACAATCTTCAGTCAAAAAAATTGATGAGTTCAACGCTTTGACTCAAGAAATGACTGCAGCAGAAAGAGAAAAAATTACTATTGAACAGCAAATTTCAAATCTGGTCGACAAGAAATCTTCTGAAGAAGAAATACTGGAAAAAATAGAAACAAGCCTGAAAGCTTCTGAAGTCAACTCTCATGAGCTGAAAGAAGAAATCGCGTCAAGCATTGCAAAAATCAACGAAGAAGGTTCTGAGCTGAAAGAACACCGTGATACGGTTTCTAAAACAGCATCACCTGAAATTCTAACGATTTACGAAAGACTACTTAAAAACAAAAAAGATAGAGTTGTCGTCCCAATTGAAAACAGAACCTGCAGTGGATGTCACATCGCCTTAACAGCTCAGCATGAAAATTTAGTCCGCAAAGGGACAAACTTAGTTTTTTGTGAACACTGCTCTAGATTACATTACTGGCAAGAAAGTGATTCACTAGAAGGAACCAGCATAGCTACAAAACGTCGTCGTAGAAGAGCTGTTAGTTCTTAATATTTTTTTGGGGAAGCATGCAATCGCTGCCTGATTATTCAGGGAGAGGAAAGTCTGGACTTCGCAGGAGAGGATACCAGTGAAAGACTGGGGGCCGAAAGGCTACGGAAAGTACAACAGAGAACAGGTCGCTACTAAAACCAGTAGACAGAGTGAAAATGCTTGTTTTGAGAACAAGCCCTTTTGTCGAGAGGCAAGAGCGTTGCAAACCCTATCCGAAGCAAGAAGAGATCAAGTCACATATGTTACTCCGGCAGGCTTGATTGTGTTGATCGCTCGAGGGCATTGGTAACAACGCCCCTAGATGAATGATTGCAGCCTCATATTATGGGGTACAGGATCCGGCTTACAGCTTCCCCTATTTTTCTTTATCCTCTTTTGCTCTTGGATGAGCCTTGTTATACACTTCTTGTTTCAAACTTGGAGATACTTTCGTATAGATTGTTGTTGTTGATAAGCTTTCATGCCCAAGCATTGTTTGGATCATTTTTAAGTCCATCCCCTTTTCAAGCCAATGTGTTGCAATCGTATGTCTGAGCACGTGGGGTGTAACTTGAGCAACAAACCCCGACATTTTAAAATACTTTTGAAAGGTCCGATCGACAGATCTTGTTGTCATCCGAGTTCCCCATTTATTTAAAAAAATTGCCTTACAATCCACTTCTTTTTTATGGGTTTTAGTATCTAACAACCTTTCATGATGGCTTAAATAGTCTTTAATCCAGTTTATAGCTGTTTTGGTAACTGGGATCACCCTCTCTTTTTTACCCTTACCCTTAACTTTCATGAGCGCATTTCTAAAGTCAACATCCCCTTTATCCAAAGCTACAAGCTCACTCATACGAAGTCCCGAGCTATAAAAAAGCTCCATCATCACTCTATCTCTTAACCCTAGATATTCTTGAGTATCAGGAAGACTAAAGAATCGATCTACCTCGTCGTATGAAATCGTTTTAGGCAACAATTTTAAAGCCTTCGGTGAATCAATATCTTCTAACGGAGACGTTTCAACACGATCTTCTTTCACGAGATATTTAAAAAAAGACCTTAGGGTTGAAAGACGTCTCAGAACGGTCTTTCTAGAAAATCCTTCCGAGTGTAGATGAGCCAGGTAGTCTCTTATATGGTATTTTGAAATATCTTTTGGCTCACAGGTATTTTTTAAATGCTCTTTCCCCAAAACCTCCCCTAACGTAAGGTTTTTTGACAATGCCGCCTCTTTCTCATTCAAAGTATTCGACTCAAAAAAATTTAAAAAAGAATTTAAATCCAAAAGGTAGTTTCTAAGTGTATGACTGGACGCAGCCTTTGCTACCTGGTAATACAAAATGAACTGTTGGATATTTTCTTGCATCTTTTCCTCTCTACTCTTTAACCCTATTGTCCATTTGCAAATTAAATTTGCTAGTCAAATTTTAAGGCTATATCCCTCTAAATATTCTACGGGTTAAGCTTTCACGACTTTTAAAAAAAATCCTCACCCCTTCTCTGGTAAAATATTATTGCTCCTTGAGATTCTCTCTCTTCTTTGTTAAAATCCATGAAAAAATAGTTACAAAGTTTTAAACGTATTATGATTACTCTCAAAGATATTTCAAAAACAGTTGGTTCAAGATCCTTATTCACAAACATCACAGCAAGTTTCAGCTCTGGAAACCGCTATGGTTTAACTGGTCCAAATGGAGCTGGAAAATCAACTCTTTTGAAAATTATTATGAAGCAAGAACCTGCAACAACTGGGCAGATCTCCCTTCCAAGAAAAGTTGGTTTTCTAAAGCAAAATATTCATGACTTCGAAAACTACTCTCTCAGAGATTGCATCATCATGGGTAACGAAAGACTTTGGAACGTTATGTGCGAAAGAGATAAACTCTATGAAGGTGAGATGACAGATGAAGTAGGCATGAAGCTTGCTGAGCTTGAAGATGTTATCGCCGAAGAAGATGGTTATAGCGCAGACACTGAAGCAGAAATTTTCCTACAAGGAATTGGAATCGAAGAAGACAGCTATGACAAGCTCATGAAAGAAATTCCAACAGATCTTCAGTTCAGAGTATTACTTTGCCAAGCTCTGTTCGGGAAACCAGAAGCCCTTCTCTTAGACGAACCAACCAACCACTTAGATTTAACCTCCATTGGCTGGCTTGAAGAGTTTTTAATGAAGTATGAAGGAACTCTTATTGTCGTATCTCATGACAGACATTTTTTAAACTCAGTCACCACGCACATTGCAGATATCGACTATGACACTCTTATCGTTTATCCCGGCAACTATGACGAAATGATTGTCGCTAAAACCTCTACACGTAAAAGAGCAGAAGACGAAAACAAATCGAAAGAGAAAAAGATCGCCCATTTAAAAGAATTTGTCTCAAAGTTTGGAGCAGGTTCTAGAGCTTCTCAAGTTCAATCACGCGTCAGGGAAATCAACAGACTCCAACCTCAAGATCTTAAAGAATCTAATATTCAAAGGCCTTTTATTCGCTTCAAACAACCTGAGAAAGAATGTGGAAAAATCACATTAACGATCGATAGCCTTTCAAAATCATTCGGAGAAAACCATGTCATCAAAAATTTCTCTTACGAAGTTTTGAGAGATTCAAAAATTGGTGTTATTGGGAACAACGGAGCTGGTAAAACAACACTTCTAAAACTTCTATCTGGAATCGTAACTCCAGATACAGGCTCTGCCAAGCTTGGACATGAAGTAAAACTAGGTTATTTCTCCCAAAATCACGAAGAAATTCTAGACAAGTCCCAGAAAACCAATCTGTTTGAATGGCTCAAAACAAAAAAGGCTAAAGCCTACGATCAAGATATACGCAGTGTTTTAGGGAAAATGCTATTTGCTGGAGACGACGCCTTTAAAGAGATCTCAAAACTCTCAGGTGGTGAGTGTGCTAGATTGATTATTGCATCTTTGATGCTAAACGAGCACAACTTACTCATTATGGACGAGCCCAACAACCATTTAGATCTAGAAGCCGTTTCAGCTCTTGCCGTTGGACTATCTGAATTTAAAGGTACTGCTATTGTTGCCTCACATGACAGAGACTTGATTTCTCAATTTGCCACAAGTCTTTTTGTTTTTGAAGATGACAAGCTTATTTTCTTTGACGGAACGCTTGATCAATATCTAGAGAAAAAATCCTCGTGATTTTTACAGAGAAAAAGTTTTTAAACCTTCCACAGAGCTCAAAACATTCAAAGTGTAAAAAGCTTGTTCGAAAGCTTTACTTATCCCTCTTAAATCAAAGTAATTTTGATCACGAATGTCTAAGTTTATATAGGGACTTTGAGTCCTGGATGGATCTTTCTCCTGCTCATCTTAATCTAGAAGCTTTATCAGATAGGTATCATTATCATCACAATCAAGCAAATTTCGACACTGGCATAGATGATTTACTTCCTTGCAACCCTTTACTAGATTCTTGCTCAACTAAAGCTTTTCTAGATATTGATATCTATCTAGACAATCTTAGATCCTTACACAATATTGGAAGTATTATAAGGACTATAGAAGCTTTTAGGCTCGGGACCCTATGCTCGTTTTCTGACTTCGATTTTTTAAATCACCCCAAGCTAAAAAAAACCTCCATGCATACAGAAAACACAATCCAAACAAAAAAAGTAGAAGGGTTTAATAAACTGAGATCCCCTATCATAGGTCTAGAAATCACTCCAAAATCAACTAACCTTTTTGATTTTACATTTCCTAAATCATTTTCATTAATCGTTGGAAATGAAGAATATGGTCTCTCAGAAACCACCCTAAACAACTGTGACCACCTCTTACACATTCCATTATACGGTCAAAAAAATTCCTTAAATGTATCTAATGCTTTTGCTATTGCCGCTGCAATAATTTCTAACCAGCTCCAAACCTAATTTGTTTGAAAAAACCTATATTTCAACCGCACAACAAATATCGAACCTAATGATTGAACAGATTTTTCTATTTATGATAATTAATAATTAAGTCTTGATCTCTAATTTTAAAGAAGGTTTGTCATGAAAGAATCTAAAGAAGAAGCATCAGCAAATGCCCCTGCAGAAAATTTCCAAATAAAAGAAAGTAATCCATTAGAAGTTTGCAATAAATTTAGAGCAAGAGTTGTTTGTTTTATAAGTGATATCGAAAAACTTCTTAGAAATCCGTCTTTACAAGATGACCTAACCTATTTAGATAAAATTTCAGAAGATATTGTTGCTTTAGAATCGTTGACATCTTGCACAGGATGCTGCTCAGAAAATGTTATAGAAGCAGGTCTTTTGATTCACAATATCATTACAGATAAAATTGAATTAAAAATATCCCCTAAGATCACCTCATCCACTCTTGAATTGGCACAAAACTATAGAAAAGATAAAAGTCAAAAAGAAGCTTTTTCTAAAATGCTGTCAAACTACTTAAAAGAGCGAGAACTAACAGAAAGCTTCGTTCGACAACTTAAAGTATTGGCTTTTGATGTAGATTCAAACTTCGGTTAAGTTTTAGCACGATCATCCTATTACATTAGTTTAGAAAATTCATTTTATTAAAATAAACTAGACTGTAGAATACTTCTCTCTTCAACTACAAGTTTAAGGATTTTTTATAAAATGAGTATGCTAACAAAACTAAGTGCAAGATCTGAACTAGCAAGAAACCTGTCACTAATCAACCTATCACGCGCAGCAAACACCTCATCTTCTTCTATAGCCCTTCTTGTTAAAAGATCTCTAAAGACCCCTCCTCGGCAAAATTCACCCACATCTTTACAAAACGACCGCTCAGACCAACTACCAGGAAGGATTTCTCCTCCACCTAAAGTGGTCTCTCCAGAAGAGTTTCAAGATATTTTAAAAAAAGCTGGATTTGGTGAGTTTCATAAAAAAAATGACTAGTGTTTAGGGAAAGGAAAGCATTTAAAATCGTCTGCAGCGAAAGAGTTTTCAAAAATTTCTTTCGCTTCTAATTCAAAGGCCTCTAAATGACGATACCTAGCAGAGAAATGCGTGAGTATTAACTGTTTAGCTGAGGCTTTTTTAGCTATCTCTGCTGCCTGCTTTGCTGTCATGTGCATATGATTTTCTGCTAAATGTTTATGCTCTTCAAGATAAGTACTCTCGCATAAAAACATTTTTGCATCTTTGGCTATTTTAATAGCATTTTCACAAAGTTTTGTATCTATAACTAAAGCAAAAACATCACCTTTTCTAACATGACTTACATCTTCTAATGAGATGTTTTTGCCATCAACGATCAGATGTTTTTTTTCTTCTAACTCTTTAACTAAAGGCCCTTTAATTCCAAAAGCTTTTAACTTATCTCTATCAAACTTAATCGTATCTTTTTCCTGGATCCTATACCCAACGTTCTCCGTTCCATGCTCTAAAAAGTATGCTTCGATCGTAAAGTTTCCATCATCATGTACTAGCCCTTCATTTTCAATAGGGTGTTCTACGACATTCACATTATTATGATAAACCGTTCCAAACCTCAACCTGTCGAAATAAACCTTTCCTGAAGCCGGGTAATAGCAATGAATTTCATGTGTCACTTTATCCAAGTTAAGTCTCATGAGCATTGAGCCTAAACCCAAACAATGATCCCCATGAAAATGGGAAATGAAAATTCTGGTAACAACCGTTGGCGCTATATTTGCAAAAATAAACTGCCTTTGAGTTCCCTCACCTGGATCAAATAAAAACCCTTCCCCATTCCATCTAAGAAGATAGGCTCCATGATTACGAAGTCTTGTAGGCTGCTGAGATGAGCAACCTAGAATAGTCAAATCTCTAACACTCATGATCGTATTTTATAAAAGTATGGAATTTTTGCGAGTATCATACCAGAAAGAATCCCAACTACGTGAGCAGTATTTGCAACTGTTACGGAAAAATCCTTCCCTAATACAACGGCATAAATAAAAGATGCCAACTGAACCAAAACCAAGGCTAAAACAAATCCACCTAGAAACAAAAGAGTTGTTTTATGGACATTATACCCTTCCCACGGCGCTGCTTTTTGTCTAACCCAAATAAAACCCCCTAAACCACAGATAACTCCAGAATACCCAAGAAAATAGGGCCCACTCATTAAATATTGAGCAGTGTTAGCAACAGAACCAACAATAAGCATCACTAATAGATATTTTAACCTACCTATTTTCAACTCAACCTGTTTTCCTAGCAGCCATAACCAAAGCATATTAAACAAAATATGTAAAATCCCTGCATGAAGAAGCGCTGGAGTAAAAACTCTCCAAACTTGCCCTTTTGAAATACTTCCAAAAAGAGTCACCTTCTCTCCATGCTCTTTGCCAATTAGCTTCTCTACTATAATATCGTAGTACCCTCGAAATTGAGGAATCATTTGAATTGATCGAAGCTCTTTAGGTGGCGCTTGTCCTTCTTGAATCTGCACATCCGGATTTTCTTTAAAAAACTCAACGAGTTTTTGCATATACAAATCATAGTCAAAGATAAGGGTAAGAGCTAGCGGAGTAAAAGGAACATAGGTAGCTAGAGCTTTGTTCTCTTTTTCTAAGGATACTTTTTGATACCCACTCCAGAAAAAAATAAGAGCGCAAAGGATAATGACCCATTTCGTTAAGGGTGCTGCCTGACGGATATGCATCAAATAAGGAGAAACTCGAACTCTTACAGGACCTTTTAAAACCCTTTTGTCTTCAGCTGGATTTAAGAGCTTTTCTTCTTGCTCTGGTTTTTTCCCCTCTGAAGGCTGATCTCTTTGAGGACTTTGGATCTTTTGGGCTTCACCAGGATCAATTTTATATCTTTCTAAAAGTTTTAAAGCCTCGTCTATATCATCTTCGTTTTGAACCCAAACAAGAAAAAGATCTCCTCCATTTTGAGCATCTTTTTGCGATTCAACACTTGATTCGATATGATGAATACTCAAGAGTTTCGAAAATTCATCTGCCGATTTAGGATTCGAAAATGTTTCTATTAATCTCATAATTTTTTGATCTTATCAATAATTTGAGTTGTTGATAGCCCCTCTATCCTATTTACAAGATGGATATGTCCTCCATATTTTCCCACTGTTTCAGCTTCAATACAACTAGATCCATATTCCGCACCATTTATATGCACATCTGGCTTTATCAAGGTTAAGATCTTTCTCGGATCATCTTCACCAAAACTCGAAACATAATCAACACATCCAATGGAGGCCATCAACTCCAACCTATACTTTAATGGAATAATAGGTCTATCTAAAGATTTATATCTCTGAATTGACTCATCAGAGTTTAGAAGAACTATAAGCACATCACAGCGCTTCTTAGCTTCTCTTAAAATGTGCAGATGCCCAGCATGAAGAAGATCAAATGAACCGTTAAGTGTAGCTATTTTTTTGCCCTTTTCTCGAAGACTCAAAACAAGCTCTTCTAAATCTTCAAAGCTAACAATTTTTTCTTCTTCTAACACTAAAGTCACTTAGACTTTCCTCTTTTTTTATCAAAAGCTATGTGATGAACCTGGCTATAATGATCAACAAAGTTTACATCTAAACCTTTCTTTAAATAATCTGGCAGTTCATCAAAATCTCTTAGATTGTCTTTTGGAAAGATCAATGTCTTTACACCAGATCTTCTAGCAGCTATCAGCTTTTCTCTCACACCGCCAATTGGCAAAACCTTTCCAGTTAGAGTTACTTCACCTGTCATTCCTAGATTTTGTTTTACAGGTTTGTTTGTAAGCAGCGACAACAATGCTGTAATCATGGTAATCCCAGCTGATGGTCCATCTTTTGGTGTCGCGCCTTCAGGAATATGAAGATGAACTTCTTCTTTTTCAAAGAAAGCTTTTCCTGGAGCAAACTCAGAGACTGAACTTTTTAAATAGCTCCACGCTATTTGAGAAGACTCTTTCATAACATCCCCAGCTTGCCCAGTAAGCTTCATGGAAGTTTTTTCTGATGAGGTTCTAATTGTCTCAATATAAAGAGTCGCCCCTCCCATAGCCGTCCAGGCTAGCCCCATAACAACACCAGGTGGCGTTTTTTCATAGAATTTATCTGAAGTAAAAACCGGCTGGCCCAAAAATTCTTTTAGTAAATTTTTTGAAACAGATGTCTTCTTTATTTTGTCTTGCTTTTTCTTTGTTGTTTTCTCAAGGGCTTTGACGACATTTACAGCAACTTTTCTTAAGATCTTTTTGATGTTTTTTTCTAAACTTCTAACACCAGCTTCTCTTGCGTAGCCATTAATAATTTCTCGAATAGCATCTTTTGAAAAGCTCACCTCTTGAGCTTTCAATCCCATTTCTGTTCTATGTCTTGGGATAAGATATTTTGTTGCTATCTCTACCTTTTCATTTTGAATATATCCTGAAAGCCTCAAAATATCCATCCTATCGCGAAGAGGACCTGGAATTGTATCTAACACATTTGCTGTAACAATAAACAATACATCTGATAGATCACATCTTACATCAAGATAATGATCTAAAAAGTCTTTGTTTTGCTCAGGATCTAAAACTTCTAAAAGAGCAGAACCTGGGTCACCCTGATAACTAGATCCCATCTTATCAACTTCATCTAACATAACAACAGGATTCATTGTCTCAGAAGTTTTTAAAGCCTGGATAAGTTTTCCTGGCATAGCCCCAATATACGTTCTTCTATGCCCCTTAATTTCAGCTTCATCTCTCATCCCACCAACTGAAAAACGATAGAACTTTCTATTCAAGGCTCTAGCAACACTTTTTCCGATACTTGTTTTCCCAACTCCTGGAGGTCCTACAAGACAGATAATACTACCTTTAACACCACCTGTTAGCTTTCCTACGCTGATAAACTCTAAAATTCTTTCCTTGATATCTTTCAAGCCATAGTGATCTTCATCTAAAATTTTCTGAGCTTCTTTTAGATTGTCTGATTCATCACTATAAATCCCCCAAGGGATAATGGTTAACCAATCAAGATAGCTCCGGCAAACTGAATATTCAGATGACTGTATGTCTAGAACACTAAGCTTTTCCATTTCTTCTGTGATCACTTTCATCACATCTGGTGGAACAATTCTTTTACTCAGCCTTTCTTCAAATTTTTCTAGATCGCAGCTTTTATCATCTTTTTCTAGCCCTAATTCTTTTTTGATCGTTTTAAGCTGCTCTCTTAAGAAAAACTCCCTTTGAGTTTTGGAGATATTTGCTTCAATTTTTTGGTTTATGCTTGATTGCAGCTTTGAAAGATCTAACTCTTTTTTAAGCAAAAGTAGAGCCTTGTCAATACGATCTTCCACATTAAATGTTTCTACAACATCTTGAAGCTCTTCTCGAGAGGCTGTTGTTAAAGCAACAGCAAAATCTGCAAGTCTTCCAGGCTCAGTAAAATCTGAATGCCCAAGAAATATTTGCAGCTCTTCTTTAAAAAGAGGGTTTAATTTTAGTAACTCTTTAATTGTTGAGATAATGCTAATTGAATAGGCTTTGATCGCCTTAGACTCTTGCTCAGATACTTTATCTTCATGATATGAAACCTTAGCCTGTAGGTATTTTGAGTTTTTGACAGCGCCATCTATTTTAACACGCTTTTCCATGCTCAAAACAACTTGAGCGCCTCCCCCTTGTTCTAAAGGAACTATACGTAGAACACGAGCTACAACACCTACCTCGTGCAACTCATCTATGTTCATTTTATAGATGTTGACATCTTCATCTTTTGTTAAGAATAGCCCTAAAACTTTATCATCCGATCTAGCTATATCTTTTAAAACTTCGTAATACTCACCAGGTTCAATAACTAAAGGAGCTGCCATTCCAGGAAAAAATGGTCTCCTTGTCAAAGGCAACACAAACAATTTATTTGGGAATGATTGCTCTTTATCTTTTAATTTTTTGTCTGTGGGTTTCTTTTTAGTTTTTGCTTTAGTCTTTTTAGAAGGAGCTTTCTTTGGCTTCTTTTTCTCATCATCATCTTTCAAAATCGTCTCTCCAGGTACAAGAGCTTTCTCAGCATGCCATTATGGTGACAAAAGCTGAATTCCGCAAGGGCCTATTTTGCCATTAATTTTTTTAGTAACATATCTCTTTATCTTTTAAAAAAAATCTTAACAAATAACAAGAATGGATTTTGCTCCAATCTTCTTTTCTATCTTAGAAACCCTAGATCAGAAGCCTCTTTTTTGCTATAATCTCCTTTTTAAGTTAGAGATAACACATGAAAATACTAAGCATAGATACTTCAATTTGTGGAGATCTTTTGACTTTATTTGACAACTCAAAAGCAATCTTTCACAAAACATTTGGAAAAGAGCAAAAGAGCTCTCATCTCCTAATGTTAAACATTAAAGAAACCTTGCTTTCGTATGGACTTAGTTTAAACGACATTGATGCCATTGCCATAGGCCTAGGACCTGGATCATTTCTAGGAACCAGAATCGGGGTCATTATAGCAAAAACCTTAGCCTACGCTCTGGATATCCAATTAGTCGGTTTTTGCTCTTTGTCTCTCTATGCCCCAAATAACGATGGCGTATTTTACTCCTTAAGTGATGCAAAATCCAAAGGAGTTTATGCCTTAAAAGGAGAAAAGAACGAACATCAGGTAATATTTGAAGAAACCCCTTCTCTTATAGATCCAGAAGATTTCAATTTTCTTAAAGAGCACCCTCTAATTACTGCTGACCTAGATCTGTATCAGAAAGCTCCTGAACTAGGACTCCCCATTGAAATCGCAAAGCTAACCCTTGAAAGCCATCTGAAATATTTATCTGACCGCTTAAAACCCTCGGGTTCCTATGACTTTTCTAAAGACTCACTAGATATTCATTATTTAAGGCTTTCTTAATTTTAGAACTGCTTCTCGATACCACACTACTCTTGAAGAGAAAATAGAATCCTTGTTGAGCCCTAACCTTTCTTTAAAAAATCATTTGTGAAGACATTACCTTGTTGACAAAGACTCAGATTGTCAACTATTGGACAACTTAACATTGATCTATTTCCCTAAAGTACGGTAGAATAGGCCTAGATTGAAAAAATTTACTTAAAACAACTTAAATATTAAGGATGTGATTGATACATGCCCTCTGTTAAAGTTAGAACTGGCGAACCTATCGACAAAGCTCTAAGAGCTCTTAAGAAAAAACTTGATAAAGAAGGAATCATGAAAGCTGCAAAGGCTCATAGATTCTACGACAAACCTTCTGTTAAAAGTCGCGCTAAGTCTAAGGCTGCTCTAAAATACAAAGTTAAAAAAACTCAAAGAGCCCGTTAGACCTTCTCTTTTATCTCAAAAGTTGAATTCAAATGATTTTTTAGCACCTTAAACTCTAGAGTGCTAAAAAATCATTGAAGCTTATTGTTTTTTCCCCTAAGATTAGGGGCAAAGAAATCTTTACCAACCCTACTTAGTGACATGACTGATTATTATGAAACTCTAGGTGTGTCAAAGTCTGCCACACAAGAAGAGATCAAAAAAGCTTATAGAAAACAAGCTATCAAATACCATCCTGATAAAAATCCTGATAACAAAGAAGCTGAGCAACAGTTTAAAAAAATCTCAGAAGCTTACGAAGTTCTAAGCGATGAAAATAAGCGCCATATGTATGACCAATATGGAGCTGATGCTTTCAAAGCTGGTGCTGGTGGTCCAGGTGGCATGGGCGCCGGTGGATTTTCTTCTATGGAAGAAGCACTTCGAACCTTTATGGGAGCTTTTGGAGGTGGTGGAGCTGGTGGCGGCGGCGGCAACGACTCCATTTTTGATTCTTTCTTTAGTTTTGGTGGTGGAGCTGGCGGCGGCCATGGTTTTGCATCCCAAGGAGCTAGTAAAAAAACAACGATTACCGTCTCATTTGAAGAAGCTTGCAAAGGTGTAGAAAAAGAAATAAGCATCACTAATTATGTGTTATGTGACACCTGCTCTGGAACAGGCGCTCGAGGAAAAGAAGGAGCTAAAACTTGTTCTACATGTCACGGACATGGTCAAGTTCAGCAATCGAGAGGCTTTTTCAGCATGACAAGCACCTGCCCAAAGTGTCATGGATCTGGTCAAATTATTTCGAATCCTTGTCAAACATGTCATTCAGCTGGGTGCGTAAAGAAAAAGCAACAAATTAAAGTTCCAATTCCTGCTGGAATCGATGATGGCATGCGTATTAAATTAGCAGGTCATGGTGACGCTGGAGAACGAGGAGGCCCTCC
The DNA here is from genome assembly GCA_030427725.1 of Chlamydiia bacterium. Lineage (GTDB taxonomy): Bacteria > Chlamydiota > Chlamydiia > Chlamydiales > JAUICV01. The sequence goes on along the minus strand of JAUICV010000002.1, from coordinate 505,828 downwards.
TGGAGATCTTTTCGTTTATGTCCACGTTAAGGAACATGAACTTTTCCACAGAGAAGGTGATGATGTTATCATTGATCTTCCTGTCACATTTTCTGAAGCAGCTCTTGGTGTTAAGAAAGACATCCCAACACCTCTTTCAGGGAAATGTAAAGTATCAATACCAGAAGGAACCCAGTCTGGTAAAGTTTTAAGAGTGAAAGGAGCTGGCCTTCCTAATGTTCACGGACATGGCAAGGGAGATCTATTGATTGAGGTTCATGTAGAAACTCCTGTTCAACTATCCCCCGAACAGAAGAAACTTCTCGAACAATTTCAGGAGCTTGAAACTCCAAAAAACTCCCCTCACAAAAAAGGTTTCTTTGAGAAGCTAAAAGCCTGCTTTAAATAAGCCTTCTATCCTTGAGCTTTTTAATAAAAGCTCAAGGAGTCAATGTATATACAATCAAGTCGTTTCTTAAGTTTTACTCAGCACAGATGGGTCACCAAAACATTAAGCCCGCCAAACAGATCCTGAAATAGCATCATTGAAGAACACTAATATCCCTCCAACTCTCCTAAGAGGAAAGTTCATTTATTAATTCAAAAAACCCGACTATTCTAGCGCTAATGCTAGAAAAGTCTTGACTATTCTAGCATTAGCGCTAGAATAGTCTTATAACTCAAAAGAGGCCACTATGGACCGTATTTACACAAGCATCATTTTTGATCATCTGTTCAAGTATAGACAAATGATTTTTTTGGCCGGCCCTAGACAGGTTGGGAAAACAACCTGTAGCAGACAAGCAGAGACTGTTAAACAAAAATTTTGTTACATCAATTGGGAATCAAATGAACATCGAAAATTAATCATCAAAGGTGATCAAGCTGTAGCAACTTACCTTGGCATGGACTCCTTAAAAAAGGGGAAAATTGTGGTAGTTTTTGATGAACTACATAAATACCGTCATTGGAAACGGTTTTTGAAAGGATTCTTTGACTTGTATGAAAATCATTGTCATATCATTGTCACAGGAAGTGCGAAATTAGATATCTACCGAAAAGGTGGCGATAGCTTGATGGGGCGATATTTCTCATATAGAATTCATCCTATATCAGTTGGAGAAATATTACACCAAACTTTAAGATCCAAAGAAATTTTACCACCAAAAGAAATAAAACAGAGCCAACTGAAACTTTTATTCGAATATGGAGGGTTTCCTGAACCCTTCCTAACCTCCTCTAAAAATTTTTCAAATAACTGGCAAAGACTAAGGAAACAACAAATTCTTAAGGAGGATATAAGAGAGCTTAGCCAAATCAAAGAGCTAGCAGAATTAGAAAATTTGTTTGATATATTAGTAGAAGAAGCTTCTGGTCAATTGAATATTGCAAAATTATCCAACTGTCTAAATATTGCAGAAACAACCATAAATAGATGGATTAGTGTTTTTGAAGCTCTTTATTATTGTTTTCATGTTAAACCTTGGTCAAAAAACATCCGAAGATCTACCCGTAAAATGAAGAAACTCTATCTATGGGACTGGTCTATGATTAACGATGAAGGTAAAAAATTTGAAAACTTAATAGCCTCCCATCTTTTTAAAAGCGTAAACTATTGGACTGACACAGGGCTCGGAGAGTACGACCTTTTTTACATAAGAGACAAAGAAAAAAGAGAAGTCGATTTTCTTGTCACAAGAAACAAAAAACCATGGTTTTTAGTGGAAGCTAAATTAACAAACCATTCCAACTTGTCAAAAAATCTTCTATATTTTGCTAAAGAATTAGATATTCAGCATGCCTTCCAAGTCGTTTATGACATGCCCTACGTAAATGAAGACTGTTTTTCAGTTAAACAACCTGTTATTGTTCCCGCCAGCACTTTTTTATCACAATTGGTCTAATGAAAAGCTGCTTTAGTCGCCTGCGGAGCCAACTACTTCTTAACGCACCTTTTTTGAGTACCAAAGTAGCAATACAGACACGCCGCAATTTACAACAAACATCAAAGAGCTATAGAGATAAACGAGCGGAATTCCTTCTTTAACCAAAAAGATATGAAGCGCTATGTTTGAGATAAAAAGCAAAACGAATACCAAGATGGCATAAAATAGAGCTTCTAGAAAATTTTTCTTCGATCTTGGCAAGAGTAGATCCATATTGTGGAACGTTTTCGTCAGAAAGTCATAAGAGTCTTCTAGTTGAAGACAAAGTCTTCTATATACCTCAGATCTTTTCAAAGTCACTCCAATATCTAAAACCGACGTTAAAGTTATTGCAAACGCAGCCACAAACCCTAGAATAAACACCCCAAAGAATTTATCAATAATCATTCCAATATTTGGATCTGAAAGCAGAAGATCATAGGCTATAAAAGCTGCCAAAAACCACGTTGATGCGATCATTTTATATCTGATTTTGTATTCATTTGACTGGTAATGAAGCGTTCTAATCTTCATGTAAATACCCCAGATATATGATGCCTTATTTTCAAATGCTATAGGATCTTGGTCTAGGCTCGTATTAACATCGTCTGGGATATAAGCATTGATATCTGCCATTAAATCTGATCCCCTTGTGTGAGTTTAATAACAAGCAGCTCTGATTTCTTAGAGAGTTTGTAGAAAAGATAAATGTATACACTTACTAAAGCAACTGCTACAGCCCAACAAATAGCATGCCAAACGAGGCCATGAAAACTTGTCCAACTCTCCGCAGCAATCCCTGCAGAAACGATCAAAGAAGACCCAGCTCCCATATAAAAATAAGAAAGTCTTCTAGTAAATGAGTATTTAGTGTGTTTTTCAAGCATTTGATCAAATAGCTTTGGGATCCACGAGTGTGTTTTTTCCAACTTCAATGCTTCAGCCATATTGGCAATTACCATTCTTTCTTGAACAATAATGTCTAAAACACTTAACGCAGTAATCACACCAAGAGCTAAAAAAGCTAAAACTAAAACCCCTGCTTCATTTCTAAATGGCAAAACCTTTGTATCTATTGAATAGACATATCCAATAGATGCAAAGCTTCCCAAAAATAACGTAGAGACAATGGACCGAATCAGTAGCTGAATTGAAGAGTAATGTTTAATAGCGTCTATGAGTTTGACATAGACGCCATAAACGATCATATTTTTTTCTTTCTCATCTACCTGGAGCTTATTCGATTCCAAAGATTCACCAATAAATAACCTTCTTCCCTTTTCATAAAAATTATTTATTAGAAAAGCAAGTTATTTAACAGGTTTTAACTCATCCATAACTTGATCAAAAAGCTCTTTGCCATGCTTGAAAACATTATAATAAAAGGTTTGAAACCCAAGTCGTTTTGCTGCACTAATATTTTCGTAAGTATCATCTACAAAAAGACACTGATCGCTTTTTTCAGGAATCTGATCTAATAGAATTTGATAGAGCTTTAGTGTGGGTTTTTTAATCCCATAGTCACAAGAAACAACAGACAAATCAAAAAGATCAAAAACTTTTTGATCTTTTAAAACCTCATTAAAGTGAGGATATTGATTTGAAAGCATATAGACCTTGTACCCTTTTTCTTTAAGGGTTTTGATATGCTCCTTTTTATCACTCAAAATCTGTAGCATTTCGTAGATTTCTACTTTATATCTTTCGTTAATTCCCTCCGGAATAGGCTTATTTAAACCCTTTGAAACTAATTCCCAAAAATCTTGATCCGAGAACATATCCATGCGATGTTTAGCATAGTCATATTTAAACACGTTCTGAATATCTGAGTTGTCTACCTCAAACTCTTTAGCCATAAACGGTACAGTAGTTTTCATAGATATTTTTGCTAAAACACCCCCATAATCAAAAACAATTGCTTTTAGGTTTTCTTTAGCTGGCATATTATATTCTACTCCAATTGGAGCCGTACTCGTAAAACCGCATATTGTCAGCATCGATCCAAAAAGAATTTTTACCATTTGTAGTCTCATCACAACCTCACTTTTCGTTTGTTAAAAATATCTCGTCAATAATTCAAAATCTATTATGGTAAAGAAAAGCACAAACCCTAAAAAGCTCTCAATGAAATTCTGTTTTATTCATAAGTATGAAAAATTTTTCCGCATAGTTATATATTTCTTAGCAGCTCTATTTCTTTGTTACGAAATGGCTCTCCAAGTCTCTCCAGGTGTTATGACTAAAGCTCTTATGAAAGATTTCACCATCGATTCGACAACCCTTGGCATTACTGCCGCTTTTTATTTTTATAGCTATACACTTATGCAAATCCCTGCAGGTCTTTTATATGATAAGTTTGGCCCAAGAAAATTAATCACTTTAGCTTTAATCATCTGCAGTATTGGCGCGCTATTTTTTAGTTCAACTCATCATGTTGCAGCCTTAGCCTTAGGTCGATTTTTAATGGGGATTGGATCTGCCTTTGCTTTTATAGGAGTCCTTATTGTTGCAGCAAGGTGGTTTCATCAAAGACATTTCGCGCTTTTAGTTGGTCTAGCTCAGCTATTGGCAGCTATTGGTGCCATGGGTGGAGCTCTCCCTCTAGCTAAAGCCTCATTAGAGTTTGGCTGGAGAGATACCATTGATTTTTTAGCTGCATTTGGATTTATCATAGCAATATTCACAGCTCTTATTATCAGGGACTATCCTAAAAATCATCCTAGAAAACATGAAGATCACTACAAACTAGGCCTTTTTAAAAGCCTGTTAGAAACGCTTAAAAACTCTCAGATTTGGGCTATTGCTGTTTACGCATTTGCATCTTGGTCTCCTGTTGCTATTTTTGCAGCGCTTTGGGGAACTCCGTACCTAATGCAAAGATATCAAATCACAACAACTACTGCAGCTGGATCCATTAGTCTCATTTGGGTTGGACTGATGATCACAAGTCCTTTTATTGGCTGGTTTTCTGATAAAATAAAGAGAAGAAAAATCTTAATGGCTATTTGCTCTTTCTTTGGATTTATAGCTGCATCAATATTGATCTTTACCCCCTCTCTTTCCTTCAAACTCAGCTATAGCTTATGTCTCTTTCTAGGGATAGGCGCCTCCGGTCAGATTCTGTCTTTTGCCTTAATCAAAGATATTGTCAAACCCGTGATTACAGCAACAGCTGTAGGATTTAATAATATGGCAGTTGTCATAGGAGGAGCTTTATTTCAACCTCTTGTTGGATATCTGATTTCAAAATTTTGGGATGGGAAAATTGAAAATGGCGTGCCACTCTACAGCACACTTGCCTATACAAAAGCCCTCAGCATCGTTCCTTTTTGCTTCCTTCTAGCTTTGACCGCTTGCCTTTTTATCAAAGAAACATACTGCAAGCAAAGCTACCCTTCTTGAAAAAAGGATTGAATTTCGCTTTCTAAAGCTCTAGATAGCTCTTGGCTAACCCTCGGAAGATTCTCATAAAGACGCTTCCCCCATAAAAAATACTCCGATTTTTTAGTCTCTGACCAATTAGAAGTTTTACAATCTCTTAGGTTATAAAGCCTGTCTGATGTTTTAACTAATGCAGCTTCTTTTGAAAAAAATGGAGCATGCTCTACTTGCTTTAATTTTCTTTTCTTTGACGAAAGATTCTTACCATCTGTCACTTCTAAAACAATTGATAATACGTCCCTTCCGAAAAGATCTGTTATTTCTTCTTTGGTTGTTGAGGTATCTTCCAAAATATCATGTAAAAGAGCCGCTTTGATGATGGTTGGATCTGTCACTTTTGCAATATCTAAAAGTTGAAAAGCAACTCCCATTGGGTGAATAACATATGGAGTCTTTCTTGCATTTTTACGAAATTGACCTTTATGTTTTAAAGTTGCAAACTCAATTGCTCGATAGATACTTTCAATTTCTTCAGATGTATATGCCTTGTTAAAAAGATACTCTTGTTCCAGCCTTTCTGAGAGACGCTCAAAAACACTTAACACCTCTTCACTATTATTAGTATTTTTTCTTAAACACTCTTTTATAAGTGATATTTTAGCATGAAGCTCATAAACCTTATTGATCTCCATTTGAGGAGTTATCTCAGCTTGATGGTCAGAAAAAACTAGGCTTCCATAAAAGGCGACACATAAAACAGAAAATTTTTTAAAGCACAACATCTTCTATCACCTCTTTTGATATTTTTAGAAGAGTCTTTTATACCACTTTATTCTCATAACAACCATTGTTAATGGAAGAAAAAGATTTTTTATAAATATTTAACATAAAGAGATTTACAACAATAAGCGCAATCACCGTAAATATACCAGCTCCTGATACTACCAAAAGATTCGGTTCTTTATAAAAAAGGGCTGGAATCCCAGCTAACGCATTAAACATCCCATGGAAGATAGATACAGGAAGTAACGACTTAGATCTATGACGGATATAGAGAAGAATCGGTGTCATTAACATGCAGATTACTGTAAAAAGAACAGATCCCAGCAATCCATTTTTCCCATAATTTTGTCCTAAAAGCAAAATAACTGGAACATGCCAAAGCCCCCATAAAAGCCCTATGCTATAGGAAGCTTTCCAAAAGCCTAAGAATTTCAACTTTTCCCAAAGATAACCTCTCCACAAAAGCTCTTCCCCTACCGAAAAGAAATAGTTCACCGTCATAGCACTAATTGCTCCAGTCCCAATCAAAAACAGAAAAAAAGCGGAGACATTTAAAACATAACTTGTTGACAAAGAAGAGAAAATATTGTTTTCTAACGAAAAGTTAACCATTGATGGAGGATAGAAAACAAAACAAACCATCATTCCAAGAGCTAAGATGAGTATAGGCAACGCCAAAGCCAAAAGCCAAGACTTAGAGGGTTTTTCAAACCATCTAATCTTGCTTTGTTCTTTTTTAAGATAGAATAAAGCAAAACCACCTGGGATCCACATGTAAGATCCTATCAACAAGACTTTTAGAGATAAAAGAGCTGATGAATTAGGAAACACCTTATAGAGCCCTGCTAGCAGAGCTGCGTACCCTATTGAAATTCCAAAAACAAGTAGTAAACATCTGTTTAGATTTTTCATGACTTACTTTTACCCAAGGATAGATTCAAACACAATTCAATTGAAATAAAATGGTATAAAAAAACCATTTTATTTGCTAATACAATAATAAAAAACACAAACCCGTTTTATAAAAAAATTGCCAGAAAAACAACGGCTTCTAAAGCCCGAATCACATCTAATTAATCAAAGTTTAGAACTTTTAAGCTACACATTTTCCTGTTTAGCTATTTTAGTCGGCTTTTTAGGTATTTTTGGATGGCTGACTAATACCTCAGTACTTTTCCAGATAGTTAAGGGTAAATCCCTTATGCAATTCAATACCTCCCTTTGTTTTGTTCTAACTGGGACCTCCATCTTTTTTTTAGATGGCAAATTGAAATTGTTAAGCTTTATTAGTTCCATACTATTATTTCTTATTGGGTTATACTCTCTTTTTTCATACATCGTATCACTTCCATTTACGATTGATAATTTATTCGTTTCAACAACCTTCAAAGTTCACTCATTAAGCGTAGGTAGAATGTCTGAGCTAACAGCTTTTAACTTTGGAGTCCTAGGACTCAGCCTACTTCTTCTATACATAAATAAAATCTCTCAAAAATACTGGATTGGCGCTATCTGCAGCACCTTAGTTTTAGCTATATCTTTGGTAGCAATTGTTGGGTATGTCATGCACATCGATGATCAAGCTGGTTTTTTACTCTACACAAGAGTTTCCATACCAACATCGATTGGATTTGTAGCTTCAAGCCTTAGCCTTTGCTTTAAAACCTTGCTACTTTCAAAAAATCGCCTGTTATATTTAAGACTTGTCGTTCTAGTAACCCTTACTTTACTATTTACGACTCTGCTTTTGTGGAGAGGCTTTGAAATAAACGCCCTATTTTCCAATCCAGATAGAGATAGAACATCCTTTAATCCAATTTTTCTGTCGTTTTTTACGCTAGTTATCCTAATTCTTCTAACAAGCGCTTTTATTTTTTCTCAAATTGAATCAGAATTTAAAACAATAACATCTCGTTTCAAGATGGTTTTAGACAATACCCAATTATCCATATCAGATTGGAATGAAGATTGTTCTTCCAAATTTATATGCACCCTATATTATGACTCTATAAAACTTCCGAATCCATCCGAGACCTCCTTTGACCAGTGGCTAAGGAATATTCATGAAGAAGATCGTACGCAAGTCTACAAACAGTTCGAAGAATTTTTAGCCGATCCAAGTAAAGAATTTTCTTTCACGGCAAGAATCCTCACGACAGACAATCAAATATTGTGGGTCAGGGGCTTTGGCCAACCTATAGAAAATCCATCTTCAGATAAGGTCTCAAAATTTGTTCTTGTTCTTAAGGATGTGACACAAGATAGACAATATTCCCACCGTTTCAAAGCTTTTGGAGATCTTTTAAACTCTCTCTCTGATGCCGTTATAGGAATAACACCTGACTTCATGATTACAGATTGTAACAGATCAGCAGAAACTCTTATGGGAGACAACGCTGATAAGCTAAAAGACTCTTTGTTATTTGATCTTTTAGAACCGTCAAAAAATGAAATTATAGCTAGAGCAAAAGAAAACTCAGAGGAAAAATTTAATACTCCTTTTTTGGTCGAGTCTATCAATTGCGATGGTTGTAAAATCATTATATCGATGAAAATGTCTCCAGTCTTGAACTTTAATGGACAGATTGAGGGATACTCTCTTCTTTGCCAAGATAAGACTAGAGAACAACAACTTTTAAAAAAGGAAAAAGAAGTCAGCGAACTGAGACAACATTTAATGACTGTTGTATCCCATGAAATGAGAGATCCTGTCACAGTCATAAAAGAAAGCATTGAATCACTTTTAGAATCGTCTCAAGAGCAGCTTGACAGCGAAAAAAAAGAGCTCTTGCAAATAGCTGAGAATAATATCGAAAAACTTTCTCATATTATTCATGAAACACTCGACCATCAGATGTTAGAACTTGGAGGGAATAATTTCTCCAAGTCTATGGAAGACTTGAATATTATCATCCAAGAAACTAGCTCCGAATTAAAGCAGGCTATAGAAGAAAAAAATCTCCAACTAGAGCTTAACTTAGCCGAAAACCTTCCTAAATGCTATATTGACAAATGTAAGATTACTAAAGTTTTGTTAAATCTCTTATCTAATGCAATGAAGTTCACAAACCAAGGTACTATCAAGATTTCGACAAGTTGTGGACCAACTGAAATCTCATGTTCGATCGAGGACACAGGAGAAGGTATAGACAAAAAAAACCAAGGTACGCTGTTTGAAATGTTTAGTGAGTCTCACAAACAAAAGGCTCATTTTGGAGCAGGACTGGGACTTAGCCTTGTGAAAAAAATCTTAGACCTTCATTCAGGTAGAATCGAAGTCCACTCAGAAGTTGGGAAAGGTTCAACATTTACATTTACACTCCCTCTTCCTAAAGGGGACAGGCTAAATAAATAGGAGAATGGTAAAATGAGCAAAAAAATTCTTGTAGTGGATGACGACCCAGATCTTGTCAAAGTTTTTGCCCTACGCTTAAAGCAAAAGGGCTACGAAACCGAAACTGCTCAAACAGCTTCGGAAAGCATTCAAAAGGTACAAAGCTTTGTCCCTAATATCATCTTACTCGACATTCAACTACCAGATGGATCAGGCCTAGACGTAGCCAAAAAAATACGAGACATGCCTGATTTTAAAGAAACTCCTATTATTTTCATAACAGGAAAAATTGAGTTGGAAAAACTTCAACTTTCTTCATTTGTTAATACAGAAGTTTTGATCAAGCCCTGTGAATTTGAGCAATTACTTGCAAAAATTGAAAAATTTGGATCTTAGAAAAGACAGTTAAGACCTAACTTTCCTCCTGCTGAGTGATAACCATTTGAATCCAAGTAGTAAAAAAACTTCAGTTCAAGGTTGAACTGATTTCCTAGTGTTTTTGACCCTGTTGCTTCAATCTCATGAGCAATATACATATTTGCTTTCAGCTCCTGAGGAACGGTCCCATAAGTCGTTAAAGCAACAGCTTCATTGATTAAATCTCTTCGTTTTTCCCAAAAAATAGTATAATTACAGTCTAAGAATCCCCGGCGTTTCCAGTTTCTTATCAGAGACACTTTTTTCCCAAAAAATAGTATAATTACAGTCTAAGAATCCCCGGCGTTTCCAGTTTCTTATCAGAGACACTTTCCCTAAGTGCTGGTAGCCAGCTCTATAGCTGCTATAGTCTCTATCAATCCTTCTAAAAGTACTAAATTCATAACGATATTCAAAGACCATATGAAAGGGATTGGGATTAACATCATATCTAGCCCAAAGAGAAATAAGAGAGCGGAAATTATTTTTTACTGATGTATAGGTCCCTGTATTCCCCATAAAGCCAATTGAAGAAAGACTATTCGAATCTCTGAATTCATAATACGCTTCCACGAGCTTTCTTTTAATAAATAAAGTTCTAAAATTATTTCCAAAATGACGACTTAGATATGAATCTTTATAAGCACTAATAGAAGCTAAGTGATTGGGGTTTGAGTACCTAAAGGAAATCGCTGGCTCCCAAAGCAACTGATGTTTATAAGGGAAAAAAGTAAAAGGTTTATCCGCTCCCCATTTTTGATTTGAGTAGATCTTCATGAGGAAGTTTGGCTCATTGATCACTTCAAGTCCCACAAGGTAATTATAAACATCTACAAAATAGTTGTTTTTCCCTAGTTGAAGGTTTACTTGCCTTTGATCGCCAAAAGTAAACCGATTTATCACTCTAAAATGTGGGGGCAATGGAATTGTCAAATCTAATGAATGATTCCAAGTATTTATCTCTGTAGTAACCATTTTAGTGATTAAATCTTTTTCTCTTTCTTCTGTGTATGAAGAATCTAAATTTAACGAAGGATAAATATACGGCCTTAAGCCTAAAACTAGATAGTTCAGCTCTTCTTGGCCAACTGTTTGGTATGTGTCAAAAAGATATTTATAAGCGTCTTTAAACCGTCCTTGAGATAAATAAAAGTTTTTCCCTGCATGCCACGTTGCAGGGGCTGTACGGTCGAGCTTGTAGAGTCTATCTAAATAATACTTGGCTTTATCAGTTTCTCCTGTATGCGTGAAAATCCTCGCAAGGTATAAAGCTGCCCTATAATTTTCTATATCTTTTTCACAAACATCTTCCAAAAGAGGCAAAGCCCGTTGATACATCTCAGCTTTATAATAAATTTCCCCAAGTTCAAACTCTGCTGAGGTATCTTCAGGATAAAAATGAAGAAGTCTTAGATAATAAGAAACAGCTCGCTCATTGTCCCCCGCTAACTTGTACATTTTGGAAATCATCGTGAGATAGTAAAGGTTTTTAGGGTCTATTCTTAAGAGATGCCTATAAGCCTCCGCAGATTTTAGATATTGTTTATGGTCTTTGAAGTACTCGGCTTCATCTAGATATGACCTAAACCGTTTTTCTTCAGAAAATGAAGTAGCAGACAAACAAAAGATCAAAAATATACACAACTTGAACATACTCACCACTGCTTACTTTTCTTAAAAAATCGATAGAACCCCTTCAATCTCCAAAACACAAGAACTTGTCGAAATCCAAAATTTTCAATAAGCGCAAATGCGAAAAGCTGTGCCATTTGAGAATACTTCCGATATTTTCTAAACGTAGACCCCTCCAAAAGAATAGAAACAAGTGTAATAAGCGAAGTCACTCCAAATGCTAAAAGAACAAAAATAAGCATAGCTTTTAACGGAATAAACCCCAGAAAAGCACCAAAAATAAAAACAATGTAACCAAAAAACTCTACAAGAGGACCCAAAAGTTCTACTAGCCACATATACGGAAGCCCTAGAATTCCTATTAATCCATATCTTGGATTCAAAAGCATATGCTTATACTTAAGCAGCACTTCAAATAGTCCTTGATGCCATCTAGCCCTTTGATTTGACAACTCTTTTTGTGTTGTAGGAACAATAGTATAAGCTACAGGATCAGGCAAAAATAGTAGCGTTTTTTTCTGTTTTCTTTTTTTACCATAATCAAAAAGCTTCATAGTCAATTCAAAGTCCTCAGCTATTGTATCAATGCTAAGGCCCCCTACTTCAACAACAGTTTTTTTCTCAAACAAACCAAAGGCTCCTGAAATAATCAGAGCCCCTCCGAGCATTTCCCAGCCAACTCTCCCATACATAAACCCTCTAAGATACTCAATAACTTGCAATCTACCTAGATATTCCTTAGGAAAGTCTACCGTCTCAACTTTTCCTCTTGTAAGCTTAGCTCCATTAAGAACCCGAATTGTCGCACCCAATCCAACTAAAGATTCATTCATCAAAAAAGGCCTAATCATTTTAAGAAGAGCATCTTTTTCTAACATGGTATCATCATCTAACAAAACAAAATAAGGGGATCTTGAGAAGTTAATTCCAGCATTTGCAGCGTCTGCTTTCCCCCCATTTTCTTTATCAACAAGCTGCAGCTCTGGAATGTTTTTTGATAGATATAGCGTTTTCACAGGCTTTGTATTTAAATGATTCGAAGGTCCTAGAAAATCAAAATACTCCTGCAACTCAAATTTTTCAATCAACTCGGTCATAACAGCGCCTGTAGACCCATCATTAACAAGAATGACTTGCTTATGCGGATAATCCACTTCAAGTGCATTTGAAATCGTCTTTTCTAGTTCTTCGAATGAGATATTATAAAATGGGATAATTATAGCAATTCCTGGAAGAGCTTCAGAATTTACATAATCTAAGACTCTCTCTTTTTCAGACTCTATAAAGCGACTGTAAATTCTAAAAATACAGCCTACTGTCAGTAAGATATAAAACAGTAAGATATAAATAAAATACCAAAAATATACTGTAGAAATCCCTATATAAATAAATTTGGTCATTCCAGCGCATCAACGTTTTTTCTAATGTAACCACCACAAATAACATACTTAAACATAATTATAGCGATATATTTTATTGACACTCCAAATTTCGCTTGCTATGAAGACTTTAAAAAGCTTTTAACAAAAATATTCTTTATGAAACTTGAAGATGTTGATTTAAGAAAACGATTTAATGCCGTCTTGTATGTCATCGGCTCCTTAATTGTTCTATCTCTGATTCTTCTCTCATTTTTCTTTATCACTTATTTAAGTTTACACTTAGGAGACAACTCAAAGTTTGATCCCTTAATCAAAGATTTTTTTATAAAAAATAAGTATGCCACCTATCTAAACCCTATCTATGTCATTTTAATCCAAATTATTTTGGACTGGGGGGCTTTCATATGCCTTCTTTCTTCAGGAGTAGCTCTAATTTTTCTATATGTTATTCATAAAAAACCTTTTATCATCCCCTACAGTCTTGCCTTTATTGGCACAGCCATGATCAATATTTTCCACTTCCTTTCTTCTCAGTTTGAGGTTTTTACTAAAATCCCCTACTCCTGGGACATGCTTTCTTGGTGGGAAAGTAGAGTTTTTTTCGTTATAGCTCTTTCTTTAGCGCCTCTTATAAACAGACTAATTGAAAAAACAAAACCCGCTACAAATCTACCCACAATCTTCTTTAGTCTTCTTTCTTATTCAATTTTTTCGATTGTTTTCATTTACTTTGCTATCGCCATTCCATCGAAAATAGCTCCTGCATATTTAGATTTTCTACCCTTTGAACAACATCTATTTTTCCCTATCGTATATGCAATATTTGTTCTTCTTCCTGTGTTGTATTTTGAACACAAAAAAAATGAGAGCTTCTTCACCTCTTTATTACTCATTTCCTTAATACCTTTTTGCTTAGGAGGAATTTATACAATTTTTTTCCCTCAGCCAAATTATTACACCTCTTTTAATGCAGTATATTTCATAAAGTTTTTTACCTTTTTACTCCCCTTTACAGGAGTTGTGCTTGATACAAGAATATTATTTTGTGAAATCGAAATTCTTGTGGATAGAGCAAAGCGCAACATTGAAACAAAAAATTCATTTATTACATCACTCTCATCTTACTTAAAAGAACCTCTAAAAAGAACCTTGTCAAGACTTCAACTTCTTTTAAATGAAAGAGATGGCCCATTGAACGAACAGCAAAAGCTAATTGTTGAAACTCTTGTAAGCTCATCGATAAAATCTTCTGATTTTGTCTCTGAGATTATTGACCTATCTAAGATAGATACAGGAATTGTCTTCTACAACCCAGAAGACTTTGATCTATCTTCAACTATTCAAGAAGCCACAAATGCCTATATCGCAAAAGCAAAGCAAAAATCCATTAACTTAGAATATAAAAACCCACAGACTCCTAAACAGATTACATCTGATCCATTACGAGTTAAGCAAATTCTAACTGAAATAATAACCAATGCTCTCAGATTTACTCATGAAGGAGATATTATCCTCTCTCTTGAAGAAGATGAAAAGCGCTACTATATCAAAATTAAAGACACCGGCATCGGCATCTCTGCTGATAAACTAGCGTCAATTTTTACACCTTTTTATCAAATCGATCCTAAAGATCCCAACAAACATTTTGGAGTAGGCCTTTCTTTAGCTTTAAAATTTGCAAAATCTATGAACGGAAACGTTTCTTTAGAAAGCTCCCCAAATGAAGGCTCTGTTTTCACGGTTACTCTTTTAAAACACCTCCTATCACCAGAAGAGAAGAGTTCATCATGACATATCAAGGTTTTTTCTTTTCAATCCCTGAAGGGTTACAAACCGCTGTACGGAACCGTTCTGATGAAATCAGTTGGGAATCCATAGATTCTTTTGAGAAAATAAACGAACTAACAGATCCTTTTGTGATTTGTTTCCATCAAAGTTTTAATCTTGTTGAACATCAGGATCTCTTTGCCTCCCTACAAAAAAAACCAAATGCACTCATCGTTTATTTTCTACCTCCTCTAGATGAACTCGCAGGGATAGATTCTTCTAGAATCTATAAAGTTCCAGAGCACGCAGATGAACTAGAGCTTAACCTTCTCATCAAGTTCTTATTAGAAGATTTAAATATTTCTTCTCCAGATGAAATGCAACAACTCACAACAGAGTATAAAGCCTCTGTCTTTGCTAAAATAGCTAATCTGTTTAACTTAGCTCAATCCTGGCCTGACAATTTAGACCCTCTAAAAAAAGCTATCCATAAACTTGCAGGTAGCGCAGGTAGTTATGGGTTTTCAAAAGTTACAAAGCTGTGTAAACAATTTGAGACTGAGCTCACAACGGCTTTAGAAAGCAACGCTCCACCTGAAAAAGATCTGGTTATCCAAAAGTGTCTAGACATCAAAGAAGGCTTTTTAGATAGAGCTACTCCCCCTCTAAAAGATGCTCAAGAACCTCCCTTTGTGAAAAACACCCCTTCTACCTTATCCACTTCAGACTCTATTTTTTCTATCTACTGTATCGATGATGATATTGACCTACTCAAACAACTAGAGGTGGAGGGTAAAAAGCACCCAGCATTTCACATCGAATATGAATCTAATTTTGACACCGCTAAAAATCGACTCTCAGACCCTAATTTTTCTATAAATATTTTAATGATAGACCTCGTCAATAATAACGGATCGATATCTGGCTACGATTTAATCAATACTTTTCAAGCCTCTAATAAAAACCCCTCAGCGACCTTTATCTTGATCTTCTCTTCGCAAGGCTCATTTAATGCAAGACATGAGGCCTCTAGTCTTGGCATAGATTTTTATTTCCATAAACCTTTGCAACCTTCTTATTTATTCCAACAACTTGAAAAATATCAAACAATCTCTCTTTCAGAAAAATATAAGCTCCTTTTAATTGATGATGATGAGTCATTTTGCAAAAACGTACAACTGCAGTTAGAAAACTCTCGCTTTTCAGTCGAATATCTTACTGACCACACAGTGTTTTTTGAAACGCTAACAAAAATACGCCCTGATGTTATTGTATTAGATATCAAATTCTCAAATGGCAATGGCTTAGATATCTTAAAAACAATAAAAGCTGACTCAGCTTTTAGAAGACTTTGCGTTATAATGCTCACGTCTTCAGATGACACAGAGCTTTTAAAAACAGCCTTTTCTCTAGGAGCTGATTATTTTCTAAATAAACCGATCTCTGAAAATGGATTCAGTACAATCCTTGACAACATTGTAAAGAGAAGAAAAGTCTCAGCAGCTTTTGCTGATAGAAATCCCTTTATTGGAACATTTACTCATGAAGCCATAGAGAAATTTTTCAATATCTACTCCTTAAACTACCGAAATTTCTGTGTAATTTTTTTCAAAATTTTTTCCACGAACGATACAGACTTAGATGCAAAAGAGTTGAAACAGTTCTCAGATAGTATTTCTCACTTTTTCTCTGATAAAGATATTTTAGGAAGTTGGGGCAATAATCTATTTGTTTTACTCACCGTTCAACTAGAGAAGGATTCTCTTCGTAATTTGATATCAGATTTTTTTTCCTTCCTCCAAAAAGAAAATTTCACACAAACATCTGCTTTAGCTGTTAATGCATTTATCTCTGCCTTTCCTTTCGAGGGAACCTCTTTGGATTCACTGATGAAGATCAGTAGTAAAGCCTTATCAGAAATATCCCCTACTAATTGCTGGGAAATACGCTTTAGCTCAGAATCTACCTACTCAAAACAACTACCCTTAGAAAACTCTGTCTATGTGATTTCTAATGATGAAAAATTGTATTTTTTAGTCGAATATGCCCTCTCTCTTCGTGGAATCTCTTCAATTTGTGAACCTAACGGCTCTAAAGCACTAACTGATCTAAAAAACACCTTTATGCAAGCTCCACCTTTATCAATTTTATTAGACGACAATACCGAAGAGGAAGATCCCATACTTATATTAGAGGGGTTAAAAAAAATAATTAGCAATAGAGTCCCTATCATCTTTATCTCTGCAAAGCATAAAGAGTCGGATATCTATGAGAGCTTAGAAAGTGGCGCTAGCAGTTTTATTCCGAAACCTTTCAGCATGTCATTACTTCTTCATAAAATTATTGAAAAAAAATTATGACCGATTATTTGTTAATAAAAATTGTTTACTTCGAATACATAAGTTTGGCAGTAATGCTTGTCCTGTGCATAAGCCTTCTTTTTACTTTGGAACTATTAAAAAGAAAAAAAGAATGGAAAGGTCAATTTTTATCTCAAATGATCCTCCAAATGATCACAAAAAAAATCGATGTTTTTTATCATTTTGTTCCAAAACCTTTTGTTAAAGCTAAACTGCTCATCCCTGAAATAATAAAAATTGATAATATTCTCAGTGACTCTTACTGGGATTATTTAAAACAGGAAATAGTAACCATCCATTTAAGAGAAGAAATGCTTAAGCTTCTTCACTCAACATTCTGGATTAACAAGTACACAGCCCTACTCGGCATTTCCGTATGCCCAACTGAAGAATACCTTCCTTTAACAATCAAAATCTTATCAAAAAAGCATGGCCTTTTAAACTTAGCTGCCACTAAATGTGCCCTGCTTTATGGCATCTCATTAACAACTAAAGAAACAATTAATAAAATAGCTAAAGAACCTCTGCGATCCCAATTTCTTTATAGAGACCTCATTATTAACGCCACATTTGAAATTTATGAACAAACTTATGCTTATTTTCAAGAAACCAAGGACTTTGAAAATAAGCTTGCTTGCTTAAAAATATTATCCCTTAGGACCGGTTTTTTGTCTTATGATGAACTAACTCCTTTCATTCATCATGAATCTTTCGAAGTTCGCTGGTGGGGATTAAGAGCTTTAGAAAACACCCCTTGTAAAGAAGGCGTTGAAACTCTTATTAACGCCTTGAAAGACTCTGAGTGGATCATTAGAGCCCTTGCTGCTCATATTCTAGGTATGCTACGAGCTAAACAAAGTATCGAAAACTTACAAGAGTCTCTTGGTGATGAACACTATTTTGTTAAACTTATGTCTGCCCATTCTCTTTCTGGCTTAGGAAAAGATGGTGAAAAAATTTTAGAGCTTGAAATGAAAAATCCCAACCCTAATATTCGGGGCACTTGCCAACTAGTACAGACTTTTTCATATGAGTCTTTACAACATTCACTTCAAAAAATTTTCCCAATCAATCAAGATCCTTTAATAATACTTGGAGCTTTTTTATAATCCATGGCACTTAACATTTCTAAAATTGATCTATTCGAGTACTTAAAAATGCAAAACCAAAAAGAGCTCATTGAATCCTATGAAAAACTTTCTACAGAAGCTCAAGATAACTTTCTAAATCAGCTAGCTAAGCTAAATTATCAATATCCTGACCTGATACAGACACGTACAACGCCAACTCCAATTCCAACAGATAGCCTCAAGTCTTTAATACAGGTTGATAAAACAAACGCCGCAGACTCTGAACAAGGCATTAAAGCACTTAAAGATGAAGTCGTATCAACGCTTATATTAGCTGGTGGAGATGGCTCTAGACTTGATTTTGATATGCCTAAAGCCTGTTTTCCTATAAGCCCTTTAAAAAAGAAGTCTCTTATTGAGCTAAAAATAGAGACTATCTCTAGCATTTTTTCGAGTCTAAATATCCATCTACCTATCTTTTTATTAACGTCTGAACAAAATATTAAAGACACGACTTCGTTCTTAGAGCATCAAACATTTTTAGACAAAATCTCCCCCTATTTGGAAATAATAGAACAGCCATCACTTCCCTTTGTTAGTGATAATAACAAATGGTTTTTGTCATCTCCTGAAAAATTGGCAAAAGGACCGAATGGAAACGGAGGATTTCTTCAAGCACTTTTTCAATCAGGCTACTTCGATAAACTAGAAACCCAAGGCATCCAACACCTAGTTGTTGCCCCTATTGATAATCCCCTTGCGAATCCTTTCGATACCGCTCTTATTGGAAGACATATCCGCAATGAAAATGATATTACATTTTATTGTAACAAAAGAACCTCTTTAAAAGAGAACACAGGTCTAGTTGCATTTAATCATAACCATCTTTCTATTATCGATTATAACAACCTTAATGAAACGCTTTACACAGCCCATAAGAAAGAAGAGCTTGCCTATCCCTACGGGAACACAAATCTTTTTTGTATCTCTCTTAGTTTTTTAAGACGGTGCTTTGAAGACAAAAAACTTCCTATCCATTGGGTTAAGAAAAAAATGAGAAAATATGATGCACCCTCTCAAAGCTATCATGATATATGGGGTTGGAAGGGTGAAAAGTTCATAACTGATTTAGTTTCTTTAGCTGATAAACCTGAAGTTGTTTATCTAAATCGCTTTGAAAATTTTGCACCCATAAAAACCCTTGAAGGCCCAAATGGTATCAACTTCGTCCATGATACAATCTATGAGAAAAATAGACGTATCTTTGAAAGGGTTACTGGGGAAAAAACATCGGCTAAATTTGAACTGGCCATGAAGTATTATACACCTTTTTTCACCCCGAAATTTCCAAAAGATCAGAACCTAAACGGACTTTACATTGAGTAATGTCTTTCTTAAGGAGTGAAAGCCTTTGTATTTACCTGTACGGCTGATTGGAAAATGGAAAGTTCAAAGTCTTTCATGACAGCAATGATGTGCTCAAAAACTTCAGCTTGAATTTCTTCATGGATTCTCCATACCGTGTCTTTTGTAAAGACATAGATTTCAAGAGGCAGTCCATTTTCTGTAGGATCCAAATGACGAATCAAAAACAACATCCCAGTAGAATGAATCCTATCGTGTTGATCTAAGTAATTTTTTATATACTCTCTAAGCAGTCCCAGATTTGTTTCTTTTTTATCCCCTAGCTTTTCTATATAACTTTTAAGGTAAGGACTTTGCTTAAATTTATCTATGATAGTTTGGTTGCAAAATTTAATGGTCTGTTGGTCTATGAGTAGAGCTCTTTTTATACGCCTGCCCCCAGAGTCAAACATCCCTCTCCAGTTCTTGAAAGACTCTGTAGTCAGCGTATAGGTTGGAATTGTAGTGATGGTTTTATCAAAATTTCTGACTTTAACAGAAGTAATCGAGATATCAATTACATCTCCATTAGCTCCATGCTTTGGCATTTCAATCCAATCACCCACACTTACCATATGGTTTGCAGCAAGCTGGAATCCCCCAACAAACCCTAGTAGAGGATCTTTAAATACTAACATTAATACGGCGGTTAATGCACCCAATGAACCGAGTAAAAGACTTGGGGATTGTCCTAGAATCCTGGAAATAATCAAGATAAATCCAAGAGAAAAAAGGACTAGCTTCACAATTTGTAAAAGCCCTTTAATAGGCTTTTCTTTTGCTACCGCAAAGGTTTGATAAACATCATGAACAGAATTGATGATTTCACTTAGAACGAGCAGCGTAATAAAAATTAAATACGCCTGAAGTGCTCGTAGCAAATATTCTGTCAAAGTAGGAAGGCTATGAAAAAGAGCTGGAATTAAAGCATAGACAACAGCTACTGGGAGCAAAAGCGACGCTCTTTTAAAAACATGCCCTCTAAGAGCGATAGAGCCCCACTTCGGAGGTAATTTGTTTATGGCAGCGCGAACACCTTTTAAAATATAGCGCTGAGTAATTTTGTGGACTAAGAACGCTAAAAAGAAAACGCAAAGCGAAATAATCGAATAGTACCCAAGCTGCTTTAAAGCAAGTACACCATCTTTGAAATCAAACATTTTAAAATCTATATCCATGGTGGATAATTTTAGCATACTTACTCCGATAAGCTCAAGATTTGGGTACTTGATGAAACGTTCCTAAAAAATTGTTATATTTTTTTTTCAAAAAAGACCATGGGATGCTTTGTTTCCTCTTCAGAGCCTATCTCCTTCCAAGAAAAATAGGCCACCCTGTTAGGAAGTTTTTCATATCCTCTTTTCTCCCAGAATTCATCTAAATTCTTGTATTCTGGCGGTTTTTGTAAATGAGACTCTTCTCTTTTTACCTCACAAAAAGCTATCTTTTCAAACCCGGGTAAAAACCTAACGTGCCATTCAAATTCCTCATAGAGTTTAACTCCAATACCTTGAGACCGATATTCTTTTTGAAGAACAATTTCACCCAAATAATACACCTCATCTAGTGATGCATTTTGCTTTTCATAACAATCTATCAGCTCTTGAAACGATTTTTTTAAAGGAATTCCTGTAATAGCTCCTATAAATTTGTCCTGATCTTTTGCGACAATTAATACACTATCTGGTTCGCTCGCATAAGTTTTTAAATATTTTCTCTCATAACTCATATCACCTTCATAAAGATATGGATACTCTTTAAATACTTCAATTCGAAGCTTAGCTAAATCGTCAATCGCAGATAACAACCTTTCCCCTTTTAAAATCTCATAATCGATAGCCATCAACTTTCCTCCAAGTCCAAAACAGAGCACTGCAACAAAAACAATAAACTTCAAAAGCATATTTCTCCCTCACTTAGGAATCAACTATAAATCTTCTTAAAAAGGTTTAACCACTTTGCAGTTAATTTATCCAGCTTTTTGTGGATTAGCATTACACACCTTCTCCAGATACTCTACTATTTCTGAAGCCTGAGGACGCGCTCTAGGGTCTCTTTGAAGGCATGTAAAAAGAAGCCCCATTAGAGTTTCTCCAGAATCTGATATTCTGTAAGACTGCTTTGACATCAAGGAGTTTTTCTTAATATATTCGTGCATGAAAACTGGACTCGAGAGATTGTGACAAATCCAAGACGTCCTTTGGAAATAATGTGCACTACGATAAATCTTCGTAAAAAAATTAACATCTCTTTCGTCAAAATTAGAAGCCTTCTTCTTAGAAAGTTTCTTTAACATAGATTGAAACTCTATACTTTCTTTTAACTGGCTTTTCTCATTTAGGATTCTGATATATTCTTTTAGGTTTTCTTTTGCCTCTTCATTTCCTAGTATCTTATGACGCAGTCTATATCTAATCCTCTCTGCATTCTCCGAGATCCGTTGAAGATGCTCTGGAAAAGGCATCTCGTTAAACAATATTTCAAAAAGCACCACCCCAAATGACCAGATATCTAAAGAATAACTGTATGGGTTTGATTCATAAACTTCAGGCGGCAAATAAAGACCTGTGCCAGTTACCTGATGATTTTCCTGATGAACTTGCTCCTCTAAAACACTGCATCCAAGATCACAGAGAAGCGCCTTTCCGTTTTCTTTTATCAAAACATTTTCTGGCTTTATATCTCTATGGATGATTCCATTCAAATGGAGAGCCTCCAAAGCTTTTGCCACCCCATACAAAACTTCAGTACATTCTGCATAAGAGAGAGCTTTTCCCTCACAAGATTGCTTGTTTAAAACTTGGCTTAAATCCCCATTTTTTTGATAAGGGAAATAAGCCCCTCCTCTACACATCATTTCTGGAGTCAAAATAAATGGTGAATTTAGTCTTAAGGCTAATTCACTTTCTTTAAAAACAGAGATCATCTCTTTCGGTAAACTTTTCCTACACACTTTTTTAACCAATAAGGAATTGTGAAAATTTTCTAGTGTGACACAAGTATGCCTATTTGATTGGAACTCACGATTCAAACGATACCAGTACAAGTTTTCCCTTTGCACAACATGCCGTCCAACATTTTTTTTAAGTTTATCTATAACTTTCTGATCAAAGCTCCCTCTATTTTTAGAAAGAAATTCCTCATTAATTAGAATCAATTTTAATACATCGTCGAAACTTGAAATTTTTTCAAATTCTCTGAAAAACCACTTCATATCAGACTGTTCTATAGCTACTTTGTATGTAGTACCATCTTGAGTTCTTTTTTTTATTACCTGATACGAAGGATCTAGCAAGGCGTCTAAGTGTAATACTTTTTTAGAAAAAATCCTCTTTCTAGAAGGCCCATTTTGGTCTACTAATGATTCAACACTCCTATGAACTTTAAAAAACACATCTAAGGTATTGCGAAGATTTTTCAACGTTCTATTCATAGCTGTGATTTCTCTATCAAACCGCCGCTCACTCCATTGCTCAGAAAACAACTGCATCCAAAGCCTTTTCACTTCACTTGATCTTGAGGAAAGCTCTTTACAACCCTTTTCCCAATTTGCGCAGTTCAAGCCATAAGGAGCTATTTGACTCATCCGAATATCCACACAAGACATCTTATTTATCCCTGTTATTTCTCTGTGAAGAACTGTATTCAATTCTAATATTTTGTTATAGAGCAATGCATAAATTTATTTTTCAAAATATCTAATTTAGCACTTCTTTCTTAATTTAGTTGATTTGAGCTGGGTTAAAACACCACCCACTAAAACAAGCGCAAAAGAGCTTATTACCCAAAATGAAAGAGTAACAACGCCCCCGACGACGAGCCAAAAAATCGAAAGTACTGGAATAAAGCTTGCTAGCATACTTAACAAAAATGGATGATTTTGGTTAGAGGCTTTAGACCAAAGAGGAAAAGCTAATCCGAATACAACTAATCCATACAAAGATAACTGAGTAAAGGATCTAAAGGAAACTACTGGCCGAGGCTCAAATAAAAAAATAGCAATGGCAAAGAAAATCCCCGTAAGAAAAATATCCAGAGATGTTTTGCTCATATCGTATCGTTTATAATAATTCGAGAAAAGACAATAGATAGCCCAGGAAAATGCTCCGACAATGCTAGCCACATACCCTAAAATATACGACCCTTTAACCTCACTTGTAAGCAAATCTGGAATGAATAAAACAAAGAGAGCCACAAAGCACAACAAAACCCCTAAGCTTTTCAGCTTACTAGGTTTTTGCTTCTTTCTAAGAAGCTCCAAACAGATCAGAAGAGATGGCCATATATAAAAAATTAGATCAACATGAGCCGCAGGGGCTGACCTAAGAGCTAAGGGATAAGTAAAAAAATTTACTAATAACAACAGTAGATAGCCCCAGTCTGTTTTTATGTGAGTCTTTAAAGCTTTTAAAGAACTTGTCTGCTTCTCAATAAAAATGCCAACAAGACCGCCTACTATTTGAGTAACACTTAAAAAAATCAATAAAGAGACCGCTCTCAAGGTGCAAATCACATAAGCACTGAACGACCAAAAAAGAACGGCTACCCCACCATATCCTAAAACTTTATAACAAGACTTATCAAAGATAGCGATCACCTAGTCTAAAGATAAAAAATCCGGATAATTACAAGCCTTAGCATTTATTGCAAATGACTCATTCTTTATTGATGTGATAAATCGCATTTTGTTCGCGACAATAAGTCTCTTTCAGTAGAAAAAAGGACAAACTTATGGCTACTGCAAAACAAACTGGAACTAAAATAAGCCCCTTTTCCATAGCAATAGCAGTAAGAGCACCGCCTCCCGTATTACTTTGGATTATAGAAGTTACAAATGGAGGTAATAGGGCTGCCAGTCCCATAATTGCTGTGTTATTTAACCCTAAAGCTGTTGCTCTAAGTGATTTTGGAGCCTGCTCTGCCATCACAGCAAAGGACAAGTTTTGGCCAGATCCTGCTAAGCCTATCCCAAAAAATATAACACTAAGCAGTAAAGGACTCGATACAGGCAGAAAAAATAAGGCCGATGAGGCAACTAAACCAATGAATGAACAACCAATAAGCAATGGTTTTCGTCTTCTAATCAAATCTGAAACTTTTCCGAGAAGCGGACACCCGACAGCTAAACCGATCCAAATCATCGAAATAACAAACGCTGCTACAGTTTTTGACATACCCCTAGTCTCTAAATAAGTCGTTCCCCAAAAAGCTCCAAACAAGGGAAGAGCTACGTAACTTGTGGCTGCATAGGCTAAAACAATGTAAACCTGCTTTGTGCTAAGTAACTTTTTTAATCGTTTTCCTAGAGCTTGCTTTTTATCGATCACAACAATTGCACTACTATCTAAACTTGGCTTGCCTTTAAAAAACAAAGCAATAGCAACTGTTAGAACAATTCCAAATATCCCAACCCACAAAAAAATTGGCCTCCACTGGCCACCAGTTGCTTTCATAATTCTTGCAATCGGCGCTCCCGCGCAAAGCGGACCAATAGCTCCTAAAAACTGACCACACCCGATCAAAAAGGCAAAATATTTTTTAGGGAACCAGTTAAGAGTTACAACCATTAGTCCAATAAATCCACAAGCAGATCCTAGCCCAATCATTAAACGACAAATAAAAGCTGACATAAATCCACTTGAAAAACTAAACCAAAGCACTCCAAAAGAGCACAAACTCGCAGCGGTTGTCAGCAGTAATTTCACACTAAAACGATCAAGCAACATCCCAAACGGAAGCTGCATCATCGAGTAGGCTATGTAATATGCTGACCCGATAAAAGCAAACTGCTCCATGGAAATTTGAAGGCTTGGGATGATCTCACTCGCAATGGTAGCAGGAAGAACTCTTAAGAAAAATTCATAAAAGAAAAAGAGGATGGCAAGTCCCCAAATAAAACACCCAAAGAAAGAAATTGACTTAGAATGGCTCAAATTTGACCCCTTCTTTACCTTCGTCTGTCCATGACTGAATCTTATCAATCGAAGTTTGTTTCATTTCGGCTATTTGTAAAATAGGCTCTCCCTCATTAAGTATAGGAAGATTGTTTTTTGCAATAACCACCCCACTACATGGTGCTAAAACCTCTCCTCTTTGCTCAGTACCAAAAGGATCTGTAATTTTAGCAACTTTATCTCCCTTCGAAACGAAAGATCCAACTTTGGCAAAAAGTTCACTGAGCCCAGAAAAAGAAGCTCTTACCATATGTGCTTTTTCCAGTGGAATTGAGCCGTGTGTTTTTTTCTGCTTTGCAGTGTCTTTAATCATATTAAGCGTTTTCATAACCCTTACTACGCCATTTACACCAATTTTTATCCCTTGAGCATCAAGTCTGAGACCTTCTCCTACTTCGTATATAATTGTAGGAATAGGCCTTTCATCCTGTTTCGAAAGCCACAATAAGCCTTGTTCTGGGGGTACATCTA
This sequence comes from Chlamydiia bacterium, assembly GCA_030427725.1. Taxonomy (GTDB): domain Bacteria; phylum Chlamydiota; class Chlamydiia; order Chlamydiales; genus JAUICV01. The sequence continues at coordinate 479,969 of JAUICV010000002.1, read as the reverse complement.
ACATGACTGGCGCATTAAAAGCCTTGGCAAGGCTACGATTTTCTTCATTTTCTAAAGATGTTTTGACTTGTGGGAATTTGACAATGTTAGACTCCCCAGTATGCAAATCTATACAATGCGTAATGTGTGAAAAAATTTCTTCTCTAAGTAAGTATGCTAACCTAGACGCAAAAGAACCTGTTTTTGAACCTGGAAAATTCCCTTCCAAATCCCTTCTATCCGGCAAATTTCTAGAAAGGGTCATCATCCCGTAGACATTGATAGCTGGTATAACAATAAGTGTTCCCTTAAGAGATTTTAACAACCTTAAATTCAACAATTTTTGAGAAATCGCCACTCCGTTGATTTCGTCTCCATGTAAAGTTCCACAGACAAGCAGCGTCGGTCCTGTTCTTTTCCCATGAATGATATGGATTGGTATATACATTGGGGCAAAGGTATAAATCTCAGGTGTTGGCAGAGCTAAAGTAATTCTCTCACCTGGTTGAATTGTTACATTACTAATTTTTAGAGGCGTGTTTTTTAAATCACTCATAAATTAACCCAAATTAATTAATTGCAGAGTAACATATGAAACCGATATTAACAAGCCTCGTAAGAAATCGAAATGGAATAGCTTTTTCCCAAGTTCCGTTTGATCTTAATCTTCACAGGCACAATTTAAACTGATTATGTCTGATACAATTTAGATTTAAGTGTTGAAGCCAACTGAGATCTTTATCCCACTTTAAGAGGTGGTTGTAATGACTTCCACTCGAACTTTTTATCAAACTGAACGCCTCTTTGCTCTAGAGCTTTTTCAATTTTTTTTATACGGCTACTTAATGAAGGGTGAGAAAACTCGCTTAAATCATCACCGTTAGGCGTCAGAGTCAGTTGATTCCAAAAATCAGATATTTTTTCCAGATTTCGTGCTTGGAATCTTTTTTCACGATTTACTACTTGGAATCTAAGTAGATTGCGTCTACCTCCTAACAACTCTTCATCAGAAGAGTTTTCGATTGCAAAATCATCTGCTTTAGACTCCCTAAAATTAGTAAACGTTACCTGCGCAAAAATTCCTACAACTGTAGCTAAAGCAACAGCTGGGAAAAAGGAAAGAGCGAACATACCGTAAACAGCTGCAGCAAGTTTACACATTGCAGGTACAAAGTTTATTGAAAAACAGTCATTATTTTTAATATGACCAATTTCGTGCTTAATACAAAACCTACAAGCTTCCTTATCACGCTTAAAAAAACGTGGAGGTATATAAATTACAGCACTACCTCTTTTACACATATTAGTGCCACCTGCGGCAGGGCCCTCTACACGTTTCGTTTCATAAAAGATTACATCTTCTCTAATTCCAACGGAATCAAGAAAAAGTTTCATTTCATTTTTGATCTTGTTGCCTGGAAGATACTCTAAATATGGTTTATATCTAGGATCATCTTTTCTAATAAGTTCAACAGAACCCGTATCGCTTGAGGTTGCTTTTAGAGGAAAGTCTAAAAACAGTTGTTTATAGGTTCTGTAAGCGAACCCTATTGGAAGAGTAAATCCACCACTAAGTAATGACATAAAACCATTGTTTTTACAATAAAAAAAAGAAATTATATTCAATTCTCTTTAAAAAACAATAAAACAAATTATTTTACACAAAAACACATCAATCATTTTTTTATTAAAAATCTAATTAACTACAACCGTCTAATTAAACAAGTGACTTTTAATAGTAAAACTTGTTACAAGTTCTTTTCATTTTAATTATAAATTGTAGTTTTTATGGAAAATAAATATTGTCAAAACCCTTCATTAATCAAACATTTGCTTGATAATCTTTCCCCTCCAGACATTCTTGAAATAGTCACCCCAACATGGTGTTGTTGAAAAAGTCTGACAAGAAAAAAGTAGAGGAAAAGTCCTAAAAAAAAAGAAACTCCTCGGTCAGCAACGACATAAGGAGTTTCAGATGTTACATAAACCTAACTGGTCAAAATATAACAAATCTCTAGTTCAAAGAGGAAGCATAACTTTTTGGATTGACGAAGATTTTCTAAAAAACATTGGTTTTCAAGAATCTACAAAAGGGAGGCCCAGATACAAATCAGCGATTATTCACATCGGTTGGGTTTTAAAAATTGCATACAAGTTAACATTTAGAGCGTTGCAAGGCTATTTTACATCACTTTTAAAGCTCCTTGGAATCGATGCAATTTGTCCTAACTATTCACTATTTTGTAAAAGAGCTAAGGAAGTAGCTTTGCTACTTCCTAAATTAAGCTCTAGACGCCCTTTAGAGATAGTAGTTGATGCTTCAGGACTTAAGATCTATGGAGAAGGTGAATGGAAAACATTCAAACATGGACGAGACAAAAAAAAGAAAATGGATAAAAGTCCATGCAGCAGTAGATCCTAAATCTGGGGAATGTCTTTCTATTTCTGTAACAGATGAAACTCCAAGAAGTGTACAAAAGGCTTATGCAGACGGTGCTTATGACACACTTAGGTGTCGAGAGAAATTGTATGAAAGAGGAATAGAAGATATCATTCCACCTAGGAAAACCGCAAAGCTGCGGAGTGAAAGGCCGCTGTACAATCGAAACAAAGGAGTTAAAGAACTGCAGGGGTTGAAGGGAGACTATAAGCTCTGGAAGTTGCTGAAAGGTTATGGAAGGTTATGGAAGGCGGAGCCTAGCCGAAACTTTTTTCTCTAGATTGAAGTTGATCTTTGGAGAAAGACTGGCATGCAAAAAATTTAACAACCAAAAACTAGAAACGTTACTTCGCATTCACAGCTTGAATAAGATGGCAGAAGCCTCTTATTCAAGCTAAAAACCGTCCTTGTTAAAATAAAGAGAAGGGCTTTTGAAAATTCTTTTTCAACAAGGCCCCATCAAGACAATCATCAACTTTTACTGAAATTAACAACAATTTTTTCATTCTTAAAGGATCTCTAATAGACAGGTATCCTAAGGTCTAGTTGTATTGCTTAATCATCTTTTTAGAATGTTTTAGATACAAAGCATTACTCTTGAAGTCAATGTACATCACATGTTTTTTTAAAAAATCCATACCCAATATTCCATCTATGTCGTTTAGTGCTGCCGCCATTTGGATTCTATGTAAATCAAGTTCTCCATAGTCTAATCCCTCTAGAACTAGTTTTTTTGTTTTAAAGGTCAAAAGTCCATACTGAGAGTTCGTTATTTTCTTATCTTTAGAGTTCACTCTATCACTTACAAGAGTCATAGTACTGCCTGTATCAAGAACAAATAGCAATTGTCCTACATCCGTATCCACCTGAATTTTCATCCCTTCCTTTCCTATTTCGAATGGTATCTTATGAAAGTCCTTAAAATTATAGCCTTTAATATTTCTAAACTTATTCTTGAGTAAAAGAAGTCTTGGATATTCGAAATCTAAAAGAATATTAAACTTTTTTAGAAAAGCTCTTCCTAAAATTCCTTGAGAAGGTTCTACGTCCAAATCTTTTTTTTCTCCAGAGAGGATTGTGGCATTATCATCTCCTGAGCAACGCTCTACAGCCATTATTTTTTGGAATGCTTTCCTCCCCAAACTTATTTCCGGCAGTACAAAAACATCTCTTTTAAAACTCTCCCCTTTAATGTTTCTCCAAGTCTCTACATGACTGTAATCTTTATCAACCAAATCCAGCAATTCTCGACTTACATATAGTTCATTTTTGGCACCAAGATCTATCATAAGGTCAATTTCTTTATCCCCTATCTTAGTTTTAACAATAGGAACTTTATAGGCATCAAACGTTAACGGGAGATCAACCAAACTGTGCCGTTTCTCAAAAATCAAATGCAGACTTCCAAGAAAAACTGCCAGTCCAGCTAGCGCTATGTAAACTTTTAAATAATTTTTTTTAGACATCCTCTATAACGTCCTCAAAATTGGATAGAGGCTCTACCCTCTACTTTAGCTTCTGGTTTTCCATCTTGCTCCTGATTCAAACTTCCTCGGATTGATCCAGAAAACCCACCGCTTCTTGATCCTATTTCCAATTCTATATCTACTTCTTTAGACCCATCACTTGTTGCGCTAGCTCCTATTGATAGTTCCCCCGTAAAGGATCTTTCATTATTTGTTGAGAAATCTCTTTCGTTTCGATGCTCATCTTTTTCAATTTGAGACTCAGTTTTTTCTTCCGACGAAGCTACTAACACAAGACTCTTATTTATAGAATTTTTATGAATGCTTTGTTGAATTGTTAACCAAAATTCCAATGCTTCTTGGTCTTTTGGGTTCATTGTTATATCATGACCATTCCAAACAGATGATACAAGATCTCTCGTAATATCTAATGACTCTTCAAAATTTAAGTCGTCTAATTCAATTGGTTCAATATTCATACAATCACTCCCGTTTTTCAATTTTGAAATTACAACTAAAACAAGGTAAAGAATATATTATTTTACCATCAAGACAATCATCAACTTTTACCAAAATTTAAAAAAAAGAGGAAATCTGATTAAAGATATCCCCTTCTAGAACTGTTTCTTATAGATCTACTATTTTTTTAGGTGGAAAAGAACAAATGGATGCGCTCGACTATACTCTTCTCCTAATTGATCGGCATATTTTTCCCACTGATTTTTAGAGTCAAATTTAGCTCTATTAACTTTAACTACTTTTAAGCCTGCTGCCTCTATTTGTTGTTCATAGCTATCTTCTGAGTGGTAATAATTAGGGACGCACAGCCCTGGTATCTTTCTCCAAATACATTCTCCTTCGATAAGGTCTCTTTCATCTTCAATTAAGACAAGCCTATTTTGTCTTACAACAAAGGTAGCTCTTAATATGTCGGTTAATGCATTTAACTCTTTAGAAATCAACTGTGGATCTAAGTTATTGCCTATTGTAGCTAATGCTTGATCAATTTTTCCTCTTATCAGAGCATTATCTGATCCGTTTGTAAAAACCACTCCAAATGAAGCCGGAGCTGCAATAATCGCTTGTCCTCCATCTTTTAACGTTCTATAAAGCTCCTCAAAATGCCCCTTAAAGACATCTTCTGGTAAATTACAACCCACATTTATGCTAATAGCCGCATCGAAGGTATTGTCCTCATAAGGAAGATTTTTGACGTTGCCTACAAGAAAGCTTAGATTTAGATTATCATTAGCCTTACTTGCAGCTAGCTTTGCTCTTTTGATCATATCTGGCTGAATATCTATCCCGAAAACATAAGCTCCTCTTTCTGCAGAAAAAATTGCCCAAGGACCAGCTCCACATCCGGCATCAAGCAGTTGCTTCTGATCTAGTTTTTCTAGCTCTGGAATAAAATATGGATCCAAGAATAAAGAACCATCTAATCCGTGTCTGTTGATCTCATAAGCCAAAACACCCTGCTCTGAGTAAGAAGTTCCATCTGTATGGTGATTAATCTCACTAAAGGCAAAAACACTCAAAAAAACAAAGGTAATTATAGATAGATATTTCGTTTTCATAGTCCTCCAAAACCGGCTTTCTCTGTTCAAAATGCATTTCTGTATAGACCAGAAGCATTTTGAACCTCAAGAGAAATAAACAAAATCTCTATAACTTAGGAAATTTGAATATCAAAAGCGCTTAACAAAGACACCACTTCAGGAACAGAGAATTTAGCCTTTCTCAAAATGTTAGTTTTTGGATCAATAGAGTAGTTTATAGCGTTAGTAAAGTTTGCATTAGATAAGTCCGTCTGATGGAAGATGGACCCCAACAGGTCTGTTTCTTTAAAATTAGCTCCTGAGAGTTGAGCCTCTGTAAAAATACAATCTTTGATTTTACTCTCAGAAAAATTGGTCATTTTAAGTTTCATTGAAGAAAAGTTGCACCCAATTAAAGCACACCTTTTGAACTGAACTAATAGCAAGTGCAGGTCAGCTTTATAAAAATCCCCTGCCACAATCTTACATTCTTCAAAAATTACGTCCTTATACGAACAGCCATCCATTTTTACTAGATGAAGATTACAGCCCTTAAAAACACATTCAGAAAAGCTAGCATTACGAAAGTCTGTTTCTTTAAAGCTACAGTTTTCAAAAACGCACTCAGAAAATTCAGCCTTCATCAAAGACTGAGCATCGAAACTCTCCTTAAGAATGGTTTGATTCTCTGTTCTCATACTAACCTCTCTAACAAACAGATTATACTAACTAACTCTTAATCCAGTTGTCAAAAGAACATTTTACAGACGTATTAAGACAATAAATTAAAATTTACTCCACACAAAGACCTTCGAGACAGCGTTATGTACTTTTCTAGCTCCATCTCCAAGTACCGAGTTGTCTGTGAGTGAAACGACTCGAATTCTTCTTTCTAAAATAGTTTGTCTAATTCTTCCTAGAAGCTGATCATCTTCTGTCTCTTGCGAAATAGAACTATCATTAATTTCAGAAGAAGAATCTCTAGCCAAAGTTCTACACAAAGGACAGGTAGATCTTTGTCTTAACCACTCTTGGATACACTCGCTATGAAAGATATGCTCACATGGTAGTGCTGTAGCCTTGTCTTTATCTTCTGTTGCTAACGTATCAATTTTTTCAAAACAAATACAGCAAGGATCTTCTAATAATCCTTCCACCCGTTTTTCAACTGTACTCATATTTCTGCCTTTATTAATACAAGCTGCTAGTTAGAAAATCTAACCAAACGACCCATCTATAGTAACTTTCTAAATGCGATTAGTTTTAAATTATGATACAAGAAAATGCCCGGAACAGGACTTGAACCTGCACGACCAAAAGGTCAAGGGATTTTAAGTCCCTTGTGTCTACCATTCCACCATCCGGGCTTAGGGATGTGCTAAAAACTGCCGTTAGTTTACTCAGATCATACTTATCTATCAAGAATAAGATAAAAAAAAAGAGCGTGAAACTAACAGTTCACGCTCTATAAAACTCATACACTAAAATGCAAACTTATTTTCTGCATTAAAAGGAATTGAAGATTTTTCCGTCTTATCTTCCTCTGGTGATTTCTCTTCTTCTTTCTTTTCTTCTGGTGGTTTTTCGTTCGCTTTTTCAAGACCCGGAATTGCATGATACCTAGGAGTCTCATCTCCTGCAGAAGCTCCAGAAGAAGGAGGTAGTTGATTTTGATCATCAGATTTTGCTTCAGTTTTTTTCTCTGCTTCAGCCTCTTTTACTTCCTCTTTTTTCTCTTGAGGAGTCGGCTTTTCCATAGAGTCTTCAACAAAAACTTCCTTGTCTTTATCATTTTTCTCACCCAATACGACCTCTTCTCTTTTAATAAGAGTTGGAGGAGGTGGAAGTAAACTTTTAAACATAGAGGAAGAAACCTGAGAATTATCTAATCCTTTTGAATCAGTTTGCTTCTCTTTCGGCTTTTGCTCAGCTTTTGGTGTCTCATCTTTAGCTTTTTCCTGAGGCGCTTCTTTCGACTGCTCAGGTTTTGTCTCAGACGCAACCTTACGTTTTCTAGTTGTTTTCTTTCTTTTAGGCTTGTCGGCATCGCTTGAATCATCAGAGTTTTCAGAAGGAGCCTCTTTAGCATTTTTTGTCCTTCCACCACCAATCTTAATAGATTTTTCAAGTGGAGCATTTTTTAAGACAACTCTAGTCTCTTTAGACTCAATAACTTCATAATCTGTTACTGGTAGTAAAAAAGACTTAGGCCTTTCTAAAGATCTAAAAAATAAAGATGCTCCAAACGATACAACTTCAATTGCATCTACTGAATACTCATCAGAACTTCCGCCCTTACTATTTCTTAAAGTTAACTTATTACCATCTTTTGCCGTAATAATCGTTTCAATAATCGGCTCTCTTGTGAAATTCACAGTCTATACCTTTCTTTAAATGTTTAAAAATCTGGCCTTCAACTCTCATTTTGAGCCATGAAATGGATAAGATCTATAACTCTTTCGGAATATCCTATTTCATTGTCATACCAGGATACTATTTTGTAAAACCTATCGTTAAGAGCAATTCCCGCTCCTTTATCGAAAATAGATGAATATGTTGAGCCTAAGAAATCAGAAGATACTACAGGCTCCTCTGTATAGCCTAAAACACCTTTCATGTCGTTTTCAGAGGCATCCTTCATCGCTTTAGCAATCATATCATATGAAGTTGATTTAGTCAGCTTAACTGTTAAGTCTACTACAGAAACATCGGCTGTAGGAACCCTAAAAGCCATTCCAGTCAACTTTCCAGCTATTTCTGGGATGCAAAGACCAACAGCCTTAGCAGCACCAGTCGATGCCGGAATAATATTTAAGGTGGCACTTCTGCCGCCCCTTAAATCTTTTTTTGAAGGACCATCTTGTGTTGGTTGAGTTGCAGTCATCGCATGAACAGTTGTCATTAGCCCCTCATCTATACCAAAGTTGTCTAGCAAAACCTTAACTATAGGAGCTAAACAATTGGTGGTGCAAGAGGCATTTGAAACAATTGTGTGCAGGGCTGGATCATAAAGTTTATGATTAACTCCCATTACAAATGTTGGCATATCTCCTTTACCCGGAGCTGTAATAATAACTCTTTTTGCACCAGAGGATATGTGAATCTTAGCATCATCAATCTTTGTAAATAAGCCAGTTGATTCTACTACATAATCAACTGCAAGCTCCTTCCAGGGAAGGCTCTTTGGATCTTTTTCGAAAAGAACCTTAATTTTGTGCTGATCAACAATTAAAAAATCACCATCTATACTCACATTACTTAGAAATCTTCCGTGAATCGAATCATATTTAAGTAGATAGGCTAAATTCTCAGCTCTAACCAAATCATTAATTGCAACTACTTCAAATACATCTGAATTAACTAATCTCTTAAAAACAGACCTTCCGATCCGACCAAAACCATTAATAGCAACTCTTACTTTTCCCATAAGCTCATCACCTTCAATCAATATCCTTTACTTGAATATTACTGGAGACACAGCTGAGATGTAAAGGGACAAATTGGCAAAAAAAAACACTTTGAGAAATCCCAAAGTGTTTATATATCAGATAAAGCTTCTAGAACTGCTTTATGAAACGAACTCAATAATACATTTTGGCGCGTTGTCACCTCTACGAGTATCTGTTCTTATGATTCTAGTATACCCACCGTTTCTTTCAGCAAATCGTTTACCTAAATCATTAAATAAGATCCCAATAACTTTTCTATCTGTATTGTAAGAAGAAAAATCACCCGCTTTAGCTTTTCTAGCTTCTTTAGACGTAAGTGGATTAAAAGAAATGTTCATTCTTGAAATCGCAAGTCTTCTAGAAGCTAATGTTCCCTTTTTTGCCAAGGTAACCATTTTATCCGCATGTCTTCTTAGCTCTTTAGCTTTTGTCACAGTCGTTTCAATTTTACCGTGCTCAACCAAAGACTTTAATAAATTTGCCACTAAAGCTTTTCTGTGAGAAGAGTTTCTTCCTACTTTAAAGGTTCTTTTAGCATGTCTCATACCGATTCTTTCCCTAATTTTTCATTTAGATACTGCTGAACAATATCTTTCACGTTATCTTTATTGATTGCATATCTACTCAGATCCATTCCTAGAGAAAGACCCATATCGTCTAATTTCGCCTTGATTTCATTTAAAGATTTTTTACCAAAGTTTCTAAAACGAAGCATGTCAGATTCTGGCATGACAACAAGCTCAGCGATTGTATCAATATTAGCCTGTGAGAGGCAATTTGTAGATCTAACTGAAAGTTCAATTTCATTAATTTTAAGCGATAACTTAGCTAATAGAGCATCTTTATCTGAATCCTCTTCTGATTCACCAGAATCAAAAGTTATAGACTGTAGTTTTATAGCATCAAAAACTTCAAAATGATGAATTCCTATCTGAGTAGCATAGTTTAACGCTTCATGCGGTGAAATTCTTCCATCAGTAGTTACTTCTAAAACAAGTCTATCAAAATCAGTATCTTGTCCAACTCTCGTATGTTCTACAAAATAACTAACAACACGGACTGGAGAAAATGTTGAATCAATTAAAATTTCATCAACCCCTTTGCTCGAAATTTCATGTCTTTCAGATGGTACATATCCTCTTCCAAAAGCTACTTTCAGATCAATACGTTTAGACATAGGCTTTGTAGCTGTAAAGATATGTAGATCTGGATTAACGATATCAAAATCAGTTTTTCCAACTATATCTCTCAATTTCACGGAATACTGCCCATTATTCTCGTTTAATTGTTCCTGAGTGATTTCCAGGTTTGTTGAGATATTCTTTGTATCTCTTGAAAAAGCTTCATCATCAGAAGGTAATTTTCTTAACAAAGCTCCTTTGATGTTAAGAATCACATGAGTCATATCCTCTATAACACCATCAATAGCTGTATATTCATGAGGAACATCTTCAAACCGTACTGAGATAATTGCTGGAGCTTCCATCGATGTTAACAAAATACGTCTCAGAGCATTTCCAATTGTATGACCGAATCCTCTTTCAAAGGGCTCCGCGACGAATCTGGCAAAAGTCTCTGTCTTATCAGCTTCATCTAACTTAATTTTTGTGGGCAGTTCAAATTTGCCATACTTGACTGGCATATAATTTACTCCTTAATGATCAATTAAACTCTTCTACGCTTTCTTGCTCTACAACCATTGTGAGGTACTGGCGTAAGGTCTCTGATAACAGATATTGTTAGCCCAGCGCTTTGTAATCCTCTAACAGCAGACTCTCTTCCGGCTCCTGGCCCTCTGAGGTTAACTTCAACTTCTTTTAAACCATATCCACTAGCTAACTTAGCTGCATCTTGAGCAGCAACTGTTGCAGCATATGCGGATGATTTTCTAGACCCTGTAAAATTGGTTTTCCCAGCTGACGACCAAGATATTACATTCCCTGCAGGGTCTGTGATTGTGATAATTGTGTTGTTAAAAGTAGATTTAACGTTTACAACTCCACTAGGAACAGAACGCTGAAACTTTTTCTTAGTTTTAACAAGCGCTTTGTTTTTCATAGTTTTTTTTTGTTCTTTCTTTGCCAAAATGCAACCTCTCTAATTTATCTATTTTTTCTTATTGGCAACTGTTTTCTTTTTACCTTTTCTAGTACGAGAGTTACATTTTGTTTTTTGCCCTCTCGTAGGAAGCCCTTGTCTATGTCTCATTCCTCTATAACTATTGATAGAGATCAAGCGCTTAATATTGTTCTGAACCTGTCTTCTCAGATCCCCTTCAACAATATATTCTGATTGTAACATCGAGTTGATTTGAGAGATTTGATCTGAAGTTAGTTCATGAGCTCTCATATCTGGATTTAGTCTCAATTTTTCAATGATCTCTAAAGAAACCTTTCTTCCAATTCCATAAATATAAGTAAGGCTAATAAACAGCTTTTTCTTCTCAGGAATGTCGATTCCTATCACTCTTGGCATATATGTAATCCTTTTTTTAAAAGTGGCACCAAGTTTAACAAAATTAGCTTATGAATTCAATAGTGTAACTATATTCTTCCAGATATCCGACCTTTTTTCATAAAGCCATCGTATCTTTTCATAATTAGGTGCGATTCAATTTGTTTCATTGTATCCAAAACAACACCTACCAGAATCAAAAGGGATGTCCCTCCAAAGAAATGGCTAATAGTCGCATCAACTCCTAATAGCTTCCCTATGATTGTTGGTAGTATAGCAATGATCGCTAAAGCTAGCGCTCCTGCTAAGGTAATCTTGTTCATAGATGATTCTAAATATTCTTGAGTTGGTTTACCTTGTCTTACTCCAGGTATAAAAGCTCCATTTCTCTTCATATCTGACGCTATCTGTTCTGGATGAAACTGAGTAGCTGTCCAAAAATATGTAAAGAAAATAATTAACGACACATACACTACAGTATATGTCCAGGACCCAGGCGCAAGCATTGAAGCTAATGATCCAAGCCAAGAATTTCTTCCTAATATTTGTGCTATTGTCGCAGGAAACATCAAAAACGCCGACGCAAATATCACTGGGATAACCCCTGCATAGTTTAACTTAAGCGGTATATAGGCATTGCTGCCTTGCACTTCATGCCTTCCTACAACTCTTCTAGCATACTGAAGAGGTATTTTCCTCTGACCTTGTATGATAAGTATTGTACCAACAATTATCATCACAAATATGCTCATTAAGACTACGAATGATGAAATAGACAATTGTCCTGGTTCTTGAGAGTCCAAATTCATTTGCTTAATCATGTTCCCAACAATAGAAGGGAAGGACGATAAGATTCCTATTGTAATGATCAAACTAATACCATTTCCAATACCTTTTTCAGTTATTTGCTCTCCAATCCACATCAAGAAAAGAGTTCCTGTTGTCATTGTCAACATGAACACAATAAAGAATAGCACAGGAGCACCAAACATTGTCATTTCAGTCATTTGACTTAAAATAATTCCTGGATGCGAGATATTCATTTGGTAGGCATATCGTGCATAAATCCATGATTGAAATAGAGCCAAACATAGGGTAAGAAGTCTTGTTCTTTTCCCCATTTTTCTTCTTCCAATTTCTTGGTTCTCTCTCATTTCTCTTTGCATAGATGGCACAAGAGCCATTAACATCTGCATCACAATTGAAGACGTGATATATGGCACCACCCCCAATGCTATGATTGTCATCTGGGAAAAGGCACCACCAGTAAAAATACTTAGCAATTGAAATAGATTCTGTCCGCCTCCAGTTGCAGACTGGAAAATTTTTACAGCTTCTTCACTGTCGATTCCTGGTACCGGTATGTAAGCACCAATCCTACATACCAATAACATCATAAGTGTAAAATAGATTTTTTCTTTAAGCTCTTTAACGGCAAAAATTCTTTTCAGTGCGCTTATCATATCCACGTCTTCTTTTGAGTTAAGTTTTAGACAAGTTTAAACTCTATTTTATTTGCTTCAAGTTTTTTTATTGCATTTTTTGAGATACTTGAAGCTTCAACGACTACTTTTTTAGTTAACTCGCCTACTGCCAAAATTTTTAAACCTGTACCTAACTTCGTTTTAGGGAATCCTTTTGCTATAAGAGTTTCAGCATTAACCTTTTCTCCATCTTCAAAAAGCTCATTTATAAGCCCTAGATTAATTGAAAAGGGTACTACTCTAAACCTAGCATTTGAAAATCCTCTATGTGGTAGCTTTTTAAAAAGAGGTAACTGTCCACCTTCTTGACCGTGTCTTCTTTTATAACCTGATCTAGCTTTATCTCCCTTTGTCCCTCTTCCACAAGTTTTACCTTTGTTAGAACCTGGACCTCTACCAACTCTTTTGCTTTTCTTTGAGACTCTTGAAGAGTCCTTGAGTAAATTTAGGGCAACCATTGTATTTATATTCCTCTTAATTCAAGACACTGCTTTCTGTTTCTTAATTCAGTTAGAGCCTTAAATGTTGCTTTAACTTGGTTAATAGGATTGTTAGATCCTAAACTTTTAGTAACGATATCTTTCAACCCACCAAGTTCAAGAACAGCTCTTACTTTTGAACCTGCTATAACCCCAGTCCCCTCTGGTGCTGGTTTGAGCATTACTTTTGCTCCGTCCCAAGAGACCGTAATCTCATGTGGAATTGTTGTTCCTTGCATTTCAAAAGAAACAATGTTTTTCTTAGCAGCTTCTCCGCCTTTCTTTATAGCATCAGATACTTCATTAGCTTTTGCAAAACCGATGCCAACTTTTCCTTTTCCATCACCAACTAAGACAAGTGCAGAAAAACTAAATTTTCTACCACCTTTTACAACCTTAGAACATCTGTTTATGTAAAGGACTTTTTCTTCGAATTCAGACTCAAATTCTTCTTGTTTATTCTTCTTCTTTGCCATTCAAATTAACCTTGTTTTAAACTTGTATTCCAGCTTCTCTTAAAGAAGTCACAAGTTCAGCAATGACTCCGTGATACTTGAAACGACCTCTATCAACAATCAGTCTTTCAATATTATTTTTCTTAGCATCTTCTGCTAGCTGTACACCCAATTTTTTCGCGTGATTTTTACTTTTGCAAGCAGACTTGCTAGATTTAGAATCTTTAAACGTATTGGCAGACGCAATAGTTTTACCTACTTCATCATCAATAATTTGAACGAACAGATTCTTATTCGTTTTATGAATAGATAACCTAGGTTTCTCAGAAGTTCCTCTGAGTTTTTTTCTAACCCTAAGAGCCCGCTTACGTCTTTTTTCATTTCTATGATCTAAATAACCATACATATTAAAATAGCTCCTTACTACTTACCTTTTGCAGCCTTACCAGCTTTTTTGCGTACATATTCATCTACATATCGCACACCTTTACCTTTGTAAGGTTCTGGTGGTTTTTTTGCTCTAACAAGAGCAGCAAAGTGACCAACTAATTGTTTATCTTTTCCAGAAATCGTCATAAGTGTACTTTTTTCGATCTTAATATCAAGTCCTTCTGGAATTGGCATTTCACATGGATGAGAAAAACCTAGTTGAAGATCTAAGATAGATCCCTTCACAGTTGCTCTATAACCAACACCAATTAACTGAAGTTTTTTTTCAAAACCTTGACTCACACCAATGACAGCATTGTTAATAAGACTTCTATAAAGACCTAACATCGGCTTTTCTAACTTAGATTGCTCAGTCATCTCCATAGTGATACCTTGTTCACCAATTTCAACTTTTAAGCCTAGAGGAAGCTCTAGATCTGATTGACCTTTAGGTCCCTTTACTTCAAATTTTGACCCTGTTTGTTTCGCTTCCACACCCTTTGGTAAAACGACAGGTTTTTTTGCTAAACGTGACATTATATTCCCTCAATTACCAGACTAAACAGAGCAATTCTCCGCCAACTTTTTCCTTCCTAGCTTTTTCATCATCTATTACTCCATTTGGAGTCGATAAAATCGCAGTTCCTAAGCCATCCTTTACAGGTAGAATGTTTTTATAACCTAAGTACATTCTTTGACCAGGCTTTGAAACTCTCTTCAAATTGTGAATCACAGACTCTCTTTTCTTAGAATACTTCAGAAAAACTCTAACTGTTCTTTTGTTAGTATTGACTAAGTAATTTTGTATAAACCCTTTGCCTTTCATAACTTCTAAGATATCTTTAGCCATACGACTTAGAATAATATCTACATATTTATGTTTAGCAAGCTTGGCATTTCTTATTCTTGTCAAAAGATCTGAAATCGGATCATTAAACGACATTAATATTCTCCTAACCGTGCTTTAAGACGCCTTTTTGTACGGCATTCCTAGTAGTGTTAATAATTCAAAGCATTCTGCGTCTGTTTTAGCTGATGTAACAAACGTAATGTTCATACCTTGTGTTCTTTTTACCTCATCTAAATTGAGCTCTGGAAACACTTGTTGATCATCTAAACCAAGAGAATAATTTCCCAGTCCATCACATTTCTTACTAAAACCGCGAAAGTCACGAATACGAGGGCTAACAATGTTGGTAAATCTGTACATAAAATCGTACATTCTGGCGCCTCTTAGGGTCACCTTCAATCCAATTGCCTGGCCTTCACGTAATTTGAAGTTTGCGACAGACTTCTTTGCTTTAGTAACAACAGGTTTCTGCCCAGAAATAAGGGTTAATTCTTTAATTGCATCTTGCATGGCATTTTTGTCTTTTAACGCTTCTGCAACGCCCATGCTAATGACAATTTTTTTAAGCTCAGGTATGCACATGTCATTTTCATATGAGAACTTACCTTTGAGCTCTTGTCGTATCTCTTCTTTATATTGTTTCTTTAAATGAGACATGATTACTTCTTCGCTTTTCTTAATGTTCTATAAATTGTTTCGTTTGAGCCTTCTACAAAATAAAGCTCTTTAGCTCCCTCTGCAGTAACTCTAGACTTTAATTTTACAGGTTTACCATCAGCGCTACATGGTCGCACGTTTGAGATATGTATTGGCACTTCAATACTGATAATCTCTGATTGAGCTTCCTGAGATCTTCTTTTCATGTGCTTTTTTCTGATGTTTACACCTTGCACTAAAATTCTATTCTCTTTTCTTGATAGAACAGTTCCCACTTTTCCTTTATCGTTTCCAGAAATGACAATGACTCTATCATCTTTTTTCAAAAATTTACTCATTATATTACCTCTGGAGCTAATGAACTTATCTTTATGAAACCATTCTCCCTAACTTCTCTAGCTATAGGACCAAAAATCCTAGTTCCTTTAGGGTTTAACTTATCATCAATGATGACGCAGCTATTGTCGTAAAACTTCAGCTTAGAACCATCTTTTCTTCTAATAAAGCTTCTTGTTCTAACCACGACAGCCTTTACAACATCACCTTTTTTTACGCTTCCTTTAGGATCTGCTTCTTTAACAGAGCAAATGACGATATCACCAATTTTGGCATATCTTTTTCTAGTTCCTTTTAGGACCTTAAAGCATCTAACACGTTTTGCGCCTGTGTTATCTGCCACCGCAAGGTCAGTTTCCTCTTGAATCATAATATTTCACTCTTCTTTTGTATTTATTCCTTAAGCAGACACGGAATACACTTTTGAAACTCTCCATCTTTTCAATTTTGAAAGTGGCCTAGCTTCTATAATTTCAACTTTATCACCCATCTGTAGGTTTTCATCTGTATGGGCATAATATTTTTTTCCACGAGTAATAATTTTCTTATAACGTGGATGGGAAATTGTTCTGTCTACCTTGACAATGACAGTATTAGTCATCTTATTTGAAACAACAACACCAACCTTTACTCGGTTTGATTTAATCTGTTCTTTTGACATGATTAACTATTCTCTCTTTTTTCTCTTAAAGCAGTCAAAACTCTAGCTCTATCTTTTTTCTTTTGCTTCAACAAATGAGGCTTTTCTAACTTACGAGTCACTCTAAGTTCAGAAGCTAAAGAAAAAACCTCTCTGGACAACTCTTGTTCTTTGAGTTGAAGTTCTTCTTCGCTAGCAGCTTTCAATTCGCTGTAATTGACCATAATCTCCTTTCCTCTCGTTATACTTTTTCTACTCTCGATACAAATCGAGTTTTAATTGGTAGTTTAGCAGCAGCTCTAACAAGCGCGTTTTGAGCATCTTCTTTAGAAACGTTTGCTACTTCGAAGAGTATTCGACCAGGTCTTACTGGAGCAACCCAATGATCTGGAGCTCCTTTACCCTTACCCATTCTAACCTCAGCAGGTTTCTTTGAAACGGGTTTATCTGGGAAAATTTTTATCCAAACTTTTCCCTTTCTACTAAAATATCTGTTAATAGCAACACGACATGCTTCAATCTGGTTATTTGTAATACGTCCTCTTTCAAGAGCTTGCATTCCAAATTCACCAAACTCAACAAACTGACCTCTTTTAGTATTACCAGTCAGCTTCCCTTTTTGCTGTTTTCTGTACTTAGTACGGTTTGGTATCAGCGCCATCTATAACTCCTTATCTTCCTGAATCTTCGCCGCTATTGATCCATACCTTTACGCCGATGCTTCCGTAGGTAGTTTCAGCTCTCGATGTTGCATAGTCAATATTTGCTCTTAATGTATGTAAAGGAATTCTCCCTTCTTTATACCACTCAGTTCTAGCAATCTCGGCGCCACCAACTCTACCTGATAGCTCAACTTTAATACCGTGAGCACCAGCGTCCATAGCAGCTTGAATTGCCTTCTTTAAAACTCTTCTAAACGCGACACGTCTTTCGATTTGTCTTGCAATTCCATCAGCGACAAGTTGAGAATCTAAATCAGGTCTTTTAACCTCTTCAACTTCAACCCAAACTTCTTGCCCTGTAAATTTTTTCAGCTCTCTTTTAAGAGCTTCAATTTCAGCACCTTTTTTCCCAATAACAAGACCTGGTCTTGCTGTGTGAATAGTTACTTCAATTTTGTCACTCATTCGCTTAATCACGATTTTAGACGTTCCTGAGCAGCACGACTTTTTCATCAAGAATTCTCGAATACCTAAGTCTTGCTTGAGTAGATCGCCAAAATGTTTTTTATTTGCGAACCAGACAGATCTCCATTTTTTCTTTAGGCTGAGTCTAAAACCGATTGGTGATGTTTTTTGTCCCATTAATTATACCTTATTTCTTCTCACTTACAACTACTGTAAAATGACTAGTTCTTTTCATAATAGGTGCTCTACCACCTTTGTTTTTAGGCTTAGCACGTTTCATTGTAGGCCCTTCATCTATACGAACCTCTTCCACAACCAAATCTCTACGTTGAACGTCTAGTTGAGTTTCAGCATTTGCTACAGCGCTATCCAGAGTTTTTTTAAGTAATTTTCCGCCTCTTAGCGAAGAAAAAATAAGCTGTCTATTAGCTTCTTCAACAGCTTTACCTCGAATAAGACCCGCTGCTAATCTAGCTTTTCTAGGGCTAATGCGAACATATTTTGAAATAGCTTTCGCTTTTTTTTCCATGAATCAATTCCTTATTACTTTTTAGTGTGTCCTTTGAAGGTTCTTGTAGGAGAAAATTCACCTAGTCGGTGGCCAACCATATTTTCAGAAACAAATACGGTTATAAATTTTTTCCCGTTATGAACTTCAAAAGTACATCCAACCATTTCAGGTAATATCATTGATCGACGTGACCAAGTCTTAATTGGAAGCGCCTTTCCACTTTCTTTCATTTTATCAAGCTTGACTAAAAGATGATGATCAACAAAAGGTCCCTTTTTTAGAGATCTACCCATATATTACTTCCTTATTTCTTCCTACGATCCTTGACGATCAATTTTTTTGATTTACTCTTCTTACGTGTTTTCATTCCCTTAGTCTGTTTTGCCCAAGGAGTCTGAGGAATATATCCATTATGTCTTCCTTCACCACCACCGTGAGGGTGATCAACAGGGTTCATAGCCGTACCGCGAACAGTAGGTCTTTTACCTTTCCATCTGTTCCTACCAGCTTTACCTTCAATTCTTAAGAAGTTTTCAGAGTTAGATACTGTTCCAAATGTTGCTTTGCAATTTTCACTAACCATTCTAACTTCGCCTGAAGGCATTTTAATAGTCGCGTATCCACTACTTCTAGCCATTAGCTGAGCAGATAGTCCTGCGGACCTTACCAACTTTGCCCCTCTTCCTGGATGCATTTCGATATTATGAACTACAGAGCCAAGAGGCATGTTTTTTAGTGGCATTGAGCAACCTGGTTTGAAAGCTGCCTTCGCTCCACTTGAAACAAGATCACCTTGCTTCAATCCTTCTGGGGCGATGATATATCTTTTTTCACCATCGATATAATTCAAAAGTGCTATGTGAGCAGATCTGTTAGGATCATATTCAATCGAAGCAACTTTTGCTGTGATATCATCCTTATCTCTTTTAAAATCGATGATTCTGTAAAACTTTTTAGCTCCACCACCTCTATGTCTACAAGTTATGTGACCGTGATGGTTTCTTCCATTACACTTACGCTTTATTTTCAAAAGAGCTTTTGCAGGCTTCACTGTCGCCTTCTTACCCTTAACTTTCGTAAGTTGATCATTACTTGGTAGAACAAGTCTTCTAGTACCTGGTGTTACAGGACGAAATTTCTTTACCATTTTAAATTAGCTCCCTACTCGCAATTAAACTTCTTCATCTAAAGAATCTCCTGCATCCAGGGTAACGATAGCTTTCTTAAAAGCTGGCTTAAACCCAAGACGTCCTCTGACTCTTCTCTTTTTTCGTTTAGCATTAATTGTATTCACGGATTTAACTGCGATATTTTTCTCTTTATAAATTTCTTCTAACGCATGCTTGATCTCAACTTTCGTTGCTGTCTTATCTACCAAGAAAACGTACTTTGGCTTGTTACACTTTGCTAAACAAGCATTACTTGTAGCATCCTTAAGACCTTGCAAAACGCTAGACTTTTCAGTCATATACTTAGACTTAATAATTGAATATGGACTCTTCTTCATAAACTTTAAGCTCTCTTTAGAGTTTTCTTTAATTGGTCTAAAGAACCTTCTAAGAAAACAATACTGTTAGAATTTGCGATTTCGTATCCATTTATATTTTGCATGTTCAGAAATTTTACCTTAGGAAGATTTCTAAGACTCTTGGCAAGATTTTCATATTTTGGATACATGTTCTCTGACTCAGACAGGAACAAGATTTTGTTATTAGAGAGTGATAACGTATTTAATAATGAACTCAACTCTTTTGTTTTAGGCGCTTCTTGCGCTTCATATTTAAGCACAAGAGCTTGACCATTTTTCACGAATCCAGAAAGAAGCGAATTAATAATCGCTCTTTTTTCCTTTCTATTGATTCTTGTATGTTGATCAAACTTGGGCTTAGGACCAAAAACACGTCCTCCTCCTTTATACTGTGGAGACGCTAAGGACCCTTGCCTAGCTTTACCAGTCCCTTTTTGAGGGTGTGGTTTAGCTCCACCATGAGCTACTTCAGACCTTCCTTTAGTACAAGCACTCCACTGTCTCTTATTGTTGCGCAATGCAACAAGATAATCTTTAGTCATTTGATCATTCACAGACCAGTCAAGAAGATCTTCTTGAATCTCTTCTTCTCCTACTTCTTTCCCTAAAAGATCATACGATTTTAACTTTGCCACTATTCAACTCCGCGAGAGATTTATTTTCTCTTTTTGTTAATCACTTTTTTTAAAGACTTACGAACGTAAATGATGGAATTATTACATCCAGGAACCGAACCTTTCACCAAAAGAAGGTTTTTATCTTTATTAACCTGAACAACAGCAAGACCTTCCTGAGTCACACGTTCATTACCCATATGTCCCGGCATTTTCAACCCTGGAAACGTTCTTCCTGGAGTTGATCTCATTCCTGTTGATCCAGCGTGCCTATGAAAACCAGAACCGTGAGCTCCAGGACCTCCTGCAAACCCATGTCTTTTCATTACACCTTGATAACCTTTTCCCTTACTTAATCCGACAACATCTACATATTCACACTCGTCTAAATAGTCTAAACTAATCTCCTGACCGACAGTGTAATTTTCAACGTCTTCCACTTTGGATTCAAAGAGAACCTGTGTTGGTTCCACTTTTTTCGAAGCAAAATGCCCCTGAAGTGGTTTTGTGATATTTTTCTTTCTAGAATCTTTTACAGACACTCCTCCTACCTGAAGAGCATTGTAACCATCTGATTTTTTTGTCTTAACTTGACATACTACGTTTGGTTCAACTTGCAATACTGTACATACGACGAGATTCCCATCTTTATCAAAAAGCTTTAGCATTCCAAGCTTACGACCAGCTAACTTTAGCGACATAGACTTCCACCCAAATTGTTAATGTCGAATTCATTTATGATTTATAAGCCCTTAGGAAGTCGAAAAGGTGTTGATACTCAAAAGAAATCAATCACAAAAATTGACAGTACTTTCCTAATGCTTAAGCGAAGAGGCTAACAAATCCACTCATTTACTACAACAAAATTTATTTCCTAATATTGAATCACTTAAAATCCCGAAAATGAAATTAGGGATAAAAAATTTTACTTGGACAAATGAAGCGATTATCCCATTTTTTGTAAACATATCTTAAAGACTCACCAACACAGAATAAGTTATCAGATATATAAAAATTGAGACAAATATACAGAATGTTATCCACTCCAATTTAGAAAGTGAATTTTTATTTAAACCCAAAGAACCTCTTCCCCTGAAACAAACACCCCTGCACCTAGAGGCATTTCCACGCCGCACCGCGATAGCTCATAATCAGCCGAATAAGCCATTTTAATAGCGGAACAAAGAACTATCCCTGTAAACAGAGACCCTACCACACCTAGCCCCAAAGCCCCTGGGACAAAGACATTTACGCAGCTGAGAGCAAAAAATGCAGACAGTATGTAGCTTGAAAAAAACCGTCCTACTTTACATGCCTCTTTTATATAATCCAGTCCCTCAAGACTTTGAAAGCCAAAAGTCAACATCACATCCGAACTCTTATTTACCTGATCGATAATACCCTGGTCAATACTGATGTATGCGCGCAAAAAATTTGTTACTGCAACTAAATTTGAAAACCCTATTTTCTGAAAAAAATTTTTAATATTTAAAAAAACAGAATTTGCAACCCAATCAACCAACCCTACTATATCCGATACCGACTCGATCCTTAAATTAAATAACTCTGAATCCCTATCCCGAACAGAAAGGTTTTTTTGATGTATATATTCTGAGACTGAAAAAGATGTCGCCATTGCCCAAGCGCAACCTTCCATTCCTTGCCAAACGCCAATTTTCAAAACCACTATACCCACAATAAAAAAACCCTTTACTTAAACTATGTTAAATAAAGGGCCTTAAATACAACACCCTCTCAAAGGAGTAAGGTGCCAAGCAGTTGATTAAACAACTACTTGCTCAACTAACTTTCTATCCCAAAACTCTGCTTCTTGTTGGTTAAAATGACTTAACATTTTTCCCGCAATTGAAGCTGTTGCAAAACCTGCAAAAACCCAGGGTGTAACAGCAATCCCAGCAGCTGCTAATCCAAGCGTACATAAAGCTATACCCATGATGCTCTTTTCTCGAGTCCACCATACTTTATTTTTTTCAGCGGACAACCACTTAGCTTTGATTTTTTTAGACAAGTCAACATCTTTCACGGACTTTTTTTCTATCTGATTTGGATCAATCTTTCCAAGCTTAATCAATTTATTCGTATCGTTGTATACTGAGTTCGACAGCCCAACAATTGCAACCACATTTTTAATCCGACCTAATAGCTGCAGAGTTGATTTACTAACACTTGCTATCCCTGACCAAACGGCAGCCTTGACTCCGTCAATCGAATCAGAAACGACGAAACAAACAGAACCAACGTAATCCCTAACAGGCTTCTTCTTACCTGTATAGATATCGTGAACAATATCCCTAGCTCCTTTAATAGCTCCTGGCACACCAAAAAAGCCCTTAAAACCAGATATTGATTGAGAGGTTCTTCCAAATTCCTTTATTTGAGGGAAAGCCTTACTTGCATAAAAGCAAACGTTAGCAATAGTTTCGAAAAAGTATTTTGGCTTACTTGCCGACCACACTGCCGCTTTATCTAGCAATGAGGGCGCTTGTGCCGTCAAACCATTAATTGATGTCATAATTCACTCTCCTATCTCTTTATTTGTGTAGCTTTAATTGTTTCGGGAGCTTGATTCTCAAGCACTCCCAACTGAGCACCTCTATAAAAAGATGCCACACGACTTGCAAATATAGCAGTCGTAATAGCAAGAGGAACCACTGAAGCAACAGCAACTCCTGTTAATATCGTTGCGACTGCAACTGAATGGATAGCTAATACAGATCCCCACTTCACCAGCTCCCAACGATCTTTATCTTCAGCAACTTCTTTCATAACCCGACTTAGAGCAGAATCTTCCGTCTTTAGAAATTGAGTTTTTTCAAAACCTGCAATATTATCATAAAGATTACTCGCTGCACTGAAAATTCCACAGCCGTTTGCTAAGAGCGCAGCTGGAGCTATTATTTTAACTGTTTTCGCTTTTAAAATTTTCAAACCATTCGCAAAGTGACAAGCATCGAACCAATCAGATACAGTTCCAGCAACTACAGCAGCACTTCTTCTAAGTTCATGTCCAACATTCACCAAAGCTCGGGCTGTTGAAGTTTTAGCTTCGCTAGTCCTAGAGTTTAGAAGCTCAACGACACGCCCCTTCAAAGCTTTAACCCTAGTTGGTATCGTAACTATATCTCCTACCAAAAACACTAAAGACTCAGCATTAACAACCTTTGTCAGTCCATTAGAAACTGTTGCAGCTCCTTTGAAAATACCAGATTGCACAATCCATTGAGCTACTAACTGAGGCGCCTCAATAATTCTAAAATGTTCGCTTGTAGCTACACTTTTTAATAAAGTAGTTTTTTTTCGTGGGTCGCACAAAGGAAATGCTGGAGCCCCTTCAATTGCAGTACATAACATAATCACCTTCCTATTCCAGTTAAGAGAGCGGAGATTATACACTTAATATTAAGTTTGTGTAAATCGTATTAAAATTTTTAATTAAGAAGATTTTGAAAACTCTAGCTTCGAATGTCCAGCCAAAAATTCCTTAACTGTCATAGAACGCTTCCCCTGAAGCTGCACTTCTAAGAACTCTATAGAAAAGTCTTGAGTTGCCACAATAATTTCTTGAGAAAGATTTCCCAATCGCTTTCCTGGCTCTCCAGATAAATCTGGCCTCACCTTCGCTCTTTTAATTTTCAATCTTTTACTACCACTGCCTGTTTGAACTAAACACCACGCTCCAGGATAAGGGCTTGACCCTCGTATAAGATTAAAAATTTTATTACTTTGTTGATGAAAATGAATTTGACACTCTTCAGGAGTTATTTTATGGGCATATGTTGCCTCAGAATCAATTTGAGGTGTATACGAAACCTTACCAGAATCAAAAAGCGAGATAACTTCTAAAATAGCTTTACACCCAGCCCTTTCTAAATCAGACTCTAGCATAGACACATCCATATCATCAGTTATTCGAACTTTTTCTACATGAAGCATATCCCCAGCATCTAGCGCCTTAACCATTTTCATGATAGTCACTCCCGTCTCTTGCTCTCCATCAATTATAGCACGATGAATAGGAGCCGCGCCTCTATACTTAGGCAACAGACTAGCATGGATATTCACACAATCTAACTTCGGAATATCTAAAATATTTTGCTTTAAAATTTCTCCAAACGCGACCACGACAAAAAGATCAGCATCTAACTTTTTGAGCGTCTCTTCCCATTCAGAAGTTGAAATTTTTCCCGGCTGAAAAAGCGGTATATTTAAGTTGTGATCAATTAAATATTGTTTAACCGGAGTAGGTTTTAACTTAAGATGTCTTCCCTGAGGCTTGTCTGGTTTGGTTACAACACCTACAACGTCAACTTTATTTTCGATTAAGTGACTCAGAATATTAACAGCAAAGTGAGGAGTGCCAAAGAAGACTACCTTCATTGTCATCAACCTTGCTTCACTAAATCTGATGAAGTTTGTTTTTCTTCCGCTCCTGACAATCCTCTTTGCGACGTTTTACAAAAATCAACCCAGTGCTTCACTTCATCATATTGATGAAGGTCTAAGCTAATTTTCTCTAAAGCTTCTGCTACAGAAAATCCCATTCGATAGGTGTACTTGAAAGCTTTCGCTATTTCTTGTCTTTTCTCCATGGAAAAGCCATTTCGTCTTAGACCAATAAGATTCAATCCTGCCAACTTGTAAACATAACCTGCGCCAATTGTGTACGGTGGAATGTCTTGAGTGACACGACTAAACCCCCCCACCATACTATATTTACCAATACGAACTTTTTGATGGACCGGTGTCATTCCTCCAATTGTAACAAAATCTTCAACAACGACATGTCCCGCTAACATCGCCCCATTAGCCATTGTCACATTATTTCCAACCACACAGTTATGCGCAACATGGCAGTACGCCATTAAAAGACAATCATCTCCAACTTCAACAATCGAACCTTCGTTACAGGAAGCGTTAATTGTTACAAACTCTCGAATTTGACAACGCTTACCTATTTTTACAAAAGTTTTTTCACCTGCAAATTTCTTATCCTGAGTCTGCGTGCCAATACTCACACTTGGCCAAAGAGTCGTTCCCTCTCCAATTATCGTATTCCCATCAATATAGCTGTGAGCTTTAATATGGCAACCATCATGAATTTCAACGCTATTTTTAATAACGACATAAGGCTCCACAATAACATTGCTACCAAGCTTTGCGCCCGGCTCAATGATTGCTGTTGGATGAATCTGAGACATATTATCCTTTTTATGTTTAGCTAGTTACCGGCTTATCTATCAACGCAAATCCAATTTCCGCTTGAGAGACAACCTTTCCATCTACCATAGCTTTCGTCTTTGCCCTTCCTCCTTTGGATCCAATATGCTCAAGCTGCGCACTAAGCTCTAGTTTATCTCCAGGAACAACTGGCTTCCTAAACTTTGCTCCATTGACCGTGAGGAGCAATGCCAATTTCTTATCGTATCCTTTTTGGTGAATTAAGATTCCACCGACTTGAGCCATTGCTTCTAGTATCAAAACGCCTGGCATTATAGGAACTTGTGGAAAATGCCCAACAAAGAAAGGCTCATTAATTGTTACGTTTTTGTATCCGCTAATATTGTTATTTTCAAGATCTAGATGCGTTACTCTATCAACAAGAAGGAATGGGTATCTATGAGGCAAAATATCTAAAATTTGATTCATATCAAAAACAATTTCTTCAACAGTCATTAACTATTCTCCATCAAAAAATGATTTCTCAACTCTTTAGCAAAAGAGGTATTTGAAAAATGCCCAGAACGTATCGCTATAATATGCGCAACAAATGAAAATCCCACCAGTGATAGATCCCCTAAAAGATCTAAAATTTTATGCCGCGCCATTTCATCAGGAAACCTTAGTCCTTCAGGGTTCAGAATAGCTCCGCCTTTTATAATAACAGCATTTTCTAAAGACCCGCCCTTAATAAGACCTTGCTCAATTAAAGAGACGGTTTCCTCATAGAGTGAAAAAGTTCTACACGGTGCAATCTGTTCTTTAATATTTTCTTCAGTGACTAACACAGTGTGAAACTGTGAACGTAAAATTTCTGAATTAGGATAATTTAAAGTGTAACTGACTTTGAAATCATCTGAAGGAAGAGCTACGAGCTGGACATCACCTTGAGACCAAAAAATTGGAGTCGTTAAGTGATAAAACTTTTTTGCAACTTTTTGATAACACACTCCAGCTTCTTCAATAAGTTCCATAAACGGCATTCCACTCCCATCTCCAATAGGAACTTCTGGTCCATCAATTTCAATAAGCAGATTATCTATATCGAAAGCTTTTATCGCGGCTAGCAAATGCTCGACCGTCTGAACTGTTGTCCCATTTTTCCCAAGGATCGTACAACGAGGAGTCCCTCTAACATACTGAACCTGAGCTGGAAGTATCGGTTTATCAGGAAGATCTACCCTCTGAAAGCAAATTCCAAAATTAGCTTCTGCTGGCTTTAACGTTATTTCTACCTTTTGACCTGTAAAAAGCCCCATGCCGGTCATTGAAACGGCTTCGCTCAGGGTTTTTTGATTTTTACTTGAAGATGAAACTTTCGGGGATTGGGTCGAAGATTGGATAGCTACAGATAAAGTCAAAAAAGACTCCTGTTTTTGAAAGGATTAACAAACAATAAACTGCCCTAACACCATAGGCCAGCTAAAGAGGAAATGTAACGAAATCAGCTATTTTAAAACAAGATATATTCTTTATACTTCAGAGGCTAAAGTCTTTAGAAATTTTCTTTGTCGCAAGAGAAAAAACAAATACCCCAAAGAAAACAAAAATGAAAAAACAAAAAGTGGAACATCTCCAAGTTTTGCGTAAATCGTTTCAAACGAATATGGAACAAAAGAAGTTTGTAATACCCCTTTCCCAAACTGTGACTCAGAAATTGTTCCATTAAAACGAGCTAAGGACACTCCCAAACTTGAAATAACAGAAGTCACTCCTGTATTACTGGCCCGTAAAAGATCTACACCATTTTCTACTGCTCGAAGCCTTGCGTGATAATAATGAAGCAAAGGCAATCTTGAAGGATGATACCAACCATCATTCGAGAGATTTACAAATAAATCAGCTCCTTTCATTCTACCCTTTCTTACTAAATGACTAAAAAATTCTTCGTAACAAATGGAACTAAAAACATTCTTATACCCTTCAAAAAGGTTGATTTTTTCTCCCCTTGCAAAACCATCAACAGCCCCAAATTTACGCCCAATTTTTCCCAGGAATCCACTTGGTAGAGTTTCAGCAAATGGAAACAAGACTCTTTTATATTGAGTTTGCACCCTATTTTCCTTGGGCTTGAAATGTACAGAAGCTATATATGGCTTATTCGAATACCTTTCATTCCACTCAAAGCTAGATATGACCTCAGCTCCATAGTAGTTAGCTATCGCCTGAAAAATAAAAGCATTTGAAACGAGCATCTCTTGACCTATTTTCTCAGCAAAAGGGTACACTAGTTCAGGAAAGTACTTTCTAAAATCTGTCCCAAAATGCTTTTGAAGCAACTGACACGCGAAATCAATATTATAAAGTCCTTTTGACGCAGGATACGCAATAACCGTTTCTGGGAAAACCAGATAATGAAGTCCTTTTTTCACTGGAGAGATCAAACTCAGTAGCTGATCTAGCTGATCCGACAAAGGAATAAACTCGCCTCTTCTAAAAAACCAGGGATTCTTCTGAAAGGGTGTTAACCTTGGTTGAACAAGCCCTACATTCACAGGAGCTTCGTTGCGCGAAGATTGTTTAACCTCATGGTACTTCATTTGGGAAAAACCGAAAATCAGCGGAATGCAAGCGGTTGAAACCCAAACAACCATCGTAGATTTATTTTTTTTAATAAGAAAAAAATAAAAAAATGCATTTGTTAAAACGAATAAAAAGCTCAATCCGTAAACACCAACAACTGAAGCCAGTTGTGCTGTAATTGGAAAACTAGCATAAGCAAGACCTAAAGGGCCAAAGGCAAACCCATCAAATACAATCAGCCTTGAAAACTCAAAAAAAGTCCAAAAAGAGGCTAGTGCAATACAGGTAAACCAAGACATCCTTTTAGGCTTTGCTAACAAGCTGAGAACAGCAAACTGCATGCCCAGGCACAAAGCTATTAAAACGTATAGAGCCGCTACAAATGGCCCAACAAACGTTATATTCGTTAAAAATGAAAATCGTACTAAAGTCGTTATAGCATACCAAATAAGACTTACACCCCCTCGGACAATTGTTGAGTCTAAGCAACGCACGCTGTACCAAAAAAGACCTAATCCAAATGCAGAAAATATAACAGATAAAGTTGTGGACCAATGGGGCATTCCATAACACCCAACAAGAAGGGAAGCAATTAAAAACACCCAATCTTTCCAAGAAAGGTTTGTAAGTTGTGTTCTCACAAATTAATTGTCCTCTGAAAAAGGTGAGTGCCCAGACTGAAAAGGCCCTTCTTCTTCTCTAAAAGGACTATGAAACTCATGATGATTAGATTGGAATGAATCAGATTCATCTTCATCTTGAATTTCATCATCACAGCAATGTTTTTTGCCAAAATACCCATTGTCATAAGCCATAATGAAAAACAAAGCTCCAATAATTGTGAGATTTTTAAAAAACATAACAAATTGCACTTCTCCAAGACTTGGGGCATATAACCAAAATGGATGCATAAAAACTGTAACTGGGGCTAGAAAAATAAATAAAATAGCAGCCCCAATTCTCGGTTTATATCCTATCAGAATCATCAAAGCTCCAAGAAACTCTATAATAATTGCAATCACGAGGAAGAAGGTAATATAATTCCCTACAAGCTCAACAAACCAAGCCAAAACCCCTGCCGGGCTATGATGTCCCCAAGTGGTAAGCATAGCCTGTATCTGATGTTTAACCTCAGACCAAGAAGTAACCTTCTTAACTGCTGCAAATATAAAAAAAATACTAAAAAAAAGTCTGCCTATCCCTGCTGATAAATATTTTAGAACCTTCACTTTAAACCCCAATCTATATTAGCCTAGTTGGAATATGATCTTTTTTTTACATTTTTGTCTAGATCTGAGCCTGCTGAGAGCTAGGATTTTTTTTAAAGCCACTCTCTCGTATTGAATTGGACAAAATCAACACAAAAGCGTAATAAATAAATTTAAATGGAAATGCAATTTATAGTTCATTATAATTCCATAGAAACAACTTTTTTTAAACAAAAATGAATAAATTTAGAACCTTCCATCTTTTGCAAATTCTATCAGAGTTTGACACCTCAACGCTCCCTCTTGATGTATTTTTAAGTAAATATTTCAGAAGCCATAAAGCAGTTGGATCAAAAGACAGAAAAGAAATTTGTGAATCGATCTACTCCATGATTCGCTGGAGGGGGTTGCTTGATTATTTCTGTGAAAAACCGATCACTTGGGAAAATAGATTTCAAGCCTTAGAAACAATCACAATAGAAAAAGTCATACAAGACCCCTCAATACCAGATCATATTAAAGTGAGTTTTCCAAAAGCTTTTTTCGAGCAAATTCTTAAACCATTTGGGAAAGAAAAAGCAAAACAATACTGTTTAACATCAAACACTAAAGCCCCAGTAACAATCAGAGTTAACCCGCTTAAAACAAATCGAACTTCTCTAATCGACCTCTGGAAGGATAAATTTGAAATTCACCCTACAAAACATTCTGATCTAGGAATTACCTTCGATCAAAAAATCAATTTTTTTGAACTTAAGGAGTTTAAAGACGGTTTTTTTGAAATTCAAGACGAAGGGAGCCAGGTTGTTGCTAGCTATGTGAAGGCAAAACCTGGAGACCATGTTTTAGATTACTGCGCAGGTTCTGGAGGTAAAACTCTGGCGTTTGCGCACAGATTAGAAGAAAAGGGAATAATCTACCTTTATGACATTAGACCCCAAGCTCTGACTCAGGCAAGAAAACGCCTTAAGCGAGCAGGGATTCAAAACTGCCAGTTCTTAGACAGGAAAAAGCTCAAAAGAAAAGGTCTTCTTAGAAAAATGGACTGGGTTATTTTAGACGTTCCTTGCTCAGGAACAGGAACCCTTCGAAGGAACCCCGATATGAAGTGGAGATTTCATACTTCACAAATCAAAAACCTGGTAGAAGAACAGAGAAAAATTTTCCAAAACGCCCTTAAATATCTAGCGCCTGGTGGGAAAATAGTTTATATGACTTGCAGCATTCTTCCTGAAGAAAATCAAAAACAAGTTGATTTTTTTATTAATGAATATGGTCTAAAATTGGACACTCTGCCATTTTTTACTTTCCCAAAAGAAAATGGGATGGATGGTTTTTTCGCAGCTGTTCTTACTAGATAATTTTAACTCTACTTTTTCTTAAATACTAAGTTTGATATTCTTGAGCTTTCCATTTTTCTATAAAAAAAGTTTTGACATGAAAATATGTAGCATTGTTTTTTTAGCAGCAGCTTTGGCAACCCCACTTTTCTCTAATCCCCTTTTTGTTGGACAAGGAGAACAAAACAACTCTCTCACACCATCTGCCCCTCGCCTTGTTATAAACAATAGACCTCTTATTAGAGTTAATGGAAAAGTAATATCACTTATAGACGTCCTAAAAAAAATGGATGTTATCATCCACGAACACTTCCCTGAAGTAAAAAAATCTGTTGTTAATCTTTATCAATTTTACGACCACCAATGGCAGCATTTCTTAGAAGAACTAGTTTATAACGAACTTATGATTCTTGATGCCGAACAAAAAGAGATCAAAGTAAGTGATGGTGATGTTCGTGAGGAAATGGAGAGAAGGTTTGGGCCAAGTATTATTGCAACACTCTCTAATTTGAAAATCCCTTATGAAGACGCTAGGAAAATGATCCACGACGAACTCATTGTAAGGAAGATTCAAGGACTAAAGGTTTACTCAAAAGTTCAGTTAATAGTAACGCCAGAAGATATAAAGGGAGCTTATAAAGACTATTTAGCTAAAAATCCTCCCAAGGAACATTGGAAATATCAGGTTGTATCAGTAAGAGGAGACGATCAAGAAGAATGCAAAAAAACCGTTACATCACTTTCAGAAAAACTTAAGCTTCCAGGTACCAAGCTTTCAGAAATCACACAATTAGACAGCGCTGAAACCCCAAAAGTTTCCGTTTCTATTTCGAAAGATCTTGAAGTTTCTGGGAACAATCTCTCATCTGAACATAAAAGCGTTCTAACATCTCTTAAAGAGGGTGGATTCAGCGCTCCGGTTATTCAAAAAAGTAGAATTAGCAACACTCCCGTCTATAGAATATTCCACCTCAAAGCTCACAGTACAGAAAACCCAAAAACATTTGATGCAATCTATGAAGAGATCTATAACAAGCTTTTAGAAGAGCACGTCAAAATAGAAAAACAAGTTTACCAAAAGAGACTTAGGGATAAATTTGGCTTTGATGAAAATCCGTTAAAAGACATCTTAAAACAAGGATATAAACCTTTTGAGCTGAGATAGCATGTCTTTGCACAAGTTTTCTGAACTTAAAAGTTTTTTAGATTCTTTTGGACTACATCCAAAAAAAGGGCTTTCCCAAAATTTTCTCATAGACCTCAATATTGTTAATAAGCTTCTGCAAACAGCCAAAATCAAAGAAGACGACATCGTGCTGGAAATAGGTCCAGGTCCTGGTGTTATCACTGAGTCCCTATTAAAAACTGGCGCTGAAGTAATAGCTGTAGAGACTGATCAGAAATTTGCTGAAGCCTTACTACGATTTGAATCCCCAAAACTTAACTTAGTTATTGATGATTTTTTAGACCTAGACTTAGGAAAAATCCTTCATCCCTACTTGAGCGCCAATAGAAAAATAAAAGTAGTTGCTAATATACCATTTCAAATAACATCCCCTATCTTAGAAAAACTATTTAGGGCTTGTTCTTACTTTGACTCATTTACACTTATTGTCCAAAAAGAAGCTGCACAAAGATTTACTTCAAAACCAAGCTCGAAGTTATATGGATATTTAAGCGTCCTAACAAATTTTTTCAGTCACTGTAAAGTGGCGCACATAATATCCCCAGCTTCCTTTTACCCAAAACCTAAAATCCACTCAGCAATTTTGGAGTGCAATCTAAAAAATATTGATCCAACGCTTGACATAGATACCTTTTGCAACTTCATAAAAATTTGTTTTAGACATAAACGGAAGCTACTGCTCAACTCGCTAAAATTAGAGTTTTCTGATGAGGCAATTACAAGCGCTTATAAGACATCAAATTTAAAAGCAACCACAAGGCCTTCTGATTTATCATCTTCAGAATATCTAACTCTGTATAGAGCCCTCTATGAAAATTTCAGCTGAAGCATTTTTTTAAGAATCTTAGCCCCATACCTTAATCCTGCCAGAATAACTAAAACAATCGCCAAAAAAGTGAGTAGTTTCAGATAAACGGGCTTCTTCATTTCAACAGCTGTGACTGAATATAGTGGAGCTGCTAAATAATAGTGTTTCTCATCTTCCGAAAGAATCAAAATATGCCCAACTTTATCACCCTTATTAATAGGAAGCGATTTTTCATACCACACTATTTCAGGTTTGATCGAGTCTTTTTCAGAAGGATAGAAGGAAATAAAAACATCCTTTTTTAAACATGCTTTTAATTCAGATTTTGCTCCCTTAATGTGTTTCGAAAAAACAGATTCCTGTGCATTGTAGAGTTTTTGGGCTGTCTTAGACTCATTAAAGGCAGCTTCAAAAAGCCTTTTGGTTTCTTTAAAAGCTGTCGCTGAATTTTTACAACCAAGTAGTACTGAAATAAGTGACCTTGAATCATCTTCAGCAAACCCTACAAAACAAAAGCCTGCATTTTCTACATAACCTGTTTTTAATCCCTTAGCTTTATGATAATGCAACTCTCCCCTTCTGAGGAGTTTATTCGTAGCCCATAGTGTCATGGCAGGTTGTTTATTTGTCTTTGGTCTATGGTAAAACTCTGCTGAAGCAACTTCCATTAACCTCGGATCTTTTACGGCCTCCCTAGCCATTAGAGCTAGATCACTGGCAGTTGTCCCATGCCCAGGAAAGTGAAGGCCGTGAGGATTATAAAAGGTAGTATTTTGACATCCTAAATTGCTTACAAATTTATTCATCTCAAAAACAAATTTATCAATATGGCCATTCGAGAAATGATAAGCTAACACATTTGCTGCATCATTTGCAGAACGTAAAAACATCCCATAAAAAAGATCTTTAACGCTTAAAATCTCTCCATTGTATATGCCGTAAGACATCCCATCAGGCTCTAGAAGATAAGGATCCACATCATATTTTTTTTCCATTTTTTGCTTTTTAGGCATTTTTTTAAGACAAACCGGATTACAAACAACCTCACCTTCTAAACTTTGAACTTTATCTAAAATCACAAGCGCTGAGGCTATTTTTGTTAGGCTAGCACAAGGCCTTTTAACATCTTTGTTTTTTTCAAAAAGAACCTGACCGGTTTTAGAGTTGATCAAAATAGCGGATTTAGCAGAAACACGCATGTTTATCTTTGAAAATCCTGGAACGGATAAAAATATGATTAGAAAAATAAAAATCTTATCTTTCAAAGAGCTCAACTCCACTCATTTTGTTTAATAAAGTACACAGCGTGGTCTATCAATTTTATCGATTGAATCGCCTACTTTCTTAAAGGTTAACAATCAACACTTTTAAAATCAGTAGATTACCTTTAATATTATAAGTTTTTTTCAAAAGTAGCTTTTCAAAAAATGCCGGTCATCCTATTACAAAGTTAGGGACTACTAGAATTGAAAGTGATCCCTATGATGGAGGGTAAGGAGGATGGCTATGGTCAACCCGGTTCAGCTTGAAGAAGCTTATACACAATTTATCAACAATCTTTCAGATTATACACCAGATGGAATCATCCACGTTGATTTGAAACTTCTAGATGAGATGGGATTGTTGAGTCAGGATCAAATGGAGTCCCAAGAAGATGATGAGCAGTTTCCCCATTATTTTCATGTCATTGAGACCTCAGATAAAGTCACTTTATTTAATCATCAATTTGCTGTGTGGATTGCACCTCAAGTTATTGACGAAGAACCCTGCACTCTAACTCTTATTGCTTTATTTGAAGATGAAACGCCTAACTTAGAACTAGTTTTTTCTACATCGGGTGTTTACAATACACCAAAATTTGTGCTTAAAATTTTAAGACATTTTCTAGCTGAAGTTATTGACACTGAGTCTGTAATTTCATCGATTGACAATTTGAAACCTTAATGCTCAGCAATTAAAGCACTAAGACCTAGGATGATTTTACCGGCTAACTTTTGGTACAAAGTTTCCGTAGCATCTAATTTTGCATCGGTCTTTGTGTTAAGTTGACCTAAAGAAAACGATAACGAAGAATCCACCGAACCATCTTGCTTTGAGAAAGATAGATCTCTGTAAGTGTCAAAATTTGAAAAATCATAATCAACTTCTACTGAAACTTCAAAAGGTGTCCCGATATTTTCATGCGTTGTTGTGTCAAACACAGTCACTTTGGCTACAACTTCGCGCCTAGCTTCACTTGGGACTAAACGGTCAATCAACTTACCATCTCTCGTATGATCATATTGAAACCCAATGGTATCATCCCTTTCTGATGTGACCTCAACATCTAAGATATATCTACCCTGATTAGCAACATAAGTGAAGTGAGGTGACTGGCTTAACGATTTAATGAGCATAGAAACCATTGTTCCATCGTTGTCACCTTTAATCTTTGGAACTTGAATTGAAAAATTTGTGTTTTCATCTTTACTGGATGCTGCCTTGTAACCACAAGAGACCAATAAATATGCCAAAGCTAAATAAGATAGATAAATTTTACTTCTTTTTAGTTTTTTCAATTTTTTTCCTTACGCTAATAAGATGCTTCCCTGCTTTTTCAGCGTACTTTGTTTCTGGATACTTGTCGATAACTGCAGAAAAATAAATTTCAGCAGCCCCAAATTTTTTTGTTCTCTCGTAAAAATTTCCCATCTTGTATACATCTTTAGCAAAATATTCTTGCATCTTTAGAAGATTTTTTTCTGCTAATTGAATTCTTGGTTCCGAAGGAAAATTTTGTTTAAACTTTTCTAAGTTTACTTTGACAAGTTCCAAAATATCTGGATCTGGAAATTCCGTTTGACACTGCTTGAAATAAACATCAGCAATTCCTAGATATGCTTCTGGGGTTTTCTCATGCTTAGGAAATCTTCTTATCAACGTATTAAAGCAGTCAATACTTGCTTTATAGTCTTGAAGCATCGTTAATAACTCTCCCTTCTGGTAGAGAGATCTTGCAGTAAGATCATGCCTAGGAAGAGTCGCTATTATTTCATTATAAATATCTAAGGCTTCCTCTTTTGCTGGAAGCCATTTAGGCAATTTAACCGTGCCCATAAGATGTCTTTTATGACCATTTTGAAACTTAACAGCAATTTGATATTTAAATTGAATCGCTTCATCAAAAAACTTCGGCGTTGTTTCGTTCTTTAGATAAAGAGAAAAGGCTTTGTTTGCGAAGTCGTAATCATGGACAGCATAAAACGCTACTCCCTGATAATACGAAGCTTCAGCAGCAAACGGAGAGTCTGGAAATTTTTCAAAAAGATGTTTAGCATTGAATAGAACTTCTCTCCAATTTTCCTTTTTATATGCCTTTAAAATATTGCTGTAAAAATTTTGTGCATTATTGGTGAAAAGAGGAGGTGGAACTTGCTTAACATGCGCTAGCTGAGAACTAAAAATAGTTGCTAAAAATAAAATTATAGACACAAAACGCTTCATCACAGTCCTCGAAATTGATTTTTAACAGATTATCTAAAATTGAGAGAAATTACTCAAGATGTATTAGATGAACCCCTCTGACAGCAGCAATAGAACGAAGCTGATTTTCAAAGGAATTTTCTAGTCTAACTCCCCATTCAGGCTGGACAATCACCTGGCCAATAAAGGCCTCGTCTTCTGTTAGAAATTGCAGATCAACAGAAATATGCCCTGGATTGGATAGGAATACTTTTTTTATCTCAAGTAGTTTAGCCAAAGTAATTTGATCTGCATTTAGCTTCACTTTAAGTCGTAATTTTTTTTCTGCTTCAATCTTTTTAGTTGCTGGATCATCCATAGACTTTGCTTTGTTGTTTTTTTTCTTTTGTAATGACTTCATAAATTGCACTGCACTATCGAATTCTTTTTTTAACTCGATAAGATCTTCATCTCCAACTTCTGTCAAGTCAGAAAGAGATCTAGCGCGAAGAGCCACTTCATCATTTTCTTTATCTATTTGAAAAACGCCATACAGCGCATGATTCTCTTCAAGAAGATATCCATACTTTTCGAAAAGATCCGGCCAGATTGGCACTTCAAATCGATCTTGCCCATCACTTATAGTTAATATTGCAAACTTTCTTTGGGTTTTTGAAATTCTCACTTGTACCGTATCAATCACAAATGACAAAATACAAACATCTTTATCATTTAAATCTTTGACCTCTTCAAAAGTCATAGACTCAACTTTCTCTATATTATCTTTATATAGATCCATTGGATGGGCTGTAAGAAAAAAGCCCAACAACTCTTTCTCTTCCCTAAGAGTTTCTAACATTGAACGTGTTTCGCCCACATCTGGGGGGGTATTAAATTTTTGATCGTCAAAGGATTTTTCATCGGAAGAAAAAAGATCCATTACTCCTTGTTTTTTTTCTTTTTGCAATCTTTGTGTTACTTCAAACATTGCTTCAAAACTTGCCAGCAATTGAGACCTTGTCCACTTTGTAAAATCAAAGCAGCCAGCCCGGATAAGGGTTTCAATAACTTTCTTACCAACTTTTTTATGGTCAATTCTTTTGATGAAATCGTAAATTGACTTGAATAATCCATTTTTTGCTCTTTCTAAAAGAATCTCTTCTACAACACCTCTTCCAACTCCCTTGATGGCAGATAAAGCAAAGCGAATGCCATTTCCGATAGCTACAAATTCTATGCCAGACTCATTCACATCTGGGGCTAAAATCTCAATATTCATAGCTTGGCATTCTCGAATGTGCTTAGAGACCTTAGAAATATCATCAATATCACAGCTCATCAAAGCTGCAAGCCACTCGCCAGTATAATTAGCTTTTAAAAAGGCTGTTACATAACTTAAAAAGCCATAGGCCGTTGCATGTGATTTGTTAAATCCATACGAGGCAAATTTTTCAATTTTGTCAAAAATTGTAGCAGCAACTTTTTCATTGATATTATTTTCTGCAGCTCCTTTCAGAAATTTAACTTTCTGACGGGCCATCTCTTCTCTATCTTTTTTCCCCATAGCTTTACGCAAAAGGTCACCTTCACCGAGTGAGTATTTTGCTAGTTTGGAGGCTATTTGCATCACCTGCTCTTGGTAAACCATGATTCCATAGGTTTCTGAAAGGATCTCTTTCAAAAATGGATGATCATATTCAATTTTTTCTCTGCCATGCTTCCTATTGATAAACGATGGAATCATCTCCATAGGACCTGGTCTATACAAGGCTCCTACAGCCAAAATTTCTTCAAACTTATCTATATGCAAATTTTTAGCGAGATCTTGCATTCCAGAAGATTCTAACTGAAACACTCCTTGTGTATTTCCGTGATTTAAGAGTTCAAACGTTTTTTCGTCTTCTAAGGGAAGGTTAACCCAATCTATCTCTGTATTTTTTGAATATTTAATTGCATCAACAGTTTTTTGGATCGAAGTTAACGTTTTTAACCCAAGGAAATCCATTTTAAGCATTCCTACCGATTCAACCGGTTTCATAGAGTATTGTGTGGCAAGCATTTCAGAATCTTTCGCTGTACACACAGGTATGTGCTCAGTTAAAGGAACTCCGCAGACAATAATGCCTGCTGCATGAATCCCCGTATTTCTAATTGATCCTTCAACTTTTTTACCTAAATCAATAACCCTTTTCGCCTCTTCGTCTGAGTTGTACATCTCCAAAAAGTCTTTATCGACCTCAAGAGCTTTTTCTAATGTGATACTCAAATCATCTGGAATAAGTTTTGCAATCGCATTAACTTTCGCTAGAGGGACACTTAAGACCCTTCCAACATCTTTGATGGCCATCTTAGCTTTCATCGTTCCAAAAGTAATAATTTGCGCAACTTTTTCTCTACCATACTTATTGATTGTATAGTCGATGACCTCTGATCGTCTTGACATGCAAATATCGACATCGATATCAGGATAAGAAATTCTTTCAGGATTAATAAATCTTTCAAAAAAAAGCCCAAACCTGAGTGGCTCAATATCTGTTATGCCAATCAGATATAAAATAATCGACCCTGCACCAGACCCCCTACCTGGCCCAACTGGAATATTGTTATTTTTAGACCAAGCAATAAAGTCATGTACTATCAAAAGATAATCACACAATCCTTTAGATATTATAATTTCAAGCTCTAGCTCTAATCGATCCCTAACAATTGTATTTGGATCATCTTCAGGAAATTTCTCCTTAATCTTAGCTAGACGGTCTTCTGTGTATCTTTTAGGAATACCCTCTTCGCAAAGAAGCC
Source organism: Chlamydiia bacterium (assembly GCA_030427725.1). GTDB lineage: Bacteria > Chlamydiota > Chlamydiia > Chlamydiales > JAUICV01. The sequence continues at coordinate 440,990 of JAUICV010000002.1, read as the reverse complement.
TTAGGTATTGCGAAGCTTCCTCTTCTCTTTGTTCCTCAGAATATTCTTGATTCTCTAGGCTTGGAGGGACAAAAACAGGATAGTATTTTGTTTTGAAATCAAACTCAAAGTGACACTTATCAGCAATTTCTTGAGTGGTTTTTAAAGATTCGGGTATATCTTTAAAAATTTCTGCCATTTGCTCAGGGCTTTTAAAATAATGCTCATGAGTTATTTTTACTTTTCTTTTGGGATTTAAACTTCTACCTTTAACATTTCCGAAATCATCTTTTTCAACAATTTCGGTAGCCTCTCCTGACTGGACATTCATCAAAATTTCATGCGCGCTCCAGTCTTCTCTTTGAAGATAGTGAACATCATTTGTAGCAACGCATTTTATGTTGTTTTTTTCCGCAAAAGATAGAAATTTCTCCTCAACTTTTTTTTGTTTTTCAACAAAATCCAGGTACATTTGGTAGTACCATGACTCGTTTACAACTCCATCGGAAGTTAAATCTTCTTCAGAGGAAACAAATCGTTGAAGTTCGATATAAAAATCTTCTTTAAATAGGTCTTGGTAAAAAGATAATTCTTCACTTAGTTTTTCATCATTGCCCTCAGCTGCAAATTTAAATGCCAAACTAGAATGAGATCCAACTAAACAGATGAGACCACTTGCATGGTCTTTTAAAACCTCCTTATCAATACGAGGAGTATAATAGAAGCCCTCTGTGAACCCCATAGAACTCAATTTGCACAAGTTTTTGTAGCCAACCTTATCTTTTGCGAGCAAGATAATAGGGTGTCCTCCAGATCTTCCTCCAATTCGCTGTTTTTCGAGCCTTGAAGAGGGGGCCACAACGATTTCACACCCAACAATAGGTTTAATCCCTTCTTGACTGCAGGCTTTGAAAAAATCAACCGCTCCATACATATTACAAAAATCTGTCAAAGCCAGTGCATTAATACCAAAGTCTTTAGCTTGTTTGGCAAGTCCTTTAACTGATGCTGTTGAATCTAAAATTGAAAATTGTGAATGAACATGAAGAGGTACGAAGGTCATAGTGATATCTTTCTTTAGTCCTATAAGAACCTAAGGTTATCACGCAAACTAAAAATATCGCAAAGAATTAAAGCTTAAGTTTTGATCACTTCTTGAGATCTTCTAATTGACCAAAGCGGTAACAAGAGTAAAACTGAGATGACGCCACACGCCGCAAGGAAAACAAAAAAGGCATTCCATCCAAGCGTTTCAGAAACAGTCCCAACAATTGGCCCCGTAATCATAGCTCCGAAATAAGCCATCCAACCTGCAAATCCTGTTGCAGTGCCCGCGGCTTTTTTATGAGAGATTTCTGCAGCAACCATTCCGATTAGCATTTGAGGACCAAAGATAAAAAATCCTGTCATGAAAATCATAGATAGGTGGTAACCCCACACATTCGACGGCCCCTTCCACATCCCAACAACTGCAAGGATAGCTCCGAGGCTAAACAAGACATTAACAGGGCCTCTTTTCCCTTTAAAGCCTTTATCTGATAGCCAACCAGCAGTTAAACTTCCGATACATCCTCCGATCTCAAAGCTCGCCATACATATCCCAGCTTTTATAAGTGAAATATTTTTAACGTCATTTAAGAAAATAAGACCCCAGTCATTTACTGCTGTTCTCACAATATAGACAAAAAAGTAAGCAATAGACAGAATCCAAATAAATTTATTGCCTAAAACATATTTGAACAAAATTTCTTTGGTACTTAACTCTTTTTCTTGCTCTCCCTCTTCTTTTTCATCTGACACCTCTCCGCTATATTTCTCAATAGAAGGAAGACCTAATGACTGCGGAGTATCTCGAAGCCTATTCAACAAGAAAAGACCGACTAAGATACACATCCCTCCCGGAATCCAAACTGCATAGCGCCATGATCCAAAATGAAGAATGCAAAGTGAAACAACCACAGGGATTAATGCCCCACCAATATTATGTGAGGTATTCCAAAATCCCCACCAGGTTCCCCTTTCTCTTTGAGAGTACCAATGTGTCAAAAGTCTTGCACAAGGAGGCCAGCCCCATCCCTGGAACCACCCATTCAATCCCCAAAAAAGGGCAAAAAAGAAAATAGACGAAGAAAACCCGAAAAAGATGTTAAAAATTCCTGTAAGAATAAGTCCCACAGCCATGATGAAGCGCGGATTCGATTTATCAGATAAAACTCCACTCACAAACTTACTAATGCCGTAAGTAAAATAAAGAACCGATCCTAAAATTCCTAAGCTAGTCTTTGATAGACCTAGCTCCGTCATCATAGCTGGCATTGCAAAGGTAAAACTTTTTCTAGTGAAATAAAAGAATGCATATCCTACATACATTGAATAGAACATTCTAAATCGCCAATATTTGTATGTCGACTTAACTTTTTCCTGATCAGCAATTTGCTGGATATGTTCAGCTGGTTTTATAAAATCCAAAAGACCCAAAACTTAACCTATCATTCTTTCATCGAGAATAAACTTCAAAATATACAAAATAATATTTATATTGAAGCTACAACCGTTTCCCTAGGAGAATACCTGAATGAGTGATTTAAATAAACCCATAAGGCCCGTAAAAAGGGACGATAAAGAGCGCCTCAGAGTGCAAAAAATCGAGGGTTATAAGCAGAAAAACTCAGCTTCAATGGAAGATTATGATGTTTCAAATAATAAACATAATACAAAAACTGCTTTGGGAAGTTCTATTCTTTTTTTCTTTAAAAAAATACTTAACAGGATGATCCCTGAAAAAGCTGGAAGCCAGGGAGTTTTAAGTCATGACTCTGTACTAGTAGACATCAGAAATATCCTAAACCTTCTTATTACCATTAGAGACGAAGACCCTTCCAACGATCCAAATTTTGCTAAAAGTTTTTCAACAAGCTGGCACAATTTAGCTATGCATTTTTTTTCAAGCACAAAGGGACAAACTCCAACATCTGCAAACATCAAAAAAGTGAATGAATTTTTGCAAATGATTCACCATTTCCCAGAAAATGATGAACATAATTTAGCCTTTTATTTACAAAAGTACACTGAAGAGGAGTGGTTCCCTATCCCTTTTTTCAAACTAATTCAGCAGCTTCACGATGAATTTCTCTCTGCCGGAGAAAAATCACATTTATATATCTGGATTAGACATTTACAAAATCTGCTAGGGGAATCCAAAGGCGCTTAGTAAATCATTTACCTTTTTCTCTCATCTTATATATACTCCACTGAAAAACCCTAGACTTTATTATGCAATACAGCGCCCCTAAAGGCACGTTTGATATCGTCCCTAACCCTGTCAAAAAAGAAGAGGGTTGGAAAGACTCATCTCTATGGAATTATATTGAATCTGTTTTAAAGCAAACAGCTCATGATTTTGGTTACCAAGAAATCAGAACTCCTATTTTTGAACAAACAGATCTTTTTTGCAGATCTTCTGGTGACAGCTCAGATATCGTTTCGAAAGAGATGTATACCTTCGAAGATAAAGGAAAAAGATCAATGTCCCTTCGACCAGAAGGTACTGCTCCAGTTATTAGAGCCTTCGTTGACAATCATTTTCAACAAAGTGGAAGCCTCCATAAACTATTTTATATTGGCCCTTTTTTCCGCTACGACAGGCCGCAAGCAGGCCGATATAGACAATTTCACCAATTCGGAATAGAAGCCATTGGAGACAACTCTCCGTATCAGGATGTCGAAATCATTGACCTATCCCTTTCTATTTATAAAAGACTCGGCATAAAAAACCTGAACCTGTTACTAAACTCTGTCGGAGATAAAGACTCTCGCGACAATTACAAGACAGCCCTGATTAAATATTTAACCCCTTACGAAAAAGATCTTTCTCGAGACAGCCAAGAGAGGCTTTCAAAAAACCCCCTAAGAATTCTAGACTCAAAAGACTCTTCTGATCAAAAGATCCTTGCTGAAGCTCCTAGTATTTTAGATTATTTATCAAAACCCGCCGCTGACCATTTTGATAAGGCCTGTGAAATTTTGGCTAAGAACGGAATTTCATTTACAATTACTTCAAAACTAGTAAGAGGCCTTGATTATTATAACCAAACGGTTTTTGAAATCACCTCTGAGACACTTGGCGCTCAGAGCTCAATTGGTGCAGGAGGCCGTTACGACGGACTCTTGAAAGAACTTGGGGGACAAGACCTGCCCTCTATGGGTTTTGCTGCGGGCATAGAACGTATTTTATTAACTATGAAAGGTCAAAACACAAAAATCCATGAAACTCTTAAACCTACTGTCTATTTAATAGCGCTAGGAAAAGAAGCTGAGCAAGCCACTTTCTCTATTCTTTGTAGACTCCGATCAAAAAAAATATCTGCCGAAATGCCCTTTAAAACAAAAAAAATGCAAAAATCTCTTCAAGACGCCTCGCAAAAAGGCTTCAAGTACTGCGCAATTTTGGGAGAAGATGAGCTTTCTCAAAATATTATTCAGCTTAAAAATTTAGAGACAAGGTCATCTGAAAATGTCCCTATAGACTCAATCGTTTCGCATTTAGAAAAACTTTCTAAAGCTTGCACTTAGAAAAAAATTAAAAACCTATTATAATCGGCGCAATACCGTTAGAGACAAAGGAATTATTTTAGATGTTTGATTTCAGAAGAACTCACACCTGTGGAGAACTTAGAAAAAATGACGCAGAACAATCTGTAACACTCTCCGGATGGGTACATCGAAGCAGAGACCTTGGCGGCATTACATTCATTTCACTCAGAGATAGATATGGGATGACTCAGATTATTTTTGATCCCAATCAAGACCAAAAACTTCAAGAGCTAGCAAGCTCATTGAAAAATGAATGGGTTGTTTCGGTAAAAGGAACTGTTAAACTTAGAGCTGAAGGGATGTCTAACAAAAACATGCCTACAGGTGACATAGAAATCTTACCGGAAAGCCTTCAAGTTCTTTCAAAAGCTCAGGTCCCCCCGTTTGTTATCAATGACGATAAAACAGAAGTTAACGAAGAGCTACGATTGACCTATCGTTACTTAGACATCAGAAAGGGCATCATTTTAGAGAATTTAAAAATCCGACATAAGGCCATGTTGGCAATAAGAAATATCTTAGATACAAATGACTTTTTAGAAGTACAAACCCCTATTCTCTCCAAATCCACTCCAGAAGGAGCTAGAGATTATTTGGTCCCCTCCAGGATACACCCCGGCTCATTTTATGCTCTACCCCAGTCACCTCAGCTTTATAAACAGTTGCTTATGATCGGAGGATTAGATCGCTATTACCAAATCGCTCCTTGTTTTCGTGATGAAGATTTAAGAGCTGAACGGCAGCCTGAATTCACACAAGTTGATATTGAAATGAGCTTTGGGACACCTGATGAAATCAAATCAATTACAGAAAATATTCTGAAAGGAATTTTTAAAGCTTGTCTTGATCTAGATATCTCAGCTCCCTTTGAAGAATTATCATATGAAGAATGTATGGAAATTTATGGGACTGATAAACCAGACCTCCGCTTCGGAATGCCTCTTGTTAGAATCGACGACCTTGCTAAACAAAGTGATTTTTCGGTTTTTAAATCACAATTGGAAGCAGGTGGTGCGATAAAGGGACTGTGCGTAAAAGGTGGAGCTGAATTATCTAGAAAAAAAATTGATGAGTACACTCAAATTGTTTCAAGCTTCGGTCTAAAAGGCCTCGCATGGATGAAAAAAGATGACGCGGTATACACATCTAGCATTGTGAAGTTTTTTTCTGACTCTCTCCTTCAACAACTCACAAATAGGTTTGAAGTTGAATCAGGAGATCTACTCTTATTTGCAGCAAGTAGTGAATCTTGTGTTAACCAGTCTTTAGATCATCTTAGACGTCATATAGCACGAGAAAGAAATCTAATTACATCTGGAACGTATAAATTTTTATGGGTTACAAATTTTCCACTTTTTGAATGGGATGAAGAAGAAAACCGCTTAAATTCCGTCCACCACCCTTTCACCTCTCCACGCCATGAGGATATTGAACTATTAGACCAAGATCCCTTAAAAGCAAAATCTTATTCGTATGACATCGTACTTAACGGATATGAAATAGGTGGAGGATCTCAAAGAATTCACGATCAAAAACTACAGGATAAAATTTTTGAAAAATTAAAATTATCTGAAAATGATCTCAAAGAAAAAATGGGCTTTTTCTTGGAAGCATTAAAATATGGCACACCTCCTCATTTAGGAATAGCCCTGGGTCTTGACAGAATCGCTATGATTTTATGTGATACAGAAAACATTAAAGATGTCATAGCATTTCCTAAAACATTAAACGCTTCGGACTTAATGATGAAATCACCCTCAGCTGTTACTGACGGGCAATTAAAAGAACTATTTCTTAAAACAGACACACAAGAAATTTCTTTGATCTAAACATTACAACTATATTAAAGTGAGTTTTTCCAATTTATAGGAGACAACAATGAACAGAAAATTTACATCAAACTTAATAACCATTATGACCTTACTGATAGGACTCGTTTCCTTTCAGTCAAGAGCTTTTACCGAAGAAGGCCCCGTTGATACACCTGAGACTTCTACTCCTACAGAAGAAACTGTCTCTACAGCAACAGACCCTTCTGTTGTTTCAGAAGCATTTGGCCATCTTATTGGAAAAAATTTAGAATCTTTGGGTTTTGAATTTGACATGGCAAAGGTGGTGAAGGGCATCCAAGATGCATCAGCTGGCATTGAATCACCTATGAGTGAGGCTGAGTGTGTACAAGCTATTTCAAAAGACCAAGAAAAAAAGTTTAAAAAAGTTTCTGAAGAAAACTTAGCCAAGGCAGAAGAATTTTTAAAAATAAACAGCGAAACAGACGGCATCGTTTCCTTGGAAGAGAATAAACTTCAATATAAAGTTAAAGAGCAAGGTGAAGGCGATGTTGTTCAAGAACACTTCTCTCCTCTTATCAAATACAAAGGAACATTTCTAGACGGAAAAGTTTTTGGCGAATCAAAAGAAGAAGAGATGATTTCTCTAGATGAAACTATCCCTGGATTTAGTAAGGGAATCGTTGGGATGAAAGAAGGTGAAAAAAGAACTCTTTACATCCACCCAGAATTTGGTTACGGAACAAGTGGGTATCTTCCTCCAAACTCTTTATTAACATTTGAAATCGAAGTTATCAAAGCTAATGCCGCGCCTGAACAAGAAGAGGAAGTTGCTGCAACAACAGACTCCATTGAAGCAGATGATGATGATGCAGATTTAGCTGCTGACGATGCTGATGATGACACAAACGCAGTTCGTTAATTTATAGTTTATAGAGCTTCTCAACTTCAAGTTAAGAAGCTCTTCTTTTTTTTATATGAAAATAGTTCTCTTTGAACCTCAAATCCCTCAAAATACCGGCAACATATTAAGAACTTGTAGTGTTACAGGCTTCGAACTCGTTTTGATAAGACCCTTAGGATTTTCTTTTTCAGACAGGTATTTAAAAAGAGCTGGTCTGGATTATATAGACGAGGTTAACGTTTCTTTCTTTGATGACCTTTCAAGCTACCTTAATCAAGAACAATCGCCTTTTTACTTTTTCTCGAGTCATGGCAAAAAACTTTACACTGAACCAAACTACACAGAAAACTGCGCGTTAATCTTTGGTGCTGAAACTCATGGCCTCCCTTCTTTTGTCGTAGAAAAACATCCAGAAAAAATTGTAACTATTCCTATGAGAACTGGTGTTAGGTGCCTAAATTTATCAAACACCGTTGCGATCGCATCATATGAAGCTCTTAGACAGCAACACTTTTGTTTTCACGCACAAAAATGAGCCGTATGGAAATTCATACGGCTCATTTCTAAAGTCTTATATTTTTGAAACTACAATTGTTTAAACAACAGAAGAAATAAATTGTTTAAGACCATCAGCATCTCTTAATCCAACAAGGCGATTAACTTCTTTTCCATCTTTGAAAAGGACAACGGTTGGCACTGACGTCACTTGACAAGCACCTGCTGACTTTTGATTTTTATCTATATCAACTTTTGCAAATGTAACCTTTCCTTGCATTTCGTTAGCAACTTCCTCAAGAACAGGTGTGAGCATTCTACACGGACCACACCAATCTGCATAAAAATCTACTAAAACAACCCCTTGCTTTGTTTTTTCATCGAATGTGTTATCGTCTATATGAATGATATCTGCCATTTCGGAAACTCCTTTACTTTTGTTAGATCATTGATTCTAATATATCATTAGATTTACAGCTACTAAACTGGGACAACTTATGATGGATAAAATAATCGCCTGCGTTTTTTCTCCAAAGAATGCAACCTTTGGCCCATTCATGAAAATATTTTTTGTTTTATTAGGACTATTGAACGTGGTATTTTTTGCTGCACTTCTAAAAAACCCACTCATGAAATTTTTCAGAATTAAATCAAAAAAATAACTCATTTTGACTGGTAAAAATCCCACGCATATTTGAGCGTTTTTCCTGAATGACAAATCCAACTATGGCCTGCATACACTTCTTTGTACTCGTAGGGAGTGGAAAGTTTTGTTTCTGAAACACCAACTTTCCCGTCATTTTTCCCCTTAATCAAAGGATTAAAACCACAGGTTCCAGCTATCACTAAAACTTTCATCGAAGGAGGAAAGTTTCCCAAATGCGAAAAGTCATCCTTTGTAAAAAGATCCTTTCCTGCTTTTTTACCAGCTAGAAGTCTCATTGGCTTATATTGACCTAAAAATCTACCAAAAGAAGAACCTTGGTTTGGAGGTGCTATGAGCACCACTTTAGACGATTTATATTTTTTGGGAAATTTTGGATGATTAACTGACTTTCTAAGAATTAACCCTCCAAGTGAGTGGGAAACAAAGTTTATCTCAACATCGGGGTGTTTTTTTTCAAACTCAATTAAAATGTCTACAAAGTCATTAGAAAGTTCAGAAATCGTTTTGCTTCGTGACGGATAGCTCCACCTAAAAACACTCCAACCTCTTTTAGTAAATTCTTCATGAAACTTACTGAAATTGCCAGTCGAGCGTAAAAAACCATGTAAGGCTACTAACAACTTTTGTTCGGAATAGGTTTTAAAACATACGCAAAAGGCAATCAAAAATACAAAAACAATCTTTTTCATCTATAAACCGGATAATTTATTGAAAAACTCTAGAAAATTAACAAATTTAATCCCGAGGCAACACCTTATGTCTTACAGATCATGGTGGAGAGCCCTGGGCTCCATCTTCATACCACTTTTTCAAGCCTTTTAACGCTTCAACATATTTTTGCGTCATCATTTCTTGAGCAGCTTTTCTATCTAAATTCTCAAAATCTTTGGCCGATATAGGAGATCCAAAAACACATCCAAGAGTAGACCAAACTTTAGGCCATTTTTTAGTACGGGGCCAAGCCTTGAATGTTCCAAAAACATACGTGGGTATAATGGAAGAATTTGATTTCATTACCAAAAGACCCAATCCTGGTTTGATTGAAGAAAACTCTCCATTAAACGTCCTCTTGCCTTCAGGAAATAAAATGACCTTTTTACCTTGAGTCAAAAGTTTCAAAACTGTTTTAAACACTCCAACATCTCCCGCTCCACCCTTGAGTGGATGAGAATTTAGCTTGGAGATAAAACTTCCAAATAACCGATTTTTGAAAAGACCTTCCCTTGCTAAGTAATGGATATCTTCTGGCCAACTAGTGCCTATTAAGGGAGGATCTAAATATGATGCATGATTTGCTGCAATAACAGCTGGTCCCTCAAAATAATGTTCAAGTCCATAAATTTTAACCCTGTAGAAAAGTCTAAGCATACCCCAAGCCAAAAAATTGACAACTCTATAAACAAGAGACATCTTTTTTTTATTAGCCCAACTAACTTTCATTGTTCCCTCTTTTATCAATCAATTGCTCCATCTTTTGAAGCACTTCGGCAATGGTCAAAAACGAAGCATCAAGATAAATAGCATCGCTGGCTTTTTTCAAAGGAGCTATTTCTCTTTTCATATCTTGAGAATCTCTGGCAATGACATCTTTCAAAACTGTCTCATAATTGAAACTGGGTGCTTTGTCTGGAAAAGACTCTTTATACTGCTTTAACCTTCTTTCTGCTCTGATCTCAGGTTTAGCATCCAAGTAAATCTTTAAATCAGCATCAGGAAACACAATCGTACCGATATCTCTTCCATCAAAAATAACATCCCCTTTTTTTCCAAAAGCCCGCTGCACAGGCAATAAGCACTCCCTGACAAATGGCCTTTTAGCAATAAGTGACGCAAGTTTAGAAATTTTTTCCTGATAAATACTAAGAGTAACTTCTTCTCCATTTGAAAAAAATTTATAGTGGCCCTCAATTTTTTGAACATCAAAGTCAAAAGTTTTCAAAACCGATAAAATATCTTTATCTTCGAAGGTTTCATGAAATTTAGTGAAAATTTCGTACGCTAAGGCTCTATACATAGCTCCGCTATTGAAATAGACAAACCCCAGCCTGTCAGCTAAAAGTGCCGCCACAGTAGATTTTCCAGTTCCAGAAGGTCCGTCTATCGCTATAATCATTTCTATCCTATTAAACCGTGTGTAGATAAAAATACAGGACAGGAATAGCAAATAACAGTGAATCCAAAGTGTCCAATACCCCGCCAAGACCGGGAAGAGAATTACTATCTTTTATATTTGCGTCTCTTTTAAGAAGTGATTCTGCTAAATCTCCTAACTGCGAAGCTAAAGCTATGCCTCCCCCAAGTAAGACAGAATTGAGAAGAGATAACTCTAGTGATTGAAATCCAAATAACTTACCAAACCCTGCAAAGACAAGACTTAAAGCAATAGCAAAAACAAACCCAACAATAGCACCTTCCCATGTTTTGTTAGGACTCAAAATAGGAGCCAACTTTCTTTTTCCAATTAACCGACCTCCAAAATATGCTCCAACATCCGTAATTTTACTCACAGAAATTAAATACGCAAACCAGAGTCTCCCGTCTTGAATATTAAAATGAGAGGAAAGGTCTGGATATAAAATTTTGAGCATGAGCCCGAGTGGGACTGCCACGTACATCAAACCAAAAATCTGGGATGATATACTTGCAATTGAACCTTCAATTTTATTAAAATGTAGGAAAAATATAATAAAAGTCGCTACGATCAGCACACCTATTGGGGCCAACACTGCCCAAGCAAACATCATAGACAAGTAAATTGCTATGATTTCCAAAATTGCAGCTGTTACTATAACCCTTCTATAGATACTCAAACCTTTTGCTTTACAAAGGTTGCAATACTCCCAGGTTGCTATCCCAGAAATTGATGCAATTACAGCCATAATTAACAACTCTACAATCGGGAATACCGAAAAGTAAATTAATAAAGCGCAAAAACTTAATGTCCCAGCTGATACCAGCAGGCGTTTCCTAAGATCAGAAAAATTATACATCATTTACCAAACCGTCTATCTCTTTTTTGGTATGTTTTAATAGCTTTCAAAAGCTCTTGTTCATTAAAATCAGGCCATGCGGTCTGAGTAATATACACTTCCGTATAACAGAGTTGCCACAATAAGAAGTTACTTAATCTACTCTCACCACTTGTCCTTATTAATAAATCAGGATCCTTCAAACCCGAAGTATCAAGATAACTCGAAATTAACTTTTCTGTCAGGTCTTGTTTAGAAATCACCCCTTTGTCAATATCGTTTACTATCCCTTTGACTGCTCTAGTTATCTCATCTCTTGAACCATAATTTAGCGCTAAAACAAGTTTCAAACTTTCACAATGCTTTGTTCTTTCTTTAGCGTTAGCTATGCTTTGTTTAAGTTTTTCTGGGAGTTTAGAAAGCTCTCCTATAGACAAAACTTGAATATCTTTTTCCCTAAGCTCTTCTGTTTTTGTATCTAGGTAATAGCTAAAAAGGTTCATCAATAACTCCACCTCTTCATCCAACCGATTCCAATTTTCTGTTGAAAACGAGAACAAAGTAACGGTTTGAACTCCATAATTTTTGCACAATCGTATCACTTCATTTACAGTCTCTATCCCTTTCCAATAACCAGCCTCATACCCTAGATGGTGGTTCTTTGCCCATCTACGATTTCCATCCATTATAAAAGCTATATGTGACGGCACTTTAAAAGGCACAACTGCTTCCTTATTACTCAGAGCACAACTCTCAGTAATTACCATTGAAAATCCTCCATAATAGTTTGCTCCCTTGAAGGACCTGTCGAAATAATTTTCACTCTCACTTTGGTTAACTCCTCAATCCTTTTAATATAGGCGCGTGCCTTAAGGGGAAGTTTATCATATCTGGTAATTCCTTGCGTAGAACACTTCCATCCATCTAACTCTTCATAGATCGGATCCATTCTATCAAGCTCTCCCGGCCAAAAAGTCCCTTGTTTCAACTCTCCGTTTCTTGTCTTGTACCCAACGCAAATTTTTATTTTATCAAATGTATCTAAGATATCTAACTTCGTTAAAGCAAGCTCTTTGACACCGTTTAACTCTATAGCATATTTAACAAGTACTGCATCAAACCACCCAATTCTACGTTTTCTACCAGTAGTCACTCCAAACTCTCTAGCTACTTGATGGTCAAAATTATTACACTCGCCCTCTTTAATCTCTGTGGGAAAAGGTCCTTCTCCAACCCTTGTAGTGTAAGCTTTCGCAATTCCTAACACCTTATTTATATGACACGGACTTACACCTGCCCCGAGACAAATCCCTGAAGAGGTCGTATTGGAAGATGTTACATATGGGTAAGTGCCAAATATAAGGTCTAGCATAGCCCCTTGAGCACCCTCTAGCAAAATAGTCTTATTCTGTTTGTAAAAACTTTCTTCAAAATATTTGATGTAGGGCCTAATTTTTTCAGCTAAACTCATGTTTTTATCTATAAAGTTTTTTTCACTCAGTTCCTTGTAGCCAAAACGCAGAATAAGATCCTGGTTCATTCGCTCAAACGCAAATTTAAAACTTTGGCGGCAACGAGTTTCACTGATCAAATCACAAACTCTAACTCCAGTTCTTCCACACCTATCCATATAAGCCGGTCCAATTCCCCTTCTGGTTGTACCTATAGATAAACCTCCCTTTGCCTGTTCCTGAAAAGCGTCGGTAATTTTATGATATTCAAACACAAGATGAGCGAAAGGAGATATCCAAAATCTTCCGGCAAACTCAACTCCCTTATTAGCCAAACCTTCTACCTCTTGAACAAGCCCCTCAAGATCTATAACTGTGCCAGACCCTAAAAAACACTGGACGTTTGGATATAAAATCCCCGAAGGAATCAAATGAAAACTATATTCTTTCCCTTGAAAAACAACACTATGCCCTGCATTATTTCCCCCTTGAGCTCGAACAACTCCCTCGACATCTTTTGAAAGTAAATCAATAACTTTTCCCTTTCCTTCATCTCCCCACTGAAGTCCCAAAACAATATTAATACCCACAACATCCCCCTAAAAAGATCCTTTAAGAAAAAAAACAAGAAGTTCAAAGACATCTTATGCATAAATGAATAATTTATTAATAGCTTCAAAAGTCCTTAAAGACTATACTGCGTGGGTTTATGGATAACGATATTTAGTGGACAGAATCATTTTCCATAAGTATTCTGTCTAATTCTAAATGCTTCAAGCCTAGAGCAGGAGCTTCTGTAACTTTAAGGGAATCACTTAGAAATGGAAAAACAAAAACGTTGGCACTTTTATCTAATAACAGCAGTCATTCTTCTTACTATTTATAACATTCTTCCTACAGTCTTTTTCTACACTAAACCGCTCAAAAAGCCAGTGAACCAGGAGATGGCAACAAAAGTTGGGAAATCTTCTCTAGAAAGGATTAACTCTTTAGAAAAAGAATCCCTTTCGTGGATAAATTCGTACTGCTCTTTATTAGAAATTACCCCTCAATTAGTCGAACTAGAAAAAGACAACCCACAACTTGTTCAAGTAACTCTTAAAAGTATTAAAGATGCCAAGACTTTCAGGGAAAGCTTTAACCGATCAGGGTCACTAATTTCTTTTGCTCCAGCTCAGCTCGGCCTAGCTCCTATAGAAGGAGCCGAAGAGTCTAAGACCGTCGCCGTCCAAAGAAAAATCCCAGTTCATTTCAACACAAGTCAATCCAACACATTCTTCAGATTTTCTAACAAGTTTGAAAATAACGGAACAATTACACCACTCTATAAAGACGTTTTGAATGACAGACTTGCCTTACTAGCACTTTCTATTGGAGGAGTTTCTGAAAATGCAAACCTAGTTGATGCAATAATAAACACTAAAGATCACGAAACAAAGAAAGATCTCATTTTAAATCTATCCCGCACACTTTCTACTTACTCAAAATCTTTTAAAGAACACCCTAGATTACAAAAAGCTTTCTATGCTTCATTGACTCAAGGACATTTTTCTAATAAAAGCGCGATCATTTCTTCTCTAACAGAAAATGTTCAAAAACTGAACGATTCTACTAGGCTCGCAAGAATCAATTTAGAGGAAAAACAAAAAAAACTCAGTGAAAGCAATGAATATCTAGAAAACGAAGAGCAACAAAGGCTAGCAACGCTAAAAGAGAGAGAGGCATTACTAGATTTTTCTTCCTCACTCCTTAAAACCCACGCCAGCTCTTTTGCTGCCGGGAAAACTCCAACTTCTCTTAATATCCTTTTAGAAAAGTTGAACTCTTTTAACTACAAAGCTAACACATTCGAAAATCTTGATTTAAACTTAAACAACCCAGTTGTTCAATCCATTTCCTTAGATCTAACAGAAAGAAAACTTATCCTGAATATTAGAAAGGATCTTCTGGATATTGCAGAAAAAGCTCTAAGTGCAGGTAATAGAGATATTAAAAAAGAGCAAATCGAACAAATCATCTATAATGAGATTGCTAGGATATCAAGGGTTTCAACTGAAGAGTTTATCCCTTCATTAGGGCATTATCAAGCGAGCTTAAGCGCTTTATCAAATTCCGACAGCTTTTTAGCATTTAGTTTAAAAGAAGTAGCTAATCAAGAAGCTTCTCAACTGAAAAAACTTATTAAAGACTCCTGGTCTCCTAAAAGTGCAGATCTTTCCAAGGAAAATTTCCCGATTTGGGATTTAAACACATACGAAAAACTTCCTGCTTCTCAAAAAAGACTAGGACTTCTTGTTTATGCCCCAACTTCAGAAACAAGTTTACAAATTCAGGGTTTGAAAACAGGCTCTGTATACGTAATTGCTAAAGGCATAGACCAAATCATAAAAAAGTTTAGAGCAGACCCTAGTTCAGTGCAAGCCTCTCAATTTATGAAAGACTTCCAATCTTTAAGAGAACTACTTACAAATAAAGGCTATTATGGTTATCCAGGAGCCACCTACTCTCTGAGCCAATCTCTTTCTAACGATTTTATTTTTGAAAACCAAGGCTATTTTAATAATATTCTAAAGGCTACAAGAGAAGATTTCAAAGTGCGTGGCACTAAAAAATTTGCTGTCCTTGAATTTTCAGATTTTGCACAAAGGATCTTAGCAGAAAACCAAATAGGCAACAGTATTCATGAAGATCTATTAAAATGGAGAGACGAATACAATACTGCCCAAGTTGACCCAACTCTGAAAACGAAGTTTGACATTCCAAAACCCACAAAAAATGCACTTCTTAACAACTTTGCCCTCAGCTTTAAAAAATATTTCCGAGGCGATGAAAGAAAAATCATCAAATGGGGATTAGATTTATCTGGTGGAAAAACCGTTCAACTAGAACTAAGGGACAACAATAACAATAAGGTCACCAACGAAGCTGACTTGACTCAAGGCGTTGATGAACTATATCAAAGAGTCAACAAAATGGGCGTCTCTGAGGTAAGCATTCGCAGAGAAGGATCCAATATAACTCTCGACTTCCCTGGGGCTCAAGGCCTGTCTGCTAGTGAACTTGTAAAAGCTTCATCAATGTCTTTCCATGTTGTGAACGAAAAGTACTCTCAAAACAACCCAGATTTAAGTGATGCAGTAGCTACTTTCTTACAGGACGTCTGGAACGAAGCACTTGTAACGAACAAAAAAGATGTAGAAAGCATCAACAGAATTGCCTGGAACCATCTTTATGGAGATTCTCTAGATACGGATAACGCTCAACCAAGAAGCCCAGCAGCCAAAACCCTATTTGAAAATGGTCTAAGATTAGCTTCATCAAACGATGGCTCTTACAATGTTTTCGATGAAAGTTACAGCAAAATTGCTATGTTCAGAGGAGACAGCTTTGCAAACTGGCAAGGTCAATCAAACCCTCTTCTTATAATATTTAATAACTATGCTCTTGAAGGATCGAATCTTGATGATATTCACGCTTCTTACGATCCAACAAAAGGAAACTTTCTTGGCTTTGGCGTTAAAAGTTCTCAAACTTTAAGAAATAAACAAAAAATCAACCCTAGGGCCGATTTTTATGCTTGGACTTCAGCCTTTTCCAAGGAAAAGATAGCAGGAACCTCCGCCGAAAAATATTCTAGAGGACGAGGGTGGAGAATGGCTGTAGTCTTGAATGGCTCAGTCATCAGCGCACCAGCCCTAGAATCTGCTTTAAAAGATAAAGCAATGATCACTGGAAGTTTCACTCAAAGAGAAATTAACAAGCTTGAGGCTGATTTAAAAGCAGGATCCCTAACCTTTTCACCAAAAATTCTTTCTGAAAAAAATGTAAGTCCTGAATTAGGAATAAAGGAACGGCACCAGGGAGTGCTAGCTACTACCTTAGCTCTTTTATTAGTAATAGGAACTATGGTTGGCTATTACAGATTTGCAGGGGCTGTTGCATCAGTTGCAGTCATTTTTAATTTGCTCATTATGTGGGCAACACTCCAGAACATACACGCAGCTCTTACTTTGGCTGGTATTGCTGGTATTATTTTGACTGTCGGTATGGCCGTTGACGCAAATGTTCTAGTATTTGAAAGAATAAGAGAAGAGTTTGCAAAATCAGGACGACTCTCCTTGGCTATTAATGCAGGATATAAAAGAGCCTTTTCAGCAATATTTGACTCAAATATCACAACCATTATAGCAGCTGTTGTCTTACTCCAATTTGACTCTGGTCCAATCAAAGCCTTTGCTGTGATGTTGATTATTGGAATTGTCTCTTCAATGTTCTCTGCCCTCTTTATGACTAAATTTTTCTTCCAAAGATGGGTTAAGGGCTCCAAAAATAAATCATTAAAAATGGCTGAAATTTTCAAGCTTTCAGGTTTTAACTTTTTAAAATTTGGGAAACTTGCTATTTCATTGTCATTACTAGTAGGAATCGTTGGAAGCTCCATTATGATCTATGAAAGAAATTCTATATTTGGAATGGATTTTACCGGTGGTTTTGCTTTAAACCTTGAAATTAAAAATACGCCACAAGATCTAAGCTACAGAAATGTTGTAGAGAGAGCTCTAGAACAAAAAGGGCTTGCAAAGCAAGATTTTCAAGTTAGAGAATTAAGCCCTTCTAATTTAGTTAGGATATTCTTAAGTAAATCACTTAATAGACAAGGACAACCATTCCACGGTATGCCACTAGAAACTTCTGAGCCTGCTTTATACGGCTATGAAAGTAATCCAAGGATAGCTTGGGTTATAGACGCGTTGCAATCTCAGGACATACAATTTACCCAAAAATCTCTCCAGCAAGCTGATAGCAGCTGGACTAGCATAAGCGGTCAGATATCTGACAGCATGAGAAACAACGCCCTAATTGGCCTTGCAATCGCACTGGGATGTATATTGCTTTATATTACACTCCGTTTTGAACTAAAATACGCACTTTGCGCCACTCTTGGGCTTGCCCATGATGTCTTAGTTACTATAGCCACTCTTGCGATACTACACGCACTTAAAATTCCAGTTCAGATTGATTTAAACACCATAGCTGCTTTGCTAACTATTGTCGGGTACTCACTTAACGACACGATAATTATTTTTGATAGAATCAGAGAAGATGTAAAAACAGGAAAGAAAATGTCTTATAAGGATCTGTTAAACACAGCCCTAAACAAGACCTTTTCAAGAACAATGATGACATCATTGACGACTGTTTTCGTTCTCGTAGCATTAGTAGCATTTGGTGGTAGTACCATTTTCGGCTTTGCATTGGTTATGACCATTGGAGTTGTCTATGGAACGCTTTCATCACTATTTGTAGCAACACCTTTGCTCTACTTTTTGCACAATCGAGAAATGAAGTCATCCAAGCATCTTCCATACGAGAATCAAGGAACGACTAAGAAGCTGTAAAAAGCCTATCAAAACTCCTTATCTTGTCGATAAGTAAACCTAAAGTAAGCAGACATCTGCTGGAAGGAACGATTACTTATGACAAGTAATAAAACAACAGAGCATCCAAGGTGGATTGATCCTATTGACAATCCATCTTGGAAAAAGCAAGTAATTAGCGAGTTTAATATCAACCCGGTGATTGCCCAGGTGCTTTTAAGCCGTGGATTTGAATCTATTCAGTCAATTCACAAACATCTCTACGCAAAACTTCCCGATCTTTATGATCCGGCTCTGTTCTCGCAAATGAACGAGGCTATAAAAAGAATCTTCAAAGCCTATAACGATAAGGAAAAGATTCTAGTTTATGGAGATAACGATGTCGATGGAATAACAGGAACGGTCTTGCTTATTGAGTTTTTAACGCTCATCGGAATAGAGACCGAATATTACATTCCTAACAGAACTTCTTTAGAAAAAAGCATTCTAAGTGATGCCAAAGATCTAGCAAAAGGAAAAAACTGTTCATTAATAATTACCGTTGATTGTGGAATTACTGCAGCTGATGAGATAAAAAAAATTAGTGAAGAAAACATCGATGTAATTATTTCTGATCATCACGAACCTACTGCTTCAATTCCACACTGCGCAGCGACTTTGAACCCAAAGCTTATTAACAGCACTTACCCTAATAGAGATCTTACTGGAGTTGGTGTCGCTTTTAAACTAGCACATGGACTTGCCAACTTTTTTATTCAAAAAAAACTCATTTCACCTTCTAAAATTGATTTAAAGCGGTATTTAGATCTTGTTGCCATTGGAACAATTGCTGACATGGGCGCGTTAGTAGGAGAAAATAGGATTCTTGTGCGGTACGGTTTAAAACAACTAGCTAAGTCAAAACGAATAGGCCTTACTAAAATTCTATCACTATGTGACATCAATGAAGAAGAAACAACAACTAACGACATCGCGTCAAAAGTTGCTCCTAGATTAAATAGTTTGGGTAGAATTGATGATCCAATGAAAGGTGTTCAAATATTCCTCCTTCACGATGCTCAAAAAGCCGAACAAATGGTTTTAGCTCTCGACCTAAACAATACAGAAAGACAAAAAATTGAAAGGTCTAATTCAGCAGAAATAGAAAATATTCTAGAGTTACATCCAAAACTTTTAGACGATAACGCTTTAGTTCTAGCCTCTAAAACCTGGCATCCTGGAGTAATCCCTATAATCTCTGCTAGAATCTCAAAACAGTTTAATCGTCCATCTGTCATCATCTCTATTGAAAACGGTGTTGGAAAGGGATCATTAAGAACAATTCCTGAATTTCCTCTTTTAGCTCCTCTCAAGTCTCTATCACATCTTCTACTTAATTTTGGAGGCCACGATTTTGCCGCTGGCATGACCATTAATGAAGATAATGTTGAAGCTTTCAAAAGCGCATTTGTTGAAATAGCAAATAAGTCACTAAATTCAAGTGATATTATGCCCAAACTAAAACTTGATGCTAAAGTGAGTTTTGATGAATTAACTTTCGATTTTTTAGAATCTTTAAAGCTTTTAGAGCCTTTTGGAACAGCAAGCCCCCCGCCTATTTTATACGCAGAGGCTACACAAACCTGGCCCCCAAAAATAGTTGGCAAAAACCATTTAAAACTTTACCTAGAACAAAATAAGAGAGTGTTAGAAGGTGTTGCTTTCGGATGCTCCCATAGAAAGCCAGAAGTCTCTAAGAAAAACACAAAATTAAGAATAGCGTTTACACCATATGTAAACACTTTCTTAAATAAATCAAGCATACAATTATTGATCAAAGACTTCCAAGTGATGGAATAAAGCAAAACTAAAAACATTAAACGCTGAAACAAACAAAACATCCGTTGTCTGCATATCATTTTGCTAATTCGTCGCCTCCCAATAGACGCGAATTACCTAATTTCGGATATAGGAATTAACCTACATCTGAATTTGAATGTCCGCGGCTTAGGTAGCTTTCTTTATAATGCTTAACATCATCAATGTGAATGATCCAAGCTGCACCTTTTCTAGAAGCCTTCAACAGACCTATTCTTGTTGCATAATAGATCTTTTGAGCAGGAACTCCGAGCATTTTAGCCACTTGGTTAACTGAGTAGAATCCCCTTTCGTTATCAAAAAGAAGTTCTCCATCAAATGTAGACTTAGCTCTTGAGTACTTTTGTCTCCTATATTCTTCTAGATCTTCTAGACGAATAGTCCAACGTGTAGCATCTTTGTAAGCTTTCAGCTTCTTTTGCTTAATAGCTACATAGATTGCTTGACGCGTTACGTTATTTATTTTAGCAGCTTCGGTAATCGACACGACCTTCTTTCTAGGAGCGTCGTCAATTACTGTGACTTCACATTCATCTGCCATAAAGCCATCGAATGTCATGGTTTTTTCCTCCTAAACTCCCTCTCGGGACACATTTTTACTTAAAATAACTTCAACGAAGTTAGTAAAAGTGCATATTGTTTTTAGTTTCGTTGCATATATAATTTCGTTGAATAAGTAATTATTACATAAAATTGTATTGATATCAATGTCTTTTAGAAAATTACCTCTGTTTTTTTGAAAAAACTGGCTAAAACGAGTATTTTAGAGGACTTTTTTATTATTTACAAAAAAATTGGTTTCTTTAGATATTCGCTTTTGATATGCATTAATAGACAAGTACTTAGGAAGGGGTTTTTGCATGAGACTTGCTAAAATATTTATAACAGCCTTATTATTAACAACCTGCGTTGTTACTGCGCGCCCACCAGAACTTACGCCTAAGGATACTCAAAAAAAAATTAATGAGCTTTTAAGGGCTCATGTCAAATACCACACAGTCTCAAGGGAGCTCGTTAAGAGATCTTTAGAGCTTTTCTTAGAGGAACTAGACCCTATTAAAACCTATCTTCTTGAAAGTGAAACAGTTAAGTGGGTATCGCCTAGCGAAGCACTTTTAGAAACCATACAAACCAATATGAATTCTGGAGACTATTCACAATTCGAAGAAATCTACGGGTTAATGATCACCTCAATCTCTAGGAGGAATGATCTAGAAAAACTCATTGAAAACGAAAACTTCGAAGGAGATGTAGATCCTAATAGTTTCAAAGATATTAGATGGGCCAAATCTGAAGTAGAGTTGAAAGAACGACTTCTCCACTTAAAAGCTCTGCAGCAAGAAGCTGCTGAAAATCTAGATGACGAAACTAAGACTAAACTCCATCAAAAGCTAGAAAAAAGAAGAGTTAATAGAGAAGCTGAAATTCTATGTCAATCTACAACTGAGAGAAAAGCTCAAGTTCAAGCTTATCTCCTCAAGGCGTTTGCCGCTTCTTTAGATTCTCATACCACCTATTTAACACCAAAAGAAGCTAATCAGTTTATGATACAAGTTCAACAAAAGCTTTATGGAATAGGTGCTCAATTAAAAGACAATCTAAACGGCTTCGCCGTTGTAAGACTTCTAGAAGGAAGCCCTGCGATGCTTTCCAATAAACTAAAAACTGGAGATCGAATTATTGCAGTAAATAAGGAACCTGTTGTTGGACTTGATATAATTGAAGCTGTTGACTTAATTCGAGGACCAAAAGGCACGAAAGTTAATTTAACCATACTTCGTGAAACGCAGGACGAAACAAATAGAACTGATAAGTTTGATATTGAAATTACAAGAGATGAAATTGTTTTAAAAGATACGCGTTTCGAAACAACTACCATCCCCTATGGAGATGGGATTATTGCCCATATTAAACTACACTCATTTTATCAAGACCAAAACTCTTCCTCTGCAAAAGACATTAAAGAATCAATCGAAAGGTTAAAATCTGAGCATAATTTATTGGGAGTAGTTTTAGATCTGCGTAACAATGCTGGAGGAATATTAGCTCAAGCTGTATCTGTTTCAGGTTTATTTATTTCCAAGGGCATAGTTGTTTCAGTCAAGGATAGTTCCGGAAGAGTTCAACATCTAAGAAATTTTGACGCTAGCCGTAGTTGGGACGGGCCACTGTTAGTGGTCATTAACAAAGCATCTGCATCTGCATCTGAAATTGTAGCTCAATCTCTACAAGATTTTGGAAGGGCTCTTATAGTAGGAGATTCATCAAGCTTTGGGAAAGGCTCCTACCAATCATTTACTTTAGAGTCTACTCATGGACCTAAAGTAAATCCACAGGGTGAATACAAAGTTACAAGAGGAATTTACTACACCGTATCAGGGAAAAGCCCCCAATTGCATGGCGTTGGCTCTGATATAGTTGTTCCTGGAGCATTTTCAGAACTAGAAATTGGTGAATCTTTTTCAAAATTCCCTCTTGATGGCGATCAAATAAAACCAAATTTTGACGACGATTTGTCAGATGTTCACCCTCTACATAGAGGAAAAATGAAACGTCTATATAAACATAATTTGCAAGAAAGGCTAACTACCTACCAACCATTAAAGGAAGTTTTATCACTTAATTCAGCAAAGAGAATAGAACTAAATCAGAACTATCAAAATTTTCTTACTGAAATTAAGAAATCAGACCCCTCACTAGAAGACATGGAATCGTTTGGTCAAAACGACCTTCAAATTGAAGAGTCCTTCAACATCATGAAAGATCTCATTTTTTTATTAAGTGATAAGAAATCTTCTCAAATCCCTAAACCTGCAGCTTAATCTGATAAGGATTTCTCTTGAAAACTATCCCATTCCTGAGAAACAATAGCTGCAGATATATAGAGATTCTAAGGATTTTATACTAATGGATAAAGTACGCGTAAGGATAGCCCCTTCTCCGACTGGGGATCCACATGTTGGAACGGCATATATGGCCTTGTTCAACCTCATTTTTGCAAGACACCATAAAGGTGACTTTATTCTACGCATTGAAGATACAGATCAATCAAGATCCAAAGCTGAATATGAACAAAATATTTATAAAGCTTTAAAATGGTCCAATATTTCATGGGACGAAGGCCCAGATGTTGGCGGATCGTACGGACCATACAGACAATCCGAAAGAACCGATATTTATAGGGAGTACTGCCAAAAACTACTCGATGAGGGTAAAGCTTATAAATGCTTTGCTACAGCGGAAGAACTTCAAGAAATGCGAGAACTTAGCTCAAAACTCGGGAAAAGAACCGGCTACGATAGACGTTATAGAAACCTTTCTACAGAAGAAATAGCAAAACGAGAGAATGAAGGCCAACCCTATGTTGTAAGACTTAAGGTTCCTCTTACAGGGACTTGTGAATACATAGATGCCATTAAAGGCCCTTTAAGTTGTCCTTGGGCAGATATAGATGACCAAATTCTTTTAAAATCTGATGGATTTCCTACATATCATCTTGCAAATGTCGTAGACGATCACCTTATGAAAATTACTCATGTTATTCGAGGAGATGAGTGGCTAAGTTCAACACCAAAACACGTCCTACTTTATGAGGTATTTGGCTTTACACCACCAACTTTCATGCACCTACCATTGCTTTTGGGAAGCGACGGGAAGAAACTTTCTAAAAGAAAAAACCCAACTTCTATTTTCTACTATCGTGATTCTGGTTATCTTCCTGAGGCCTTTATTAACTTCCTAACTCTCATGGGCTATAGCATGCAAGAAGATAAGGAAGTCTACTCTATAGACGAAATCATTAAAGAATTCGATCCAAAAAGAATTGGGGTATCAGGCGCATTTTTTGATGTCAAAAAACTTGACTGGATCAACCAGCAGTATATTATCAATACCGTAAAAGAAGAAGACCTTTGGGAAAGACTCCAAGAGTGGATCTACAATGAAACATTCATGCAGAAATTAATGCCACTTTGCCACACTCGCATTAAGACCTTTGGCGAATTTATGGATCTTTGTCATTTTTTCTTCGTAAACAAAATACCGCACAATACACAGTTGCTTTGTCCAAAAAAAATCACCCCTCAAACTTCTGCTTATATTTTGCAAGCCATACTTTGGTTATTAGAAAAAGATGACAACTGGGATAGAGATTCAATAGAAAAAGCTTCAAGAAATGCAGCTGAATTATTTGAAGTTAACCACAAAAATATAATTATTAAGCTGCTGTTTGCTAGTTTGACAGGGAAACACCAAGGTCCCCCACTATTTGACTCTTTTGTTATTTTGGGGAAAGACCGGGCGAGAGCAAGGTTTTTAGAGGCAATTGAATTTTTAGGCGGGATTTCAAATAAAAAACTCGCTACTTTTAAGAAGTTGTTTGAAGCTGGCCAATGCAAAGAACTTGTTGAAAAAGAAAGCTAAAGTTCTTTTTGAGAGGAGCTTTCTTCTCCGCTGCTAAGCTTCTGGATCTCAACCTTGCTTTCAGGTGAATCTGTAAGAATATATTGAGGCACATTCCCTCTCTGAGAGCAAGAACTACAAAGGGAATAACACAGCGTCAAAATAAGAGCTATTCTCATAACTAGATGGCTTTATTTTTTGATACCTAAAAGATTAATTTAACCTGATTTAGGCTGATATGTCTACGATTATTTCAAAGACCAAGAATGATCCAGTTGCACTTAAAACATTTTTCTCTTCGAGAATTTTGAAAAGAAAAAAATTAAGCAAGCAGAGCTCTAGTAGAGCTACTTATCTGCTAACAATGGATTTATCGAATTTTACAGGAGAATTTCTAGAAGGAGATGCCTTTTCTATTAAGCCTGTAAACGATCCACTAATAATCAAAGATATTTTAAGTATTTTAAAGTTAGATGGGCAAGAAATTGTTAAACATCCAAAAACAGAAGGCTCTTTGCCACTTTATAAATTTTTACAAACAGAAGCTAATTTAGGAAAAGTTAGCTCGAAGCTGTTGACTCTGCTCACAAAATCTCAATCAGAAACACAAAACCTACTCCAAACACTATGTAAAGAAGAAAATAAATTCGAAAAAAAAGCTTTTTTAGCATCTCATGATGTCCTGAGTCTTCTTGAGACCTCTGTACCTAAAAAGGTATCCCCTCAAGAATTTACAGAAACCCTTTTACCCCTCCTGCCAAGATTTTATTCCTGTGCAAGTAGTCACACGAAACAAAGCGATAGCGTAGATTTCTTAATTTCAACATTCGAGTACAAAACACAAGGAAGCCTTAGAAAGGGATTGAGTAGTGATTTTCTTTGCCACAGGGCACAAATTTCTGATGGCACAATAGATATGCAGCTACATAAAAATACTCGGTTTCAATTGCCCACAGACTCAAGTACACCCATAATTATGATAGGGCCTGGAACTGGGGTAGCTCCATTTAGGGCTTTTGTTCAAAAAAGAATAAAGCAAAACGCTTCTAAAAATTGGTTGTTTTTTGGAGAACGAAATCGTGTGTCAGATTTTTATTTTGAAGATGAGTGGAATTTTTATGTGAACGATAACAACCTAAAGCTAAGTGTTGCTTTTTCTAGAGATCAAGAGCAAAAAATTTACGTTCAAGACAAACTCTACGAACAAAGAAAAGAGTTTCTCAAGTGGCTAGATAATGGTGCAATTATCTACATCTGCGGGGATGCAAAAAAAATGGAAAAGGACGTAAAAAAAACCATCATTAGAATTTTTCAAGAAGAATTATCGCTTTCTGAAAAAAACGCTCTACTACACTTTAAAGACCTTTATTCGAAAAAACGTTATGTAACAGATGTCTATTAAATCTCTTGACTCACAGAAAGAGAGCAAAAGCACATCAAACCTTCGCCTTTTCCAAAATCAGTAAGCTCATCTCCCGTTGTAGACGTAATTCCCACTTGCGTCACTTCAAGATTTAGTAAGCTAGAAACACTTTTTCTAATATCTTCTGATTTTTTCTGAAATTTGGGTTTTTTCCCTTCTATAGTTAACGCTACATGCTCAATTTGGTATGAGCCTAAAGTTTCTATTGCTTTTTGCAAATAGACCTTCGAATCAGTAATGTTTTGATTATGGCAAAGATCGATTGCAACCTTTCCTAAAATAGGTACATGTGAAATGGATGTAATAGCGTTACAGATTGCATGAAGCACGACATCTCCATCTGAATCAGCATCCATGGCTTCACAATTTTCGAACTCAACAGCACCGATAATACATTTCTTTTTAGAATCATTTTTCAAAAACCTATGAGAGTCTTGTCCTATTCCTGTGATGTATCTTCTCATTAAAAAACCTTTAATTTTGAACGCTTATTAGCAAAGAGACTATCACACTACTTTCAAAGTTCGAAGAAGAATTATTTTTTTGGAAAAAGGCTTCCATCTTAACAATCAAAACAGGTTTAATATGGGACAACGTATTATAGAAGCCAGACAATTATTATGGAATATTTAGAAATTCAAGGTGGAATCCCTTTAAAGGGTAGTGTAAAAGCTGCAGGTGCAAAAAATGCTATCACTAAAATGATAGTTGCCTCGGTTTTATCTGACAAAAAATGTATCTTTAGAAACGTTCCAAATATACAAGATGTTGAAGCGACTTTAATGTTTTGTAAAGAACTCGGCATGGAAATCAATTGGGACAAGGAACAAGGCCTACTAGAGGTCCAAACAAAAAATCTAAAGTCTTCTTATATACCTCAAAGATTCTCAGGCGCTAACAGAATACCAATTTTGATGATAGGAGCTTTGCTTGGACGAACAAATGAAGATGTCATTGTACCAACTATAGGTGGTTGTAAAATAGGAAAACGCCCTGTAAATTTCCATATACAAGCTTTGGAGAAACTTGGCGCAACTATTGAATACCGAAACATGAAAAAAGAAGGTGCATATTTCGCCTCAGCACACAATGGCCTAAATGGCTCACTAATCATACTCCCCTATCCATCTGTTGGGGCCACAGAAAATACAATTTTAGCAGCATGCAGGGCTAAGGGAAAAACAGTACTTAAAAATGCAGCAATAGAACCAGAAGTAATAGATCTTATTTTGTTTTTACAAAAACTCGGAGCAAACATTCAAGTTGATGTTAACCGAACCATTATTATTTTTGGAGTTTCGACTTTCTATGAAGCTGAACATACCGTTATGACCGATAGAATTGAAGCTGCTTCTTTGGGAATGGCTGGAATTGCTACAAAAGGATCTGTTTTTGTTCAAGGCGCAAACCAAAGCCACATGAGTTTATTTTTAAACAAGTTAAGAAAAATAGGAGCTGGATTCAGGGTCAAAGAAGACGGAATAGAATTTTTCTATGAGGGACCTTTAAAAGGTGGACTCCATTTAGAAACAGATGTCTATCCAGGTTTTTTGACAGATTGGCAGCAACCATTTGTGACCTTGTTAACACAAGCCGAGGGGATCTCAGTTATTCACGAAACCGTTTATGAAAACAGGTTTGGATATTTAGAAACTCTAAAACAAATGGGTGCAAAGGTTGAATTTTTCACAGACTGTTTGGGCAGTAAACCTTGCAGATTTGCCTCAGAAAACTACAAACATAGCGTCGCTATTCAGGGACCAACTCCACTAAAAGCCCAGTCTATTGAAATCCCGGATCTGCGAGCTGGGTTTTCTTATGTCCTTGCAGCTCTTTTATGTGAAGATCCTTGTAAAATTAAAAATCTACACTTCATTGATCGTGGTTATGAAAATATTGAGGGGAAACTGTCCTCACTAGGTGCAAACATCAAAAGAAACAACAAACAAGCTCTAATAAAAAAACTACTTGCCTCTAACAATAAACAGCTTAATACCTAGAAAGATATTTTTTATATACAGTAGGATTGATTGCTCGCACTTTTTTCTTTAATCGCAAGAGCCTACGCTTCTTCATTTTTTTCTTATAATATTTTGTATCATGATTTGTTTTGATAGGGCGCTCATATTCCTCGTAAATCTTTATTAATTTTTTCTTATGCTCTTTAATATTCCGCAAAAAAGGACTAACTTTTTCGTCTGAACACGAAAAAAAATTACATAACCTTTTTAACTCCGTTCTAGGTTTCAAAACTAAATCTTCATAGTAAATTAACAGCCTTTTATGCTTTGACCACTCGTCATAAGTTTTAAGAATATCCATATAGTTTTTAATAGAAAAAATCAAAGGCCATACATTTGTATGCATTTCCGCACTTTCAAACAACTCCATATAATCGCGGACAAGAACTATAAGATAGTTTTCGTTTTCACCTACAGGAGGCCTATGTAATTTATAAACGAAGGGAAGAGTCTCATCAACTTCATAATTTAACAAATACGCCAGAGGTTCATTCATCGCTTTTCTTGGATCAATTTCTTTCGTTCTTCTTCCTACTAAATTTTCAATGCAATACCTTGTCCATGTGTTCGCTGACCTAGGAGAACTAAGCAAATATACCGAAGACTCCTCTATCCCCCCCCTGAGTTCAAGGTTAATCAAAAATACACTAAAAAGGACTGTAGAACAAAAGACTATATTTCTTAAGAACACCTGTATTTTTCCTATCTTAAATATTCAGATAAAATTAAAATTGTGCCTCAGGCTAAATGAACATGTAAATATAAGCAATTAATTTAATGGTTGTCTACAGCAAAACGAATTTAAATTTAGAGTGGAGAAAGATCCAAAAGAACAACATCACCTCCTCTGAACAACTTTTTAAATTTCTACGACTTAATTCCGATGGAATCGAACATATTTTTCTCAATCCAAAATTCAACCTGAACATCCCTCTTAGGCTCGCGCAAAAAATAAAAAAAAACGATTTAAACGATCCAATTTTTTTACAATTTGTTCCATTAGTAAAAGAACAGCTTGTTCACCCTCAATTCTCTACTCATCCTGTTTTAGATACAGAATTCACAAGGGCTCCCAAATTAATCCAAAAATACCATGGAAGAGCCCTACTGTTAACCTCTAGCGCTTGTGCTATGCATTGTCGCTTTTGTTTTAGACAAAACTTTCCTTATGAAACCTCTATTTCAAACTATGATAAAGAATTGCAGGCAATACAAAAAGATCCTTCTATACAAGAACTAATTCTAAGTGGAGGAGACCCTCTTTCATTACCTGACAACAAACTTCGAAAACTTATACAAGATCTTGAATGTATAGCACATATTAAATTACTTAGATTTCACACAAGATTCCCTATTGGGATTCCAGAAAGAATTACCAAAGAATTTTTAGAAATCATCGAATCTTCAAGGTTGCAAACTATTTTTGTAATCCACACCAACCACCCTAAAGAGCTAGACGATGATGTTTTATCAGCTCTAAAAAAAATACACCTTAGTGGCGCTACCCTTCTTTCTCATTCCGTCTTATTAAAAAATGTTAATGACAACTTAGAGACTTTGGAAACACTTTTTTTAAAACTAGCCAAATCTGGAATTATCCCCTATTACTTAAACCAATTAGATAAAGTTCAAGGAAGCGCTCATTTTGAAGTTGACCTTAAAAAAGGACTACAATTAACGCAAGCTCTACGCGAAAAACTTCCTGGATATGCTGTTCCAAGGTTCATTCAAGAAATCCCCTTTGAGAAGCACAAAACTTTGCTTTAACTACATCTTCTCTAAAGTTTTAAGACCTAGAATATACAAGCCTTTTTTGAGTATTTTTCTAGTAAGCTCACAAAGT
This sequence comes from Chlamydiia bacterium, assembly GCA_030427725.1. Lineage (GTDB taxonomy): Bacteria > Chlamydiota > Chlamydiia > Chlamydiales > JAUICV01. Next base: position 411,219 of record JAUICV010000002.1, on the reverse strand, counting down.
AACAAACGACTATTTTCCTCTTTAGATCCTACAACTTGACAGTCTCTAAAAAATGCATGAAATTTCTCAGCTAGATGATAGAGATAATCAGATAATCTGTTCGGCAAAAGCTCTCTATCGACAACCTCTAAGGATTCCCCAAAGCGTCTCAAATGCACCGCAAGAGACATTTCAGTCGGATTGTTGAGTTTAATTTTTTCTGTTTTTAAAAGCTCTTTAATGGATTTATCAGATTTTTTTTCTATGCTATTGATCCTTACATATGCATAAAGCAAGAAGGCTGCTGTATTACCTTCAAACTTCAGCATTCTATCATAGCTAAAAACATAATCTTTTAGCCTATGACAAGAAAGATCTGCGTACTTAACCGCATCTATTCCAAGTGTCTGTGCAGCCTCTTCAAGCTCTGCGCCCGCAAGATCCGGCAGCCTTTCTTCAAGAATCGCTTTAGCTTTTTTAACTGCCTTCTTCAATAAATCTATAAGCTTTTCAGTCTCTCCTGATCTCGTTTTAAATTTTTTCCCATCTGAACCTAAAACAACACCAAAGGCAACATGCTCTGGTTTAGTGACCATAGGATCATAAAACCCAGCTTTTTCCGCTGTTGCATAAATCATTTGGAAATGAAGACTTTGTCCCGCATCTACCACGTAGATAACCCTTTGAGCAGCCTCCTCTTGAGCCCTTTGTCTCAGAGCTGCTAAATCAGTTGTAGAATAGTTATATCCTCCATCTGATTTTTGAACTATTACAGGTAATGGCTTCCCTTCTTTTCCTTCAAATCCTTCTAAAAAAACACACCTAGCTCCCTGATCTTCTACTATAAGTTGCTTCTTCTCTAAATCGCTGACAATTTCAGGAAGCATTGGATTGTAAAAAGACTCACCTCTTTCTTGTAGGGAAACATCAAGAAGATCATAAATCTCATGAAAGGCTTTTCTTGATATCTCACAGATTTTCTTCCAAGCTTTTAAAGAAACAGGACTATGAGCTTGTAAATCAACAACTTCTCTTTGGGCAGACGCTTTAAAGACAGAATCTTCATCAAAAAGTTTTTTAGACTCTTTATACCAATGCATGAGCTCTGACAGCTCAGCATCTTCATTTCCTTCTAGGACATCCTCATGAAATTTTTTTAAGTAAGCAATCAACATACCAAACTGAGTACCCCAATCACCAACATGATTAAGCCTTAAAACATCATGTCCCAAAAATTCCATTAATCTCGCTAGAGATTCACCAATAATTGTGGATCGAAGGTGCCCAACATGAAGCTCTTTTGCTATATTTGGAGACGAAAACTCAACAACGACTCTGTCTTTTTTTACCTTAGCAACTCCAAGTCTCGAATCTTGAAGTTGTGAATTAATTTCGCTCTCTAAAAAATCATTTGAAAGTGTTAGATTGATAAAACCAGGTCCTGCAATCTCTACGGATTCAAAACATCCCCCATCAGCAAGAAATTGCTCTTTTAGCTCTTCTGCAATCTGTCTTGGATTTTTTTTTAAAAGCTTTGCAAGTTTTAATGAGCTATTGCACTGATAATGACCAAATTTCTCTTGGGTTGCCTGGGTTATATCTGAAAATATTTCAGGATGACCTTCTAAGATTTTCTCACCAAACAACTTTTTAACAGCAATTTCGGTTTTATCCTTTAAAAAATCCAATAAATTTTGCATCTCTATCTCTTTTTATCCTACAGCACACCTCCCCTACGAAAGACATGCATTAATTTCACTTGTTTCACTTCCAAATTTTAATCTATATTCAGCCAAAGCAACCGCAGTCATATGAGTTGAAGCGCCTGTTTTATCAGCCTGAGCATAGATTGTTTCTAAAGTTTCATAAATCTCATCAATTTTATTTCGAGCAGCAATTGGATCATACCCTTTATCTTTTAACTCAAAAGACACGTTGATGAGCCCACCTCCACTTATTACAAAATCAGGAGCATAAACGATCCCTAACTTCTTTATAAGCTTTGCGTCAGTTTCTTGTGTAAGTTGGTTATTGGCACAACCAGCGATCCCTTTACAATTTAGTTTTCCTATAATTTCTTCGTTAAAAACTTTTCCAATCGCACACGGAACCAAAATATCACACTCTGCAGTGGTAATTTTTTCTAAAGCAACAGTTTTAGCCCCAAATCGTTGACTAGCATAAGCTAACTTGCTTTCATCTAAATCAGAAACAATCAGCAGCGCGCCCCTCCAATAAAGATACTCGGCTATTCGAATCCCTACATTTCCTAAACCCTGAATCGCTATAGTTTTACCCTGAATAGAAGAAGATCCATAAATATTATTTAGTGTAGCTTCGATCCCTTTAATCGTTCCCCATGCTGTATAAGGAGCCGGATCACCGCTACTTTTTTCTGTTGCAACACCTACTATGTGTGATGTCAACTGACTTAAGTGAATAATATCTTCTGATCGACAACCATAATCTGCAGCACAAATATACCGCCCTTGAAGCTCATTAACAGCTTCAGCAAAAGCGCGAATAACAGGCATTGGTTTAGGTTTTGTTGGGTCCAGCATCACAACGCTTTTACCCCCACCCAGTGGAAGATTGGCAATTGCCGCCTTGTATGTCATCCCTCTAGAAAGCCTTAAAACATCCTCTAACGCATCGTCGAAAACTTTGTAATTAAAAAAACGAGTCCCCCCTAATGCAGGGCCAAGGGTTGTATTGTGCAACGCGATGATAGCTTCCAGACCAGATTCTTCCTCAGATATTACAGTCACTCGCTCATAACCGCTAATATTTAGCTCTTTAAACTTTAATTTCATTGCTTTCTCTAACTTAGTCCAATATTCAAAAAAAGAATCTTCTCGGTGTAATTTTATAGCATAGAAAAAACTATACTAGCAATCTATCTCTTGCTTAGATAAAAAATCTTAAATTTTTTTTATAATTAAAATTACTCCTAAACGCCCGCTCCTTTTAATTCTAACCCTCATTGCCCTCTAAATCTACCTTGAATATTAAAAGGAAATTCGCTAATCTCAGCTCTCTATATTTTTGAAAAATCTTCTAGGTTAGGGACTCCATGTCAAACAAGCTAATAACCACAGAGCTCAAAGGTGAGCTGAAAGACTTTTTATCGGAAAACAAGAAAGCAGATCTTGTTACAACTTACTTATTTTTCTTAGAGAAAAAATTCCATCTTGCTCCCGTTCTTTTCATTAAAGAAAAAACAATTTACCAAAGCTTAACAAAACTTGTTGAAAAACTAGAAGAAGAAGGCAAAATCTGGCGTGAGACCGAAATAAAAATACAAGTAGGTCAACCAAGCGTCAATGAAAACACCAAGAAAATTTACATCTGCCCCTTTACAGGTAAAGTGTTTGGTGACAACACTCATCCAAATCCACAAGATGCTATTTATGAATGGGTTTCAAAATGCCCTGAGAACACCGAAAGGGTCAATGGTTTAAAAGTTAAAAGATTTTTTGTTTCAGAAGACAAGGACGTCATCCATAATTACATCGAAAAAAGAAAAGAACCTGTTACTAAGACTGTTTATTCATCAGCAATCACAGGAAAGCTTTTCAATACAAAAAAAGCTGTAATAGAAGACTTTAAAAAGAACCAGCTCAAACCTCTTTCTTTGGTTGATGTGCCAAACCAAAATCGTTTCAATATGGAAGATGATTTACTAACTTTCATACAAGACCACATGGATGAGAATAAAATCTCAGAGTTTGTTGAAGCTGTAAATAACGAAGGGGATTTTCAAGACTATCTTAGTCACTGGCTCGAGAGCTAATGTACTTATGGACGCTCCTCTCTTTGAATTTAAATCCCTTTGTTCTGAAGACACATTTCTACTAGGGAGAAACTTCGTCAAAAACCTAGGTAACAATCAGGTGATCTGTCTCCACGGTAATCTGGGAAGCGGAAAAACTTTATTTTCTAAGGGTCTAATATCTTCCATTACTAACAACAAGCCTGAAGACATTCTTAGCCCAACCTTTACTTACGTAGCTGAGTATGAGGGAACAAAAAGTGTTTTTCATTTCGACTTATATAGAATGAAAAGTTCTGAAGAGTTTGAAAAACTTGGGTTTTGTGATTATCTTTATGATAAAGACTCCCTTTCGATTGTAGAATGGCCTGAACTAATTGTAGACGCCCTACCGAAAAACACTTGCCACATCTACATAGACTACATTAGCGATACCCAAAGGCAAATTCGAGCCTTCCAAGGACCAAAAAAATGATCCCTTTTAAAACTGCCAGATTCGCTATTTCCGCTCTATCAGAATCTCTACCAGAGCACATCTTTTCAAGACATGGGCAAAGCCTGGAAGAAGTTGCTTTTGTAGGTAGATCTAATGTAGGAAAATCGTCTTTACTAAACCATCTACTCCAAATAAAGAAACTAGCTCACGTCTCATCAAAACCCGGAAAAACACAAACAATTAATTTTTTTATCACTGACGAATCTTTAGCTCTTGTAGATCTTCCTGGATACGGCTTCGCCAAAGTACCAAAATCAATGAAAAAACTTTGGGCAGAAAGCATTGAAAGCTATTTAAAGAACAGAAAACAACTCAAACTCCTACTTATACTCTTAGACTGTAGAAGGATCCCCTCCCATGAAGACTTAGACCTTCTCAAGTGGGCTCACTTCTACCAAAAACCCTTTGTTCTGGTCCTCACCAAGTACGACAAACTCAAAAAAAACGATCGAAAAAAACAGATTTCTAAAATTGAAACCGCTATACTGGAGGAGACTGGAATTAAACCGAATTTTTGTAGATACACAAACAAGAATTCGCATTATAGAAAACCATTAATTCAAATGATCAACGAAAGTTTAAACACCAATGACTCTCCTTAAAAAACAAAACTTTATCTGTCTTGACTGCGAAACAACAGGGCTTGACATTGAATCTGACGAAATTATTGAACTAGCTGCTGTTAAATTCAATTTTGATCACAATTTTGAAGAAATGGAAACCCTTATCGATCCCAAAAGAACAATTCCAGAAGATAGCATCCGCATCCACAACATTACTCAAAAAATGGTTGCAGGAAAACCTCTCATACAAGACGTTCTTCCATCATTCCTGAAGTTTATCGAAGGACATATCATTATTGGCCATGGTATAAAATTTGATATAGATATCTTACTTAATGCTGCAAAGAAACATAAAGTCCCAAATAAATTAAATTCTCAACTTTATATTGATACTCTGAGATTATCACGACTTTATGGACAAACTTCCGTTAACTCTCTAGAAGTTTTAAGAAAGCACTTCAACATACTTACTGACGGCGCGCACCGAGCCATGAATGATGTCATTGTTAACATCGAAGTATTTAAAAGACTAACAACCAATTTCAAAACGACTCAAAACTTGTTAGAAAGGCTCAAAAAACCAATAACTATGAAAACTATGCCTCTTGGAAAATATAAGGGCCGCATATTTAAAGAAATACCCACTGTTTATCTATCCTGGGCAGTTACACAAAAATTTGATCAAGATCTATTATTTTCAATCAAATCCGAACTAAAAAAAAGGAAAAGCGGAAAACTTTTTTCACAAGCTTCGAATCCTTTTTCTTCCCTATAAAGGTTGTTTTTCTTAAAACGAATTCAAATCAGTATGCATGGGCTTCGAATTGGAAAAGTTACAAATTACAGATCTTGATTTATCTAACTCCAAGGTTTTATTAAGGGTTGATTTTAACGTCCCTTTAGATTCAGCGCAAAATATCACAGACGACACTCGCATCCGCCGGGCACTGCCAACAATCAAGTATCTTCTAGAAAAAAATTGTTCAATTATCATTTTAAGCCACCTAGGAAGACCTGATGGCAAAGTTAACACAAATTATTCACTTTCACCATGCGCCAAACATTTAGCAAAACTTTTAGACATTCCTTTGACAATAGCCAATGATTGCATCAGCGAACAAACTATAACCCTAGCATCAAGACTTAAACCTAAAGAGATTCTTTTTCTGGAGAATTTACGATTCTATGAAGCAGAAAAACACCCAAAAAATGACCCCTTGTTTGCAAAGACTCTAGCTAGCCTCGGTGATTACTTTATTAACGACGCCTTTGGATGTGCCCATAGAAAACACAGCTCTATCACAGAAATACCTAAATATCTTCCAGATCGCTCTGCTATGGGCTTTCTAATGCAACGCGAACTAGAAAATTTCAACAAATACCTTCGATCCCCTAAAAAACCTTTTTTTGCAGTTGTCGGAGGCTCTAAGGTTTCTAGTAAATCCGGAGTTCTAGCTTCGCTACTTCAGCAAGTTGACGCCCTTTTTATAGGTGGGGCTATGGCAGTATCCATGCTCCAAGCAAAAGGAGACCTTCCCTGCCAAGCAAAAAACACCTCTGACATACTAGACATCTGTAAGCATATATTCACTATATCAAAAGATCTTAACGTACCCATCTTCCTTCCAACAGATTTTATCATTGCAGACTCACTAGAAAAACCCGCTTCTATTAAAACAACCAATTTAGAAAACGCGTTTCCATCAAACTATACCGCTTACGATATCGGACCAAAAACAATTTTTGAATGGAAAAACAAAATTCAAGACAGTCAAACTATTTTTTGGAATGGCCCTCTTGGAGTTTTTGAAAAAAAAGACTTTGCAAACGGCACCTTTGAAATAGCTAAGGCCATCAGCAGACTACAATGTACTAAAATAGCTGGAGGAGGCGATTCGGTAGCTTCCATCAACCAACTTCACATAGAGAATAAATTCACTCACCTTTCTACAGGCGGTGGCGCATTTCTTGAGCTAATTGAGCACAAAACTTTGCCTGGAATAGACGCTTTAACTGATTCAAAATAAAACTGACATCTAAGTATTATTTTATAAATCTTTCATTGCTAAATATAGAAAAGTAGCTATAATGGAGCTTAGTTTTTTTTTAGAAAACATCAGAAGAATAAACACAAACTAACGCAGCTAATCTGCTGCATGTAGAGGATATTTTGGTCAACGATTTGCTGACCCTATTTCATGTCTCTTCTAAGATTTTTCAATGCAAGATTTCTTGTACTAAGATTTTCTACAGTTACAAATATTCAATTTTTCATTCCCTAAGAAAGGACTTTGCCTGATGAGCTCTTCGGCCTCAACAACTGGATTTTCTAAACTTCGATCCTATTTCTGGCCGATACACCGCTGGGAGCTAAAAAGGTTTCTCCCCCTCTTTATCATATATTCGCTTATTTGCTTTAACTACAGCATCCTAAGAGCTGCAAAAGACGCCTTAGTCATCACAGCCCCGTCATCTGGAGCTGAGGCCCTACCTTTTATTAAGGTTTGGGTCATTTTGCCTATGGCCATTTTCTTTACTTTCATTTTTGCAAAACTTTCTAATAAATTTACGATCGAAAAAGTTTTTTATGTGATGATAAGCATCTTTTTGTCCTTTTTCTTTCTTTTCGCCTTTGTATTGTACCCGAACCAAGATCTATTACACCCCCATGCATTTGCTGATTCCATTCAGAAGACTCTTCCAAAAGGGTTTCAAGGGCTTATTATGATCATTAGAAATTGGACTTTCACTCTTTTCTACGTTATGAGTGAGCTTTGGGGAACTATGATCATGACAGTTCTATTCTGGGGCTTTGCAAATGAAATAACCTCTATTAAAGATGCTAAAAGATTTTATGCTATATTAGGAGTTGGAGCTAACGTAGCCAGTATATTTTCTGGTCAAATTTCAATCTTCCTATCTAAAGGATCTTTTTCTTTTGGAAGTTTATCGAATGATTCCTGGGGAACTAGTTTAAAACTTATTATTTCAGCTGTAGTTTTGGTCGGCATCATTACAATCTTTCTTTTCAAATGGTATAACTCTTCTGTTCTAAATGGAGTCTTTTCAAAGGGCTCTGCTGACTCTTCCGTTCCAGCGAAGCCAAAAATCAAAATGAGCCTAAGAAAAAACTTTTCTTACTTAGCTAAATCAAAATACCTCATTTGCATAGCAGTCGTAGTCTTAACATACAACCTTTCAATGAACATGATTGAGATTGTGTGGAAAGATCAGATTAAACAACTCTATCCTGACCCAGTGAGATACAACGTCTACATGGGAAAAGTTTTGACCTGGATGGGAATGATCTCTACAACTATCGCCCTTTTCATAGCGGGTAATTTGATTAGACGATGCGGCTGGACATTTACAGCCCTTGTTACACCCGTAGCAGTACTAGTTACTGGGGTTTTATTTTTCTCTTTCATTCTTTTTAAAGAAACAGGCCTAGCTTCTCTGGCTATTATCATCGGAGCTACTCCATTAGCTCTAAGTGTATTTTTTGGAGGGCTTCAAAACTGTCTTTCGAGAGCCTGTAAATACACCGTTTTTGACACGACTAAAGAAATGTCTTTTATCCCTCTTAGCGCTGAGTGCAAGCTGAAAGGAAAAGCAGCTATTGACGGCGTCGGGTCAAGATTAGGAAAGTCCGGAGGATCAGTAATCCATCAATTTCTCCTTATGATTTTTGGAACAGTAGCAGCTAGTACCCCCTATATAGCAACCATCCTCGTCCTTGTAATATTTACCTGGATTTCCGCTACTTTTTCCTTAGGTAAGCGCTTCCAAGACGCGTCAAACTCTTCTCTTGAGGCTGACAATAATACCCCCGACCTAGAATCTCAAGAAAATCAAGAAGTTCTTAATTAATTTAAAATAAACATTAAAAATAGACATTTGTAGTATAATTCCGTTTTTCTTATTTTTTTAAAAAGTTTTATGGAATCTATTTACAATTTTATATTAGAAAACCAAAACAAAGCTCCTTGGATATTATTTTTTCTATATCTGCTTGCTGGGATGAGTTTTCCAATTTCAATTGATATCCTCATTATTATCTCTGCTTTGATTGCCTCAATGGCTCCGGAAATGTTTTGGCCCTTATTTATCTGCAGTTTTTTGGGTTGTTATTTTTCCGCTTGGATTGCTTATTGGCTAGGAAGGGGCTTTGGAAGAAAGCTTCTAAAATATAACTGGATGAAAAAACTACTTCCAGAGAATCGCCTTACAAAAATGAGAAATTTCTATGCTAGAAAAGGTTTTTTAACTTTGCTTCTTGGTCGATTTATTCCCTTTGGAGTTAGAAATGCAATATTCATGTCGACAGGTATCTCAAAGGCGAGTTTTACGAAATTCGCGTTAAAAGATTTATTCCCCTCAATTTTTTGGACCTCTACTACATTTTTAACCTTTTACTACCTTGGAAGTAATTTTGAATCACTTTCAAAACTTGTAAAAACAGTCCATCTATCTCTATTTTATGCTTTGAGTGTGACTGTAATTATCTTTTTTTGGTATAAATGGAGAAAAAAACGGCGCCAGCGAAAAGCAAGAAGCCGACAAGTTTAATTTCTTAGAGTATTTTTGTTGTCCATGTTAAACCCATCAAATGGCTTATCTCTCCTAAGGGGGCCCTTGGCTTTCCTGTTTTTAGTTGATAGCACTGCCCTACGCATGACCGCTGTTGTACTAGCTATGATTACAGATTTCACTGATGGTTTTTTAGCCAGACGATTTAAATACTCCTCGAAACTTGGAGCTATCTTGGATCCAGCTATGGACAAGTTCTTTGTCTATTTTGTCTTAGGAGTCTTTTTTATGGAGGGTTCTATAACTCTGCCACATGCAGCATTGATGGTCTCTCGTGATCTCGCCCTTTGTGTCTTTGCTATTATTCTCAAATTAAAAGGTGCTTGGCAGGCTTATACCTGCAGACCCGTTAGATGGGGGAAAATCACGACAACTATGCAATTTGGAATCATCATAGCCTTAACTCTTGGGGTCCAGCTTGCCCCTTATGTCTACTGGGCTTTTGCATTAGTTGGAATCTTTGTTTTAATTGAGCTTATTAATCGATCAAAAACTACTCTTTCATAAACTAGTTAATGACTTGAATTCTATTATTAGCTAAAATTTTCCCAATTATTTTTAATTTATCACTTTCGCATGACTATAAAAAAATTTTCGGCTCTGCCTGTTCTTTTATCTTTAGTATTAGCTTCAGTTTCTTATTTTTTCCTGCCAGGGGTTGTGGTTCCTGCATCGAATTTTATTGCTGACCTTTTTATTAGAGCCTTAAAGCTTCTAAGCCTTCCCATCATATTCCTTTCGATTTTTACAACCCTGATAAACGCAAAAAATCTTACTCACACAAAAAACTTACTTGCCAGAGTTTTTAAATACACCCTTTTGACGACCATAATTTCAGCAACTATTGCTCTAATTTTATTTATTGTTATCAACCCAGCTGAAACAAGAGCTCTAAGCGAAAGTACATCCAAAGAAAAAGTTCAATTTTTTAAAACTTACTTGAGTGTTATCAAAGACGTCATCCCTTCGAATCCTGTAGAGGCTTTCTTAAATAATAACGTCTTAGGGGTAGCATTCATTGCTACAATTTTAGGAATTTCCATTTCCTTACTTCATGATAAAGAAAAAGAAACGGTGCAAAATTTTTTCAACGGTTTTTTCAAAGCTCTTTTAAAAATATCAACAACCATCATTAAATTGTTACCCATTGGTATTTTTGCATTTGTCACACTCTTTATAGACCAAATTGTCACAAGCAAAGAAAGTTTTAGCTCCATTATAAAATATGCAATCTGTGTTGTTTCAGCTAATCTCATTCAAGGCTTTATAATTTTACCCATTTTTTTAAAACTAAAAGGCTTATCTCCCACTCATGTTGGAAAATCAATGCTTCCAGCTCTTTCTATGGCATTTTTTTCAAAATCCTCAAGTGCCACCTTACCGCTCACATTAGACCTAGCCTCTAGAAAACTAAATATAGATAAAAAAACATCTTCATTTAGCCTACCTCTTTGCTCTGTCATAAATATGAATGGCTGCGCAGCTTTTATACTTATTACCACTCTATTTGTTAGTATAAGCAGTGGAGCTAGCATTAGCTTGATGGAAATGATTCCATGGATTTTTATTTCAACCCTTGTCGCTATTGGAAACGCAGGAGTGCCCATGGGATGTTATTTTTTAACCTCAGCACTTCTAGTAGGCATGAACACACCCCTTACGCTTCTTGGTATGATTTTACCACTGTACACACTATTTGATATGGTAGAAACCTCTCTAAATGTTTGGTCTGACATCTGCATTACTACAGTTGTCGACCATAATTTGAAAAATACTGAACCTTCCGATTTTAAAATTACTCACTAATTATTACCTAACTTGAAACCAATACTCAAATTCACTCGGTTTTACCTTTTTAAAATCCTATCAATCACCAAAACAACCAAACTTGACAATAAACTTTTTAGACCTTTATTCTCCCTTATAAAGCAGCCTGGGGAGAGTTTTACAATGAAGTTCATCTTTAATTTCTCTCTTCTAATCCTACCGGTTTTTATATGCTCTAAGCCTATTTCTTTTGGAAGATATTTCCACAAACCAAAGAAACAGGACTTACCCTCGATTTTTCCAGAATGTAAGGAAAATAAAACCTATCTCCTTTCCAGCAGAAATAGTGGATCTCATTTTTTGATGTATCTTACGCAGTTTATGATGAGTCAAACTTGGCAAACACCAAATACCAAGTATGTATTTTTTGACAAATGCCAGGATAATTCTAAAAATTTTATAAGAGCGCATGAAAGTGATTGTGGATTTTTATTCAATGAAGCTAATGGCTATTACTTCAAATCTCAAAAAGGCGACAAACTTATTTTTCTGCTAAGGAATTTGTCAGATCATATATATAAAAAAGAGCATAAAAAGATAATTACTATTTTAAATTCTCCAGATCTAAACAAAAAAGATCGATTGACTTGCCTTATACTCGGGTTTACACAACCAAACAAATGTCAAAAGGGGCCCTTTGTCTACGAGTATTTTAGGAATATTGATACCTATTTAAACTGGAAAAAACCTAATCGTTTGCTAATTACCTATGATGAATTAATTTTTAACACTGAAACCGCGTTATCAAAACTGTCAAACTTTTTTAAAACACCAACTGATTCTAACTCACAGCAGTTGATGAAAAATCTCGACAAGCATCGAACACTTTGTGCTCAATTAACAAGGAAATGGAATGGATCTAGCGCCCAAAGTAATCAATCTAAATTATCTCTAAAAACCAAAGAGTACAAGAAGTTTCTGAAAATTTTCTCTGAAATTCTTGAACAACATTACCCTAAATATTACACATTTTTGCGAGACAACACATGATACTAAATAATGCATTGTATCTTTTTATATTTCTAAGTCCTTTTATTTTTTATCAAAAATTAAATAGCTTTGAGCCAAAAGAAATAACAAGAAACATGCTAAAAACTGCCCAAAAAAAAATAATAAAAGAAAACTTTTCTCGAAATGGGCATAGAAGCATTCTTCAAATCTACCAAGGAGGCTCTGTAAGTCGACATAGACTCCACGTTGTTAATATTAACACAAATAAAACTAATTTAGATACTTGCATAATAACCTTTTCCTCTCTTAATCAGAGCTACAATGACGACAAATATTTTCTTACTCAAATTAAAGAATTAAAAAAACACAATTACGTAGGTCATTATCTTTATCGGATAGGCGGATGGCCAAATATGGAATCAGGTTGCCTTTCTCATTGTGAAATTCCCTATTTTTTTAAATTTTGCGCATTAAAAGAGGCTCTGGACCTTGGATATAAAACTATTATTTGGGTAGACCTAAGATGTCATGTATTACATAATTTAGATTCTTTGATTAAATTCACCAAAAAAAACGGTATTTCTTATAGATACAGTCTGTACCCTTTCAACAATCAATGTCCTAAAGCTTTAATCGAAGACTTTCGTTTATCAAACCATGAATTAAACAATTTTAGACACATCGCCGCAACGATCCTAGGATTCAATACCCAAAACCCTAGCATACGGCGCTTAATCAATGATTTACATCAAACCCATAACAAGAAGAAAAGTTTTTTTTCATTTTTTCCAGAACAACTCGTTCTGAGCACTCTTCTTAATAGAGCAAATCTGCAAAACCATTCATACCCAAACATCCACACGTATGACGCTGTACATGAAATTTCAATAAAAAAACATCCATTCCTTTTTGGAAAACCAATGAAAAAGAAGATAAGAGAACAAAAATTGAATAAAATCAATTGATGTAGAATAATCGAGCTAAGCCAAATGTTTCAGTAAGGTATCAGTTTGAATATTTCAAGAGAGTCTATTTTTTTATCTTCTTTACGATCCTTTTTTTCGGCATTTTTTGCTGTGCTCGGAGTGGGACTTTGTATTTTACTTTTTTTTCTAATGGTATTTTTTCTCAAACCAGCATCTGAGATCAACACCGACACCATCGTACAGACGCAACAAAATCACGTGGGACAAAAATCGATTCTTTCTCAAACACTACCTACAATCCTAAAAATAAACATCCATGGAATGATTGGGGGAGATAATTTAACAGCTGAGTCAATAAACTCTAAACTCTTTAACGTTCACAAACATTTTCCTAATCCAGACCTTATAAAAGGAATCATACTTCATGTAGACACTCCAGGAGGGACTGTAACCGACTCTTTTGAAATTTATAGAGCCTTAAAATCGTTTAAGAACAAGTATAAAGTCCCAATATACGCATATATCGACGGGACTTGTGCATCCGGGGGCATTTATGTTACCTCCTCGACCGATAAAATCTATGCCTCACCTGTTAGCCTTGTTGGATCTGTGGGAGTTGTCTGTGGAGCATCTTTTAATCTTTTAAAGTTACTTAATACCCACGGCATTGAAGTCCGCTCCATTTCAAAAGGAAAAGATAAAATGATGCTATCCCCTCTAAGCAATTGGGAACAAAACAGTGACCAATCTCTTGATATTGTGGCGGGACATTTATATGAACATTTTGTAAATCTAGTAGTATCAACCAGGCCAAAAATCAACCGAGAAGAACTTGTAAATAAGTATGGAGCGCAGGTCTATATTGCATCTGAAGCTGAAACAATTGGGTTTATTGATCATGGAAATAGTTCTTATTATGAAACACTAGGTGATTTGGTAACTAAGTGCGGACTAGAGCATGGCAGCAAATATCAAGTTGTCTCCATAGAAACAAAACGATCCATTTTAATGGAAATGTTTGGCCAACCATCCATGCCTTCTTTACCTATAATGAAGTGGTTTGGTATGGCTTCTGCTAGCTCAACTTATCCTTTTCAATTTCTATACAAGCCCTAACTCTTTGCTTTATGAAAAAAATTTATATTTTAGATGCTGTTGGATATATCTTTAGATCCTACTATGCCATTAGACCTATGACAAACCCAAAAGGAGAATCGACCAATGCCCTTTATGGCTTTATTAGGTCTATTCTAAAGCTACAGAAAGACTTTTCTCCAGAGTTTTTAGTGGCTGTGTTCGATGGACCGGATAATAAAAAATCAAGAACAGATATTTATCCAGACTATAAAGGTCACAGAACCGCAATGCCTGAAGATTTATTTCCTCAACTAGAAAAAGCAAAAACCTTTTGTAAGCTTTTTGGAATTTCTGTTCTTGAAAAATCGGGGATTGAAGCAGATGATACCATCGGCGCCGTAGCAAAATGGTCCGAAAAAAATGGGTTAGAATCTTACGTCTGCTCCTCTGATAAAGACCTATGTCAACTTGTTAACGATAATACGTTCATCTTGAATACACATAAAGAGAACCTAATCATCGATAAACACAAGGTAGAAGAAATCCACGGAGTTAGACCTGATCAAGTTACTGACCTTTTAGGAATCATGGGAGACTCTGCTGATAACATCCCTGGCATCCCTGGCCTTGGACCTAAAACTGCAGCAAAATATCTCAAAGAGTTTGAATCCTTAGAGAATCTCTTAGAGAATGCACACATGCTTAAGGGCAAGAAAAAAGAGCTTGTTAGTGAAAACAAAGACCAAGCTATCTTAAGTAAAAAGCTAGCAACCCTTCAATTAGAGGTTTCTATTCCAGATGAAGTTAGTTTTTATCAACTAAAGGCATTTGAGAAAGCCTCCCTCGAATCATTTTACAAAGAGATGAATTTTATCTCTCTTATTAAAGATCTTGCGCCTAAGGAAATCGAGCGCGTAGAAAAAGTTAAAGAAACAGATTACATTCTCATCAATTCTTTAAAAGATTTAAAAACACTTATCATCTACCTATCTCTTCAAACTCAGGTTTGTTTTGATACGGAAACAACAGATATTCACCCTCTAAGAGCACAACTTGTTGGAATAGGTTTTGGCGTTCAAGCTGGTAAAGCCTGGTATGTACCTCTCAACGGAAATATTGACTCTGAGCTTGTTTTAAATGAAATAAAGCCCCTCTTTAAAAACCCAAAAATTGGCTTTTACGGTCACAACATCAAGTATGATCTTCATGTTCTAGAAAACCATGGTATACGAATAGCAAATATTTCCTTTGATACAATGCTAGCGTCGTATCTTATTAATTCAGCAAATAATAGACATGGTTTAGATCGACTATCCTTGGAAAAATTCGGGAAAACTAAAACCTCTATTAAAGAACTGCTTGGTACTGGAAAAAAACAAATAACCATGGCAGAAGTTCCTCTAGACAAAGTCTCGTCCTATTGTTGTGAAGATGTTGACTACACCGTTAGGTTAAAACATCTTTTTGAAGAAGAGCTAAAGTCCTCAAAACTCGAGCATCTCTTTAAAGACATAGAACTGCCTTTAATACGAGTTTTATCCGATATGGAAAAAAGAGGAATTTATCTAGATGTAGATAAACTCAAAGAGATGTCTATATATTTAACTGAGAAAATCAAAGGGCTTTCAGAAGATATCTATTCTGAAGCTGGTGAAGTTTTTAATTTAAACTCCCCAAAACAGCTAAGTCACATTCTTTATGAAAAGCTCTCTATTGCACTGCCTGGTAAGAAGAAAACATTGTCGACTTCCGCACAAATTTTGGAGTCACTAAAACATGGTTATCCAATCTGTGGAAAAGTTTTAGAGTACAGAGCATTAGAAAAATTAAGATCTACATACGTGGACTCTCTACCTGAGCAAGTGCTTAGCAAAACAAATCGCATTCACTGTAGCTTTCAGCAATCTGTCACTGCAACAGGCAGACTCTCTTGCACAGACCCTAATTTACAAAATATCCCAATCAGAACAGAAGAAGGAAGAAAAATTCGATTTGCTTTTAAGCCCGAAGAAAGCAATTGGAGTTTTTTATCAGCAGACTATTCTCAAATAGAACTCAGGATTTTGGCTCATTTAAGCCAAGACCCCAATTTAATGACGGCCTTTAAAAATAACGAAGACATTCATTCTTATACAGCATCGCTAGTTTATAATCTGCCACTGCAAAATGTAACCAAAGAAATGCGCTATGTGGCAAAAGCTGTAAACTTCGGAATCATTTATGGACAGCAAGCTTTCGGTCTTTCTAATCAGCTTGGTATTTCTTACTCAGAAGCCTCAAGCTTTATTGAAACCTATTTTTTAAGATATCCGATGGTTAAGGCTTTCATAGAAGAGTGCAAGAAAAAAGCCCACGACACCGAGCTTGCTAAAACTTTTACTGGAAGACAAAGACCTCTTGTAGAAATTAACTCTAAAAACCCAGCCTTAAAAGCCGCTGGAGAAAGACTAGCTGTAAACACTCCAATTCAAGGAGCCCAAGCCGATATTATAAAAATGGCCATGATAGAAATTCATAAAAGGATGAAAAATAACCCATCTTATGGATACATGCTGTTACAAATTCATGACGAATTAATATTTGAATGTGAAGATCATAACCTTGTAGAGCTTAGAAATCTTGTCAAAGGTACTATGGAAGGGATTGTTGATCTCTCCGTTCCACTAGTGGTTGACGTATCGATTGGCAAAAATTGGAGTGAGTGTTAAAATTGAAGAAAATAGCTATTACAGGCCCTATAGGAGCTGGAAAGTCTTCTGTATGTAACTTGATGAAGGAAGCTGGGGCCTTGGTAATAGATGCTGATGGCATCGTTCATCACCTTCTAGCATCTGATTCTGAATGTATAGAAAAAGTCGTAGCCTTGTTAGGTCAAGAAGTTAAGTCTCATGATCATATAAATCGAAAGGCTGTGGCGAGAATTGTTTTTTCAAACCGAGACAAGTTAACTGCTCTAGAAAAAATACTTCACCCTAGAGTCTTTGAGACGATAGAAAAAACATATGATGAAGAAAAGCTATTGAGTAATTATAAATATTTTGTTGTGGAATGCCCTTTACTCTTTGAAGCTGGCTGGGAATCATTTTTTGATTTGTCGGTTTTAGTTACGGCCCCAAGAGACATTTGTTTTGAAAGGTTTATAGAAAAAGGATTTGATCCAAAACAATTTGAATTAAGACAAAATAGACAACTTTCCACACAAAAAAAAGAAACTCGTTGCCAAGTCATAATCCGCAACGATAAAACAAAAAATGAATTGAAAGATCAGGTACAAAAGCTACTGGCTAGCCTTTAATGAATCACTATATTTTCCATTAACAATTACTTTATAAGGAGCTTTATCTTCCATGGAAAAAGAAAATTCTCAACCCTCTTTAAAGCAAGAAGAAAAGCAACAAACTAAGAGCAAAATCCTCCCCCCTCCAGCAAATAAGGTTATCAAACCTTCCTCGAAGAAAAACTACCATAAAGACCATTCCTCCCATGAGGCCAAGAACGAAGCTCCTGCAGAATCTAATGAACCAAAAATTATAACAAAGATCGCAGATCTACAAAGAATGAACATCGACCAACTCTCTCTTTATGCCAAAAACATGGGTCTGCAGCATTTAGGGTCACTCACAAAATCTCAAATGGTTTTTGAAATAGTTAAATCTAAATCTAATAAACCGAATGAAGTTTTAGTAGGAGAAGGGATATTAGAGGTTCTTCCAGACGGATTTGGATTCTTAAGATCAACGAATTATAACTACCTTCCCTCTGCTGAAGATATTTATGTCTCACCAGCACAAATTAGACGATTTGATTTAAAAAAAGGTGACGCAATTTACGGCACACTTCGATCACCTAAAGAAAAGGAAAAATATTTCGCTCTACTGAAGGTAGAAAAAATTAACAATAAACCACCTGAAGTTGCCAAAGAACGCATTTCTTTTGAGAACTTGACTCCTCTTTACCCTGATTCAAGACTTGTTATGGAGACCACAAAAGACAAGCTTTCTACGAGGGTCTTAGATCTCTCAGCACCTATTGGAAAAGGTCAAAGAGCTCTTATTGTTGCGCCTCCAAAAACTGGTAAAACAATTTTACTTCAAAACGTTGCAAATGCCATTTCAACAAATCACCCTGAGTGTAAGCTTATTGTGTTACTAATAGATGAGCGCCCAGAAGAAGTAACCGACATGCACCGCATTGTCAAAGGAGAGGTTGTCTCTTCTACTTTTGACGAACCACCTGAAAGACACATCCAAGTAGCTGAAATGGCTTTAGAAAAGTCCAGACGTTTAGTAGAGTATGGACACGATGTCATTATCTTACTTGACTCTTTAACAAGACTTGCAAGAGCTTATAACACGGTCCAACCTCACTCTGGTAAAATTTTAACTGGTGGTATCGATGCTAATTCTTTACATAAGCCAAAAAGATTCTTAGGTGCAGCAAGAAATGTTGAGCATGGTGGATCTTTAACTATTATCGCGACAGCTCTTATTGACACTGGTTCAAAAATGGATGAAGTGATTTTTGAGGAGTTCAAAGGAACTGGTAACATGGAACTAGTTCTAGACAGACGCATTGCAGATCGCCGTATTTATCCAGCGATTGACATTGTTAAATCTGGTACTCGAAAAGAGGAACTTTTATACCATCCCCAAGAGCTAGAAAAAATATATTGTCTAAGGCAAGGTATTGCTGATCTTTCACCTTTAGATGCTATGAATCTTTTACTTGGTCGTCTTAAAAAAACCTCAAGTAATGCCGAATTTCTGTTATCGATGAAAGATTAACCTCTTACATTTTTTCTATTTTCATTTTATCAAACTTATCCTAAGATCCGACTTGGGGAGAGATAAGTTGGTATTATGACAGTTAGAACAGAACAATCGCCGCCTATAGCTTTGATTATCACTACATCAGGCGGCGGCGGACATATCCAAGCAGCTAGAGCAAAAATTTTAGAAATAGGACTTGAACACAAAGATTCAACGATCGTTGTTAAAGACATCTTACTTGAAGCTGCAGGGAAATATTTCGGAAAAAAAATGATTAAAATTTGGGACTCTTCTCAAAGAAAGGGAAGTGTTCGAACTTTAGAATTTTGGGCAAGCGCTGTCCCTGTTTTTAGTATTATTTTTTATGTTCCTGTCCTATTTCAAATATTATACCTTTTATTCAAACACGATATAAATCGCGTTATTGACACGCAACCTTTAGCCCTTCCATCCATTATTCACGGCATGAGAATTTATAATTTTTTTACTGGGAAGCATTTGATTTTAGAAAAGTTTTTGACAGAGTTCCCAACAGATTATGCGGCTCATTATCTAAAGCCAATCAAAAGGCTTAGACAAACTAGTCGCAAATTGATCAAACTCTTTTCCGCTCCGCCTCTATTAAAGACCCATAGATCATCGAAAGCTTTTTGGAAAGACTACACAGGTCTTTCTGAATCATCTATTTCTTATGGAAGCTTCCCTATAAGACCAACATTTCAAAAATTTAAAGACTCTCATTCCGAAAGTGAAGCAGTCGAATTAATTGTTCGTCTAACCTCAGAAAATGAAAAAAAGTTGCTAGTACCACTTTTACAGAAAAGTTGGACAACTTATCAAGTTAAGGAGGATTCAATTCTCTTTAAACTTTTGCCGGAGCACAGAGTCTCAACTTTGATGCTAGGATCTCAACCAACACAGAGCGCAACCCTTAAATATGTAAAAAAGTTTATCCAGCTAGCAAAGAAGGATTTAAATAAAAAAAACCACTGGCTTTTTGTTTTTTGCAGCAAAAAACGGTTCGAAGACGTTTCACTTCAAACTAAAATTCACAATCTCATTATAAATAATCAAAATTTTCCATCTAACTTAAACATTATTCCCATGTCTGCTCAGGAAGATTCTGTAATTGCTCCTCTTTTTAATAGAAGTGACGCTACTGTAACACGCTCTGGTGGAGTGACAGCAATGGAACTCATGACCGTTGCTAAAGGTCATATATGGATCCATCGAGAAACATCTGATTCAATCTTTGAAAAATTTCTTAAAAATAGAAGTTTTTTTGAATTATATAGTTATAAAGGCATGCCAAAATGGGAATATGGCAACGCAAATTATCTAGAAAAAGAAAAGGGAGCTCAAATCATCACTCCCGAAACTTTTGAAGAGGCTTCCGAAGAATACCTCCTTAACCCTAGTTAGTTATATGTGCTAGACTCTAGCAACACTGAAGCAAACCCTCTCCAATCTTTTTTTAATGCATAAGGATTTGCTACACTTGATTTTACGCCTAAAGCTTTATAAAAGGCCTCAAACTCTCTTTGATAATCATTTGGGTTTCTATGGTTGTAGTATCTCTCCATATTTTTCCCAAACCCATTATCATGAAACATTGAATATCCTAAAAATCCACTCCACTTTAGAGCAAACATAGAGTTATCTTTAAAAGATTTAACCTTGGCTTTAAGAGTTTGGTCTTTTAAAACTGCCCAGATGAAACAAAGTGGATGAATATGTTCGATTTTTTTCCCTTCGTTTAACAGATACTTTTGATTTGAAGGCCATCCAAGTGCCATAGTGCTTTTTTCATGTATGAAATTTATAATACCCTTGATAATTCTCATTTCGTTCACATGAATTTTAAACCCTAGTCCAAACGGATCTAAAACTTGAACAGGTCTTTCTGATCTAAAAGAAGGCTTAGGATCTATTTTTTTGACTGGTTTAGGATTTTTAATAGGATTAATTTTCTTTTTCGGTCTTTTATACCTGACAGCATAAATGTCGTTTTTTAAAGACTGTTTAGTCTCAATTCTTGCATAGTGTTGCTCAGGTGCCTTGTCAATTTGAATATCCATTGCTATCATATCGATTTCCTTAGGTTGCTTTTTCTATTCCAAAACAAAAGAAGATCATATCTTCCCATTTCTCATTCTCTATAAAACTCTCTAACTCTTTTAGAGCCAACCCGGTTTTTTCTGAAAACTCTGGCAGGTACTTTAAAACGTTATCATTTGCATGCTGCTCTTGTAATTTTTCTACAGTTTCTTGAATAAAAATATCCCAAGCATTTTCTCCAAGAGCCTCTGTAATTCTTTCTATTGTTTTCCATGTTTTGAAAACGACATACACTTGCTTAAACTGATCTTTTAAACTGACTACAAAATACATTAAGGAAGACAGTGGATGAATACCAGAACCTTCAAGTTCGGTTTTATACCCCATCATAGCGGATTGTTTTGCAAGCAGGGAAGGGATACCCCAAAACATCGTTTTGATTGCTAGAGCATTAAAAATATAGGAAAATTTATCTTGTTGATCTTCTGTCAATATAGATAAATTTGATTCACTTGATGCAGTAACGGTAGCTTGTGCTTGGTGCACTGACGATCCTTTAGCACTTCTTACCGTTGTTTTAACACTTCCCATCCCGCCCTTTGCTTCTTTAGATCTTTTTGGCTTATGAGCAGCATCAAACGAAGGACATTCGGCTTGGTGGCAATCAACAGGATTGGTATTAGTTGTCATAATTTTCTCCCTAGGGTGTTTAATAATTGGTTTGAATGAAAAAATTAAAAATCTAATTTGTTTTTATCTCTAGGCAACAACCAATAAATTTTTCCCACTGAGAACTATCTGCAAAAGCTTTCAAATCACTTACTTTTAAGGAAGTATCGCTAGCACTCTTCAAAAGATCCTCATATTTGCTGGCTAATTCGCTCTTATTTTTCTCTAAGCCTTGTCCTATTTTTTTTACAAAATCATCCCAAGCATTGAACCCAAGAGCGTTTTGAAAACTACTTTTTAGATCTTTCCACTCCTTGTAGACAAAGTGCATATTTTGGGATTCCTTTCTATATTTGAAACACAAATGAGTCAAAAGAGCTATTGGATGAATTTGAGAGTTCTCAAAAACTTCATTAAATAAGGGCGTAATTTTTCTTTTATGTCTTGCTGTGAAAGCGGTCCCAAACGAATGATTTATACTTAAAGAATTCATGAGCATAAATACTTTATGTTTCTGCTCATCTGTAAGAGTTAGGCTTTGACTAGAATTCAAAGAGGAATGTTCACCAATAATTTCTCTTGAATTTTGTGCATCAGATACGGGCAAACCTTCAGAATGGGCCAACGACTGATCTTCTATTTTTGAGGTTATAATAGACATAAAAATCCCCTAATAAAAAAAACTGTTAAACGAGCCTGGGCAGTTTAACAGTTTCAAAAAAAGATTCAAGCAAAAGATATGACTAATCTTGAATGGCTAGCATCAGTTCAATAACCGTTTTCATATCTCCCTCTTTTAGGGCTTCTCCCCCCCTAGTTGGGCAAATTTGAACTTCTTGGCAAAACAATTGGATATGATGCACCTCCAATCTTTCCTTCCATTCCATATGATATTTATTAAAGCAATCTACTATCTCCCTTTGTATCTTTGCCCCAATAAATGGTATGCCCGTATTATACAACCTAGTTAATGTTTCCCATTGTTTATCATCATTTTTGAGTTTAACCAAGCAAGATAGAATATGCACTTCCCTACTTAGCGTTATGAAGTTAGCTCTTAACTCAGATTTTCCAGAAACAATTTGATAAATTCTTGTTCCTGCTGAAAAAAATCCAGCACTTTTAATCTTCTCAACTTCAGAGTAAAGATTAACGATAATAGCTTCATGCTCTGAAGAAACATGAGGCAAGACATCAACTTTTTTTGTTTCTGCTGATCCATTAGCTTTTTTACTACTAGATCTTGCTTCACCATGGCTCCTTTTTCCATGTGAGTGATGATGCGCATGTTTATGACGATGCTTGTGTTTATGATGTATAGGTACTTTGACTCCCGATGAGTTTACGTGCTCACTTTCTAAAGGAGCCTTAGAATCAAGATGACCTAAATGGTCAGTTTCAGCAGACGATATCGTTGAGGGAGCTGCAGAGATTCCGCTAGGAGGTGAATTATGTATTTTTTTAGTTGAGGAATCCGAGGCGATTGTAGTTTCAGTTGCTTTTTGTCCTATTTTCATGTGCTTTTCTCCTATCGTTTGGTGGAAAAGAGCGAGAATAATAACCTAACTTTAAGATTTTAGAGCAAGAGTATTTTAACAAACTAATTTTCTACCCTCTAATTTATTAGTTGCAATAGCTAGTACTATCTCAAGAATTTTCACCGAATTATTATTTTGAAAAGCCTCATCTATTGATCATCATCTAGACCAAGACCGGGAAAAAACTTCTTTGTAAAAAGCTTAACTTTGTCTTGAGCTCAGAATCGAATACAATCTGATAAATAATGTTCATGAGGGATATCCTCCCTCAATAAACTGTCATTGCGATATTTTAATTCTTAACTGGGAAAAATAAAGAGCTTGATACACCATAATTAGCATAGTGAGTCGTATTTAAAGAAAACGGTTCTGTAGTCACGTTTTCAAATAACTGAAATGTCAGTCCGCTTGCCACAAAAAATGGAAAATAGGTTTGGACCGCTGCTGAAATTGCTAAATCTTTAACATTCCCATCTAAAACTAGTACAATGTTCTCTGGGCGATAATTCTCAGCAAAAAACAGTTTAATTTCAGATCCTGAGACATGAGGACTCAGGCTTTCTAAGTTAAAGTTCTCCCCTGTTTGACATCCCACATACTTCACGTGAGGGTCTTCCTGTATAATTTTGTTAGCTTCGGTTTCTAACTCGTTTAAGTCTAAACTACAAATAATTTCAAAAGCATGGTTCAAAAAAGCTAATGTTTCATTCAAACTTCTTTGAGTAGGATTATGCAAATCTAACCTGAACAAAACAAGATTAGGAATTTCAAACACTTCAGGCTCATGCATTTGAAGAGTGGTCTCTAAAATTTTTGTTTCGTGAATACTTTGTAGAACTCCTAAGACCAATTTTTCAGTGACTGCTGAAATATACTGATCTCTAGGGTCAACAAAACGTTTGTTAAATTGAACTGCGAGCTTGATAGATAAAAAATCTTTCTGAGCCTCTTCTATGGTACAATACGTCATTCCATTTTCAAATTTTGTAACAGAAGCTCTTCGGGTATTGATTTCCTCCATTCCAACTGCATGAAAAATTGCAACAGTTGAAAAAAACAGAAAAAAACTATGCCATATTAACATTCATCTACCTTTTTGTTTCCGATCTTAGAATTATCTGTGAGAGTATCAGTCTCAAAAATATTTTACATTTTATTTTTCTATATAGTTAAATCTTATTTTATATAAAAACCAGAATTCATTGAATTCTCCTATTCCCTCTAGCTTCTTGAGCTTTTTTTATAGCTTTTTTGTTATACTACGATTAGATTTGGTATAGTTAAGTTTTTTATAAAGAGATCGTTATAGTTTTGGACCAGACTTGTTTTGATACAGCTTATAAGATCGTCCAGCACCTTGTTTCGCAAGGCTTTATAGCTTATTTTGCAGGTGGATGGGTTCGAGATTTTCTGATGGGACATCCATCAGATGATATTGACATTGCAACAGATGCTTCCCCTCATGAAGTCCAAGAACTTTTTGAAAAGACAATTCCTGTAGGAATTCAGTTTGGCATAGTAGTAGTGGTTCTAGATGGACATCAGTTTGAAGTTGCAACCTTTCGGAAAGACCACGGCTATGAAGATGGAAGAAGACCTATTGGAATTGAGAAAGCCGCTCCTAAAGAAGATGCTTCCAGAAGAGATTTTACAATTAACGGAATGTTTTATGATCCGATCAGTGAAAAAATTTTAGACTATGTTGGGGGCAAAAACGATTTAGATAAACAGCTTGTCAAAACTATCGGAAATGCTCACCAGAGATTTTTAGAAGATCGCCTTAGAATGATTCGAGCTATCAGGTACACGTGCCGCTTTCAATTTACTCTAGAGGTGGAGACTCAAGAAGCAATCCTCACTCATGCAAACTCTCTTTTCCCTGCTGTGGCTATAGAGAGAGTTTGGCAAGAGTTTACAAAAATGGCCAAATTTGGAAATTTTGAAGATTTTTTAATACTGCTACATAAAGTTCACCTACTGAAGACTATCTTCCCCAACCTGGAAAACATCTCTCAAAACCAATTTGATCAAACACTTCAATCTCTGAGAGAGTATCCTAAAAATTGCCCCATTATTATTAAGCTTTGTAAGCTACTATCTATTGATTTTCCAGAAGAAGCTATCAATTTGTGTGAAAAACTAAAAATCTCAAATAGCAATAAAGCCTTAGTTAACTATTATTATCTTTTGAAAAATGCTCTTTTACAACCAATGGAGAATCTAGACGATTTCAAACTAGCCTACTTGTACGCCCATGAAAAGTTTACTCTGTGTTTTGAGATCTTAACTCAGGAAATCTCTGAGAAATTGCTAAACCAATTTCTTGAATTTCATAAAGAAAAACAAAGCGCCTTAGAAGGAGCAATTTCTCGCATTAAAGATAAATCGCCACTAGTCACATCAAAACACCTATTAGACGTAGGCATTTCGCCAGGAGTAACTATGGGTAAGCTTTTAAAAGAGTGCGAAAAAACTGCTATTAATGAGAAACTGAATAACGTTGAAGATGTCATTAAGCGCGTAAAACAAAGTCCTCTCTGGCCCTAAGATATGAAGAAAACCATCACCAGTTTTGACAACCCTTATATCAAACATCTTACGAAACTAAGAACAAGCTCCAAATACCGAGATTCTTGCAATTCTCTTATAATCTCTGGGAAGAAGATCATTAATGAGCTTAGTAAAAAATTCAAAATTAAAACGCTCATCTGTCTAGATTCTTCTCCTGAAATTGAAGCCGAGATGGTTATTACAACTTCATTACCTGTTTTAAAAAAAATAACGGGTTTGGAATCTCCAGATGGTTTTGCCGCTGAAATTGAGCGCCCTATTACTTCTATTCAAAATCCTAAAAAAGCCTTAATCTGTGATCATCTACAGGATCCTGGAAATTTGGGTACTCTTTTTAGGACGGCTTTAGCCTTTGGTTTTGAGGTCATCTACTTACTCCCAGGCTGCGTTGATCCCTATAATGAAAAGACTATTCGCTCCTCAAAGGGAGCCATTTTTCACATACCCCATAAAAACATAGATATTGAAGATCTCAAATCCTTAAAATTAAATTTATTTCTAGCGGACATGGGAGGAAAAATAGCCTTTCCATCCCTTTTTAAAGAGCCTTTTGGTATCATCTTGGGAAATGAAGGGCATGGAGCTTCTAAACAAGTGAAAGATTTAGCAACAAGCGTCTCTATCCCAATGGCAGATAACGTTGATTCAC
Source organism: Chlamydiia bacterium (assembly GCA_030427725.1). Taxonomy (GTDB): domain Bacteria; phylum Chlamydiota; class Chlamydiia; order Chlamydiales; genus JAUICV01. The sequence goes on along the minus strand of JAUICV010000002.1, from coordinate 384,784 downwards.
TAAATGTCGCTATTTGCGGGTCACTATTAATGTATTTAAGCAGCTCTTTGTATGTCGGATGAAACAGATAAACATCTTAATTTAGAAGAAGATTTTCTATCGCTAGATCGCAAGTTCGAAAAAAAATATAAAAAGGCTGTCACAGCCAAAGACCGCTCTAAGTACAAAAAAACAGATCAAGATAAACTCAAAAAAAGAAAACACCATCAAAATCCAGAAGACCTCGAAAACTTAAAAAAAGGTAGAGTTTTGGAAATTGGTCAAGATGGTATTTTAATTGATTTCCAAGATAGTCAACTCCTTTGCACATTGAAAGGCTCCTTAAAAAAAGAGCGAACAAGAAAGAAAAATTTAATCGCTGTAGGAGACTTTGTTTATTTCGATCTATTAGATTCAGAAACAGGTGTCATTACCTCCATTAGTGATAGATTTTCAACTCTTTCAAGGGAAGACAATTTAAGACGGAGAAAAGAACAAATTATCGCAGCTAATATCGATCAGATCTTTATAACGATGTCGGTATTCTCTCCAAGGCTCAAACCAGCTCTTATAGATCGCTACATTATTAGCGCGAAAAAAGGAGGGATGCTACCAGTTATCGTCTTGAATAAGATTGATCTATTGAACTCCCCTCCAGAAGGGTTTTCCAAAGAACAAATTGCTGACGAGTTAGAAAAATACAAGCAATTTAAAGAAGTCTATTCACAAATTGGATCTCCTTATTTAGAACTATGCGCTTTAAAAACGACTGGGTTAAAAAAATTAAAAGAATTGATGAAAGGTAAAGCCTCCGTTTTTTCGGGGCAGTCTGGTGTTGGGAAAACATCTTTGATAAACGCAATTTTCAATACCGATTTTGTTACCAAATCTATCGTAAGGAAAACACACAAAGGCGCACATACAACAACTTCTGCTAAATTAATTCCTATAGAAGGTCATGGGTTTTGCATCGATACGCCAGGAATCAAAAGCTTTGGCGTGTGGGAACTGAGCACCTCAGATCTTCATTCTCATTTTAGAGAATTTCATAAGTATGAAGCCAAGTGTAAGTATCCTAATTGTTCTCATATTCATGAACCTGATTGCGCTGTCAAGGAAGCTTTAGAAAACAACTTAATCTCAGAGTTAAGATATAATTCCTACTGTGACTTGCTAGAATCTATTCACGAAAAAAAATCATATTAGTTAAAAAAAACGCTAACCTTTAAAGTTATTAGAACATATATCGGTTTGTATTACGCATATAATTTTAAGGTTATTTATGTCTGAGATAAAAGAGATCACTGCCCTAGAAATTTTAGATTCTAGAGGCACGCCAACTATATACTGTGAAGTCACTCTATCTTCTGGTATTCAAGGTTTTTCCATGGTCCCTTCTGGAGCTTCTACAGGAGAGCACGAAGCTTTGGAACTTAGAGATAAAGATCCAAACCGCTATTTTGGTAAAGGTGTTTTAAAAGCTGTTGCAAATATCAACGGCCCCATCAACGAATTACTTAAAGGCCAAAGTGTACTTGACCAAAGATCTATTGATGAGGCGATGATTTCTCTTGATGGGACTAAATCAAAATCAAAACTTGGAGCAAATAGCATCTTAGGAGTTTCTCTTGCTGTAGCTAGAGCAGCTGCTAATTTCAAAAAAATGCCTCTATTTGAATCAATTTCCCCAGATAAAAATTATCTATTGCCCACTCCAATGATGAACATATTAAATGGAGGAGCGCATGCTGATAATTCGTTAGATTTCCAAGAATTTATGATCCGACCATTCAATGCGCCAACTTTTGCAGAAGCTCTCAGATGGGGCTCTGAAATTTTTTATTCCCTTAGATCCCTCCTCAAAGAAAAAAATCATGTCGTATCCGTTGGTGATGAAGGAGGCTTTGCCCCTAACTTATCCTCTGATGAGGAATCGTTGGATTTTATTTTAAAGGCTATTGAAAAAGCTGGTCTTAGACCAAAAACTGACGTTAGCATTGCACTAGACTGCGCGGCATCTGAATTTTTTGATAAAGAATCTAAGACCTACATCGAAAAAAAGAAAAAATTATCCGGACATAGTTTTTTATCTCGGACAGCCAAAGAACAAGTTGAGCACTTACAAAAACTGTGTAAAAACTATCCTATTGACTCTATTGAGGATGGGTTAGATGAAAATGACTGGGAAGGGTGGAAATCTCTCACTCAATCTTTAGGGAAGGAAATTCAAATTGTTGGGGATGATATATTTGTCACCAATCCTGAATTTTTGCAAAAAGGTATAGATTCAGATATAGGGAACTCTATCCTTATTAAACTCAACCAAATAGGAACCCTCACAGAAACCTTAGACACAATGGCCTTAGCTAAAAAATCAAATTACAAATGTGTCGTTTCACATAGATCTGGAGAAACCGAAGATAGCTTTATTGCTGATTTAAGTGTCGCTACTGCGTGTGGGCAAATTAAGACAGGATCTCTATCAAGATCTGATCGAATAGCAAAATATAATCGCCTCCTTCAAATTGAACATTTATTATCGGACTCATCCAAGGAAAATTTATTCTATCACAAATAGAAAGAAACTCTTTAATTTGAAATTAAAACAAAACCATATTATTTAAAAATTAAGCGACCAGTGAAATAGCTCGCAGTTATTGTAATAAATAATAAGGCAGGTTGTTATGCGACAGAGAGTAGCAATATTTGGAGAGTCGGAAAAAGGACGTTTCCATTTTTTGTATTACTTTCTCAATCTTCCAAGTTTGATGGATACGCTTGGAAATCCACCAGATGAGAGCCAAGGTCTACATCTAGCAATCCAAACACTTCTTTTTGATCATGATCTAATTTATATTCGTGTAAAAGAAGAAGGGTTTTCTAAAAAAGAATATCAAGTTGGCCTTGAATTATTGAATAACTCTGGAAAATTAGACGATCTTACCGCCGTATGTCTTCCCGGAGTTGGAAGTAAAGAGCTAGTAAGTCTGTCTACAAGACTGTGCGTGGAGAAAAGAGCGCTTCTTTTAACCACGCAGAAAGATCTTTTTGATTATTTAACAGATCGTTAATCTAGCTAAAATAATTTGATACACCCTCTGGAGTTGGTTCCATAGCTTTAGCCCCTTGAGACCAGTTAGCTGGACAAACTTCTCCGTGCTCCTCATGGAAAATTAACGCATCTAACATCCTGATGGCTTCATCAATAGACCTTCCAAGTGGAAGATCATTGACTAGTAGATGTTTTATCATCCCCTGTTTATCGATCAGAAATAATCCTCTGTACGCAATACCTTCGTCTTCTTTTAAAACCTGATATTCTTTCGCTATCTGCTTATTTAAATCTGATATGATTGGATACTCAACACCTTGAATCCCACCTTTATTTTTGGGAGTTTGTAACCATGCAAAATGTGAATACCAACTATCTACAGAGCAAGCAATAACTTGAGCATTTCTCTTTTCAAATTCTTTAAGTTTATCTTGAAAAGCGTGAAGTTCTGTGGGACACACAAAAGTAAAATCTAATGGATAGAAGAAAAATACAACATATTTCCCTAAAAAGTCGTTAAGCGTGAAATCATCCAAGATTTTATCTTTCTGAACAGCTTTAGCTTTAAACTGCGGTGCTTTTTGTCCGATCAAGTGATTCATCATTTTTTGTTCCTTTTTAAATACCTAAAAATCCTAGCCAAATCTTACTGAAAAGTAAAATTATTTCCCATAGCAATACAGGGTTCTTTATTATGAGCAGAGTTTAAAAATTTCCCACCTTTATTTTATTTGATTAGCCAAATATTTCTTCTGCTCTAGATATCCAAGTTTCTTGATCTAGTCTTGTTTTAGGCCCATGGCCTGGATAGACAGTCGTATTTCCCGGTAAGCTTTCTAATTTTTTTAAAGAGTTCCACATATCATTTGGACAAGAAGTTGGAAAGGATATATTTCCAATACTTCCTTTAAACAAAGTGTCCCCAGAAATAAGAATTTTTTCTTTGGGAAAGAAAAAGCACAGACTTCCTGGTGAATGCCCTGGTGTATGAATGACTTGAAACGAAATTGTTCCTATTTGATAATTGTGATTCTCTTTTAGAAAACCCGTTGCCTTTGCTGGAGTGACTGGAAACATCAAGGGAAGATTATCACTTCCAGGCAGTTCTAAATTTTTTACATCAGCTTCATGCACAAAAAGAGGCAGTCCAAACGTTTCTTGGCAAAGACTTGCATCAATAATATGATCCCAGTGAGAGTGAGTTAAATAAATGGCTTCTGGAGTTAGGTGATTTTTCTTTAGTAGCTCTTTGAATTTAGATAGACTATCACCTGAGGGGTCAAATAAAGCAGCTTTTTTTGTGACTTCACAAGCCACAAGCAAACTGTTAGTAGCGAGAGGTTGGCATGCAAATGTTTCTAAGATCATAAGTCAGAAAAAAAATACGCACCGAAGAGGACTCGAACCTCTAACCGCCTGGTTCGTAGCCAGGTACTCTATCCAATTGAGCTATCGGTGCTAATTGAGACATTCAATCATGAGACATTTTTACTTTTTCATCAATATCTTTATCCCTCTATACCAGCATCTATGCCAATCAATTAAATATTTGATTGAATGCGACGAAAACACACCCTCTAATTCACGGAACAAGACAGAAAAAAATGAAGTCTGTATAACCAGTTTCAGAGGGTATTTATATGAAAATCGTGGTATTTGGGTCAAAGCTGGCCAGCCAACATCTTGCTAATTTTTTTTCTAAAGAAAGCCATCAGATTCTGGCATTAAGCTCAAATTCACAAGAGCTGTTAGAGCTTTCAGAACACTCTAATGTAACAACAGTTTGCGGATCTCCTCTAGATTCTAATTTACTTAAAGAAATAAATTCGGATAATGATACCATTTTCCTCGCTCTATCGAAAAACACAGGGGACAACCTGTCTGCCTGTTTTTTAACTAAAACCCTTGGTTACAAAAAAGCGATTGCCCTCATTTCGGAAAAAGAATTTTTTGATAGTAGAGAACTGAACCTAGCTCAATTATTTTTAGCTGATTATGTGATCTCCCCACAAACTGCCGTATCACGAGAATTAATTAAACATATTCTTTATCCAGAAACCTCTCTTGTAGACAATTTTGCTAATGGAACAATCCAACTTCAAACTCATGTAATCAATGAGAATTGGCAAGGAGTTAATAAACCTCTTTCTAACCTAGAGTTTAGAGACCGATATTTGGCTATTTTAATTAAGAGGGACTCTGAAAAAAAAGGATCTCCTCCACAAATTATTTACCCAAGAGGCAATACAATTATCCAACCGGGCGATGAGGTAACTTTTATTGGAAAAACTGAAGACATGACTAAGTTACATGAGGTCCTTGGAAAAAAAACACCTACAACAAAAAATGTATGTATTTGTGGAACATCTTTTGTAACAGCAACCTTTGCAAAACTTTTGCAAAAACATCACATCTCACTGAAAATAATCGAATCTAACCTAAAGACTTGCGAAAAGCTCTCTCGAGAGCTGCCTTTTGCAACTGTTATACACCATGATGAAATGGATAAAGAGTTTTTAATAGAGGAAAACATTTCTTCTACGGACGTTTTTATTGCAAGCTCATCCTCTACAGAAAAAAATCTTCAGACAGCTTCTACTGCGCAAGATCTAGGTTGTAAAAATATTATTAGCTTGGTCTCTAATGAAAAACTGTCCCCACTTTTTTCCAAACTTAACCTCCCTTTTGTGCTTTCAGAACAGAGCTCTTTTTATAACCAGCTCTGCTCTAATATTTTAGGGACTCCCTATTCAGCTATATCTGATCTATATCCAGACTCAGTAAAAATTGTAGAAACACAAGTTTCGTCAAACTCTAACCTCAAAGGGAAAAAAATCTCAGAGATAGAAAATCTACTTCCTAAACCATCCATTGTAGCTATAGTAAAAAAAGAAAAGGCAGTCGAAGTAGCCAGAGGATCTTCTATGTTAAATGAAGGCGATTTTGTAGTAGCTATCTTAGATCATAACCATGTTGAAGCATATTATAAGTTATTCTAGGTGATCCTTGAGATATAAAGAAATCAGCCATCTACTTTCTCATTTTTTGTTTATCTTTTCTGGGATACTTGTAATTCCCTTGCTTGTAACTTTATATTTTGATTTTGCAATTCCTTCCTCTCTACATCCGTTTCCAAGTTCCTTTTTTGCATTTTTTACTACCTTCGCCATTACGTTGTTCTTTGCTGTTATTCTAAAAATCATAGGACAAGATGCTACAAGAAGGTTTTATAAACGAGAAAGCCTACTCATTGTTATTTTTATCTGGATATTTGTCTCTATTTTAGGCGCTGTTCCGTTTTATGCTACTAAAACCATAGAATCTCCTTTAGATGCGCTTTTTGAATCGGTATCAGGTTTTTCAACGACTGGCTCGAGCATTATTTTACCAAAAAAATATGACCCAATAAGCGGTCAGGAACTCTCCTATGTCAAAAAAAATGAAGACCGCCATTTCCTTTATAAAGGAACAATCAAACCGTTTACCAACCCCTATACAGGAAAAATCCTAGAAGGATTCGATGCCATATCAAAACCGATTTTATTTTGGAGGGCCTTTATTCAGTGGTTAGGTGGGATTGGAATTGTTTTTGTCTTTGTAGCTCTCTTTCCAGGGCTTGGCTTAGGAGGCAAACTCTTATATGAATCGGAAGCTCACCCAGATTTAGTTTCAGAAAGTGAACATGGCCTTAAACCAAAATCAAAAGTTGTTGCTAGTTGTCTTTGGAAAATATATGTTGCACTCACTTTACTTGAAATCTGTCTATTATATTTTACAAATTCAAACGTTCCTTTATTTGATGCTATTTGTATAAGCTTTTCTACTGTTTCTACAGGGGGGTTTTCGATCCACCCAGACAGTATAGGTTTTTATACATTCCCTTTAACCCAATGGATTATTATAGCCTTTATGATAGCTGGAGCGGTTAATTTCACTCTCTATTATCACTTAGTGTGTGGAAGACTCAAAAAACTTTTTTCATCTGAATTTTTATTATTTTTTAGCTTACTTATTCTCTGTAGTGCACTCATTTTTTGGAAACTTCTTCCTACTGAATCTCTAGAAAAGAGTCTGAGAAATGGAACTTTTCAAGCAGTATCGGCCTTGACATGCACAGGATTTAGCACAGAAAACTACGATTTATGGCCCTTTGCATGCCAAGCTATTATGATGCTTGCAATGTTTCTGGGAGGTATGACCGGTTCAACTAGTGGTGGTATAAAAACAGCTCGTCACATCATCTTATTCAGGTCATTCAAAAAGAAATTACAACAACTTTACAGACCTTGTCTTGTTCAAGATATTAGAGTTTCAAGTCTTGGAACTAGCGATCCTTCAAAAACTAGTGTTTTTATCTTCTTTTGGCTCATCGTTAGCATCTCTGCTATTGGATGCACTCTATTTATCTTTAACGGGTTAGATCTAAATACAGCGGCTGGATTAACGGCTTGTAGTATTAATAATGTAGGTCTTACCTTCAAAATGGCAGGCCCTGGAAATACTTGCGCATTTCTCCCCGCATTTTCTAAAATAGTGGCCATGATTTTAATGTTATTAGGAAGGCTTGAATTCTTTACTTTATTTATCATTTTGACGCCTTCTTATTGGAAATCCCACTAAGGATCTATGAAACAATTTTTATGTGAGCTGACTGATATGCTAAAAGTTGAGACAGCTCTTGCACGTCTTGAACCATTCGGGATTTCTCAAACTTATGTTATTGAAGAGCCGTCTCCAAAAAAAATTCTGATAGGCGGCCTTGCTAAAATACTCCCAGAAAACGTCAAAGGAATCAAACTGCTACCAATCCCTTCATCCATTGATTGGGAAAATCAAGCGATGGCTCACAGTCCTTACTATAAAGATGGTTTTATCCAGGTTGATCTTTCCGAGCTGACTTCTAAAAAAGCGCCCTCTTTTAACCTTTATCCAGGTCCTGGATTTGGAGATATATCTCACGAAACTACTCAGCTTATGCTGGAAAATCTAGCCCCTCTTGTAAATAACAAACCAATCATTGATATCGGTTCTGGAAATGGAGTCCTTAGCTTAGCTAGTTATTTTCTAAATGCTAAATCAGTTATTGGTTTAGAGATCAATCAAGACGCTTTACTCCATGCTAAAAAAAATAAAACTTTAAACAACGTTGACTCAAGTAAGATCCGGTTTTTTAAAAAGTTGCCAGAAAATTTTGTTGTGGAAAAAAATACAGTCGTCTTGATGAATATGACTTATTTTGAACAACTTAAAGTTTTCGAGACACTCCCATTCATTTTTCAAACATGTTCAATATTCGCCTTCTCAGGTATTTTAATTGAACAAAGAGATAGTTACAAAAAGAGCCTGAGCACATTAGGTTTAGAAGTTGTGGAAGAGAAAAAACTTGGGAATTGGATGTTTTGTATAGCGCAGAAAAAATAAGAGAGTCTTTAAACAAAAGACCCTCTTATGAAAAGTCTTACATCATCCCACCCATAGGGCCCATGCCACCCATTCCCATAGACGGATTCATACCAGGATGAGCTCTTTCTGATTTAGCTTCAGCCTTATCTGTAATCATGGCCGCAGCTGTTATTAAAAGCGCTGCAATTGATGCTGCGTTTTTTAAAGCGCTTTTCGTAACTAGAACAGGATCCATAACTCCCGCATTCTTTAGATTTTCGAATTCTCCAGATAGTCCGTTATAACCAAAACCAGAATCGGCATCTAAAATCTTCTCTGCTATAATGACACCCTTTTGTCCGCAATTATTTGCAATAGCGATAGCCGGAGCAAAAGCAGCTTCTTTTACAATATCAACACCAATTGCCATTTCCCCCTCTAAATTTACTTTCGAGAGTTCTTTGGAAGCTTTGATAAGCGCAACACCACCACCAACTACTATTCCTTCTATAACAGCTGCTTTAGTAGCTTGCAGAGCATCCTCAACTCTAGCCTTCTTTTCTTTCAGCTCCGTTTCAGTAGCAGCTCCTATACGTAAAATTCCTACTCCACCAGATAGTTTAGAGAGTCTTTCTTGCAATTGCTGTTTTTCTTGGTCAGAACTGGCTTCAAAAAGAGATTTTCTAATTTGAGCTTTTCGTTTTTCTATTTCTTGTTTATTTCCAAGTCCATCAACAATCGTAGTTTTCTCTTTATCTATTTTTACCGATTTAGCAGTCCCCAAAACCTCTGTACCAACTTCTGTTAGACTTAACCCAACTTCTTTAGAAATTAATGTAGCTCCAGTAATTGTCGCAATATCTTCCATAAGCTCTTTTCTTTTATCTCCAAATCCAGGTGCCTTTACTGCACAAACTGGGAGACCTGCTTTAATTTTATTTATGACGAGAGTAGAAAGAGCTTCTCCGTCTAAATCCTCTGCTATGATCAGAAGAGGTCTTTGTTTCTCTTCCATAATTTTTTCTAAGACCGGCACTAGATCCTTTGCCGTAGAAACTTTGTGGTCAATCAAGAGAATTGACGGATTATCAAACTCAACACTCATTTTTTGTGCGTTAGTGATAAAGTATGGAGATAGATACCCTCTATCAAACTGAAGCCCTTCCACTATATCTAAAATTGTTTCAATTCCTTTTGCTTCAGCAATCGTGATCGCTCCATCCTTACCGATTTTTTCCATTGCTTGAGCGATTAACTCACCAATTTCTGGATCATTATTCGCAGAAATTGCAGCTACTTGTTTAATATCATTATGACTTTTCACTTCAATTGCTTGGGCATTTAGTGCTGAGATCAAATGTTTGACCGCTTCTTCAATCCCTTTTTTTAAGCTCATTGGATTACACCCTGCAATAACATTTTTTATTCCAAGGGACAAAATGGCTTCTGCAAGAACTACAGCTGTTGTTGTTCCATCACCGGCAAGATCACACGTTTTAGATGAAGCCTCTTTGACAAGTTGAGCTCCCATATTTTCAAATTTATCTTTTAAATAGATCTCTTTTGCAACAGTTACTCCATCTTTTGTTGAAAGAGGGGATCCATACTCTTTTTTAATAACAACATTTCTCCCTTTGGGGCCAAGTGTCACTGCCACTGCTTTTGCTAAAGTTTTAACTCCAGATAGCATCGCCTTAAGAGCTTCTTCATCATATTTCAATAATTTTGTCATTTCATATCTCCTATTCTTTAGCTATCTTTCTAAAACTGCTAACACATCTCTTTCATGTAAAACGATAAGATCTTGTTCACTATTGATTTCACACCCTCCATATGAAGAAAATAAAACTCTATCGCCTACTTTAAGTTCTGGCTTTTCAAACACGCCCTGTTTGTTATATTCACCAGGGCCTACCGCAATAACATCTCCAATCTTAGGTTTTTCCTGGGAAGAGTCAGGAAGCAAGATTCCACCTGTAGATTTACGTGACTCTGATCGCTTAATTATAACTCTATGACCTAAAGGCTTAACATGTGACATGAAATTTTCTCCCAAATTTACTGTTAGACTGGAAAAAAATCCTAGATTCAGAGGTGATTTTTGTCAATATGAGGGAGCTAATGCTACAGCTTATATTCAGTCCTTAAATATTTTTTCCGGACTTCTATAAAAGAATCACGTTTTTTATCGTGATAGTTGAGCAATTTATAAGTGACATATTTTTCTTTTTGTAAAAGAGAGATAATACCATCACCTCCGCAGGCTTTGCAAAACATCTGCTTTTTTTGAGGCTTCATAGCATCAATTTTTGCTTTAATAATATCTGGGTACAGGCTTTTTAAAATCCCTAGAATTGCATATTGAACATTTAGTGGTTTGTATTTGAGTGGATCATCGACAATGATTAGAACACCATGACAATCTTTTCCCTTATAAGACCCATAGAATGGTTTATAATGAAACGGGGCAAAGTGAACGCCCGGCAATTTCAAATGGTTCAACGCGCCTGAAAATTTTTCAGCATCGATCCACTCGGCACCAACAACTTTAAATGGAAGAGTGTATCCAATTCCTATATTAGCCACTTCAATCTCTCCTAATATCCCAGTTGAAGCGTAAAAATAAGGTGTGTCAGGTTCTGGAATATGAGGACTCGGTGGGATCCATCTAAGTCCTGTATCTGAATAAGACATCGATCTTTTCCAACCATTCATTGGAATAACTTGAAGGCTACAATTAACCTTATATTCCTTATTAAAAAGTTCTGCCAATTCCCCTATGGTCATCCCGTGACAGTATGGAATATTGATATGGCCAAGAAATGATTGCCACTTTGGTTCTAGCATCGGACCATCGACAATAATGCCGTTAATTGGATTGGGCCTATCTAAAACAATAATAGAAATATTATTTTTCGAAGCCTCTTCCATGACATAAAAAAGTGTCGTTGCATAGGTGTATGATCTAATACCAATATCTTGAATGTCGTAGATAATCACATCAATATCTTTTAACATCTCTTTTGTAGGCCTTCTTGTCTCCCCATGAAGGCTATATACAGGTATACCTACACTGTCCTTACTATTTTTTACCTTCTCTCCAGCCTTAAACGATCCCGTAATTCCATGCTCAGGACTAAAAAATGCTTTAAGTTTAAGTTTATGATCTCGAATTAAATCAGCAGTTGGCTTCGAATGACTATCAACCCCTGTTTGGTTCGTTAAAAGAGCTATGTTCTTATCTAAAATTTTTTTGTAATGCCCTTTAGAAAAAAATTCATCAACTCCCAACAACACCTGTGCTAAACACATGATCGGGCTTAAAAAAACCAATAATAAGCATTTTATTTTCATAACTGCCCTAACCTCAAAAAAGTAATCGAGCTCCAATGGAGAAGTAAAAACATTTTTTATATTTTTCTAAAATCTCAAAGGCTAACCCAATTTGACCTTTTACATAAAGTTCCAATAGAAGTATTATTGCACTAAATTTTAGTTATATGCATCCTCAGGACGCAAGCAACCTTTCTTTAAACGAGAGGAGATAAGGTCTAAGTTTCCATGAAGAAAAAGTTAGTTATCGTAGAGTCCCCAACTAAGGTAAAAACATTAAAAAAGTTTTTGCCCAAGGATTTTATTGTTGAATCTTCTGTTGGACATATTATTGATCTCCCCAAGAAAGGCTTTGGGATTGATGTAGAGAACGATTTTGAACCAACTTACAGCGTTCTTCCTGATAAAAAAGAAGTTGTAAAGAATCTAAAGGCTTCAGCTAAAAAAGTTGACACTGTCTATTTAGCTCCTGACCCCGATAGAGAAGGAGAGGCTATTGCATGGCATATAGCTTCCATTTTACCAAAGGGCGTTGCAACACAAAGAATCACTTTTAATGAGATTACAAAAGATGCCGTCCTTTCTGCTGTTAGTCAGCCTAGAGAAATAGACACATCTCTAGTCAATGCTCAGCAAGCACGTCGATTGCTTGATAGGATTGTTGGATATAAAATTTCTCCTATTTTGCAAAGAAGAATCCAAAGAGGTCGTGATGGATTTTTATCAGCTGGAAGAGTTCAATCCGTTGCTCTAAAACTTGTTGTAGATCGAGAACGGGAGATCGAAGCTTTTATCCCCATAGAGTACTGGCAAATTGGAGCTCTTTTTGAGACAGATAATAAAGCTTCCTTTGAATCTTACGTATATTCTGTTGATGGGAAAAAGGTCGAAAAGGAATCGACTAAAGAAAATACCACAACTATTCCTGATCAAGAAACTGCAGAAAAAATTACTGAAAGACTTAATGAGTCTACCTTCCTTGTCAAAAGTCTAGAAGCCAAAGAAAAGAAACGCTACCCCGTTCCTCCTTTTATTACTTCAACTCTTCAACAAGAAGCTAGTAGGCACTATGGATTTTCAGCAACCCGAACTATGAGGGCCGCTCAAAGTCTCTATGAAGGTGTAGACTTAGGTGAGATGGGAACTGAAGGTCTAATTACCTATATGAGAACAGACTCAGTTAGAGCAGCTCCTGAGGCAATTTCATCTGGCCGTAGTTACATCCAATCAAGATATGGGAAAAAATTTCTGCCAGAAGCTCCTAAGATTTATAAAACAAAATCTGGAGCTCAAGACGCTCACGAATGTATCAGACCTACAAACCTAAATCATGATCCAGAAAAAATAAAATCCTTTTTAGGAATTGATGAGCACAAACTTTACTTACTGATCTGGCGAAGATTTTTAGCATCTCAAATGAATCCTGCTATTTATGACACAGTAACATGCGACATAGAAGCTAGCCAAAGTATTATGCTTAGAAGCACTGGATCTATAATTAAGTTCCAAGGTTTTTTAGTTCTCTACCAGGAAATGAAAGACCAAGACCAAGAGCAGCAAACCGATCAAGAAGGGCTACTGCCTCCTCTTAAAGAAGGCGAAGCGTTAGATCTTTCTAAAGTCACACCTAAACAAAGTTTTACAAGACCCCCTGCTAGATATAGCGAAGCAACACTTGTTAAAGCTCTCGAAAGCTCCGGAATCGGAAGACCGTCCACTTATGCGTCAATTATGAACAAAATTCAAGGTAGAGAGTACACAACAAAGGAAAAGATGTACCTAAAACCTACCGAACTCGGTGTTGTTGCTTGTCAGATGCTCGTAGATAATTTTCAGATGATCATGAACATTGATTTTACAGCAAAGATGGAAGATGATCTCGATAAAATCGCTGAAAATAACATCGATTGGAAAGACTATCTTAAAAGTTTCTGGAAGGATTTTATACCGCTTGTCGAGCTTGCAGAAAAAGAAGCCTTTGTCCCCAAAATCCCCACTGAGCATAAATGTCCTAAATGTGGCCATGTTTTAAACAAGGTATGGTCTAAAAACAAATATTTCTATGGCTGCTCAAACTATCCTGAGTGTGACTACACCTCTTCGATGGAGGCTTTTAATTTTGATAAAAGCGATTACGCTGAAAATTTCGATTGGGATCAACCCTGCCCCAAATGTGGCGGAGAAATGATCATTCGCCACGGAAGATTCGGGACATTTTTAGGTTGTAAAGCCTATCCAAAATGTCGTGGAATTGTCAACGTCCCTAAAAAAGGCGAGGCGTTACCTGAAGAGATGCCGGATTGCCCAGCTGTTGGTTGTCCAGGAAAGCTTTCTATGAAAAAATCTCGTTTTGGCAAAACTTTTTTTGCTTGTACAACCTATCCAGATTGCGACGTAATAGGAAACTCTATCGACCAAGTCTTAGAAAAATATGAAGGGCATCCTCGAACAAAAGCACCTGAGCGCAAAAAAAAACCAGCTAAGGGGTCATCCAAATCAACAAAAAAAACAACAACGAAGAAAACAAGGAAAGCTCCTACACAAAAACCTCTTCCCTTGAGTAATGAGTTATCTGAGATTGTTGAAGCAAAAGAACTTTCGAGACCCGAGGTCGTCAAAAAAACCTGGGATTATATAAAAAAACATAATCTTCAAGATCCTAACGATAAAAAGCTCATTGTTCCCGATGAAAAATTAGCTAAGGTCTTCGGATCCAAAGAGCCCATAAAGATGACTCAACTGCTCTCTAAGCTGTCTAAGCATATTAATAAATGAAGCCCTTTTTTAAGGTCCCAAAGTTAAGATTTGTTGCTTTATTTCTTTTGTGTTTATTTATCTTTATTTTTCCAAAAGGCGGCATAAAGCTCTCTGAAAATCCTGTGACAATTGGCTATAGCCTAGCTCTCTTGTTCTCCTTGTTTTTGGCTTTAAAAAAGTTTTCTTTTCAGAATTCTTCTCTTTTAAAATGCGGCCTTGTTTTATTTTTTTTCCAAGCAGCTTCAGCTTTTTCTATCTGTATGAATAGTTTTGAAAGTTCAGGGGTCTTAACCTCCCTCATCTTACATTTTTATATTTTCCCTTTAATAGTATTCTTCGCCTTACCTCAAGCAATCTCTAATAGAACACTTCAAATAGTACAAAAATGGATTAAACATGGAGTTTTTTTTCTTTCCGCCTTTGGGATCTTTTTGTTTTTCTATAAAATGCTCACCGGTAAATTTCTTGAAATCCCATTTTTAACAGTTAATTATCACGATGTTAACACGTTAGAAACAACCAAATGCATCGATCGTGGAAGGTTTTTTAAGCTTATTTCAACTTACAATAATGGAAATCTTTTTGGGGTTTGTCTTCTAATGCTCTACCCTCTTTTTCATAAACTTGAAAAATCTCCTCTAAAAAAAATAGTGGTTATCCTTTCATTGATTATGACTCTTTCAAGAACGGTATGGATTGGAGCTCTAGCGGCTCTGTTTTTTGAGTTGTTCTCTAAAGAAAAAAGGCAATCGATAGGAAAAAACCTCATACCTTTTTTACTTGTGATTGGCTTTATTTTGGTTCTAACCATAAGCATGAAATTCAAACTGAACTTTTTCTTAGACAAAACGCTAGGAAATAGGATTGATCAGTTTGAAGTTCTGAAAAGTCTCAGTATCTTGGGAGACAAGCCCTTTGAAGGAATTCATGAAATTACCTTCTTGGGTATCTATAGAAGCTTTGGATTAATAGGACTCATATCATTTTACCTAGGCCTACTTTACCCAATTTATTTAATGTTAAAGCCTAACATTTATGAAAATCCTCTACAGAAAAGAGCTGCTTTTGGACTTTTGCTTTACCATTTTATTAGTCTTTCGGACGGCGCCTTGATTTTTATTCCAGTCATGGCTCTTTATTGGTCCCTATGTTATTTCGGTCTAAGCAAACCAATCAAAAATCAGGTCTTCTCAACAGCCTCGTCAGAGTGAGTTTTTCTTGTTTTCAGCTCATCAATAAGCTTTTGAAGATCTCCAGCATTTTCCCTTTTTGCTATAAAAATCGTTTCAGGAGCGTCAACTACAATAAGATCGTCTAAACCAAGAACTGTAATTGGTTTATCCTCAGCAATGATTAAGTTATTGCAGCTATCTCTTATCTCAACAGGACCTTCCTTAACATTTCCGCGAGAGTCTTTATCAAAGATCTCATAGAGACTTTCCCAACTTCCGATGTCCGTCCATGCCGTATCTGAAAGTTTGCAGGTAACCATACCGACACATTTTTCGATAAGACCAGTATCAATGGAAATAGGTGACAACGCTCGAAAAACATAATCTTCGTGATGGCTTTCTACTTTCATAAAGTGAGCAATTTCCGGAGCATTTTTCTGCACTTCATCTAAAAATGTCTCAATGCTAAAAAGATAGAGCCCAGTGTTCCATAACCAATCCTCATTTTTAACAAATTTTTCTGCTAGTGGTAATTCTGGCTTTTCAATAAAGGAATCAACAGTAAAAAAATCTTTTTCAAGTTCGTTAGCTCTACGAATATAACCAAATCCAGAATCTGCTTTTTGTGGAGAAACTCCAAAACTTACAATTTTTCCATCTTCTGCAAAAAGCTCAGCTTTTTGAATACATTGTCTTAAATACTTACCATTTGAAAAAATATGATCTGTAGGAGCTACCAAAATTACGTCAGATTTTTTTGCTTTCTTTGTAACAAGTAGATGTCTTATTGCATAAGCTAAAGCAGGAAGGGTACTCTTGCTATCAGGCTCAACTAATACTTGATTTTCTAGGAGAGGCGATATTTGCTTAATACTTTCACAAACTTGAGGCTGATACTTTTGCGAAGTCACTATAAAATAATTCTCTAACCTTGAAAGGCCTTCATAGATTCCAAAAGAATTCGTAAGAACTGTTTTCCCACTCGGAAGCTTAATAAACTGTTTTGGTTTTTCTTTATGAGAGTATGGCCAAAGTCTTGTCCCACTTCCCCCAGAGAGCCCTATTATGTACATATACTACCAGTTCCTTCTTTTTTGCATTTCTCGATGAGTTTACCAAACTCTTCATTAAATCGAGCCTTAGAAAATTGTTTTGAAAATTCTTTAATCACACTCGGATCAAACTGTGATTCTAGATCTTCAAATTCCTTTACAGCTTCTAAAAGATCTTTTTCTGCTTGTTGCTTAAACAAAATAGAGGTGACACCCTCAAGAGTTGTCTCCAAAAGCCCTCCTTTCCCATAAGCTATAATAGGAGTTCCACAAGCTTGCGCTTCAACGGGTAAAATCCCAAAATCTTCATGTGCCATATAGATAAAAGCTCTGGCTTTTGAAACAATTGTCTTAAGAGCTTCATCGCCAACGTAACCCAAAATTTTGATATTATCTGACTTAACAAGCGATCGTAATTTTTTATCTAGAGGTCCTTGTCCTAATACAATAAGTTTTTTATCCGGCATTTGATTAAATGTCTTTATGATGAGGTCAATTTTCTTATACGGAACAAATCTTGCTGCTGTAACAAAATAATCTTCTTTGATTGCATTTCCCTTTATAAAAAAATCAACATCTACAGGGGGATAAATAACAACAGAGTCTCTTTGATAAGCTCTTTTTATCCTAGAAGCTGTGTGGTGAGAGTTAGCTATAAAATAATCAACAGATCTTGAAGTTTTTACATCCCATTTTCTTAAATTTGAAAACAGCCTTTTAACCAAAAAATTCTTGATCCCTTTGTCTAAGCGATACACCCTTAGGTAGTCTTCATAGAGATCCCACAAAAATCTCATTGGAGTATGACAATAACAAATATGAAGCTGATCGGTTCTTTTTTTTATTCCTTTTGCAGCGCAGGAGGAAGATGAAATCAACAAATCATACTTAGAAAGATCAAATGAAGAAATAGCTTTTGGATAAAGTGGCAAAAAATAGGGGTAATGATTTTTGGAGAAAGGAAGTTTTTGGATAAAAGATGTCTTTATTTCTTGAAGCGGTAAGGTTGTACTATTAGATAGATTTTGATTTTTTATTAAGGTGTAAATATCAGAAGGGTATAGCTCATAAATACTTTCTAAAACCTTTTCTGCTCCGGAAATTGAATAGATCCAATCATGTATAAGGGCTGTTTTCATATAAAGAAGTTCTACTATATACCGTCTAAAAACTTTTGAACCTTTTGAAAAACCATATCAGAAGGAATAGATTCTAAGCATTCTTTATGCGAGCAGGTTGCATATTTTTTTCCTCGATAGCAAGGACGACAACCGAACTCTTTTACAGCGCTAATAGCAAGCTCTTTTGAAAACCGCTTACTTGAAAAATTTAGTGGATTAGTCGGTCCAAATATGCAAACTCTAGGACAGTCAACAAGTCTAGCTATGTGAAAGACTCCGCTATCATGCGTTATAAGACATTTAGCTTTTCCTAAAAGGCTTAATAACTCCTTTATATTTGTTCGGCCTAACATTGATTGAATATTTAAGTGATCAAAACTTTCTTCTAGATATTTTTGAGTATCATCACCAATAAGACAGACCTCAAAGCCTAGAGCTAAGAATTTTTCTGCTAATAAAACATAGTTGTTTATGGGCCAGATTCTATTTGATTTCCCATCAGAGGTTATCTTTCCACCAGGACTGAGCAAGATAATATTATTTTTCTTTTCTCTATGAAACGACTTCAAAACAGGCAAACAATTTTCATACTGAAAAGTTGCTTTACAGACGTTCGCGTACTGCTCTGCATGAAAACAATCTCCTAACGGGAAAAGATCTCTTCTAGAAAAAGAATGTAATGACTTTTTCTTACTAAAAATAGTTAAAAGTTTGTATCTAGGGTCTTTATGTAACAGATAAATTGAATCAAAAGATTTATTCCATAGTAGCTTCCAAGTTCGGAGAAGCTCTAACGTTTTTTGAAGAAAATTTCCTTCTAAGAGTTTTTTATAATTAATACCGATTACTTCATCGACATCTGAGGATAAACTAACAAGCTTTGAAGACAAGGATCCTGTAAGCCATGTGATATGACATCCTCTTTTTGTCAGTATATTTTTGGCTGTTAGCATTGTAAGGGCTACATCCCCCAAAGCTCCTAGCTTAATAACCAGCACTTTATTTCTGATCATGATGATAAAACATAAACCGAATGTGATTCACGATTTTTTAGGCTAAGAAATCTCATGGTCTAACAAGCTTAGTTTTCATTTTGGAAACACTTTCACTCTATTTCACTAGGGATCGTTAAATTGGATTCACATTGTATAGCCTTTTGTACCCGAGAGAAAACTTTATTTATTCGATCTGGGTTGTAGTAAAAATATTTGTAGTTTTCATCCCATGCTGATACTGCAGAATATTCACCAATAACTTCAGCCGCACATGCAAAATAAGAGCCCGCCCTAACCAAAAAATCCAACTTAGACATTTTTGAGAGATCTTCTAGAGGCCTTTCCAAATCACTACAGTATGAATAGCTAATATCATGCTTGTCACGTAGCAACACTTCTTCCATTATTTCATCCATAAAATCAGTTTTTATCGAATCTGAGAAAAATTGAATTGTTACAGGAAGATCTATTCTAATTAAATTCAAAATTTGTAATATGTTTTCTTGGTAATATGTGATCGGTTTAAATTTTGAAGTAGCCCTTCTCCTAGTATCATCATCATCATAAGTTCCACCTTCTCTATAGTGAACACCAATAGAAATCACTGAACTTAGGTTCTCATCTGCAGAAACTAGGTTATATAAAAAACTAAATTTTTTTTTTAAATCATCCCCTAAAATTGGCCCATTTAGAAAAGTACAAGAAGAACTGTTTTGCCTTTCTCCGGGTGAGAAAACTTTTGGAATCGCTAGACCGAACTTCAGAATAGAAGTATTCTCTTTCCTACATCGACAATTTTTATTCATTTCTAGGTTTATTTTTAAAGCTTGCAAAGATTTTCCATATCCACGAATCCCTTTAAATCCATCCAATTTCCATTTTTTGAAATTCTTTAATGGCAAATACTTTCTTGACACATCTATTTCTTCTAAATTTAAATTGTTAACAATTATTTCATCAAAATAGTTCCGAAAAGCTTTTATTTTGATGTTATACTGTGCTTCTAAAGAAATACAGCTAAGAAGCACCATAAATTTATCTCCAAATCTATCACCACCTAGCGGAATGACAGTATTGAGACAACTCGATAAAAGGCTAAATTTAGTCAAAAAAAATACGACACCGTATAGAATATTTTTAGTCAAAGACCCCCTCCATAATTTTTTTTAACGGACTTGAATCACGAATATTTCCCTTAAAAGTCGCATGAATCTAATTAAAAAAACATTAATTTCAGCACAAATTCTTCACTGTATTACAAGTGATATAACC
Source organism: Chlamydiia bacterium (assembly GCA_030427725.1). Lineage (GTDB taxonomy): Bacteria > Chlamydiota > Chlamydiia > Chlamydiales > JAUICV01. Next base: position 364,669 of record JAUICV010000002.1, on the reverse strand, counting down.
TCTAAGCCCCCAAATATTAGAAAAAAATAGAGGAATCATAGCTATAAAGAAGCCGATTATTACTCCCGATTCTCCCCAAAACGTCCCAAAGATCGTTCCTAGAATTACATTTAAAATAGCTCCAACAATCGTCCATATTAGTTGATGTTTCACAATATTCAAGGCGTTCAATAACGCGGCAAATGTATTGATAAGCCCATAGATCAATAAAGCTACAGAAATAGAAATAGCTAAAGGAACATTTGAGATTGTTTGAGCTGTCCAAAAACTAAATAGATTCTTGTGAAAGAACGTTAAAAGAACTCCTGAAACAGAAAAGACTAAAACTGTAAATACAACGCTTTTTTTAAAGGATCTCGTAATCCAGTTAAAATCTTGATCTACATGCGCATTTGAATAGCTGGACCAAAGAGAATTTAATACTAAAAAATGAATCCCAATCAGGATTGAAAATAGCCTATAGAATAAACAGAACTGACCGGCTTTATCTAACCCTAAAACAAAGCCAACGATAAATGGAGACAAAGCTAAAAGCCCCATAGAAAATAGATTCATCAACCAAAATTGAAGAGTCACTTTCAAGTAAGGCCTAACAATTTGATATGATTTCTTTGGGCTAATAGCTAAAAACTTCCAATTTCTTATCTTATAAAATGAAAAAAAAGAAACTGCCGCTGCTGCTAAAAAAAAACCATATGAGATTAAGTATAAAGCCACTACAGATGTTTTTAAAAAAAACAACGTGATAACGGATATAGTAAAGATTGCTATTTCCAATAGCTCAAATAAGGCTTTGTAATGAATTTGTTCAAACGCAAAAAAACCACTAATATAATACGAAAAGGGAAGTCTTAAAACTAACATAGCTAATGGAAAATAAATCGTATATTCCCCTCGATATAACCCAAGAAGAGTTAGGATAGTTACTACGGGAAGAAGGGTCCAAAGAGCCAAACAAAAACTTGCCGTAAAAAATCTATTTTGCTCCATGTCATTCTTAAAACAAACTAGCTGATTCCGTAAGCCTCCTCCACCAAGCCCCAAATCTAAAACAGTAAGAAGTGTTATACTTTGAGAAATAAGCATCCAGTGTCCTAGGTCTTTCCCAAAAAGATGTCTAGTTACAGCTGCTGTAATTAGCAGCTGCATAATGGTAATCAAGACTCTAGAGATTCCACTAGCAAAAACTCCCAGGAAAAATCTTTTACTCCTAGAGTTTAGCATTATTTTAAGCCAAGTTTTTCTTTAAAAAATAGACGATAAACCTTTCTTATTAAGAGGACTAATGCTTTGGGAAGGAGTATCAGTGTCAGAAAATGAGTCCAAAAAAATCTTTGCCTGTAAAAATTTGGAAAAACACATCTGAGAATTCTAAAAAGAGTTGAGCTTTTTGTTTTTTGACATTTTACGCTTACAAGCTGCCAAAAAAGATAATACTTAATGACATCTTCGCAAACCTTCTTAGTTATTTTTGATCTTTTTCCAAAAATCTGCGAGTAGATTTCATAGTATGTTGTTGCATCAATTTCAAATCTTTTAAGAAGTCCATGCTCAACTGAGAAGGTTTCGTTTCCAGCTCTATATCCAATAATGGGATCTGGTAAAAAAGCCCACCTTGAATGCACACAAATTACATGAGAAAGAAGATAAAGGTGATGATATCCCAGGTATTTTAGATGATTTGAATCCTTTTTTACTTCCTCCCAATAACTTTTTCTTACAATTTGTGCCGACCAAAAACCGAGCCAAGCTCCTAAGTTTTTTAAACATTCTGTTTTATCGCTAAAGATATGGAATTTTTGAATAGAATGTTGAAACCGAATGATTTTTTCATTTTGTAGATAAAGATCGTATCCTTTAATGCCTACACTTAGTCCAGAAAGATCTGGAAAAGTTGTTAAAGCCTTTTTAACTTTTTTAACACCTCCTGATTCGATAATATCGTCATCTGTTAGGAGCCAACAAAAGTCCTTTTCTGCCAACTCAACACTTTTTAAAAGGTTTTGACCAGCCTCAACAACTGCGCCCCACCTATGATAGGTGATAAAAGGATATTTTTTTTGATAGCTCTCTACTAAGGATTTTGTTGAGTCGCTTGAACAATTATCAGATATTACAATTTGTTCTAACTCCCCATCTATCTGAGAGATAACACTGTCTAGGGTTTGCTTAAGTAAATGAACTCTATTATATGTTGGGATACAAAAGCTTATTGACATATGGATAACTTAAACCTCTGTTGAATTTCTTTAACTGTCTTTATAACCATTTGATCTGAAATTCCTGAAAGCTCTCTCAAATCATCTACTGTTCCTGCTGTATGAACTATCGGTTTTTTTACAGAAATTTTATGAACCTTTGCTGATAAATTGTCGGTTTTCAAAATTTCTTCTATTTCAAAGCTAATTAAAGACTTAGCATGTTCTTCAAGGATTATTATCTCGTTATAGCCACTAGCTTCCTTTTTGATCAGCGTTATAGGTAAAGGTTTAACAGTATTTAATCTTAGAATTTTCACTCGATCAAAAGCTGTGAATTCATTGACGAATTTTTGATCAATTAACCCTCCATATCCGATAATTAAAATTCCATTGCCATTTTTTAGTATTTGAAGATCTTGAGTCACTTCTAAATTAAGACTTTTTTTATGCTTACCTAGTCTTAAATATTTTGGCCGTTTATTTACTTGGATTTTCTCCATAATATATGGGATTTCTTCGACACTACCTGGCGTATATATCTGGAAATTTTCAAGACTTGCAATAAGATTTAGATCTTCAACCCCATGATGAGAATATCCTGCTGATCCATAAGAAAAGCCTTCGCCAACTCCCACCAAGGTAACATCAAGATTATGATAATTAATACCATTTCTAATCTGATCAAATGCTCTTAGAACCAAAAAATTGATGATTGAATAAACAAAAACTTTTTTTCCTGAAAGGGCAAGACCTGTTGCTATCCCTATTAAATTTTGCTCAGCAACACCAACATTTACAAACCGCTTAGGGAAGCTATGTTCAAAACGTTCCAAAAAAGAATATCCGAGGTCTGCAGTAAGAAACCAAACGCTTGGATCATCTTTCGCCATTTCAATCAGTTGATTCACAAAAGCTTTTCTCATTCCTGGTAAACTAGCTCCTCTTTTGCTAGTAGATATTCTTCTGCGTTTGGGTTTTTATAATGCCACATTAAAGAGTCTTTCATAAAAGAAACTCCATAGCCTTTATGAGTATTTGCTATGATAGCTTTTGGCTCATCTGATGATATTTTAAGTGCCGTTTCCAGTTCAAAAGTATTGTGCCCATTAACTTCTAACACGCAAAACCCAAACGCCTTAAGTTTATCTTTGAGTGAACCAAACGAGCAGATTGAATCAACCTCCCCTAAAGCCTGAAGCTTATTATAATCCACAATCACCGTTAGGTTATTAAGTCTGTGTTGAGAAGCAAACATCATCGCTTCCCAAGTTGAGCCTTCTTGAAGCTCCCCGTCGCTTACTAAAACAAAGACCCTACAAGACAACGCTTCTCTTTTTGATACAAGAGCCATTCCAGTTCCTACAGAAAGCCCCAATCCTAAAGATCCTGAAGAAAACTCTATCCCTCGAATTTTTGCGTTCGGATGCTCGATAAAATAAGAGCCTTTAACAGAAAAACTCTCCAGTTCTTGTTTTGAAATATAACCCAACTGAAAAAGGGTTGCGTAATAAGCAAGCGCCGCATGCCCTTTACTTAAAATAAAACGATCTCTAAGAGGTAAATGTGCTGAATCTTCACTTATATTTAAAACTTTTTGATATAGAACCGCTAAGATTTCAACACAAGAAAAGCAAGAACCTATATGAGACTTTTTTGATCTAAATATTTGATCTAAAATAGAGAGTCTAACATCTCGACAAAAAGATTTAAGTTCCATAACTATCATTCAGTATAAAAATGGAATGAAGATACAAAAGATATAGTTTAACAACTAGAAAAAGCTAAAAACGAAGGCCTAATGCTAAACGAAGGCCCCAGAATTTATAACTTTGTTCTGGAAGGTTTAGATATGCCCTCGATGGCAACTGAGCATTTAATTCCCCATCTACTTCACGCTTTAGATAAGGAATAAAACTGATCTCACCTTTCATGTTGTTTCTACACTTGATAAGAAACTGAAATGGCAGCTCAACAATATACCCAGCTTGTCTTTTGAGTCTAAACTGAAGCCCGTTTAAAAGCGATGTCTTCAATCTAGCATTTATGTCAGGTCTCCACTGACCTGCTATCCCAAAATTAAAATACTCTAAGACATTAAAATTTATAATCATTCCAACAGGAATATAATAGTGATAATAACGATACTGCAAAGAACTTATAGCAGGATCTGATCTTAAATGTTGAGAGATATATTCAAAACCCATGCCTGAGTAGGGCGTTAAAGTTAAGGTTGGAAATCTCCATATTGATAATGTATATCCAATTCGAATTTGGGAATCGAAATCGTGAATTGATCTACTCATTGAATTTCTTGCATCAATTGACCCCATCATCCATTCAGCTGCGACACCACCATAAAAATCGAAAGCTTTTCTGTAATCAAAAAGAGCAGAAGCTCCGCTAGTTACTCCCCGAAAGTTTGCGAAATCATTGATGTGAAATTTTAGCCTTGCTACCTGTGGTGCAACATTTATTCGGAAAGGGAGTAATGCTTTGTCTTCAGCAGGCTTTGAAGCAACCGCTAGCACAGGAAGTACCATTAAAAGGAGCTTGGAAAGTATTTTATTTCTCATTGACTCCTCTTAAAAAAATACCACGTCATATTTCAAACCCACTTCATAAGCCCATTGAGATGAAATCGTTGCGCTATCACTTGTTGTACAACTAATCTCTCCTCTTCCATAAGTGTACGTCCTAAAAAAAGGAGTAATCCTATACTGGACTTTTTTAAACCTAGGATTTGGAAACATAAATTGCAACGGAAGCTCCACGTTGTGAGATCCTTTGTCTCCTAAATTCCACCTTACACTTTTAAAATCCGCTTCTCTTGCATATGAATCTATTGCTGGCATGTACTCATAATCAACTCCAAAACTTAACCTATCAGAAAAATGATAGGTTATTACCGCTCCCACAGGAACATAGATATTTGTAAAAGCTTTTTTATGACAGAGTCCCCCCTGTCCTTTAAGTGTCATTTCGGTGTTAATATAACCAAGACCTGTGTAGGGCGTAAAAATAAAATTTTTTCCAAAACTATATCCAAATCGCCCTTCTAAATTCAAAAATTGAGACCTTCTACCAAAACAGTTTGAGCTACCAAGATCACCATAAGTTAGAAAAAAACGACCTCCGCCATATATAAAATTAGGCTTTCTAAAATCCACTGTAGCGGAAGGTCCAACAAAGTAACCTGAAAAGTTATTTTCAGCCTTCCACTTCATCCATGAACCTCTAACGCCAACAGAGACTCCTGATGTCACTGGAATATAATCTCCAGGCTTAGCAAAACAACTTGCTGACCAAATCGCTATAAAAGCTAGTACCTGAAAGCTAATTTGCTTTATCATTTAATTCCTACTGGCAACCGCACCCACCTGAGCTACATTTACAATCACCCTGGTATGTATTGACTAAATCCTCACAAAACACATCAAAGCGGTATTTAGAGTAAAGACAGCCCTCTTCAGAAAATCTACAAGGGGGTGAACCTAATATTAAATTCGTAGCACTATCTACTTTATTATCCCACTGAATACCTGTTGTCTTATTAAAATTAAATGCTTCATTTTTATAGACCCAGTTTCCATTATTATAAAACAATGCTCGAGCCGCTTTAGCTATCATATCCATATTGGCTTTGGAATACCTCTCAAAACTGCGAAAGCCTTTTGTATTCGCAGATGAAAGCGATGAATTTAAGATAGCTCTAGCATAAAGCCATGTAGCATAATACCCATTGAAATCTTCAGAAATACTTTCGTTATTTCGAGATGGATAAGCTCCTGTTGGAGGCATTCCTTTTGAGGAACTTATACCCTCCCAAGCATTCCCATACCGATTAAATGGCATATCATCCGCATCATTTATTGAAGGGTTCGCATAATCTCTCCAAAGCATATCTACAAACTGCTTTCTTAAAACCTTAACTATTCCATTAGATTGCTTTGTCGCTATCCAAGAAGGATTCATAAACAAATTATCAAGCTCTGCAACAATTGCTGCAGATCCTAAAAAATATCCATATTGCCTATTATGCCCTGTATAGACTGCGTTCCCATCGTCTAAAAGCCCCCCAGTGTCAGATTTTGTTCCAGTTACAGCTACAATCCCTTTCCCGAGCTCATCACCAACAAAAAAGTTTGAAAGTTTCTTTTTTTCGTATGTTTTTGTGATAAGCCAAGCATCTAAAACTTGTTTTATATAATTAAGCAGCGGATTCAACTGATCTTTAATACTTTGGGGAACTTTTAATGATTTTGAATAAGGAGGCAGTTTGCCATTCTGAGCCAAAAGCACATATGTTGCATATTTGGCACTCATTGCAATTTGGAAAAGAACTTTCCCCTGATCGTAGACGCCTGATTTGATTCCTGGCAGTGGCTGCGACAATAGCCGATTTAACTGAATTTGCAAACTTTCTTGATCTAGACCTGAAATTCTATTCCATAAATCATCTGGCAAAAACCTTCCTGACCATGAAGGCACACCATTTACTACAAAAGTAATCTGTTGATCTCCAGGAACACTTGAAGTATCTCCTTGAGCAAAAATGATATCGCCCTTGATAGGGTCTCTATTCGCTGATCTCCCTTTGTAAAGATATCCTCCTGTCAAAGCCTTATATCCCGGGAGACAAAAAAGCACTTTTTTCTCAGATCCCGCTGGTTGTGTTGAAACGATATCCATAGAAGACACTTCAAATGAATAGGTTCCATCATCATTAAATTTAAGCTCAAGAGAGATTGGAATTTCTGATCTAAATCTATCAAAGAGCTTTTCCATAGCCTTTTCTAAAGACGAGTAACTCATAATTGGAGAAGACGCAGGATTAGCCAATCCCTTTTGAAACTTCAAGATATCCGCATCATAGTAGTTTGCTACAAGCATATTCATAAGAGTCACAAATGAGTTAGTCGCTTCATCGAACACTACCTTCCCCTTATTTTGACGATCTATGAGTTGATCAAACCAACAACTAGCCAATTCAAAATTGGAACGAGCAAGCAGTGGCAACAGAAGTGAACTTGTTGTACAAGACGAAAGGTTTATATTCCGTTCTTGATTCCATTGAATTTGTTGTCCGACATCCTTAGTCCACTGATATGGCCAAAGTAAAAACATTGAAAGAGGTGTAGCTGGCATAGATTGAATTTGCGTTGCTAATTGCCACTGATCAGTTTCTTGAGATCTAAGCGCATTAGGTAATGGTGGCGGAAGTCTGGACTGAATAGCTGCAACTCTTATAAACCCATCAAACCTCCCACTTTTTGATTTCAATTTCAGGTTTGTAATTTTTTCATTTTTTGTCAGAGAGAAATGCATCTCAAATACTAGGTTTTTTGAAGTGTTTTCTGACTGCACATAAAGTAGCCATGTCTGAGACTGACTAGGTAAATTTGATGGGTTTTGAAACTGAATTTTAAACTTAGTCCCAGATTTTAAGGTTAGCTTTGATCCAGATGTTGGAAGAGCCACCCTTTTGTTATCAACAAACATAGACGTTACAATACCAGAACCAAAGGTAAGTTCTGGTGTCACGTCACGATATTCTACATCATGATAAGCGCTACCTGGAATATGATAACTAATCATACTCCCTGATTTACCTCCATCTTCTGGGTACTCAATCTGACATGCCTGTTGCGTATCTGAAATAGTAAAATCAGTAAAAATTTTTTTCCGTAATAAGTTTTGTTTGAATGAAAACACTACAAAGTTTGGATCTTGTACTTGCAAAAGATAGTCGTTTGGCTCTATGTTGGCAGCTTTATTACCAGCTATGGTATAGCTCGGTAGTTCAACTCTTGATCCAAAAGGAACTCTCCCTTTTGAAAAAGCACTTTCACTAACAGTAAAATAACCAATGCGACATGGCAACCTTTCCGTTCCATACTGACCAAATTTTAATTGGATCGTTTGGAAATCATTCGTTTTAAAAACCTGACTAACGGGATCAAGAGCATAGCGACTAGATACTTGCAGGCTTTTATTTTTATTCACTTTTTTCCCAAACTGGGAAAGAGTTAACTGGTTATTAAAATCTGTAAAAGCAGAGATTGTAGTTAAAAACATTATGATCTGTACGACCTTGCTCAAACGCTTCATAAAACGACCCATAGCTCTTCAACTAATAAAATTATTTATTGTGATTTTACATAATTTGCTCAAGAAAGCTAGATATATTGCTGATTTAATTTCTTAATCAAAATCAAATTACTTTTGGGGCTGAGATGCCTTATATCGCTCAATTGTCTCTGTCAAAGCTTCTTTAAGCTGAAATGTTGGTTTCCATTTTAGCCCTTGAGAAATCTTAGTTATGTCAGCTTGAAGTAGTTTCCTTGGCGTTTGATTTAGATGTTTTTGACCAAATTCGAGTGAACATGTTGGTCTAATTTCACTGTAAATTGCTTTAACGATGTTTTTAACACTTTGAGCCGTTCCAGATCCCAAGTTGTATATACCTTGTATTGGGCTAAAGCAAGATTGTATGATTGCCTCAGCTGCATCGTACACGTAGAGATAATCACATTTTTGATCACCACTTGTTAACTTTGGTGTTTCATTTATTAGAAATGAACGTATCACATAAGAAATTAACCAGTTTGGATGATCATTTGGCCCAAAGCTAGCAAAAAGCCTAAGCCATACAGCTCGAATAGCTTTCTCTTCACAAAAATCCAACACTAAATTCGAAGCTTTTAGTTTTGCTTTTCCATAACAAGTTTTGGGGTTTGCTTGGAAACTTTCTTTTATCGGGATCTCATATTGACCATACTCAGCTTGAGAGCCGAGCCCTACCACATACTGACAAGATGTCATAGAAAGGGATTCTAAAAGATTTTGAAGAATTGAAACATTTTCAAATTGATTTTCATCCATATGGCTAGAGTTAAATACTCCCATCCAAGCTAGATGAATGAGACCATCTGGATTAAAATTGCAGATAGCTTTGTTTATGTTTTCAAAATCTCTAAGGTCTATAGATACAAAATGAACATTTTCCTGGGATTTTTCTTCAGTTTGTCTTGATATAGCTAGAATCTCAACGTCTTTATTTTGAGAAAGAAGCTTCAAAACAGCTCTTCCTAAAAATCCGCTAGCACCTGTTATAACAATTTTTTGCTTCATGAGTTCATAGCTACACAATCCAGCTCTTCTTGATAGGCTGCTATTGTCTTACGAAGACCTTCTACAAAGGAAGTGTTTGCAGACCAATCAAGAACATTCATAGCTTTTTTATAACATACCTTTTGATCCAAAATTTCTTTTTGAGAACAGTTCAACACCTTGGGTTTAAGACTTGTTCTGTTCATTAGCTTTGTTATAAGATTAACAACTTCTAGTACAGTATATGAATGACTCGTTCCGAAATTAAAACTTTCGCCACCTAATTTTTTTTCTAAAAAAAGATTTGCGATCGCCATGTAGCCTTCTACGATGTCATCTACGTAAATATAATTTCTCATAAGAGAACCATCGCTTCTTATTTCCGGAGCAACACCTTTAAGAAGGCTTTTAATCGTCCCTGGAATGAGTCTTTCATAGTGATAATCACAGCTTCCATAAATATTTGCAGAGCGGACAATAGATATCGGAAGGTCGTAGGTTTTGTAATAGGAGTTTGCAAGCAAATCCATGCAAGATTTGGAAACGTCATAAGGATATACACCTTTCAAAGGAAACGTTTCTTGGTATGGAAGAATTTCTGAAAATCCATAAGCTTTATCACTTGAAGCAACAATAATTTTTTCAATTCGTTTTGGGATTGCTCTTCTACACGCTTCGAAAAGAGTATAGCTTCCCCTAATGTTCGATTCAAAAGTTGTAAAGGGATCTTCTATAGCTTTTTGAACTTGAGTCTCAGCAGCTAAGTGAAACACGGTATCTATTTCATATTCAGCTAATATCTTTTGTAATTTACCAAAGTCACAGACTGAACCTTCAATAACTTGCGTTTTTTTATGAAGATTTTTTTTATAAAAAGATGATAGAAAATTTTTATCTAAAATTAAAGAAACAATAAAAGAGCCTTCTTTCAAAAGACTTTCAATCAAATGGGTTGCTAAAAAACCATTTGCCCCAGTTACTAAAATATTGTTTTTCATAGCAGTCCCCTCATTTTCGATAACTCATCTTCTTTTGCTCTCCAAGGAAGCTTTCCTCCTTGGCAGAGCTCTTCTAAGGCTCTGTGATCTCTCATAGTATCCATAGGATGCCAAAATCCTTCATGCTTGAAAGCCATAAGCTCTCCAGCTGTAGCCAGATTTTCTAAAGGTACCTTTTCCCACATTGTCTCATCAGAATCAATGTAATCTAGAACCTCAGGTTCTAAGATAAAAAACCCTCCATTTATCCATCCTTTCTGAGGTTTCTCAGAAAAAGTTTCAACCCTTTCTCCATTAAGCGTTAGTCCTCCAAAACGAGATGGTGGATGAACAGCTGTTACAGTGGCTAATTTACTATGAGCTTTATGAAATTTAAGAAGCTTAGTGATATTTACATCGCTAAGACCATCTCCATAGGTCATCATAAATGTTGAATTACCAAGATGTTTTTTTAGTCTTTTAAGCCTTCCTCCAGTTTGTGTTTTTAGCCCTGTATCAATAAGATCGATTTGCCAGTTCGGAAGTGGTTTTTCATAAAAGCTTGTTTTCATTTGTCTCAAATTGACTGAAATATCTTGATTAAGCTCAGAAAAATTCAAAAAATATGACTTGATAACCTCTTGAAGATATCCAAGAGCTACTATGAAATGATTATACCCGAAATCGTTATAGCTTTTCATGATATGATAAATCATTGGCCGACCGGCCACTTCAATCATGGGCTTCGGAATAGTTTCTGTTTTCTCTAGTATCCGAGATCCCATCCCACCAGCTAAAATCACAACCTTCATCAAAAAATTTCCTAAAAAGCGGTTTTGATTAACGAAATATTTTATCAAAAATTATTATTTTCTTGTTCCAGCAAATAGGATTTTATTTGGTCCTGGACTGTTGTTTGATTATCTTTTTGGACTTTAAAAATTTTCAGTTTTTGAGCGCTTGGTTTCCAATTTACAGGATTCGATGCTGTGGTATAGAGAGAAACGATTACTTTTTTAAATATTGCAGCCAGGTGCCCAGCTACTGTGTCTACAGATACTACCGATTTAGATCTCTGGATAACTTCTATAAACTCAACAAACTCTAACTTATTGCATAGATTGTATACTGAGTGCTTAGCTGCCATCTTATCAACTCTCACTTGATCGGAAAGGCTATGAGTTGTTCCAGTGAAAACTATTTTAAAACCTAAACTTTTCAAAGACTGTACCAAGCTATCCCAAAATGCTAAACTTAAATCCCTTCTCCTATCTCCTGAAAAAAGATGACACACCACATAATTAGAAGCTATCATTTCTAAAACTGTTGAGTTGAGCTCTTTAAGCTTGGGTAAAAACAGCTGCGGAAGCTGCAAATGATTACAATCAAACACATTGCGTAATAACTTCTGATATGACTGTAACATATGAAGACTCGAATCCCATAACATAGGAAAGGTTAAAAGTTTTTTATAGCCTCCGCTTGTAAATCCAGCTCGAATAGAAATCTTAGAGCAAAAGAGTAAAAATATTGCATTCGGATAGTGTACTCTAAGATCAATGGCTACGTCGTAACTCTCTTTTCTAATGTCTTTTATGGATTTTATAAAAGATACCACTCCAATTTTACATTTCTTTGAAAACGAAATGTTTTTCCTATTTTGAAAAGGATGGTCATAGCAATGGACCTTTGAGATATGTGAGTATTTTGATAACAGTTCTTTGTTCCAAGATCCTACAAGAAGATCTACTTGAGCAGCTGGATATGTTTCTTTAATGATGCTTGTAGCAGCAACTGTAAAAAGACCGTCTCCTATATGCCCTAGATTAGCTACTAAAACCTTTTTGTCGGGCTTTATGCAACCATGCCCCGTTTTACTTTGCTTTTTAGGTAAAAAAGTTAGGATCAAATCGATTGTTTTTAAGTAGAGCAAAAGGCTCTTATTTTTAACAGGATAGTCTGAGCCTTTTAAAATCTTTAAATAGGATGATCTTGAAGCATTTCTAAGTTTTTTAAATATTTTAAATGATCCCTATATTTCGCTGCCTCTTCAAATTGGAGCTCTTTTGCAGCAGCCTTCATTTTTTTCTCTGTATCTTTTATTTTGTTTTTAAGGTCCGTCGCACCAAGAGCAATTTTTTCGTGTTTCTCTTTGGCTTTATTTAACTTTTTCTCAGGCTCCCCAAAAAACGTTTCTGCTAAATCTTCATTAACTTCTCTGACAATAGTTTGAGGAGTAATGTTATGCTTAGTGTTATACTCCTCTTGGATTTTTCTACGCTCTTTCATAATCTTAACAGCGTTTGAAATCGATTTTGTTTCCTTATCGGCATACATTATAACTCTTCCAAAGGAATTTCTTGCAGCTCTCCCACAGGTTTGGATTAAAGATGTCTCACTCCTTAAAAAGCCTTCTTTATCTGCATCTAAAATAATAACTAAAGACACTTCAGGAATATCTAATCCTTCTCTAAGAAGATTTATTCCCACAAGAACATCAAATTCTCCTTTTCTCAAAGATTTGATGATTTGCATTCTTTCTAACGTATCGATATCAGAATGTAGATATTTAGCTTTAACTCCAATCTCTTCGAGATATTTGCTTAAATCTTCAGAAAGTTTTTTAGTGAGTGTCGTGACCAAAACTCGCCTATTTTTCGCTGTCTCTATACGAATTTCTTCTAAACTATCATCAACTTGATATTTTGCAGGTCTTATCTCAATAAGAGGATCCAAAAGTCCCGTTGGTCTAATAATTTGTCTCACAACTTGGCCACTTGTTTCACTAACTTCCCATGGACCTGGCGTTGCTGACACGTAAACGACTTGATGAATTTTTTTGTAAAATTCCTCAAACTTCAAAGGTCTATTGTCGTAAGCAGATGGAAGCCTAAAGCCGAAGTCTATAAGAGATGTTTTTCGCGAACGATCTCCATTATACATAGCGCGGATCTGAGGCAATGTTTGATGAGACTCATCTATAAAAATTAAAAAATCGTCTGGGAAATAATCCAAAAGACAAGGTGGCGCAGATCCTGGAAGCCTTGGACTAAAATGTCTTGAATAGTTTTCTATCCCCTTACAAAAACCGACCTCTTTCATCATTTCTAGATCGTATTTTGTTCTCTCTAAGATTCTTTGTCTTTCTAAGAGCTTTTCTTGTGTTTCGAAAAACTCAGATCTCTCTTGCAACTCATCTCGAATTGTTTCGACAGCTTTTTCTCTAACATCTTCTGGTGTAACATGATGGGATCCTGGAAAAATCGTTAGTTTTTCCAACCGATCAAAAACTCGACCTGTTAAAGGATCTATTTTGCTGATGCGCTCTATCTCGTCTCCGAAAAACTCAATGCGGTAGGCAATATCATCTTCGTATGAGGGTACCAGCTCAATGACATCTCCACGTACCCTGAAAATACCACGAGCAAGCTCCATATCATTTCGTTTGTAATGCATCTCAACTAAGTGGATCATTATATCGTCTCGCCTGTACTCTTGCCCAACTTCAAGCAGTAATTTCATTTGATCAAAATATTCAGGAAGACCGAGACCATAAATGCAAGACACTGATGCTATAATAATAACATCATCTCTTTCTAACAGAGACCTTGTTGCTGAAAGTCTCATCTTATCGATACGATCGTTAATCGCCAAATCTTTCTCTATATAGGTATCTGTCCTAGCTATATAGGCTTCAGGCTGATAGTAATCATAGTAAGAAACAAAATACTCAACGGCATTTTGAGGGAAAAAAGTTTTAAATTCTTGATAGAGCTGAGCTGCTAGTGTTTTGTTGTGGGCTAAAATAAGCGATGGTTTTTTTACCTTAGAAATAACATTTGCCATAGTAAATGTTTTTCCAGAGCCAGTTATTCCTAGAAGAACCTGAGATTTCTGTTTAGATTCAATCCCCCTAACAAGCTCCTTTATTGCCTGCGGTTGATCTCCTTTAGGGGAATACCCACTTACCAAGTTAAAGTCTGTCATACAGTTGATAGCTAATTTTTAAGTGTAAAATCTTTCATAAATATTTATGCCGATCACCAAAAGAGAAAAAACTATAACGCTGGTAATCAAAAGTTTCGCGTAGATCGTTTTATAAAATTTTGGTTTTTTAAGCTTGATAGCCATCATAGCTGGTAAAAATATTAACAAAATAGCAACGCAAATCCCAGCATATTGCAGAGCTACGATAAAACCTCTATCACTAGACAGCACAAATGCTACAGGAGGTATAAAGGTAAGTAAAACAGCAATGAGGCGTCCTTCCCATGATTTTTTCAGTTTAAATCCATCTCTTAAAAAATCTGAAAGACTTAAAGAAACACCCAGAAATGAAGTAACAATTGCAAAGAAAGAAAAAAGTTTAGCACCAATCCCAAGCCATTTATTAGGTATAATTTTGGATAGGGGCTCTGTTGAAGAAAGCCCTAACTTCCACGCTGCCATCAATCCATCTTTTCCTTCTAAGGGAACAACTCCGAGAACCAAAAACTCCCAAATAAGATAAAAAATCAGAGGAATCAAGCTACCTATTAAAATCGTCCACGCAAGATGTTTCCTATCATGGTTCATATACGTCGTTAAGCTTGGAATTATGATGTGATAACCAAACGATGTGATGATTACAGAAAGCGCAATGGGTGTCGCAGACCAGTTAATATGTTTCAAAAGTGAAGTATTAACATGCGTTGGAACAAAGGCAACAAGCAATGCGTAGGAAATAACAAGCCCAATCATGAGTATCTTATTTATCCAATCAACACCCCATGTGCCCAGATAAACAAACCAGCCAAAAAGGAGTGGTAAAATAAATGGCCCTGCATTTTCAGGGATGGAAAGGTTTAACCAGTAATTAATTGCTGAAATAAAAATAGGTCCACTCGCAGCAATATAAGAAGCTATTAAGGAGTATAGAAGCAAAAGATAGGTAAACCACGCCAAGGCTTTTGCCCAAGTCCCAAGAGTCTTATCTGCCATTGTTATTAAGTTAATGTCTCCTTCAATAGAAAAATTGACATCAAGAAAGAAAAATGCAGTGACTAACATAACAAGCCAGCAAAGACTAAACACAAAAAAAGCCGGGACAAATCCAGAAAAACCTGTGGCTACAGGAAGAGCTAATATTCCAGCTCCTATCGTAGTCCCAGAAACGAGTAAAATTCCTCCAATATATCTAAAAAATGTCGTTGCACGTCTCATAATTTATCCTTAAGGCATTGGAAAGAGGTGGAATCCCAGCATATTTGAAAGTTGGTAAAATAAAATGAATAGAGCGAATGCTAAAATTGCAATTAGCAAAGGTTGTCCACCCATAATTGTGTATGTTGATGGGAGTTTATGCCTATATCGTCCTATCCAGACCATAAGAGCTGGAAATACACCAAAAAGTATCACCGCGCAAAATCCTCCAGCAAAATTCAAAGCGGCATAAAATATTTGAGGAAATAAAAGAGAAAAAATCACTGGCGGCAGTAGTGCTACAAAACACATAGTAACACTTTCTCTTTCCTTTCTTTTGATAGAAAATCCATCACTTAAAAAATGAACAAGACTTAGGCTTTGAGCTAAAAAAGATGTCAATATAGCAAAAAATGCCAACAACTGTGCAAAAACACCAAACGAGCTAAATCCTATGTAACCACGAATGGCCTGCGCTGCGTCTATATCTTTTTTAAAGCTATCTAAAATCCCATAAGATCCCTCTATTGGTAGAACTCCAAGGGCTATAACTTCCCAGACGATATAAATCAAAAAAGTAAATAGAGATCCTCCTAAAATTGCTTTTTTGATTCTTTTAACATCACCACCTAGATATTCACTAAGGCTTGGAATCATATTATGAAAACCAAAAGAAATAATTAAAATAGGAATAGAAAAAAAAGCATATTTCATCTCAGCGTATGCCAAGTGCTTTGGAAGGACATGCGTTAGACCAAGCACAACAAGACAAAAAAATGAAACTATCTTAGCAAGCATAAGTCCCCTGTTTACCATATCAACAGGTCTTGTCCCCAAATATACAAACCAACCAAAGGCAACAACAAAAAGAAGACTTCCAAGCCAATCTGGTATTGAAAGAGAAAAAAACTGTTTAGCAAATGAAGCAAAATGATTCCCGCTTCCCGACAAATAAGCTACTAACAGTGCGTAAAACAAAAAAAGATATAAAAGCCAGCTTAAAAAACGTCCTGTTTGTCCAAGGGTTCTTCCGATCATTGTCGGGAAATTTACTGGTTTTTCAAAGGTAGATCCAACTTCTACAATCAAAAGCCCTGTAAGGGTCATAAACAGCCATGCCACTGTAAACATTAGAAGTGTTGGCCAAAAACCTGCCAACCCTGTTATGACAGGTATCGCTAGCATTCCAGCTCCGATACAACTCCCACAGATCAAAAGCATGCCTCCAAAAAGACTACCTTTGGTTGAGCTCTCGACAGATTCCATTGTTACCTCCTATCTTAGGTGGGCTGCTTAGCTTTTAATTTATCCTCTTTTCTTATTTCTTGACCGAGTCTTCCTAGCTCGTACCCATCAAAATCAACAAACTTGAAAACTCTTTCAAATTCTGGAAAAACGTCAGAGACTTGTTTTGCCATTTCTTGAGCAACATAGCGATACATTAAATGACCAGCTGGAGAAGATCTAAGTTCACATAACCACTGTAAAGCTCTTAAGTTAATGTGATAATACCAATGTATATTGTATGCCATTGGCACCACGTATTGAGCTTCTTCGGGAAGCTCTTTAGCGATCTCATCATAAACTCCCTTAGCCATATCCATTGCTTCACGGTAGTCTTTTTCCATATCAGTGTCTATAAGCTCATCAGGAAGATAATAACCAAGATCACAGGTCAAAAGCTGCCTTTCTTGAGTTAAAATACGGTGTCTTTGTAAATCTCTATAAATTCCATAATCAGCAACAATTTCAAACGTAAAATAAGCATGCTCTAATGCTCTTGGAGATTTCATACGTCTATTCTCTCTTGAGTTGCAAGCTGAGTCTAAAATCCTTCCCAAGGATTCTTTTGGAAGAGTTTCACAGTACTCTTCAAGATCTCCTAAGCCACACTTTGAATGAGGGAACATAAGAGCTGCAGCCACCTTATATGGACTTTCCGGATCATAACCGACTAAACTCACACCAGGCCTATCAATTGGAGCTACATTTTGTGAGTGTTCTTTTGTCAGGGCTGTGATTTCCGTTTGCATTTGCTCAGTAAATGCCCCAAAGGCAGTCTGATACTTATGTCCTACATCAGATCTTCTAATAAAAGATGGCATAACTTTAGAAAGCTCTAAGTGTGATTTTTTCCCTAGATCTTGCATTTCACTTAAATTGTGAACATGAAGCTTTTGAATTAAGCTGTCATAGAATCTGCCATTTCCAAAAACACCCATATTAGTTAGAGCACTAGCCGGCAATAACCCTCTCAAACAATCCAAGACTTTGGCTCGAAGCGCTGCTGTATAGGCTACCTTAGAAACATCATGTTCTTTGGGAAATTTCTTTTCCATTTTCTCTGTTAGAGGAGGGATAAGTTTGCTATAGGTTTCAAAAAGATGATTACAAGTATTGATATAGGTTTCTCTATAAGCAGACGTCATCAAAATGGGCTCTCTATAAAACTGAAACTCCCCATTTACTTTTTGATCAAAATAAATATAGCGCGTTGATTTCTCTAAAGGAGATCCACCTATCCTAGCATCTTCTATACATTTAGCAGCTATCATAGAGATGTTTTCAATCGCAAGATGGGCTCCACCCAATTCCCCTATCGAGTCATCACCATAACCATCTAGGATCCTATCATAAAAATTTTGAGCTCTTTTAATTGCCATAAATTCACTTTCAGATTGTGACTCATCTGTGGACCCCTGAGATCCGGCAATCGTTGAAAAAGCTGTTTCTTCATTTAAAACAAAGTCTTTCAAAAGTAGTGATCTTAAACCTAAATTGGACCTAGAATATCTAGAAAATAAGGCCCCTTTGATAACTTCTGGAAGATTTCTTAACACAAAAACATTACTGTCTGTATTTGTTACGAAATGTTTTAAAATCTTCATCTGATTTTCATCAAATTCTTCATAGTTTTCTATCATGGTTTGCCTACGGTTTTTTATAAAAAACACAAACTTTCAGTTTATCCTTTTCATACTTTTTGATAAATATAACTTTCCCTAAACAATCTATTAAACTCAAAAGCAAATATGCAAATTCTTTCTGAAAGAACTATTACGGTCGATTTTTTAAAAAGACGTCCAAGAAGAAACAAAAAATCTTTTGCCATTCGACGGCTCATTGAAGAAACTGTTTTGAATCCCTCTGATTTTATAGCTCCTTTTTTTGTAACCCCTGGGTTAAATAAAAAAATAACCTCCGGTCTTCCTGATGTTGATATACTCTCAGCAGACCAAGTATTAAAATCTGCAGAACACCTCCATAAAGAAGGAGTTATGGCTCTTATTTTATTTCCTATTATTGAAAACTCTTTGAAAGATTCTATTGGATCAGAATCCTATAATGAAAGTGGTCTTATACCAGAAACCGTCAAATTGTTAAAAAAAGAGCTCCCCTCAATGTGCGTCATTACAGATATTGCTTTAGATCCTTATACCAGTCATGGTCATGATGGCATTCTTGATGACAATGGTCTGGTAGCCAATGACCCTTCTCTAGAAATTTTAGCTAAACAGGCACTAACTCATGGAGAAGCTGGCGCTGATATAGTCGCTCCCAGTGATATGATGGATGGTCGGATTGGATACATAAGGAATAAACTAGATAAACAGAACCTATCAGACGTTTCAATTTTATCATATTGCGCAAAATTTGCATCTTCCCTGTATAAAGGTTTCAGAGACACTCTAGGCTCTAAACTAGTTTCTGGAGACAAACTAAGCTACCAACTTTCACCTTCAAACATCTCTGAGTCTTTACTTGAAGCGAAATTGGATTTAGAAGAGGGGGCAGATATGCTTTTAGTAAAACCAAGCATGTTTTACAGTGATGTTATTAGTAAGATAAAAAATTTCTCAGATGTACCTGTCGGAGCCTACCAAGTATCGGGGGAGTATTCTATGATTAAAGCTGCTGGAAAACTCAATTACCTCGACGTTGACAGCACTCTCAAAGAATCTTTAATTTCATTAAAAAGGTCTGGTGCTGACTTTATTATTAGTTATGCAACTGAGCATCTTATTTCTGAAAAAACAAAGTTTTTTTATTGACCTAAAGCCTCTTAAAACCTTTGAATGTAGCATCGATTAGTCAGAAATTGCTCTGGAGACAACATGAAGTATTTAGTTTATTTTATATTATTCCTTTCCCTCTCATTGGGGTATTCGAGTGACAAAAAATTTGCTATTGTTATCCCATCTTACAACAATGAATCCTACGCTCATAAAAATGTAACAAGTTGTCTAGATCAAAAATATGAAAATTTTCATGTTTACTATATCAATGATATTTCAACTGACAAAACGCTAAGTATTGTTAAACAGATAAAAAAAAATCATCCCAAGGGAAATAAACTTACAATAATAGATAACAAAATCAAAAAACTTGCCCTTAGAAATTTTTATGACACAATTCACAAGTACGTAGATGATTCTGCAATAGTTGTCACAGTTGATGGGGATGATTGGTTAGCTCACAAAGATGTTTTAAGATACTTAAATTACATCTACTCTAAAGACGATGTGTGGGTTTCGTACGGTCAGTACGCTGTTATTAATTCCGAAGGAAAACTCACAAAAGGACACTGTAAGCCTCTGCACCGTCGCACCATATTTAATAACTCTTTTAGGTCTCTTCCTTATTTCAATTTTTCTCATATAAGAGTTTATTATGCTTGGTTATTCAAAAAAATTCGAAAAAAAGATTTTTTGGATATCGATGGTAAATTTTTTAGAACTGCCGCAGACTTAGCTATCATGTATCCTCTTTTGGAAATGGCTGGAAACCATGTCAAATTCATTTCAGAAATACTGTATATTTACAACGATATGAACCCAATCAATGATCACAAAGTTAACCGGGAAGATCAGTACCGAGTAGAGAGGCTTATTAAAAAAGCTCATCGTTATACCCCTCTTAAAAATTAACTACTAAAAGAGTTAACCTGTAAAATGAAACGATTATTAGTTGTTATCTTTTTTTGCATTACGCTCCAATTGATAAGTAAGCCCAAAACTGTTTGCTTTATCTACGCAGACGCAGAACACCTTTTTGAAAAAACAGAATGGGTTAATCGCCCTTTTTTTGATCTAAAAGAGCATTTTGCAAAAAAAAACATCTCTGTAATAGCACGACCAAAATTCACTAAAAAAACCTCCAGAGAAAATTTGGTTGTCTTCTTAAACATTCCATCTCCAGTAACCCTTAAAGCTCTGAAAAAATTTCCTAAGAAAAACCTAGCTGTCATGATATTAGAACCCCCAACCGTGGCACCAGAAAATTATAGACAAGTTTCTATAAATCCTTTCGGTCATGTCCTAACCTTTTGCCCAGAACACTTTAAGTCCGATCCTAACAAGCTCATTCTTTCATATCCCTATTATCCTTTTTTCAAGTTCTACAACAAACAGAAACCCTTTTCTCACCGAAAGCTTCTAACATTAATGGCAGCAAACAAAAATCCTCATCCTCGCTGTAATAAAAAAAATGAGCTATATAGTCTAAGAAGGTCTGCTATAGATTACTTCTCTAAATATGAAAGACAATTCGATCTTTTTGGAAGATGGTGGCCTAAGACACTAAGTAGCTATAAAGGATCTGTTGAAAACAAGTTTGAAACCCTTATCAACTACAAGTTTTCTATTTGTTTTGAAAACACAACAAATATCTCCGGTTATGTAACCGAAAAACTTTTTGACTCCTTTCGGGCAAAATGTGTTCCGGTTTATTTAGGCGCAAGCAATGTAAGTTCTTTAGTCCCTAAAAATTGCTATATTAACTTTAGAGACTTTAAAAGTTTTGAAGATTTACACCAGTATCTAAAAACAATGCCAGAACACGTTTATAATCAGTATATTAGTGATATAGATAAGTTTTTCAAAAGCGAGCAAATACAACCGTTTTCTACAAACAGATTTATAGAGATTTTTGAAAATCTTCTTGAGAAAATGTGATTTTTAAGGCTCTTGTTATGACCAAATCAACCCTGCTAATTATAACCCTTCTCACGATAAGTTTAGCTTCATTTTGCAAAGAAAAAGACCCTCTTTTTCTGCACGAAAACAATTGGGAGGTCTTTAAAGAACTGACACTTAGTGAAAAAAAACTAGTAAACTCTTTATCTAAAAAAATGAAAGCTAAAGAGACGTCAATTGCTCCATGTCAGGATATTCCAAAAGTTTTTCATTTCATTTGGATCGGACCAAAACCTTTTCCTTCTTCATCTATTCCTAACTTGAAATCCTGGCTTAAACATCACCCAGATTATTCTTTTGTTTTTTGGAGTGATAGACAAAGAGAAAATATACCTACTCCCTTTCAATTAAAAATCATATCCTCAAATACTTTAACAAGACTCTCTAGACAATTTAATAACTCAACCAATATGGCTGAAAAAGCCGATTTATTAAGATATGAAATTTTGTTACAACAAGGTGGCATCTATGTTGATCACGATGTTGAGTGCTATCAAAGCTTAAATAAGCTTATCCAAGACATTTCCTTTTTTGCTGGTACCGAGCCTCCACATACCCCGGTTGGAGATCAAAGTATTACAGTTTGTAATAATATAATCGGGACAAAACCGAACCATCCTATCCTGGAAAAAACAATTCGAACCGTTGAATCAAACTGGAACGTAATCTCAAAAAGGTACCCCCTAAACTCAAAAGAGAATCAAATTCGAAAAGTTTTTTACAGCACCTTTAAACCTTTTTCGGACGCAGTACTAGAAAGCCTTGATGAGCCACTTATTTTTGTAGCTCCGCCGTCATACTTCAACAATCTCTCTAACAAGCAAGGGTATTTTGCAAATCATCAGTATGCTAGTACCTGGTTTGACACTGAAACAAAATTCGAAAAATTTGTAAGGAAAAACACCTTTAAAGAACTAAAAAAACTCAATTTAATCATCTTATTATTTTCTTTGTTTTTTCTTTTAACTACATTTATACTGGTCTCAGTGTTTTTTATTTTTAAACGTTTGAAGAAAATTTATATTAATGACTCCAGAAGAATTAAAAAAGTACAATAAACTAGGATTTTTAGCCGGTCCCACAGAGAATTCAATTGATTTCATACAAAGAATCAAGGCGTCTACCGACCCAAACTTATTAGAAAGTTTAATTGGAAACAAAAAAAGAGCTCAAAAATCAATCACATCTCAAAAATGGGACATAACAGCCCAATGGATCCCAATTATAAGGAAATCACGTACTATTTTTATTTGGGAAATTGCACGAACACTGGTCTATGAAGCTAATAAAATCAAACTCCCCATTATTGAAATTCCTAGAAAAGACCCTATCCAATTCAAAGATGAAATACTGACACACGAAATGATTCATGCTGTTAGATGTGCCTTTACAAGTTCAAAGTACGAGGAAATGATAGCCTATCAGGCTTTATCTAATCCCATTAGGAGATATTTTGGTCCATTATTTTCAACACCTTTAGACTCAGTGATATTTGTATTATCAAGTTTTATTCCCCTTCTTTTCTCACTTATCTTTGATAGTTTTTCTCCTGCGAGCTTTTCCCCTATCTTCCTTTGGTCTAGTTATTTAATCTATCAACTCTTCAGGAAAAATAAAGCGTTTTTGCTTTGTAAAAAGAATCTCTCTCAACTCTTACAAAACCCAAAGGATGTAGAAGCTATTTCCATAAGACTCAGTGATTTGGATATAGACACTTTAGCAAGAGCATCGATCAATGATGGCTTACAATACATTCAAAGTCAAAAATCTTTGCAATGGAAACAGATCTTATCTTCCTATCCTTTAAAAAATATTGACGCCTCTTTTAGAAACAATTAAGTTGAAGTTTTAAGAGCTTATGGATGGAAAGAGGTTATGGCTCGAAAAAAAAATGAGTCGATTCAGAAAGCATTGGCTATCTTACTGCTAGTCTTTGTCCCTTTGTTTTTTTTAAAAGAATACAAGTCTCTTTTTATAAATGATCATAAAACTTTAAAAGAAAAACTCTTGTCAACCGAATCAGCTACACCTATAGAATCAGAGAAATCATTCGTCGTATTTATTTTTTCTACAGACCAATCACCTTTTAACCTATATAGTTTTCAATCGGTCCTTGACCAAGACTATACACGCTTTGAAGTTGTGTTTATAGATATTAGCTCCACAGGAAATAATATCAAAAAAGCACAAGCAGTAGCTTCAAAATTAGGCTCCTACAAAAAAATTCAGTTCTATAGACCTGTAAACTCCTCTAGTTTAGGTGATATTTATACGGAGATCTTACAAAAATATAAAGATGACCAAATTTTAATTCCTCTAGAAGCAAATGACAGGTTTGCGAACAATTTGGTCCTTCATAAGCTAAATCACATTTACCAAGATCCAAACGTTTGGCTAACATACAGCTTTGAAAGAGGCAAATACAATCCAAGTTCTGTAGGCATTACCCCTCAAAAAAACTATCTGAAAACATTTTATATTGGTCTTATAAGACAATTGAATCTTAAAGAACTTTCTCAGCTTAATTCAAATGTAGGAACTAAAGATCTAATCCTGAAGGGACTTTTAAAATTTTCAAAACTTCATTCAAGATTTATACCTGATAAATTATGTACACATTGCGAAGATCAACAATATCCTGTTCTAACAACTCCAAATGAATTTCTAGAAAAATTAAAACCTTTCTAGACCATCTTCAACTTTGCATATTTAGCCACTAAAGATTTCATCGATTTACTTTCTGAAAAATAAACATCGTAAGTCTCTCCTAGTGAGGTATTATAAACTTTTCTTATGATGCCTTGTCCAAAATCCTTGTGAATCACCATAGATCCTAGCTTTTCAAAGTTTTCAGGGAAATTTTCACCCTCAGAATCTGAAACTTGAACATGTTTTTTATCAATTTCATTCAAAAAACGACTAATAGACATGATTTTTGGATTGCCCCAAAAAAACCGATACTTTGAAGCGGTCATATAAAGCTGCTTTTTAGCTCTTGTCATCCCTACGTAACACAACCTTCTTTCCTCTTCTAAGGCTGATGGATCATCTTTTGAATTGATGTGTGGAAGGACATCTTCTTCCATGCCAACTATAAAACAGACATCAAACTCTAAGCCTTTTCCATTATGAAGGGTCATAAGTTTTAAAGATTCTTGAACTCCCTTTGTCTCATCTAAGCTGGATTTAAGAGAAAGCTCTTCTAAAAAAAGGTTAAGAGACGGCTCTAATGCTTCCATTTCCCACTCAACAGATTTTGAAACAAGCTCATCAAGATTCTCTTTCCTTTCAACATAACTCTCTTCATCAAGTTTTAAAAATGACAAATAATTCGATCCAACTATCCCCGACTTCAGAATCTCCTTCAATGGGGCCCTTACTTGTGCTAGTTCTTTTATTTCATCAATGACCATCATAAATTCTTCTAAAGCTTTCCGCTGTTTAGGAGAAATTTTCACCTCTTGAGGTATTTGATTTTGTATAATTTGTCGGCACGCTCTAAGTACTGGAATTCCTTTGCCCTGTGCATAATCTATCATTTTAGTTACAAAAGATGGTCCAAGACCTCTTTTGGGTAGATTTACAGCTCTTGCAAATGACACTATATCTGCTTCAAAACAAGCACACTTTAAATATGCTAATATGTCTTTTATCTCCCTCCTCTGATAAAAAGACATCCCTCCAACGATCGTATAAGGAAGGTTTTCTTTTAACAACAAATCTTCAAAATTTCTCGATTGAGCATTCGTCCTATAAAATATCACGATTTCATTCAAAGAGTAACCTTGGGACAAATGCTGCAAGATACGCTCTACGACAAATGAAGACTCTTGTTTTTCATTTTCTAAAATTTCAATAGCAACTTTTTCACCCTCTCCAAGAGAGCTCCACAACTTTTTTTCGTACCTTGATTCATTATGAGCAATTAAGCTATTTGCTGCAGATAAGATGTGCTCTGTACTCCTATAATTTTGTTCGAGCCTAACTACTTGGGTATTTTCAAAATCCTCTTCAAAGTTTAAAATGTTGTTAATGTTGGCTCCTCGCCATGAATATATGGATTGATCAGGGTCTCCTACAGCAAACAAATTGCCGTGTCTGTGTGATAACAACCGCATCAACACATATTGCGAGGTATTCGTATCTTGATACTCATCAACTAAAATAAACCTCCACCTTCTCTGATAAGTTTGTAAAACCTCAGGAAACTCCCTGAGTAGAAGAACCGTTTTAAAAAGGAGATCGTCAAAATCCAATGCATTGCAAGACTTTAATCTTTGTTCATAGAGATTATAAACATCCTTAACCTCTTCATCTTCAGTATATTTCTCTGGAAGGATTAAATTTGCCTTAGCTTCACTAATTTTATACCTAACCGCTTTGATCGATGCTTTATCTTCTTTTAAATTTAGGAGTTTAAAGCACTCTTTAAGAAGCTTTAACACATCTTCTTCATCATAGATGGTAAAGTCTTGATGAAATCCTAAATACGAAATAGATTCTCTTAAAATCCTAGCACCTAATGAATGGAAAGTGCATGTTAAGACAAAATAATTTGATTGTTTTTGAATTCTAGATTTCATTTCTTGAGCAGCTTTATTAGTAAAGGTCACAGCTAAAATTTCTGATGCAGGAACTCCAATACGAAGTAAGTTAGATATTCTTTCTGTAACAACCTTCGTTTTACCAGATCCGGCCCCTGCTAAAACTAGTAATGCTCCATCAATATGATTTACAGCTTGTTGTTGTTTATCATTTAATTGGCCTAACAAAATTCAACTCCTCTAGTTTAAGCACAAAAGGGTATCATAAAGGCTTGTTTGTCCCCATTTCTTTTGAAAAAAAAGGAATAACTACCTACTCTTTGAAGAAAGAAATTTATCGGGTTAATTAGTTTATGAGTATTCTCCAAACTCGTTTTTGTGCAGCTTTGTATTTTTTCTGTTTCATGCTTTTTACAAATTTTGGGATATCTTCCATTTGTGAAGTTTCTGTCCTAATTCCTTGCATTTATTCTCATGTTGAATTCTTACCCTCACTTTTAGAAAACTTGTCGACCCAAACAGTCATCCCTGATGAAGTAATCATTTCTGCGTCTAGTTTGACACCCTCAGATATCAGAGCGATGAACAAACTTAAACAAAATAACTACCCTTTTGATCTTATCATTTTGAAAACAGAAGAGAGAAATTCTGCTGGAACTAATAGAAACTTAGCTTTTCAAAAAAGCTCTGGACACTTAATTATTTTTCAAGATGCTGATGATATTCCTCATCCACAAAGAATAGAAGTTTCAAAAGCGTTATATCGAAAGCTACACTATGACTTTTTATTCCATTTATCTTTTTCAAAAGATTTTAAGGAGCCTAAATCTTTAGATACTATCCAAGAGCTCATGAATAGCTTCACCTTTTCTAACACTAATTGGAAATTAACAAAACTTAGACAAAGAAACATTCAAATGGTTAAATATGTTAATTCCAGACAGGCTCAAATGAAAAGAGCCTTAGGACTTCCATATAGCGCACCAAACTTACTATTCACGTTTGGAAACATTGCAGTTAGGAGAAGGGTTTTACAAACATTCAAATATAATAATGACTCTTATGGAGAAGATTCTGGTTTTTTCTTTAAAGCAGCAAGGCGCTTTAAAAAAAATTTTCTTATTGAACTCCCTTTGAATCTGTATGCCTACATCAGAACTTCGGAACCAATCAGATAAGGATTAGATATAAAAATGCTAAAATATATTGTGACAATTTTACTTTGCATCCTTTCTCAAGGATTTTGTAGGCAAAGGTATATTTCAGCTACTTTAATGGGAGAGCTTGGTAACCAGATGTTTCAAATAGCTGCGACTATGGCCTTGTCTTATGAGCATAATATGGAACCAGTTTTTCCAGACCTTTTAAAAACTAATTATAATCAACTGAACAACTACGAGAACATCTTCTACAAGTTAAACCCCCAAAGAATCCGAAGAAAATTTTTTGTCTACAATGAGCCCTTTTTTGCTTATAAAGAAATCAATCCTGTAAGAAACACACTACTGAATGGACACTTCACGTCGGAAAAGTATTTTCTTAATTATAAAGAGCAAATCATAGATCTGTTTTCACCATCAGAAACAATTCAAGAAGAGTTACAGCAGGATTTTTCTGACATCATTAATGACCCTAACACGGTATCTATCCACATCCGATCGTACAATAAGGATTTGCGTATAACACCAGAAATCCACCTTTTCCACCCTCCGATTACAGAGGACTACCTAAGAGAAGCTGTCTCTTTATTTCCTGAAGATTCTCATTTTATTGTATTTTCAGATGATATGCCTTTTGCAAAAAAACTTATCCAAAATGCTTTTGATGATTTTGAAATTGATGTGACCTTTGTCGAAGACAATCCTTATCATATCGATTTTTATCTGATGAGTCTTTGTAAGCACAATATTATTGCTAACTCAACTTTTTCGTGGTGGGCCGCATACCTTAATAAAAATCCCGAAAAAATCATCGTTGCTCCTAAAAGATGGTTTGGACCAAAACTTGATTGTCATAATACAAAAGATTTAATTCCAGACGGGTGGATTCAACTTTAACGGTTCTGAAATCTTTGCCGCTCTATATTGATTGTTGGGTATAACCTCTTTCCTGTCGCTGAGCGAGCTCCTACATCTCTCAACCATTCTGACATAGCATATCCGAGCATAGTTCGACTGCTTTTTTTGAGGAAAAGGTCAAAGGGAATATAAAAAGCTATCCCTTTGTCGTTGTATCTTTTCCCATTTACCATGTCCTTTGCTGTTGTAATTGTATACCATATAGAAAATCTCATACCACTTGGGTAATATCTAGACAATTCAAAGCTCACTCCTTTATCGCGAGCTAAAAACGATCCTAGACTAACTTTACAATCTACATTCCATGGAGCATATTGATAATAAAGATCGAAAAAATACTGATACCCCAAGAAGTGTACATATTGATAAGTTGTATCTATGTTGTATTTTTTAACTTTTGTGGTAAATCCAAGCCCTCTGTAATTTCTTTTTAGAACACCAGCTCCTTCTATTCCAAATGCGAAATTTGAACTAACAGGATAATAAAGCATCTCTAAAGAGACTCCTCCATAAGCCTGCTCAAAATAACCAAGTCCCCATCTTGCATACCACCCTTTCGATAAGTTATATCCCTTTTGAAGATAAAGCTGCTCAAGTTGAAGTGTTTGGCTAGATAGATACTTTAAACTATCAGATCGAACCATTGGAAGTTGTGACGTGTTATACACATCACGATCACCAACTGTAGACATGCTAGATGAAATGTTATAAGCACCTTGGCACTTGTAGTAGATCGAATCAAACAAATAACCTTCCGGACCTCCAACAAAACCAATACTATATTTAATTTTTCCTGTTGTACTTCCAAAAAAGGTTAAAAGCCTAGGACGCAGCGTGAGCATCCATGTATCTTTTCTTCTTCTGTATAATAACGTTCTATCAAAGACATCAGGTTCATCTAAAGCTTCAACCATAGGAGATAGTACACTCAACTCTTCTTCTGAGATTTTCTGACTCAAAAACTTCTTCAATGAACTTGTTAGAAAAAAATACGCCTGTGTTGGAATTCCATCAGACTCTACAACAACTACTGTTGAGTAGATATTGTTTGGCATAAGAGAAGAAAGTAAAAACTGAATCCTTTCCTTTAGTTCATGCTCCAATCGATAGCGACTATTCGCTATTTTCATCCAAAGAGTTTTTTCTCCTTTTTCATTATATTGCAAATAGATCTTATAGAGAGGAAGACCCTGAGAGCAAAGCGCTATAGCAATCTCTTTAGCAAAATCTTTTTCTTCTCGTAAATAGCCAAGAGGTTCAACATTAACAGGCGCTGTGTAGAAATTTGGATTTTGTGTTTTAGGAAAAATCCCTTTTGATGTTCCAAAGTTGTAAGTTAATGAAGCTTGTGCAGCGAGCTCTTTTCCTCTTAGAGTGCTAACTTTTAGCTGCAGTAAATCAAATACATTGAAAGAAATTCCAATATTCACAGGAAAACTAACATCTCTTCCCTTGGGATGTTCGTACTGATGAGATCGATAATTATAGGCATCATATTCCAGAAGGATGGATGTCTCATTAAAAATTGACACATCAAAATGTCTAAAAGGAGTCCAGGACATAGTGCCATAGAATCCCTTAAGTCGTCCTTTTCCCCATCCCAAAGTTAATTCAATACTTGGATTGAGAAAAGTTTTTGTTGCTGCTACATAAAAAGATTTAAATCTTTGACTTCCATAAAAATCTTCAAAACCTATTGCAAAACTTGGAAGATATCTGAGCCCTTCCCTTTCCTTATATAAAACAAATTTAACATTGGCGCCTCTATCCGCATCATCACCAAAACCAGCTTTTCCAAACCCTTGCTCTAAAATTCCTTTATAAACACGATAATTTCCAACCAGTTCTACATGACCAAACATCTGAAAGTTGAAACTATAGACATGATAAGGAGGTAGATACGAAAAGCTAATTGCTGTAGCTCCTGTATCTGCAACCCTTGCAGAAGGCATATTGATACAGCCAACAATCAAAGAAGTGTTATAAACAATGGGCGGCAGCTGAGTTATCTTGGTGTCAATTGTTTTAATTTCTTGAAGATCTCTGAACAAAGCAGAAGCTCTGCTATTCTCAATTTCGGAGAACACCCAAACACTAGAAAAGCATATCAACGCCAAACAAAAATTTCTCAACAACTTAAGGCCCACTGCCATAAGATCAACTATTATTACAAAAACAGCTCGCCAATATGGTTGATATCATCATTTTATGTATATTCTTAAAAAGAGGTCTTCTTTTATTCATCTGTTAAAAACTGTTGTGAATATTTGTAAAGCCCACTTCGAATAATTTCTGTTATTTCGATCTTAGATGGGCAGATAAAAGTTGGTAAAATAAAGTCATCCGCTGAGACCTCTAGAAGACCATACTCAACAGCTTTTTCAAAATCTTCCGCTAATACCGCCTTGGTCAATTCCACAACAGGAATCCTCATCGGCATAACTCTTTGATATAGCTCTGATTCTACAAACGCCCGTCTTTCTCCATGCTGATTAGAGTCAAAATGGTACCCCTTTTTTCGATTTTGAAAAAAGCCAGAGAAATATCCCTTAGTAGCAGTATATTTATTCATTCCTATCCCAAGAAAATGAAGAGGCTCTCTTTTTGAATTTTCTTCAAGGATCGAAACACACGTATCAAAAAATCCCAAATAACCTGAAGCCCCTTCCTCTGTCCCCTTAAGGTAAGTCCCTGAAAGAACTCTTTTTTTAGAAAGATTCTGATCTATTTCAAGAATTGATCCTAAACTCTGCCCTCGATTAACTTTTAAAAAGTTTCTATTATTCTCCTCTAATCCCTCTCCAGCTCTTGCTATGATTTTAGAGTTAAAATACTTCCCTTCTTCAAAAAGCTTTCCTAAAATTACAACTTCATTAACTCCTAAAGACCAAACAATCTGAGTTGGATCTACAATCGGATGAAGCTTGTAAATATGAAAAGAAGGACTACAGACCGGATAGACTCCTTTTGCATCATGAACAAAAATGCCTTTTGCTTCGTTAAAGTCCTTTGTCTTATCGTTTTGTTTATAGACCAAATGAACTTTAGGACATAATTTAGCCAAAACTTTTAAACCGAGAGCAAAAAAATCTTCCTCCCCTTGAATTTGAAGATTGGGGGTGGGATTTAAAGGATCAGACTCTAACGCCTTTATAAATATAGAATCTGGAACATGCTTTGCATTTGGAATAACACAACAAGGCCTTTGGTCAATATGGGGTAAAAAACCGCTATTTGAAAGAAATGATAATATTTGCTCACTATTCGAGTTATCAAGCCCAGGAGCTGTTAGCTGCCTATAATCATTCCCCAAAACCTCAATAACAACTTTGAGAGGTCTTCTTTTTTCTCCCCTAATAATTTCTACAACCCTACCACAAGCTGGTGAAACAAACTGAACTTGCTCTCTATATTTATCTGTAGCAATTACGTCTCCAATCTTAACCTCAGCTCCTTCTTTAGTTATGATATTGAATCGCAACTGATCAAAAGCAGATAGGTCTAGGGCAACGTACTTAGAAACAGGGAGATCTATCACAGAGCCTTGGGCTTGTCCTCTAATCGGAACATCCAAACCTTTTTTTAATTTCAGCGTTGCCATTGTTTACCTATAGCTTCAGTTCAAGATTTAAAGCATTTTTAGACTCTCTGTATTTTCTGTACATCTTTTTTTAATCATAGGTAAAATTTGAGGCCTCTAAATAAACCTTCGAAAGTCTTCTTAAATTTCTTGCCCTTACATAATTGCGATAAATTTTCTCTCTCTTTATAATTCCTCTTATCAAACTACGGGGTTATTGATTTAGATATCGGCCGTCGGTTTTATCAACTTCTATACCTAAAGGCTTTACCTATGCAGTATTTTAAACAGTTTCACCAGCACCTGCAAAACAGGAGTTATTCTTCTCTACTAAGTCTTTGGGAAGAGTATTGTTGCGGAGATGAAATCGATGAAGATGAAACCATTAAAATACTAGAAGACATTCGTTCTTCTGAATTTGGAGAATCGTTCGGACGTTATGTAGACAAAGCTCTACCTCTTTGGGAATCTCTTGGAGATACACCTAAAGCTCACATAATCTTTAAACTGATCATAGATATCCAAACTTCAAATGATAAAGCCCTTGGAGATGTCGTACTTTCTTATATTAAGAAAAAATTTTCTGATACCAAAGACTTTGAACTAAAACTGAAATTAGTTGGTCTTAGAGACCTTAAAAACTTCCAAGGAGCAGTAAGCAATTTTGCGCTTCTTTGTCATATGAAAAAAGGAAACTTTGTGTTTCACTCTGGCGGCTGGGGAGTTGGTGAAATTATGGATGTCTCTTTTATAAGAGAACAACTGAGTCTTGAGTTCGATTATGTAGCTGGAAAAAAAGACTTATCCTTTGTTAATGCGTTTAATAACCTTATCCCTCTTCCTGATGACCATTTTTTATCTAGAAGATTTGGAAATCCTGATGAATTAGAAACTTTTGCTAAAGAACATCCAGTAGAAGCTTTGAAACTTCTCTTAAAAGATTTGGGGCCTAAATCTGCTTCTGAAATTAAAGATGAGCTCTGTGATCTTGTCATACCTGTATCCGATTGGACTAAGTGGTGGCAAGCCACAAGATCGAAAGCAAAAAAAGATACCTCTATAGAAATCCCAAAAAACATTAAAGACCCATTTGTCTTAAGAGCTGCTGAGGTTTCCCATGAAGAGCGCCTACAGAGTGCACTAGATAAACAACCTAGTATGGATGCTTTAATTCAGCTTGTTTATTCTTTCCTTAGAGATTTTCCATCTACATTAAAAAACGAAGAATTTAAAAATTCATTACAACAGAAGTTAACCGAAGCTTTAAGCTTTCAAGAAAATATCACCTTAGCGCAAAGACTTCAGATTTTATTCTTTTTAGAAGATTTATCCCTTGGACATGACAAAAAGCAGATTAAAGAATTTATCTCCTCTCAAGAAAATTTATCAGACATAATAAAAGCTATCGAGGTTATTTCTTTCAAAAAAAGAGCTTTGCAAGAAATTAGAGAATTTAGAGATGACTGGTCTCAATTTTTCTTTGATCTTTTCCTTAAAATCGATCTGAACACCTTAAGAGACTATATCTTGCAAGAGCTAGTAAAAGCAAAACAAGAAAGCAAGGTTACCGAGCAATTACATAATCTCTTGAGACACCCGGAACAATACCCAGGAGCGTTGATCTGGTATAGCAAAAAAGTAATGCAAAAAAGTTCATTACCGATGGCTGATGACAGTGGAAGGAAAGCTTTTTTTGAAGCCTTCCTTATCTTACTTGCTCACTTAGATAGATCAGGTCCTGAAAACAAAGACCTCGTCAAAAAAATGGTCCAATTTATTACAAATGGACGATATGCGAATGTAAGAAAAATCTTCCAAATTTCTTCCGAAGAAGAGGTTCAAGAATTTGTCTTACTTGCAACAAAATGTATCTCATTAACCTCTCATGATGTGAAAATTTTTCACTCGTTAGCTGAGGTGGTTCACCCTTCCTTATCCAATTTGAGAAAAACAACTGAAGAAGAGCCCGTCGAAGAGATCATCTGGACAACTGAAGAAGGACTTAAAAAAGTCAAAAGTCGAATTGAAGAAATAGCCACTGTTGAAACTGTTGAAAACGCTAAAGAGATCGAGGCTGCAAGAGCACTAGGAGACCTTAGAGAAAATTCAGAGTTTAAATTTGCACTTGAAAGAAGAGACCGTCTCCAAAATGAACTTAAGCTTTTATCAGATCAAGTATCAAAAGCAAGAATCATCGTAAAAGATGATATCTCTTTAGAATCTGTTGGAATTGGTAGTATTATTGAATGTGTTACAGATAAAGGTGATAAGACAGCTTATACCCTTCTTGGACCTTGGGATGCTAATACTGATCAAAACATCCTATCTTTCCAATCGAAACTTGCGCAAGAACTGAAAGGTCTAAAAGTTGGTGACCAGTTTAAAATTCAAAGCACGCAATACACTATTAAAAAACTGGAAAGTTATCTATCTTAGACACTTTATATGAGTTTAGAAGGTAGGTAAAGCACATGAAACTTGTAATTGCAACGTCTAATTTACACAAACTTCGGGAATACAAGACTATTCTAAAAGAAGTTGAGGGATTAGACATCTACTCATTGAGAGATTTCATGAGCTATTCCCTGCCACCTGAAACTGGTAGCACCTTTGAAGAGAATGCAAAAATAAAAGCAATTGATGCTGCAAAACATTTAAAGGCTCTTGTTTTAGCCGATGATTCTGGACTTTGTGTTCCAGCACTTGATGGAGAACCTGGAGTCATAAGCGCAAGATATGCACATGAAAACGCATCAGACAAAGAAAATAGAGAGAAGCTCATTACAAAGCTAAAAAAGCTTCCAGAACATAAAAGAGTTGGTTATTTTGAATGTTGTATAGCCCTAGCCGATGAACGTGGTCTTCAAAAAGTTGCCAAAGGCCGTTGTGAGGGTGAGCTTTTAATTGATCCAAGAGGAAGTCAAGGTTTTGGGTATGACCCACTTTTTTTAAAATATAACTATAGTAAAACTTTTGCTGAACTAGATCCTGAAATTAAAAATAGAATCTCTCATCGTAGAAAAGCCTTAGACAAACTCTTAGAATTTTTTAAGTCTTAGAAACGATGCATTACTACATTGATGGATATAATTTACTTTTTCAAGTTGCGGAAAGAAATTTAAGCTTTTCAGAAAATAGATACGCCATCATTGAGCAACTTGAGAATTTTTTCTCCCTCCATAACATTTCTGCTACTCTAGTATTTGACAGCCGGTTTGATCTGTCAAATGCATTTCCATCTATTTCTGACCTGGGACATTTAGAGATTATTTATTCTCCTAAAGGCCTTAGTGCAGATGATTATTTAATTGAGAAATTACAAATTCTCAATAACCCAACATCTGTAACAGTTGTCACATCAGATAGATACTTAAGAAAGGAGCTCAAGGCCATTGGCTGCAGCTTAATGAAAATCGATGAATTCCTAAAGTGGACTCTGAAAAAAGAAAAGCAAAAAAGACATCGAAGCTCATTTGAAAAAAATATAGCCGATAGCGATCACGACTTTAAACGTTTACTAAACATCTTTGAAAAAAAACTCAACGATCACGACTAAAGCCACCTCCTTATAACAAACCCATCTTCTTCATCAGGGTTATCTCGTGGGATTTTTCTATCTTCTTCATAGATTGTCTCTAATCTCTCAAGAAGACTTGTAGTATATACGCATCCTTTGTAAACACGACTCTCTATAGATCTATCACTATCAAGAACAAAAAAAATATGTCCCTTCCAAACAACTAAATCAAGTGGTCTAAGTTTTCTTTTGATCTCTTTCATGGAAAGGTTTTCTATTTGTATAGGAGTGCCGAAAGTCATAAGCTCTCTTGTATTTCTAGGAGATAACCCTTGAGTTACATAGTAAAGCATTCCACTGCAATCAACGCCTTCAAAGGTTCTTTTGTACAAATTTGATTTATCTATAAGGGGATACCATGATTCCATTTGCGAAATCCCTAAAGGAAAGTTCCCTCCCCAAACGTATTTCTTTCCAACAAGAGATCCGAGGTTTTCTATAATGTTTTCTCGTTCCTGGAGTTTTGTGAGCTTAATTTTTTCTCTTTGAGGCCTTACAAATCTTGCATCTATGAAGTAAGTTTGTTTTTGTGAATATTTTGGATAAAAAATTTCCAACACTTCAGGATAGTGCTCTACTTTATAGCTTTTCACAACTACAAAAGAAGTTCCCTTAAAAGCTATCATTTCTAAAGGTCTAAAAAGACCTAATTCATCTGTAATTACCTTATCTTTAGGCATAAGGGCCGGAAAATCTTTCCCAGAAAAAACAGGTGTGGGATATTTAGCCTCTACTAACAAACGTCCTTCCATATTGCTATTATTTTTTTCTTATTTTAACCTCTAAAATTTAGTTATTTTGTACTTCTTGAGGTTTTTTTGAAAACTCCCTTTAAGCTTTTCTTTTGTCTACTTTTACCATTTATTTTTTCAAGCTGTGAGAAAAAAAATATAGATAAGTCGAGTCAAATAAATATAAACATAACAGCTGAGCCTAACACTTTAGATCCAAGACGGGCCAGATCATTAAATGACTCTAATGTTATCAAACTCTACATGGAGGGATTAACTCGAATAGGTCTTGATCAAAAACCAACACTCGCTCTTTGTGAGTCCTATGAAGTTTCCAAAGATCTTAAAACTTATACCTTTAAGCTAAGAGATGCTATTTGGTCGGATGGAAATGCAATTACTGCAAAAAACTTTATTGATAGTTGGAAAAAAAGCTTATCTCCAACCTTTCCTTCAGCTCAGGCTAACCTCCTTTATGTGATTAAAAATGCTAAAAAAGTCAAACAAGGTCTTCTACCTCCTAATCTTCTAGGAGCTAAGGCTATTGATAAAAAAACACTCCAAATCAGACTAGAATATGAAGCCCCTTATCTTTTAGAACTCTTGTCATACCCTTGTTTTTTCCCTATCCCGTCACACATTGATAAATCAAATCAAAACTGGTCTCAAAACTCCGAAAGTTATATTTGCTCTGGACCCTTTTTACTTAAACAATGGAAGCATTCCGACTCTATGGTTGCGGAAAAAAATCCTTCTTATTGGGACGTTAAAAATGTAAACCTTCATCGCATTAATCTTTCAATGATAGATAGTCAAACAGGACTAAATATGTTTGAAAATAACGAGCTTGACTGGGAAGGATCACCCCTATCAACGCTATCAGCTGATGCACTTCAAAGTTTGAAAAGGCTTGGAAAGCTCTATACACAGTCCTTATCCGGCACTTCTTTTTTACGACTTAATACCGATCAACACCTCTTTAAATCATTGAATGTTAGAAAGGCTTTACTTCTATCTCTTAACAGACAAGATATAGCCCAAAGTATCTTCAATGGTTTGGCAGAAACAGCCACAACCCTCGTGCCAAAAGATTTCCACCTTCAAGAAACTCCACTCTTTAAGGATGCAGACCTGATAAAAGCAAAAGACTACCTTAAAAAAGCAATAGACAACCAAGAAATCTCATCGAGTGATTTAAACAACATCACACTTAGTTATATTTCCAGAGAAAGATCTCATAAACTGGCTCAACTTATCCAAGATCAATGGAGACAAGCTTTAAACATCAAAGTGTCTTTAAGACCGGTGGAACTTAAGGTCTTTTTTGATCTTGTAAGGAAACAAAACTATCAAATAGCAATCTCCTCTTGGGAAGCTGATTTTAACGATCCCATAAATTTTCTCGAAGTTTTCAAATCAAAAACCACAGCAACAAACAATACAGGGTGGGAAAATACACTGTATCAAAACTATTTAGACAAGTCTAATTTCTCAAGACTCGCTCAAGAAAGAAAAGCTTTGCTCAAAGCTTCAGAAAAAATTCTGATCGAAAATGCTCCTATTATTCCACTTGTACATTATCAAATGGCTTTTGTAAAAAACCCAAAGATTAAAAATGTAGTCGTCTCCAGTACAGGTGGTATAGACTTTAAATGGTGTTTTCTGGATAAAGAGATTAAATAATCATAGCTGTTCTATGGAGAGTTTATATGTCTGGTCGTTTTATATTATTTAGCTTGTTATTTCCTATTTTTTGCTTCACAGCAGCGGTGACCATCTATAACGATAGCGCTTTTCCATTAACTGCCACAATCTTAGATGCAACAGGACAAATCAAAGGTAAGGTAACAGTTGCACCTCAACATCAAATGAAATGGCAAGATAGTCAGCAAAATATTACAACCTTTTCTGAAACCCCCTTTACTGTAATCTTCACTTGCCCAGATGGAACAGAATTTGGAGTTGCTTCCGGAGTGCCGCAAAGCTCTTTTGTATCGGCTAATTCTTCAAGTGGTAGACACTATTGCAAACCAAAAAAACAAAGACAAAACCCGAGACATGGTGACAGCGAAGGCTTACGAAATAACCCAGATTCTGTGGGAGAGCAAATTGATTCAAAAAAGGAAGTTAACCCGAATCAATTCAAAGAAACTGACATGTATTAAAATAGCATTACATCTGCAAGTTTAACATCATGTTTAGCAACGGGGAGTAAGTCTTCACAAAGCTGCTCTTCAAAACCAATTCCTATAGTGACCGCTTTTAGATTTTTAGAAAGCAATCTATCATAGTGGCCTTTTCCATAACCCAGTCTATGAAAAACTGAGTCAAAAGCCAGACCCGGAACTAATATCGCCCCTAATTTATCAAAGTCAACTTCTTCATGTTCATTTGTCGGTTCAAAAACCCCAAAACTTGATTTCTTTAAGTCTTCAAGATTTCTCACTTTGTATATGCTTAATGTAGCTCCCACAATTTTAGGTAGGGCTAGTCTTTTCTCATTACAAAGTTTTCTATTTAATAATTTGGTAGAAATTTCAACTGGCATTGAAGCAAATGATAATACAATCTCAAAATCTAGTAGTTTCGGATAAAGCCTTTCTAAAACCTCAGATTCAACTAAGTCTCTTCTGTTTTTTTTTATTCCTTGTCTCTTCTCTTTATAAAAAGCCCTTAAGCTATCCTTTATCTCATTCTCACTCAACAGGAGCTCCTTTGACATACTCTACTTTTCTTAATAAATAACCATGAGCATCATAAATAGTTGCTGTCCCCTGCCCTCTTGTTATCGTTGATACCGGAGATTTTTCTCCTTTTTTCATGTAGGTCCCCTTAAGAAGCTGATCGTTTTCATAGTCCTCAATCATCATTACCGTACCATCTAAATACCAAGCTGTAAGAAGACCATTTTTTTTATTATCATGCATCTGTTTCTCACACTCTAGTTGTCCGTTAGGATACCACGTTTTTACTCTACCTTGAATTTTCCCTTCATACCAACTTAAGTACACCTTAGGCTTTTTTTCTTCACTAGTAGTATCAAAAAGCCACTCTTCTCCGTGTTTATCCCCGTTTATTTCGCTATACTCTCTCTCTAATCTTCCATCTAAATTATAACAATAGACCTTCCCCTTTCTCTCTCCATCTTTCATTTCAAACTGCCTATGAAGAACTCCCTTCTGATAACAAGTTTGGAGTCCATTTCCTTTTTGAACCACAGAAACAAGGAGATTATTTTCATCATAATATTTTGCATGTATAAGTTTTCCTTTTTCATAATATTCATGAAATTGAGGACTCTCTTCATCACCAAAATACTTAGATTCTTTATCCCTAAGCCCCTTTACATATTGAAATTTTCCAACAATATCTCCTTGCTTATTATAATAAAGTTCTTCCCCATGAATTTCATTTTTTTCGTAAGGAGTCAGTTTTCTCATCTGTCCATTTTCATAAAAATAAGCGGAATTTCCTTGAAGATCCCCTTTTTCATAGGAAATTTTTGCTAAAACAACTCCGTTTTCATCGAAAACAACCGATTCTTTATCAAAAACCCATGTACTCATTGAAGAATTTGAGACATCCCCTAACCCCTCAATGACAAAAGCTTTTATTTGTAGTGCGCCCGATGGATACCACTGTTTATAAACTCCATGGGCCCTACCATTTTCTACTTCTAAATATTGATGAGTCTGACCGTTGTCGTGATAGCTTGTGATAATTGATTTTGAAGGAGATGATTTGGTTCTAGAAAAAACTCGTATGACTTTACTATATGACTGAGACGCTAGAAAATCTGTTTGCTCGTACAGCCTAACTCGATCTGGAGCACTTATGGTCTCGTTAAAACCATGTCTATCTATCATTTGGAGACTAACAAGCTTCTGATTATCTGAAGCATTTTTATAAGAACAACTAGAAGTTATTAATAAGATACACAGAAATAGAAAATATGAGAGAATTTTCATAAAATACCATACTAGAGAAACAACAAAGACGGCATTATAACAGACATCTTATTTGTATGATCTTTTTTTCCTCTCTAAAATTTTGGCATTAACTTCGAATACTTCATAGCTTGCACTATAAGACTGTTTACTTAAATGAAACTCCTTAAAAAGCCTTTTTGGGGATATGTTTTGTTCAACTGAAGATAGAAAATTTTTCAAATCATCGTTATCCATACTTAAAGAGCTTTTCATACCAATTAGCTTCTGGGTGATTTTCGATCCTTGTTTTTCTTCAATAAGAAAAAGATTTGGCTCATTAGCTGTTTGTCTATTCTGTAGATCAGCTACAAAATCACTACCTTTCAAAGATTTATCTCCTTTAAGAACATCTAAAACTAAACGCTCTCCTTTCAAAGTAGGTTTAGCTATGGATGAATTTGAAAAAACCTCTAAACTCCCAAAATAATCGACCTCTTTTTGCTTATTTAAAGCTCCTTTGCAAACCCTTACCTCAAGCTTGTCTATGAGACGATTGGCTAGCTCTAAGTCCTGTTTTTTTTGATATAGTTTGTAGATCAGTAAAGTATTAAGCGAAGCAATAAACACAAAAACCCACAAAATAGAAAGGGGATTCTGATATAAGCTTCTTTTAGATAAAAGAGTTTTCAAACAGAAATATTTTTTAATAAATGTTAGTAAACTCAATTTCATACCGATTTCCACTGATTGCTATTAGTTTAAAATTTGAGGCTTTTCTGAAACTTTCTATATTATTTATACAATCTCTAAACTCTTCTACTATTTGTTTTGATTCAGCCTGAACACCTATTTTAGTGTACACTTCATATTCACTTTCTTCTGAATCCAAATCTGGGTATTTCTTCAACTCATAATCTAATGAAAGAAGCTCAATCCCTGCCTTTTCACTAATGACCTCGTAGAGATTTTCAATCGTTTGGCTAACCATAGGAAATGAATCATATAATCTACTCGGCTTTACAGATTTTCCAAAGGCTTTCTTAGCTATTTTTAATTTTTGATAAAAAGACAGCGATCCAGTCGAGAGACTTTGGAGCACTTTGGGATGTTGGTGCGCATACCTAGCAGCTAAAGCTGTAAGCTTTTTGTCTAAATGCTTTTCATAATTTTTTACAAAATAAGTTCCTATTCCAAAGCACAACAAAGACAAAACCCCTGATAAACTCACAAAACATATAAAGTTTTTCTTCAACTTAGATACTAAATAAGGGCTTGGATTTTTTACCTGCTTGAATTCTATAGGTTTTGGTTCTTGAACAATTTCTAAGGCACTTCCAAAAGCTATTGCAAAAGAGAGGATTTTATTTTCTTGAGCAGAAAATTTCTTTTCTTCGTTTTTAAGGCTAATATCTAAAATTGTTTCAATAAAACCAGCAAACTTAGCTAAAATTTCATGATGTCCTGTAAAAATAAAACTCTCAATTTGACGACCTTCTTTCATGTTCAGAAGATAATAAATTGATCTTTCACACTCTTTTTTAAACGTTAACACCACTTGGTGCAGAGTAGGAAAGGCATCCTGAGTTATGCTCTCTAACTGAAGATCTTTTAATGCTTCATCTATTTTGCTTTCGGTAGCATCATTATGAAAATCTTCGGTCAGAGCCTTATATAGCGCTTTATATCCCAAAGAAATGCTACTCGAGGCAATAATATCCCCATTAGCTGTTGCTACAAATGTAGTGCTACTATCTCCTAAGTGAACGCAAAGCTGTGTCATTTTTTGAGTTAAAAACATCCCTGTCTTCGCTAGAGAGACTATTTCACTAGTTACAAAATCGGGCTGAATTTTTCCAAATTCTTGAATGTGACTTTTCAATGTAGTTTCTGTTACGGCAAAGGCTCTTATGCTCGTCTGCTTCGCTAAACGATGAAATCTTGTTGCTATTG
The DNA here is from genome assembly GCA_030427725.1 of Chlamydiia bacterium. Taxonomy (GTDB): domain Bacteria; phylum Chlamydiota; class Chlamydiia; order Chlamydiales; genus JAUICV01. The sequence goes on along the minus strand of JAUICV010000002.1, from coordinate 322,836 downwards.
AAGCTTCACTAACTTCAAAAGGAAACGCGCCTTCTAGCTGAAAAGGTAAGGCCTTCTCAACCTCTCTTTTTTTTGTTAAGGGAATTTGAAACGTTTTCGTTAAGACAGAAGAAGCCTTTATAGAAGATACGATATACAAATCCCCTTCACTTCTTAAGCTTAAAATAAGCTTTTCAAAAGATTGGATTTTATCAAATAATTCTACCTGTCTAAGTAAAATTTTATCTTTTTTCCTCTGTAAGAGAGATATTTTGAGAACTGAACCATCTAGATCAACCCCTAAAATTTTTTTTGACATTGAAAAACCCGGAAGAATCATCGTTTAGATTATTTTCGCTTCATGCTACAATGAGGATTAGTATAAATCAAAAATGTATTTATGGCAGCTATAGTATCCATTATTAATTCACTATTTAACCTCTATATCTTCATGCTCTTAATTAGAGTGATCGGTTCTTGGTTTCCCAATTTCCAATCCAACAAATTTATGAGGTTTATTTCATATTATACAGACCCTTATCTAAATTTCTTTAGACGGATCATACCTCCAATTGGTGGCGTTTTAGATCTTAGCCCCTTGATCGGTTTTTTTGCTTTGCAATTTCTTAGATATATAGTGCTTAGAATTCTATGAAAAAGTATGTAAAGCCTTTAACACTTGGCTCACTAACTCTTGATAACAATGTTTTTTACGCTCCTTTAGCTGGTTGTTCAGACTACCCTTTTAGGAAAATGTCTTCAATTTATAGACCTGGTCTGTATTTTTGTGAGATGGTGAAAATGGATGCCCTTATTCGTCATGATCCAAATACTTATCGCCTTTTAGACTATGATAAGGATATGCATCCTATTGGAGCTCAGCTCTGTGGCAGTAAACCAAAACTTGCGGCAGAGTGCGGAAAGATCTTAGAAGATTTGGGCTTTGATTCTATAGACCTAAACTGTGGGTGTCCTGTCGATAAAGTCACTAAAGATGGAAGTGGATCTGGTCTCTTAAAGACTCCTGAGATTATTGGTGAAATTTTACATGAAATCAAAAAGGCTGTTCAAATCCCTGTCACTGTAAAAATTAGAGCCGGCTGGGATTCTAACGATATCAATGCAGTCCAAATCACAAAAATAGCAGAAGATGCTGGCGCTGCAGCTATCACTATTCATGGAAGAACAAGAGTTCAAGCCTATAAAGGATTTGCAGACTGGTCAGTTATAGCAGATTGTAAAAAAGCTGCGAAAAACATCAAAGTGATTGGAAATGGCGATATCACATGTGGTGAAAGCGCTAAAAAAATCTTCGATGAAACAAATTGTGATGGAATTTTAATAGCAAGAGCCACCATGGGAGCTCCCTGGGTTATAAAATCAATTACAGATTTTCTTGAATATGGACAAAACTTTTCCCCTGATTTTGAATCTTACAAAACCACTTTGCAACAGCATATGGATTACACTCTAAATTACGAGAATAATCGAAGATTTGTTCTCTCCATGAGAAGAATTGGGTGCTGGTATCTAAAAAAATTCAAAAATGCTAAACAACTAAGAGAAGCCATTAATAAATCTAAAACCGTTGAGGAAATAAAAAAGATCTTCGATGAGTTTGATTTGGCCAAAGAATCCTTTAGTTAACCTTTTATGAAAGAATATCACATTATAGTTTCAGGAACTGTTCAAGGCGTTTGCTTTAGAGCAACAACCAAACAAAGAGCCCAACAATTTTCCATAAAAGGGTTTGTGAAAAACCTAGCTGATGGGACAGTAAAAATAGTAGCGCTAGGCCCTGAAAAACTTATTAATGAGTTTTTAGATAGTTTAAAAAAAGATGCTGGCGCAGCGAGAATAACTAGAGTTGATATAGAAAAAAAAGATTCAACGGCTTCTTTCGAAAGCTTTGATATAAAATACTAAAAAGCAATACCTAGCTTAAACGTTACACCATGTATAGAAAGATCTTCTGATAAATTGTCATACCGGTACGAATTGTTGAACGTTTGAAGCCGAAGCGATTGATTGGCTCTCCAAAAATATTGACACTCATAACCAAGTTTTAAGTCTATAAAGCACTTATTGTCATAAAAATAGCTTCCATATCCAAGTCCTAGATAAAAACCTACATTTGGAACAAACCTATGAAATCGATCTCTTATGCTAAAATCTTGGCTTGAAGAGGGTGTAACTTTGGACTCTTCTGAAACCTGAAAGTAACCATAGATAAGGCTTGCTGTAAAAAGACCAAACACCTCAAATCCATTCCCTAAATACCAGTTAGAATCAAACCCAGCCTTTGGACCAATAGCCCACATATCTGATACACTTCTCGTATGAGCTGTGTTACCTTGAAGGATATCCCCACCGCTATACCTAACAACTTGGTTAAGATCTAGCCAGGTGTTTTTTAACCCAACGGAAGGTTTTAAAGACACTCCATGACTTATGAAGTAATGACGATAAAGATCTAGATCTAAGTTGTAATATCCAAAATAGTACTCAGATTTTGCCTTTTTAACAGAATGAGAAAACGGCCCCTTTAGTGGGGTAATAGAATTGAGTGGAGATCCTTTCATTGAAGCATCGTCTGCAGATTTAAAGTAGGTAAATGTTAAAGATGAGCTCCATTTATCATGCTCAAAATGCTTTCCAATTCCAACTTTAAATCCAAAATCCCAGTTGAAAGGAATTCTTTTTGTATAACCTTGAATTGGAAGATCTATAGAGGCTCTTTCATTTGAATAGGCAAAGGAAGTCCCTCCAACCTTGGCATGCCAATATAAAATATCAAAATTAAGAAACCACTGCTTTTCAGTTTGATCTGGGCGTGCTGTCGTCGTCTCAAGAACCTCTGTCTTAAGAGTTTCATTTTTGGTTATAACCTTATCGACTCTTTTTTCTAGAAAAGTCACCCTTTCATCAAAACTCTGTCCAAATTCACGAGCTTCAAAGTCGACGGTATACAAACCTAAAACGCAAAGAATTATGCATTTAGAGATTCTATACATAGCTTATGGCTTTTAGCCTTATTAAGGATCCATAGCCTCATTATATAAACATGCTATATTAGATAAAGAAAAATTAAAAAAATATTTTTAAGATGAATTAGAGACAAAAGGGCAAAATTAATAACTCGCCCTTTTGGTTGTTATAAGTAAAAATTTAGAAATCTACTCTAGCTTGCCATAAAAGCACGTCAGCACTTGCAAAAAAATCCATCTCGCCAGTTCTAGAAGAAGCTAGCTTTGCTCCTAGTGTCCCGTCAGGTGTTGTTGTTTTAACATGTTGCATGTCTGCTTCTAACTTTTTTAACCTAGTTTCAACATCTGGTCCCGCAAAAACAGAAGATAAAACTACTAAAGTCGCAGCTACTGCTAAGAATTTTCTATTTAAATACATCTATTTTTTCTAAAAACGTTTATATAAACTTCTTTTAAACAACAAACTACAAAAAAACCGTCTCTTTATAAAAAGACGGTTTTTCTTAGGTGATTATATACTTACTACTAAAAATCCCAGCGAATATGAAGATCTACACCATGAAAATTAAGATCTTCATTTTGTCTAACGAATTCTGGCAGAGACTGCTCTGATAGTTTAAAGTTTTGATTTAATGCCCACCAATACTGACATTCATATCCTAAAGAGACGCTGATATGTTGTTTATCATTATAAATGTATCTGTCGTACGCTAGACCAATTTGTAGATCAGCTGTTGGTGCAAACCTGTGCATGCTTCCTCTAAAAAGAATTCTTCTATCTACGTTTGCAGAGTACCAGTTTTTAAACTGAGTCTGGTGAAATCCATAAACTAAAGCTCCTGATGCCATACCAAAAACGCTAAAGCCATTAGTTAAATACCATTTAGAATTAACCCCAGTCCTTGGTCCTATTCCCCAAAAGTCATCTTTTTGTCTGACATGAATAGTATTAACTCCTAATACTGATCCACCTGTATATCTAGTTGTTTGCTTTAAGTTAATCCAAGCCGTCATAAGACCTAAGTGTGGTCTGAAAGATAAATTATGAGACACATAATAATCTCTTCCAAGCTCTAAGTTTATACGGTCTAAATCAACAGATGCTTGAGTTGTCGCTCTGTCAGCGTTGTAAAAAGGGAGCTCTTCTACAATAAAAATATCACTTTGAAGAGGAATAACTGTAGCCCCTGTTCCAGAACTTACCGCAGAATCTCCGTCTGTACTAAAGTATGTATAGTTAGCACTTAGATCCCAACCACCATGGTCGAAGTTTACACCAACTCCAAATCTAAATCCAAAATCCCAATCAAATTCTGCTTCTCGCATTCTACCATCAATTGGAAAAGTTGCAGACCCTTGATTAATTGAAGAATAGGCATATTCGGTTCCACCAAGCTTTGTTTGCCAAAATAAGACATCGAAACTTAGGAAAAAACCTTCTCCTTCATTTTCTGGTCTAGCTAATGCTGTTTTTGCTCCAATGGTTCCACTGGCTGTTTTAGTTTTGACGTAGTGCATATCTTGCTCTAAAGCTTTTACTCGCGTATCGATATCTGGCCCTGCAAAAGCTACCGTAGAAACACCTAAAGCCAGCATAAGTGCGGATATTTTGTTTTTCATATCTACCATTCCTTTTCCGATGATGATGTTTAATTTATTGCTTTTTCGATCTAGAGACAGATCAAAAAGCCTCGTGTTAGATTTACTGTATAAACAAGATAGAGTATATAAACAAGATTTGACTATAAAAATTTGATAAAAAAAAGCGCAGACACAAACTGTCTACGCTTTAATCACAAAGGAATTTCTTAGATCTTTTTTAGAAATCCCAACGGATATGAAGATCTATACCATGAAAACTTAAATTCTCATCAGATCTTTTAAAGTTTGGCCCTAGTGCATTGTTACTATAAAACGTTTGGTTCACTGACCACCAGTATTGACATTCGTATCCTAAGCTAACACCAATATGTTGTTTATCGTTGTAGATATATTTGTCATAAGCTAAACCAAGTTGCAGATCGGCTGTTGGCGCAAATCTATGCATACTTCCCCTTAGAAGAGCTCTATTATTTACATTAGCTGAATACCAGTTTTTAAATTGTGTATGATGATATCCATAAAATAAAGATCCTGAAGCCATTCCAAAAACACTAAAACCATTAGTTAAATACCATTTAGTGTTAACTCCAGCTCTTGGACCAATTCCCCAGAAATCATTCTTATTTCTTACATGTACAGTATTAACTCCTAGAGCATCTCCTCCTGTATAGCGAGAGGTTTGCTCGATATTTATCCAAGCTGTTGCTAAACCAAAATGAGGTCGAAGTGATAAATTATGAGACACAAAGTAATTTCTACCAAGTTCAAGATCTATTCGATCAAAGTCAACAGATGCTTGAGTTGTTGCTCGTGTACAATGCTCTAAATAATGTTGCTCCTCAAGAGAGTCTATGATTTGAGCTAGCCCCTGGTTTGGAACAACAGCTCCTCCACTTCCAGCTCCTGCTGCAGAATCTCCATCTGTGCTAAAATATGTATAATTTGCATAGAGATCCCATCCGCCATGTTCGAAATTGACTCCAATTCCAGCTCTAAAACCAAAGTCCCAATCAAATTCAGCTTCTCTCATACGAGCATCTAGTGGAAAATCTGGATCGCCGCGATTAATTGTTGTGTAAGCATACTCTGCTCCACCTAGTTTTGCCTGCCAAAAAAGAATATCAAAGCTTACAAAAAAACCTTCGCCTTCAACTTCTGGTCTAGCTAATGCTGTGTTTGCTCCCGTTGTTCCACTAACTGTTTTAGTTTTTACAAAGTGCATATCCTTCTCTAAGTTTTGCACTCTAGTATCTAAGTCCGGCCCAGCAAAAGCTACAGCAGATAACGCTAATGCAGCTGCTGAGAGTGACACTTTCTTCACGATATTCATGTTAATCCTCTCAATGAATTTCTTTTTAACTTTTGCCTAAACAAGTATGACCACTAAAGGCACCTTGAAAAGGTTTATTATCTTTAATTCCTAAATAACTAATTTAATTAATTAAATAAAGTTTTATTTAATAAAAAAAGGAGCAAGGCGAAAATTCGCCTTGCTCCTACTAAACTTTAAAAAACTGTTTCTCCAGCTTTTAGAAGCTCCACTTGACTTCAAAAGTCACACCATAAACCATGGCATCTTCCGAATATCTTGTGTAGGTCATGTTTGGCTCTACACCTGTCAGAGTATCAGCTTGTCGATAGTCTGGTTTTATTGATTGGTTAGCTCTAAACATGTACTGAACTTCATATCCCAATGAAACAGAGATATGCTGTTTATCATTATAGATATACTGATCATATGCTAGACCTAATCCTAATTCAAACATAGGAATAAATCTGTGCATTTTACTCTTAAGTCTAACTGTGTGGTCTTCTGTATCTATACTGAACCAGTTCTTGTGATGTGTATCAAAGTAACCAAATAGCAATGAACCAGCAGTATTTCCGTAGAAGCTAAACCCATTTGTTAGATACCACTTTGAATCAAATCCAGCTCTTGGCCCTAGGCCCCATACATTGTTTTTGTCTGTTACAAAAACTGTATTAGCTCCAAGTCCACTTACATCATAGTTTTGACCGTCTTCTCTAGCTGTTCCACCTGAAAAACGTGTTTGTTGTAATATATCTAGCCATAACGATTTAAGACCGAAGTGAGGTCTTAAAGATAAACTTCTAGAAACAAAGAAACTTTTTCCAAGCTCAACTTCGATTGCATCAAAGTCAAAGTTATAATCTGATGTTGCTCTGTCGCAAGAATTAAACGCTGAATTATAGACAGTTGACTGTCCTTCTTGGTAAACTCCAGCATGGTCAGAAATTGCGTTGTTTCCTCTATTTGGAATAACTGTATCTGTTCTTGAAGCTAAAGTTCTTGATCCACCGTTTGAATCAAAGTAAGTATACTGGATTGAAGCATCCCAGCCATCATGGTAAAAATTATACCCAGCACCAACTTTCAAACCGAAATCCCAATTAAAATCAATTTCTCTTAGTCTTCCGTTTGCTAGTGGATTTTCTCCATTTGGCTGAAAGGCGTTGGTGTACGAATATTCTGTTCCACCTACTTTAGCATGCCAGTAGAGAACATCTAGGTTGATAAACCAACCTTCGCCATTTGGCTCAGCTCTCGCACAAGCAAGTTTAGGACCATAAGTCCCCATTGCAGTTTTTGTTGACATCATGTCGACTTTTTTCTCTAGCTCTTGAACTCTTGTATCAAGATCTGGCCCAGCAAAAGCTGACGCTGATATCGCTAAAGCCGTCAAAGATGCCGCTGTCGTTTTTAGAGCACCCATTTTTCCACCTCATGAATATTTTGTTAGTGTTAACCTTTTAGCCAAAAGCTTATTTTTTTAAAGCTCTCGCAATATATACCGTTGTTGCCAATGTATACAAAAGTTAGAGATAAAGCACAAATTTATTTTTTACTATACTATTGTTATTCGGGTGACAAAACTTTGTCACCCCAGTCTAACTTTCTTTAGTAACTTTAATTAAAAATCCCAGCGGAAATCTAAAGTTACGCCAAATGTAGCAACATCTTCTGAGTATCTCTCATACTTAAGCGATGCAAAGTCATCAGCTTTTAGCATTTGGTTAATTCTCCAAAAATATTGAATCTCCCAACCTAAAGCGACACCGATATGTTGCTTATCGTTATAAATGTATTTATCAAAGCTTAGACCTAAAAACATCTGTGCATTCGGACAAAATCTATGCATATTTGCTGTTAGATCAATGCTATTTGATAGATCTGTTGTATCATTTTCATTGTGCTCAACTTCATAGTATCCATAAAGCAACGCACCTGAAACATTTCCAACTAGGCTAAAACCATTTGTTAGATACCACTTTGAGTTCACACCAGCTCTTGGTCCTAATGAACTAAAGTCGTTCTTATCAAACACTAATAGTTGGTTATCACCTAGAACAGGGCCACCATAAAAATTTGTTCTTTGTGTAAGATCAAGCCAAGTAGCTCTTAAACCAAAATGAGGTCTAAAAGAAAGCGTTCTTGATACAAAGTAGTTTCTACCAAGTTCCAAATCTAAGTTGTCTAAATCAAAACTGTAATTTGATGTAGCATTACTTACATGTGTTAAATCTGAATCACCTGTGATAGAAGCTGTTCCTTTTAATGGGATAACACTACCATTTAAACCAGCGGCTGTTTTATCTCCATCACTTGAATCAAAGTAGGTGTAGTTTAAAAATACATCCCAACCATCATGATCAAAGTTGTATCCTAAACCAACTCTAAATCCAAAATCCCAACCTAGGTTGTTTTCATAAACTTTTCCCTGGATAGGTAAGGTTGCACTTGGATCTTGGTCTGTATAACAGTACTCAGTTCCACCTGCTTTGACTTTCCAATATAAAAGGTCCACATTCACAAAAAAACCAGAACCATCGACCTCTGGTCTTGCGCTTGCAGTTTTAGCTCCATATGTACCGGCAGCTGTTTCTGTACGAACCTGCTTCATTTGCTGCTCTAATAAATGAACTCTAGAGTCCATGTCAGGCGCAGCAAATACAGAAGCAGATGCAGCAAAAGCAACCAAGCTCATTGGTACTTTATAGTTTAAGTTTGTTTTCATTTGCCTGACCTCATAGCGGTTTAATTTTGATTTTCTCTCAATTCCTCATATATTTAATTCAAAATATTTTTAAAAGTTTTTTTATTACTTTTTTTGTGTTTGTCTAATTTTTTATTTCAATATTTGAGAAAATAAACTGTTAAAGTCTATTTAAAAAGAGAGACTCAAAACCAAAGTAAGACCTTGAAAAGTTAAATCTTCGGCTGTTCGTTGAAAAGAAACAGATTTTATAGAACTAGGAATAGAGCTATAGTCTTGCTTTAGATTTCCTCTAGCTGCAAGAATTTCGCTCTGTCTCCAAAAATAGAGGATCTCATATCCCGCTGATATTTTAATTTGTACTTTTTCTTGGTATATAAACTCTTGATAGTCTAATCCGAAATAAAGCTCTGCTATAGGAGAAATAAAGGAGCTGTTACCCTCTAAATTAACAAACGACGACTCTTCCTTTTTCTCGTTTGAAATGATTTTCTCCTCCCTGGAAAAATATTTATCCGTGATTTTGTATTTTCCATATAAAAGAGCAGACGCTCCGCCAAAATTAAGGCTAAAACCACTACCTAAGAAAAAACCAGATTTTACTTGAAAAAAGGGCCCTGCGCCTACATATTTGCAAACATCTGTGAGGTTGGATTCAAAAAAAAGCCTATCTTGTTGTTGCAAATCTAAATAATATCGGCTGGATTGATTTTGTTTAACCCACACTGTTTTTATTCCCAATGCAGGTTCTACTTTAAAACTATAAGACAAGAAATAATCTTTTAATACAGAAAGGTCTAAGCAATTGTATGAAATATCGTAATCCACTTTTGTTTCAACTGCTGGACTTAAATATCCAGTTAAGCCCATAAATCCTTCTGGCCAACCCTTATTATGATGTCTACTTGCAGACGTTGTGAATCTCGTATAAAGAAGGCTTATATCCCAAAAATCTTTAGTCAGACCAAGAGTAAACCCAGCTCTAAAACCAACATCAAAATCAAAGCTTAAGCTTTGAACAACACCCTTAAATGGAATTTTAGGTTTTTCAAGTCCCAAACTATCAGTTGAATAGGCATAATCTTGAGATCCTGTTCCTGCTTTCCAAACCAGTAGCTCTCCTATAATTTCAAAGCGCACTTTATTTCTAGCTTTAGTCGATGAAGCAAACTTGGCTCCATAAACTCCTTTTTTAGGTTCTATAGAAACTTCTAACATTTGTCTCTCAAGCTCTGAAATTCGCCCTTCGTAATTACTAGAAAAAACGGCTTGAGAAAGAACAATCCCTATAGAAAAAAAAGAGAGCCTTTTTAGAAAAACTAACATAATAAAATAGCCAGAGAGTCTTTTTACGATGTAGGGAGATTAGTTTTATGAGCGATTTTTTTACAAGTTTGTTTGAATTTTTTCTTTATAAAAAACTATAACTCCATCTCTGCGTAATAGGCAGCACCAAAAAGAGCGGTATTTGGATTCAAAATGACCTTTACCGGAATTTTTTCTAAAAGGGATTCAAAACGACCCTTTTTCTTAAAGTTTTCAAAAAAATCTCCGTCTTTGAGTTTCTCTTGTATTTTAGGAGCTATTCCTCCACCAATATAAACTCCAGATAAAGACAAAAACTTTAAAGCCAAGTTACCTGCCTCACTACCATAAAGCCCAACAAACCAATCCAATGTTTTTTCACAAATCGGACAGTCTTTGTTTAGAGCTCTTTTTGTTATTTCTCTTACATCTTGGAGCAGATCTTCTTTTAAAACTTTGCCATTTTGCTTAGCCACAAAACGATAAATATTTAAAAAACCAGGGCCTGACAAAACCCGTTCAAAAGATACGTGTCCAAAGTGCTTAGTTAGCTCCTTCCAAAGTAGTAGATCTTCTTCACTCCTTGGAGAAAAATCACAATGCCCACCTTCGCAGGCAAAAGGAACATAAGATCTTCCGTCGAAAAAAAGACCTGCTTCACCAAGTCCTGTTCCGGCAGAAATCAACGCTTTGTTGTTATTTTTCACCTCCTGACCGGAATTAATAACCAAAAAATCTTCTGGAGTTAACACCCTTATTCCCCAAGCGTTTGCCTCTAAGTCATTCAAAAGCTTAACTTTTTCAATCTTTAACGCTTTTTCTAAATTCTTTGATTCTATGCTCCAGGGCAGGTTTGTTGTTTTACAAACTCCATTTTGCACAGGTCCAGCTATTCCAAAACACGCCTTGTTTACAGTTTCATCAGATAAAAAGTTTACGACAACCTCTTCCAGTGATTTAAACTCTTTAGAAGGATAAGTTTCTTCTTTTATCGGCTTTTTTTCCAGCTTCTCATAAAGAGCCAAATGGGTTTTAGTTCCACCTATGTCGCCAGCCAAAAACATATATTTTCTACTTTTGTTATAGCTATCCAAATACAAAAAATTGTGTCATGATTTATATACATAGGGAACGTAAAAGAAAAAAGATAGTCAAATTTTAATGGAGGAAAAACATGACACAAGATGCATCAAAGAAAAAAGCTTTGGAGCTAGCAATCTCGCATATTCAAAAGCAGTTTGGGCAAGGATCAATTATGACCCTTGGTCAACACGAAACAGCTAGAGGTAGTGTTTCTGTTATACCAACAGGAGCAATGTCTTTAGATGTCGCTCTTGGAATAGGTGGCGTAGCAAGAGGACGAATCGTAGAAATATACGGGCCTGAATCTTCAGGTAAATCAACCCTAGCTCTGCATGTTGTAGCCAACTGTCAAAAAGCTGGTGGTTCAGCCGCTTACATAGATGCTGAACATGCATTAGATCCCTCTTATGCAGAAAAAATTGGAGTCGGTCTGAACGATCTTATGATTTCCCAACCTGACAGCGGTGAAGAGGCTTTAAATATTGCAGAAATGTTGGCAAGATCTGGAGCGGTCGATTTAATCGTTATTGACTCCGTTGCAGCTTTAGTACCTAGAAGCGAATTGGAAGGAGAAATTGGAGATACACACGTAGGTCTTCAAGCAAGACTTATGTCACAAGCTTTAAGAAAACTCACATCAACTTTAGCTAAAACAAATACTTGTGCAATCTTTATCAACCAGATTAGAGAAAAGGTTGGTGTAATGTTTGGAAGTCCAGAAACAACAACTGGTGGAAGAGCTTTAAAATTTTACTCTTCAATGAGGATGGATATTCGACGAATCGGAGGCATTAAAGGGGCTGATAATTTGGACATCGGAAATAGAGTCAAAGTTAAAGTCGTGAAAAACAAAATGGCTCCACCTTTTAGAATCGCAGAGTTTGATATTTTATTTAACGAAGGTATTTCTAAAACAGGGTCTATAATAGATCTTGGGGTAGAACATGGCATTATCGAGAAAAGAGGTTCTTGGTTTAGTTACAAAGGCGAGCGTTTAGACCAAGGTCGAGAGGCGGTCAGAGAACAATTGAAGAAAAATCCGCAACTCCAAGAAGAAATTGAAAAACAAATTCTAGAAAAAACTCTAAGTACTCCAAGCAAAGAAGAAGTAGAGCTAGCAGAAACTAAAGCATAGAAAACCTAAAGGGGGACGTTATGTCCCCTTTTAACTTTTTGAAAGTTTGTCAACCTTGTCCACTAATTTTCGAAAATGGCCAGAGAAAAGATTTAAGTCTTTCATTTGTTTTATAAAACGATCTAACGACTCATCTACGATTTTAAAAGATTTTTCCTCTCCCAATAACAGGGCTATATTAGCTTCTGAGCCCCTTTCTTGATCTTGCGTTAAATCAGCTAAATCATCTGCGACTTGAAAAGCCATTCCGAAGTCATATGCACATTGTTTTACACACTCAAGTTTAGAAAGGTCTCCGCCGCCGAATAAAAACCCAAAAATAAAAGCCACGTTAAATAAAGTTATGGTTTTTTTCTCAATTACTCTCTGTAACTCACTTTGAGAGGGATTTTTTAACATTAAGTCTAGATACTGACCTCCTGTAGCCCCATGTATTCCAGAAAAACAACCAGCCTCTTTTAGTGCTATTGCGCAAATTTTTTCGTGATCAGATCTCTTTGTTGATAAAACAAGACTTGCTTGATAAATTTTCTCAAAAGCAGCAGAGATCAGTGCATAGCTTGCCAACAAAGCTGTTGTTTCGTCAAAAGCGATGTGTAAAGATGGCTTTCCTCTTCTTTCTCGATCATTGTCCATACATGGCAAATCATCAGCTATCAACGAAGCTGTGTGAAAAAACTCCACCGACAGAGCAGCATTGTCTACATTTAGTTCCAATCCCAACGCTTCTGCCAAAAAGTAAACAATAAGAGGACGAAACCTCTTTCCTCCATTTGTCAAAGAGTATGAAATAGCCTCTGAAAGACCGTTATAATCAGAAAAATTTTGTATATCTTCTCTTAAAACTTCATCAAATCGAGCTATATAGCCTAAAGCCGTTTTATTGAGACCTCTTGTTGACTTGGTGTTTTCTTTTAATTGCATAAAATTCCTGAAAGACTACTTAAAGCTCTACATTTATATTTTTTTGGAAGCAATGTTCCCGGGTTTAAAACACTATTACAACCAAGAGAACTTTGATCTCCTACTATGGATCCAAACTTATTCATTCCTGTATCGATTAGTCCTGTTGATGTTTTAAGTTTTATCACAGATCCATCTAACTTATAATTTGCTAAAATAACTCCAGCTCCTAAATTCACGTGATTTCCCAAAATTGAATCACCTACATAGTTAAAGTGAGGAGCCTTCGAGTAAGGCATCAAAATTGAGCTTTTTATTTCAGAGCAATGTCCAACTCTCGAAAAATCTAATAAGACCGTATAAGGCCTAATATAGGCTCCTGGCGCTAAAAAACAATTGCTACCAACATAACAAGGTCCCTCAATAACTACACCTTCTGAAATTTTAGTATGTTCTCCGATAAATATTTTCTCTTTGTTCTTCAAAAGAACTCCCTCACAAACATAGCTGTTTATAGAGTTTAGAAAACTCGAATTAAAAAATGTATCAAGCTGAAGAAGTGTGTTCCAAACCGGTTGATCCAATAGAAATAGATTCTTTGGTGAAACATCTGTTAATGAAAAAAAATTTTTTGGAGAAAACAACTGTGCACGACCTCTTGGATAATCCTTTATGAAAAGAATAGGAGGGCTCTTAAAAAAGGACAATCCTTTTTAAGATCAACAAATCCACAAAGGTTTAGTAATTACTTCTTATTCTTAAGAATATAGGTAGTCTTTATTAAGTGTTGTGGAATTGTTCATAACTCTATGTTTTCTCTATGGAAAAAGCTGTTCACAACTTGTTGACAAACTGCTTATAACTCGTCTGATTTGTTGACAAACTAGATATGAACAAGAAGTGGTCTGAAAAGAACGGGAGTTATGAACAACTCAATAAACAAAGGAAAAGGACTGAAAAAAGGATCTATTTTGTGAGGATTTGTATAAATTCAATGGGAACACCACTCTCTTCGATAAACGCCATGTTGTATCCTTGGTACAACGTTGGTTTTAAGAGCAGCTTTTTGTGAAGAACCGCTTGTTCTATATCAGCAACAAGAAAACACACATGGGATGTTGTTTGGATTTAGGGATGCATATCGCTTCCCTTTTCAAAAAAAATCCACTCAATTCGAAAAGGATCACTATCATAGTTTGAACACCAAACTTTGAATTCTGGATAATAAATCATGCCTTCTTGTTTTTGCTTAACAGGCACTCCAAAGTGCTCAAATTTATAGTCCATATAGCCCCCAAAATTTACTAATAGAAGCTAGAGCAAAACTTTTCAAGTCTTGAAGAAAAACGAAGTGATTGTTGTAGATCTAAATTTAAGAAAAAGAATCTGGGTGAGAGGATTCGAACCTCCGACCCCTAGCACCCCATGCTAGTGCGCTGGCCAAGCTGCGCTACACCCAGATTTGAAAAAATTAAAGAGACGAGATTCCCTCGAATTCGAAGTCTGCGCTTTTAAACTCTTTGATTCCGATTTTTGCGCAGTGTTCTACTATGTTTTCAACGGTTTCGCCTGGGTGCATTTCTGCTGCAGAAATATCAACAGAGATAGACGCTGTGAATTCTACTCCCTTTCTTAATCCCTTTACCTTAAAATTAGCGAAGATACTCTCTTTTTTTCGTGATATATTTTTAAACTTTATTAAGTTGTTTTCTGCTAAATCATTCATAAAAATCTCCTTGTAAGGAAGAAATCCTAGGTCGTTTTTTTTCTTTTGTCAACCAGCTTTTTGTCCCTAAAAAAAACGTGCGAATTAAAGAGGGCTAATTTAACATCTTAGTTTGGAAAAAAGTGTATCATAGGGGACTTTATGACAATGAGCCTTCATAAAAGTTGGTTTGAAAAACTCAAAGAAGAGTTAGAAAGCCCCTATATTCTTAGTTTGAAAGCCTTTTTAAAATCTGAAGAGGAACGTGGTTCTACGGTTTATCCTCCGAAAGACCTCGTTTTTAATGCCTTTAAACTGACCCCATTCGAAGACGTCAAAGCCGTAATTATTGGACAAGACCCTTATCATGGTGCTGGACAAGCCGAGGGGCTTTGCTTCAGTGTCCCTAAGGGGGTTAGAGTTCCTCCTTCTTTGAAAAACATATACAAAGAACTGCAGTCTGACCTTGGCTTTACAGCCCCAAATCATGGTCATTTAATCTCCTGGGCTAAGCAGGGAGTGTTAATGTTGAACGCTACCCTTACAGTTAGAGCAAAAGAGCCGAGATCTCACTATGGGAAAGGATGGGAAGTCTTTACAGATAGTGTAGTTAAGTCTTTGTGTAACAGGAAAGATCCTGTAGTTTTTATGCTTTGGGGGAAGTCTGCTCAAGAAAAGTGTGAAAGGATTTTAGATCAACAACCACACAATCATTTAGTTTTAACGTGTGCACACCCTTCTCCTTATTCTGCTGAGGGTTTTTTAGGTTGCAGGCATTTTTCTAAGGCAAATGAGTTCTTGGCAAAGTATGGAAAAACTCCTATAAGCTGGAGTGTAGAAGAGTAGGAGTTTTTTATGACCGCTTTTGATAAAAAGCGTAAGGCCAAACGTAGTTTTTCTTTGTTTTCTATTTTCTTTACATTCTTTGTAGACAATCTGGGCGCTACGATCATTTTTCCTATTTTTGCACCTCTAATCCTAGACCCAAATAAAGGTTTTCTCCCCTCTGAAATGGCATATGGAGTCAAGGCGGCTCTTTTGGGGTTGTTTTTAGCGGCCTACCCTCTAGGTCAATTTCTTTTAGCTCCAGTTATTGGCGAGCTTGCGGATAAGTATGGAAGAAAGCTTGCTTTCCTTTTAACAACCGCTGGGACGTTAATTGGATTTATCTTGTGCGCTCTTAGTATTACAGAAAAGTGGGTTTCCCTACTTTTTATTTCCAGAATTATTATGGGAATTTGCGCAGGAAATTTATCTATTTGCCTCTCTGCTTTGTCTGACTTAAGTCCTTCTGCTAAAACAAAGGTTAGGTACTTTAGTTTAGGT
The DNA here is from genome assembly GCA_030427725.1 of Chlamydiia bacterium. Lineage (GTDB taxonomy): Bacteria > Chlamydiota > Chlamydiia > Chlamydiales > JAUICV01. Next base: position 306,795 of record JAUICV010000002.1, on the reverse strand, counting down.
TCTATGGTAGCTGGATTTACTTTTGTTTTAGGTCCTTTTATTGGGGGAAAGCTTTCAGACCCTTCTGTTAACCCTCTATTTAATTCAGCCTTTCCTATTTGGATAGGATCAATGTTAACAGCAGTTAATTTACTTTTTTTAGCCTTTGCTTTTGAAGAGACTATGGAGAAAAACAAGTATGAGAGGTTTGACTTTATAAAGGGAATACATAACGTGCAAACAGCCTTAAAGACGCCCTCAATAAAAAAACTTTATTTGATGTATTTTTTCTATTTACTTTCTTGGAACATGTTGTTTCAGTTTATTCCAGCGTTTTTAGTGGCAAATTTTTCTGTTAGTAATTCCTTAATAGGTGATATTTCGGCTATTATGGGAGGTTGCTGGATAGCTGGAAGTATCATTTTAAGCAAAGGGTTGCTTCATCGAATAAAAAACAAAACTCTTTTGATTATGTCTGCTATAGCGTTTGCTATTTTTGTTGTATCTGCAATTTTTCCAAGAAATCTTATTACGTTTGTTGTTTTATTAGGTGTTTGTGTAGTGTTTGCTAGTTTTGGTTGGCCTCTGTGCGCCGGGGCTATCTCAAGCGCTGCCTCTAAAGAAATGAAAGGAAAGATTTTTGGTCTCTCTCAATCTATTCAATCTTTAGCAATGATGCTAGCTCCAATTGCTATTGGGCCGTTTATTTCTAAACATGCCGGGGTTCCTTTTTTTATTTCTGCTGGAATTAGCCTTCTTTTTGCTGGTATAGTCATTGGGACGAAAGTTCACGAAGACATGAATACCTAATGGATTTTAAAGATTATCAAGACTTATCTGATTTGTTTCTCAAACGAATATCCTTTGCTAAACTAAAAGCGTTCTCAAAATCTTTATCTGAGAGCTACAGAGCTGGCCATTCAACTGATGTTAGTTTTAAGGAAAATGACTTTGTATTAGCATATTTTTTCACCAGGTTTCCTGCTACTTATGCAGTAGCTAAGGAAGTTCTTGGCAGGCTCCAATCTGAATATGATCAACAGATACAAAGCGTTTTGGATTTAGGAGCGGGTCTGGGGAGTTTTTCGTTAGCGGCACATAGCCTGTTTGGGTTAGATGTCCAGTCCTACTTAGTTGAAGATAATAGAGAGATGCTTTCTCTTTCCAAAGAGATTTTTAACCAACTGGGAATAATTGGATTTTGGCAAAAGGAAAGCTATTTAACTATTCAAAATGTAAAGCCGCTTGACATTGCCTGTTTGGGTTACACTTTGACAGAGCTCTCTAAAAAAGAGATTGATCAGCTTTTGGAGAGGGTTTCTGACTATTTTATTAAGTTTTTAGTTATTGTAGAACCGGGCACCCCTAAAGGATATCAAAACCTAATGTATGTGAGGGACAAGTTGCTTAAGAAGGGGCTTAATCTTTTAATGCCTTGTCCCCACCATCTCAAGTGTCCTTTGAGCGGTAAAGACTGGTGCCACTTTATAAAGAGACTTCCAAGAACAAGTCTACATAAACAATTAAAAGGTGGTTGTTTGGGATATGAAGATGAGAAGTTTTCCTATTTAGTTTTTTCTAAAACCACACAATCCTCAGAAAAAGATAGGGTTTTAACCTATCCGCAAAAGGCCTCTGGCCTATTAAGGTTCAGGGTGTGTAGCGCCGCTGGAGTGGCTCAAGAAAAAATTATAACAAAAAAAGATAAATCTATGTATAAAGCTGCTAAAAAACTATCCTGGGGAGATGTTTTGTTTTAAATAAAAATATAAACAAAATAGTTATAAATTTAATTATTGAACACTCAGGGGTCTGTTGTGTATAATGTAGCTTCCTGTCAACATGGATTAGATATGTTTTATACTCCCTTTTTGCTCTTGCAAAGTCAGTTATTAGACCAGCGTAAAGCTAAGATAATTATAGAAGGTGTAGAAGTATTTTTTCAGGCCCTTCCAGAACACGATAAGTGGGTTTTGAAAGCCAAAATTTTTATCCCGCTAGAGTCTTTAACGCAAGCTTTAGAAGAGGAATTAACCTCTTTAGATGAAGTGCAAACAGGAAAGGGTGTATTAATCAAAACAATTCCAGATGAAGGTGTTGTTACAATATCATACATTGCGAAAGCTTCCTCTTCTTTTCTGCAATTTAAGGCACTTATTCATGATTTTATGTCTAGTTATGATCTTTGGAAAAGCGTTACTGATGACATGATAAAAAATGAAGGGCTGCTTCTTACTTAATAGTTCTTTTTTTCTATAAAACATTCAATTAATCTTTCGGTGAAATATTCGAAACACATGAGGGTTTTATGGAGTCAGTTGTTGCTATTGTAACACCTTTTTTAGATTCAAAAGAAATCGATAAACAAGCTTTTATAAATCTGCTGTCATTGCAATTAGACAATGGAACTGGTGGTATTTTGGTAGCCGGCACAACTGGCGAGTCTCCTACTTTGACAAGTGAAGAAAAGCTAAGGCTTCTACAAATAGCAAAACAGAGATGTGAGACAAGAGCCCCTGTATATATAGGAACTGGAACAAACTGTACTAAAAATTCTGTTGATTTAACAAATAAAGCAAGAGACTTAGGGGCTGACGGAGCCTTAGTAGTTGTTCCCTACTACAACAAACCTAGTTTCGAAGGAATTTATAGGCATTTTGCAGAAATTGCAAAAGTTGGATTACCTCTGATAGTCTATCATCACCCCGGAAGAACAGGAATCACCCTAAGCCCTCACGAAGTTACAAGATTATGTGAAATTGAAAATGTGTTTGCTTACAAGGAGTCTTCTTCTGATTTAGATAGTTTAGAAAGTATAATATCCAAGGTTAATCAAAAAATATTTTCAGGAGAAGATTTTTTGCTTAGTAGTATGATTAGCAAAGGAGCTGTGGGTTCGATAAGTGTAATGGCAAATTTAATTCCGTCTGATTGGATAAATTTGATTAAGGCTTCAAAAGGGGGTCGAGTGAAGGAAGTTGAAAGACTAGAAAAGCAATACAGGAACTTGTTGGAAGCTGTTTTTTCAACAGTAAACCCTGTTGGAATAAAATATGCATTATCGTTGACTGGATTGATTAAATCTAATGTCAGGCTTCCCTTAGTTGAGCCGGATCAATCCATCAAAGAACGAATAAGAAGTGAAATGGAAAATCTTAAAATAATTTAAGAAAATTTTAGTAAATTTGACTTTCAGAAAAGGTTTCTGTTGGATCGTTTAGGTGTTCAGCGACTACTTTGTCTAAATATGACAAACATTGCAAATTTGACACCCCAAAATGCGAATTTTTTGAAGTAAGGCTTTCTAAATCATTTTCATCGATAGTGAGTTGTTCAGTAGAAAGAAGCTCCTTTTTGAAGTCGAAGGGAATACCCTGATCTTGGGCACAATAGGCTTTTAAAGAAATTTGCTTTAGGATCTCATGAAGAGTTTGTCTATCTGCTCCACGAGCCACTTCCAACATTAGAAGATCCTCCTGGATTATATAAAGTAAATGTTCATCTAAGAGATTTGAAACTTTTGATTCATTCACAGTAAGCTGATTAAATGTATGCGTGAGTAAGTTTAAAATACTATCGACACCCAAAAAGGCCTCGGGTAAAGATAGCCTTCTATTAGCCGAGTCGTCTAAAGATCTTTCCAACCATTGCAGAGCGTGAGTATAAGAGCCATTACTAGCTAGTGAAATAACGAATCTTGAAAGAGAACAAATTCTTTCTGAGAAAATGGGGTTTCTTTTAAATGGCATAGCAGAAGATCCAATCTGGTTTTTTGTAAAACCTTCTGTTAGCTCACCTGTGTGGGTTAATAATCGAATGTCTGTTCCTATTTTATGGCTTGTTGAAGCAAAACTAGAAAGAGCGTTAAAAATGGAGACATCAAGTTTTCGAGTGTAGGTTTGTGATGAAATTTCAAAGCAATGTTCAAATCCAAAATCCAAAGCAACTAGCTTTTCAAGCTCTTTAACCTTTGCAAAATCTCTATCAAATAACTTAATAAATGAAGCGCTAGTTCCAGTTGCTCCCTTTACACCTAAAAAAGGGATACTTTTTGCAAGGTTAACAAAGGCTTCATAGTCCCAAACAAGATCTTGTAGCCAAAGACAAGCTCTTTTTCCAAAGGTTGTTGGTAGAGCTTTTTGAAAGTGAGTATAACTTAAACAAGCAGTGTTTGAGTGTTTTCTAGCAAATTTTTCTAAAATATTTAAAACTTTGAGGAGTTTTTTAGAAAGGACTTCCAACGCCTTCCTAAATAGAATCAAATCGGTGTTGTCCATAACAAAGCTAGATGTTGCTCCTAAGTGTATTATGGGCTTCGCTTTTGGAGCGTCTTCTCCAAAGGCCATAATATGAGCCATAACCTCGTGTTTTGTTTGGACTTCGTAATGTTTGACTCGATCAAAATTTATGGAATAAATGGAAGCTTCTAATTCTAGGATTTGCTCGTTACTGATAGGCAACCCTAACTGCTGCTCTCTTTTGGCAAGACTTAACCAAAGTTTACGCCAGGTGGAATACTTAGATTGAGAAGAAAAGATCTCAAGAAGCTCTTTCGAGGCATACTTTAGCTCGAAAGGGCTAATATATGATTTGTGAGACATAAGGCTTATCGTTTGAGTGTTAAAAGCCTAATTTGATCCAACAACTTATTTATTTCAACAGACTGTTCTAAAGAGGGCTTAAAATCAGTCTTGTTTAATTTTGAAACAAGCAAAGATAAAGATCTGATAGCCATCTCTGCTGGGATATCTTTTCTTTTGTCGTTTTCATTTAAAGGGAAACTTTCTCGAATTAATTGAAGCAGTTCGTTTTTTGTTTCGCCTTTATATGTTTGTATAAGGTGTTTTTTTCTTTCAATTTCACCTTTTCTGGAAGCTAAGGTATAGATAGCTTGTCTTGGCATTAGGTCTATTTGTTTTTGCAACAAAGGTTCCATTGACCTGTAAAACTCAAAATAAAGAAGAAAATTATAAGGGGTTTGTCTGTTGCCATAGGTATATACAAGCCATGCTGAAAAAGCTCCGTCTTTATATTTTTTTAGAATTGCTTGAGCTTTTTTTATACGCTCTCCATGAAGGATCACGGCTTGATTATTAATAGCTTTTACTTCAGATGTAATAGCGGACAGGTCAGAAAAATCTAGCTCAGTTTCTTGTTTGGGGGTTTTGTAGTGGTCTAATAGATCTTGTAGGGATTGCTGTTCTGTGTCTGTTAAAGAACCCACCTTAAAGACACCTGCAAAAGTGGATAGATTTCCAGAAGTTGTTTGCTTTGCAAGTTCTTTCATTTTAGAAGACTTTGCTTCAGACTCAGTCTTAAAGCGGTTTTGGAGAGCAGATTTTACATCGGCCATAGTATACCTCAATGTCAAGCGGCTTTACATTTTAGATAAAAGCTCTTTTGTTAGTTTTTTGTAGTCTTCGCTAGCTCTAGATGCTGGGGCTGATTCAATAACGGGTTTTCCTAAAATGGAAGCTTCAGAAACAGAAACATCTTTTCGTATTTTATAACTCAAGACCTTTCCAGGGAAGGTGTCGTTGATAATCTCTAGAAAAGATGAATTATTTTTACCGCGACTATTCCAAAAAGAAAGTGCCACACCAGCAACTGTTAGAGGATGTCTTTCAGAAATCTGTTTCATAAATGCAGAAAGCCTTTGCATTCCTTTAATGCTATAGAACTCAGGGGTAGCAGAGACTAGGCAATAATTCGATGCAATAAAAGCCGACTCGGTAAGCCAACATAACGAAGGGGGTGTGTCGATGATGACATAGTCGAACGTTTGGTTTTTTAGCACCTTACCTAAGCGCTCATGAGAATATCTATCGGAAGCTAAGTTCCCTGAAACTTCAATCCTCTCCAGCCACGTATCAGCAGGCACTAAAAATAGATTTTTAAGGTGAGTTTTTAAAATAACATCTTCAATAGACTTTGTTCCCTGTAAAACAGGAGCTAGGCTATCGTGCTCATCTGGATCAAACCCAAGACCTGCTGTAAGGTTTGCTTGGGAGTCAAAGTCTATAAGTAAAACTTTTTTCTTGTGAACTTTTGCTAAAACCGCACCAATATTTAGTGATACAGAAGTTTTGGCAGTGCCCCCTTTAAAACTACTAACAGTTAGTATTTTCATGTAAACAACCTAATCGTTTTTGCTAAAAGGCGATGTTAGTGACATCGTCTGTTTTTCCTCTAAGACCTTTTTTGTGAAGTCCTGAAGGTCTAACTGACCATGCACTACATTATCTCTAGTTCTCAGCGAAATAGTTTGATTCTCTACTTCTTTATCACCAACTGTCAACATATAATTCACTTGAAGAAGCTGAGCTTCTCTAACTTTTTTGCTCACAGACTCGTTTGAAGTGTCTACTTCGACTAAAAGCTTTTGCTTTAAAAGTTGTTTAGCACAGTTATTAGCGTACTCAACATGCTTTTCTGAAACGGGAATGATTCTAATTTGTCTAGGAGAGAGCCATAGAGGAAATTTTCCTGAAAAATGCTCAACTAAAATTCCAAAAAACCTTTCGACAGAACCAAAAATGGCTCTATGAATCATGATAGGTCTTTTTTCTGAGCCATCACTATCTGTATAAACTAAGTCAAACCGTTCTGGTAAAGACATGTCCAGTTGAATCGTGCCGCATTGCCAAGATCTTCCTAGAGAATCCTGGATGTGGATATCTATCTTAGGACCATAAAAGGCCCCATCACCTTCATTTATTGCATAAGGTTGTCCCCACTCATCCAAAGCCTCTTGAAGGCCTTTTGTCGTCATATCCCAATCTTGGGTTGAGCCTATTGATTTTTCTGGGCGAGTTGACAATTCAAATCGGTAGGTTAAACCAAATACGCCATAAAGCTTTTCCACAAGCCGTAATACATTTAAAATTTCATATTTAATATCAGATGGTTTCATAAAGACATGAGCATCATCTTGATGAAAACTACGCACTCTGAAAAGTCCACTCAAAGCGCCAGATGGTTCGTGTCTATGTACGTGGCCAAGTTCTGCTATACGAAGAGGCAGTTCCCTGTAGCTATGAGATTTGGCTTTGAAATAAAGCATACATCCAGGGCAATTCATAGGTTTTAGAGCAAAGGCTTTATTCTCTATCTCGAAGTGATACATATTTTCATGATAGTGTTGCCAATGACCAGATTTTTCCCATAGGTCTTGGTTCATCAGTTGTGGAGTTTGGATTTCTTCATATCCAGAATTTTGGTGAAGTTCTCTCCAAAAATTTAGAAGCGCGTTCCAAACAAGCATTCCTTTTGGGTGAATGAAAGCTATTCCAGGAGCTTGCTCTCTGAAAGAGTAAAGGTCTAGTTTGGAGCCAAGAAGGCGGTGATCTCTTTTTTTTGCTTCCTCAAGAAGGTGTAAATATTGTTTCAGTTCGTCTTTAGAAGGGAAAGAAATACCATAAATTCTGGTAAGCATTTCATTTTCAGAGTTGCCCCTCCAGTAAGCCCCAGAGGTTTTAAGCAGCTTAAAGGCTTTAATTTTTCCCAAATTTGGAAGATGTGGGCCTCTGCATAAGTCAAAAAACTCTCCTTGCTTATAGGCTGAAAAGACTCCACTTTCATCAAAGCTATCAATCAACTCTTCTTTAAAAGGATTTTTGGAAAAGTGACTCTTAGCATCTTGTTTATTTTTAAACTCTGATCTTTCAGGCTTAAAGTTTTCTTTGATAATTTTTTGTGCTTCTTTTTCAATTTTAGAAAAATCATCTTCTGAAATGCTCAAATTGGCAAAATCATAATAAAATCCATTTTCAATAGGAGGACCAATAGTAGGCTTAGCTTCTGGATATAGCCTTAAAACTGCCTGAGCTAAAACATGAGCAGAAGTGTGCCAGAAAATTTCTTTTCCTTCCCTTGTATCAAAAGAGACAAGACTTGCTTCATCTCCTTCTTTGATTTCATGACATAGATCTACCAAGTTGTCATTGAGGAGCAAGGCTAAAGATTGATGAGGTTCCCTTTGATTGAGTTTTTCAGCTAAATCCTTTCCAGAAGATCCAGGAGATAGTTCCATGCTTTTTTCCTCATGCTTAATCATCATTATATAACCTTAATCTGCGTATCTTTAAATTCTAATGACGATTATATGGACTTAGTTTATTAGAAAAAAGACTTTCTTCTTATAGAGAGATGAAAAGTTTGAAGTCCTTAAAAAATAAATTTGATATGAGTAGAAAAAAAGAGTTACACAAGGAAGTTGTTGAAGTTATGAAGAGAAATCACTTTGCTATTTTGTTGAGCGTATTATTTCCTTGTTTAGTTTTTCCGTTATCTACAGATAACCCAAGTACAGTAGATATTGTTGATAAAGGTTTTGTCTTAGAAAGTGATTATTGGCTTGGTTTCAAGATCTTATATGAAGGCGATATTTTGTATGATAAAAGTTTAAAACCAACAAGTAACACAGTTAGTAGTTTTGATAATATGCAGTATGTAATGCAACTTGGAGGAGTAAGTTTAAATTTTTCTGACAGAGTTGAGCTTGCTGCATATTTAGGGGCTCAAAAGTTTCATTTTGATATGAGGCTGGATCCTACAAAGAGGCTTGAAATAGACACATCTACAGATTTAGCCTGGGCTATAGCTCTCAAAGCTTTGCTTTATGAAGCAGGTGCTTTTAATTTTGGAATGGAGCTTGAATATGAAACGGCCCATCCAAATTGTTCTAGGCTTATCGAAAATGGCAAAACTCTTTTTTCTACAATGGGATCTAAGCTACGGTATCAAGAGTGGCAATTTAGTCTAGGAATAAGTTATCAAACCAAATTTATTTCACCATACCTTTGTTACAGATATTCACATCCAAGAATAGATTTTAAAAATTTTTCCAGAGGTTTTTTAAGAGAGCAGAAGACAGATTTTATAATCAAAGGAGAAAAAAAATCTGGAGGTGCAGTAGGGGCGACTATTTCTAATTCAGAACTGTTTGGTTTGAATTTTGAGGTAAGGTTTATTGATGAGACAGCCTTTTCTTTTTCTGGTATGGTTAAATTTTAAAAATTCTTAAACTTGCTGTCATAGGTTGAATAAAAACCTTTTTTTTGTGAGTTACTTAAAAATTTGGAGAAGATGTGAAGTTCTTTTTTACGTGCGTTGTTTTGCTTTGTTGTACAGGATTTACAAAAGAAAACTTGTTGCTGCTCGGATATCCAAGATCTGGCACTCATTTAGCGAAAATGATTATTCAAAACCTCATGTACCCAGGTAATATTGCAGAGTCTCCTTCCGCTTCTCCTCTTGTAGAGAAATATCAAAGAATTCACTCTATAGGACATTATCATATTTTGGCAAACCATCCAGATAAACTAGCAAACATTGAGCTCGATTCAGAGAAAGATTACTTGATTTTCCTGATCAGAAACTACCGGGAGTCCATGTTGCGGCATTTTCTTGAAGATGTTGATAGAGTGGTTGCTCACTTAGAGAATGATTCAAAAGATCATTATGTTCTGAAGTATTTTGAAAATTTAAAGGTGTATGATGAGTGGCCTTCATCGAGGAAGTTACTTGTGTACTATGAAGACCTTGTTCAAAAACCAGCTGAAGCAATATCTAAAATTGCAAGCTTTTTGCAAATAGAAGAGGGTGTTGTTGACAATTTTATAGATCATTTTGAAAATCTCAATAAGAACACCTTAACTCAATACAATGAGCAGATCGGTACAAGCGAAAAAAGTAGTGGAGGTAAAGATATTCTCTCTCACTCAAAGGGTGTTGAATTATACAATCTTATAGAGATGGACTCCTTGGCAAAAAAGCGGGCTGGAGCGTTGTACGACAAGTATCTAAAGCGTTATGACTTGTTAAAATTTCCCGTGAGTTTGGAAATTGAATAGCCACTCTAATTTTTAGCTTGATTAAAGATGAAAATTGATCTTTAACTCAAGATTCTCTAAAATTTTACTCCTACAAATACCCGGAGTAAATGTTCTTATGAAAGCTGTTACGAAATATTTATGTTTGTTTTTTTTGCTCACTTCAGCTTGTGTTTTTGCAATCGATGAGCCAATTTTAAAACCAAGAGCTACAGACGCCTTCACAGAAGAGGAAGTCAAGGAGCTCAAAGAGTGGATTCGTAAGAAAAAGCAAAATGTAGGAATCAAAAGCCTAGGAGGAGACCTCACCATCAGCGGACAAGTCAGGGTCGGTATGGATCAGTTCAATGAGGTGGTCAACAATGTAAGACAAGTTGGTCCGGGAAGTGTAAACCCAGCTAAGGGAACCAGAGAATACAACGTTCAGATGGATCTCGTTTTAAATTATAAGGCAGACCCAACTTGGATTGCTTCAAAATTAAAATTTAAAAACAAAGCAGGGATTGATTCTGGAAGTGATAACAACATCGCTTTAGACAGGGCTTATATTGGCGCTCGATTTTTACAAGGTGAGACGTACACTGTTGATGTGGAAGTTGGAAGAAGAAAGCTAAATTATACTTTTGACTCTTTCATTCAATTTGGTTCTTATATGGATGGTATTTTGTTCAAATACGACCAGTCAATTGATGATATTGGAGACTTGTACCTACATGGTGGTCCATTTGTTGTGAATTTCAAGGATGATTATTATGCATACATCTTTGAGCTTGGTGTTTTAAACATTGGAAATACCGGTTTATATACTAAATGTTCATACATAGACTGGGATACTAAAGATTTTTCAAATGTCTTAGTCGACAGACAGTTTCGCTTTAAAAATACTCAATTACTTTTAGGGTATAAGGACATCTGGTTAGATAAAGTTGTTACACTTTATACAGCGGGACTTATTAATACAGCGGCACATAGGCTTGAAATTACCAATAATAAAAAAGCAAATATTGCTTGGTATGCAGGTTTTTCAGTGGGTGAAGCAAAAAACCAAGGTGATTGGTCTGTTAACTGTAACTATCAATACGTTATGCCACAGGCAATTCCAAGTTTCGATTCAATAGGAATTGGTAGAGGTAATGCTTCAAAATGTGGATTTTATTATAACTTAGTTGATGGGGCTCGGGTTGCGACAACTAGAAGAAGTGCTGTTGGGTCTACAAACTACAAAGGTTTTAGCATAAGTTTACTTTATCTTTTTACGAAAAACCTGACCTTGTCTCAAGGCTACTCACAGTCTGTCAGACAGGATAAAGCTGTTGGACCTGTGTTTAGATATAAAAAATACGATGTGCAGCTCATATACGTATTTTAATCATCATCTATGGTGTTTCAGAAAACTGGAACACCACATCTTTTTTCCCCTGAAGGTCTGAGGACTTAGATCTTTTAACATCTATGTATAAAACTTCTTTTTCATCTAATGCTTCTGGGGTTAGCGCTGCTTTTTCTATAGAAAGACCTTTTGAAAGTAAAACGCAAGCGATCTTTTCAGGCTTTAGTTTGCTGTTTATAAATTCTGTAGGAGTCTTTGTTTCCTTGCTTATATAAAAAACATCAACGTTAGAAAAAAGTCTGTATAAAATGTCTAATATTCGTCTTTGAGAGCGAAAAATAAAGAAATGGACATCTGTCGATTCCGACGAAAGTAACATAGCTTTGGTCAGAGAGCTTTTTTTCATGATCAGTAAGGGAGGTCTTTCCCATTCAAGAGGGTTTTTCTTCATTCGTACTTTATAGAACTTGAGAAAAAATCGTTTTGAGAAAAAACAAAGAAAAATCCCAGAAAAGTGAAAAAGAAATAAAAAGGCAATAACAGTTACTTGCAAAGCCATAATAAAAAAGCCTGTCGAGGCTTTTAGCTTGAGTATACCACTGAATAAGTAGATTGAAAAGGGAGCTAGGAGAACACCGCAAAAACTTAAGAAATTTGAAGCAGCTACGATTTGTCCACGCTGTTTAGTTGGGCTATAAGTTTGTATATAGGCATCGAGTGGTACAATAAAAATGCCCCCACAGAGTCCGTTAAATATTAAAATAATCAGCGTTAAAAAAAGTTTTGGTGGAATTAAAGCTAGAAAATATAAAAAAAAGCTAAGGCCTATTCCTGCGAGACAAGTGAGCCCTAACTCAACGCGGTTTTTAGAAAGCTTACCAGCTATGACAGAACCTAGGGCTATACCTATCGCTACAGTTAAGAAAAGATATCCTCCTCCAACTTCACTGAGTCCTAGGGTTTGAATGGTGTAAGGAATAATATTGAGTTGGAAAAAGGCGCCCACATATAGAAAAAAAGCGGCCCCCATTACCGTTGAAAAAAGATGAGGCTTTTGATAACAGAATTTCAGAGTTAGGTAGATTTCTTTTATGAAGAAGATGTTGATTCTTTTAGTTGTTCTAGAGGGTGTTGTGTAAGGAATAAAAAGGCTTGAAAGGAATCCAAGTATGGCAATAAATAAGCAAAGAGTTGCAGATAAAGTGAAGTTTTTCCCTGTAATTTGTGTAGTGAAAGATGCTAAAAAAGTCCCTAAAATCATGGCAAGATAGGTAAAAGAGGTGATGATGCCATTTGCTTTTGAAATTTTTTCAAAATGAACAATTTCGGGGATAATACTGTATTTGGGGGGGCCAAAGATAGCGCTTTGAAACGACAGTAAGAATAGTAAGGTGTAACAAGCCCAGGCACTTGAAAAACTGAAGGCGATAACCCCTAAAATAGTGATCACAACTTCTAAGGCTTTTAGAATTACGATGATTTTTTGTTTGCTAAAGCGATCTGCGATAATTCCAGCGGCTGATGAGAAGAGTAAAAAGGGAAGAACATATATCGTTCCAACCCAAAACAAAATCTCACTTGAATGCTCTACCCCCCTTAAATCAATTAGAAGAAAAAGAGTTAAAAACTTAAAGATATTGTCATTGACGACCCCTAAAAACTGTGAGATATTTAAGAAATTTAGAGCGTGTTTTTGGAAAAAGGGACTTTTAAGAAGAAATTGCTTCTTTTTATGGAGGAGGCGACTGACAAGAGGCTTTTTATTTGAAAATATACTCATAGAAAACTGCAGCTTTATCAAAAATTTTTACTATCATAACATATAGACTAAAAAAAGGTTAAGTATCCAGGTAAGCTTTTGATCATGAAATTTTTACATCCTAACCTTTACATTGGCAATGACTATGAAAACTTGGAAAAGAAGCTAAAGCAAGAGCTTAAAAAACCTTTTCCCTTAAGAAAAATTATTATTTCACCATCAGATTTTTTAGAAAAAGATCTTCTTCTCTCGCTTAGTCAAGATGAGAGTTTAATTGGGATAAAAATTTTTCAACTCAATAGCGCTATTGACTATCTCATTAGAATCTTACATCTTGATGAAAAATTTCACTTCAAAATTGCTTCACCTGCAATTCTATCATTTCATTTGGAGTGTATTATTAGGGATATTTTTGACGATTTTGAGACGCTATCACCTGAATTAAAGACTCTTCTAAAACCAATCTTAGATTATGTAGCATCCGATTATAAGGATCTTTTGGATAAAAGAGTTAGAGATCTAGCCCACGAGTGTTCAAAAAACTTTCAAATATTGGGGACCTATGGAGGAATCTTTTTAGACGAATTTTTAAGAAAAAAGAGTTGGCAGTCGTATCTTTGGGGAAGGCTTTTTAACTATTGGAGCTATCCATACCTCTTAGACAAAATTCAAATTGAGAGGGAAAATAAACTAGAGCTTTCAGTTCACTTATTTGGATTTTCTCATCTTCCCAAAGTTATAGACCGATTTTTTTCAAAAATAGCGACTGTTTGTGAGGTTTCTTTTTATTTTCAATCACCAACACCCTTTTATTATGGTGATTTCCTTCCAGAAAAAACGAGGTTGAAGCTTCTAGACAAAACCCCTAGTTCACAACAGCTAAGTTTTGATGAGCTCACTAAAAGTCCTCACATACTTTTATCAAATTGGGGAAAAATCTTCGCAAAAAGGCAAGAGGGGTTAGAAGATATAGACCGTCTATCGGTCCAAGATTTATTTTCAGACGCTTGCTTTGAAAAAAACACACTACTGGATTTATTTAAAAAAAGATTATTTTTGATAGATGACCAAATAACATTAAAAGAAACATCAGTCAAAAGGGATTTTTCAATCCAAATTCATAAAGCACCAACGAAGCTCAGAGAAGTTCAGGAAATCAAACAATCGATCTTAAATGCGCTCAAAGATCCTCTACTTCAACTTAAGGACGTTGCAATTTATGTCCCAGATATCAATGAATACTATCCATATTTGAAGTATGTATTTCAAAGTGGAGCAAATTCTCTTCGCGTTGACTTCGAAGGTCTGAAACAAGATGAAGAAAGTGAGTACTTAGCATCGCTCAAGGCTTTGCTGGACATGAGATTTTCAAACTTTGCTTTCTGTGAAGTTTTTAAACTTTTTGAGTTTGAACCAATCAGGAGATCGGCAAATGTATCAGAAGAAGAAGTTCGGCAACTAGAACAATACTTAGAAAAGTCTTCTATCCGATTTGGTTTTAATCAAAAACATAAAAAACAGATGTTAAACCGGTTTTCAGAAAATATAAGTGAAAGTTTCGCACCAGGGACATGGAGCTATGGGTTTGAACGCCTTCTCTTTGGTTTAACAACAGTTTATCAAGAGGGAATGCAGACAGAAGGACTTGATTACTATTTTCCTGTAGATGCAATAGAAACCTCGGACATTATAAGCCTTGGAAAATTCATTGATTATTTGACGGAGCTTTTTGATTATTTAGAGAAGTTTTCAAAATATCGTACGCTTTCAAATTGGTGTGAGTATTTAAAAATTTTTACTGAAAAATTTTTAGTAGGTGAAGATGTTGGGCATTCTTTGTTTTTAGATCTTTTAAAGTCACTAACCTCTTTAGAAGATAATTTAGGTCAAAAAAAACTTCCTTTCGCAATAATAGAAAACTTTATATCTCAAGGCCTAACAAAGGCCTGTAGCTTAGCTTCAAGTGATCTTAATGCAATTTATGCAGCGCAGTATGCTCTAGGAAACATAAAACCATTCAAGGTGGTTTGTTTTTTAGGAATGGATGAAAATTTTCCTAGAAGAGAAAAGGTAACAAATTTATTTCAGATAAACTTTAGTAAATTAGATTATTTCCCATGCAAACAAGAAAAAGATAGACATTACATGCTTGAAGGGTTGTTGCAAGCTAAAGATTTTCTTCTGACAAGTTATGTGGGAGTTTCAGCTTCTGATGGAGAAACTGTTGCTAGATCCTCTCTTTTAGATGAACTTGTTTTATTTTTGGAAGAAGAAACGGAACAAGAAGACATTGAGAAGAGTATTTGTTATGACCATCCTGAACTTGAATTTGATAAAAGCTATTTTCGATCAGACTATCCCTTTGACCTGTATGATATGAGCTTGTTCACTCGAGCAGAAAATTTTTATAAATCTAGAAAAAAACTTCCTAGCTTTTTCCCTGAAATCGATCAGAACAACAACTCCTTGATTAAAGAAGTTATTCCCTTGCAGGACCTTAAGCAGCTTATTAATAGTCCTGTTTCTTTTTACTTTAAAAATGCACTTGGTGTGAGGATACAAGACAATATATCTCAAATGAACTTGTTGGATCAGGAAATTTTCTTATCTAGCTTAGATAAATATCTTTTAAGAAAAACTCTCAACTCAACGGGAGAAAAAGAAATTTTAGAGATTGAAAGCTTAAAAGGAAAAATTCCTAGCGGAGTTTTTAAAAAACTATCTGAAAAAGAACTGTTAAAAGATGTAGCTGATTTTGAAAGTTCTTGTAAGACTCATGGAGTATCAAATGAAGAATTTTGGACACTTAGATTAATACCAGGGCTTGAAAAGCTTCAAGTAGATCAAAAGGATCGAATTATTTTTACACCTTCTCCAGAAATATCTTTTTGCGATAGGAGGATCCAATTTTCAGGAGAGATAGAAAGAGTTTCAGAAGAAGGGCTTTTGTTTGAAGGGACTGAATCATTTTCAGATTTGCTTAAAATGTGGCCAGAATACTTAATCTTCGTTCTAGCTACAAAACCAGAAGGTTTTAAAGAAGAACTACTTATTGGAAAAACAAATACTAGAAAAACGTTAGATACTGAAAATGCTAACAGCTCTCTGGAGCATTTACTAAACTATTACAAAGAAGCTCTAAGCTCTTCTATATTTTTTACACCTGAAGCAATAGAAGCTGTCTTACTAAACGATTCTAAAAAGCTAGTTAAAAGTTTTGATAAGATAATGAGTTCTGAATTTGTAGATAGACACACAAAGTGGTGTCAAGAGCATGTTTGTTTTACAAATCCTTTAGAATCTGAGAAAAAGTGGAAGAGCTTGGTTCATGATAGCCTTTCTTGTTTTCGTAAATGGAAGAATGGACAATTGGCTTAACAAGGTAGAGATTTTGAAAGAATTTAATTGTTTAGAAAAATCACAAGAGTTATTGCTTCCGTATTTCCTGGAGGCTTCCGCAGGGACTGGTAAGACCTTTGCTATAGAACACATTGTTACAAGGCTTGTGTTAGAACATGGCATCCCAATTCAGCAGATTGTTGTCGTCACATTTACGAAGGCAGCTACTCGTGAGCTTAAGTTTAGAATAAGGAAAAGGATTGAAATTTCAGAGAGAGTTTGTTCTAGTAAACAAAATGATTCATCTCTTAAGTATTTAAATGATGTTGATGAGGGTATAAAAAAGATTTATCAACAAAGAGCTCAAAAAGCTCTTTGTTTTTTTGATGAAGCTGAAATTTATACAATTCATGGATTTTGCTCGAAAGTATTGAGGGAATATTTCTTCGAAGCTGGTCAAAGTCTATCTTCTGAAGAGGACCAATATATTCAGTTACTTAAAAATGAAATTTACCATGTTTTACAAACAGATCTTCATAGTAATGAATTTTCTATATCTCAACTTGAGACATATTTCAAATCAGCTGGAAAAAACGTAGAAGATATAACCAAAAGGCTGCTTGATTTAATTTTAAAAGGAGCCAGTTTTCCTGAAATACCATCTTTTAAGCAAACCTGCTTAAGCATAGATCAGAGTTTATTGCCGTATAAAAAAGATCTCATTGATCTAGATCTACTAGAAGGCTTAAAAATACTAGGAGAGATCTTTAAAGGCCTTCTTAATAAGAAAAAGGAGCTGAAGGAAGAGTATATTTCACAAATTTTGATTCTAAAAGAACTTGTTATAGAAGGAACTAGCTCAAACAAGCTTGATGAGCTCTTAGGAACAGGAGAGTTATTTTTAGAAAAACTCTCAGAGGACAATTTAAAAAAAAATGCAAAAAAAAATCCGGAAGATGTTGCTGCTTATTCTCTATTTTTACGGTTAAGAGGCGAGTTTTTAGACTGTTATAGAGAAGCTAGCGATATAACGCATATAGAGTTAAGAATAGCGAAACTGTGCCAAACAAGAACAATGAAAGCTTTAGAGAGTTTGGATGTTAGACCTCCAGATGATTTGCTAAAGCAAATGCAAAAAGCTCTGCTGCACAAAGAGTTTTTGCAGGCTGTTAAGGCAAAATATAAAGCTGCTTTAATAGATGAATTTCAAGATACAGATCCTATTCAGTGGGAAATTTTTTCAAAGCTCTTTAAAAGCGAAGAAAACTTTCCTCTGTTTTTAATAGGTGATCCAAAGCAATCAATTTATGGATTCAGAAATGCAGATTTAAAAACTTATCTAGAAGCTAAAAAAAGCTTTTCACCAGAGCAAAGGTTTTCTCTTGGAACAAACTATAGAAGCGAAGCCCCAGTTATAAAAGCTTTGAATATCTTATTTTCTCAAGACCACTCAAGAGGGTGGCTTTCACATGACGAAACTCTTATTCATACAGATGTTAAGGTTGGTAAGGATAGAGATCTAAAGTGTTTTCAAGACCAAAAAGCTTCCGTTCATTTCGGAATATTTGAAGGAAAAAAAGCTATCAAAAATTGGCCTTCTAAGGAAGTAGAAGAAAAATCAATTTTTCCATGGATCGTTGGTGAAATCCAGTCTTTAAAAAAGCAAGGAGTCTCTTTTGGAGATATGTCGATTCTTGTTAAAGATCGCTTTCAAGCTAGGAGAGTAGAAAACTATTTAAAGTCATTTAATATCAGCTGTTATTCAAAAAATAGAGCTCATATTGCGACAACGAAAGCTTTTAGTTTTGTGAGAGCTCTTATAAAAGCCTTGGATAAGCCTTTTGATCAAAGTCTTTCTAGGCTTGCTTTATTACACCCTTATATTGGGTTGACATCGGATGATTTAATAGAAGAATCTAAACGATTTACAAAAGATCAAATCTATATTAGATGGCTCTCAAAAGAAATGAAAGAAGTTGGCTTTGAATCAATGTGGCAAAATCTTGTGAAATTATCTTTTGTAGAGAATCTCTCTTTTTACGACAGGCTGTGTTTATATTTTGAAGAATCTGATTATCAAGATCTTGAGAAAATGATTCAGCTTCTTTTAGAAAGAAAAAAATCTTTTAATAAAAGTCCGAGACATCTACTTCAAATTTTAGATGAGATAGAAAGTTTCAGCGAAAATGAACAAGATTTTGTAAAAAGACCTGTTCTTGGTGGAGCTTCATCTGTAAAGATTATGACAACGCATATGAGTAAAGGTCTTGAGTTTGACATTGTTTTTGCTCTAGGTATTGCATCAAAATCTAAAAGAAAAGAAAAACTTCTAAAACTTTTAAAACAAAACTCAGCTCATATAGAGGCGATAAGTCCCGATAATCATGTTCATCAAGATATTTTAAAAAGTAAAAATTTTGAAAAATCTAGGCTCTTATATGTTGCCTTAACTCGAGCGAAAAAAAGGGTGTATATTCCCGCTCCGTTTGAAACTGACCCTGTATATGATGAGCTTGAAATGTCTTCTTTAGAATTGTTTCTTTCGAAATTTGCAAGAGGTGTTGCTAAAAAGCATTTAATTCAAAAATTAGAAGAACTTGGTAGTGAAAATGTGATTTCTTACGAGGTTTTGGATAGAGTAGAAAGTCCTAGTATATATCGAGATGATCTCTCGCAGTCTATATTAGAAAAAAAACCTAAATGCTTTGATAAGAACTTTCCTATCCAAATAGTTCACTCATTTTCGTCATTAACAGCAAATCATGATTTTGAAGGGGTAATACCATCTCAAGAGGGGCTTTTGAGTACTTCTATTTTAGGTGTTCCAGCTTCTAAGCAAACGGGGATTATTTTACATGCATTATTAGAAAAACTAATAGAGAGGGGGTGTTATCTGTTAGATGATGAAAGAATAGATAGTTTGACTAATTCACAACTAAAATTTACACATCTTGAAGAGTACTCTCAGTGTATCTTTCAATCTATGAAGAAATTATTTTCGGTCAATCTACCAGATATTGATAAATCTCTAAAAGAAATAGAGCAAAACAATCTTGTAACTGAAACGGAGTTTTTTTTCTTAGATAAAAACAAGGGACGAATAAGGGGGATTATTGATCTGATCTTAATTGATAAAAATAGGTTTTATATAATCGATTGGAAGACAAATTTTCTAGGAAGAGAGCTTTCAGATTACTCGCAGTTGACCCTTAAGTCTTACATAAGTGCTCAAAAGTATGATTTCCAGGCAGCATTATATGCAAATAGCATACAAAGATACCTCAAAAATCATGGTGAGCTTGAATTTGGTGGGGCATTTTATTTTTTTCTAAGAGCTCTAGAATTTGATATTTCACCTGTAGTTTTTTTAAACCCGGATGAAATGAGTCTGGAGATGCTCTATGAGTGAAAGTCTAAGTAAAACTCTTTTAGAAAATGAAGTGATCGAAAAAATTGATCTTATCTTTGCTAAAACATGTTTAAAGAACGATTTGTTGAGTGATACTCATCTTTTTTTAGCTTATTTATTTAGCGCAATAAGAAATGGTCATCATTGCATAAGCATTCTAGAGGGTAAACTAAGGCCAGATCTAGTTTATGATGAAGATTTAATGGAGCGGATAACTACAGCAATAGAGAATGGATCTAAGGACCTTCCAATAGATGTAGTCCAAAAAGCTGGCGAACCCTTGAGTATTAAGCCTATCGTCCAAGATGGAGTTTTCTATTACCTACAGAAATCATTTTTTGTTGAGAAAACTCTTGTGAGTTTTTTACAAAAAAATCTTCTAGATTCAAAGGCTCTTTTCGAAACAGAAGAAATCATAAAAAGCTCCTCAGAATATAAGGATAAGCTATTCTCCTCTCAGTTAGAAGCTATCCAAAAGGTGTTGTCCAACAGAATTGGGTTTTTAACAGGGGGACCTGGTAGTGGCAAGACCTATACGGCAGCTTATCTTTTAAAGGTGTTTGAAAATCTTTTTTCTAAGAGCGGAAGAGATCCTAAAATCGCGCTAGCAGCTCCCACTGGAAAAGCCGCCTTGAGATTGAAAGAAAGTTTAGAACGAGCTGGAGTTCAAAAGGAGCTTCAAGCTTCTACAATCCATCAACTCCTAAGTCTTAAATCTAAAAAAGATATTTTTTCTCCCCGGTATTTATTACCCTTTGATTTTATCTTGATTGATGAAGCGTCGATGATTGATACAGCTCTTTTTATGGTGTTACTTAAGTCCATTGCTCCAAAGACCCAACTGGTTTTCTTAGGAGATCCCTATCAACTTCCTCCTGTAGAATCTGGAACCGTGTTTGCAGAACTATCTCTAAAGTCTAAAATATTACCTGTGGCTAAACTCTTATCTTCTGTTCGTATGGAAAATGAGGATCTTTTAAATTTTTCTAAAGCAGTTCTAAATAAAAAGACTGAAACCTTTTTACAGAATTTAAGTTCAGAATATATTCACTGTGAAACTTTAGGTTCTTATTCAAAGGCCTTCAGTCGGTTAGATGCTTTTCTTGAAAATTACTTGAAAATACCTTTCTTTAAGCCTCTGCCAGAAACCATCAATCACGAAGAGATGTTAAAAGCTCTGACAGATACCAAGCTTTTGTCTCCTCTAAATAAAGGTGTTTGGGGGGTCGATACGATCAATGAGTTATGTTTTGAAAGACAGTTTGCTAAGGCTAAAAAAGGGTCTAGATACGCCGTACCTATCATGCTAACAAAAAATGATTACGAGCAGGGACTTTTTAATGGTATGGAAGGAGTTTGTATTAGACACTATGATACTGAGCATGTTTCTAGTTTGGATTTTGCCATTTTTAAACAAGAAGGAAAAATAAAAACCTATAATCTTTCAAGTCTTAAAGCTTATCAGCATTCATACTGCATTTCTGTCCACAAAAGTCAGGGGAGTGAATATAATCATTTAACGGTATTTCTACCCTCTGGTTCTGAAAAATTTGGAACTGAAATGCTCTATACAGCTATTACAAGAGCTAAAAAAAACTTAAATCTAATGGTATACGATTTCTCATTCGAGAAGATGCACAGAGTGAGGCATTTGAAAGAGACGAATATCCATCCAATCCTTTAAGACTATTCCAGAAAACCCTGGATACTCTGTTCAGATAAAACCCCGTCAATTTTGTACTCGTTAATAAAAGATTTAGGATTTTGTTTGTATATATCCTTAAGAAGAAGAAGAGTGTTCTGAATTGATCTTACAGTATACGGAACTGATGGGAGATTAGAGATTTGTTGTTGTGACATAGTGGGATTCTGGATAAGAGAGATCAAAAGGTTTTGTCGTCTCTTGAGAGCTTCTGCAGCTTGTCCTTGTCGGGGTTTTGCATTTTCGAAAAGCTTTTTGATGTTTTCCTCGGATAAAACCTTATTATTTTTGTATTTCCCTACAAAACTAACAGGATTTGCGTTGAATTCCTTTTTTAAAAGAAAAAAAGCGTTTTTTGCAGCAGATTCAGAGAAAGGAACAAATTCGAGTTGAACTATTTGAGCATAAGTCTTTGTTGGATGTTGTATAAAAGCTGTCAAAAGGCTTTGTTGTTTCTTTAGAGTTGCAGCAGCTTTTCTTTGTCGGGGTTTTGCATTTTCGAAAAGCTTTTTGATGTTTTCCTCGGATAAAACCTTATTATTTTTGTATTTCTCTACAAAACTAACAGGATTTGCGTTGAATTCCTTTTTTAAAAGAAAAAAAGCGTTTTTTGCAGCAGATTCAGAGAAAGGAACAAATTCGAGTTGAGCTATTTGAGCATAAGTCTTTGTTGGATGTTGTATAAAAGCTGTCAAAAGGCTTTGTTGTTTCTTTAGAGTTGCAGCAGCTTTTCTTTGTCGAGGTTTTGCATTTTCGAAAAGCTTTTTGATGTTTTCCTCGGATAAATCCTCATTATTTTTGTAGTTCTCTACAAAAATATCAGGGTTTGCGTTGAATTCCTTTTTAAGGGAAGAAAAAGTGGATTGAATAGAAGATTCAGTATGAGAAACCGAATCGAGTTGAGCTATTTGAGCATAAGTCTTTGTTGGATGTTGTATAAAAGCAGTCAAAAGGCTTTGTTGTTTCTTTAGAGTTGCAGCAGCTTTTCTTTGTCGGGGTTTTGCATTTTCGAAAAGCTTTTTGATATTTTCTTCGGATAAATCCTCATTATTTTTGTATTTCTCTACAAAACTAACAGGATTTGCGTTGAATTCCTTTTTAAGGGAAGAAAAAGTGGATTGAATAGAAGATTCAGTATGAGAAACCGAATCGAGTTGAGCTATTTGAGCATAAGTGGATGAAGGATTCTGGATAAGAGAGATCAAAAGGTTTTGCCGTCTCTTGAGAGCTAAAGCAGCTCGTCTGTGTCGGGGGTTTGCATTTTCGAAAAGCTTTTTGATATTTTCCTCGGATAAATCCTCATTATTTTTGTATTTCTCTACAAAAATATCAGGGTTTGCTTTGAATTCTTTTTTAAGGCGTAAATAAGTTTTTTTTATGAAAGATTTTGCCAATAAAACTGATGGGATTTCAGAGATTTGTTTGAAGTTTTTCTTTGGATGTTGGATCAAACAGCTCATAAGAAATCGACTATCTTGAATGGGCTTTTGAGATTCTGGTAGATCAATAGGATTGTTAAAAAAAGTATCAATTGGACTTAGAGGAGGAGAATTTCTATTGATGAAATCATGCTGTTGAGGAAGGGGTGTTAATCTGCCGGCTAGACTACTAGAAGAACTTACAGAGGAAGAGTTGAACGACTGAAGTTGAAATGGAGTTGGAAGAGGATGTTCTTTGTGGAGAAGAGAAGTTTCGAATCCAGGAGAAGAAGGAAGGTAAAGGGGACTTTGAGGGCGAGGTGTTAATTTGTCAGAAAGACCGCATGAAGAGTTGGTGGTTGGTATAGTTGGATCAATAGTAGATAGAGATCGATCTGGGAGAGGGTGATCATTATAGAGAAGAGAGGCATCAAATCCGGGGGATAAATGTTCTTGTACAAGGGATGATACTTTATCAGTAAGGCTTTGAAGAGAGGTGTTAGTTGAAGAAGCTAGATTGGCTTGTGTTTGGAGAGTAGGAGAGTTATCTAAAAAATAAAATGGTTGATTAAGTAAATCTGTTTTATATGTCACTAAAAAAACTTTATGTAATTAGGATTGAATTTTAAAGAGATGAATCTTACCAATTGTTAGTGTTAATAAAAAGTATAAAATATTTGTATGATGTAAACAATTATTTTTATAGAGGATAAAAAAATCATCAGAGAATTCGCAAAGCTTTTTAAGAAAGAGCGTAAAACTCTTGAAGAGAAAAGGCTGTAATTTTAAATTTCGTGGTTATTTTTCATAACGCAAGAAGGGTCCATATTAAATGTTAAAACAAATCCTTTTTATCGTGACTTTTGTTCAGCTCAGTTTTTTGGTTTTTTCTACGGAAAAAAGTTCTGTAGAAAGACTTAGAAGAGATCTTCAAAAAGTTATTTTTCATGTGGATCCGTCTGCAAATGTAGGGGTTAAGGTTTACTCTTTAGATCAAAAAGAAGTTTTATTTGAGAAACTAGCAGACAAACTCTTTGTGCCGGGAGGAATCTTAAAATTAATTACGGCTGCCGCGGCTTTAGATATTTTGGGACCGAGTTATTGTTTTGAAACTAGGCTTTTTAGTTCCGCAGTTGCAGAGAAGGGAGTTCTTAAAGGTAATCTCTATTTAGAAGGATCTGGTGACCCCTCTCTTTCACAAGATGGTTTAGAAGATTTAGTCTTTCAATTAAAGCTGATGAATGTTCATGAAATTGGTGGCGATGTAGTTTTTGATATTTCAGAGTTTGATGAGTTGCCACTTGCCCCGGGATGGATGTGGGATGAAAAGATTCAGTATAGAGATGGGCCCGTTAGTGCGCTAACTATTAATCATAGTTGTATCAATGTATGGGTTAGACCCTCTGAAAAGGTTTCTATTTCCCCAAGGGTTCAGATATTTCCAGAAATTCCAGGGATAATCATTGAAAATGAAGCGGTTATGGAAAGCATTCCTTTAGCAAAAAGGAGTTTAGTTGTTGCAAAGAAAAGCACTTCAGAAAAGGATATTATTCACATTTCTGGTGTGATGCCATTAAGAGATGAAACGCAAAAGTTTAAGATACCTGTTAAAGACCCACATTTATTTGTAGCTACAAAATTTTGTGAAATTTTGAGAAAAAACAATATCAAATTTAAGGGAAAAATTCGCTTTGATACAGTTCCTACAAAGTGTGATGTTTTAGCGTCATGGCTTTCGGAGCCTTTAAGTTCTTTAGTGGCTTATATGCTAAAAAATAGAGATAATCTCTATGCAAACTGTTTTTTAAAAAAAATTGGTAGGACCAAATTTGGAAAGCCTGGTACTTGGCCAAATGGGGCTCAGGCTCTTCGGGATTTTCTTGCGCAAATTACTCCTGAAAATTACTCAAATCTTGCCATATTGGATGGTTCAGGAGAATCCAGATATAATAAAATATCTCCAGATCAAATGATTCATTTTATGAGATGGGTGAAGGATAAATTTGTATATGCACCAGAGGTTTTGACCTCTTTACCAATAGCTGGGGTTGACTATGCTTTTCGACGTAGGTTGCGAGAGAAAAAATTCCATGCTAAGCTAAGAGCTGCAACGGGCGCTTTGCAGAATGCAACATCGATATGTGGATATATTACGACTATTGACAATGAGCAACTAGTATTTGCCATTTTTTCTAATGGCTTTGTCAAATCTCATAAAGAGATAAAATCAGAGATAGAAGATAAGGTTTGTCACATTCTTTCTGATTTTTCAAGGGAGGGTTCTTAAATATATGTTGAGTCGACTACTAAGTGATAGTATTCAAGATGGAATAGATCAAGTAGAAGTAGCTGTTTTGGTTAGTAGGAATAGTCATTTCTTACTTATTGAGAATCTAAAAGAAGAGTATGAAGTACCTTTTGGTCTACTCAAAAAAGATGAATCCTTAAACCAGGCCGTACAAAGAATCCTTATTGAAAAAACCTACCTAAGTTTAACTGAAGTAGAAAAGTACCTATGCCACTTTGATAGAGTTGAAATAGGGAAAAAAATAAGAAGGCTTTATTTTATTGGGAAAATTCAAGATTCTGAGGATATACAGTTAAAAGAGCACAAGGGCTTTGCTTGGAAGATCCCACACGAAGCAGTTGGTTATCCAATTTCCAACGAATTAAGAGAAGCTTTTGATTTTATTAGCAAGAGCTAAATAGAAATCAAAAGCTTGAAACACTTATGCCTTGGAAGCAAATTTAGATTTGATTCTAGCAGCTTTATTCTTCTTATAAAGACCTTTTTTTACGCCTTTATCCATTAGGCTATAAACAGATTTTAGTTGGTCTTTAACTGAGGCGTCTTTTGTAGACAGAGCTGACTGTAAAGACTTGATCGCTGTGCTCACTTTAGACTTAAATTGCTTATTAATCATACGACGTTTAGCATTTTGAATGTCACGTTTTAGAGCTGTTGGTCTCTTCGTCTTTTTTGCCTTTTTCTTATCTTCGGCCATTTTCAATTCCTGAAAAGTTAAATTTTTACAGATGGAGGGAACTATACCACAGAGCAATTAATTCGTCAAAAAGATCTCATGATAAATTCAGTTGTAAAGTTTATTTTTGAGTAGAGAGTAATTCTAGTAGATGTTTAGTTTAAGAATACTATCAAGCTAACATGAGAAGAAATGTGGCAAAAAAGACCTTAAGACCAGGTGATGTGTGGTCATTGGTGACGCTTTTACTTTTAGTAATTCTTGTCAGTTATGGGGTACACCTATCAATAAAATTTTTTTCGCAAGGAGCCTACAACAGACAGACTGTAGCGAAAATTCAGGAATTTAAAATTATTAAAATTGGAGCAGATCGCTTTGGTGTAGAAGCCTTATATTCTTATAAGGTCGATGGGCAAAAATATGATTCTTTCTATACTTTTCAAAAGCCGCTTTTTTTAAATGAATTTTCTGCTAGTGATAATTTGAAGTATTGGGATATGAAGGAGATGAAGGTTTGGTATAAAGCAAAAAAACCATCCCAATCTATTTTGCAAAAAGTGTTTCCTCTTAAGGAGTTGGTTTATTTGGTCGTCATTGTTTCGCTTAATCTGTACTTTTTTTTCTTAAGGAGATTTACTTCGAAGCGGTTTCAAAATGACGTTTAACTGTGAGTTGATTTTTTGAGAAGATAGTAAAGCACAAAATTAAAAATATTTTTAATCTTCTTTTTTATATTATGATCTTGACTTTTAGGGCGTTTCATCAGAGAATTTTGTTATCCGGCTTTCATTTACGGTGAAATGGGTCTTTTTATATTTTAGTTGTACAAATACTACTAAGATTGAGCCTTTATTATCTAATACAAAACTTGACTAGGGGTCTATGAGTAAACAAAACCAAACGGTCTTTGATCCACAACATCAACAAAAACTTGAAGAGCTTGTGGCAATAGCCAAAGAGCAGGGGTTTTTAACCTATGAAGAGATCAACGAAGTTCTCCCGATGTCTTTTGATACCCCAGAACTTATTGACCAGGTTTTAATATTCCTAAGTGGAATGGATATTCAAATCCTCAATCAAACAGAAGTAGATCGACAAAAAGAGCGAAAGAAAGAAGCCAAAGAAATGGAGTCTTTACCTAAGCGCTCTGAAGGTTCCTCTGATGATCCTGTTAGAATGTACCTTAAAGAAATGGGATCAGTTCCTCTTTTAACAAGAGAGGAAGAGGTTGAAATTTCCAAACGTATTGAAAAAGCTCAAATTCAGATTGAACGTATCATTATGAGATTTCGATATTCAGTGCGTGAGACTATCTCAATTGCTCAGTATTTGATTCATGGAAAGGAACGATTCGATAAAATTGTCGCTGAAAAGGAGATAAAGGATAAGACCAAATTTCTAAAGATTTTACCGAGACTCCAAGAAGTTTTAGAAGAAGAAAATTCTTTATTAGAAGGTTTTTTAGCTAAGCAGAAATCGGGAGATTTAAAGAAGGTTGAGCTAGTCAAGCTTAATGAAGATATAGAGAAGTGCCGTATCAGAACTCAAGCCTTCTTAAGACAGATGCGTTTTAGGCACAATATTATCGATGATTTTGGCGAGGTTATTCTAACTGCTTATGATAGATTTCTGCAGTTAGAGAAAGAAATTCAAGAACTGGTACCTAGGGCTGAAAAGAACCGTTTTGCAGCAGCGAAACTTAAGGCTGCTAAGCGAAAACTAGAAAAACGAGAGCTTGCTGGTGGAAGAACGTTAGATGAGTTCAAAAAAGCAGTTCGAATGCTTCAAAGATGGATGGATAAGAGTCAGGAAGCGAAAAGGGAAATGGTCGAATCGAACTTAAGACTTGTTATCTCAATTGCAAAAAAATACACCAATAGAGGTCTTTCTTTCTTAGATTTAATTCAAGAAGGTAACATGGGTCTTATGAAGGCTGTTGAAAAGTTTGAGTACCGTAGAGGGTATAAATTCTCTACTTATGCAACTTGGTGGATAAGACAAGCGGTTACTAGAGCTATTGCAGATCAGGCTAGAACAATCCGTATTCCAGTTCATATGATCGAAACCATTAATAAAGTTCTACGCGGTGCGAAAAAGCTTATGATGGAAACAGGTCGTGAGCCGACTCCAGAAGAATTGGCTAAAGAGCTTGGTTTGACACCTGAAAGAATTCGAGAAATCTATAAGATTGCTCAGCATCCGATCTCTCTACAGGCTGAAGTAGGTGATAGTGGCGAGAGTCAGTTCGGTGATTTCTTAGAAGATACTGGTATTGAATCTCCAGCAGAAGCTACTGGATACTCAATTCTAAAAGATAAAATGAATGAAGTCTTGAGTACTTTAACCGATCGAGAAAGAACAGTACTTATTGAAAGGTTTGGTCTTGTTGATGGGAAGCCTAAAACCTTAGAAGAAGTTGGAGTTCGCTTTAAAGTTACTAGAGAAAGGGTCCGACAAATTGAAGCTAAAGCTCTTAGAAAAATGAGACACCCAACACGATCAAAACAACTTCAAGCATTTTTAGACCTTATTGAGGGAGAGTAATCTCTTTTTTTGTCAGGAGCGTTCGAGTGGAAATGGAGTGTACCGGGATCGAACCGGTTACCTCTACAATGCCATTGTAGCGCTCTACCAATTGAGCTAACACCCCCGAATGAGACTAAAAATAGTCTATCCTTTTGCAATCTTTTGTTCAAGAAACTCATGTTTAAACAGATCAAAATTTGGAAGATTTTTTTGTTAAAACTTTGGTTTAGATTCGTCTTGAATAAAAGATAAGGCTCATTTAGTCTTCTGTTCTTTCAAAGGAGAATAGAGTAATGAAGTTAGTAAGTAGTTTTCTTTTTTTTTGTTTTTGTGTTGTTAATTTAGCTCTGAATTCAGAAGAAGGTTCATTTCCGAAACGTAGGAAGGCTTCTAGCAATAATATTTCCTTATCGGTTCCACGATCTGGTAAAACATACACGTTACGAGTTTTTGGGGATATCACGGGTAAGCGTTTTCCGTTTTTAACATATAAACCTCATGAATGGCCTGTTGGTGGATTTTACGTTCATGATCCAAGGCAGGTTGATAATTTTAAGAAAACTGAAAAAGGTGGGAAACTTCTTTTTATTTTCCGTAACCCTAAAGAGATTTTCTTTAGGTGGGTAAAAAATAATACGGAGTATCCGTTTGGTTTTACGAGAGATCCAATTTATGTAGAGCACTATAGCAACGATTTAAAGATGGCAATCCCTGTTTTTATGAGGGAGTTTTTGAAATATATAGAATGTTATGAAAGGTGGGAATGGAATAAATATGTAGTGCATTATGAAGATGTCATTTCAAAAAATGCTGTGGGTGAATTTTCGAAATTATTAAACTTTTTTGGTGAAAGTCAAAAATGTCTCAATGTGCTGAAAAAAAATCAGCAGCAGTATTTTAATAGCCTTCTTAGAATGTATGAAAGGAACATACGCTACGATGGAGGCGGTATGTCAATCAAAAACAAATCTAAGCCTCAAGCATTGTACTACTCTGAAGGAAAACCATCCTACCTCTTGAAAGGGATTGATGAATTTTTAAAAGCTAATGTCTCTAAAAAATTTTGGAACAAGCATCTGAAAAGGTATGCTGAGACTAATAAATAATGATCTTCTAGAATTTACTAAAAAAGTGTGTCCATATGAGTTTTTTTAATCACCTTGAGATGCTTCCTCCTGATCCAATTTTTGGTTTAGTTAAGGCTTTTCAAGAAGATAAAAATCCTAATAAAGCAGATTTGACTGTTGGGATTTATTATAACGAAGATTTAAAACCAGAAGTTTTAAAAGTGGTAAAAGAGGCTGAAAAAGCCTTGGTAGATTTAGAAAAAACTAAAACTTATCTTCCGATTGATGGGGATCAGTTTTATCTAGAAGGGACATTAAAGCTTTTATTTGGTGAGGATCTTGCAAGTTCAGAAGGATATAGAACTTACTGTGCCCAATCTGTTGGTGGGACGGGAGCTCTTCGAGTTGTTGCTCAAACGTTGAAAGAGTTTGTAACAGATGAGATTTATATTCCAGCACCTACTTGGCCCAATCATCTTAAAGTTTTTAAATCAGCTGGTTTAGAAGTTAAAACTTACCCCTACTACAACAATAAGTCTCATCAGATTGAATTTGAAGAGATGTTAAAGACTATATCTAAGATAAAAGAAGGGTCGGCTATTTTATTTCATGGATGTTGTCATAATCCGACAGGGAAAGATCCTACCAAGCAGCAGTGGGAAGAGCTGTCTAAGCTAATTTTAGAAAAAAAACTTATTCCTGTTTTTGATGTTGCTTATCAAGGTTTTGGAGAGTCTTTAGATGAAGATGCTTGGGCTGTTCGGCATTTCGTGAAAGCTGGTCATGAGCTTTTTGCTTGTTATTCCTATTCAAAGATATTTGGATTGTATGCAGAGAGAGTTGGAGCCGTTTTTGCTGTTACATCGGATGAAAAAACAAAGAAAATTTTAGCGACTAACGTAAAGCCATTGATTCGAGGAAATTATTCAAATCCTCCAAAGCATGGAGCAAGTATCGTTTCCTATGTTCTTCATCATGAGATATTAAGTAAATCTTGGCGTCAAGAACTAGAACTGATGAGGGTGAGGATTGTCAATATTAGAAATGAGTTTTCGAAACTTATGCAGGAAAAATGTCCAGATAGAGATTATAGATATATTGATTCATTGAAAGGATTGTTTTGTTTAACAGGTCTTTCAAAAGAGCAGGTTTTAAAAGTGATTGAAGATTATGGGGTTTACATGACCTATGGTGGAAGAATCAATTTGACAGGTCTTAA
This sequence comes from Chlamydiia bacterium, assembly GCA_030427725.1. Lineage (GTDB taxonomy): Bacteria > Chlamydiota > Chlamydiia > Chlamydiales > JAUICV01. The sequence goes on along the minus strand of JAUICV010000002.1, from coordinate 276,230 downwards.
CCACGACAACATCGAATATGTAACAGATTCTATCTCAAAGGTTTTAAAACAAAAGGATTAGAAGAGCATGTTTGGTTACCGAACTTATTGGCATATTATCTTTATATGCTCAGCTATTTTAATGCTTTTTATACCTCAGCGCATTGATCAAAGTCTTAGAAATTTTTTTCTTGGTGGGGTTTCTCCACTTTGGAGGGGTTTACATAGGTCATCTCTTTCGGTTCCAAGTTATGCTTCATCCCAACCAGTTTATAAAGAGCTTGATGACTTAAGACAAACTAAAGAAGAGCTTGAAAAAGAAAACTATCTTCTCAGAAAGCAAATGGAGGGAGTGCAAGCTTTTTTGCAATCAAGACAGTATGTAGAATCTGAGTTAGATTCATACGAAATTATCGATGACAGTGCTCAAAAAGCTAATTCTAAGGAACTTTTTGAAAAACGATTACAAAAAATTAAAGAGAACTTAAGTTTGCAACTTGATTCTTTTGTCGCAAAAGTAATTTACAGGGAGCCTACTTCGTGGTCTAGCTTTATTTGGGTGAATAAAGGACAAAAAGATAACAAGGCTTTGGGAAAGGAGATTATCAAAGAAAATAGCCCTGTCGTGATAGGAAATGTTGTTGTTGGTGTTGTTGAATATGTTGGAGAATCTCGATCTAAGATCAGGCTGATATTTGATGAAAATTTAACCGTGGCTGTTCGGGCTACAAGAGGCCACTCCCAAAATAAAATCTTATTTGAGCATCTATCAAAAGCTGTGGAGCAGTTAGGGTTTAAAGAAAATCTATTTTTTTCAAAAGAAGAGCAAACAAACACGTTGAAAATTCTAAATGATCTTTTAGATAACATTGAGACTAATGCATCTGATATCTATATGGCTAAGGGAGAGCTTTCTGGGAGTTCCAAACCTCTTTGGAGAAGTAGATCTCAAACATTAAAGGGTGTTGGTTTTAATTATAATTTCTCAGACGATAAAGGGCCGTCCAAAGAACTGCTTCAGTCTAATATAGAAAAAAAACAAGATAGTAAGGCTTTGTTAAAAGAGGGTGATTTATTACTTACAACTGGTATGGATGGCGTGTTCCCAGAAGGACTAGTAGTTGGTGTTGTATCTAGAGTTCATCTTTTAAAGGAAAGCGCTTGTAGTTATGAAATCGAAGCGTTAGCGAAAGCTCCGCATTTAGATGATTTAGAGTATGTAACGATTCTTCCATCTCTAGATAGTTTCTAGGAATTTCTACTGCTGGGAGGGACGTTTCTTTTTCGAAAGGCTACGTAAAAAAGTAAAACAATGGCACCAAGAGCGACCGGTAGCATGATTGTATAAAGGTATGCTGCCATAAAAGCGGCACCAGCTGAAAATAATCCGAGTAAAAGCCCAATAATTAAAAAAGAAGGCTCTATGTAAATCCCCCCTAAAAAGATTGTAAGGGCAAGTAGAGTTAAAACCGCAAGGCCAGCTTCAAAGCGACCCATAAGGCCCAGTTCTGTATAGATTGAAAATAAAAAAACAGCAAGGATAAGGGCTACCCAATGAGCGATTTCATGCCATAGCTTCGAAAGGCTTATACTGTGTTGTTTTTTTCTTAAATACCAGCTAAGCCAAAGGCACATTGCAGCATAGACAGGCGCAACAAATCGCCAGTAGTTCCAAGCGCCATCTTTCCATAAATCTGTGACAACAAGACCTATAAAAGAGAGACAAACCATAATCATCCCTACGATAAACCTTGCTTTCCATGGGTGTTTTGGCATGTGAGGAGAGTCTTCTAGTAAAGGGTCTTGATTTGACATGGAGAGCCTTTGGTATATTTTGTTATCAGTCTAGCTGTTTCTTTTCCCAGTTCAGCAGTAGATTTTTTTAAAATAGGTAAAGATAAATCAGGAAACACCTTTCCAAACTGATCTTTTATGGCCCCTTCAATGTCTTTTAGATGATGTGGTGGGCAAAAAGTGACGCGTTCATCTAAGAGGTATTTTCCAGATGCTGGATCTGATAAATAGTCTTTGAGCGTTGTCCAAGAAGAGGCTACTATAGGGAGATTAAATTTAAGAGCTTCTAAGTATGTAAGACCTGGAAGTTCTTGGAAAGCTGGATGAAGATATAGACCTGCGTGTTTGTAAGCGCTTTGAATAAGCTCGTTTGGTAGCTTATAAGCATTCTCAGGATTTATAATTTTTAAAGGCCCAAGAGATTCTGAAGGAACTTCAGGAGTAATGATGTAGGTTGGTGCCTTGCGATAGTTTAAGATTGTTTTTTTCAACAATTCTAAAATATGAGGATTACATCTTGAGGCCATAAAAACTAAAGGATGTCTTAAGTTTTTGGTCGCTAAAACTGAAGAAAGCTGGTTTTTTCTCATTTCAATTCGGCCAACTTGCAATAGATAACTTTTAGATGGAAGGTTTGTTAGTTTTAAGATGTCATCACCGACATTTTTTGGAGAGCTTGTCATCAATCCTGCTGGCCAAAAAATAGTCTCTGCTTTTACAAATTCATAGTCTCTTTTTAAGTTTGTTGATTCTGTTGGACTATTTGTGAGACAGAAGGCTGCGTTTTCAAAAACCCTTTGATTCATTTTGGTTCTTAGAGGGGTTTTGGGCCCAAAAATATTCAGGATAAACGGTCTTTCAAAAAGCGTGTCGATGGAGAGGTTTATGCCTGGAGAGGCTTTTTGTTTTTCCAGCATGTATAGAAAAACAGGGAGACCTCTAGAAGATGAAAAAAATTGTTCATCATTTTCATAAAATGGTATGACTGCATAAGGTATATTTGCTTTTTTGAGAGCTAGATAGGAATCGATAAGAGGGTACAGGCTATAGGTCAAAAAAACGAAATGACAATCCAGAAGATGATCTATTCGGCTGGAGAATTTACAAGAGTAACCCAAAGCTTCTAAACCTTGAGCCATCAGTTTTAAACAAATAATGTCTCCGCCCCAAATCTTATTAGCATCTGATCGAAGAAGGAAGCCTACATTCATACTTTTTTACACATTTGATCTCTATCTGTGATATATAAAATAAAAAAATGATTATCAATTAATAATTTGAGGTGTTTTGAGCTTAAATCGTTTCGATAAAATTTATTACATTAACTTAAGTCATAGACAAGACAGGAGAGATCGCATTGAAAACCAGCTTATAAAGTTGAATGTAAGATCTGAAAAAATAGTCCGAATAAATGCAGTTCATAATCTTTTAAATGGGCATAAAGGCTGCGCTATGTCGCATATTTTCGCTTTGCAACAAGCAAAGAATGCAAAGCTTAAAAACGTTTTGATTTTAGAAGATGATATGGAGTTTGTAGAGGAGAGGGATCAGATTGATAGTTACATTGAAGCGTTTTTTAAAACTTGGGAATCAAACTGGGATGTGTTTTTTTTAGCAACCAATGTTTTCCAGTATGATCCAACTCCCTATTCAAATTTTAAAAGGGTTAAAAAATCTTTATGCGCGCATGCCTATGCCGTTAACTCCCATTATTTAGAGCACTTAGAAAGCTGTTTTGAAAAGGCAAATAGTTCTATGAAAGATGATGAACTTTTTATGGATACGAAATATAAAGCAATAGATAGAGCTTGGCATGCTCTTCAAGAGACAGACAGGTGGTATATTGGAGTTAATCCTATCGGAAGGCAAGGAAAGTCCTATAGCGATATTGAGCATAAAATTAGAGACCGCTCTCATCAAAGCTTTTTAGAGTGAAGAAAGAGCAGCGCTCAGGTCGTTACACGAATAGTTGCCAAAAGCTTGATCATAGAGTTTTTTTCGAAGTGTCCTCATGCGTGATCTGTTACTTTCTAAGTTTTCTTCTATAAACTGAAACGTGTCATTAGATTTGGGGATAGTCATCCCAGCTTTGAAAAGAGGAAATGATTTGAGATGGTTTGATGTATTGAAGAAAAATAAAGGTAGATCAAACGAAAGAGCGTCATATCCTATCGATGAAAAGTCACCAAGATAGACATCTATATGATCAAGCAAGGGGTAAATGGTGTGGCAGTTTTCAAGTAACAACGCATTTTCATTTTTTGAAAAGAGATGTGTGAGGAGGCAGGTTTTTATGGGATTTTCTTTTTCAAGAAATGGATGAAGTTTGATGATAAGGTTAAAATGATCAGGAAGATGTTTTGATAGATTGTTAGCCATCACTTCAAAAGAGCTTAAGTTCTCTAGATCATTCCAAGTTGGAGTATACAAAATTGTGGTTTGTTCTTTTTTAAGAGGAGACAGTATGTTTTGTATAACTGGTTTATAGAAATCTTTAAAAACTCTGAAGTAGGCAAGCCGGAAATTCCCGGTTTTGATAATTCCATTTAAGGTTTGTAAAATTTCCCTGGATTTAAGCTGGTGTTCCATCAAATTTCCATAGCAAAAGCTGAGATCCATTCCTTTAAGATAATCGATATACTGATCAGAAAACCCCTTATCTGACTGTCCATGGGGTAGGTAGATATATCTTATTGTTTTGTTAGAAAAGGCTTTTAAAATTCTATTGAGCTCAAAAAGAGAGCTCTGACGTGTCATGATAACAACATCTATGTGTTTGAGGATATAATCTAACAGTTCATTAGCTGAGTTTAGTTTGATAACGACCACTTCTGGATAAAAATCATTAACCACTTTTTCTATGAGAGCATTTGAGGTGATTAAGGGAATTTTTAAAAAATAAGAGAGGGGACATAAGTGATCAAGAAGGTGAATATCATCTTCTTCAAAACAAGCGATATTCATAACTTTAACAAACTATCTTTTAAGAAGTTAAAGTCGGGGGTCTTTGAAAATGTATAATTGTAGGTTTTTTTTCTCATGTTCTGAAATTCATCAGATGACAATAAAGAGTCTTTTATTTTTGAGTGTATAGTTTTTAGCTCATTTGGGCAGAGGGTTGTTCCACATTTATGAAGATCTGGTTCAGGGCTATGTTCTTCTGCATTTAAAAATAACATAGGTTTATCGAAGGATAGAAAGTCGTAACCAATAGAAGAGGTATCTCCTATGTAAAGATCTATCTTTTCACAAAGAGGATAGATCAGAGGGAAGTCATTTAAAAAAATGACATGTTTAGATCCTTCATATTCCCACATAAGTTTTTTCAAAGTGAGATCGTCGTCAATCAACATATTTGGATGTAGTTTAATAATAAGATTTAAATCTGTTGGAAAATTATCAAGCAAATGAGGCAGAGCCTTATGAACTGTTGAGCCTTGCTCAAAATCATCCCAGGTTGGAGCATATAGAATAGTTGTTTGTGATTTTTCGAATTTAGAAAAGACTAACTTCTCTGTAAGTTTTGTGTAGAAAGTTTTATATTTTTCAAAAAAATATCTTCGATAATTACCAACAAAAAACGTTTCGCACGTTTTAGAAAGGCCTCCCTGTTTTTTGATAAAATCTACCATTTTATTGCCATAAACGCAGACAGCAGACTCCTTCGAAAGAGCAGACATCATGGAAGTTTGTCCGCCCTTATCAGAATTTCCATGGGGGCACCATATGGATTTTAGAATTTTTCTATTCAAAGTTGAAGCTAAGAAAAAAATGGATTCAAGCATTGGCTTAGCTAATGCAGTAATTAAGCAATCGTATCTTTCGAGAATTGTTTGAGGAAGGGGGAGATAATCAATATGGAATACGACTAAAGTTGGATAAAACTCTGTAGCCATTTTTTCTAGTGATTTTTCGGTAACAATAAGAGGAATTTCTAAAAGAGAGCACAGAGGAGCTATATGATCTAGATGGTGTTGTTGAGGACCGTAAATAAAACCGGCTATTTTTTCCATAAAGTGAAGAATTTTGAAAATGTAAAGCTATTTCCTATTCTATAAGAAAAAAACGAAGAAGAAAAGTTTAGAGACTAAAGTTTATAAAAATTTCTGGAGTTAGAAGAGGAAAAAAACGCTTAATTTGAAAGAAAATGATTTTAGGTTTGAGATTCAATTGGATCATCAGGATCGATTGTTCGAAGGGAAGTTTTGCTTTTTTCTTCTTCTAAGGAAGGTTCTAGCTGAAAGGGAAATTCAATAGCGCTTTCAGTAGAAAGGGACAAAATATGTTTTTTTTGTCCGTCAATTTTTTTTAATAGCTGCACAATCTGGTCCTTTAATGAGACCGTTTCTGCTCCGAATTCATCACAAAAGGACATTACCTTTATGAATAGTTCAGAAGTCATAGTTTTATCTAGCGGATTATCAGAGTAGGAGTTAAGGCAGATTTTAACGGCTTCTGACCGCTCTTTTTGTAAAGATTTTAGGCTAGATTGCAAAGAGCATTTTTTTTCGAGTAATTGGGTAAGATTTTCCTCAGCCTTTTGAAGTAAAGACTGCTCGATTTCCATGAACACTCCAAGAAGCTCTCTTAATAAAACAACCTCTTCGTTCATAACTATGTATAATCTAGCAAAAGGATCGTAAGCTCCTCTTGATCGAATCTCCTCTTCCAAAATCTACCCCCCTAAATTTAGCTAATAGCACAGCTTTGAATTTATATACCGAGACAAATCTAACTAGTCGTATTTCAGCGAAATCTATATCCTTCAGAATAAAGATGTAACGAAGATGAAAAAAATGAGAGAGGATAAGTTAACTCTTTGGTTTTCAAAAAATGCCCGAAATTTTCCTTGGAGAGAAGAAAAAACTCCTTATAAAGTCTGGGTCTCGGAAGTGATGCTGCAACAAACTGTGGCAAAAGTTGTTATTCCTTATTTTGAGAGATGGATGGAAATGTTTCCTGATATCAATGTTTTAGCAAGTGCTCCTTTAGAGAAGGTTATTAAAGTTTGGGAAGGACTTGGTTTTTACTCAAGAGCTAGAAGGTTACATAGTGCAGCGAAACAGATAGTGAATTTATATGAAGGGAGAATTCCAACCGAAAAACATGAGTTAGAGAAAATTCAAGGACTTGGTCCTTATACCGTTGGGGCAATCTTAAGTTTTGCATATCAAAAAAGAGCTTTGGCAATAGATGGTAATGTTATAAGAGTGATTTCAAGACTTTATGGTATTTCAGATGATGTGACAAAGGCTAAGACAAAAAGACAAATCGCAGAGCATGTTGAGTCAATGCTTCCGGTTAAAAAACCATATATCGTTATGGAGGCTCTTATTGAGCTAGGAGCTTTAATATGTCGGCCCAAGCCTGATTGTAAAAACTGCCCTTTAAAGCTTTGTTGCAAGGCTTTGGCTGAAGGGGATGTAGAAAAATATCCAATCAAACCTAAAAGAGAGAAGATTATAGATCTTAAGAGAGATGTTCTCATCTTAGAGTGCAATGGCTGTTTTTTAGTAAGAAAAGAAGAAGATCAAAGGAAGGTGATGGCAGGTCTTTATGAATTTCCTTATTTTGATGAGTTCGAAATGTCTTTAAAAAAACAGGTTTTATCCAAATTCCAAACGCCTCCCAAAAAATTAAAAGAGGGTGCAAAGTTATTTCACAGTTTTACTAAGTATAAAGCACAGCTCAAACCTTCCCACTATATCTGTTTTGATAAACCACAAATCCTAAACTATCAGTGGATTGAAAAAAAACACCTGGAAAAATTTTCTTTTTCATCGGGACATAAAAAAATCTTGAAAACTCTTTTATAGCTTCATTGTAATTTATTGAATTTTTCTTTAGTAAGAAGACTATGGAAGAAATACGTTTTACAATAGAAAATATGCACTGTGCAAATAGTGCTCAAGAGATTGAAGAGTCTTTACAAGATTTAGACGGAGTAGAAAAGATTGCCGTAAATTTTTCTACAGGCCTTGCTATTTTACGATATGATCAAAAGCTTTTAGAGATATCTAAGGTTCAAGACATAATTGATAGTCTTGGCTACAGAGCCAGGTTTGACGAAGGTGTAGAAACAAAAGAGATGAATGGATCTTCAGCGCTTCTTATCAGGGCAATTGTTGGAGTTGTTCTTTGTTCTCCTTTTGTGATTTTGATGATTCTAAATGTTCTTGGATTTAAGTTTGATCTTTCTGGAGAATCTCAGGCAATCATTGCAACCATCGTTCAGTTTGGAGTTGGTTATTCTTTTTATATTGAAACGTTTAAAGGGATTAAAAAAGGCTTTATTGGGATGGATGCTCTTGTTTCTATGGGAACATCTGCGGCTTATGGATTTAGCCTTTGGGCCCTTTATCATGATCTTTCTCAGTTTTATTATTTCGAGACGAGTTCAGTTCTTATTAGTTTGATTCTTCTAGGTAGATACATTGAAACAAAATCAAAAAATAAAGCTAAGTCAGAAATGACAGCTCTTTTAAAATTGCAGCCGAGTGAAGCTACCATTAAAAGAGAAGATGAGTTTGTTAGGCTGCCAATTGAGCAAGTTAAAGTTCATGATATAGCTATCATAAAACCTGGTGAAATAATTCCGGTAGATGGTCTTGTGGCAAAGGGAAGCTCTTCGATCGACGAATCCATGCTAACCGGGGAGTCTTTACCAGTCAAAAAAGAGGTAGGAAGTAAAGTTTTTGCAGGAACAATCAATCAAGAGGGATCTTTAGAAATAGATGTAAAACTATTGAAGACGTCAACAGCTCTTGGGAAAATTATTAAATTAGTTGAAAAAGCTAGTGCTTCAAAAGCTCCTGTGCAGAAACTTGTGGATAAAATTTCCTCAATTTTCGTGCCAAGCGTACTCTCCATTTCAGTTGTAACATTTATTTTGTGGCTTACTATTTCTGAGAATTTTGAAAAGGCTATCATAAATGCCGTGAGCGTTCTTGTGATATCCTGTCCTTGTGCGCTGGGTCTTGCAACTCCAATAGTCATAGTCGTTGCAGTATCCAAAGCGGCTAGAATTGGAATCCTTGTCAAGAGTGCAGAAGCCTTTCAAAAGGTTACACAACTCACAAAACTTGTAATCGATAAAACAGGGACTGTGACCCAAGGAAATATAGAAATCAAAAAGGTTGTAGCTAGTAACCCAGAAGATTTTATCAGTAAGGTAAAAGCCTTAGCTTCGCGCTCAAATCATCCAGTTTCGAAAGCTCTTGTCTCATACTCAAATCAAGAAACTACAAAAGAGTTGCCAGTTGATAATTTTCACGCTTTATCAGGGCTTGGTGTTGAAGCTGATATCTCTGGTGAAAAATATTACATGGGATCTACGCAGTTTATGAGAGAAAGGCATATAGATCTTTCCTCTGTTGAAGTTCAACTAGATAAAGAAAATGACTCGACGGTAATTTTAGCTAACTCCAAAACAGCCGAAGGGTTTTTCTGCTTTTTTGACCCGGTTAAGCCAACTAGTGCCGAGGCTTTTGAGCAACTATCGAAAATGAAGATAGAAACTTATTTAATTTCTGGTGACCGCTCTAAGACTGTTGCTGCTGTGGCTAAAGAGCTTAAATTAAGCGGAGCTCAAGGAGAAGTTCAGCCTAAAGACAAAGCAAGCTTTGTCCAAAATCTTAAATCATCAAAAGATGTTATTGGGATGGTCGGTGATGGTATTAATGATGCACCAGCCATTGCTTGTGCAGATGTAGGGTTTGCTTTAGGTTCTGGAGCAGATGTAGCAATGGAAAGCGCTTCGATAGGGCTTATGAAACCAGACATCAGCTTGCTTGTTGATGCAATTAAACTATCTAGGATAACTAAGTCCAAGATCATTCAAAACCTATCCTTTGCATTTGTTTATAATATAATAGGGATACCAATTGCGGCATTTGGGTTTTTAACCCCGCTTGTTGCAGGACTTGCAATGAGTCTTAGCTCTCTTTGTGTTGTAACCAATGCAATTCTTTTGAAGAGAAAAAAGATTCGCTAAAGCTTACTTTTGATGTAGTCAACGTTTAATTTTTTTAGATAATGAATTAGGTTTTGCTGAAAAAATTTGTGGAATCCAAAACCGCCATGGGTCATCTCCTCTATTGCATCTTCCATTGTCCATCCCTGTATTATGATTCTGTATGTAGCGCAAAGCATCCCAGTTCTATCTGCTCCATGATAACAGTGTAGGAAAACAGGAGAGTTGTTTTTGTCAGTAACGGCTCTTAAAAACGAAATGACATCTTCATTTCTTGGAATATGGGGCTTGAAAGAAATATGTCTATAATGAAGGTCTAAGGAACTTACTTGAGGTTCATCCGTATCAATAACTCTTAAATTAATAACAGTCTTGATACCCATTTGTTTTAACTTATTAAACCCGTCTCCAAGAGGTTGACCACCTCTATAAAGATCATCAGAGACTTTATGAAAGTTGCAAAGATCGTCTTTGAGAATCTTTCTATCTAAAATTGAAATTTGTTCTATTCGACTGCAACAGAACAAAGAAAAACGTCTGATAGCCCAACTTAGCAATCGAAACGGATTTAAATAAATATGACATAATTTGAAAAATTTAGAAAAAAAACCTCTCTTTTTTTTAGGAGTTTTCTTTGATGAGTGGGACAATATCATAAGTTTTCTTATTTATAGGTATCCGGTAATTACTGATTTGGTCCTTTCAAAAATAAGCTTTGAGAATATTCTTCCTACCGATATCATGACCTGTCACTTAAGTTAATCAAGGAAACCTTGGCATGGAAGTAGAAAAGATCGAGACCCTAGCAAAGCCTACTCTATCTGAAAGGATGGCTTATATCCTAAAGAATTTCTTAGCGAATTATAAACGAGTTTCAATTATTGTAATACCTTTTCTGCTAGTTATACTTTTTTCTGTCTTTAAGCTAACACTTTCAAAAAGTCATGCTGAGAGGGACTACTTATCAGCTAAAGCAGCTTATGCTAAGTGGGATAAGGTTGATTCTATAAATTCTTTACATTTACAAACCCTAAAAGGGGTGTTAAAGAAAAGACCAGAGCTGATGCCTTCTTATGAAGGGGTTATAGTTCAAAAATTTTTAGCACACGATCATCTTGAAGAGGCTAAAAAAAATGCGGAGAATTTACTTAAAAGAGTGGGAAAACACTCGTCGCATTACACACAGTTTTCAAAAGCTACATTATCAATCTCTGAAAAGAAATACGAAAAAGCTCTTAAAAAGGCATATCAGCTCAAGGAAAGTATGGTAGCTGACAAAGCTTTTTGGTCTCAGCCTACCAATCAATATGGGTCAACTCTGTTTGCATTTAATTTAGTTAGAATTGCCATGTTAAATCAGAAACTTGGGAATATTGAAGACGAGCTTTTAGCTTGGAAAGAGCTAAAAAATTACGCAAGATGGGATCAAGGGGAAAGCGGCTCTCTTCCATTAGAGCTAAATGAAAAAGCAATAAATCAGACGTTAGAGCACTTTGGAGCCTCAAGTCTTTCTCTAAAAGATTATATTAAGCATCGAGAAAGAAAACTTTTTCTAGATCAGGAAAAATAAAAGGCTCGTTCCAAGGTCCGTAGAGACCCAGCTAAAGCCCTTTATTTCTTGAAGAAGTTTCTATCACTCTGTGTGAGAATCGTTTGTGTGCATGTGAATGCTTCTTCCTGCGATAAGTCCTATACAAAGGAAAATCAGTAAGGGAAGGAAGACAGAGACGATTAATCCAACACCTGCAATAACATATCTAGTGACGCGTTCTTGCTTTAAGCAAAAGTGAAATACTGAATGGATGAGTTTTCCAATTTGTTTTGGAAGCCAAACACCCACTACAGCACCAAGACCTGCTAAATAGATGCTCCATGCTGCTCCGAAAAATACAAAGCTAAAAAAACTAGCTAGGATAAATGCAACACAAAAGAAAATCTGAAAACGATGACTTTTACCAAAGTTTTCTATTTCTTTGACGGTTACACCATCTTTTTTTTCTCCATCATGCATAGCCATAACGGTTACCTCAAACCTTTAAACCTATCTCTTTTGTATAAAAACAAAAAAAGAATCGGTTATATTATTAATATCCCCTTACTTAAAAACTAATACATTAAATATATTTTTGCAAATATAATAGATGTGTTTGAGGATTGTTTCCTTTGCACAAATTCAAGGGATGTAATAGACTCTGAGGATTCTTGAAAGCAACCGAGTAAGGCTTAGAGAGTTGTTTGGTCAAAAGTTTTCATTTTTTCGTCTACAGAGATTATATTCACTATCTTTTGTCATTCTTACGTGTCTTTGTGTATTTTTAGTCATCTCTGCATTATGGATGGCCTTTCGATCTCATGAAAAAGCGGTGGAAAAAAGCGAAGCTATTGCAGAAAAAAAATCTTATCAGTTTGAATATAAGGACTATAAAACACTTGAGTTAAAACAGGACTTCCAAAACGTTTTCATGGAAGATTTGAGAAAAGCTCTCAGATTCTATGGGGGAAATACTAGGCCTGATAAGGATCCATCAAGTACTATGTATCTAGTAGGGCTTCAAGAGACTAAGGGACCTTATTATCTAAAAGCGCATTACAAATACTTTCTAAAGTATATTCAAAATTCTCAGATTGTATTTTCAAATGCTCCAACCCCATTTTGGATTGAAATCGAGAAGGCTTCAAGCAGTCACTTGATCGTAAAAGCTTGTTTTTCAATGAGTGATAAAGAAAGCAAAAGTATTTGTGACGCAAAGCAAGTCTTTTCTCTAGATGAGCAAGAGGTGCCTAAAGAGTTTGTCGCGAGACATATTGATAGTAGGGTGTGGATGAGACGCTTTGAGACAGCGAGTTTTTGGTCTTCAGATAAATTTTTTGACGTTTATGGTTCAGAAGACCCTCTTTATGAAAAAAATTCATATCGCTTAGCCTTTGATTTAGATTCTCCAGACTTTATATATATCAAAGACAACACCTTGTTAGTGTGGGATGGAGGAGTTTGGAGAAAGCCTAAGAACAATGAAAAAACTTCATCTTACCCTATAGCTTTGATTGATCAACTTTCTGGTTCGCAAGCAAAGATGATATTTTGGGATTGTTCAGGAGTTTTTTCCAAAAAAATAGCACTTTCTGTTAAAAGGTCAAGCGCTTTAGAGAGCTCTTTGGAAAAGGAATTTTCAAAAATTAGGCAAAGGAGCTCATCTCGAATAACGTGTAAGCTGGGGAAAAAAACAGCTCTTTTGAAAGAAGGAGACTGGATTTTAAAAACTTCTAGCGGTTGGAAAGTTTTAAAAAAATTTGATGAGCTAGAAAAATATTTGGCTTTAAAGTTGAAGGGAGAACTGTTTGTTTTTGATAGGATTGAAAAAAAACAAGGTTCTTGTGTTTTAAAAGGAAGGCTTTTTGATGCAATGCGAACACATTATCAGACCGTTCGTATACCGATTTCGAAGAAGAAAAAAAACAATCAATTGCACTCTAAGAAAAATGGAATCTCGACCAAAATGGCCGATTCAAAAGAAGAAGACTTTGATGAAGATTTTGATCCAGATGACTTCGATGACGAGGATGAAGAATTACTGAGGTATACGCATAACTTATAGATTATGAAAAGATTGATTAAACTACTGATTTTATGCAGCACTCTTTTGCATATTCCTTTGAGCTCTCAAACAATAGAAGAGAAAAAGCTTTCTGCGCTCGCTGAACAAAAACAGTCGGGCTCCTTAGAAAATAAGCTAAGCCAGCTTAATAATCAGATCAAATATCTAAAATCTGAGCTCGAAGCAAAATATGAGCTTGTCAATGAGTTACATGAAAGTAAAGCTGAACAAAAGCAATATAGCGCTTTACTATCAGAGATCAATTCCTTAAAAAGTTCCCTGCAAAACACAGAGAAAGATTGGAAAGAAACGTTTGCTAGTGAAGCAAAGCAAGATGAAGATAACTTTGGGTTTTGGGATCAAGAAGAAACAACGCTGCCCCAAGTTATTATGGAATATGGAGCAGCAGATCATCTCTACGTAATTCCTCCAGAGATGCGTGCAATGAAACTAAACTTGCACTCATCATTGCCAGTTCCTAGAGAGTCCTGGAGTGAGTTATTGGAAATAATGTTGGCTCAAAATGGGATAGGAATAAAAAAGCTTAATCCTTACGCGCGGCAGCTCTATATCCTTAAACAAGATTTAACAGCAGTTTCAGCTATCACTAATAAGATAGAGGATTTGAAAAAGATACCATCACATACAAGGATGATTTTTATTTTCAATCCTCGACCAGAGCAAGCAAAAAGTGTGACTTACTTTTTTGAAAGGTTCAGAGATCCCAAAAAAACATTTATTTATCAAGTGGGATACAAAGTTGCAATAGTCTCGATGAAAGAAGAAATAGAAAAGCTGATCTCTTTATATGATGCTGTTTGGGAACAAGAGTCTGAAAAAGTTACTAAAGTATTCCCCCTTAAAAAGATGACTCCAAAAGATATGGAAAAAGTGTTGAAGGCTTATTTTGGGGATCTTTCAGATCGAAATAGGCTGGCTATGCCTAGAGGCTCTGAAGATTTGAGCATTATGACCTTATCTCATGAAGCGTCTATCGTTTTAGTTGGTCAAAAAGACATGGTTAGAAAAGCAGAGGAAGTGATTTTAGAAACTGAGAGTCAGATTACAAACCCTTGTGAAATGACGGTATTTTGGTATACCTGCAGACACTCAGATCCGGTAGATGTAGCAAATGTCTTAGAGAGAGTTTATCTATCACTTATTCTTTCGGGGACTAATCAGGGAGAAAAAGAGCTAGCAGATCGAGAATTTCCGCCTCTTTCTCCTGATCTCAATTTAGAGTTTCCTCAACCAGCATATACTTATGGACCTCAAGCTCCGCCGCTTACTGTAAATGCGCCAGTTGTTGGTACAGGAACAATAGAGGATCAGAAAAAAAAATCGGGTAATTTCAACTTTATTCCATATGTGAAGACTGGCTCGATTATGATGGTGGTTCGGCGAGATACTTTAGATAAGATCAAAGACCTTCTAAAAAAACTTGATGTTCCGAAGAAGATGGTCCATATGGAAGTTCTTCTATTTGAAAAGGTCATAAAAAATAAAAATAATTTTGGTCTAAATGTTCTAAAGCTTGGAAGTTATGCTAGCGGACAAAGGCAAACAGGTGTCCAGTATGATTCTCAAGTAGGTAATGCTGCAAAAGGGATTTTGCAATTTCTAATTACGAGACCTAAATCATCATCTTTTCCAGCTTTTGATGTAGCTTATAATTTTCTAATGGCTCAAGAAGATATTAGAATCAATGCCTCTCCATCTGTCACGACAGTTAATCAAGTTCCAGCGAAAGTTTCTATTGTTGAAGAGTTGTCTATCAACAATGGTGCCGCACCAATTGACATGGGAAGCGGTGGTATCACCTTCGAGAACTCGTTCACGAGAAATCAGTATGGTATCAACATTGTTATGACACCGACAGTACATGAGCCCCGAATAGATGACGAAGATGAAAGACGTTTTATCACTTTAGAGACTCATGTTAATTTTGATACGATAAATTCTGATATCAATGATAGACCTAAAGTTAATAGACGTTCGATTGAAAACCAAGTGAGGGTTTTAGATGGAGAGACCATAATTTTAGGTGGTCTTAGAAAAAAATCTGGAGAAGATAACACCGAAAAAATCCCGTTTCTTGGGGAAATTCCAGGTATAGCTAAACTGTTTGGTACGTCAAGACTGACCGATGAGTTTACTGAAATGATTATCTTTATCACGCCAAAAGTTCTTCAAGATTCGAAAGATGAATTAGATAAGTTTAGATATGAAGAGCTAAAAAAAAGACCCGGTGATTTGCCTGAATTCCTTATAGAAGTTGAAGCGGCAAAAAAAAATAAAAAGAGAAAAATTTTCGAAAATAGCTTCAAGTTACTGTTTGGTAATAATGATTCAGTCTTCAAAAATTGAGCAGACCTTAGAGGAAAGTGTTGTTTCAAAGCAGCGCCAGTTAGCCAAACGGTTTGGTTTGGATATAGTAGCGGACTTGTCTAGCTTTGAACTTGTAGAGAAAGGGGAGTCGATCCTTCCTTATTCCTTTGCTAAGAAAAATCTAGTCCTTCCTATAGAGAAAGTTGAAGATGTATACACGGTGGCTATTTTTTACGTGGATAGACTCTCTGTATTGCAAGAGGTTAAGCATTTTCTAGGTGAAAATATCAAAGAGGTCTTTGTCGATCAGGAGAAAATCGAAAGTGCTATCGAAAAGTGTTATCACAAAAGTGAAGGAAAGGCTAGCCAGTACATAGAGGGATTAGGAGGTGACTCTGATCCTTTAGAGAGTTCAAATGAAGAAAGCTACGATCTTTTAGATAGCAGAAGTGAAGCTCCTGTAGTTAAAATGCTCAATATGATTTTAATCGAGGCTATTCAAGCAAAAGCATCAGATATTCATTTTGAGCCTAAAGAGAAATCACTGGTCGTTCGTTACCGCATAGATGGAGTTCTTCATCAAAGACATACACCGCCAAGAGAGCTTCAAGCGCAGCTACTGACTCGTATAAAGGTTATGGGAAAGTTAGATATTGCAGAACACCGGCTTCCTCAAGATGGACGTATAAAACTGATGATGGCAGGCCGGTCTATTGATTTTCGGGTGAGTACAGTACCTGTCGCTCATGGAGAAAGGATTGTTCTTAGGATCTTAGATAAAGCAAATATTGTTTTAGGGCTGAACCGCATTGGGATGCCTGAGGAAACTTTAAATCTTTTCAAAAAACACATTTCTCAAAGCCAAGGAATTGTTCTAGTAACAGGTCCTACAGGAAGTGGTAAGACGACGACATTGTACAGCGGTATCTCAGAGATTGCATCTCCAGATGTTAACATCATGACTATAGAAGATCCTGTCGAATACAAATTAGATGGAATGGCTCAAATCAACGTCAATCCAAAAATTAATTTAGATTTTGCAAAGGGACTAAGGCATATTTTGAGACAAGACCCCGATGTGATTATGATTGGTGAAATCCGTGATAAAGAAACTGCAGAAATTGCTATTCAAGCCTCTTTAACAGGACACTTAGTTCTAAGCACACTACATACAAATGATGCTCCTTCTGCTTTGACTAGGCTTGTCGATATGGGTATAGAACCATATTTATTAACATCTTCAATAGTAGCTGCATTAGCCCAGAGACTTGTTAGAAAACTCTGCCCTGATTGCAAAGAGCTCTACGTTCCCACAGACGAAGAGTTAAAAGAGCTTGGGATTCAAAGAAAGGACTTAGTAAATGGAAAACTTTATCACAAAGTAGGATGTGACAAATGTTTTTCTTCGGGGTATAAGGGAAGGCACGGAATCTATGAACTAATGACAGTTAGTCCCTCTATCAAAGAGCAGCTCTTAACCAGCGCTGATGCTATGCAGCTTCAAAAAGTAGCTCTTTCTGAAGGGATGTTATCTTTAAGATCTCAAGGAGCGAGACTCTCTATTTTAGGTGAAACATCTTCTGAAGAGGTTTTAAGGGTAACAAGACAGGTTCAATTAGAGGGGTGAGGTTATGGCTTTATTCAAATATGAAGCCCTGGCGGGTGATGGGAAAAAAATAGAAGGAGCTGTGAATGCAGACTCTTTGGAAATTGCGAAAGAGCTTTTAAAAAAGCAAAAAATTTTAGTCACCAAGATCTTCGATTCTCAAGGAAAGAGCTCTAAATCTGAACTTTCTGATACGATCTTGCTTGGTTTTACTAGAGATTTAGCTCAGCTGTTGCAAGCGGGAATTCCTCTATATGAAAGTTTATTGGCTATCGAGGAAAAATATCAAAAAACCAAGTACCATACCATTTTTTTAGATCTTTGCGATAAGGTTAAGCATGGTAAGCTTCTTTCTAAAGCGCTTAGTTTGTATCCAAAAAGTTTTGATCAAATTTATATTGCCATGGTCTCTTCTGCAGAAGAAACAGGAAGTCTTGCTGAGGTTTTTTTCCAATTAGAAAAACTCATAGAAAGACAACAGAAATTAAAAAAACAGCTTTTATCTGCAATGATTTATCCGGCGTTTTTATTTGGATTTTGTATCATCGTAACTGCTGCTTTGTTTTTCTTTTTGATTCCTTCTATGCAGCAGCTTTTTGAAGGAAGAGAGCTACATCCTTTAACCCAGTCAATTTTAAATATTTCATCTTTTTTAAATGCTCATGGGCTAAAGCTAGTGATTGGATTGCTTATAGTTTCTTGCGGGGCAGTTTTAGCTTTTAGACAAGAAACTTCGAGGCTTTTTATAAAAAAATGGAATTTGAAGGTGCCTCTTTTTAGAAGGCTTATTACAGCTAGTGTCATGGTTAGGTTTGCTAGAGCTTTGTCTGTTATGCTTAGCAGTAGTGTTTCTATGATCGATGCTTTGAGGCTATCTAAAAAAATCATGAAACATCCACTCTTTGAAGAGGTTATAACTCAAGCAGAGCAAAAGATCATGCAAGGTCAAAAACTATCTGAAGAACTTTCAAAAAGTGAATTGTTTCCATCTTTAGTTGTCAGGATGATCTCGATAGCCGAAGAGTCTGGAAAGATAGGTGATATGTTACTAAACATTTCAAAAATCTACGAAGAAGAGTTGGAAAAAAATCTGTCTAGATTGACATCACTTTTACAACCTGTTGTTTTGCTATTTCTAGCCATTGTTGTGGGAGTTGTGGTACTATCTATCTTACTTCCTTTAACTGATGTAGGATCGTTTTTAAATTAACTGATTGGCGGGAGATGACTATGGTAAAATTGAAAAAAGTAAGAAAAAGAGCGATGACGCTACTCGAGATTATGATTGTGATATTTATCATTGGGATCATAAGTAGTGTGGTTGGTTACAACATGAAAGGAAGCTTAGAAAAATCCAAGGCTTTTAAAACAAAAGAAGGTATGAAAAAGCTCCATGAAATTTTCGATTTAGAAATGGCTACGGGAACTTTGATCCAAGAAATAATGGATAATACAGAAGATGTTTTAAAAGCGTCAGGTCTTGTTAATAACCCTAGAGATCTTTTAAGTGATGGATGGGGCATCCCATACGATATGAAAATCTCAAAATCGGGAAGAGATCTTATTATTCATTCAGAAGGTTTGGATAGATACAAGGCGAAGCAAAATAAATTAAGAAAAAAAGACTTTGTTTTAGAAGATGATCTCCAAGAAGACGAAGACCTTTAAATTTGTTATTACAGAGCGCTTCTGTTTTACTTTGATTGAGATTATGGTTTGTATAGCCCTTCTAGCGCTAATTGGGGGGCTTTTAACATATAAGGGCAAATCATTAATTAATAGATCGCAAGAGATAACAGAGATATCAAACCTGAAAAAAACTATAGATCTTGCGAAGACCTTATCTTTATCTTATCACACAGATGTTGAACTCGATCTTATAGAAACTACATCAGGTATTCATTTAGAGATGAAAAGTGATGAAGAAGCTGTAAAAAAAACACTGGAGCTTTTTAATCATAAAACTTTTTCACATCTAAAAAAATTAGAAACAAATCAGGAAGAGCCTTCAAATCAAATTCATCTAGTGTTTTCTTCAACAGGATGGACATTTCCTGACCAAGAAATAAAGATCTTAGGGAAACGATTGCAATAGCAAATTTTTTTCTTGTCACTATTTGATTTGTAAGTAAACTCTAACCCCTTCATTCAAATTTTAGGGGGAGCAATGCTTGTTGCTAGAAGCTCTAATCACTTAGTTTTATGGACATACGAAAAAACACAAAGCAGTGTCTATCATATAGAAGCAGTGGTAAATCATCTTGCTCAGCGGCTTTTTGAAGCATTTAGATATTGCAAACGCTCTATATTAGAGTTTTCTCATCAGGCGATACATGTTTTTAAAAGCGATGTGCAAGTTGGGATTTATTTTCTTTTCAACCTACATGTTCTTCAGTTTTCTAAAGGTGTTCCAAAGATTAAACTTAATAACTTTGATGTATTTAATAGGGAGAAAAGGGAGCAACTTATATTAGAACTTCCTCAAACTGAAGAATATGAGCGCCTCTTCAACAGCCTTTTACATAAGGAAGTGCAATATCAAGAAAATATTTCTGAAACGTTTATTCTTGGTATCTTAAGACGTTTTGAAAATGAATACCCCTTAGAAAAAAATACCGAAACATTAAATTTAGCCCTAAAAAAAATTAAGAGTAAACAATCCGTTAAACAACTCCTGTTTAGTAGTTACGATATACTAGAAAATAAAGGTTTCATCCAAAACACTGAGATTTTTAGTAAATTGTTTCATGGAATTAGCAAATGCCGAGATCAAAAGCGATATCTCAAAGAATTACTAAAAAATACTCAGTTCAAAAAGGAACTAGAGAACTCGAATGAGCAAAGCTTCAAACAGCATATTGAAGCTTTGCTTCTTTCAGGATCGTTCCTTAAAGGGTATAAGAGCGTTCCTTGGGAATATAAACAAAAGTTCTTAGATGCTCTTTTTGAAAATAACTTTCATAATTGTTGTGATATCAAACTGTTAGGAACAAAAGCGCATCAATATTTTTTCAGAAACAGTTTTGAAAGATTGTTCAACAGTGAAACTGAAAATGTAGATGAATATCTAAAAAATCTTGAGAAAAGATTTATAGGAGCTGAGTCTACGTATCACACACTATCTCCAAGGTGGTATTTAGAGCAGATATTGACACGTCATGAAGCTTTATTTTCTACGGAAATAGACAAGCTTTCTTTACTTGAAAGGTTGTTAGGCTTCGATGAAGCTTTTAAAAATAAAGAGCTTTATCTAAAAACATTGAAAATTTTTAGTAAGGAGATTCCTGATCTATTATTATCAACATCCCTTGAGAATCTTAAAATTGCGGGAAGGTCATACTCTGGTAATATTTTAACTCCGCTTGTATCGGAAGATATTTCTAAGGTATCAACTGTCGTTAAAGAGCTTGGTGATGTAAATATTATGCTAGCTAGCAACTTATTAGATCTTAGTAGAGAAAAAGTTCTTAGGCTATCCGACAGACCGAAAGATTTATCAAGGGAAAAAACATGGATTCAGACCTTTACTAAAGCATTTCCACTTACAGCTGTAACGCAGTGGGTTGTTCAGATTTATGATAAGCAAGGCTTGGAAGAATCCAGAGATACGGAGGAGTTTGTTTTTGAAGAGGATGAAGACACTGTTTTTTCCTTTAATGAAGTGTTTAGTTCTCGCTTTAATGAAAATTTTAGCTTAGTCGAAGCAAAGTATTACATAGATAAGCTTTGTAAAGAGTTAAAGAGCAACCTAGAAGTGTCTTATGACTCCCTTCAAAGTAGCGCAACGCAAGATTCAGAATGCTTTGAAGAATACTTTGAAGTAGATAGCCTAGATCGAAAGTTAGCGAAATTTAAAATGATTTTCCCTCAAGACTGTTTTGAAAGTGTTCTTAATTTCAATGAATTTTCAATTCAAAAAGAACTTTTGTTAGCTCATGTCTTTTCAGATATAGCACTCTTAAAAGAATTAGATTTTACTAAGAAAAGTTGTAATTTAAAAGCTTTAGACCTTGGAGTTTTTGTAAAATACCTGCTTAAAACAAAGCCCAGACAGGCTGGAATCATTCTTCAAATATTAATAGACAAGGAAGTAATTACAGAAAAACTTATCTGTAGCAGAACAAAAAAAAGCTTGAGACAAATTTTTCACGACACGAGTCCTTTTATAGACTTAGACTTGAAAAATTTCATAATAAACTCTTTAGAAAGTTTTCAGTTTGCGAATTTTCTTGATATGCCCGATGTAGAAAAAGATATTTCAACAACGCTTCCTTCTGTGCCCAAAGCATCAAAGCTTACGATGGAAGATCTTACTACGCTCTACTTTAGAGCTTGCGAAGATGTGGGAGCTAAAAAAGATGATTTAATTATCTCGCGTTTATCAAAATATATAGAAAAAATAAAAGAGAAAAAAGTTTCTGGTTTGCCTGAAAAAAGGACTGAAGCGTACCAGCGGTTAGAGAATAATCTTTACTCTTTTCTGTACGCTTTTGAAAAGTTTTTAAACGATAAATCAGTCGATTCTGAAATCAAAAGAAAAAAATGTGATTCAATTTTCTTTGTGATAAAGGAAATTGCAATTAAGTGTGTTGCTCCCTTTCAGAAAGATTTTGTTGAAATGGCTATTCGTGAACTTAGAGATTATCTGCCACTGGATGAAGATTTCGAACAGCTTGTAGCTTGCTTGGAAGATCCTAAGAAAATTCTTGTTAGAGAAGTTAAAAAAGCTATAGGTGAATTTTCTCTAAATAAAGCTAAATTTTTCTTTTTAATGTATAACAGTAATACATCATCACCCATTGAATTAGACGACCAATTCATCAACCATTTTGAAACAGCCTTTTTAGATTGGTTTAGAGAAAAAATCTTTAAGATTCCCTTTTCCCCAACAATTAAAAATGAGGATATATATGCTAAGAGATATACCATTCCAGACGATCTAAAACCAATCTATCTTAAGAGGTTTAAAAAGGATTTTCATCCTTTGGCAATCTTAGAAATGCTTCAAAATCATTTTGAAAGCTTAGGCATTTTTCATAATAAAGATGAAGCAGATCTTGTTGATTGGAAAGATTATTTGGAAAACTACATCAAAAATCATTGGTCCGGGATTCCTGGTAAAGATTATCAAAAATGCGCTGATACAGAGCTTTTTGAAGAATTAGTTATCACAGAAGGAAACTGTAGGAAAAATAAGCTTATTGAGAGAGAGAAGAAAAAAAATCCTTTAAGTCCCACTGCTAATCGTTGTGAAAGAGTTAATTATGAACAATCTATTATAAAATTAGTTTCTAAAAAACTAGAGAAACACAAAGAAAAATTCGAAGTTAGCTGTAGGAAGAAAGCTTTTGAAGCTCTTAAAAATAAGCCATTTAGCTCATTTGAAACCAATGAGAAAATCAAAAGTCTTAAATTCTCTGATGGAATTGCTACAATCTATGGAGAGGAGAGCTCGTCTATACCAGAAAAGGTTGGAATTTCAAGATTTGTGATTCATAGTCTGTTGTTAGATTCTGGAATAGCAGTGACTTAAAAAGAAAATTTCTCATCGGTTTAAGCACTTTGAAAATTATCCCTAGATCAAATACTATAGGCTGGATATTCAAACTCCTATAGGAAAAGATTATGAGACTTCTTTCTAAGATTTATTTGATATTTTTAGCGTGTTTTCTAAGTGTTTTTATTACTCCTTTATTTTCTGAAGGAGCTTCTGCAGTAAAACCTATAGCTTTAGAGCTAAAGCCAAGGATGCCAGAATGGCGGCCTAAAATTGTTGAAAGGTTTGCAAACGGCAATCCGTCCCTTGTCATGTTTTTTGAAGAGGGAGAAAGCGGTCAATCAGTTGCGGTGAAACGCATCAGTTTTCATGAAAATGGAAAAACAAAAGAAGAGACAGATCTTTGTCTTGTTGGACATGAAAGTGAAGGATATAAGCTTTTTAATTCAGATGTAGTTCCTCATGGTGTGTCAGTACAGTTTAATGAAGAGGGAAAGTTAACCCAAATAGAATACTACAATGAAGGACTTTATCACGGTACCCAAGGGCAGTTCTATCTTGATGGAAAGCCTAAGAGAACACTCTCTTATAATATGGGAAAGAAGCAAGGTCCTTATGTTGAGTATTTTGAAGATGGAACTAAAGCGTATGAAGTTGGCTATCTAGATGATAAGAAAGAAGGGGACGCTGTTTCTTTCTATCCAAGTGGAAATAAAAAAAGTATCACTCCATACAGAGAAGATCTTAAAGAAGGGAAGTCTATTGAATGGTATGAAGAGGGATCTATTTCAGAGATCACTTTATACAACCACGGAAATTTAGAATCTCTTTCTGATACGCCTGCATTAGTGCGATATAGTCCAAGGAATTTGATCATTGAGGCTCAAGATTTTAAGGATGGGTTAGCAAGTGGTGCTCATATTCGGTATTTTGATACAGGCATGGAGAGTTACAAAGCTTGGTATACAAACGGAAAGCTAGATGGGACAGAGAGCTTTTTTGATGAAGCGGGAAATTTACTTGGAGAGGGAAAATTTTCTAATGGAGACAAAATAGGATTACATTACAGGAAGTTTCCGTCTGGGACAAAAGAGTATGAAATGCTTTTTGACCAAGAGGGAAATTTACTAGAGCCTGCAAAGCAGTACTATGAAGACGAACAGCTTAAGTGCCAGTTTTTTGAGAAAAAAGGTCAGTTAGAAGGAAGATTCTTATGTTATTTCCCTTCAGGTCAGATAAAACAAGACTATAACTACAGCAATGGAAAATTTGACAAAACGCAGAAAGAGTATTTTGAATCTGGTCAGCTTAAAATAGAAGCACATTATGCAAATGGAATTAAAGATGGTGTTTTTTCTGAGTATTATAAATCGGGGCAACCTGCATTAAAAGCGTTCTATATCAAAGGTAAAAGAGAAGAAAAACTTCTAGAGTGGTATGAAAATTCTCAACAGAAAACTGATTGGAACCTAGCGGGTGATGAATTAGACGGAGAACAGAAATCATGGCATGAAAATGGAGCCTATTCTCTTCATGCTTTTTATAAAGCGGGGAAAAAGCATGGTCTCTATAAAACGTTTGATGAAAGTGGAGCGGTGCTTTTTTCAACTAACTATGTAGAAGACAAACCAGAAGGAAATGCATTTTCATATTATGGGAAGGACCAACTGAAAGAAGAGTATTTTTTCAAAGATGGACTAAGAGACGGTCTAGCGAAAACATACTTTGAAAATGGTCAATTAAAGTTCGAAGGAAATTACGTTGCGGATGCTTTAGATGGAGATGTCTATGGATTTTATCCTGACGGATCTCGTCAGTATGTTCGTCATTTCTCTAAGGGGAACCCAATCGGTAAACAAGAAGAATATTATCCACTAGATCAAACTAAAGTGGAAACAGTCTATAGAACCTTCAACTATAATAAAGAAGGAAAGCTTGAAGGGCCTCAAAAAACCTTTTATCCAAATGGGAAAACTCAAACACTTTTGACTTATGAAGATGGAGAACTTCATGGCTTTAAAGCAATGTGGGATCAAGCGGGTAATATTTTAGAGGAATCAACCTTAGAACATGGGAAGCTTCAAGGAAGATTTATTGAGAAGGACAAGCATGGACGTGAGATAGTTTATCACTATAAGGATAACAAAAAACATGGTCCTCATGTTGTATATTTTCCTGAAGATCCAAAGCTTGGTAAACTTAAAGCTCTAGAGGCAACATTTGAGAATAACAAGCTTGTTGGAGATGTTATTGAGTACAATCAAAAAGGACAAAAGGTGGGCGTTACGCCATATGTTGGTGGTCTAAAATGTGGAATTGCCAGAATTTTTGATGGGAAAGAACATCTTATAATGTCTGTAGAATTTAAAAATGATAAAAAACATGGTAAAGGAATCCAATTTTTCCCGAATGGAAAAGTCTATAGAGAAACCAGTTTTGTTGATGATTTGAAAGAAGGTTTAGAGATTACGTATTTTTCTAATGGTGATCTAGCCAATACCTATGAATATCAACAGGGAAAACTTAATGGGATGGCTAAAAGCTGGAATGATAAAGGTGTGTTAGTTTTTGAAGGTGAATATAAAGAAGGTCAAAGACATGGTCGATTCAATAAGTATTACGATGATGGCAAACCTTCTTTAGAGCAGTTTTACAAACTAGATAAACTAGATGGCCTTAAAAAAATCTACAATCTAGATGGATCCGTATCAGAGATGGTCTATCAGGAAGGGAAAAAGATAGGCAATTAGTAGGAGAAAATCTCCAGCTTGGACCTACCGTAGGCTTTAGTGTTATTCCACTTTAGCCTGCTTAGTTTGAGCTTAGAAAAGTCAAGTTTTGAATAAGCGGAGAATTCTAAATAGAGTTTTCCGCTTTTTTGTAAAATAGAGCTTTTATCTAAAAGAGACAGAAGCTTTTGAATTTCTTGTTCTGCTTCCTTTACATCCTCATAGGGAGGATCGATAAAAATCATATCAAAAGTTAAAACTGTACATTCTAAATGGGCGATAGATTTTGTTGCTTCGTTAACAATTAATAGCGAGTGTTCATCGACGTCTAAATGGTCTATGTTGGACTGGATGCATCTAGCAGCTTCTTTATCCTTTTCAACAAAGACAGCCATTTTAGCGCCTCTAGAAATCGCTTCTAAGCCCATTGCACCAGAGCCGGCATAAAGATCTAAAAATGTAGATCCATCTACCATCATTTGAGCAGAATTAAAAACCGCTTGTCGAACTTTTTCCGATGTAGGTCTCGTAGTTTTTTCAGGAGGTGAATTGAGTTTTCGACCCTTGAAGGATCCAGCAGATATTTTAAGCATTATCTATAGTTACGTGTATTGTATGGCTTTAAAAGCGTTTTCGCATCATCGAGATTTGCAATGTTTCCACATCTTAGGAACTCAAAATATTTATCGTAAGCTTGGTACATAGCAAGTTCTTTATGGAGAGTTTTACCACCTTTGACAGCTTCTTTCAAAGAGATTTCTTTCTTTAAGTTAAGAAAATCTTTACCAAGTCTTCCTTGTAAAATCAGTTCAAAATCACAAAGTTTCTCAGAATAACCTACGATTGTATAGGGTCTGTCAGAGAAGAGGTTTTTTGCTATCTTAGGATCTGGGTAAAACTCAATATTACAAGGGGATTTTGTTGTTGTTACATGAATGGATTGGGCTAATAAGTTACCAGCTTTTTTTACAACCGTAGCAACCTTTCTAGGAAATGCTGCAAATGTTTGAGAGTGCATAAGAGATCCTTTATTTAATTTTGACAGAATCTCTAGCATAACATGGTTATTACCCTGACTCGCGCATGTAGTGTATAAGGTGAAGTCGTCATTATTTAACTTAATAAGACGGCTAAGATCTTTGTTATCGGTGTTAAAATCCTCAAGAGTTTTTCCATTTGTAAGTAAAATTACAGAAGTTGGAAGTGGAGATTTTTTTGCCATCTCATGGGCTTTCATGAGGATTTTATACAGATTCGGCTGTGCGTATCTAATGCTTTGTGAATGAGTTTCTATAAAGTGTTTAGCAGCATGCTTTGATGAAGCGCTATAAAAAGTGCTTTCAGGGCTAAATCTGGTGATCTTTGAGTCGAAGGTGACAATATTAAATGTATCGCCATCTTCTAAATACTTTAATGATTTACTAACCGCTGTTTTGAAGACATCAAATCTAGATTTTTGGATCCCACCAGATTTATCTACAAAGAATAGAAAGTTTTGAGAAGCTCTTGGAAATAGCTTTTTACTAATTGGCTCTAGGGTTATCGCAAAGAGATATCCCTTCCCATTTTGGTGGGGTGTTATTTCTACGTCTGTTGTAAATTCTTCAGATAGAGTCGCTGTATTTAATTCCTCTAAATTAGGTAAAGATTTAAGGTTTTCATGGGTATTTCTTAGGATTTTATTCAGCCTTTCGAATGCAAACCGAGAAGGCAGTAGAGGTGTTTTTCCAGCAACAAGACTTGGAGCTGCTACAACAGAAGTGGGAGCTAAATCAAGAGGAGTTTTTGTAATAGCTTGATAGGGTAAAGTAAGTAAGATGTTGTATTTGCTAAGCCTTGGTTTAAACACTTTTTGAAAGGCTATAAATCTTCTGGATTGTTCCTCTGATGGAATGTAAGCGCGTTTAAAAACTGAAACTTCATTTACGCTTGAGTGATCACAGGGGAATAGTTGCTCTAAAACATTCGTAGCTAGGCTGTCTAAGGTGTCATGAATTGTAACAGGTTTTTCTGGAGTTTGAATTTTTTCATATTCAGACAAATCGAACCTAGAAGTTAGAGTCACTCGAGCAAAGGTCTGTAAAATCTCAGGTGTTGATCCACTAGAGATAGTGACAAGTGATAGCTTGTGCTTGGAGAGATCTTCTAGATTATCTAAGGCTTTAGGTTGCTTTTTTGCTAAAAGTGTATGAGAGAGCCTTGCCTCGTTTGATAACCGCTCCGGATCAAGAGAAGCTTTTGTTTTTTCTACAAAAGCCATTGTTTCATCAGAAAAATGTAGAGGATTAAAAGCTAGAGTTAGTGATTGTTTCCCCAAAAAGATTTTGTCTTTTGGGTAAAACGAATGAGCTAGAATATTTAGCAGAGGTTGTTGAATGATATCGGTTAGGGGAGTATCTATTCGTATAAAAAAAGATTTTTTAGAAAATAAAGTATTAAAAACAGCCTGTGTTGTGGTGCTTTCTAAAAGATTTGCTAGCACTGGTGTTTTGTTATAGGCATCTTCTAAATATAGCGGATCTATAGAGACATTTGATTGTAAATTATTTTCAACTTCTTCAAATGAGAAGAGGTGTTCAAGCTGACGGATTGATTTATCGGATAAAATTTTTAAAGGATTAGAAATAACAAGCGTTGCATCACCTGTTGCAAATTGAAGCTGGAGACACTCTTCTTTTGTTATGCCGACTATTTCATAACTTAGATCAAATTTAGGGTCCTCATCTATATTTTCATATTCTGCATCACCAGGAAGGTTTGGGTTCAATTCCTCTGAGAGCTTATAAGATAAAGCTATATCATGATCTGAGTGAAATGGTTCATTGAAGAAAAGGTGTTTGTCATTTTTTAAGCGAAACGCACGCTTTTCTGAAAGCGTTAGAAGGTAATCAGACAATAGCTCTGGAGCAGGGCTTTCTGTTGACAGTTCAACTTTACTTTGGGGCGGATCATTTGTAGCAACTAAGTTCTCAGAGACTGGTGGCTCAAGAGGAACTTCAATTTGATGTTTTGATTCAAAGGTTGGGGATTCTAGCAGGTTTGACTCGAAGGATTTTTCACGCGATGTAAATAGTGTTTGCTCGAACTCTATAAGTTTTCTAGGGAAAATATCTTTATGTAAGATTTTTTCTGAACTTAAGAATGATTTTTTTCTAATGGATGTATCAAATTTTTTGGGGTGGCTTACATCTAGCTGATGTGGGTTGTCTTGCAAACTAAGTGTTGCTTGTTTTAGATACTCAGATGTTTTGCATGTCAGTTTGGAAGTGTCGCAATGGTTTAGATTGCTGTCTATATTTTCAGATGAAGGAGTTAGGAGTGAATCTTTAAAAAAGCTCTCTGTTTTTGAGCTTTGGGGTTTGTAAGTAGTTGGAATGGAGCTTATATAGGATGCTTTAGCCTTTCCTATTTTCATTTTTAGGTCTAATTCTGATTGGTTTCGAAATAAGTACGTAAATTGAAATTGGTTTTGCTCAAGCCTACTGGATCTTCTTCTTTCTAAAGGAGACAAGGTGAAGGTTTGTGAGGTGTCCTTATTTAACTCTAGCTCGCTGGTAGACTCTGATTGGGGAGTTATATTTTGCGACAGGCTGCAATCACTTTCAGATTTAGTTGAGTAACTTAGCTCTAAAAGAGAAGTTTCAAATTTTTTTGAAGATGAAGCAAAGGTAGTTGAGCACAGTCCAACGCAGCAAATTGTTAAAAAACATGAGGACGGAAAAGAGCGATAAAAGAGACGGTTTTTCTCAAGTCCTTTTCTTTTCTTTCCCACAGTGATCCTCATGTTTTCACATCATAATTATGAAAAATAGATATTACTTAAGCTTTTTTAAGCTTCTGTTTATCTGGCTTTTCAAAAACTTAGTTGGAACATTTGAATTTTCAAGTTCAGTTAGCATTGAATAAGCCATCTGTTTCTTTTCTTGAGCTTCAACTTTTTTATTTTCTCTTAAGAGTTGCTTTGCCTGCATTCTAAGAATTTCTGCGTTGATATATGTAAGATAACTTTTGTATAACGCAGCAGCAGCAGGGTTTTCTTGGAGTTGATTATGATAATCAATGCCTAGTGCGTCATCCTTGGATTCGTAGTCTTCTTTCATTCTTGTTAGAAAGAACAAGTATCTAGAAGCCTTTAAATTCTTAGCAGATAATTCTGATCTGATACGAGCATAATTAAACGCGCCTTCAAGGTGAATAGGTTCTGAGAGGGCGTTTTTTTTGATTTGCAACTCTTTAAGCTGATTTAAAATTCCAAGAATAGCTGGATCGCTCTCTGAATATTGATTTTTATCTAGTAGGCTGAATTTAATAGTTGCTGATTTTAGCTTACTAGCGCAAGTAATGGGAGTTGTTTTCTCTGCCATATGATTTGCAATAAATTCATAGGAATCTAGGGCATCTTTATAATCATTTTGATCTTCATAAGTAGAAGCTAACTCGTAAAGGGCTTGTCTTTTAAAAGACCAGTCTAAAGCTGTATTTTGGTTTTGCATCTCTATTAAAGATTTTAGATGCTCAATTTTTTCTTCTTTATGGCTTGAATAACCTAGAAGTTTTGTATATTTCAAAATTTCAGGCTCTAGGTATAAATTCTCTTCATTATTAATGGAGATGATCTCACCATTATCAGTCAATATTGCTGATCCATAGACCTCTTCAGCTCGTTGGGCCATGATAGAGATGATTTCAGAGTCGTGTATGGATCTTGTCCAGTCACCTTCTAAAAAGGTTGAAACTTTTTTAAAGTAGTGCCCTGCAAGCCAAAGCTTATTTTCTAACTTAACAGTATTATTTGCATCTTGAAGCGCAATATAGAGGTAATCAGCTGCAAGCTCAGTAAGATGCGCATCATTATTTTGGTTTTGAGCGCGAGTGATGTAAGCGTTATAGAGTTGAAGGTGAATTAAACTAGTATCATATTTATTAGGATTTAATTTAATGGCAGTTTCTAAATGGTCGCAAAAGCCCTCTAAATCGGAGTTAAGTTTGTTTAAACTAAGGGCCGTTAAAACATGAGCTTCTGCTAATGTTTCATGCTCTGCATAATCTTTAACATAGTGAGAAAGAGTTTCTAAGCTTTCATTGTAGTAACTTTGCTCGTAAGCTAACTTGGCATATAGAAGTTTATATTCTCTAATTTCATCACTTGAGAGGCCATTGTCGTTGCTTAAAACCTTCTGGAGATCAGATAGGAAAACATCTTGAGAGTAGCCTGTTGATTCATCTGTTTTTTCTTCTTTAGAAAGGTGCAGACAGCTGGATAAAAAGTATCGCCAAGCAGATTGAGTTCTTTCACTTTCAGGAAATTGGCTTAAGAAATTCTTAAACATTTGATAGCTAGTATCGAATTTCTCATTTTGGTGAGTTAGCACTGAGTATTCATATAATAAGCTTTCTTGATCATCAAAATCGGAATATTTTTCTACGACCTGGCGTAGTTTTTCTTCAGCAGCTGGAAGATCTCCTTCTTTTTTAAGAAGCATAGCATGCATAAACAGAGCTTTACCAAGCTCTTTGTCATCTGGATAATATTCTTTAAAGGTTGTTAAAGTTTTATCAAACAATGACTCATCGCTTAGTTGTTTTGCGCAGGTTAGCTGAACAAGTAAGGCATCTTTAAACTGATCAGAGGCGCTGTCTTGTTCTACGAGATAGTTTTGCATCGGGGAGACTGCGCTATCATAATCTTCTAGGGCATAGAAACTTTTTGCTACGACGTAGTTGAATGTTCCTAGTTGATTTTCCGCAACGTGAGGGTAGACTAACCTGTGATTACTGATAACATTATCAAACTGATTTGTTTGGTAGTAAAGCAACAGTCTATTATAAGATGCTTCAGGGGCTTTTGAGCCTCTCATATCGATGACTCGATCAAAAATTTGAATAGAGGCGTGCTTGTCGAGATTAGCTTCTAAAATAGCTGCGTTAAAAAGTAAGTTTTCTTTTTTTTCAGGGTATCTTTCTGCAAGGACTAGGTAAAGATCTGCTCCTTTTGCATTCTGCCCGAGAGTTTTATATACTTCTGCTAGGGCAAATGATGAAACTTCGCCGTACTCTGTATCTAAAAGTTCTTCATAAAATGGTCTAGCCTTAGCAGCTAATTCTTTTACGACATCTTGATCTTCTGATAGTAGAGCTTGTCTAAAATAGCTTTCTGCCATTACGAAGTGGTATTCATTTTTTCTGCTTTCAAACTCATCTGAAGTGTAGGACAGATATTGTTCACCTTCTTCTTGAAGAGAAGAAAAATCATCAAGCTCGTAGTAACACTGTAGCTTGTTCAAGATAACCTTGTTAGTTATAGATGAGTCAGCGATAGCTTTATAAGCTGCTAAAGCATCTACAAAATTATTTTCTTGGATTAAAAGATCTCCCAAGATGCCATGCAAGTAATCATGCATTGAGCTTGAGGGATACTTTTGGATAAAGTCTTTGATTTGAGTTTTTACAATAGAGAAGTCTCCATCTTTCCAAAATTCAGCAATTCTCCTGATGAGAAAGGCCTCCTCACTAGAGGAGGATGGACTCTCGATAGAATATGCCACGGTGCACTGACTAGCAATAGCAAACCCCAGCAGGCAATTTTTTATCAGCTTTGAAATATTTGATCGTTGCATAAGTAACCTTACCCGAAAGTTATAGTTCTTTTTGCCCTAGAAAAATGTGTTATCTTCTATGAGCGCAATTTTATTTAAACTTTTTTTCATAATTCATTGAAAGTATAAACTCAATTCTTTTCTTACTTTTGAAAAAAAGAAATGATTAGTCAAGTGCAGACTCAATATAGTTGTCGATTAACTCGTCAATGCCTTCTACTTCTTGGTCTCTAAGCATTTTATAGAGCTTGAATCCATGGGAGTGTTTTTTTTGTGCGAAATAAAGCTTTGCTAGTCTGACCATAACAGCATGATTGTTCTCAGAGGTCTCTAATATTTTTTCAAAACAGATGATTTCATTTTCATAATCCTTTAGCTCATGAAAACAAATTCCAAGTTGCATTAAAACCCATGGGTCGTCGGGGAGCTCTGCCGATAATATCTGATACTCTTCAATAGCATGGTTCAGACTATTTATGAACTTTACTTTGATGTTTTCTGAAAGAGCATCAAAAGCAAACTGGTCAGACGACTCTAAAATATTTGATTGTTTGTAAATCTTTGCTAAAGCTAGGTAACTATTTGCTAGAGATCCATGAACTTCTAAATGAGTTGGTTCGTATCTTAACAGCTCTAAATGCTCTTTGATACATTCAATCATAAGAAACTCTTTCAGCTTGTAAAAATCTTTTGCATAGATCCAAATGGCTAGTTTTTTTGAGATTTTTTTAAGAGATGGTAGTGCGTAAGTTTTGTTATACAACGGCATTGACTTTACAGAGACTGAGTGAGCAAAGTGATACAGTCCTCCAGCTACAGACAAGTAATGTTCAAGGTAAGAAAATTCACTTCCAATAGCCTTTTTTGAGATCGAAACAAACCAAGTAACTAAGTGTTGAATTTGGTCATTTTTTTTCGATTGAAAGTAAAAAATTAAAGCAAAGTAAGTAAATGTTGAAAGAGTCAAAAGGGAAATAAAGATTGGGAGAAGCGTTAGGTTTTGTAAGGGTGCAGAAAATAAGAAAACACAAAGTGCCGTGCAGACTAAAACAGAGAGGGAGCAAACATGAAAAAGTAAATGAGATCTTAGAATTTTTTTAAAAAACTTAAATCCAGAATGACAGTTTAGCTCAATAATTTTTAGAAATCTCTCGTGGATATGAGAAAAATCAAAGCCATGTTTTTGTGTGACCATGTCAAAAAACCTAGTTGCAACGTAGGCATAGAGTAGCAGATTTTTGGTTTTTGACAAGAATTTGAAAAAGAAAAAAGTCTTGGCCTTTATGACCAAGACTTTTGATGGTTGTTTGTTAGAGTCAAACCTATCTTGTCATCATGTAGTTAATTACTCTTTCTGAAACTCCAGCTCGTTCTAACCTGTGGATAGAAGCTGTTGATAAAGAGTACGAGCTATTTGTCTTATCGATAAGGTCCATGATTTTGCTGTCAGATATCCCAGATTTATGTAGGGAAATAACATCATTTACAGTTAGTTGTTCACCTCTGTCGATATGGCGTAAAGTTCTTGGACTTTGTTGCTCTACTGAATTTCTCTCACTTTGATCTAGCATTGCTCCAATGATTGCACCGCTAGTTGCACCAACAGCGCCACCAATGGCAGCTCCAGCTGGTCCACCGATAGCAGCCCCGGCTCCAACGCCTACAACACCACCAACTAATGCACCTGTACCAGCTTTTGATTCACAAGATGTTAGCGCCAGTGAGCAAAGCGCTACAGCTAACATATATGATTTTTTTTTCATTGAATGTGACCCTCTTTTCTTTGGCTACTTAAGCTTTTGTATAGGTATGGTACTTCCTATAGATGCGCGTAAGATATCCCCTTCTTTATCCCTATAACTAGCACATTATCTGATTTTGTAAATATTTTTTTTTATTTTTTTAATGAAAACAGAATGAAGGAAGTGATAGTTGAAACAGAATTGATAAGATAGATTGACTTAACGTCAGTTTGACCGATAAGGCACACAATTAGAGGGGATAGGAATATTGCAATAAAAATTGTCAGTTGAATGAGGTAAAAACCTCTTGGTTTATCACACTCTTTAAGAGTAGAAAAAATAATGGCTGAAAAAAGATTCCAGCTTATGGAGGTAAAAAAAATCGACAAGGAAAAAAAGCCTAAGAACAGGTGGAAATGGCTCGTAAGGTTACATCCAAATTGAAGTCCAGCTGTTAAAACCAAGGAGGATTTCAAAGTTGTATTATTTAAAGCGGGTTTATTGAAGGGTTTAACGCTGCAAGATCGACCTAAAGTGAAACATATACCGGCTAAAATCAAAGTCATAACGACCCAGACTTTATCTTTCTGAAATCGTATTAATATGTCTGTTGCTAAAAATTGAATGGTTGAGAACCATCCCAAAATTAAAAAGAAAAAACAACTGAAGTAAAAAGCAGTTGATTTATCTTTTAGAATTTTGAAGGAATTGTAAGCTAAAATTTTTTTGCAGGAGTTTATCGAGCTACTGTAAAATAGGCTTTTAGGTTTTTTAAGCCAGACTAAGGTTACTAGAAAAGCCAAGGCGTATAACGATGCGTTTATGTAAAAAGGGGTATAGCTATGGAATGAGTCAGATATTTTAGCATCTGAAAAAAGGCCTCCCATTAAGACTGCAAAAATAAATGCAATCATAGAAAGAGCGTTTAAAAAGCTGAAGAGCTTTTTTTGGATCTTTTGATTGGAAAGGATTGCGGACAGGGTCGTTAAACAAAGAAAAATGTTTCCTGTAAATAAACCACTAAGAGCTCGCGCGTTTAAAAGAAGGAGATAATGTCTGTTTTTAATAAACAATGCCTCAGCGAGATATGAAAAGGTTAGTAGGGCTACAGAGATCAGAAAAAGAGATTTTAATTTGAATCTTTTGGATAGAGAACGAAAGCAAAACCATCCTAGAAAAAGCCCAAAAGGGAAACTAGACATCAATAGACTAAGTAGAAAAAAATTATGTGAATAGGAAGCCTCAATAGGGAAGAAATCACTGGATTTAAGAATCAGGCTCGTAAAGATTGGATAGATAATGGCTAAGGAGAAATTACTTAGCAAAAAAAGGTAAACTAAACAAAAATAACTTTTTTTAAAGCTTGGTTTACTATTATAGCTCATCTGACAAAGGGTATCTTATGCTTCGGCGAGGTCGTCAACAAAGCGATAACCAACACCTCTGACTGTTTCTATCCATGGAAATTTTGGACCAAGTTTTCGTCTTAGTGCGGCTATATGAACGTCGATGTTTCGATCGACTATGAAGGCATCATCATTGTGGATATCATCTAATAGTTGGTTTCGAGTTAGAACTTTTCCCTTATTAGCAATCAACCGTTTTAAAATACCAAACTCTGAGAGGGTAATGGTGACATTTTTATTATTTTTTTTAAGAACATAACGATCTATGTCTAGTTGAAACTCTCCAAAATGAACAAGTTTTGGGCTTTTGTCATGATCTTTCCCTCTTCTTAAAATGGCTTTTATTTTTGAAAAAAGCACTTTAGGGGAAAAAGGTTTTGAAATGTAATCATCTGCACCAAGTTCAAGTCCTAGAACTATATCTAATTCATCATCCTTAGCTGTTAACATGACGATAGGGGTATTCTTGAGCTCTGCGCTGTTTTTGACTTTGCGGCAGACATCAAAGCCGTTTTGTCCAGGCAGCATAACATCCAAGATGACTAGATCGGGCTTTTCTCGTTCGATAGCTCTATAGCCATTTAGGCCATCAACTTCAACGTGGAGTTTATAACCATTGAATTCTGCATGAAGCTTGATAAGAGCTGCAATGTCTTCTTCATCTTCGATTAACAAAATACGTTTTTTTTGTGCCATGCAAATAAGCTCCCTAACTATTTAGAACCTGCCGGAGAGTCCATTAAAGCAAGATAGTCATAAAATTTCACTAAGAATTTAATATCAGAGGTTATCTTTTAGGAATTAAAAGCTCCTGCCCTTTAAAAATTTTATCAGTTGTTAAATTGTTATATTGCTTAATATCATCGATAGTAACAGAAAAATTCTTAGAGATTTTTTGAAGGGAGTCTCCTTCTTTAATCGTATATTTAACAGGGTTTGATTCTAAATTTTTAACAAGAAGAGACAGGCTCTTTTTTAGGCTAGAAATTTCATCAAATTTTTTGTTTTGAAAACCAATATTACGCTCCATTTCCCCGATTTTGTCTTTATATTGAGATAGAGCGGTTGTTGTTTCATTCGCATGACCAGAAAGTTGTTTTAGGTCAGTTAGTACTTGGTTTTGGAACTCTTCTAATGAGGAAATTTTATGAGATAGTGATGAAATCAGTTTTTGTAGTTCATCAATTTTCCCTTCTTGGGAGGTGTTGATCATTTCTTTTACAGAGACTAACGTATCCTCTTGATCTATGAGCTTGCCCTCCAAAATATGAAGTTCGATGTCAGAGGTATTTAAGTCATGTTTTAAATCTTCAATTTCAGTGCGAATTTTATGAAGAGTTAGTTCCATCTTGTGTTTATCTGCTCTAGGGGACTGCCATGAACACCCAGTACATAGGACAGCAAAACCAAGGGAAGATAAAAGAAGTTTTTTAGGTAGGTTCATTATCCATTAGCTCCATTTTAGCAGGTGATTATAGGACCTTATCTTATAATTGTTGAGTTTTTTCATAGATTTTAAACTCAACACGTCTATTTTTTGCCCAAGCGGATTTTCCATGGCCTAAATCTAATGGGATTTCTTTTCCAAAAGAAATTGTAAAGACATGGTTTGGATTGACTCCCTTCTTAACTAAAAGAGTTCTAACATGATTAGCTCGTCTAGTGCCTAAGGCTAGGTTATAAGCTTCTGAAGCTCTTTCATCACAATGTCCTAGAACAAAAACAAAAACCTTTGGATTTTTTTTCATGTGATTAACAACATGATCAACAATTGAAAGGTATTCTTTTTCTCTTAATACATGATCATCTGTGTGGAAGTGGACTAACTTAAAAATATTTGCCAGATGGTCTGTGGGTGTTTTAAAAGAGTCTATATTTGGAATTTTGCTCTCATCAGCACTAGGAACGGTCGTTTCTTTTGGAAATGAGCGGTCTTTTTGCATAGAAGCTTTTGATGCTACTGATTTGGAGTCTTTTTCGCTAAGTGGAATGTACTCATCTTCGATTGGGCCTAAAAAATCATCCGAATCGTAAAGCATCCTTGAATCGTTATACTGTCCTAATAATTTTTGTGTGCCTTTTTTGATATAGCGTCCAAGGGTTTTAGTGTCTTCCCAAGCCGATCCAGAAGATCTTTGGCAGCTAACAAGGCTTAAGCTAACTGCAAAAACTAACGTGTAGAAAGACAAGCTAAGCTTTCTCATATATTCCTCACTAACTCGATTTGAGTAGCCCGATAGCTTTCCCTAAGGTTGCCAAGCAGGATAATGTTTTTTCCCGGGGCCACTAGTTATTTTAACCGTTTTTGGCTGATTCAAATTTACCAGATGGAGCTCTGATGAATGAGAATCTGCCGTATTAAACACTATATGCAAACTATTGGGTGCCCAGCAAGGATTTTCTTTGTGACTTTTGCCACTTGTAAGTTGGCGCTCTTCTTTTGTTTCAAAATCATAGATCCAAATTTGCCTGATTCCGTCAGTTTTTGCGCTATAGGCTAACTTCTTTCCATCGGGTGACCAACTTGGACAGGTGTTTTCTCTGTTTTTCTTTGAAAGACACTGCGCTGTAGGAAGATGTCTTCCTTTTAAATGGTGTGGTGCATCAATTAAATAAATTCTTGGAGTTCCGTCTTTATCCGAAACAAACGCGATTTGTTTTCCATCCGGGCTAAATGTCGGTGATGCTTGAACAGAAGAAGGGACGCTATAGACCTGAATTGGTTTCCCAAGTAAACCTCTTTCTGGATGGATGGGTTGGATAAAAAGATCTGCTCGTCCTGAAACGTCACAGATGAATGCAATTTTTGATCTGTCTTTACTGATTGTTGGAAGTAATTGATTACCCCTAAGTTTTATATAAGGCTCAGAAGTTTTGTTTTTTAGAGAAGAAACAAAAATTTTGGAAGGTCCTTTTTCGTAAGAGACATATAAAAATTTATCAGGAGCTATATTCAATTTTTGAGGAAAGTAAGTTGGTGTGATGCAGTAATCTTTCCCATTGGTTAGTCTTTCTTTGTTATGACCATCAAAATCACATTGCCAAATTTCAGAGCGGTATTTGTGATCTTTTTTGGTGGAGTCAGGGGTTTGAAGGGTGTAGAGTATCTTAGTTGAGAAAATACCGTTTCGATTGAAAAGAGTTTTGTAGATAATGTCGGAGAGTTTGTGAATTTTGATGCGGTCTAAACAAAGATCGCCTGATAGCTCAATATTTTTGTAGTGTTTGATATTGTTATACTCGACTGAGTAGAGCATGATGGATAAATTTTTCTGCGAAATTTTGGGGAGTAAAACATATTGAAATTTCGACATTGCCCATTTAGGATTTGCAAAGGCCTCTTTGAAAGGGGTTTTGATTAAAATTTGATCATTTTCCTCGATGGAGGATTTTGGCTCAATATGACCAGAGTGAAAGAAATTAAACTCCATAATGTTCAAGAGATCTTTGAGGTAATCGTCTTTGAGCTCTGGTTTTTCTAATAGAGTTGTTCCCATGTACAGAGAAACTAGAGGAGTTTGTTTGTTAAGGTGAACAACTATATCTTCTGCAACAGCTACTGAAAAAGAAGAGAAAGCTAAAAATAAACCAGTTAAAAACCTTTTCATATGAAACCTCTTTAGGTCATGAATTCTCGTCACTACAAAATACTAGTGAAAAACAATACTCACTTAAACCTGATAGATCATTACTAAATTCTGGCAAATCCAAGCTGGGTAAATGTTTTTCCAAATAAAGTCTGTTTACTTCCGAATCAGAGTATAACGTCTCAAGTTTTTTGATTAAGCCACTATTTGATACCGTCAATTTGAGCTTAACCTTCCCGTAAGCTGGAAGCATCAAGTGGTCTTTTAGCACTTTAGTTAAAAGTTGATGATACTCCAAGCTTTTTTCGGTTGTTTCTTCAGAAGAGACTGAAAAACTGCTAGTTTTCAGCTCTCCAATGGGCTTTGGTATACTCATTGATTTATTAGGGAGGTAGTTATCCTTGTTTGTCTCAATTTTAGCAATGCTTTCTTGGACTTCTTGAAGTAATTTTTTTGTTTGAGAGATCTTTTTTTTTCTTGGTTGCGATGAAACCTTAGCTCGAGGAGCTTTTTTTGTCTTTTTTCTAACAGGAATTATCTTTTTTCTCGGAGCTGCTTTTTTCGAAACCTTTTTAGATTGTGAAATGGTAGATGAGACGACTTTTGTTTCTTTTTCAAGTTGGTAGGTTTTGATCGCAAGTTTTTTTTGCTTTGAAATTTTTATGTTTGGCTTTGCGAACGCTCCGAACAATATGAAAAAAACATGAAAAAAACCTATTAAACTAAAAACAAGCGTTTTTATAGGGTATTTTTTTGAATAGATCTTAAAAGATTTTGCCAAGTCAGAAAAAAATGATCTCATATCCTACAAGCCTAAGGTTTTAAGATGACGTCGAGCTCGTCAAAGCCTACAGTTTCTAATGCACTTTTGATTGTTTGATAGGTCCCAAAACTTGCCGATTTATCATGGATGAGTTTAGGAGTTTCTTTCGGATAATTTTTTTTTAA
The DNA here is from genome assembly GCA_030427725.1 of Chlamydiia bacterium. Lineage (GTDB taxonomy): Bacteria > Chlamydiota > Chlamydiia > Chlamydiales > JAUICV01. The sequence continues at coordinate 236,450 of JAUICV010000002.1, read as the reverse complement.
ACTAGAAAGTACTGCTGTAAGGTCTTTTGCTAAAACCTTTCTTTGATTGATGAAAATCGAATTGTCTTTATAGACATGTATTGTAATGGTGTTCCGTGATTGAAAAGAGGTTGGTAATTTTTTTAGCTCTTTCCCAGAGGCAAGCTCAACTTTATCTAGGTTAAGCATCGGAGCAATTAAGATAAATGTCACAAGAACAACAAAAACGACATCGATAAGAGGGGTTAAGTTGACAAGAGAGTTGATGTCTTCTTCAACGTAATTTAAGCGTTTTCTCATTTAAACATGAACCTTTTGAATTTTTTCTGAATTGACAGGTACTTGCAATTCTACAGCCCTATATTGCAGTTCTACAGTTGAAAGCATTAAGTGAGAAAAGCTTTCCATCTCATAGGTAAAGGTTTTGATGAGATTTTTTAAATAAGTGTAAGATACTAAGGCTGGAATTGCGATGACAAGACCAAGAACTGTCGTTACAAGAGCTGTTGAAAGACCTGATAGGACCATTGAATTAGAGGATATAGCTGCAGAGGCTTGCAAGCCAGAGAAGGTCATAAGGATTCCCCAAACTGTTCCTAAAAGGCCTAAAAAGGGCGCTAATGATGAAATCATAGCAAGTAGGAATATGTTTTTATCAAGCTTGTGGCACTCGTTATTAATTGATGTGATAAGTTGTGACTCTAAAGAGTCGATATCACCTCTAGATAAGTAAACTGATGCTTCTGAGTTTATTTTACCCTTAATGAAATAGTGGTTTTTTTCTAGAATTTCTAAGGCTTTATTTTTTAAAACATAAAATAGTTCAAAAAAGGGCTGAGGTATTTCAAAGTACGAGCGGTTTTTTCTTCGATCGGGTTTTAAGTTCAGCAAAGAATCTTTTTGTCTTTTAATGGATAGAAAAAATCTTTTAGAGTCTTTTCTTGCAATTTGAAGAACATAAATTTTGTATAAGAGTAAACTCCAGCAAAGAAAAGACAGTGTGAATAAGCCTAAAAACACACATTTTCCAAAAAAATCCGCTTGGAAATAAGCGCTAGTTATCTGACCCATAAATAAACCTTTTCGTTTTTGTAGCTTCAAGTTTTAGAAAATTCCTCAGCGTAATCTAAGTCCTATATAAAGGCAAGATGGGGGATGTATATCCACTGTTGCAGAAATACAATAAGGAGCTTTCTCAAAATGAAAAGACATTATTGAGGCTACTTCGTTTCAATCGTCACATTTGGAAAACGTCTGTGAAAGGCCTCGATCTTAGCTGTTGTAAAAGGTGCAAGTGAGATTAGATCTTGGGCTCTATTACCTAAGACCTTAACTGTTTCAAGGTGTGGACAGCAGACGCAGATATTAGTAAATCCTTCATAAGTTAAGCAGTTCGCATTTAGGTTTAACGTTTTTATTTGGGAGGTAACTTTCGGCAAGCGATCTACATTTCTTGGACCTATAAATTCAGGGGGGAGGTCTTCAGTCTTTTCAACAAGTAAGGGGAGATCATCCCCTCTGATATTTGCACCGACAAGAGAAAGCTCTTTAAGGTTGGGAAATTTTAGAATCAACTGTTCAAAATCTCTATCTTTACATAAAAAACCATCGAGTATGAGGCGTTCTATCTTTAGACTCAGTCTTCTGGATAGATCAGAAGTTAGAAATAACTGATCAGGAATAATAAATCTATTATGACTTAAATCCAATGAAGTCATGTTTGGGGCAAAAGCAAAAATTTCTGCGAACAGTTCCTCTGTAACTGAAAGAGAGGAACCATGCATGATAAGGGTTTTTAGATTTCTCGCGATAACTTGACCGTCTGGCAATAGAGTAGAACTTCGAAGAGAAGATCCATGAGATAAAAGACGATAATTATTGGAGACGTTTAGTGCTTCTAGGTTTGGAAAGCGTCTCAGCAGATATGCAACAGATTGCATGGAAAGTTTTTGTGCAGAAACGATTAACTCTTTAACGTTAGGACTTGGTCTGTCAATTTCCGATAAATTTGTTAGAGTTCCAACACAATATCCAGCAATTCCTTCTGATAGATCGATTGATTCTAGATTAGGGAGCTGCGGTAGTAGTGTGATAAAATTCACTCGTTGATGTTGTTTCGTTGCTGCCATATTTAGGCGTTTAACTGAGTCCAAAGTAAGACTTGGCTCTATAGCGTGAGATGGGATTAGATCTGATGAAGAAAGGTCTAATTCTCTAAGTGCTTTCATCTTGGCCCCGAACGTTAAAAGATCTAAGACGGGAATTTTATGACTATTTATTGCGAGAATTTTTAAAGAAGTATTTTCTTTAATGGGGGTTTCACAAGGGAGAAGTTTAACAAGAGGTGAGGTCTGAGAACCAAGCTTTATATGTTGAACTTGATTGGCATTGGCTAAAGTAATAATAGATTTCCAGTGCGCTCCTTTGAAACTTTTTAAAGATACAAAAAAAAGATTGGAAGCCATGCGCTCTAGAATGTCGTTTAGAGGCTTTGAGCTTCTCCTACATAGTGTAAAATTTTTGGTAAGAGAAAGTGCCTGAATACTAGTTTGAGGAAGTCTTCTTAAGCAGCGTTCTTGTACACGAGATACATCATTGATTTGTAGAAACCTTAAATTTGGAAAAATATCTAACAGTTTTTCTAATGTATCATTTACAACAGCTATCCCTGGCATTTGGTCATCGAATAAAACAAGGCTCTCAACCGTTTTTATAGGAGAGATTTGAGTTATTATTTTAATGAATTCAGAAAGCGCTCGGGCATTATTTGGTAAGATCAGCTCTTTTAAATTTCTGATATGAGGAGTGATATAAAACTCTGGAAAGGGGGACTCACGGCCAGAACTTCTTAAGATATTGGCAGCATGTGGGCCATATTTGTGCGATTGAGCAGGCCCAAATGTCCGTCCTTTATTATTAATAGATAGTAGAGACATTTTAGCGCTTATCCTATCCATAATCGGAGACGATTCAAAGCAAAGAGCTTCTCCTAAAGTTTCCAAATCTTTTAAATCTAGATAAGAATAAATATGATTTTCTAATTCTGTTGGGAGGCTGGAATTGAAGAAAATTTGACGAGTGGCAAGTTCAAGTTTTTTACATGTATCTATGAGTCTAGCAAGTCTAAAATGCTGCTGAACATTACTGTAATAAGATAAAGATTCGAGCAAGCGGTTGTTGTTTGGGCTTTTTGGTAGATTTTGAATTCTTTTTACAAGGGTCTTTGAAATAGCCACATGAATAGAGGGTAGAGGATCAATTCCTTCTGGATTAATCTCCCTGTAAATTTTGTGAACTTCAGAGCTAAACTCTCTTCCTTTGATACCAGCTAATTCACCAAGACCTCTTAGTGCGTCAAAAACAAATAAAGGATCAAATTGAGACGATGTGTCGGTAAGGTAGGATTCTAGGTTTTCAGCCGAGCGGAGTAAACGGTTTCCGGTTGCTATAACTTTACAGGTAGTTGCGATTTCTCTTGGTTTGAATTTATCCTTTTGGGAAAGGCTTAATTCGGGATTTTGGGAGCTGATTGAAAACCAAGTTCTGTTCCTTAATCTAAGAGGAGAGATATTGCAAATAGCTTGTCGTAGAGAGTCTAAAACAACATCATAAGCTAGTTTTAAGACTTTGTGTGGTGGTAAAGTCTGCTCAGATAAATTTCGTTCAAACTGAGTTGAAACTCTTTGAAAAAAAGAATTTGGGTGACTTGGATCATCTGATGGGGAGATGGCTTGTTGAATGTCTATAAGACCTTTTTCAAAAGCAGGTTTTTCCAACCTAGCAGTAGTTTTCAGATAGTGATCAAAGCTTTCAATAGGATCGAGATGTTCTGATTGAGTAGAAAATTTAGAAATGTTTAGAGACATGATACCCTTTAATTTTTGAGAGGAAATTTATAAATGACTGGAGGTTAAACGTCTAGATGTATAATTTTTTTTCGGGATTTCATTTAGCCACTTATGTAAGCTTTCTTGTTTTATAAAATTAAGATAAGGCGAATTTTACGATGAGTATGGTGACCTCTAGTACTGAAACACAACCATCGAAGGCTTTTGAAGGTCCAATGGAAAGAGTGGGCATTGAAAAAAAGATGTCAGAACTCAAACTCTCAGAGCTTACATTAAAGCATTTACATATAAGAGATGATTTAGGTGAAGATTTATGCTCGGAAGTAAGAACAATCTATAGAGATCAGGCGGAAGAATTTTCTGTAGAGATAGAACTACCTGAAAGATTTCATGTTGATCTATCTCACACAGCCTTAACGAAATTTCCAACAGACTTTATTAGAAACGTAAGTCCTGTAAGGATTGATTTATCTTATTCAAAGATCGAGAGATTGCCAGGGTGTATTTTAGAGGCTTCTTGTGAAGAACTTTACTTACGAGCTCAGGCAGGTTTGTGTTCAGTGATTATCGACGCTATCATTCAGAAAAGAGATACCAAGGAAGAAAAAGTTCGAAGCTGTGCAATTTCAAAACTGCAGGTTCTAGATCTATCAGATAGCAATCCAGAGGACATCGTGCCTGTAATAGATGGTAGGTTGACATTCCTAAGATTTGATAAAGCGTTTCTTTTTCTAAAGAAGCTTTTTTTAAGTAATTGTGGTCTAAAGTGGATTCCTTTGTATTTAGATATTCATAGAACTAATCTGAGATGGTTGGATTTATCTAATAATGAAATAGCTTGTATAGAGGCTCGTGATTATACTAAGGCAACATCTGGTATGTTTTGCCCATGCGCTCCAGAGAGTTTTCCTAAAATTAAGGGAAAGTTATGGTCTATCTCTAATGCTTTACAAGCTGACCTGATTGTTGAGAGCCAAATTCGAGGGGTGTACATTGGAAAAGATAAGCCAGAAGAGGCGATTCCTCTTCATTTGGATTTAAGAAACAATCCTTTAGATAAAGAAACAATCGCAATTTTTAAAAAATTTACCAGGGTAAAATTGGATTCAAACCAAAGACTTGTTTGCTTTCCTGGAGGTTTTTTTGTTTACTATACCAAAAAATCAACAATTCCAAACGCAGCTAAAGTGTAAAAAATTATGTTAATAGATTCCCACGCCCATATTACTTCTGATGAACTAATTGAAGATGTTCAAGGTCTTATCCAAAGAGCAAAAGATGCACAGTTAGAAAAAATTATCAACATCTGTACTGATCAACAAACAGCTCTAAGAGGAGTTGAACTAAATACAATAGATCCCTTTGTGGTTAATGCAGGAGCCACTACTCCTCATGATGTGAATAAGCTTGGAGAGGTAGATTTTCCTTTTTTTGAAAAATTAGCTTTGGAAAAAAAACTGATTGCTATCGGGGAGACAGGATTGGATTATTTTTATGAGCATTCCGATAAGGATGCTCAAATCTATTTCTTGATTAAGTATTTTAACTTAGCAAAAAAAACTGGGTTACCAGTTGTTGTTCACTGCAGAGAAGCTTTTTCGGATCTTTTTCAAATAGCAGATGGGTTCTATGGCAGCGAAAAGCTCTTAATACATTGTTTTACTGGGACGAAAGAAGAAGCTTTTCAAGCGTTGGATAGGGGGTATAAAATTTCAATTAGCGGTATAGTCACGTTTAAAAAATCTACGGATCTTCAAGAAGTTGTAAAAAGTGTGCCGTTAGAATCTCTGCTTGTTGAAACAGACAGCCCTTATTTAGCTCCTCAATCAAAAAGAGGGACAACAAATGAGCCTGCATATGTAGTTGAAACAGCTGAATTTATTTCTAAGCTAAAAGGGGTGGATTTTGAAACGTTTTGCGAGCAAACAAGGAAAAATACAAAGGAATTCTTCTCTATTTAAATCATAAAAAAACTTTTCTATTTTTTTCTTTTCAGGCATTAACTTACTTTCTGGGGAACCTTGGTTTACATAGGAAATGTCATGACCGAAAACGTGCAAAAAGCTCCTAGGGAGTTTGTTTTAAGAAGGCTTCATTCGCTTCTTGGTCTTTTTATTGTTTTTTTTCTTATCGAACATATCATAACAAATTCCCAAGCAGCGCTTCTTTTTGGAGACAATGGTGCTGGCTTTGTCAGAATGGTTAACCTGATCAAAAATTTACCATATCTCCCAGTGATCGAAGTGTGTTTAATAGGGATTCCTATACTATTTCATGCAGCTATGGGAGTTAAGTATATCTTCACCTCAAAAGTAAATACCTGTGGCTCGAAAGGGGAAAAGCCAACTCTAAAATATTCAAGAAACAGAGCGTATAGTTGGCAAAGATATACTTCATGGATTTTGCTAATAGGGATCATCTTACATGTTGGTTATATGCGATTTTATAGATATCCTACGCACGCCCAAATAGGAGATCAAAAAGTCTATTTTGCAAAAGTTGCCGTTGATAAAGGGCTTTATACTGTCGCGTCAAGACTTGGAGTGAAGCTTTACTCTCAAGAGGATATTAATTCTATCAAAAGCGGTTTTGAGTCGAAGAAAAAAGCTGGTGAAGCCTTAGAAAAAAGAGCTTTTGCAATAGAGAACGAAGAAGAGAAAAAAGACTTTGAAACTTGGAGTTTAGAAAGACTTGATTCAATCGATCCAGTGGATTTTGATAGAAACGATCAGATTTTGCTTGATAAAGCTCAAGACTTTCGTCAAAAGGCTAACTTTGTAAAAGCTCTTAGCTCAAAGTCAATTACAAATTCGGAAGTTATTGCTCAGACTAAAGATTTTGGAACAGCTGTTCTATTAGTTGTTAGAGACTCTTTTAAAAGCCCTCTAAAGTGTCTTTTATACACTGTTTTTGTTCTAGCAACTGCATTTCATGCATTCAATGGCCTTTGGACCTTTATGATGACATGGGGACTCATTATTAAGATGCGGTCGCAAAGATCAATGGTTAATGTGTGCGTTTTTCTTATGACGCTTATAGCTCTACTTGGACTGTTCTCTGTCTGGGGAACTTATTTTATAAACCTCTATCGCTAAAAGGAATCCTTGCTATGGTTGAAATGAAAAAAGATGTCATTGTTGTAGGTGGAGGTCTTGCAGGTCTTGCATGTACTATGAAACTTGCTGAGCAAGGCTATAAGGTTAAGCTTGTATCGATTACTAAAGTAAAAAGATCCCACTCAGTTTGTGCACAAGGTGGCATTAATGCAGCAGTAAATCTTAAAGGAGAAGATGACTCTCCCATCATTCATGCATACGATACAATTAAAGGAGGAGATTTTTTAGCAGATCAACCTCCCATCTTAGAGATGTGTCTGACAGCTCCTAAGATTATAGAAATGTTTGATCGTATGGGTTGTACATTCAATAGAACACCTGAAGGAAATATCGATTTTAGACGTTTTGGCGGAACCTTTTATAATAGAACAGCTTTTTGTGGAGCCTCAACAGGTCAGCAGCTTTTATACTCACTCGATGAGCAAGTCAGGAGATATGAAGTAAAGGGCCTTGTTGAAAAATTTGAACATCACGAATTTATGAGGCTGATCTTAGATGATGAGCAAATAGCTAGGGGAATAGTTGTTCAAGATATCTTTACTCTAGAGCAAGAGGTAATGAAAGCTGATGCAGTTGTCATTGCAACAGGCGGTCTTGGGATGATTTTCAGGATGTCTACAAACTCAACCTTTTGCACAGGAGCTGCTAATGGCAGGCTTTATATGCAAGGGATGAAATACGCCAATGGGGAATTTATTCAAATACATCCTTCTGCTATTCCTGGCAGAGATAAGCTAAGGCTAATGTCTGAGTCCATTCGCGGAGAAGGTGGTAGAGTGTGGGTCTATGGAGATTCATCAAAGAAAATTACAACTCCAGAAGGAAAGGAAATTCAATGTGGCGAAACCGGAAAGCCTTGGTATTTTTTAGAAGAGCTATATCCAGCAATTGGAAACTTAGTTCCAAGAGATATTGGAGCTCGTGAGATTTTAAGGGTTTGTGAGTTAGGGCTTGGCATCGATGGGAAGATGCAGGTTCATCTAGATGTCACAGAGATGCCTCCAGAAAAACAACATAAACTTGAGTCAGTTCTAGACATTTATCAAAAATTTTCAGGTGAAGATCCAAGAAAAGTTCCTATGAAAATTTTTCCAGCAGTTCATTACACAATGGGTGGAGCTTGGGTTGATTGGCCTGCATCTGATGATCCAGATCGCATAGAGAGATACCGCCAGATGACAAATTTAAATGGATGTTTCAATATCGGAGAATCTGACTACCAATATCATGGGGCTAATAGACTTGGAGCAAACTCTTTACTCTCTTGTGTCTATAGTGGTCTTGTTGCAGGTGTTGAAATTCCAAGATACTTGCAGTCTTTATCAAAGGGGTATAAAGATCTTCCTTCTTCAACATTTGAGGATGCTTTAGCAAAAGAAAACGCTTTTAAAGAAGATCTTTTTAACCGCAATGGAAACGAGAATATTCACCAACTTCATGAAGAACTTTCCGATGTTTTAGTAAAAAATGTCACAGTAAAACGGGATAATGAAAAGTTAAAAGAAACGATAGAGTTTATCAAATCTATTCGTGAGCGTTACAAAAATATCAAGCTCGATGATAAAACTGCTCTTTCAAATCAAACATATATCTTAGCGAACCAATTTAAATACATGGTAGAGCTAGCGCTTGTGATTACCAAAGGAGCTCTTTTGCGTGATGAGTTTAGAGGATCACACTTTAAGCCAGAGTTTCCAAAAAGAGATGATGAAAGTTGGTTAAAAAAGACCATTGCTACTTTTAAAGAAGGAGCAGATGAACCAGAGATTTCCTATGAGAAAGTTGACATTCGACATTTAAAACCGATACAAAGAGATTATTCGAAGGCTAAAAGAGTAAAGCCTCACCTGGAAAACGTTCCAGATAATATCAAATTACCAATATAGGGTGTCAATGTCTGAGCATTATACTTTAAAGATTTATCGAGGTGTTAAAGGTCATCAGTATTGGGAAGAGTTTGTCTTGGAGAAAAAACCAGGGGATAACATTATCTCAGCTCTTATGGAGGTTCAAAAAAATCCCATCAATAAAGATGGAGAAAGGGTTACTCCAGTTGTTTGGGAGCAAGGATGTTTAGAAGAGGTTTGTGGGTCGTGCTCTATGCTCATCAATGGAAGGCCTAGGCAAGCTTGTACAGCTTTAATCGACGCATTAATTAAACAGTCAGGGTCAAACGTTATTACTTTGGCACCTTTTTCAAAGTTTCCGTTAATTCGAGATTTGATCACAGACAGATCAAAGCTCTTAGAAGACTTAAAAAAAATCCAAGCTTGGATAGAGCAAGACGGCTCGTTTATCTCAGGGTTTGGTCCTAAAGTTTCTCAAACAAAACAAGAACAAATGTATGTGTTATCAACTTGTATGAGCTGCGCATGCTGCTCTGAGAGTTGTCCACAGGTAAATGAAAAATCTAAATTCATAGGACCTGCTCCTATTTCTCAGGCAAGACTTTTTAATACACATCCAACAGGTAAAATGAAGGCTCCCGAAAGAAACAGAGAGCTGATGACAGAAGGTGGTGTAAGTGAATGTGGAAATGCGCAAAACTGCGTCCAAGTCTGTCCTAAAAAAATACCTTTAACAGAATCACTAGCAGTTATGGGAAAGCAAGTTTCAAAACAAGCTTTTAAGGATATTTTTTCATCTCCTGACCAGGAAGACGATACTTAGAGAGGTAAAATTTCTAATCAATGTTATAGGTAATTTTTTTAAATTTAGAGATTTCTTCCAAAACACATCGGTTTTCCCTTGCATATGCTTTGAGTTTTTCGATGAAAGTGGTCCAATAGGGGGTAAGTGTTTTCTGAAAAAATAGATCTTCTACGTTGTTTAGAATATTTGTATAAAAATTTGTGAAGTCTGTTTTGTTCAATTTAGTCATGTCGTCAACAATCATCACAGGTAACTTGTAATATAAATAATCTAAGGGGCTTTTCTCTACTACAGGAATAGATCCAAGTGGGAAAGATTCCCAGGTTCTGAAACAGTCCACCCCAAAACCTCTTGGACTCAAGTTGAAATAAGAAGTCGCTAGTTCTTTAATGAATAGATGAGGTGGAAGGTGTGATTTTAAATGCCAGGTGGGTATGTCGAACGATTTTACATAGGGTTGTTTTTGATAGTATTGATAGATTAAAGGTCTTTTTATATGAGTTGATCTTGAAAACAAGCTCAAAACCAACTGTTTTTTTTGGAAATTCTGCTTTAAGCAAGACTTAACATCTTCTGTTTTCGGGTATCGAACTAGGCTTGACCAACTAGTTCCAAGAGAGAGCGGGATCATTTTTTTGTGTTTTGGTATAAAACAATTCAATCCGAGGCAGGCTAAAAGTTTTTCATCCTTTAACCAACGATGCAAGGCTTGTTCAATAGACTTTTTTCCGTGATTGAGCATAGTTGTTAAAAAATATTTAGCATGAATTTTATGATGATATTTTGTCAAAAATGGCTCAACCTGTCCTAACTTCTGGATGAAAATTATATCTCCATCTTTAACTTTGGTTGGGTCAAAATTATTTAGATCGAAAAGTTTTTCTTTATCGATACAGAGATCTTTACATCCGTGGACAAAAACATGTTCAATGAGAGGTTTGTTAATTAGATTTATCCAACTAAAAATTTCATTATCTATATTTTCACTATTTATAAGTTCAGTTATGTAAAAATTATTAACATAGGTCTGATATTTATCGTGGGCATAAAGCTCAGATAGAGATAGCAAGACAAATAATATTTGAAATACCTTGAACATTTCCCCCCCCAAAAAAAAAAATTAAATGATGAGATTTCAATTTACTCCTTTTTTTGTCTTGTCAACTCCCGTACTGAATTTGAGGATTTGTACAGTGATTTTGCTTAGTGATTGCAGATGTAACTGTTCGATGCTTGGTCAAAATGAGGCTTGAGATGGCTAAAAAAAATTAGTTGCAGCGGATTTTTGTTTTGATCTATATGTTAAGATAAGATTAAACTTTGACCAAGTCTGTCGCGCTTGTGGACAGCCCTAGATCAATATGAAGCTAATCAGCTATGATCTTTTTTAGGGGATCACAACGTTAGTTGCTGGTGAATATAATTTTGGAATTCACCTCTTCTAAGTTGCGGACCCACCTGGTTTACCAGGTTGATAAGCGGGTTTAGGAATCCCTTGTGGGGCAGGCTTTTTTTTAGTAGTCTAATGTTGTCAGTGTTTTTCTATAGTCTTTTTCTAAGATGGGTAGAAGACTTTCGTAAGTGTGAAATTTAACTTCAAAAACACCTTTTAGATACGAAATCATTCTTTCTTCAAAAGCTTTTTTATTTGATAGATGTTCTTTAAGTGTGCATAAAAAATCAAGGTGCGACCGGCCTTCTCTATAAACGGGAACTTTTTTTGGATAGAGAAGAAGTTCCATGTTTGATGGCTTAAAATCATACAAAAATGTCGTATGATGAAGCCACCTGTCTTTTTTTAAATACTGAGCATTCCCAGCGCATTTTTTATCGCCAAGTGCATAATCGTGTTCAACTAAAGAAAATTTTGGAATCTTTAGTGCGTTTTTATAAAATTCAGCTGTCCATCTTAATATATATTCAGGATAGGGTGGAAAATCTAACGTTTCTTGCTGGAAGATGAAACTGGAAAATAACGTATCTTCATCCACAACGACGGTTCCTCCGCCGCTAAAACGCTTTATAAGTAAAACGTTTTGACTTTTTGCTGTTTTTAGATCTATAAGCTCTTCTTTTTTCCCAGAGATACCAAGGACTATGGCTTTAGAAGAGCCTTGGTTTAGTATACACCAGTTTTGGTGATCTGTTCGAAGCAAAGCTTCTTCAATCTCTAACTGTTTGTAGATTGGGGTATTTTTTAAAAGAAGTACGTTAATACTCATGAGTGTTCAATGGAGGTAATATCTTCTATCCTAACAACCTTAAACTGCATGCCCTTAACAGAGCTTAGTTTAAAGATTACTAAAGATCCTCCTTTCATGATATCAATATCTAAAACATTTGCTAGAGTTTGCCCATTCGAGAGTTTGAAGATGACTCTTGATCCAGCTTTTTGAGCTTTTAAAAACTGATAGGCTTGTTTAAAGTCATTGGCTCTTGTCATTGGATCGATGACCATAATTTCAGATGAGCTATTTTTTTCATGCTTTGAGCTATCACTTGCCAAAACCTCTTTTTTAAAGGCTTTGTTTTGCATTTTGTTTAACTCTTTATTTATAGGGTAAGCTTGTTTTGTAGGTAATTTTGTCTCTGCTGTGAGTGTAAGAGGAGAGAGTAATGAAAGTCCGATAACAAGTTTTTTCATAATTAATCCTTATTTTGAAACAATTCTGTTCCCGATTTGTTTGGCTTTTACTAGGCAGTTTTCTCCGTCGGCTAGCATCATGTCTAAGTAATCGTAAGCATCTGATGTTTCAGCCTTTTCTTTATCTAGAGCCGTCAAACCAATAGATACAGTCAAGCGCACGCTTCCTTTATTTGTTTTGAATCTCTTTTCTTTAAATGTATCCTTAATATCTTCTGCTAGAATTTTTCCAGCAGTCATCGATGTTTTAGGTAAAACAATAAGATATTTTTCGTCTTTTATGTGCATCAAAAGATCTTGTTGGCGGATGGACTCTTTTAAATGCTCTAATAGACGCTCTGCTAGCTCGTTTATAGCATCAACTCCCCAGCGGAGTCTTATTTTCTCAAAATGATCGATACTAAGAACGAGCAGGCTTAAGGCATTTTTTTCTTTTACAGCTTCTTTAATAGCTCGAACCGCTTGATCTCGAATAGAAAACCGAGTCTTGTCTAGTTTCTTTCCGGATGTAGGTTTTGCAAAAGAATGAATACTTTGAGCTAAAGGAGACATTTTTTTCTTAAGATTTTGTGACTTCATAGCCTCAGAGATTAATTGATAAACCTCATCATGATCTAAGGGCTCTCTTAAAAAATCTGTAGCTCCAGCTGTTAGAAGCTCCTTTACATACGATTTTTTCAAATTGGTAGTGTAAACTAATAGTGGCAAGTCTTTTAGTTTATCGATCTCTCTAACTTTCTTGCAGAATTCAATAATCGAAAGTCTTGTTAATTTATCATGGGTTATGACAATCGATATTTGACCATGCATTAATTTACTTATAGCATCTAGGCTATCTTTTGCATGAATGACATGATATTTTTCACCAAGAACTTTTTTAAAGAACACTCGATCTGTTGCTTGGTTTACAAGTAAAAGAGCAACAGGTTTTTTATAAAATGCGGAAACCATAGACTCACATAGATTTTTTTTTGATTCTATGGATTTTTGTAAGAGGGGTCAACTAAAGAAATTGAAAAAGGCTAAGCAAAAAATCTTAGCCTTGATTTAATTGCGAATGCTAGTTGTTGACTTGCTGTTTAAATAGAGTTGACAATTCAGTTTGATTAGTTTCCTTACTCCACGTGATTTGTCTACTACTTGTAGATGTTGGAGAAGATGATCTTGATGAAGGTGTTGATGAAGATGTTGTGTCTTGCATATCCTTATACAACATTTTAAGCGTTGTATCTAATACTCGTCTGCCACTTTTAGAGGTTGGCTCTCTATCGATTATTTCTTTAGGATCATTCTGATCTAGAAGATTTAGTAAGTGTTTATAATTTTCCTGATTTGATACGTAGGCGTTGTAACTAGTTGTTGTCATTGTCATTTCTCCATTTTTGAAATTTTCGGTTTTTTTGTGCGAGAATTTAACAAAAACTAAAATAGAAATCGAGATGAATCTCCAGAGAGAGAGTTTTGTAGTTAGGTGATAATGCTTTATACAGACAATATCTTTACTTAATAGTGATCAAAAAAGATCTAAAGAAAAGGCCTTCGAAGTGATCGAAGGCCTTTACTATTGACTTTGAATTTACATAGAAGTTTGTCTGGTTGTAAAAATGGTTACGAGGTTGAAATTATTGTTCGGCGCTTCAGAGGAAAAAAGTAGTCTCTGATGAGTAGCTCCACCTTCTTCCCATGATAGTACGTAGGCAATAGCTGTGATGTCATTTCTACTTGTAGCGACAAATTTATTGCTGCCAGTATCTTTATCTGCAGCAGCAGAAGTTAGGATAACTGGATAATAACTCTGGGTTTTAGGTTGAACTTCATAAGTTGTCTTAATGTCGCTTCCAGTAGAGCCTGTTTGAGACTCAATCAATATGGGCATGCCAGAATCAGATTGGTTTAATTGTGATTCAGCTGTAATTTGGGAATCAGTTTGATACACAGCAGTTGGGATTTTTGGGTTTTTATCTTGGTATTTGCTTGTTAGGTATTGGTTATCGCCGAAACTATAATATGTTTTAGAATTCTTCGAGGTAGGATTTTTGACAACAACTAGAAAATTTTTCATAGCATTTGAACTAATGCTTTTGGCAACTTCAACATCTGGAATAGTAGATTCAGAAGGTAAGGCTTCAGAGTCTAGATCAGGGTCTGTAATCACGTAGCCTGTGTTTTCTGCGGTATAAAAAACGATAGCTTCATTTGAAGAATTAACATTTATTTGTGATTGACCAGTTTCTATGCTTCGCTCTGCAGGGGTAAGGTATTTTGTGAATGTATAGTTAGTAGTTGAATAATTTCGTGAATAGATTACTAAGCGACCAGCTATATTTAGCATAATGCTAGAGCCTTTATTGGATTGTTGAGGTCCAAATCCTATAAATTCAGCATCGTCTGCAACCTGGACTAATGTGCTGGAGCCATATATGTTGTAATTAATGACATAAACTTTACCAGCTGAGGTTTGAATTGCAACATCTGCATTTAGAGCTTTTGAGGAAAAGGCTTTTATTTTTTTTATTTTGACGCTTGAGAGAGCTTTAGGGATGCTTAGTTTTGTTGCAATAATCTGTCTTGCATCAAACAGGATTCTAGAAACGCATGCATTTTGATCTTTATCAATCCATGAAACTAAAAAGCCGACTGTATTAAGTTGAGTGATGCTTGTAGATTGTTTTTCATTCCCATCCATGTAGAGTTCACCAATTTTTTGTGTGGAATAACGGTAATCCCCTTGTGCAGTTTTGGCGATATATAGGTCACCTTTTGTTCCTCCTTTGAACACTGCGTATGGGCAACAAGATATACTTCCATCAGAGATTGTCTGTGTGCCAAGCACGTGTAGGGTATTTTTTCTATAAGCTTCATTTTCTTTTTTTTCACTTTCTCCGATTTCTTGTTCTTCATAAGGCATGCCTAGGGTTTGAAGGGCTTTTGTGGTTTGAGCAAAATCTTCAGATTTAATTTCCATTTCATTGGATCCTGCTGCATATGAAAGTGATTGCATGCAAAAAAATGCTGAAATGAGAAGGGGGACAGTTTTTTTTGGTTTAAAAAGCATTCGATACCTCCAGTGGGGGTTAAAAATATATCTTTGTATCAAAAATATATTTAAAACAAAAACAAAGAATTGCTTTTTAGAGTTGATTTGGAGGGAATGAGCTTTATCGTTAGGTGAATAAAACAAGAAAAATTGGTAAGCAAAAAACCTTTAGGTGTTTAGTAGTTTATAACTAACCACCCAAAGGTTTTTTAATCCTGTCGACAGAGTAGGTTCTTTAAGTAAAGAAACTTAATTAACTCTTTGAGCAGCTTGTAGACACTGTTTAGAGATCATAGAAATACGATCATTTGGGGTAAGAGGTCTAAATTTGTCATTGGGAGTGTTGGGTTTTAAATCGTTTGGAGTGGCAGTTCTAAAATCATTAGGAGTGGCAGTTCTAAAATCATTAGGAGTGGCAGTTCTAAAATCATTAGGTGATGGCCATCTGAAAGTACCTGGATTAGAAAAAAACTCTTTTGCAAAACACTGAGTCAGCTCTTTAGTTTCCCTGTCAATTGGTGACGGTGATAGTTGATCATTGGGAGAGTTTATTAGAGTTGTTTCAAATGTACATTCAGTTCCAAAGTTTAGTGGGGGCGGGACATTTTTTGTAGACATCTTTAATACTCCTGTTCTAAGGGGTTGGTAAAAGCAAAAGGGCAGTCTAACTAAAATTTTAAATAAAATTCGAGGTCTTAATGAAATGTTTTAAAAATTTATTCGTAACCCCTCTAAGTTGTGTGTATTATGAGTTGTCTTTCGGCAGGCTTTTCGAAGCTACGTAGATTGTTTTTTCTTTATATCGACCTTTTATGAGTTTTATCTCTCTTTTTGTGAAATTTGTTTGCTCTTCACCATTTCCTAAAAGGCCAAGAGAAGCAAAATGTTTACTAACATATGCTTTGGATTGTTTTGGTTTATCTTTACTAGCAAATTGATCGAGAGATGGAATCTCTTTAGCGGAAATCTTCGTTGTCATTTTTCTGTCCTAATTTAAAAAGTGACTCTAAAACATGTCTGAAGCACGAAATAAATGCGACATAAAAAAAAGAAAATTTTGTACATAACTTCTTAATTCTTTGTGACATTAGAAAAAATCTTAACAAAATTTTTAAAAAAACTTTGTGCAAAATTCGGTCTTTGGATTATTCCGTAATGAATATCAAAAACCGAAAAAGTGTTTCACGTTGGGTTTTCAGCGTGATTAAAAAAACAGAGTAACTGGGAGGTTATTATGTTAAAAAAAACGGCAAAAACAGTTTTATTTGTTGGACTATGTGCACTAGCTCTAGGTATGGCAAGTACACCACATGCAAACCGTCAAAAAACAAACAAAACTTCGGTTTCATCAAAAGCAAATGTCACTCGTGTTACAACTTGTGGATGTCATCATAAAGCAATTAATCTTATCGGAGAGTGTGCCAATCCTGACTGTCCTTATTACTACGGCACTCTAGACTGGTAAAAGAAGAGGTTTCAAACAAGGAAGTGAAGACAAGCTTCTTATATAAAACGGAGAGAAAAGAAAGAGGGTTATTTCTTTAAAGCAACTAAAAGCACTGTGATATCAGCAGGTGATACACCAGAGATTCTTAAAGCCTGACCAACATTTGACGGAGTGTAAAAACTAAGTTTTTCTCTAGCTTCGTTTCTCAGGCCTGTAATAGCAGAGTAGTCAAAGCTTTTAGGTATAACAGAGTTTTCTAAAGCAGCTATTTTTTCAGCTTCTTTTTGTTGCCTTTTGATATAACCTTCATATTTGATTGAATATTCTACTTGAAAAGCAATCTCATCACTTATCTCAAAAACCTTATCTGGATAGGTGTCATGAAGCTTTTGGTAGTTCATCTCAGGTCTGCAAAGTATTTGCGCTAAAGTATACTTTCTTCCATCTATTGCTAGATGTGATTTTTTTAGATAAGCTACGCATTCATCGATTTTTTTGATCTTATCTTGCAGTTTTTCAAACTGAATATCTGAGATAAGACCAAGCTCATAACCATAAGCTCGAAGTCTTAAATCTGCATTGTCTTGTCTAAGAAGTAATCTGTGCTCAGCTCGAGATGTGAACATCCTATAAGGTTCTGTCAAATCCTTTGAGATGAGGTCATCAATCATCACCCCTATATAACTCTCTGTTCTAGACAGTCTAAAGGGATCTTTGTTTAATACTTTAAGAGCGGCATTAGCGCCAGCAATAAGACCTTGCGCTGCCGCTTCTTCATAGCCGGTTGTTCCGTTAATCTGACCTGCTAGAAAAAGACCAGATACAGTTTTAGTCTCTAAGGTGTCATATTGTTGGCCACTTAAGATATAATCATACTCAATAGCGTATCCAGGTCTCATGATCTCTGCATTTTCCATGCCTTCCACACTTCTGATCATTTCTAGTTGAACGTCAAAAGGAAGACTTGTTGAGATTCCATTAACATACACCTCTTGAGTATCTAACCCTTCGGGTTCTAAAAAAAGCTGGTGTCTTTCTTTGTCAGCAAACCTTACATACTTGTCTTCAATAGATGGGCAATATCTAGGCCCTTTTGAATCGATCTTTCCTGAGTACATAGCAGATCGCTTGATGTTTTTTGTGACAACTTCTTTTGTTTTGTCGTTTGTATAAGCGATATAGCAACTTACTTGTTTAAGCCTAGGCTCTTTCTCATCATGAGAGAAATAAACTCCTTCATCTCCAGGCTGCTCTTCCATTTTGGAAAGGTCTACAGATCTCATATTTATACGAGGTGGAGTGCCGGTTTTTAAGCGACCTAATCGAAATCCTAAATCTAAAAGAGTTTGAGACAACCCAAGAGAGGGCTTATCACCAGATCTTCCTCCAGATATTGTTTGATCTCCAATATGAATAAGACCTTTCATAAAAGTTCCAGACGATATGACTAAGGTTTTACAGAGGTATCTGATGCCTTCTTGAGTATCGACAGCTTTTACCTGCCCATCTTCGACAATAAATGAAGTGATTGTGCCTTGTTTGATTTCTAAATGATCAACAGTTTCTAGATGTTTTTTCATCTCTAAAGAGTAAGCCGCCTTATCAGATTGACATCTAGGAGACCAAACAGCTGGACCCTTCGAAGCATTTAACATCCTAAACTGAATGCCAGTTCTATCTGCCATTTTACCCATGATGCCACCTAGCGCATCGATCTCTCTGACGATGTGGCCTTTTGCAGTTCCACCAACAGCTGGATTGCAACTCATCTTTGCGATGGTATCTAAATTCATTGTCAAAAGAAGCGTAGACACGCCCATCTTAGCAGACGTATGCGCAGCTTCACAGCCAGCATGGCCTGCTCCAATGACTATGACATCATACTCTTTGGGGTAATTCCACATGGATATCTCTTTCTTAGAATTAAGTAAGGGTGCAAAGAAATAGCACCCTTAAGAACTATTTTTTCTTGTGTCTATCTCTTCTAGATCTTTTCTTTCTTTTGTGCTTTTTAATCTTAGCACGTCTTTTTTTCTTTACAGATGACATGTTTTCTCCGAGGGATTCTAACAAATATGACCTATATCTTAAGCTCTATATGAAAAAATGTAAAGTTTATCTTCTTAGACATAAAGGGGGAGGGCACTTTTGAGATATGTTAATTAAATTCATGAGCTGTTCTGTTTAGAGATGTAGTAATATTTTTTTTAATGGATTGTTATGAAAGGTATCAGTTAGATTTTGTGGTTCGATGAATCTGCTATAGGGTTGAATGATGAATAAAAAAATATTTTTGTTAGTCTCTTTTGTTTTGTGTGCCCTTATCCAACCTGGAAATTCTGTAGAACCGATAGTAAAACTTACTATAGCAAATGGAAAATTAGCGGATACTGAAGGGGAGCTTATCATTCCAAAAGAAACTATTGTTTTTGAGTATCCTGGGGAAAAGAGTTCGAACTGGAAAGAAATACAAAGATATGTGACAGAGGATTCAGATTGTTTTATTGAGTTTGTTCCGACAGCTCAAAAGGAATTTTTATTCAAAGATCTTATAACTATTTCATATAAAGTTATGCCAAGTCTAAAAGAGAAGGGATGTAAAGAGTTTCTGAAATCACAAGTTAATTCTATAAGTAAAAAATGGGAGGAATCCAGACAAGGGTTCTCCCCTGAAATAGTTATTCTGAGTCAGAATGAAACAGAGTTGATTTATGAGAAAACAGAGAAAAAACCCTCCAAAACAAGTGAGTTTGAGATAGTCAAAATGATTGTTTCAGACTCAGGCCTACATATGATTCACCGAATGAAAAAGGGGGCTTCTTTTTCAGAGGATGAAAAGGATAAAATTTTAAAAGGATTTCGAGAAAGTGCAAGCCTTGAGAGTTATAGTGAGGCAAAAACACATCGCCAGGCTTTTTCTTTTGTAAATAAATTAACAGATTCTATCGAATTAGGCGGTTACTTTGATGACTGGATTACGCTTGAAATAAAGGAAACTCCTGAGGGTTTTGTCTACTCGACGACCATCCCGAGAAAATTTATGGAGCAGGACAGATATTATGATGAGTGCCTTGAAATTTATCGTTGTTCTAATTTAAGAGATAGTTCTATTTATACCTTTATTGAATCTGAACAAGAAGCACTCTGTAGTAGAGTTGATAGGGTTTTAGAATATAACACGTTGGAGGTAAGTCCAAAAGAAATTATTTACACATGCGATTTCCCGATAGATCATTTACAAGTTACTAGGATAGTTAGGACTTTTTTGACAGATAAGGGTTATTATTCGATCCGATATGATAAGGGCCAGCCCAAAAAAAAGCTTTCGGATAAAGAAATATCAGAAATTGTTGAAAGGGTTAAGTTTGTAAAAGTTACGTACTAATTTCAAGGGTGTAAATTCTTTTATTTATTTAATGATTAATGTGAGTTTATTAAAAATAATATAAAATATTTTATCTGCAATTATTTTTGTTAACAGAAATAAAGTCTGTTTGATATTATTTATCAATCAATAACCATTATTTTTTTACTTCTATGAATGTTGATATTTCTTTTTCTAAGATAGAAAATCTAGATACTGTTAATAAAGAACTAATAAAAACACCTTTTCCTAACATTGTATTGTGGTATGTAGGTGCATATGGAGCTAGAGTTGAAGGCATTGATTTTTATCGATCAAAGCTTATTTCGAAGGTGTTGAAAATAAATCCTGGGGCAAGATTTTGGTTGATGGATCTTTCTGCATGGAAAGCATTAAAAGATAGTGAAGCTTCAGAACAAAAGATTAGTAGAGTTTCTGAGTATATCAATCAATCAAAACATCCAAGAGTAAAGGCTATTTTATCTTCGTCTATATTTAAACAGTTTAACGAATTACGACAACCATCTGTCATTAAATATTTTCAGGATATTTTATCAAGAAAATATCTTTTCTCAAAAAGTTTAAACCATAGAAAAAATGGCTTAACTGTTGGAGAAGTATTTAAGAATAAACCCGCTATTTTTAGTAATATTCTCGATGTGGATACAGGAATGGCCTATTCAGCAATTCAATATGTTGAAGGATGCTTCTTAGTTTTAGAAATAGCTAAAAAAACAATTCTAGAGGGTAACGTTAATTTGATATTTGTTTTGCCAAACGATGAATTTGAATATTATTCTGAACAGCAGACTACATTTTTAAATGATATTCGATTTCTATTGATGGCTGAAATGCGGGATCAGAAAAAAACAAATAATCTCAGTATTAAATTTATGCCTTTCAAATATGGAGTAAATATAAATAAACGACCCTATAATATTCTGGGGAAAAAAGTTAGACTTGGTAGGTTTGATATGACAAGCATTACGGGTCTTTGAATTATTACATAAATAAAGGAACAAAGATGAAAACTTTAGAAAGACATGTTTGGCAAGCTCAGGAGTATAACGAAAACTCTGAGGTTCAAAAAAGTGCAGCAATGGAACTAATAGATCAACTCAAACTTCAAGGGAGGGAAATCTTGTTGGACGTTGGGTGTGGAGATGGTAAAATTACAGCAGCCTTAGCTAAGGTGTTGTCTAATGGTAAAGTTTATGGAATTGATATATCTCCAGAAATGATTGACTTTGCAAAAAAAAGATTTTTAGATGATGCAAAAAATCTTTATTTTGATCTTCAAAAAGCAAGTAATCTTGATATATCTGAAACTGTTGATATTGTGTTTTCGTCATTTGCTCTACAGTGGGAATATCAAATAGAGGAGTTTTTTGAAAGAGCCTATAAGCACTTGCAAAAAGATGGAAAGATAGCTTGCACAATTCCTTTGAGCATATCAGATGAGCTTGAGCTAGCTTTAGCTGAATTGACAAAGTCCCCTTTTTGGAGGTCGTATTTTGTTGATTTTGAGCTTAATTATTATCTTCGAAGTCCCAAAATATATCAAAATTTGCTTAAACAATTTGACTTGGATATAACTTATTTTGAAGTTGAAGTTCAGGACTGGTATTTTCCTAACCGAGAAGCTTTTGAAATGTATACTCTAATGTGGTTGCCTCATTTGAATGCGTTACCTAGCGAGCTTCAGGATAAATTTTTTAATCAACTTATGAATCGTTATGTTGAGTTAGTTCCAGAAAGAGAAAACGGGGAATTGGGGTTTAATTTTTCGAGACTTGATTTTATTGCAACACGGAAGGAATAACATTTAGTCATAAATAATGAAGAGCTCTTTGCGAATTAAGAGTATAGCTATAATGGATAATACTGCTGTAGCTAAAATATAAAAACAAAAGGCTCCATTAAAACCAGACCATTTTGCTAGGCTTAACGCAATCACAGGGGTGAATCCTCCTATAATACCATCGGCTAAATTGAAGGATAAGCCAACTCCAGTGAACCTAACCTTAAAAGGGAAGAGTTCGCAGTATATATATCCTAGTAAAGCAGTTATGCAGCTAAGAGGAATAATGAATAATATTCCTAGGATGAGAGTTGGTTTGTTTAGGTTGTATTGTAATGTATAAAATATAAAAACTAACAGTATCACAATCAAAATATTCGAGTAAAGAAGCATCTTTCGATTGTCATAGCGATCCCCGATTTTTCCTATTATAGGTAGAAGAATGGTGGATAGTAAAATGATTGAAAGAGTAAGTAAAAGATTACTGTTCAGGTTTAGACCAAGACTGGAATCTAAATAGGTGGGTAAGTATGACGCTATGAGATAAAAAGTTGATCCACTCACCCCTCCGAACGCTGTTGCCAAGCAAATTGGTTTCATGTAGGTT
Organism: Chlamydiia bacterium; assembly: GCA_030427725.1. Classification (GTDB taxonomy): domain Bacteria; phylum Chlamydiota; class Chlamydiia; order Chlamydiales; genus JAUICV01. The sequence continues at coordinate 213,955 of JAUICV010000002.1, read as the reverse complement.
TTGAGTATTTGGAAAATGTTTTCGTTGTCTAGTTGATGATGTAGTTTTGCTTTTCGAAAAACAGGTGTTTCATGCAAAGATTTTCTAAGATATATGCCAAGTAGACCAATTAATCCTGAAGACCAAAATGAAATTCTCCAGCCCCAAGTTTCCATAAAGCTAACAGAAGTAAACCCATCCATAAAAAAGGTCTCAATTATTGCAATGCCAGCACCAATTTGATTGCCAACTCCTGTCCAGCTAGTCATAAAACGTTTGTTTTTTTGATTTGCAAATTCATATAAATAACACATTGTGCCAGGCATTTCTCCTGAGCTTGGGATCGCTTGAAAAATTCTAAGAAGGAATAGTAGAAGTGGTGCGGTCAATCCGATTTGCGAGTATGTTGGTAAGCATCCCATAAGAAATGTAGGAATTGTTAATAGAATAATCGAAAGAAAAAACGCTTTCTTCCTTCCTATTAGGTCTCCTAGGCGACCGAATATCAGACCTCCAAAAGGGCGAGCAACAAATGCTGACCCAAAGATAAGGAAGATAATAATTAACCCGCCTGAAGAATCTGATTGGCCTAGAAAAATTTTAGCAAGAATGGGAGACAGGTAGGCATAGGAGTAAATTTCAAACCATTCAAGTATATTGCCGAAAGTTACCGACAAAACAACCTGTAATTGTTCTTTTTTAAGTTTTAACAAGTTCAAATTTTTAAAATCTTAAAATAATTAAAAGGGTAGGTTTCTACGTATAGTTATACTTCTTATATTGTGTTTTTTATTTATGTCAATCAACACCTTTAAAAAAAGTAAAATCTAAGAGTTTAAATATTCGTTATTCTCGTATTTAATTAGGCGAACGGTGATTTTTGTTAAATTTTCGAGATGCCCTCCACTTTCGGAATAGGGTTAGATTGATTGGCTATTGGGGTGTCTGAGTGATTTGTGTGGTATAAAGATAGGGCCTCGTCATAGGTTTCTTCAAAAAGATTTGTGAATGTTCCATCTCTAGTCATTAATGAGTAGAATAGCTTCCCACAAGAGAAGTAGACATAATCTATTACCTTCTCTGAATTTGTGGATTCATTCTTCATTTGGATAGATAATGTGATGTCTTTTTCAGTAAAAGGAAAATGGGATAAGTAAGGTCTTATTTTCTCGTTTTGATTGATTTGTTTTAGAAATTCTCGAGATAGATTTATTACAATCAATCGTAATTCTTCAGGAGATGAGTTGGTGTCTTTCCCAAGGGAAATGGATAAATTGTTAATATTTTTTTGAAAATCAACTCCCTTTTGAAATGTTTGTAAGCCATATGTTTTTTCTGCATAGTTACTAACTTCCTTAGACACTTGATAAGAAATTGTTTGATGCTTAGGTTCTTGTGTAGCAAAACTATAGAGCATAAAAAAAATTAACCAAAAGATGAAAATATTAAGGATTACCCACAGGCATTCAATAATAAGTCGTTTGAGAAATTTTAAAAGATAGGATTTTTGAAATTTTCCTTTTTTTCTGATTTCAGAGAGGGGAGTATGGGCGTTTGTTTGCATTTTATTCCTTTAATCTGTGTGGCTAGAGGTTGTTTGAAGACTGTCTGGATGTGTTCTGTTGTAAATGGCTAGAGCTTCATCATATTTTTCTTCAAAAAGTTGAATTGTAGGGCCTTCGTCAATATTAGTGTGATACTGCAGCTTTCCAGCGGAGCATTTGACCTGATGTGAAAGACAACCTCTTTTTGAAGAACTATTTTCTATTGTAAAAGAGAGCTTGATATTCTGTATGGTAAATGGATAGTTTGATAAATAAGGTCTGACTTCCGTGTTTTTGTTTATCCTGTTGAGTAAGTCTTGAGATAGCTCAATGACAAGGGTTCGTAATTTTCTCGTTGAGGGATCTTCGTCTGACGAGAAAGAGATATCTATGTTACTTACAGTTCCATAGTAGCTACCAATGACTCCGTAGGTTTTCAATCCGTATTTTTTCTTGGCGCATTTTTTGAAATCGTTTGTAATTGTATAGGCTGGCTTAATCTTAGCTGGGCCTTTTTTTTCAAAGGGCCATTTGAAAAAATATAGTGATTGGGCAAAAAGAAAATAGCCAGCAATCGTCAGAACAAATCTAATAGTAAATCTTAGTATTCGCTTTGCAAATAAAAAAAAGATACCGCCAATTTTTTTTATGAAGCTATTCATTTATATTTTCCTTATAGATTGGGGTGATATATGGCTCTGGATTGGTTGGGGATGTTCCGATTAATAAAACCTTTCAGAATTGCAGCTTTTATACCTTGAACGAGTCGGTTCGGGTTTGTCGGAAGGATAGATATGATTTTCTATAGGTATCGATTCAAAAGGAGTAATAGGACTACTTGGATGAGTTTTATTATAAATAGCAAGAGCTGTTTGGTAAGATTCTTGATGAAGTAATTTCAAAGGGTTATTTGAATCTTCTGAGTAATAGTAAGATAAACAGCCATTTTCAATAGAAACTGAGAAATAATAAAATTTTAAATCTGAGTTAGGTTGGTTTGAACTAAATGATAATGATAAATTTTTAATATTAAAACAATTGTCAACAAAATAAGGAAATAATTCGGGAAAGCTATTGATTCTTTTTAATAGTTCCTGAGAAGATTCTATCGCAACATTTCTTAATTCTTTGATAGAGGTGCCTTCTGTTTTAGTGAATTGGAGAGTTAGGTTATTAAAATTTTCTAGGAAACCTCCGCCCGTTCCAATCGTTTCAAAGCCATATTTTTCATATACGTATTTACTAAATTTAGTGGCTATCTCCATTGCTTTTGGATAACATTCTAGGCTGTAATTTGGAAAGGTAGCTTTATTTTTTTGATAAGAGAGCGTCGCAGCAATTAGAATTGAAAGGAGTATAAAAATAGAGATTAGTATTTTTTTGTTCATGAGTTACTCATTGTTTGGAGTTGAAGTTTTCTGGAAGCTTCTAAAAGACCGTTTTGATACGTTGGACCAAGGAAAGTATGTTCTGTGTATGGATTTCGAGTTTTATTGTCCAATAGTCTAATACATTGAGAACAAATTGGTCTAATTTTTCCTTGATGGCTGTAATTTAATACTGGAACTAGATCCAATTTAGAGACATAGTTTGTAACGTTTTGTGCGGAGCTTGAATCTACAAATTTAGCTGCTCCAAAAGTATAAACATTTATCTTATCTCGATACGGATTAAATCTGCGGTCTTTTAAGGCTTCTTGAGTGATCATTCCTCCTTCGCTATGAGCAAAAATATGAATATGATTACCCGCAGCCAATGAAAATAAAAATTCGCTTCTAGCTCTTCTTATAATGCTAGTTTCTCCTCCAAGGCTTTCAAAAACAACATCTCCTATATCACCTAGAGTGTGAGTTGAGTTGTGAATGAGGGTCATGTTATAAGAAGGGAGCGCTTGACGAATTGATAGAGCGCTTTTTTCTGCCCCCTGTTTCGTATTCGATATTCCGTTAATAAAAAATAGATCGTGACCAGCAATGGCAGGTTGTTTAAGCGGTTTATAGTGGATCACACTAGAGTGATTGTCATGGTCGCTATAACTATATTTGTTATTTAAGAGATTGTTAAAAGCTTTATTGTTGGCATCATTTATTGTTCCTAATAAGGTTTTATCATCATCATGTATCCATCTGGTGTCCATTGCTATTCCAGTTGCCACTCTAGTTGCATAATAACCAAAGGGGCCGACTATTAAGGAGCGCCACATGTGCTTCGAAGAGACAGACTCTGCTTCTAACCCCCATATGTCTACGTGGATAAGAGGCATGCCGTACAGATAGGCATAGAGACTTGGACCTTCTGAAAGGCCTTTAGGGTCAGGGGTTATCCAAGAGCCTATTTTTGCATCGTAGTATCGTTTGCCAAAAAGAGTGAGATTGCTCTCTGAATCAAAACGTTTACTTTGATAGCGATATGGATTGCTCAGTAAAGAATCCTTAATGTTTTCTTGTTTGGGGTTTTTGATTTGGCACTCTCCGTAAACAGAGTAGATATAACTCTCTACTGAAGTTTGGGACTTTGGATCGATTAACTCAGAGACATTTCCAAAAAGATCGTATAGGGGGATATAAGCTTTATTATTGATCTCAATTGCAATCGAATTACCAATATCGGCCTCACCGGCAAATTTTGGGATCCTTAAGATTTTGACATTTTTTTTGGCATCAAAACTTCCTATTTCAGCCTCGCCATCATAAAGAAAGTACTCAAGCTTAAGGGCTTTCCAGGAATTGGATTCTTTTTTGAGAATTTTTTTCGATATTCTTCTTAGTGAGTGGTCATAACTAAACTCTAAGCGCAAACTTGTTGTGGTCATTGAGATCAGCCTGTCTAAGGAGTCATACTCATAGTGGAGGTCTCCAAATTTAGTTTTTTTTGAGATGCGGTTCCCATTTGTGTCGTATGTGTAATTAGCTCTTCCATCCGATAAGAGCTCATTTTGGTGATTAAGCTGGTATTTTTTGTTGTTTTTAGCTGTTCTGTTGTGGATAGAGTCAAATTTATAGCTATTATTAAAAAGCCCTTCCTCAATAACTAAATGGTTTAACTCATCATATTGAAATGTTGACAGGGTAGAGCTATTTGGAGTGTCTCGTTTGATTTGGGTTGGATTTTGCTCGTCATCAAACGCTAAAATTTCTTGAGAGAAAAAATCTGATGAGACCTTAGTTTTAGTGTGATCTAGATTAAAGTCATGTTTGAGGGATCCCAATGAAAAAGGTAGCGCCTCTTCGAGAATTTTCTGTGAGATACAGTAGGATATGATAGCGTGTTGATAATTTGGTTTGTTCAAAGGAAATCTTTTGACAGACCGAAGATGAAAGCTGTCATAGTTGTACTTTACAAAACTATTGTCTGGAAGAGTAAGTCTTGTGATTCTATGAAATAGATCATATTTATATTGGATTTTAAGTCCGGACTCTTGTGTTTCAGAAACTAAATCCCCATAGTCATTAAAAATCCTAGATGTGACTTTCTTGGTAATGTGGTTGAGTTCTTTTATGACTCGGTCATGAGCGTCATAGATCAGTTCATAGTGGATATCTCCTTTAGAAGCCTTCACCTCTTTTAAGCGGAGTAAATCATCATAGCAATACTTAATGCTTGAGCCATCTGGTTTTATTAAGGTGTCGAGTTTTCCAGAGTAGCAGTAGCTATAGCGCGTTATTTTTTGCTTTTTTGATCCTTTGCCTTCAACTAGTTTAACGACTCTATTTTGTCGATCGTAATCCCAGGTGTTAGTAATGGTTTTGATAAGCTTTTTCCCAGAATAGACCTCGACGATATGGCACGTCTTATTACCACAAAGATCGTAAAAGAACTGTTCATGGCTAAGTCTTTCATGAAGAGGGGATAAAATTTCTTTTTCTTCGATCCTATTTTCATCTGAAAGAAGTTCGCGAGTCACTAAGCCTTTTGGTGAAATTGTCGTTCTGCGTAGATAGGTTTCATTTGTCTTGGGGTGTTTGTAGAAATCTTCGTATTGCGTTAGCGTGATGCGGCTTTCTGGAGAGATATGCTTTGTAACTCGCGAAAATTTGTCATACTCAAAGCGCTCTATAGAGCGGCTTGAGTTTAGGTGTGTTATGATGGCAATTTTATTGTCAAAATTATCATAGATATATTCCTTTTTGGAGATGATTTTCTTAGTTTCATCAAGATCCATTTCTTTTGTAATTCTATTTACAAGGTCATAAGAGATCTTGTGTTCTTTCGTTTTATTCCCTGCAATAGATAGGACAGAGGTTTTTCTGCCGAGATTGTCGTAGGTGTATTTTGTATTAGAGATAAGACAGCCATTGTTTTTTTTCACCTCTTGGATTGTCCTGCCAAGTCCATCGTATTTGTATTTGATTGTTGTTCCATCCGATGAAGTGGTCTCAAGAAGGTGTAGAGCGTTTCTTTTATGAGTGATTTTTCTGAGGAGCTTTCCTTTTATTGAGTACATAGCTTCAGAGAGCACTTGGTTTTGAAAGTTGTATGTGTATTTGGTCGTAACTCCATTTCGGTCAGTTTTTTTGGCAACCGTTCCGTTTAGGTTGTAGATAAAAGACTCTTCAGACCCATCAGAGTAGGAAATAAAGTAAGGTTGGCCTCTTGTTGTATATTCTGTTTTTTTAATGAATCCTTTGGGGTTGATTTCTCTGATAGGTCTTCCCATAGGATCATTGAAGCGAAGGAGTTTTGGTCTAACCAAGTCTCCAGAAACGGTTCTTTGAGCTGGTAAAGCTCTCTCAATTTCATTTCCTAAGGCGTCATAGACAAGGTTAATTTTTTTCCCTTTTGAGTCGCACAGTTCAGTCACGCGGTGAAGAAGGTCTCTCTTGGTTTTGTTGAGATAGAGTTTCTTTCGATCTTTGACAAAGCTCGAGGTTTTAGCTCCTAAAAGGTCATAATTGAAATGTTCTGCAAGCGCTGAGCCTGCTTTTTTTTGTTTTGTTAAGTTGTTTAAATGATCGTATGAAAAAGTCGAGACTCTTCCTAAGGGGTCTGTTTCGGATATGAGCCTATTACGATCATCGAATGTTCTCTTAATGCTGTAGCACAGTTTTCCATTTGGAAGAAAAAGATCTTCTTGAATGACATTACAGCTTAGATCGTAGTGATAGCGGATTTTTTTCACGGTTTTATAAGACTTCGACTGAGTGTCAAAAAAGCTTTCTTCGTACCATAAGGGGAAGTTTTGAGCTGGAGCATCTTTTTTCAAGGTGTATGTCTTAACAAGGCGTTGAGAAACACCTTTTAAGCTAGAAGGATTGCTATCAGATCCGTCATCTGTGATTTCTTTGATCAAGATGTGGTCTTTAGAGTAACTTTTAAATTGGCGGCTTTTGATTTGACCTTCGTAGGATAGTAGTATGCTCGTTGGAAGATCTGTACCAGGGTGATACTCTGTTGTAGTGGTGCAGTTGTTGGGGTCTGTGACAGTTTTAACAAGTCGTAGCTCATCATCGTGATAGGTAAAGTTGGTTTCAACTTTTTCTCCACTATGAGAGCGAAGAGTGCCTGAATAAATCCAGCTCTTTTTGACCTTTTTTTGATTTGTGCAGAAGTCGCCAACTCTAGGGTTTTTCCCAGTGAAGTTCCCAAAGCTTTCTAGTTTGGATAAGTTTCCGTTATCATGATAGGAAAACTGCTCAAGACTTTTTAATTTAGTCCCTACAAATAGAGCTTTGTGGCTTAGAAAAGTTGGTTTGTCTGCGTGATAAAGATGCATTTGTCTCTTTATTGATTCTTGACGATGTCCCCTAGGATACATAACGTCTGTTCCAATGATTTCTATGCAGTGAGGTCTGGAGTAATTGTTGAAGTGGTAGCGAGTTTTTGTTCCAAAAGGATCGACACATTCAGCATAAGAATCTTGAGGACCTTTCTTCTCTAACCCTAAGACCTTGTCTAAGAAAGTTGTTTCCTTAGGAGGTTGTAAAAGATCGTTTAGTTTGTAGTTAAACTGATAGACAGTCTCCCAGGATCTGAAAGGACCTGTTGGGAATTGGATTGATTTAACGCGGTCGATTTTAGGATTTTTTCTTCTTAAATCTACAAGTGCAGTTTGAGATAACTTTTTTTTAGTTGAGGGCTTGTGGTAGTCAACTTTTATAAAAGACTGCCCATTTTTTGAACGAGATAGCGCAAGTTTTGGTCCGTCAGTATAAATAGGTTCATAGTTAAACCCATCGTTGTAGGTGTTTGGTCTTTTGATATCGATAAGATATTGATCATATATGTCTCTAGCAACGCGAGTAATTTTGTGATAGCGCTCTAAGCGTTTTCCATCACTTGTTTTGATTATGCCCAAGATATGATCTTTATTTTGCACATATTCAATGGTTAATTCAGCATATGTAATGGTTTGATCTGGATTGGTTGTGAAAATTCTTTTTAAAAAATTTTGATCGGTCCACTCATAAAAAACCCAGTTGCCGTTTGGTTTTTTTTCTTTTTCTAAGTAGGCGAGGGGTAGTCTTCTTAGCGAAGTGTAATACCAAGATTTTGTTCCATCTGGAGCTGTATGGACAAAGTAATTCTCAGCTCTATGACGACGAATGGTATTGTTTCTAATATTTGTTCTAGCGCTTAGTTCTCCACCTCCCAAATTTGAGCATCCGGCCAAAGAATCTCCAAAGGACACTTCAAAATTTCGACGACTTTTTTTTGGGCCTGTTAAATTTTCATATTGTAGGACATTTCCTTGAGGTTGGCAGAGATATATTTTATCGGCTTTGCTTTTTGATCCTGAAAATTCAATACGTAATTTTGTGTGGCAGAAAGCTTTCCATACAGATTGCAATCGATTATCAATTTGATTGCTACTTAAATAGGTTCTTGTAACAGGGATCGGTTCTACACCTGGTACGATATAATCTGTTTCTGTGACAAAGTAATCTCCACTTACAACATTGACAGAGTTTTCAATGTTTGCACTTGGATCTCCATCCAAGGTAGTCATTGAAGAGACAGAAGGGTTCATTTCATTTGAGAAAAGAAAAGATGTGATTATACAAAAACCTAATCCAATAATTCGCTTCATGTTTCGCTCGCGTCGGTATTTCAATTAATAGGTTTTTCTTTTTATGAAGTTTTTTTAAATTTTTTGACAACATATATTTAACTATTTGCAAAAATTGTGTTCGGGAGTAATACGTAACTCCTTAACTATTAAGAAAAAGATTAAATAAAAAAATCGGCCTTTTAAAGACCGACTTTTTTATATCAAGTAGATTAGCTATTCTCTTATGTTTAAGAGGTGAGATCTGTAGTAGGCACTTCTACAAAAGGGTTTTGCAAGGCTTTGAAGTAGTGCAAAACAGTAGCTTTTAATGCCATGGGGCCTAAAAACCTATTCTCGAAATATTTGCCCCAAGTTGACGATGTAAGATTTGGTTCTGTGATGTCGCATACTGTGCAATAGAGTCTAGCATCACCTGGAAAATCTTTTTTGCCAGCTTGTACTTCATTGTTTAACTCTTTGACTGAGTCTATAGAAGTTTTTAATGCTTGTTGTAACTTTCTTACAACATCGACGTCTTGAGCAAATCTTCCTGTCACACAAATATGAGCTGCATCGCCTTTTATAGCTTTTATGTTGAAGTTGTGTTTTTTTAGCTCATCAATAAGGGCATAGGTTGCGCCTTTTTCAAGATTAAGTGATTCAGCTATTTTAAATGGGATCACATTGACTCTAGCATCGCCTAGTACTTGAATGTCTGATGGGAAATGCTGCTCTAGCATGGTTTTTATAGCTTTTACTGTGGTGCGGATGTTTGTCGCATTTTCTTTGTAACCTTGTTTCCCAAGAGCTAAAAGAGTTAGAAGCGTTTGAAAAGCTGGAACGCAAGATTGAGAGCCTGGATCTCTTGGAGTTCCATAGACTCCTCCTCGCCACTCAGGAATTGAAAAACCTGAGTGATAAATGATATCTTGCTCTACGGTAGTTTTTCCAACTAAAACAGAAGATCCTTTTGCGGTAAGGCCATTTTTGTGTGTGTCAGCAGATAGACTTGTCACGCCTTTATAGGTAAGATATTTAACATCTAGCTCTTGATCAATAACAAAAGCTCCAAGACAACAGTCTACATGAAATCCAATCCCAGCCTCATCTGCAATAAGTGCCATTTCTTTAATGGGATCGACAGCTCCTGTAGGGTAATTTGGTGCAGATCCAAAAAGGGCTACAACTTTACTTCCGTATTTCTTTACGGCTTTTTTTATCTCGATTAAAGACACGTTCCCGTTTTCATCCGCCGGGACTTTAACAACTTTAACATCATATTTTAATCCTGCTTTATCAATAGAAGCATGGATAGTATCTGGAGCTATTACAACTGATTCAGTAGGGCCGTGTCCTTTTGATCTTCCCCATTGACGGTATCCGTAAACAGCTTGCATGAGGCTTTCTGTTCCTCCAGAGGTGACAAATCCAGCAACTTCATTTGCTTTTCCACCGAACATGTCAGCAACAATTCGCACCACTTGATACTCAATTAAGTTTCCAACTGGAAATTCATTTTTATGTAAAGGGTTCCAATGAGCTGCCTTTTCTGCAGCTCTTGGCAAAACAGCATTGAGGTTACCTAAAGCTATTTCTAATGGAGATCCTTTTTCTAAGGTCAGGCTTTGAGTGTCATCAGCCTGTTCTTGCGCAGTATCTTGAGGGACATAGATGGCTCCAGATATATTTTTATCCTTGATGTGATCGTTTGTTACTTGACTATACCTAGATACAATTTCGTTTAGCTGCTGTTTGCTTAGACCTTTTTCTGGAAGGGCTGTATGCATCTTACCGAATGCACTCCAAAGATCTTTCGCTTCAGATAAAAATTTTCGATATTCGCCTTCAACTTGTTTTTGGACAGCTTCTTTTACCTGTGGGACTCTATAGGTCCAACGACCAATCATTTCACTAAATGTTTCTTGGTGACGTGGGGTTACAGAGTTAGAAAATGTTCTTAGAGCAAGATGTGTTATTGTGGATGCAGCAGCGGTTAATGCTGCTGTTTGAGGTGTTGTTGAGGTTAACGCCCTAATGGTTCCAAACGTTAACAGTGATTCAAATCCTGATGACATTAGCTTCGATACAGTGGACATAGTCGGATGCCTTTTGTTTGTAAAAATAAGTGGGGCTGGACTGTACAAAACGTTTTTGATTCTTTGCAAATAAATATTTTCACAAGGTGTTGTAGGAGCTGATTTTCTGTTGTTAACCCTTACTCTTTGTTTAAAAATATTAAGCCTAAAAAAAGAGTCGGTCTTTAAAAAAATTAAGAACCGACTCTACTCCGCTAGAGAAATATCTATTGGTTAATTGAGCGTGCTTACCACTGCGCCATATAAACATAGGGAACAGCCCAATCTTTAGCAAATTTCAAATCCAGCAATTCTTGTGTTCTTCCATTCTCATTGTAGGATAACACTTTGGCTACGACGGCATTAGAGTCTTGTTGAGCTGCGCCAAATTTGGATAAACTTTCACGTTTTATACGAACATCGGCAATTCTACTTTCTCGATACGTGTATAGCTCTGCTGAACCATATATATCAGTCATTTGCATAACTCGTTTTGAGGCGTCATCAAATTCTGTGTCAACAGGAAACGGACCAGCTGCTCTATAGGCCATTGAAAGGTCTGTAATTTGGGCATCGATTTGGTAGAATTTTGGACGTCTAGCTAAACGAATAGCTAAAGCTTCTCGAACAGCTTCTCCAGGTCTTTTTGCGTAGATCTTTTTGGAGCTTGATGTGTCTGCGCAGACAAGTGCATCTAGTACTGGGTTCATTCGAAGCCACTCCAGGAATCTGATCTCACTTGGAAGTGTTGAAACCTCTGGTGAGCTTGATAATGCATCTACAATGAGTTTGTGTGTTGATTCTGATGTCTTATATCCTATTACAACTTGCCCAGAGGAGCTCACATTCATAATAGAGCTATCAGATTCAACGATGTCTCCTTCTTCAGAAATATATTTATCAAAACTAAAAGGGTCAGTAGCTTTAGGTTGTTTCCAAGCTTCGATGCGGCCTGATCGTTCAATCAAAACTTCAGCGCCGCTCTCATTGAACTGAATTCCTCCAACAAGTCTTGCGGCGGTTGCAATAAGGTTAGAAGAGATGAGTTGAGATCCTTTATAGTGAGCGCTGTAGACTTTGTTGTCGTTTGTTTGTACCGCTATAGACACACCTCCATATCTAGCTCTAAAAGAATCCACCTTGCTAAGGCGTTTTTTCATAAGTAAGGCTGGAATTTCTAGCTTAGCAATTTCAATGCGCTTTTTACCTTTTCGTCGTCTGCGCTTAACAAGAGAGACTTTCATGGCTCGTCTTTCATCGACACTAGTTATTAAAAAATCTGTAGCTTCCATCGGGGTGACATCGGCGTATTTGGTTGTTCCAGTGCTATCACAGTAGATCTTTCTTAGTGTTTCGGTTAAATAACCCACTTGTTTGTCAGAGACTAGAGCAAATTTTAATTCAGCTTCTTTTTTTTTGTTATAAATTGAATAGAGGCAAGCTCCTTCTTCACCATCTCCGCTTATTTCTGTGTCAATGACCTCGATAGCGCCTTTAAGAAATAGATCACTAGGTGTTTTTTCCTCGGCGAGTTCTTCAATCTCCAGATCTAATCCTTCGACTAAAGAAGATTCTAAGCGCCTTACGATGACTGAAGCCTCTTCGGAATAAATAAGCGCTTGCATGCACAGAAGAGATACGATAGTTATTTTAATAAGTGGATTTGACTTGGTGTTCATAAGAAACCTGTAAAAATTTTTTGGAACAAGGTCTTTGTAATAAAAATTTAACTGAAAGTCAAAAACTTTTAAGAGAAACAAGTTGTTTTAGCAAGAAGGCGTCTAGAAAAAAAACTAACCCTAGACAGAATCTAAGGTCAGGTTAATAAAAGATGTTCGATCTAGTCTTCACTCTGGTAATTTAGGACCAAGAGCAAGAGGATCGAATTTAGTGAGCAGCATTTGAGTTTGTTCTTTGCCGTCAAGGTAAGATAGCACAAACACATGGACTCTGAGCCCATCTTGGATTTCTACACTAGTTTTGTATGTGCCAGTGTTTTTTGTTACAACAAGAGGGTTGTCAATCTGTAGCGCATCAAGTGAGCTAGTTGCTGGAGCTGGATTAACTTTACTATCTGTAGATATCTCTAAACCATTATCTTGATAAATTAGGTGGTAATGAAACTCAGAAGCTGAGCCCATTATCTGAGAGGCTTTTGTTAATTGTATCTCATCAAAGTATATGTTTGGACTAGCTGATGCTTTAACTGTTTGAGCTTTCACGAGAGTAGAACCAAACACTCTGGTATGAAGATCAGTAGACGTTGCAGTTTTTACAACAACGGCGATAGTTCCTGTTCCATCCATTCTGATTGACTTCCCTTCTGTAACTGTTGGAAGAAAATTTTCTGATTCAGCTTCATCTTGGAGAGCTTTGACAATGGCAGTAACGGTTCCATCGTCTTGCGTAAACAATACAGCAGCTTCGTTAGTAGGGCTTACGGTAAGCTTCGCTGTTCCTTTTTTAACAGAGATGGCAGGGTCTGTTATATAGTCTCCTGCGGAGAAATTGCTTTTTGGGTTTTTGCGGGTAAAGACTCTAAGTCTTTGGGAAACTTCTAGTACAGCAGTATTTCCATCGGATCCTGTTTGTATGCCACTACCAACAAACGTTGCATTAGCAGAAACTAAGACAGTTGATACAAGACCTTGTCTATCAAAATGGAGAGCGTAAACTTTACTGTCTGTTGTTTGTACGAAGAGATCTACGTTGTTTTTTGCAGTGCGGGATGAATTTAGCTTAGCTATTTTTTTCCCTACTAATACTTCTGGAATGCTCTGTTGTGTTATAGTAATACTATCTGAGCCGCGTACATTGTCGGTCGTAATTTTTGTGATCTTTAATGTTTGATCCGTGTTTTTGTACGAAGCTATAAAAGCATCATCAGAAAGAGACGTAAGATCTACATAGCCAGATTCGGTACCATCTACATACATTTCTCCAATTTCTTTTGTTTCATAGCTCACAGAACCCTTTAAAGTTTTTGCAAATCGCAAAACCGCTCTATTTTTACCTTTAAAGATGGAATAGAGTCCACCTGCTGTGACGCCATTTGCTGAAATTTCAGAATCGTAAACAGATAGCGTTCCAGGTTTATAAGTGTCCTCTGATGTCTTTGTTCCTAAAGTTTGTATTTCTAAAGAAATTCCGTTAGGAAGTGTTTTTTTTGCCTCACTAGCTATTTTAGATGATGGCAAAGCGTACATACATGTCTGCGTGCAAAGCAACGTAGCTAAGGTGATTTTAGTGATTTTATTTGAGAATGTTGTCATAGCATCTCCTAAAGTTTTATTAATATAGGTTTAATTACGATGAATTAGGCTGAAGATCTCCAAAGATAAACATCAAGCTTTGGCGCTCTTCTAAAACTGTAGTACCATGATCCGAGATAGGTTCTCCAATAGAATTTACTAATGGGACCTGAGCTCTCCAAGTAAGTCTGAACCCAAGGCAACCTTTGTCTTGATTTTGAATTGTGCCTGCGTGGAAGTATGTGCCGGTCGGGTTAGCTTTATATGATGAAATAGGAGTTGAATCACTTCGAATAATGGTACTATCGGGTGAGACTCTAACGTTGTAATTTTTAGTAGAGTTGGTTAGGTCAATCTGTTCCCATATTTGAAAAACTGTTGCAGATCTAGATATTTTTGACTCTTCGGTTATCTGGAATGTATAGGCAGAAAGTCTAGGGTTTGCTGAAGAGTCTGTTTCTTGAGCTATTTGTAAAGAGCTACCAGATCTTCTAACGTAGATATCTGTTTCGCTATTCGTATTTACAAATGCCATAATATCATTGACACCATTCATCTCGATATTTAGCGCTTCTGTAACTTCAGATGGGAAATCTTCGGTCTCAGGAGGATCTGCTAATACATCCACGATGACAGAAATAGGTCCATTTCTTTTCTTATAGATAACACAGGCCTTGTTGGCAGAACTCACTCTCATAATAGAGGTGTTTGATGCGACCTGTACCCCTTGAGCTGTAATGTATTTCGTAGGAGTATAGTTCGCAGTTGATTTATTTCTTCCGTAGAGTCTTAATCTGGAGTCTTCTTCAGTTATAACGTAACTCCCGTTAGCATTTTTTTGTATTCCCCCGCCAACTAGTCGTGCATTGCTGGAAATTAATTTAGTAGATTGGAGAGCGGAGGTTTGCTTGTAATGGAGGGCGTAAACTTCATTGCTTGTTGTTTGCAGCGCGATCCCGACCCCTTTATCTGCTGTTGGAAAGGAGCAGAGTTTTTTTATCAGTTTGTTTGATAAATTAGGTGGGGTGCTTAGAGTGGTAGAAATAATCTCTTGGGCCCCTTTAATAGTGGGGTCAAACGTTATTTGTCTGACCATCAGTTTTCTGTTTGGATTAACGTAAGCGACTAAAAAATTGCTATCATCTAGAACGGAGAGGCTAATGGTTTGTTTTTCACTGCCGTTCATATAGATCTGACCAATCTGATTTTTTATATAGGCTAGATCGCTACCCGTATGCCTAGCAAGTCTTAATGCTCCTGTATGACCTTGTAAAAATACACCATATAAGCAGACTCCAGCTGTTTGGTCCCTAGAGATGTCTGCGTAATAGATATGCATAGAATTTCTGTTATAGGGTTCATTTGAGCGCTTGTTTTGCGCAATGGTTTGAGTTTCGGATTGCTCACCACTTGCTAACAGACTGTCAATAGCTCTCGCAAGTTGATCAGAGCTTCTAACTTCCGCAAATGTTTGGGTTACAAGTAGTGTTGAGAGGATTATTGTAGCTAGGGTGTTTGAAAAAATTCTCATAAAGCTTCTTTTAAAGTAATTAAAATTCTAAAAAAACTTTATAGATCTGTTTGGCAATAAGTTTAAAGAAATTTTTTAAGGAGAAAACGCTGAGAAAGCTTCTTCGTTATCTGCTCCATCGTCTGCTATTGGGGTGTAGTTTGCAAACTGAGTAAATTCTTTTCTGTAGGTCATTTCAACGCTACCTGCTTGACCATGACGGTTTTTCCCGATGATGATTTCGGCCATTCCTGGTTTGTCGTAGGGGTCGTAGTATTCTCTACGCAGCAAGAAAATTACAATATCACTATCTTGCTCGATACTTCCTGACTCTCTCAAATCACTCATCATAGGCCTGTGACCTTGTCTTTCGTCAACTTTTCTAGAGAGCTGTGATCCGCAAATCACCGGGATGTTTAGCTCCCTTGCTAAGTTTTTCAGCATCCTTGAGATTTCTGAAATCTCGCCTTGTCGATTATCAAATCCAGAATTTGAAGAAGACCCAGAAAGAAGCTGGAGATAATCTATAACAATAAGTCCGATGTTATAAATCTCTTTTAGTCTCCGAGCTCTAGCTCTTAGGTCAGTGACTTTAAGCCCCGGTTGGTCATCAATGATCAAAGAGTGGTTTTGCATTGTTTTGACAGCGCTAACAACTCTTTGATATTCAACGCCATTTAAGGAACCTGTTCTGATTTTATCGGATTCTACTTCTGATTGTGAGCAGATCATCCTATGCAGTAGCTGCTCAGCGCTCATCTCTAATGAGAAAATAGCGACAGGAACATTGTTCTTAAAGCAGACATTTTCCGCTATGTTCAAAGCAAAAGCTGTTTTACCCATCGCAGGACGACCTGCAATAATGATCAGGTTGGAGTTGTTTAGACCATTGATCATATTATCAAAGTCATTAAAGTGCGTTGGGATCCCTGTAATAGACGTATCACTCGGCCCTTTTTCCTGATAGGTTTGTTGGCGGTCTTGGAGCTCTTTTAAGAAGGGTAGTCCGGATTCTGATTTAACACCTGTTAAAATGTCCTTAACTTCTAAACCTTGAGAGGTATTAATCGTTTGGCCGATCTTGAAAAAAGAGGCTTGAGCCTCATCTAAACATTGATGAACATCTTTGGGTTCATTTAAAGCTTTTTTTTCAATGTCTTGAGCAGCTGTTATGACGGATCTAAGCAGCGCTTTATCTTTAACTAGAGCCACATACTCTTCGACATAAGCAGAAGTTCCAGCGTACTGTGCAAGGGTTGTTAGATATGAAATATCACCAACATCTTTTAATTTTCCCTGCCTTTTGAGCTCTTCAGCGATCAAATGAACATCAGCTGGTTTGTCTTGTTTATATGCGCTTTTAAGGGTTTTGTAGATGAGTTGGTGCTCTTTGTAATAAAAATCTCTTTCGTCAAGAGCGTCAGCGGCTATATTCAGAGCATTGATATTTGTGAGCATACAACCTAAGACCATCATCTCAGATTCTTTTGAATTAGGGGCAGCTTTGATGTTTTGATTGGTTGTCATGCTTTGTCTTTTAGTGGAGGTTTTTTTGCCCTTATAAAAAAGCCTTGAATTTTCATTCAAGGCAAAGCTCGGAAAGAGAGGGATTCGAACCCTCGGTACCCGTAAGGGTACGCATCCTTAGCAGGGATGTGCCTTCGGCCACTCAGCCATCTTTCCGCAGGTAAAATAGGATTTAGCTCAGTATGCTACTAAGGTTTTGGATTAAAATCAAGACAGTCTCAAGGATTTATCCAAAGCAAAAAGCATATTTGTTTTAAGATTTTATTTTCATAAAGTCTTTGCTCGTATTAAAAAGGATGACTAAAAAATTTTGGACGGAGGAGATGTTGATGGCTATAAACTTATCTGTGGTTCAATTGCCCACTTTTTGTGAGAGTTTCCAACAGTTGGTTGATGATCAACATGCAATACAAACTTTAGGACAAGAAGATGAAAAAAGTCTTCCAGATTGTCCTCAAAAATGTCTATCAGAGAGTCAAATTATATTTGTAAGAGTGTTAACAAAAACAACAGATGTATCTACCGAAGAACTTAAAATAGCTTTAGGTGATAGTTACAAATTATCGAGGTCTCCAAATGCTTTACGAACTCAAAAATGCAGAATTTATAGTTATATAAAAAAAAATCCTCAGAAGGTGGCAGACCAGCTTAAAGCTAGAGACTTTTCGGACAGTGAGATTGATATTATAAAAAGAGCTGTTAACGTTACAGGAATATTGACAGAAGAGCAAATTCTATTTGTTAAAGCGTTAACTGTAACTACTGAGACTAGTTCCGAAAAATTTAAAGAGGCTTTAGGAGATAAGTATAAATCAGAAAAATCAAAGGGTGCTTTACGAACTCAAAAATGCAGAATTTATAGTTACATAAAAAAAAATCCTCAGAAGGTGGCAGACCAGCTTAAAGCTAATGATTTTTCAGACAGTGAGATTGATATTATAAAAAGAGCTGTTACCGTTACAGGAATATTGACAGAAGAGCAAATTCTATTTGTTAAAGCGTTAACTGTAACTACTGAGGTTGGTTCCGAAAAATTTAAAGAGGCTTTAGGAGATAAGTATAAATCAGAAAAATCAAAGAGTGCTTTACGATCTCGAAAATGCAGAATTTATAATTACATAAAAAAAAATCCTCAGAAGGTGGTAGACCAGCTTAAAGCTAATGATTTTTCAGACAGTGAGATTGATATTATAAAAAGAGCTGTTAACTTTACAAAATTGCCTATACAAACGGAGCCTTTAACTAAAGAGATTCCATTTAGTACAGGAGGTAAGGAAGACTTTGAAATGCCAGATGACAATGTTGCGGAGTTCGAGTTTACGGAAGAGGAGATAAGCTTGTTAGGCGTTAAAGATATAGGTAAATGTTAGCTAACTATGGAGTGTTCGTTTAAGGGGCTACCACTTAGTGCATTCCAATAGCTAGTATAGATAGCTTATGTTATTAACTGCTAGATGATCTACTTTTGTCTTTCTGTCTGCTAGGAAACGGAATTAGTCTTGACATGCTACTAGGTCAGTCATGTAAAATAGACAGCCTTATAAGTCCAGGAATAGGAGATAGCTAATGTCAATAAATGTTCCAGCGTTTTCTGAAAATCTTTTCATGCCGGTTGCTGAGCCTATGTCAGAACATTTAGAACAGGTGGGGTCCCCTAAATATCAAGACTTCATTCCAAAGATATTGACAGAGAGTCAAGTCATATTCATCAAAGCATTAACAAAAACCACAGAAGTTGCTTCTAATGAGTTTAAAAAAGCTTTAGGGACTAATTATAAACTATCTAAAGAAACTACTGCTTTAAGACCGCAAAAATGCAGAATTTATAAAATCATAAGAGAAGACAGAAAAAGGGTCCTGGCCCAGCTGAAATTGGAAGGAGTTTGTGAGAACAAGTTGAGTTCGGTTTTTGCTGAAATTCAGAAGAATATGACGCGCTACAAGAGTAATTGTGAGAGCAGCTCCGATATATTAACAGGTAAACAAATCGAATTCGTTAGAGCATTAGTAATATCCACTCAGGTAGGTTCTAAACAGTTTAAAGAGGCTTTAGGAACTAAATATAGACGATCTAAAACAACGAATGCTTTACTCACAAAAAAATGTAGAATTTATAAAGTCATAAGAGAAAACAGACAAATAGTGCTGGATCAGTTGATCTCGAAGGGAGTTACGGAGGAAGCTTTGAGAGACGTCCTGAAGGAGGTGGGAGTAAGTGAAAGCCGAATGAAGAATAAAAAGGTGTCTTATGTCAAAATACCGACATCTTTCCAGGATCGTTCAAGCTCGAGCTCTACACAAGCTTTAGAAAGCTCAAACAAGAATAATCAAAGCACAGAGCATACCACGCAACTACCAGAATTGGCACTAGATGAGATGGAAATTTTTTGGAATAATTTAGGTTTTCCAGAGGCTGATTTTTTATATTATAATTAGTTAACCATGGAGTGCTCGTTTAATGGCTTTCCACTCAACGCGTTCCAGTAGCTAGTATGGACAGAGCCATCAGGGTTTTGGACAACGATGCTATAAACCGGAAGAAAAACATCCTTAATGTGTCTTATTGAAAAATCACTTCCGAATGCAGAAATGGTTGTTCGTTGAATTTGTTTTGTAGAAAATCTTTTACCAACTCTCTCTGCGCCTTTATAAGATTTGGTGACTAAGCGGTCATGGACTTTTGTTTCTGGTTTGATAGAAAGCACAGGATCTTCAAAATGCAATCGATACGAGCTACCAGTATGAACGATGAGTTTTTTCTTTCTACAGGAATCTAGCCACACATCTAATATGTTGCCTTCTATTTGAAGAGTTTTAATGAGAGAGGCTTTATCAGCTTTACCACCTTTGTCAGCTAAAACATTGAGAATTTTGAATTCGTAGCGTTCGGTTGAAGCTGCAATACAGTCACCAAAGCCATGAGTTTTATCCCATTCTTTAGTATCCAAAACCATCTCACCATCTGTTAAATCCCAAAGAATGATGCCTTCTCCTGTGTGAGAACTGTCTTTGGTGTATTTTACATCCATCATGATATAGGGAAAAAATTTCAAAGAAGGAGTGAGGTACTTGTGTTTATCTGTCCTTAAGAGGTCTTTTTTTTGTGATTCCATAATCTGATTTGCAGTATATCTAGCTTCAAGAGTGAGAAATGTTCCAGTATTGATATAGTCCATAACTTTATTTTTGTATTCTGGATGGGTTTTATTAACCCAATAAGCTCCAGCACCTAAAGCTGCTATAGTCAAAAGAGATGATATGAATCGAAACACGAAAAAGACCTGTTTTACCTTTTTCTTTAGGTATAACTCATTTAAGAATTTTTCTCTATAGGAGATGGAGGAGAGGGTGGCAGGTAAGAGCTTAGAGCATTTAAAGAGGCATCTAAGCAACTAGGAGTTGGAGAGTGAGCTAGTAATAATACGTGAGATAGCTTCTTAAGATTTTCTGTATCAATTTCTTCTGTCGAAGAAAGTAAAATGATTTCCCTATTTTCTTTTATTTTTTTTAGAAGGTCAAGCTGTTTGGGATTTTTCCAAGCTTTGTAAGTAAGAATCAAAAGGTTTGAGTGAGGGTCTGTCTGACTTAAAATTTGTTCTATTTCTTTATCGCTAGGATTAAGTGAATCATAGAAGACTAAATTTTTAAAGACATTGGGCATCGAAGAGTTTAGTACAGCTTTTGATAAAATGGTTGGAGCAATTAAGTTATAGGAGCTTGCAGGGTGTTTTAATTCTTTTTGTATGGAGATATCCAAAGATTTTTCTGCAACTTTTTGAATCAGTGAACGAGCCTTGGCGGTATCAATGCAGTGCTTAAGTTTAGTGGTTTGTAAGGATTTCCTCTCGAAGAGACGATATTTTTTTTTCATTTTTAAAATACGTTGCACAGATTGATCAATTTTTGAGCGGTTTAACTTTCCTTCTCGAACAGCCATACAAAGAAATTTATGAATTTTTAAAATATCGTTGGGGGTCAGTTCAAAACCAATCTCTTTTCCAAATAGTTTTTTGCCTCCTAAAATAAGAAGGTCGCATCCAGCTTGCAGAGCTTTTAAAGAAGCTTCTTCAATATTTGGAAGGTTTTCAAGCAGTCCATCCATCACTAAAGAATCAGAAACGATCACCCCTTGGAATTTAAGTTTTTTCCTAAGGTGCTGTTCTAGAATTTTCTCAGAAAGAGTAGCGCAATACTCAGAATCTATTTTCGAGTACAGAACATGGGCGGTCATGATACACTCAGCTTTTGAGTGTAGCTTTTGAAAAGGGATGAGGTCCTTGCTTTCGAGTTCTTTTAATGTTTTTTCACAGCGAGGTAAAGAGTGATGAGGGTCAGTAAAAACAGGGCCATGTCCCGGATAGTGTTTCATACAAGAAATCACTTGGGCTTTTTTGTAACCTTTTAAATAAGCTCCTGTAAATTTTGTAACTGTTTCTGCTTTAGCTCCAAACGATCGAATTCCAATAATCGGATTTTTTTCTGAGCTAATGTCAGCAAGTGGGGATAGGTTCATATTAACCCCAACGCTTTTGAGTTCCAATGCAATAAGCTCGGCTATGTTTTTAGCAAGTTTGTCATCTTTTGCTTTGGCTACCGCTTTTGGAGATGGAAAAATAGTAAATCCATGTTCCAATCTCGATACTAGACCGCCTTCTTGATCGATGGAGATTAGGAGGGGAATTTTCGATTGTGTGACTTGAGTATGAGCTTGCAAAGCGTTACTTAAATCTAAAACCTCTTCAGGTGATTTAAATGGGTTTGAAAAGCTGTAATATATGATTCCGCCAATATGGGCTTTTTCGATTAAGGTTTTAGCTGAATCATTTAACTCGATACCATTAAAATGCGTCATAAGCATCTGACCTATTTTTTCTTCGATGGAAAGGTTCTCTAGCTTTGGATAGCTACAAAATCCTGTAGAAAAAAAAGTGATCAGAGCTAAATGACATAAGAGTTTCATTGCTCGTCCGTAAGTAATAGAAACTCTTTGATGTCTTTTTCAATAGAGTCCATGGCTAAATCCCAAAACTCTTGAGATCCCAGGTCTTTTCCAAGGTGCTTATTGCAAAGTGTTTCAACATCCATTTGAGCACTATCGTATAAAAAGGCTCGAAATTTCTCCTCAAAGAGCTTGGGATCATTCTTAAATGATTCGTAAAAACCAAGACTTAGTAAAAAACCAAAGATATAAGGAAAGTTATAGAACGGCTCGTCAGTAAAATAAAAATGAAGTTTTGAAGCCCAAAAATGTGGGTGATATTCTGATAAAGAGTTGTTATAGGCTTGTTTTTGAGCATTTTCCATTAGCTCAGAGAGTCTATTTGAAGGGACGTACCCTTTTTTTCTTAACTCATAAAATTCTTTTTCGAAAAGGAATCTTGCTCGAAGATTCATACAAAAAGCTATGGCTCTTGAGATTTTTTCATCTAGGGCTGAAATTTTTTCTTCTTTTGTTTGAGCTTTTTGATAGAGAGCTTGGGAAACAATCATCTCTGCCATGGTGGAGGCTGTTTCTGCAACATTCATTTTTATCACCTGGGCAAAAGCTGGAAGATCAAAGATGACTTCATTGTGATAAGCATGGCCAAGTTCATGAGCAAGTGTTGCTACGTTTTGCTTAGTGCCATTGTAAGTCATAAAGATGCGAGACTGCTTTATATGAGGAAATCCAATACAAAATCCACCTGCTGATTTCCCAGACCTGTCCTCTGCGTCAATCCAAGGACTTTCTAAAGCTTTTTTTGCAAAACTTGCTAAATCTTTGCTCAACGTTTCGAATTGGTTGATTATCAGTGTAGCGGCTTTATCATAAGAAACGTGAGAATCTGTTTCGAAAACAGGAGGCTCGATGTCATGCCAGCTAAGTTCTTTTAGGCCTAAAAGCGAAGCTTTTCTCTGCATGAATTGAGAAAGCATATCGCTTTTTCTTTGAATAGAAGAAAACATAGCATCTAATGTGCTCTTTTTCATGCGATTTCTAAAAAGAGGTTCGAAAACGGGACTGTCCCAGCCTCTTTTTTCATAGAGCTTTAGTCTAAACCCTGCGATATGGTTTATAAGTTGAGCAAAAAGGTCTTCGTTTTGTTTAAATACCTTTTTGAAAACTTCAAAACTCTCTATTCGCTCTTTTCTATTGGCGCTACAAAGCTTATTTTCTATTTGTCCATAGGAGAGATTTTCTTCCTTAAAGGGGAAACTTAGCCCGCCATGAAGAGTCTCAAAAGTTTGAGAAAAACCATGATAACCATCAATAGACAGATCACAGATAAGCTCTTCCTCTTTTTCAGAAAGTAAGTCTTTGGCGAGATGCTTCCTTTCTTGAAGATAAAAGCTTACAGATTGCAATGAAGGGTCTTCTAAAAGTTTTTCAAACGCATCTTCAGACAACTCTTTGAATTGAAGGTCTAGTTTTAAAGAAAGCTTTTCAAACTCAGCTTGTAATAGCCTGTACTTTTCTTGGATTTGTAATGCTTCTATGTTCTTTGTGTTTTCAGAAAACAAACAAGTCCCAAAAGCTGAGAGTGTATATAAGTCTTGATAGATCTCTTGCTCAAGAGATATGCATGAACTAATATTTGAATCGGAAATAGAGTCTTGTAAAGACGCTAAATTTATCTCTATAGAAGAGACAAATTCCTCAAAGTTGTACTCAGTCTTATTTTTAGTGAAAATAGATTTTAAATCCCAAACTTTAGGAAATGTATTGGTTGTACTCATAGCAGGGGCCTTCGGAAATCAGATTACGTTGAATCCTCAGAATATCGAAAGGTCAAAGCTCTGGCAAGCGTTTTGAGATTTGCTAGTTCAAAAATTTGAGGAGGTGTTACCCTAATTCCAAGAGATAATAGGAGAGAAAATGCCAAGTGTTATCCGAGTCTTAGAAGATCAAACAATCAATCAAATTGCGGCAGGGGAAGTTGTAGAGAGTCCATCGAGTGTAGTGAAAGAACTTTTAGAAAATGCAATAGATGCAAAAGCTTCATCTATTGTCATTGAGATAAGAGCTGGGGGATTTCAACTAATCAAAATTAGCGATGATGGCGTGGGGATGAGCTATGACGATGTTCTATTGAGTATCGAAAGACATGCAACGTCGAAAATTCAAAAGATTACAGATCTACTAAGAGTCAGCTCAATGGGGTTTAGAGGAGAGGCTTTAGCTTCGATAGCCTCGATTTCCAAGCTCTCGATTTTGACATCTCAAGATCTTAAAAATAATTTAGGTACAACGCTCGTTGTAAATGGAGGCAAGGTTACATCTATTGATAAAGCTTCTAGGCAAAAGGGGACGACAATTGATGTTAGAGCTCTTTTCTTTAACGTACCAGCTAGGAAGAAATTTCAAAAATCTGCTCCTATGGCCTTAGCAGACATTTCCAAAGTCGTTTCAAATATTGCACTTTCAAATCCTAAGATTGAATTTCTCTATATTGTAGATGATAAAAAACTAATCCATGCCAAAGTCGATCCAAATTTATCTCATGATGAAATGCTAAAGAAAAGAGCCGAAGATGTTCTTGGGAAAAATTTTGTGAAGCAAAGTAAGTGGATCTCAAAAGAGTTTGGAGGGTTTAAATTAAAAGGCTTTTTAGGAAATCCTTTAGAGTCACGTCCCAATAGATTATCTCAGCATCTTTTTATTAATCATCGTTTTGTTGTTTCTCCAGAGGTTTCTTTTGCTGTCTCTGACGGTTACGCAAGCATGCTCCCCGAAAGACGATTTCCTGTGTTTTTACTTTATTTTGACTTAGACCAAAGTCTTCTCGATGTAAATATTCATCCACAGAAAAAACAGGTGAAATTTCAAGATGAAAGAGCTGTTAAGCACTTCATCAGACAAGCAGTTGGGCAGACACTTGACGAAAGAGCAGAGGAAACATCAAAGGTTTCTATCGATATGTCCTACAATTTCCCTCTAAAGAAAGACTTAAAAAACAGTGTAGAGGTTTACCGTCAAAACTTTAAAGAGTTAAAAAATGAGATCCAAGAAGATTTACTTCCAACCTTTCCAGTGGTAGCTAGTTCGTCTTTTTGTAATAGCTCGTTAGCTTTCGATAAAGCTTTTATAGGAGTTTTCTTACATTTTGCCTTTTTCTCAGTCAATGAATTAGAGGAGCTATTTCCAGAAAAAAAAGATGAACTTGTTTTAATTAATATAAATCGCCTTCAAAAAAAACTAAATTTTGAAAAACTTTTGACGTCGTTAAAATCTAGTGGCAAGGATATAGGAAGAGAAGCATTGCTATTTCCTGAAATAATAAAACTCTCAAAATTAGAAGCCATGGAGCTTGGAGATAAATTAGATCTATTCTTAAATTTAGGAATAGAGCTTAGGGTTTTAGATAGAGACAGTTTTGTTTTAGAGGCGTTATCGCCTATGTATGAAATAAATGAAGTTAAAATGTTTTTAACTGATCAATTGGATCAGACGTTTTTTTCAAAAGAGATAGAGTTAGAGAAGTTGTATCAGAAACTAGCTAAAAAATTTTCATCATTTTGTAAACGAAATATAAACGAGATGTCGAAGGCTGAAATAATAGCGTTGGTCTCTAAAGGTTTAGATAATGTATCTAATGACTATGTTTTTGATGGAGAGCGAGTTGTAACGTTTATCAAAGAGGGCGATCTTGAACAGTTATTTAGAAAAAAGACTTGAAAACGCAAAGACTTTACTAAAGCAAGAAAAAATCTTTGTTTATTTGTTAGAAGATCCTACAGATATTTTTTATCTTACAGGAGTAGATCTTTCTAGAGGAACGCTATGCCTTTATCAAGATAAAGCTGAGCTTTATGTTGATGGGAGGTATTATTTTGCAGTGAAAGAATCTGTTTCTCATATTGAAGTTTTTAATTCTTTAAAAAAAGATCCATACAGTGATCTTAAAATGACCTTATCGGAGGAGCGGAAAGTAGGATTTGATCCGGAGAAAGTCGTTTTTTCTAAGTATCAAGCCCTTGCAAAGCTAGGATTAAAGCTTGAAGGTTTGCCCAATCCTTTAACAAAACTTCGTCAAACAAAAGATGCTGATGAGATAGCTTGTCTTGAAAAAAGTTCTAAGGTGTTAATGAACGCCATGACTTATATCAGTGGTCAGTTTAAAGAGGGTATGACAGAGCTTGAACTGTCTGCTCTTTTAGAATCAAAAGCCTTGCTACTTGGGGCTGAAAAAGCTTCGTTTAGACCTATAGTGGCTTTTGGTGAAAATGCAGCGATCCCACATCATAAAAGCTCTCATAAAAAGCTAGTTTCTTCAAATTTTGTGCTGATTGATGCGGGTTTTACAGTAGATGGTTATGCCTCTGACATGACGCGAGTTTTTCCATTTGGAAATATTTCAGGGGAGCATCAAAAAGTCTACGATGCTTGTTTAGCCTCATTAAAGGCGGTTTTAAAAGAAGTAAAAGCCGGGGTTTCCTTTAAAACGTTAGATGAGCTAGCAAGATCTGTGATAGAAAAACATGGTTTTGAGCCGATGCCGCATTCGCTTGGACATGGAGTGGGTATAGAACTTCATGAAAAACCATTGATAAATTCAAGGGATTCTTCTCTGAAATTAGAAGAAAACATGGTTATTACAATTGAACCTGGAATTTATATTCCCAAGAGTGTTGGGATTCGGTTAGAAGAAATGATTCTTGTAACTAAAACAGGGTATAAGAATTTCTATAAAAATATGCCAATCTGTTAGGGTCGAACTTTTAGTGAAAGTTATTAGACAGACCAAAAACTATGCGGCTAAGAACGAAATTATTTCTTAATATCGGAGCGTTATTTTTTATCGTCATTGTTGTTTCGTATGTTATGGAAAACTACATGACAAAGAAATCACTAAATGCATCTGAGAAAAAACTCATTCAACAAATAGAACAGGCCAATGAGAAAAAAAGACTAGAAATAGAAAAATATCTCTCTGATGTTTTAGCTAAAGAAGCTGCTAAAATTAACGCTTTATTATCCCGCATTAATAACTTTGTTCCCATGAAGAGGGTTTTTAAGTCTCAAAAATTGGAATATTCTCAAAATATCTGGCTTGAATGTGCGACTCTTTTGTCTTCAAACAAGTGGATCGATATGATCCAGTCACAAAGAAATGGTAAGCTTTCTGCTTTAATGGCTGTGGATACAGATCCTTTGAAGTCGGTTCATATTGTAAAGTTAGATGATGGTTTAACCTTGGCTATTCCATTTTCAGATGAAAAAAATCATAGACCTATGATTGCAATTCCAGTCACAATGAGTGATTTTTTGGCAGATGTTCCGCCTATTAAAAATCCTGAAAAAAATCTATCAAGATTTTACGGGCTGTTCTCTCAAGACGATTTAGCAAAAATAGATCCAGATCATATTAAATTTAAGAGCTTAAACTTAAGCATTAACCCAATAGAGCCTTATATCCATTGGATTGAAACAGAAGCTCCTACAAGCTCTATTGTACAGTTCAAAGAAGATTTAAAAAAAGCAAAGCTTGCATTGAAAAAAGATCCAGCTTTATTACAGCGCTCTTATCAGTATTTGATTGCTCCCGAAAGTGAGGAAAAACAAAGAAAAGAAGAGATAGAGTTACAAAAATTTATTTCTAGATACGATCAGATTGGAATGATATGGGGCTTATCTATTTTAGTTTCTTCAGGTCCTTTTGAGTACGATCCTTTCAGCGACTTAGCTCCAGTGGGTTTTGCTAGACAACAGGCCGGTCAAAAGCAAGCGTCTGTGCTATATAATGATCAGGTGTTTGATAAGCAACCTTTTACATCTTTACAAGAATCTAGTGGAAGCGATCATTTTGAGCATACACTAGCTGCGTTTCTTTCTAAAAAGGAAGAAGAGCTGTTTTTTGGGAATACACTTTCCATCAAAGGAAAAGAAGGGGTCTCTGATTTAACTGTAGGGATAAATGGAGGGAATATTTTAAAGGATCTTTCTTTATCAACACATAAGGTGTCTGCCTTTATTTCAAAAGACCACCTTGTCAGTGCTTATAGCCAAGATGGTCAAAAAATGAGCACGAGCCTTTTTGATAAACACGATATAAGAAGGATGTTGTCAAGTAGATCTGGAGAGATAGATCTGGAGGGGGCACATTATTATTTTATCCATATGACGCCCTTAGAAGGGTTGGATTTTCACTTTTTTACACTAACTCCTATGGAAGAAGAGTTTGGTTTGGTAAGGTCTTTGACCTCAGATGCTAAAGATTTAATTTCTCAAGTTTCAATGCAAATGAGACTAAGCGCTCTTATAGCGCTTGTCATAGTGCTGCTTGTGTTATCACAAATAGCTCGAAGAGTTACAAAACCTATCTCAGTGCTCGCTCAAGCAACACATTTTGTAAAAGAAGGCAACTTAGACAAAGTCAATATCCCAGAGCTTAAAAGAATCTCAAAACGCAATGAAGTTGATGTTTTATATCAGTCATTTTCTGAAATGGTTAAAGGACTGAAAGAAAAAGAAAGAGTTAGAGGAGTCCTTAACAAAGTGGTTTCTCAAGAAATTGCAGATGCAATCTTAAAAGGCGATACACATCTTGGTGGAGAGGAAAGGGACGTCACAGTATTTTTTGCAGATATCAGAGGATTTACAAGCTTAACAGAAAAGATGAGCCCACAAGAGGTGATTACACTTCTAAATGAATGCATGACAAAAGTGTCTACTGTTGTTGATAAATATGGCGGCGTTATCGACAAATACGTAGGAGATGAAGTTATGGCTCTTTTTGGAGCACCTATTTCAAAGCCAGAGAGCTGCCTTCATGCAATTAAGTGTGCTGTAGAAGTTCAAGCGGTCTTAAAGCAGTGGAATAATGAAAGAGTCAGTGCCAATTTGCCTAAAATCGAAATGGGAATAGGCATCCACAAAGGGAACATGGTTGTTGGGAATATGGGCGCTGAAAATAGACTCAATTATACAGTATTAGGGTCGAATGTGAATCTAGGGTCTAGGCTGTGCTCTTTAGCGAAGCCAACGGAAATTTATCTTTCCAAGCAAGTCTTTGATGATGCTGAGGTCAATAAAGTTATCGAAGCTGAGCCGCTGGAAAATATCGATATAAAAGGATTTACAGATAAGCTGTCTATTTACAAATTACAGTCCCTAAAAGGTGACCAGCGCTGATTTTTTCAAAATATACGCTAAAAAATCTTGCTTCAGAAGATATGTTTTTTATGAGCAAATCTATTAAAAAACGAAGTCTTTTTGTAAACTTCCTTGGAAAGTTTATAAGAAAAATAGGTTCTTTTTTTGATTGTCTTTTTAGCTTTTGTCATCGCTGGGATCCTTCTGATTATTTTTCCAGAATTGATGATATCTCAAACTAGCGGTTTATTGATAAAGTGGGTTTTGTTTCTAGGAGGGCTCTTTGGGTGGGGAGTTTTGTCTTTAATGAAAAGAAAAACTCGGTCGAAGTATAAAGGGGAAACTCATCAAGAACTTCTCGAGCTCTTTGATGATTCAGGCCTTATTTTAAACAAACGATTAATGATAGAGGGAAGTAATAGTTCCTTTACTAAACTTTTTGGGGTTTCAAAGCTTTACAAGGGGTCATTTTATGAGATAGAGCCGAAAAGAAATTTAGAACTTTTTGACTTTTTAAAGAAAAAGCTAAATAGATCTTATCAGTACAAAAGTTTGATTAGAGAAAAATACTCAGGAGATAATCCAAAAGAACTTTTCGAGGTTGTTATTTCTCCAATTGAGGATGAAAAGTACTACACTCTCATCATAAAAGGTATAGCAGAAGATCAAAAGCAAGTCGTCATGGGGAAAGAATTCATCTCAAACGCTTCTCATGAACTTCGAACTCCTATTACAATTATTAAAGGTTTTATCGAAACCTTGAGAGATCTTCCTGAGATTTCTGAAGATATGTTGGAAGGAATCTGTGAGAAAGTTTTAAAGTCCTGTCATAGGATGGATAAGATTGTAAAAAATCTTTTGCTTCTGACTGATTTGGACCATCTATCAAAGCCTCAGAAAAAGGTTTTTGATTTAAAGGTGTTGATTGAGCACTGCCAGCATAACTTGCTTTCTCTTTACCCAGAGGTTCAGTTTTCTATAGAGCAAAAATCAAAGCAGTCAGAATTTATTGCGGACCCAGATCTTTTGGAGCTAGCTATTATGAATCTTCTTCAAAATGCCGTGAAATATTCAGAGTCTCCAGCTAAAATCAAAGTTAGTTTTAAGATCAACGAAGGAAAATTAGAGCTCAACATTGCGGATGAGGGAGAAGGGATCCCGAAAGAATATCAAAAACATATCTTTGATCGATTTGCAACTGTTGATAAAGTAGCTTCCAGGAAGTTAGGTGGGGCCGGACTTGGTTTATCCCTAGTAAAGACTATCGTAACGAAGCATGGAGGCACGGTTCATGTTGAGGATAATTTACCCAAGGGCTCAATTTTAACAATAGATATTAGAGTTTAATTCCATAACAGGGTTGATATGCTTAGAAAATTTTTATTGATGTTAGTGTGTGCAGAGTTGGTTGTGGCATGTGATCCTATGATTGTTAGTAGAGGAGGGGGGCGACTTGGAGATAGACTTATCTCTCTTTTAGCGAGTTTGTCTTTGGCATATAACTATCAAGCGAGAGCTATTATATGTAACGAGACATATCTTCCTGAGGTTTTCTACAAACATTTTCCTTCACAACAGAGGGAAAATATTCAGCATCTTCCCCATATATGGTTAAATGGTAAAAATATTGATTTGTTATCAAAAGCTTCTAAGTGTAAGTGTGGAAAAACAATAGTGTTCCGCCCTACCTTTGTGCTAGCCATGGGCGAAGCCTTTGAAGGAAGTAATAAAACAGTCTTGGATGAAATACAAACAAGAGGACATTTTTACAGGTTTTTGCAAAAAAAATTTAGGTTTATCAAAGAGAGTGACCCTCTAGAAAAAAAGTTTCGATCAACAGTGAATATAGGTGTTCATTTTAGAGAAGGGGGAGACTTTGACAGTCCTCGAGTAAAAAAAAATTGTAAAGCAAGATTTAAAAGTTACAAGTTTTATCAATTCAACCTTCTGAAAATCCTGAAAAAAATTCCAAAAGATCTCCCTGTAACAGTATTTTTCTTTTCTGATTCTTTGACTAAAGATTTTGTTGAAAAGATTATGTCTGGAGTTTCAGGGAAATCGTCACATAATATTAAGTATCAATATGCAACAAAGTTGAGTGAGCCTCTGAAGGATCTTTCGAAGATGTCTTATATGGATTTTTTGGTGAGACCTGTCTCTCATTTTTCCATTTCTGCTGAGATACTTGGAAATATTGCAGGAACGTCCTCTATAAATGTAGAGCAGTTTAAAAGGATGCGGGATTATCAATTCTTTGATCAGAAACTTGCCAATTCAATTTTTGATAGAGTACGTGAGACCAAGGATGACTAAAAAGTTAGTTACCTTTTAGAGATGGGGCTTGGAGGCTTTAATATGCGTGTCTTTATCGAAACATACTGTGTCTAATTTTCCGATAGTGGGCTTTTCGAAGTAAAAATATTCAATTAACTTATCTCCTTCCAAAGAGCTGGGAAGCTTTTCATGCAAGATTGTCTTAAGTTGACTTTCGTTTAGGGTTTGTCTTTTACCCTGGGTCTGCTCTTGCTCACTTTTTTCTTTATCTAAAATAGCAAGTGCAGCCTCTGAGCCAAAAAACGTTTCTAGAAAAAAACTATTAAGTCCTCCAAAGGCTATAGGTTTTTGTTCTGTCTTATCAAGCGAAAAAATCTCAGTAAGAGCAGGATATCCAAAGGGTTTGCCAAGAAGATATTCATGTGTTCCACTTAGCATTTTGTAATACGCTTTTGCTAAAACTGAATCCTTTGGATAAAGGTCCAAAAATGAGATATCTTCGATGGATTTTAACTCTAAAGTATCTTTGCCAGATGAAATCATTTCCTTTAAAAGTTTACTAAAATTTACTTTAGTAAAGCGTTCGTGGTTTTGATAAAGTCTTGATATTACTTTTGCATACAAAGCTTCTAGCTCAGGATGCTCTTGCTCCAGTAGAAGAAGAAGTCCAAATTTTACAAATCGCCTAGGTTCTTCTCTAGAAAAAGTACGAGAAGATTTGTTTTTTGTTGAAGGAGCTCTTGTTAAAGCTTTAGTAGGGTCTATTTCTTTTAAATTTTTTTCAGGAACTCTTTTGTACGTTTTTTCATAAAGCTTATTTCGTAAGAGCCTTTCAACCTGGAGGGATCCTGTCAGAATTTTTTTCTTTGAAAGAGATAGTTTATAATCTTTGAGAGAAGATACAGAAAATAAGGCAATAACGATCAAAAAAATCGAGACAAAAGGTAAAACATTCATTAATTAACCCTCATAAACAATTTCTTTAAGCTTAGAGTTAATAAAAAAACTAAACGTTAGAGTTTGAGTTTCTAAGCTTTGTTTAGGTGTATAGGTTAGGTGAAGCTGTAAAATTGCTGGAAGCTCTTTGTTTGTCTTTAGCCAATGGAGGTGCTTGTCATAACCAAGAGAGATTTTAGATTCATCTTTGTCATGAGGAGTAGGCATAGAATAAAATTCACAACTCATGGAAGAGACATGCCTTAAAAGGATTTCCTCTCTACTCCCGGTATGAATTAAACTAAGAGGTTGATGTTCAAGTTTCAAAGTTCCGTCTTTTGTAAGAAAAAGTTTAGATCGAATAGCTCCACTGAAGGTTTTTTCAGGATCAACACCAGCATCATAGATGAAATGGATTGTATTAGGGTTTTCTTCGTCTGTGCAAAAAAAACTCTCTCTTTCATCAGGGAAATTTACCAAGGCTTTTTCTATCTTAGAAAAAAGTGTACCAAGTCTTTGGTGAAGGAAGTGTCTTTCATACACAATGGCTTGGGCTTTCGCTAAAGAGGCTTTTAGTTTTACTGAGGTCTTTAAATGGCCAAGAAAGAAAAAAAGCAAAAAAGAAACTAAAGATAAAGACAGTAAAATCTCAAGAAGGGTCAGAGGATGTTTTCTAGTCTTTTTTAGTTTCATAGCTGGTATCACTTACAAAATATCCTCTTAAGGATACCAGCAAATAGACTTTTTAATCGAGTAGGGTCTTTTCTCTAATAACTTCTAACAGTTGATCTAAAAGCTCCTCAATAGGCTTGCTTCCATCAATTCTTATCACTCCATTTGAAGGTTTTTCAAAAGGATCACTAATTCCAGTAAACTCCTTGATAACACCTTCTCTAGCGAGTTTGTAAAGACCCTTGGCATCACGACTTTCACAAACTTCTATGGGTGTATCTACAAACACTTCGATGTATGGTCCATACTGAGAGATTAAATTTTTGTTAATAATACGATCATTTTCATATGGGGCGATATTTGCGCAGAGGCAAATCCCTCCATTTTTAACAATGAGCGATGCCACAAATCCTATTCTTTGGACGTTTATTGACCGGTCTTGTTTAGAGAAGCCGAGACCTTTGGATAAATTTTCTCTGATAATATCTCCGTCTAAGACTGTGATATCTCTTTTTAAAGGGTCTAATGATTGTAATTTCGATCGAAGGGCATTAG
Source organism: Chlamydiia bacterium (assembly GCA_030427725.1). Lineage (GTDB taxonomy): Bacteria > Chlamydiota > Chlamydiia > Chlamydiales > JAUICV01. Next base: position 180,571 of record JAUICV010000002.1, on the reverse strand, counting down.
ATAGAGTGGATTTTCCAGATCCTGAAAGGCCTGTGAAGTAGATGCAAATCCCTTCGTGTTTTTCATAGCTGGATTTAAGCTCTTCAACAATTTCTGGGAAAGTGAACCATGAAGGGATAGTACTATTATTTAATAGAGCCTCTTTTAATCCCTCATTATCCAAATCTTCGTAGGAGCTACCATCAGATAGGTGGTCTACTGGTATATAACTGCCTAAATCCTTAGAAAAAACACGTCTAGTTTCTGGTAAAACTTCTAGGCCTAGCTCTTGTTCATAGCTCTCAACAAATTTTTGAGCTTCTTTTTTTTCATAAAACGGTAGCCCTTGAGAATTATTTGTTTTAGGACTTGCGTGGTGTTCACTAACTAAAAAATGGGTGCATCCATAATTTTTTTTGATAATTGCATGTAGAAGAGCTTCTCTTGGACCAGCTTGCCTCGAAAAAAGGGGAAGAAGGCTGAGTTTGATGCTTCCTTTAGGAAAGTGAGCTAATAGTTTTTGAATACATCGCACTTTGGTAGGGTAGTCAATGTCTACTTCTTCATTGTTACCAACAATTGTTTGTAAAAATAACTTTGTGTTTGTTTGCCTAGATGAATCTAAAAACAAATTGATGTGTGGTTTGTGAAGAGGGTCTTTTGTACTGAGCCCTAAAACATTATCCCAAGAATTCTTTTGGAAATAATTTTTTATTTCATCGGGTGATAAACGCTCGTCTTGGAAATCAAAATGTCTAGGTGTTTGGATTTTTCTTAATTTACCGCCGATGTAATAGCAGCTCTTTCTCTGAGTTAATGTTTTTACATAGGGGTGTTTTTTCTCCGTTGTTCCTAATAGCTTTTTGCATTCATCTAGTAGATCTGGTTTATAGATATCATCAACTTCTAAAATAGCTAAAGGAGTGTTTTGGGGGTCTCTAAGGGTGATATACTTTGCTGACTGATAGTTCTCGAGAGTTGAAGGCTCGATAGCTAGTGTGATTGGAACAGGCCAGAGCACTCCATTTGATAGACGACAGTGATTTAAGACATTTTCATAATCATTTTGATTCATGAAACCTTCAAGTGGCGAAAAGGTTCCATCTAGAAGAAGCTCTAGATCGTTTAATTCTTTCTCAGGAAGAATAATAAAGGGATAGTGAACCGATTCTTCAATAAGTTGTTTTTTCTCAAAGGTCTCTGCATTTAGAAAGGGGCTTATAAATGCTAAAAAAATCGTTGCAATGCTTAAAACATATTTCATGATAATGCGTTCTCTTTTTGTCAATATTCGAAACTGTTGGTAGAGAAAACGTTAAAAGAAGAAGAAATTATTATCAAAGTGTTTCAGCTTTAGGGTGGAGAGACTTTCTAGAGGACCGTCTTACCAAAAATGTAAAAGTGGGTGGTTTGAGTTTGAATTTGGGTTTCAGAAGAGATGTGTCTGCAAGAACCTGGAACCCCATCAATTTATAAAACGTTTGATTATTACTTTCTTTTGTTGACCTTGCCCACAGTTTGTAAGAGAGACCGATCTTTTGGTTAGCAAGATCCCCGATATTAAGGGTAATGGGGTGCAATGGGTAAATTTTTTTCTCTGAAGAAAGACTGTCAAAATTATGACGATTTTTTAAATCGATTAATAGATTCGCAAAGAGATTTTCGGATTCTCTTTCAATTTCTAATTCGTAGAGTAAAGAAAGCTCTTTTGTGAAAACTTTTGAAGGTGTACCAATGATCACCCCTGAAGAAATTCCAATCAAGGCGACAGCTAGAATCAATTCTAACATAATCATCGGTAGGGATTTTTTTTTAAGGAGTTTCTCTTTCATAGGTGGTAAGCATAACAAAAAATTTAGTTTTTTTATTATGAAAATGTGAAATGGTAGCCTCGTTTTTTCGTTGGTTATTTATACGGAGTTGACGAAATGGGTTATTAGAGATTATATTGGCTAGATAATTATAATAATTTAATTGTAATTTTTTTTGGCTACTCATTTAATAAAGTGGATATTTTTGAGTTTTTTTTTGGGATGATGCTTCATGGTGTTTTTAGGACGAGCTTATTACAACTTACTTTTACTTGGTCTTTCAGATGAAGATGTCAAAGATGTAAAAGATTGGGAAACTAAAGATTACAGGGGATTAAAAATCTCCGAGCTAGTCAAAGAGCTTGAATCACTCGGAGTAAGTTTTGATTTAGATGCTTTTTTAGAACTTACAGAAGGATTTGACTCCCCAGAAGATTTTCATGAAACTCTTTTAAGCCAAATCAAAGACGAAGAGATCTCGAATAGAACCTATTTAGTGATTTTTGAGCTTTGGAGAAGACTTTGTAAAGATAAAGAATCACTTTCAATTTTCTGTGATAGCCTAGATTATCAACTCGAAGCATTCGAACGACTCGGCGACGAAGGGGAACTTTTGGAAATGCTTAAAGATCTTGAAGATATTTTAGATCAAAGCGTCGATGAAGGGGAGAACCCAAAAGAAATGTTCGAGTTAGTTTCAGCATATTTGGCTCATAATTTAGAAGACGCACTCTACGAATTTGCATCTTTCCAAATAGACAAAGGAAATGCGATATACGCATCAGAGCTCGTTGATGGCTATTATGAATACGTTGAAAACGTCAATTGGTTTGAATTTCTAAGGGTTAGATTAGTTGCCATTGCCGATCCCAAAGAAGCTACCGTGATGATGCAACATCTTTTGGAAGATATACAAGATCAGCCAGATCTAGATCTGATCTATGAAGCCTTGAGATATTTAACGTATACAGAAGAGGTTCCCCTATTCTATCACGTATTTGAAATTGCCGTGCACTTAGTTCAGACGGAAAGCGATTTTAAAGAGCTACTTCATATTTGTTTGAACTATCTAAACAGTTTAGACTGTGATGATGAAGAGATCTTGGTCCAAAAAATTATAGAAAAACGAGCCCAAATATCTGAAACAGTTGAGATAAACATGGCAGATGAGGATCTTTTGAAAGTTAAAGAAATCGTCTCTTCAGTTCCTTCTTAAGCAATGTCACTGTAAATTTTTTCTGGGACAAAATTTAGATAATCACAAGATGTAAGATGGTATGAAATTCCATCGACGCTTCCAAAAAGCCTCTTATTTGTCTTTAAAGAGTGCAGATGGCCAAAGATACAGTGAGTTATATCATAGTCTTTTAAAAGGAAATGAACTTTAGATTTATGTAAATCTAATCCAATGGGGGGATAGTGAAGCTGAACGATTTTTACTTTTGCATGAGGGTTTAATAATTTTAAACTAGTTTCCAGCCTTAAAAATTCACGATCAAATATTTTGCTATCGAGCTCTTTTTTTTCCGATTCAGATATAGAGGAAGTCTTTTCTAAAGGATTGTCTTTAAAATCGATCACTTCATTAAAATTATACTCACTTGAGTCCCAGAGTCTAGTGCCAGCTATTGAGATGTTTTCGTTGATATCGATTGCATTTCCACAGAGAGCTTGAATAGATGGTGGTAGAGTGTCTTTGAGTTTTTTAGCAGAGGGCCACCAGTGGTCATGATTTCCTTTAGAGATAATTTTTCTGCCAGGCAAAGAGTCTATCCATTCAAGATCAACGATTGCCTGAGGAAGCTTCATGGCCCAGGAAATATCCCCAGCGATGAGTAAGACATCGTCATCTTTGACCAATCGTTCACAATTGTTTTTAATTTTGGTTGTCCAATTTGTCCAATCTTTTCCAAAAGCTTCCATGCTCTTGTTTTTTGTTCCAAAAGATAGATGAAAATCAGCTAGTGCCCAGATATTCATGATTTATTCCCAGTTGAAAAATCACAGCATAATTGATTTTTTTTGCTAATTAAAGAGAGAAATTATCGGGAAGAGTTGTACCAGATGTTATGACGATGATACCATCTCGTATATAAAAACCATCACCATCAAAATGGTCTAAATTTTTTTCATTTATGAGTTTGACATTGTTGCCGATTGAGACATGTTCATCGATAATAGCTTTTTCGATGTGACAATTTTCACCAATTGAAAAAGAAGAAGGAAGCTTTGATTGCATTGAAGTCGGTGGGGTATAAAATTGGTTGCCAAGGACTATAGTGTTTTTCAAAACACTTCCCTTTTTGACATGACATCTAGGCCCTAATAAACAGTTGTTTAGCGTTGCTTCTTCTATGATTGAACCTTGAGACACAATAGAGTGTTGCAGGTCAGCTTTATGAATCCTAGCACTTGGAAGGTGAATGTTTTTTGCATAAATTGGTAAAGTTTCATCATAGAGCTCTAGCCCTAAATCGTTTCTTGTCAGGGCTAGGTTCGCTTGATAAAAAGCAGAGATTGTTCCAATGTCTTCCCAGTAACCATCATAGCAATATGAATATGCGGATTTTTCTTTTATGATGTTAGGAATTAAATCTTTTCCAAAATCCATTTCTGTAGTGGATTCTAGTAAGGAGATGAGAACCTCTTTTTTAAAAAGATAAATTCCCATAGAAGCTAAATACTTTGTAGGGGAGCTATTTGGAATTGAAAAGTCTGATAGTATATCTTCTTCTTGAGGCTTTTCAACAAAATCGACAATTTTGTTTGAGTCATCAAGTTTCAATAGCCCCATTCGTGTAGCTTCATTTTTTTCAATAGGAAGCGTTGCAATACATAGATCAGCATTTTTTTCTTTTGAGAACTGAAGCATTTCAAAAAGATTCATGTTATATAGCTGATCGCCTGATAAAATCATAAAATACTGACAGTCACACTCTTTAAATATATGTAGATTTTTCCGAACAGAATCTGCAGTTCCCTCGTACCAAATTTTTCCTTCAGTGTTTTCATCTGGAAATAGAAACTCAATGCCACCTCTGTGGATGTCATCTAATTTAAAAGCGCTATTAATATGAGAGTTCAGCCCTGATGAAAAATACTGTGAAATAACAAAAATCGTTGAGATTCCAGAGTTTAGAGAATTTGAAAGGGGAATGTCGATGAGTTTATATCTCCCTCCAAAACTAACCGCTGGTTTACAGCGATGTTTTGTTAGAGGGAAGAGCCTTGTTCCTTGACCGCCTGCCAAAATAATTGAGGCTACCTCATCTGCTAATGATAGGCGAATTTTATGTGGATTTGTTGGCATGGGAATTATTATGTAATATTGGTTATTACTTCTTAATTCCGTTTATAAAAAACAAAGAATTTAATATCTAGTGGATTTAAATTATTTTTATAATGATTTAGCTATTAAATCGAATTCTAAAAAAGCTTTTTTAGGTAGTTTTTGTTTTAGCTCTTTGAAAAGTTTAATGTCTTCCTTCTCTTGGAGGTTAGCGCAACCTAGGACTAGATAAGAACATAATAACTGATCTGCTCTAAAATCTTCATCTTCTAGTAGATGTAAACACGCTATTGATAAAGAAGGGCTTTTTTCAAAAGCAATTAGAGCCATAATAGCTCTTTCGTTATCTCTTGAAATAGGCTTAGCACAAAGTCGTTTAAGGAGAAACTCCTCTCCCTTTTTTTTGAACTTAGCTAGATTTTGTATCATAGCCTCATCTGTGAAGAAATTATCCTGGGAAAGGGCTTCAAATAAAGCTGGTATGGCTTTTTCATCCTGCAAATCTCCTAGAGCATCCGCTGCAAATAAAGGAGATCTTCCGTAACCTGGATAAAGAGGATCGTAAAATGTATCTGTTTTTAAAAGTTCAATGAGGGGCTTTACAGAATCTTTTTGTAAAGAAACAAGTTGTTTAATTTCCTTTTCAGGGTATTCATCCTCGGTCAGTATCAAATCGCTTATTGCCATAGCAACAGGGTTTGGCTTTTTGTCCTCATAGACTTTGCGTAGTTCTATGTAAGTCTTTTTAGCTTTTTCTACGGCATGTTTCGCGGAATCTGGAAGAAGTTTTTCGGATAGATTTTCTCCTAAGGTTTCTTCATGTTTTAGAAGGTTTTTAATCCGCTTGATAGAAAAATCAGGAAGGGTGCCAACTCCTTCATTCTCGTAATATTCGAGCATGATACTGAAATTTCCAGAGAAATGAGCATCGCGGTGCATAAGAATTTCGATATCAATAGTATCGACAGAAGGAATTGAAAGTTGATCCATCATGATTTTTGCTTTAGTTTTTTTTCGTGTGTTAGTGATTGAAGTAGGTCTGCATTATAGCTTGATCTGACAAAGGGACCTGAGTAAACATTTGAGATGCCTATGCTATGACCAAAGGTTTCAAAATGTTTAAATTCCTCTGGGCTCACAAATTTCTTTACGGGGATTTTTAACCTTGAAGCCTGAAGGTAATGACCAATAGTGACAATATCACAGCCAGCTTCTTTTAAATCTTTTAATGCTTGCTCAACCTCTTCAATAGTTTCTCCTAGACCGACCATAATTCCAGACTTAATGAGTCCTTTAAAGCTGCTATTTTTCATATAGCTGAGAACTTCGAGGGTTCTCTCATAAGTCGCTTTGTGTCTTACCTTTGGTGTTAGTCTTTTAACTGTTTCTAAGTTGTGGTTGAAAACATCAATATCTCTTGTTACTAAAAGGTCTAAAGCTTCCTTATTACCTGAAAAATCAGAAGTTAAAACTTCTGTTGTTGCCTCTGGCATTTCTTCATGAATAGCATCGATAATTTTAGCAATATGCATAGCGCCTTGGTCTGGTAGGTCATCTCTAGCAACCATGGTAATAACGACATGTTTAAGACCAAGTTCTTTTGCAGATAGGGCAATGCGAGCAGGCTCGTCTTCATCAGGCGCTTTGGGGTTTTTCGCAAAATCGATTTCACAGAATCCGCATGCTCTTGTACAAGTTTTACCAAGCGCTAGAAAAGTAGCTGTTTTTTTAGAGTAGCATTCAAGTCTGTTTGGGCATTTTGCTTCTTCACAAACAGTGTTTAGCTGATATTTATCAATAATAGTGTTTGTCTTAAAAAGTTTGCCGCCTTCAGGAAGTTTTCGATGGAGCCATTTAGGAAAGCGACCGAGCTTAAGGTTAGGCGATGAGTTGTCATCTGGGTTTTCTGGAAGTTTGTTCTTTTTTATCTTGGGCTTGATATCGAAAAGCTCTTGTGTCATAGCTTTCTCATTTTTTAAGTTTTGGTGGAAAGTGGATGGGGGTATCATTTGCTATCAAAGCAGCTTCAAGCCACGCCTCTGCAACGGTTGGGTGAGCGTGAATGGTTTCTGTGATACACTCCAAAGTTAATTCATTTTGAATGGCTAGTGCCATCTCTCCTATAAGCGCTGAGGCGTCGTGACCGATAACTTGTGCACCTAAGATCTCGTGTGTGTCTTCATCAAAGATCACTTGAGCAAATCCTTCCGTATCCATGGTAGCTTGGGATTTTCCAAGTGCTTGAAAAGGAAATGCGCCAGCTTTTGCTTTATAATTTTTTTGTAGGGCTTCTTCTAAAGTCATTCCAACAACTGCAACTTCAGGTAAAGTGAAAATAACAGCAGGAACTGCATGATAGTGCATAAGGGCATTTCCACCTGTAGCATTGGTGGCAGCTACTATACCTTGATGGGAAGCTACATGAGCTAGCATAGCTTTTCCTGTAACATCTCCAATTGCATAAATCCCAGGAACTTCTGTTTGCATTCTTTCATCGACATCGATTGAACCATTTGCATTTGTTTTAAGCCCAGCTTTTGTAATGTCTAAGTTGTCAGATACTATTTTTCTACCAATAGAGATTAATACTTTATCTGCAGATAAAGTATCTCCATTTTCTAAGTGAACGGTAGCGCTATTTTCAAAAGACTCAATAGAGGAGACTTTCACTGATGTCTTGATCGAGATGCCTTTGTCTTTAAACTTTTTTGTTAGGAAATTGGAGATAGAAGCGCCTTGAGCCTTAACGATAGAATCCAAAGCCTCTAAAATTGTCACCTTGACTCCCATTTCTGCAAAAAGCGATGCAAATTCGGAGCCAATATAACCTCCTCCGACGACAATAAGTGATTTTGGAAGTGAGCTCATCTCTAAGATAGAGGTAGAGTTTAAGATGTTTTTATGGTCGCATGGAAATGCTTTTATATCCAGGGTTGTGGATCCTGTAGCAATAATGATTTTATCACCTTTAAGAACCTTTTTTTCTTCACCGGATATTTTAATTTCTTTAGGAGATAAAAATTTTGCACCACCAAAAAAAACATGGATGCCGTGGCTTTTTAATAAAGAGCCTAAGCTTTTTCTAATGGTCTCAACAACATTGTCTTTTCTCTCTTTCATTTTGGAATAATCAAAAGAGTAGTCTTTAATATTGATACCAAATTGAGAAGCTTTTGCAATTTTTTCTAAAATTTGAGCATTTGCAATGAGAGTTTTAGTCGGAATGCACCCGACATTTAAACACGTTCCCCCAAGGTGACTTTTTTCAATAAGGGCGACTTTTTTCCCTTTTAGAGCAGCTTTTATAGCTGCAACGTAACCCCCTGGGCCAGCTCCTATAACAACAATGTCAAAATTATCTTTATTTTTCATCTTCTCTATCCATATGATTCAACCTTTAAGGATAAGCAAAAATTGAATTTCTAGCATTACAAACTTATGACGCATTTTATAGAGAAGAAAGATTCAAAAAACAAAAAAATATTTAGAATTTTGGGATTTTTTTCAGTAAGTTGCCTATCATTTACATGTTTTGAGCAGTCTATGGAAAGTGAGTATAGCAACTCAAAAGCAAACAAACTCTGTCATTTTGTGAAAAAACTTTTTGAAACAAATCATTTCGAAATTGCACCAGAGGCTCATAAGCGAATTCCAAAAAAACTCCACCAGATTTGGATAGGAGGACCTTTGCCGAAGAAATTCCAAGGGTTAATAGAGACTTGGAAGAAAAAGCATCCAGATTGGGAATACAAGCTTTGGACCGATCAAGACTTAGAGAATTTTAAGTTTACGATGTGTCGTAAGGCATTCAATCAAGTAGCTTCTATTGGAGCAAAAGCAGATATACTTCGCTATGAAATCCTTTATCAATTTGGGGGTGTCTATGTTGATATCGATTTTGAGTGCATCAGGCCTTTAGATGTTTTAGTTAATGCTCATAGTTTTTTCACATCCCTAGGAGATCAGACATATATTGCAAACTCTGTCATAGGTGTCATCCCAGGCCACCCTGCAATAAAAGATCTTTTAGACAAGTTGAAGGGTATAAAGGCTAATCAACTAAATAATCCATGGTATCAAACAGGGCCCTTCCTTTTGACTCGTAGTTTGTGTAGGTCTTTGAAAAAATCACCTAAAAATTACATGATTTATCCAACGAGATATTTCCATCCTCTCCCGAATAGTTATCGATTTGACTATCGGAAGGGAGTTCTTTTAGATAGTCAAATAAGAAGCTTTTGCATTCCGGAAACTTTTGCAATTCATTACTGGGCTGAGAGTTGGAGATAAAGAGATCAAACTAAAGTAGAAAAAAATCTTTCTAATTACAAACTCATATGATATCTGTCCACTTATGAGGATATCTGTCTAATGGGGATATCTTCCTTGGATTTATTGTGTTAAAAACATATGCTGAGGTCTCCGGAGAGGCTTAATATTTCATGGATATAGCAAATCATACATCTAAAATGTGTTGGAACTGCGACGGGCACGTTAGTGTCGAGGCTCAGTTTTGTCCTTTTTGTGGAAGCAACCTCATCGAGGATCTAAAATCATTAGATGATGGCCCTGCTTCTGAAAAGCAGCTTTCTAATCTTTATAATCCTCCTTATAGTCCAACAAGATCATCGCTTGGGATTCCGAGTTATGAAACTCAAGAAGAGTCTATGTACGAAGAAGACGTGGATGATGAGATGGACCGATCTTATCAGTTTGAGGATGAGGAAAGCTTTGAAAGAGACGTTAAATCAGAGCCGGGTGTTTGGCCTCTTTTATTTCTTTCGCTTGGTATGAATTTGATGACGCTTGGTTTGCTTTTGTTTTTCTTCTCAGATAGAGGCGTTTTAACACTTGAGTGGAACAGTCATTTTTGGTTCATATATTGCATCTTATCTACCCCACTTCTAGCTTTTGGCTGGAAGCTTCTTAGGGGAGCTAAAGAATTTGAAGAAGAAAGGGACTAAAAGTCCCTCTTCATACTAACTTTTAATGAGCTTTAGTTCTGACTCGACTTCTACTTCACTTTCTTCAGAGTAAAATCTTGGATAGTTTCTACTTTGTAAAGACGAGATAGATTCATGTAGAGGTTGTTCTTGAGGGGGCATCATCTCGAATTTATAAAGAGCATGAGCTATTTCTTCTCGAACAGTTGTTGTGAACTGATCAAAGAGATAAAACGCTTCATGTTTAAACTCTTGTAGAGGGTCTTTTTGCCCAACAACTCGTAAGTTCACTTCAGTTCTTAGATGATCAATAGCTAACAAGTGCTCTTGCCAGTGTCTGTCTATATTGGCTATTAATACGCTTCTAACAATGTCTTTGATCACAGAAATTGGCTCAATGTCTCGTTGAGCAGATTTTTGTATGTGCGCAATGATATCTACTTGATGATCAAGCTTCTTTTTAAAGGCATCTAAAATTCTTTTTGAAGCTGTTTGTTTGATCTCTTCGATTGTAATATCGTCATTATCAAACTCTTTAGCTTCGGCAGAAACCGGGAAGTTGCTGATAATCCAATCTGCAAATCCTCTAGCGTCCCAACCAAATTCATCGGATCTCGAGGTAAAGAATTTTTCTGCATTCATCTCACTCATGTTTTCGATAATGCCATAGCAGATTGAAATCGGATCATCTGTAGACAGGATCTCGTTTCTAAAGGCGTATATTTCTTGCCGCTGCTTATTCATGACATCGTCATATTCAAGAGTGTGTTTTCGAATGGCATAGTTTCTTTGCTCAACTCTTTTCTGAGCAGTTTCTATAGATTTATTAAGAATCGGAGCAGAAATTGGCTCTCCTTCAGGAGGTCTAAACTTCTGTAAAAACATGGTTAACTTTGGAGACGCAAAAAGCCTCATTAAAGAGTCTTCAAAAGAGACATAGAATTTCGAAGCGCCCGGATCTCCTTGTCTAGCGCAACGACCTCTTAACTGTCTATCGATTCTTCTTGATTGGTGCCTTGTCGTACCAATGACATAAAGGCCTCCATTTTGAGCGACCTCTGTATCTAATTTAATATCTGTTCCACGCCCTGCCATGTTGGTTGCCACTGTTATGGCTCCTTTTTTCCCAGCATCAGCAATAATCTCTGCTTCTTTTGCGTGGTTTTTAGCGTTTAAGATCGTATGAGGAAGTTTGTTCTGTTTTAAAATTCTGGAGAGTTTTTCAGAAACTTCAACAGACTCCGTTCCTATTAGAATCGCTTGTCCTTTAGAGTGGATTTCGGTGATGTCTTTGACAATAGCGTTATATTTTTCACGCTCTGTCATATAAATTTCATCGTTAAGATCTTGACGAACGCACTTTCTGTGAGTTGGAATTTCTAAAACATCAATCTTGTATATTTGCTTTAACTCATTAGCCTCTGTCATAGCAGTACCTGTCATGCCGGCTAACTTGTCGTACATTCTAAAGTAATTTTGCAAAGTAATCGTAGCGTAAGTTTGAGTTTCTTGCTGAATAGGGCAGCTTTCCTTTGCTTCAATAGCTTGATGCAGACCATCAGAGAATCTTCTTCCAGGTTGAGGTCGCCCTGTATTTTCGTCGATAATCACAATCTTTCGATCTTCGATGATATAGTCGATATCTTTTTCCATAAGAAGGTGAGCTCTAAAGAGCTGTCTTAAGTTGTGAGCCCTTTCTTTACGCTTTGCATCTTCTTCTCGAACTCGAACTTTTTCAGCCATTTTATCTTCTTCAGAAAACTCTTGATTGTCATCGATGCGAGCATATTCTTCTCCCAAGTCTAGCATGACAAAATCATTCGCGGCATCTGGGGAATTTTGGTAAGTAGACCAGGTTTGTATACCTTTGTCTGTCAATTCGTATTCGCTAGAACGCTCTTCGATGATGATATATAGCTCAGAGAGGATGTCCTGTCTTTCTTCTTTATTAGGTTCAGCATGGAAATAGGTTTCTATTTTCTCAAGATCAGCTCTAATATCGGGATGTTCTTTAACCCTTTTTAGAAGCTTATTTTGAGGAGTTCCTTTGCTGACAAGCCAAAGGTTTCTAAGGGCAGTTTGAAGTTGTTCATTTTGATCTTTAGATAGCTTTGGTTTGCTCTCATCAGCTGTGTATTCTTTTAGACTTCCAAGGTTGTCCAATACTTTTTTTGATTCAGACGCCAACTTGTTACAAAGATCTCTTTGCTTTTTCACGATATAACTTACGGGATCTTTCAAAGTGTCATACATTTGTGTTGAGGCATTTGAAGGCCCTGAAATAATAAGAGGCGTCCTAGCTTCGTCGATTAAAATAGAATCAATTTCATCAACGATGGCAAAAAAATGACCTCTTTGGCACTGCTCTTCAATACGATGCGCCATAGAATTGTCTCTTAGGTAATCGAATCCAAACTCAGAGGAGGTTCCGTAGACGATATCTGCCTGATATACATCCTTTCTTTCCTGTGGAGGTGTTTGCGATGTAAGAGGTTTAACGATGATGCCAAGCTTTCTAAAAATAGCCCCAATCCATTCACAGTCTCTTTGAGCTAAGTAATCGTTTACGGTGACTAAGTGGACAGGCTTTCCAGATAAGGAATTTAGAAAAAGGGGCATTGAAGCTGTTAGCGTTTTACCTTCTCCAGTTTGCATCTCTGATACACTTCCATAGTGCATAGAAATAGCTCCTAGGATCTGAACATCATAGGGTACCATGTCCCATTTTTGGGAATATCCAGAAACATCAACTTCTGTACCTACTAATTGCCGGCACGCAACTTTGACAAGTCCATAGGCTTCTGGTAGAAGAGCGTCGAGAGACTCGCCTTGTTTGTAGCGATTTTTGAGCTCAGCTGTCTTAGAGCGAAGCTCCTCTTCTGATAAAGATTGAAATTTCTCGTCGAAGCTATTGACCTCTTTCACGAGTTTTGAATATTTTTTTAATTGTCTACTTTGAGCGGTTCCAAAGAGTTTTTTTAAGAGAGCTGACATCTGTAAAACAAACCTTTATTGAAGAAGTTTTTTTGTAAGAATTTCTTTGAGAGCTATAGAGCACCAAACATTTTTTTTACCATTCTATTTTAGGTCATAATTGATTAAAATGGTAATTTTTATTCTGCATGGAGCAATTTCTACTTCTATGAAAAACAGGGTTTTTTTCTTTGACCGAACCTCAGGAAAAGTTGAACAAGAAAAGATTTATGGACAAATTTTTTTAGAATTTCTCTATGGAAACAATAGATTTTGTAGGGCGTTTGCCAAGCTAATTAGACCTATTCTTTCAAAACTTTCCTTGATGTCTAGATTCTATGGATGGATACAAACACAAAGATTTTCTAAAAAGAAAATTAGGCCTTTTATAGAAAAATTTCACATAGATGTTTCTGAATTTGAAAAAAAAATTAATGGTTTTGAAAATTTTAATGATTTTTTTATCCGTAAACTCAAGCCGAGTGCAAGACCTATAGATTGGGACTCAAAATCTATTGTGATGCCAGCTGATGGACGTTATCTGGTTGTTGAAAACTTATCAGATCAGCAAGGTTTTTTTGTTAAGGGTCAAAAGTTTAATCTTTCAAAACTTTTGAAAAATGATGGCTTGGTCCAAAAATATAAAGAGGGATCTTTAGTTTTGGCTAGGCTTTGTCCAACTGATTATCATAGGTTTCATTTTCCATGTGATGGGATAGCGAAAAAAACCAAACTTATTAACGGTTTTTTGTATTCAGTAAACCCCTTAGCTTTAAGAAAGCGGCTTAAAATTTTATGGCAAAACAAAAGAGAGATGACGCTCATTCAGACAGAACATTTTGGCGAAATACTGTTTGTTGAAGTAGGAGCTACGTTCGTTGGAAGTATCAAGCAGACCTTCAAAGAAAATAGCTGTATCAAAAAAGGCGAGGAAAAGGGTTTTTTTGAGTTTGGAGGGTCTAGCGTCATCATGCTTTTTGAAAAAAATCGGGTTGAATTCGAAAAGGACTTAAAGCTCTATTCTAAACAGGGGCTGGAAGTTAGGGCCCTTTTTGGACAAAGGCTAGGAAAGGTCTTTCAGCCCTAAGCATATGGGGCAATCTTCTACGACGTGTTTTTTTGCAGGACAGTATTTTCTTGCGAAATAGATAATTTGAAGGTGAAGTTTTATCCAGGACATTTTCGGGAAAAGTTTTTTTAAATCTTTTTCTGTTTGAGTCACATTTTTCCCAGAGCTTAATTTCCACCTTTTAGCGCACCTATGTATGTGAGTGTCCACGGGGAAAGCAGGTTTTTTAAAGGCTTGGCATAGCACAACTGATGCTGTTTTATGTCCTACTCCTGGTAGATGTTCAAGCTCTGCTAATGTTTCAGGAACATATGAGTTATAGGATTCTACAAGGATTTTAGATAGCTTTTGAATGGCTTTAGATTTTGTTGGGGCAAGCCCACAGGGTTTTATGATTTTTTCAATATCTTGAGAAGAGAGTTTAGCCATAGCTTTTGGAGTAGACGCTAATGTAAAAAGCTTGGGAGTTACTTCATTGACTTTTTTATCGGTGCATTGCGCTGAGAGCAGAACGGCTATTAAAAGAGTAAAAGGGTCTTTGTGATCCAGGGGAATGTCTGGGTTCGGAAATTTTTCATCTAAAATTTTTTGAACAAAAGCAGCTCTTTGTTTTTTTGTTGTCATGTTTTACTTACCAACACAGAATTTAGAAAAAATTGCGCCCAAGACGTCCTCTGTTATGTCGGTTCCTGAAATAGATCCAAGCTGTTTTAAAGCGTCTTTTATATCTAAACAAATAATTTCAGGTGAGTTGTTAGTCTCAAGGGCTAAAAGCACATTTTCTAAATGCATAATAGCACTTGATAAGGCATGAAAATGTCTTGAGTTAGTTAGCAATATTTCTTCTGTAGGAGGAGTTCCGCCTTCCCATAAAAGAGAAAAGATTTCTTCTTTGAGTTCCAAAAGACCTGTTTTGTTTTTTGCGGAAATAAAAACATTCCTAGTATGGTTTGTTGTAATTGCTTTCTTTTGTTTGCTATCATTTTTATTAAAGACCAAGATGGTCTTGTTTTTAGGTAGGTTCTTGTATAAGGCGAGTGCTTTTTCACAGAACCCAAGCTCTAGATCAATTACAAATAAGATAATATCAGCACTTTGGTACGCTTTTTCAGATCTTTTAATACCTTCTTTTTCAACGAGTTCTTGCGTTTTACGGATTCCAGCAGTGTCAATAAGCCTGAAGTTTAAATTCCCAAGAGTTAGGTCCTCTTCTAAAACATCTCGAGTTGTTCCTTCAATTTCTGTAACGATTGCTCGATCTTTTTTCAAAAGAGCGTTTAATAGGGAAGATTTTCCTGCGTTTGGAAGGCCTACTAAACATAGAGAGATCCCATCTTTTATGATGTGGCCATCATGAAAGGTGTCTCTTAAATGCTTCATCGAGGATAATGTGTTTTTTAAAGAGGCGTACATATCTGTTGCACCCATAAAGTCTAACCCCTCTTCAGGATAGTCAACCCATGCTTCTAAAACAGCTGCAATTTCAACAAGTTCTGCTTGGAAGCTGTTAACTAAGTCTTTAAGACTACCAAGAAGTTGCTCTTTGGCTGTTTTCATTGCATAGCCGTTTTTTGCAGAGATAAGGTCTTGAATAGCTTCTGCTTGAGTTAAGTCAATTTTATCATTCATGTAGGCTTTGAAAGAAAACTCTCCTGCTAAAGCAGGGGAAGCTCCAAAGCTTAATACGGTTTGCAAGATTTTTTGAGTGATCAGCCTTCCTCCGTGGCATTGAATCTCAACGGTGTCTTCTCCTGTGAAAGACTTGTTCCCGAGCATGACAAGAAGCAACGCTTCGTCGATTACAAAACCTTTAGGGTCTAAAACTTTTCCAAGGTGCGCTGTGTGAGTTTTATATGAATACACATTTCCAGAAAACAGCTTATCTGCAACTGTTAGAGCTTCATTTCCAGAAATTCTAATAACGCTTATTCCACCTTCTCCTGGAGGTGTTGCAATAGCTGCTATTGTGCGGCCTTTTTCGTATGATCCGTGAACAAATTCCATATCAAAATATAAGATTGATTTTTTGAAAGGGAATTATATCATTAAATAGAGCAAATGAGAAGTCTCCAAAAACACTTCTTGAGAATAATTCGTGGGGCCTGAAATACTTGACTGACTAGAAAAATTTTGAAAAGGATCTGGGATGAGTATAGAACCAAAAGTAGAGAGAGCAGATCTCCATCAAGAAAGTCCTGTTTATCAAGGTATGAGCCCTCAGAAAAATTTTAAATGTTCTAGCAGTCTTTTGGGGATGCTTGCTAAATTTTTCACAGAGACAGTTAATGATCAAGGAGGGGTTGACAGCGCAAGAAGATTTAAAGGAAGAGCTGTAAAGAACCTCGGTAAAGAAAAAATAGATTAAATAAGTTTTAGAGCGGTTGTTATAATCTCTGGTAAGTGGCCGGACCCATCAGTTTCTTTAAGAGCTTTTAAGATTGCTTTTTGCGCAGCATTTTTTTGATAACCAAGATTCATGAGCGCTGCTAATGCGTCGTCTACTAAAGTCATATCTACATCAGATGAGATAGTTTCTTTTTGCATGTTGAGTTTTGAGAACTTGTCTTTGAGCTCAATAATAAGTCTCTCTGCAGTTTTTTTCCCGAGTCCTGGGACTTTTGTAAGGGATTTAACATCTTGGTTTTGAACTGAAAGAAAGAGATCCTTTTCTTCAAGGTGACCTATTATGCTAAGCGCAATTTTTGGTCCAATTCCAGAAATATCACAGATTTTTTCAAAAAGATTTCTTTGGTCTTTTGAAATAAAGCCAAATAATCTCTGAGAATCTTCTCGATAAATAGCTGAGATGTAGAGTTTAACGACATCTTGCTTTCCAAGGAGGCTCGAGTAAACACTTAGAGGGATAAGGATTTTATACCCAAGGCCGGATGTATCTAAAACAGCTTTTTCAGGTGTTAAATCGACAAGTGTTCCACAAATGTATTCAAACATAATGTATTCATCCCTTCAAGTTGGTTTGGTGAGCGTGACAAAGAGCTAGAGCAAGTGCATCGGCAGCATCTTCAGGAGTTGGCGGTTTTGACAAGTTTAAAAGCATCTGAATCATTTTCTGAACCTGGTGTTTACTTGCATTTCCGGTCCCAACCACAGAGAGCTTTGCTTTTTTAGGAGCGTATTCAAAAACCTCTACTTCATTTTTTGCAGCTGCTATAAGAGCCGCTCCCTTTGCCATTCCAAGCGTAAGCGCTGCTTTCGCATTTTTATAAACAAATTGCGTTTCTATTGCCATCACATCGGGTTTATATTTTTTTATCAAGAGATCAATGTTTTCGAAGATAATCAAATATCTTTTCGAGATATCTAAGTTTTTTGGGGGTTTGATGCAGCCATAATCAACGACATCTATCGTCCTATTATTTTTCTCAATAATTCCAAATCCAGTAACTGCAGTCCCGGGATCAATGCCTAAGATCTTTCGGTTTCCAAGTTGTTTCATATATTTATAAAAGATATAGATACGTTCATTTTCTAAACATTAACATATCTTTTCATTTAGAGAAGAGTTTGTTGGTATATGAAATTTCTGCTAGTATCCTTTAGCATCTATTATCTTAATTAGGCAGAGAAGAGTCTTGAGAGAATTCAAAAACATTATCGTTCGGATGCCAAACTGGGTAGGCGATTTTGTAATGGCAACTCCATTACTTGAAATGATTGGCAAAACATATCCACAGGCTAGATTAACAGTTCTTTGTCAATCTCCTTTGGAAGGATTGATTCAAAAAGATCCTGCAGTTGATGAAGTGTTTGTTTTTAATAAAAAAAATAAATCCATCCGTCGAAATCCAAAGAAGTCTATCGTAGAAAAGTTAAAACTAGGAAAGTATGATCTGGGGATTTTGACAACCAATTCTTTTTCATCCGCTTGGTGGTTTTATCAGGGAAAGGTTAAAGAACGTATTGGTTATAAAACTGATATGAGATCAGTTCTTTTAACGAAGCCAATCACACCTTTTAAAGATAAACATAAAACTCATCTAGTTACCGTTTACAAAAAACTTCTTGAACCTCTCGGCATTTTAAACTCTCCGACAAGTCCAAAACTATATATTGAAGAAGGAGAAAAACTGCAGGCATATGACACACTAAATAAATATGGGGTTGAAAAATCTGATATTATTATTGGAGTGAACCCAGGAGCTGCTTATGGCTCAGCTAAGTGCTGGCCAAAAGAACGATTTCGGGCTGTTGTTGAAAAATTGCTCACGCAAGAAAAAGTCAAAGTTGTGTTTTTCGGAGATACAAGCTCTGAAGATCTTGTAAAAGAAATTTGTCGAGACCTTCCTAAAAAAGCAGTTAATTTAGCAGGAGTTACTTCGCTAAGAGATCTTATGGCCCTTATTTCAGTCTGCAACGTATTTTTAACTAATGATAGTGGGCCTATGCATATAGCCGATGCGATAGGCACTGAAGTGGTTGCTCTTTTTGGGTCAACCAATCCGATAGCTACAGCTCCATATAACCAAAAAGATGCAATTATTTATAAAGGCGTGTCTTGCTCTCCTTGCTATAAAAGGGTGTGCCCAATTGACTTTCGGTGTATGACTGAAATTAGTCCTAATGAAGTTTATGAGAAAATCTTAGAAAAGTTAAAAAAGCAAAAACTTTTATGAGTCTTTTAAAACGAGCTTTACACAAAGTACTTCCTAACCCTTTTTTTCAAATTTTAAAAAAAGCAAAAAAATATCAGGCTCCAAAATTTTTAATTCTTTGGAATAGAGGCTTAGGAGATATTGCCTTAGGGCTTTTTTCACTTTGTGAAAAAATTAAAGAAGCTTCACCGCGTG
Source organism: Chlamydiia bacterium (assembly GCA_030427725.1). Taxonomy (GTDB): domain Bacteria; phylum Chlamydiota; class Chlamydiia; order Chlamydiales; genus JAUICV01. The sequence goes on along the minus strand of JAUICV010000002.1, from coordinate 161,699 downwards.
CTGAAATTACCTTCCTAACTAGAAAGGATTTATCAGAGGCCTTTTCTCTTTTAAAAGATATAAATGTAGTTGTTCATCCAACGCTGAAGAGAGGAGAAAAACCATTATTAGAAAAGCTTGCTAAAGAGTGTCACCTTAAAATAGAAGAGTTTGATTTTGTTATTGAAAAGATCGATACAACCAGGTGGCTTTCATGGCAATTAGGGAAAGTGACTCCAAGGCTCAGGTGGAAAGATGAGTTTGATGCTCTCTCACAAAAGTTTAACTTAGAAGGGAAAGAGTATATTGGAGTGCACGTTTCTTCAGAAACGGGGCAGTTCTATGGTTATGAAAAAAACTGGCCTAGAGAAAAATTTTCTCAGCTATTTGATAAAATCGAGGAAAATAGTCAGAGAAAAATTATTTTGTTTGGAACGTATAAAGACTCAAATTTCGACTGTCGTAATTTAATTGATTTACGAGGAGAGACTAGTGTTTTTGAGATGCTGTCAATTTTGAAAAATCATTGCTCTGATTTTATTGGTCCTGACTCTGGAGTTCTTTCTTTGATCTACTATTTAGATGTTAATTTTCCAATACACGTACTTTCTTTGTGGTCAGATGCAAATCAAGGTGTTTTAAAACAAAGAGTTTGCTCCCCAAATTCTAGGTTACAGCATTCTCCTTTTATTGCTCCAAATACCTGTCTTAGTGAACTTTCTGTCGAAGATGTCTTTAGTAAAATTACTTAGAATCTAAAGCAAGTCATTTATGCGTTTTTGAAATTTATCCTGATCAAAATGAATTAATACATCTAGTCCAGAAGATGAATTCTCCTCTTGTCCTTGAGTAGTACAAACCCCTGCGAAATCCCCAAGATGTTCAGAAACAATAGAAAAAGAGGAAATTGGGCGCATGATAAAATCAAATTTTGACATCGTTACAATGTCATGAAAAAGATCTTCTTCTCTTGAAAGAAGCTTGACTTTTGCACGGTTATCACAAACGTCAGAGATCGTTTGGATAAATGCGGTGGTTAATGACGGATCATTGCAATCTGTAAAAATGCCAATGAATATTGGAACTTCTTTAGGAATATACTCAAGAATTTTGGGAAGATTGTCTGTGTAAAAGCTCAGGGGAAGAAATTTTACAGTATGACGCAATTTTGCTAGAGGAGGGTCAAAATCTCCACCCTGTCTAAAATGAATCGCAATATTAAAAGAGTTTTCAGGCAGGTCAGTTTCTTTTGTAGATGATAGGAATGATTTTAGCTTTTCGTGAATATATTTTTTAAAATTAGAATCCTGCCAATCAGGCTTCAAAATAAATCCGTTTTCATAGGATGTTGGTGTAGATATCATCACAGAAGCCAAACCGGGAAATTTCATTGCTATTTTTTTTGAGCATGGACAGTCCAGAGCGCTAAAAAATTCAGGTAAAAAGTTTGCATATTCATCTATCGAGTTTTCAAAATGAGTCCACAGTTTGATTCGTTGATTTTGATGGAGTTTTTTTAAGCTGAGAGAAGAGGTAAGACGAATTTGATCTTTAAACTCTTCCATTGCTTGATCAGTGAGGTTGTTCCAGTAGTTATTTTCCTTATCTATTTGGCTAAGGAAGGGAGGCGTCGCTTCTATGGAGGTCTTTAAAGGATTAAAGAGAGATTCTGGTAAATAATCTTTAGGTAGGGATACGCCTACATTAAATTTATATGAAAAATAATAACAGCTAAATAAGCGAAGAAGGCGGTCTCCTGTGCGACCAAGTGGTTGGGGTTCTAGAATTGGAAGACATGAGTAAAGATTAGAAAAGATTGAAAACAGAATAATAGGTCTTAAGAAAAAAAGCATAAAAGCTCCACTAGTATAAGATTAGGAGTATGGCTAGTAACGCTTGTACCAGAAGATAGCAATATTTGAATAATAATTTTTATGATAGCTCAACGTATATAGACGTTTATCTCAGGGATCTAAAGGTACAAGATTAAGTTTTTCAAAAGCAGAACTGACGCATTAAAATTCTCCAATTAAACATCGGGCTCTAAATTCAGGAGAGTATGCCGCTTCTTTTAATTTAAGTTTTAATTTTTTTAGAGGGTCTATTGCTTTTAATAAGGTTAGTGCTATTTTTCTCAGCACTGATCAATTTGTTGCAGCATTTCGATCATGCTCTTGGCTCGCGTCTTCCTTGAAATATACATCGAGAGTTCTATGTAACCCATTCTCAATTCCCCAATGAGACCTAACAATCTGTAAATATTTCATTGCACTACACTTCATGCTACTGATGTAATACCTCGTTACTTTTTTAACCTTTCCCTCATAGTGACGTTCATAATCAATTTTGATAATTTCTTTCAGCCCTGGCCAGTCTTTTTTATCTTTAAACCATTCAATATGGCCTACTTGACACTGCCTGATTTCTACCTTCCCCTGGTTTTTCTCTATTTGCTTTTCTACCTCTCCTTTAAAACTGTTGAAATATTCTTTAACTTCTCTAAAAAACTCTGAGTGATTGCCCTTTAGGGCCATCACATACTCTCCAGATCTTTCAACAATATTTTTTGCTACTTTTTTCTGAGTTAGCAACGCGTCTGTAATTACTACTGCATTTTTTAAGTTAAGTAAGTTTAAAAGTCTTGGAGCTTCTTTGATTTCGTTTGTTTTTTGTCCAATTGTAACCTGCCCTAAAAACATATTTTCATTTGAGACCCAGGCATTTAAGGTATATAAATCATCTGGTTTAACTTTCCAACGAACGCCTTTTAGAGCTTTACCATCTAATGCAACGACTCGAAGGTTGGGGCTTTGTTTTTTTTCTTCTTAATCCTTCTGTCCACTCTATGATGCTCTTTTCTAACTCTTCTGAATCTAGCATAGAAAAAACTCTTCTAAATGTATCATGACTAGGAACTCCACAAGTAACGTCTAAATACTTAGAAAACCAATTTAAGTTAGCTTTTGCAAAAGCCTGAATTTCATACCAACTTTGTTGGTCTGAAAGAATAGCCACAAACGCATAAACTAAAATATCTACCAGGGGATATTTTTTGTGTCGGTCAACTCTAGGATCTTCAATAACAGAAAAATGTTCTAATAGCGATTGTGTAGATAAGTTAACGTTCATAAAAACCTCCAATAATGTTTTTGGAACACTATGAAGGATTTTGATTAAAATTTTAATGCGTCAGTTCTGGGCTAGGCAGACATGAGTGTATGTTAGAAAACACAGAAAGTAGTAAAATAATCCTTAAAAAAAGCATAAAATCTACCCGCAGAAACCTTAGATGTGTCGTTAGGGGGTTATGCTTGAATATGGTTTTTATTTAAAGTGATTTGTAGCGTTAAAGTCTCTTTGGAAGTATTAAATCAGATGCAAATCAAGGTGTTTTGAAACAAAGAGTTTGCTCCCCAAATTCTAGGTTGCAGCATTCGCCTCTTATTGCTCCAAATACCTGTCTTAGAGAGCTTTCTGTGGAAGAGGTCTTTAGTAAAATCTCCTAGAATCAACAGGGCTATCGCATTAAAATAATTCATTAAATAGGTTATGATTTTCTCCTTTCAAGTAAGGAGAAAATCAACATGAGCACTTTAGAAGACTTCCACACAACATCCTTTTTAAGTTTTTTTTCTGAGATCGAAGATCCTAGAATAAATAGACACAAGCTGTATCCACTCGATGAAATTTTTTTAACTGTTTTATGTGCAATCATTTGTGGATCGGAAAGTTGGGAAGATATAGAGGATTTTGGCAAAGCTAAGCTTTATTTTTTAAAACAGTACTTACCTTTCAAAAATGGCACGCCTTCTCATGATACGTTTGCTAGAGTTTTTTCTCTTATTCATCCAAAAGATTTTAAAGATTGCTTCTTAAAGTGGGTAGAGAGTCTACAAGACTCTCTACCAAATATTATCAGTATTGATGGAAAAACTTTAAGAGGAAGCTTAGATAAAACATCTGGCCAAAAACCGCTTCATTTAGTAAGCGCTTTTGCGTCCAATACCAGACTAGTTTTAGCTCAAGAGGCGGTCTCAAAAAAATCCAATGAAATCACTTCTATTCCTAAGCTGTTAGAGGTTTTGTTTTTGAAAGGAGCTATCGTCACCATGGATGCTATGGGATGTCAAACATCTCTCGCAAAAACGATCACAGAAAAAGGTGGAGACTATATTTTAGCCCTTAAAAAAAACCAAAAAAGCTTATACGAAGAAGTTGATTTACTCTTTAAAGATAGTAGAGAACTAAGTTGTTATGAGAGTTGTGATAAAGGACATGGTCGTGTCGAAATTAGAAAGTGTTTTGTAAGCCAAGAAGTCTCTTGGCTTACAAAAGAGAAACAATGGCCTAAACTCTCAAGTATCATAAAAATAGAATCGACACGGATTATAAAGGATCAGTCTAGAACAGAGGTCCGTTATTATCTCTCTAGTCTAACTAAGGGGCCGAAGGATCACGCTTTTGCAATAAGAAGTCACTGGGGTATAGAAAACAGTCTGCACTGGGTTCTAGATGTTGTATTTAGCGAAGATCAAAACCGGATAAGAAAAGGGAATGGACCAGAAAATATGGCTATAGTAAGGCATTCGGCCCTAAACCTCATCCGTCAAATAGAAGATTCTAGAACTAGCCTTAAAAGAAGAAAGCGTCGAGCTTTATACTCTGATGAGTATTTAGCTAATATTTTAATGCGTTAGCCCTGCTAGAATCAAAAGCAAGTCATTTATGCGTTTTTGAAATTTCTCATGATCAAAATGAATTAATGCCTTTAGTCCTGATGGTAAAGTCACAGTATTTTTCCCTTGTACTTGAACAGTGCAAACTCCTACAAAATCACCAAGATGTTCAGAGGCAATAGAAAAAGAGGAGATAGGTCGAATGATAAAATCAAATTTCGACATTATCACCATGTCATGAAATAAATCATTTTCATCTGCAAGAAGTTCTATTTTTGCACGGTTATCAGAGACGTTAGTGATCGATTGAATAAATGAGGCCGTTAGTGATGGATCATTGCAATCGGTAAAAATTCCAATAAATACAGGTACTTGTTTAGGTATGAATTTGAGGATTTTGGGAAGAGTGCTTGTATAAAAACTCTTGGGAAGAAATCTCAAAGAATGCTGTTGCTTTACTGAGGGAGGATCAAAAGCTCCACCATGTCTAAAATGAATCGCAATATTAAAAGAGTTTTCAGGCAGGTCAGTTTCTTTTGTAGAGGATAGGAATAATTTTAGTTTTTCGTGAATATATTTTTTAAAATTGGGGTCTTGCCAATCAGGCTTCAAAACAAATTTGTTTTCGTAGGATGTTGGTGTAGATATCAGAATAGAAGCTATATTGGGCAATTTCATAACTGTTTTTTTTGAGCAAGGACAGTCCAGAGCGTTAAAAAATTCAGATAAAAAGTTTGCATATTTATCTATTGAGTTTTTGAAAAAGTTTTTCAGATTGATTTGTTTTTTTCTATTAACTCTTTTTAACATGGGAGCAGATATGAACTGAATGCAATCTTTGAATTCTTGCATTGCTTGATCAAAGAGATGGTTTCTGTATTTATTTTCAGTATCTATTTGGTTTAGGGTGGGTGGCGCCGCTTTTATGGGGAGTTTTAAAGAATTGGAGAGAGATTTTGCAAAATAATTTTTTGGTAAGATTACTCCCGAATTAAATGTGTAAGAAAAATAATAACAGTTAAATAAACTAAGTACTCGGTCTCCTGTGCGGCCCTTTGCATCGGGCTCTAGGCTGGGGAGGCATGAGTATATGTATGAAGAAAATGAAAACAATAAAATAATTCTTAAGAAAAAAAGCATAAAATTTAGGTATGTTAAGGGAGTTTATGTCAGAATGTTTTTTTAAATAGTTTATAGCATTTATGCTCCTGGGTTCAAGAATTTAGTGCACCATAAGATCAAATATGAGATTCTATAGACATGAAATACAAAAGATTAACATTGGAAGAAAGAGAGCAGATTCATGCCTTGGTTAACCAAGGTAAATCGAATCGAATGATAGCAATAGCATTGAAAAGAGCACATACAACAATAGCAAGAGAGCTTAAAAGGTGTAAAACCCGATATGAGTACTCACCTTCAAAAGCTCATAAGCAGGCAAGTCAAATATCTCCTTCAAGAGGAAGAAAACCTATAATAGAAGAAAGGCCTGCAGTGCTGTATGAGGCTATGAAAAAGCTAATAGCAGATTTATCACCTGAACAAATTAGCAAAACATTTAAAATGGAATATGCAGATGAACCTCTTAGATGGATTTCTCATGAAACAATCTACAAATACATCTACGCAACGCCAAAAGGAGAATTAAGAAAAGCCTTTACAGAGCATCTAAGAAGAAAAAGACGTTTAAGAAAAGATCGATCTTGCGCCCATAGACAAAGAGGACAAATTATAGAACCAATTTCTATATCAGAAAGACCTGAAGAAGTGAATAACCGAAGTGTTCCAGGGCATTGGGAAGGAGACCTTATTATAGGAAAGAATCACAAGAGTGCCTTGGGCACTCTTGTAGAAAGAAAAACAAGACTTGTGATTTTGGTTCCTTTAAAGGGAAAGGACGCTAAAACGGTTAGAGAGTCGTTTGCCTGTGTATTTGAAGAGATTGAGCCGGGAATGAAAGAATCAATGACTTGTGATAGAGGATTGGAGATGGCTGAGCACAAAGCTTTAACAGAGCAGACAGGAGTAAAGGTTTATTTTGCAGATCCATACAGTCCTTGGCAGAGAGGGACAAATGAGAATACAAATGGACTTATCAGGCAATATTTTCCTAAAGGAACAGACTTTACGAAGGTGACATTAGAGCAGATAAAGCTGGCTCAACATCGTCTTAACAACCGACCTAGAAAAATTCTGGGATGAAGTACTCCGTTAAAAGAATTTAAAAAACAGCTTGGTGCGTTAAAAACTTGAATTCAGCTCTCATTTGTGGAATAAGAAATTGCAATATTAGTCGTTTATCAAGGCGTTTTTATGTTTTTTAAGACGTTGTTGAAGAAGTCTGATAAGAAAAAAGTGTCGCGTCATTTAAACTGATAAAAATTTAGCTAATCTTCCAATACGTTAACTCAGGTTTTAGCTACAATTGCTAAAATATATACTTTGATGTTAGTCCTTTGAAGATTAGTTTTTTTCAAGAGTGCTTAGCGTTGATCTTAAGTAATACTTTCTTTATTCTTGGCTTAAGAAGCTAGAGGAATAAAAAGAGAAAATTATGAAAATAGGTTGTTTAGGATCAGGAGCTTGGGGGTATACATTAGCTAATTTGCTAGCTTCAAATGGGCATGAGGTTTTTATATGGGCGAGAAATAAAGATCTCATTGATCATTTAAAACAGAAACGCGAACATCCAAAGTTTCCTGGAATAAAGATGGAAGAGTCTCTTATTCCAAAAGAATCTTTTGATGAAGTTATAAACTCTTCTGATATTTTATTAGAATCGGTGACTTCTAAAGGTCTTCGTGAAGTATTAGAGACTATTAAATCCAATTTTCCGAATTTTCAAAAACCGATCATCTTAACGTCAAAAGGGATTGAGCAGCATACAGGATTTTTGATGGATGAGCTCACGATTGATATCATGGGAGAATCATACAAAAAATATGTAGGATGTTTGTCTGGACCAAGTATTGCAAAAGAAGTGTTGCAACAACTCCCAGCATCGTGTGTATCGTCAGCCTACGACAACGATTTAATGCATACAATCCAAAAGCTGTTTTTTAATCCATATTTTAGAGTGTATCCAAATGCTGATATCCACGGTGTAGAGTTTGGGGGAGCTATGAAAAACCCAATAGCTATAGCTTGTGGCATCTCTGATGGGCTTGGATTTGGGGCAAATACAAAAGCTGCCTTAATGACAAGAGGTTTACATGAGATTAGAAAACTCTCAATGGTCAAGGGAGCAAAAAGTGAAACTCTAAACGGTCTTGCAGGTCTTGGGGATCTGTGTACAACATGTTTATCGGTTCATTCTAGAAATTATAGATTTGGTTTTTTGCTAGCTGAAGGAGTGACTCCAGAAAAAGCTAGAGAAAATATAGGGATGGTGATTGAAGGCGCTAATACTTGCCTATCCGTTTTAGAGCTTGGGAAAAAGGCAAATATTGAAACTCCTATTACAAAAGCTGTCCACGATATTATCTATAACGGAATTTCTCCAAAAGATGCTGTTAAGCATCTTTTAACAAGAATGGTTAAAGAAGAGCATCTCTAAATATGATAGATCTTTGTGGAGATAAAGTCGTTTCATCAAAAGAAATGGCGCGAGTTGAAAAACTTAGCATCGACCAAGGTGCTTCATCTCAAAAGTATATGCTTAATGCGGGGCTTGGAATCTCTGAGACTATTCAAGAGTTGGTCGCTAATAATAAGTGGGAGAAAAAAGCTCTTCTATTTGTGGGGAAGGGCAATAATGGTGGAGACGCCTATGTTGTAGGTATAGACCTTTTGAAAAGAGGTTATAACGTTTTAGTGTTATATCTCTTTGATGTAGATGAGTGCTCGGAGCTTAATTCTAAGTATTTTAAGGAATATCGTTCTCTGGGTGGACAGGCCCGTAAATTCTCAAGTCAGGAAGACTTTAGTCAGTATGAAGCCTTTTTCGTTGTTGATGGACTTTTAGGGACTGGTTTTTTTGGAGAGACTAAAGGAACTATCAAAGAAGCAATCAATGTTATCAATCAGTTTAAAAACAAAATCATTTCAATTGATATCCCGTCAGGGCTAGATGGGGAAACTGGAAAAGCTTGTGAAACTGTAGTAAAAGCTGGATACACTATCTATCTAGGCTTGCCTAAACAGGGTTTTTTTCTAGGTGATGGATACAATGTCATAGGGAAGCTTCTGAAAGTCGATTTCGGAATGGAGAAAAAATACATAGAGCAGATGGACGCTTTAGGGTGCCTTTTTAATCCTTCCTTTGCAAAAAAGCTTCTTCCTGAGATGGCTCCAAATCAACATAAATATGAAAAGGGCTATGTTGTTGCATTAGCTGGATCAAAAACAATGCCTGGAGCGGCTCTTTTAAGTGCTCTTTCGGCTTTTAGAGCAGGAGCTGGGATTGTTAGGCTTTTTTACCCAGAAGGGATGGAGCAAGAATTGTCTGGAAGCTTTTCTGAACTTATAAAAACGCCTTGGAAAAAAGATGATTTAAAAGCTCTTTTTGAAGAAGAAAAAAGAGCTCGAGCTCTTTTGGTGGGACCAGGGCTTGGGAAAAGCAATGAGGTTAAAGAGGTTGTTAAAGAGGTAATAGGTAAAGCAACAACAAGTGTGATTATTGACGCAGATGCGATAGAGGTTTTTGTAAAAGATATAAAAGATCATCCAAATGACGTAGTGCTAACCCCTCATAGGGCAGAGTTTTTAAAAAGCATCGATCATGATATGGACGTTGATGATATAACACTTATTCAGCTTGCTAAAGAGTTTGCTCGTCAGCATAAAGTTACCTTGGTTTTAAAAGGGGCTCCTACGTGGATTTTTGTAAAAGGTAAAGATCCTATAATTTTTCCATTTGGAGATCCTGGCATGGCAACAGCTGGGTCTGGAGATGTTTTATCAGGTGTCATTGCAGCATACCTTGCGCATGGACTTTCAGGGTATGATGCAGCGCTATTAGGAGTGTATGTGCATAGCCTAGCTGGAAAATCAGCTGCTATAGAAAAAAGTTCTTATAGTCTCATAGCGTCTGATATTATTGAAGCTCTGCCTAAAGTGTTGATAGAATTGAAATCGTCTTAGCTATAATTTTCTAGATACCAAGTAGTAAAACGTTTTAATCCCTGATCTAAAGAAATCTTAGGCTCAAAATTTAGAAGCTTTTTAGCTTTGGAAATATCAGCATAAGTTTCATAAACGTCACCTTTTTGCATAGGTTTCATGACAAGAGAAGCTTTTTTTCCAAGGTGTTTTTCTAATAACTCAATGAGATGAGAGAGTTTCTCAGGCTTATTATTTCCCAAGTTGATAATTTCATAGCCAACATCTAAATCCAAGCAAGCGACTAAGCCATCTACAATGTCATCGATATAGGTAAAGTCTCGGCTCATCTTTCCATTGTTAAACACCTCAATTTCCTTCCCTTCTAAAATAGCTTTTGTAAAAGAGTAATATGCCATATCGGGTCTTCCAAATGGCCCGTATACTGTAAAAAAACGAAGTCCAATTGCTGAAATGTTATACAAGTGATGGTAGCTGTAGGCTAAAAGTTCGTTTGTTTTTTTTGTCGCAGCATAAAGGCTGACTGGGTGGTCTACTGGGTCGGATTCTGAAAAAGGGATTTTCTTATTTTGACCATAAACAGATGATGAGGATGCATAGATTAGTTTGAAGGACTGCATCTGTCTAGCAAATTCTAAAACCTCAAAAAAACCATCGATATTATTGATCATATAGGCTTTTGGGTACTTCAGAGAGTATCTAACTCCTGGTTGTGCAGCTAAATGATACATCGTATCAATAGAACGCTTTTGAAAGGTTTTTTTTAAACCTGAGATATTGCGTATGTCGTGATTAATGACAGTCACACCTAAGGTTTTTAAGATTTTTGCTCGAGAGCTTTTTAACTCTGTAGGGTAATACTCGTTAAAGTTGTCACACCCTAGAACTCTATGACCTTGTTTCACAAGTGCTTTAGCCAGGTGAAATCCAATAAAACCTGCGATGCCTGTGATGAAAATATTTTGGGACATATCAAAAGATGTTTTTTCTAAGCATTCTAGAACTAAAGAGGTTGTAGATCAAGAATTTTGTCCAAGAGTCAGGGGGGGCTCATTAAAATATTAGGTAAAAGCTCCTCAATTAATACACTCACTCAAGACATAAAGTGACCCAATTAGTGATTAAATAAATTAATTTACAAAATTAGTTTAAAGTGGGTAGTTGCAGCGTTTGTGTGTAATTAAATATTTAATTTGCTAGATGCTGTGAATTGAAAAATACAATAATAATAAACAGTATTTGAACATGTATTTTATTTATAAAACAAACTATAATACTTATTAAACTAACCAACTAATTAAAAAAACCATGAAAGCCTCTTTTTTTAATCCTCCTCTTATATTTTCTTCAAAATTAATGAGTGATCGGTCGGAAAAAATTGAAAACCAAACTCTTTTGACTTTAAAAGTTTTAAAGTCTTTGGAAAACAATTCCACATATGATCTTAATGAGATTAAGACGTGCAAAGAATATTTCGACTCTTTTCAGCTTAACGCTCTTCAAAATGTTGTAATTAGAGTGATCTATGCTGTACAAAAAATTTTCACAAATAAACAAACGTGCTTATCAAAGCTCTATCACAGCAATCAAGGGACATTGTTATTATCCAGAACATGCCGCCAAATTCTCAAAAGCTCAAACTCATACTCTATATCTGATACAGTAGATCAGGGACTATCGATGGCTGCTCAAAAGGCGTTGAGCTATTTAAACTACGTACGATTTACACAATTATCTGAATTGCTTACGGAATTTGAGGGAACATCTGACCAATTTGATAAAAAAGATTTAAAACGCTTTTTTGCAAAAAGTCCTAATTTTTTGAAACCTCTACTAAGAAAACTTGTAAAAAAGCAGTTTGGAAAATTTTTAGACAAACATCCACAACTTCTTTTCCAGAGGAAAGAACAGCTTCCATCAGTTTGTGAAGAGGTAAAGAAACTTGTACAACTACAAGCTAAGTCTTACTTACAACTAGCATCTGTCTCAGAAAATGACGTAAAAGAGTCTATAAAAAGCATTATTAGAACAAACAACAAAGTATTTACTACTAGTTTCCTTTCGCGGAATTCGGTTTACGATGTTTCTACAGAGGCGGTTTTAAAAGACATTTCTAAAGATGTCTTAAATAAGCCCATCACAGTAACTATGGTTGGGATTGAGTATGCGGGTTTTGCAAAAGAGGGGGGCCTAGCTGAAGCTATTGAAGGAATGAGTCAAGGTCTTTTGGAACAGAATCCAGAAAACAAAGTGAGACTAATTTTCCCAAAATTCAGCCACCTTCCTAAAAAAGTTTCAGAACAATTAACAACAGCAGTAGAGCACCATCTCGATGGAGAGGTATATAAAGTTTATAAGCTCGATCATAATGGAGTTGAGTGCTTTTTTATAGAAGATCCAACTTTTGTCTTATCCGAAAATAAACCATCTATCTATGGACCTGACGCAACGGCTATGTCTAAAAGGTTTTCTAGGTTTTCTGAGCTAGCAGCCGATTTAATCACAAAGCATGATGATAACGACGTAATCCATATACATGATTGGCATGCTGCGGGTGTTGGGTTGAAATTAAAAAATGACAATCCCCAAAAATGGCTAGAGGGAAAAGTTCCTCCAATTGTCTTTACATTTCATAACAATAACCGAGTTGCCCAAGGAAGACTATTTCAAGGTAATGATGTTCGGAAAAATTTATCATCATTTTTTCTAGATAAGGAGATTTTAAAAGCTCATGAAAACCTTTTTATCTCAGCCATTGCTACTGCAGATAGTGTTACAACAGTTTCAGAAACCTTTGGGTTAGAAGCTCAGCAATATAAGTTTGGGGAAGGCGTTTCTTTTATTGTTAGAGAAGCTGCTAAAGCGGGTAAACTCACAGGGATCATTAACGGCGTTAACTTACAGAGATGGAATCCGGAAACTGATGCATCCTTAATGAATTGGAAAGACATAGACACGCAGGCCCCTGTAAAACTTTCTTACGGACTAGATGACTCAAATATTTATGAAACAAAAACCAAAGCAAAGGTTCAGTTGCAAAAGTGGCTATCAAAGTACATGCCTCATGTAAAGATAGACGTTACAAAACCTTTAGTCACTTTTATTGGTCGATTCGATAGTTATCAAAAAGGACTTGATAAACTAGATGAAGCGATTGCTGCAACGGTAAAAAATGGTGGACAATTTATAGTTATGGGGATGGGAGAAGATCCTTTAGCTACAAAAATTTTAGACGAACTTGAGAAAAAATATAAAAAAGGAGTCCTTTTTGTAAGAGACTATCGAGATTCTAGAGGGCGTATTTATTACCAACAAGGAGATGAAACAAGACCTGGTGTGGGATCATTAATTAGAGCTTGTTCTGATGCCATTTTTGCGCCGTCTCGCTTTGAGCCTTGTGGACTGGTTCAGTTCGAAGGATGGTTGTTCGGGTCTCTTGTAATAGCTTCAAATGTTGGAGGTTTGGCTGATACTGTTATTTCTCCAGAAAAGGATTTAGAAAATTTTAATGGGTTCACTTTTGAAAGGGATCAAAGGGGAGATAGTTCTTTAACATCTGTGATAAAAAACGCATTAAAGTTTTGGACTCAGAAAACAAATAATCAAAAAACTCAGGTCATACAAAGAATAATGAGAGACGGCCGTCAATATGGATGGCATAAGTCTCCAAGAGGTCTTACGCCTGCAGAAAAATACCGCTTGATTTATGAAAATGCAAGAAAGTTTAGCCAAATTAGAGGTGTTTCCAATAATCATTTGTATAGTGCAAACACTGTAGCTAGAGAGATGCCTGCTAAGGTGGGCCTGCTGTCAGAGATGTATCATTATTTAGGGGCGGGATCTAAAGAAGAGATCTATCTAAAAAAACTTTACAAGGGCCAATCTTCATCGGAAGAGTTAGAAAAAGCCTACCAAAGCATTCCTGAAGGATCCAGAGCTTCACTGCCTAGCCCCTATGGGAAGAATGTAAATTTTGAAACTTATAAGGAATATGGAGCGTTTGTAAAAGACAATCAAACTCACTTTAACGTGTATGCGCCTAGCGCTAAAAGTGTAGAGGTTCATATCTATAATGATGATGAAACTCTTGAATTAATTAAGCCTCTTACGCTCTCTGCAAATCACTCTCATTTTAAAGCAAAAATCGATGAAAACTTGAATGGTAAAAAATATCGACTCTGTATAAATGGAAAGATGAAAATCGATCCATACGGTCGGTATCAAGTGCCTTCAAAAGATCAAAGCCTAACTCCATTTTCAGTTGTAGACTCCTCTGAGTACAAGTGGAATGATGAAACCTGGCTTGAAGTAAGAAAACATCAGAAAGATCAATCTACTCCGATGAATATTTATGAACTTCATCCATCCACTTGGCAAAGAAATGCGTCTAATGATCCTTTAACTTACCAACAGTTAGCTCATAAGCTTGTTAAACATTGTAAAAAAATGGGCTACACCCACGTCGAGCCGATGGCTATCCTAGAACATCCCTATGAAGGTTCTATGGGATATCATGTTACGGGATATTTTTCTCCTAACCATCGCCATGGCTCAGTTAGCGATTTTAAAGAGTTTGTTGATATTTTACACCAAAATGGTATAGGCGTTGTCTTGGATTGGGTGCCGGCTCATTTTGCCTCAGACGACTACGCTCTCCAACAGTTTGACGGTTCAAAGCTATATGAAGCTTCAGGGCTTCCCCACTTTTTAAGCATAAGGAAAAACTTTTTATCATTTGGAGCCAAGCAATTTGATTTTACAAAAAAAGAAGTTCGAGAATTTCTAATTTCAAGTGCAGCATTTTGGATTAATGAAATGCACATAGATGGATTGAGAGTGGACTGTGTAAGAAGCATATTATCAAGTGAAAATCAAAGAGAAGCTCTCCTGTTTTTACGTGATTTGAACACTGTTATTCACACTCATGGAAAAGGGGCTATTTCCATAGCAGAGGACTACTCTGGATCAGATAAAGTCACTCAGTCTTTCTGGAAAGAAGGGCTAGGATTTGACTACAAATGGCACGTTGGACTAGTTCATGCTATCATTGAGCACTCCCAGTCAAAGCTCAAAGGGAGAAGCAGTAAGTATGGGGCTTTGAAAAAGGCTATGCTTCATGACCAATCAAACAATCAAATAACCTATTTATCTCATGATAACCTGTTTGGGAATTCTCTTTTGGACTTCATAAAAAATACACCGGAGAAACAAAGATCCAGTGCGCTGAAGTCTTTATTAAGTTTAACCCTTACCGCTCCAGGAAAAAAATTAATATTCATGGGAGCTGATGAAGGGGTGACCTCTTCTTGGAAAGCCTCTTTTGATAAACTTTCAGGGTATTTAAATGACGATACATTAAAGGACAAGCACATCATTAATTTGGTGTCTCGCTTAACGAAATTATATAGGTCATACCAAGAAAATTGGGAGTTTGATCAAAACGGAAAAGATCTTGAATGGATAGAGGATAAGAAAAAGGGTATTCATGCCTATCGAAGAAAATCCTCGGAGGGCTCAAGCAGTTCGGTTTTTCATAACACAACAATCGGATCAAGAACCATAAGAGTTCCGATTGAAAATTCTAAAAATTTAGTTTTAGAAGAAATTTTTAATAGTGATTCGAGTGAATTTGGAGGACAAAACAGAGTTAATCAGCATCTTGTATTAGAAAAGAGTGATGTAGATAACAAAAGCTATTACACAGTTAATGTTCCTCCTCTATCATCAATCATTATAAAGGAAAGATAAGATGCAAGTAAGCTCAATTCCATACTCTCAGATTGATCATTTTCAGCAAGAAAATAGTAACACTTCGCAAAAACTTAAGCAAATCTGTTTGGTTGCTTATAGAGCGATAAAAGCTTTTGTAGTTTTTCTAAAAGACACTCTTTTATTCCCAGTTAGATATGTGGGGACAAAATTTGGTCTGAATCATCAATTTTTCCATAAAGGTTTTTACCCGAAAGACAAGCTACTTAAAAATATGGATCTAGTGTGCTCAACTGCCTTAGTTCACTCTTCGGATAAAAAATGGATTGAGCCATTCGGATATGAAGTGCTACCTCCAAAGTCGTTTGCCATTTCTAGCTCTGGGCTTGAGAAAAAGGATCTCTGTTTTTTTGATCCTAAATCCGGTTTAAAAGCCGCAGTTTCTTTAAAAGAAAATAAGGTCATCATTTCTTTTGGAGCATTGAGGTCACATCATTCTGAAGTATCTGACGACAAAATGAAGAAAAGCCTTCATCTCAAAATGTATTGGAGTGCTATGGGGAATATGACGGGTATCACTCCAAAGGTCTATCTTCAAGCAGAAGTTCTCTTTAAGGATCTTATGAAAGATCCGAGATTAAAGGGGAAAAATATCATACTCACTGGTCAATGTTTTGGAGGCTCCATTGCTTCTTATGTGGCATTGAATAATGACACAGAAGCGTTTTGTACAAATTCTCTTCAACTAGGAGCTGGGTTGCAACAAAAATTGGGAAGAAAAAAACTAAAAAAAGCCAGAGATCTTATCACACATCTCACTGTCAAAAGTGATTGGGTTAGTGACAGAAAAATTTATACCGTATTAGATGTTGCTTCATCTATTTTTTGCATTAAAACACCTGGTCGGTTTGGAGAGAAATTTATGATACCAACAGCCTACGAAGATCGCTCAAAGTCTCACGATTATAGTATCGGGAGCTGCATGAAATACCTTGGGATGGATATTAGGTCGACTCCAGAAGACTTATTAAGCGGTCACATGGCGTAGCTTTTAAAAGCCCTGTCTCAAAAGTCTGACAACAAAGAATCCTCTTTAACGTTCTATCTGCTTTATCGAAATCGATAAGATTTGCTATCTTCACCCGAATTAATATTTTACGAGCCTAACTATGAAAAATCTTTTTCGGTGGCATTTTGTGATTGGTTTCTTGGGTGTTTTGTTAACCAGTTGCTCCTCAGCCCCGCCATATTTTTCAGATAAACACTTTGGAGCTGAAGAGCTAGTTTTAGATTCATACAAGATTCAAGATGGTAAATATGCAATTCTAGAGATGGAAGGGGCTAAAATCGAAGACTTAGATCCAGCTTTGTTAGATGAGCATCATGACGTGATTGAAGAAGGGGATGTTTTAAATATCTCGTTATATCACCCAACTAGAAATGATTTGATCTCAGCAATTGAGAGAATAAAATCTGGGGTAGGGTTTCAAGTTGTAGAAGGGACGATAAACCTGCCGGATCTTGGCCTTATTAAAGTTCAAGGGCTCAGTATAGAACAGGCAAAAAATAGAATTGATTTAGCTTATAAAGAAGAGCTAGAAGATGCTCAAATTTTTTTAAGTTATAAAGATCGATTAGAGAAAAGAGTGGAGCTTGCAGGTGAAGTTAAAACACCTTCAATTCCAATTGATGGGAAAACCAGACTTTTTGATGTTGTCTCTAGAGCGCAAGTCCCGACAAGCGCCAATTTGTTTTTAAGTTACGTTGTAAGAAAAGACCATTTTGTGCCAGTAGACTTAAGCAAACTACTCCTTAAGGGAGATATGTCACAAAACATTGTAATGAAAGGTGGGGATAAAATTTATATAGCTAGTCCAACATCTTCTAATGTGATGATGCTTGGAGAGGTAGTTCAAAGAGGGTTGGTTCCAGTAACTAGCGGATCCATCCCGCTTAGAGAAGCCTTAGCAAAAGCTGGAGGGATCCCATTTACGGGAGACCGTTCTTTTATCCAAGTGATTAGAGGAAATATCCTAAAGCCAAAAATTTATACCCTTCATTGGAAGCATATTGTAAGGCTTCCTTCGAAGAGTTTATTACTCATTCCTGGAGACATTGTCTATGTTGCAGCAACTCCGATAACAGAATGGAATAGATTTATATCTCAGCTATTCCCAAGCTTTACAGCCATAGATTTATTTTGCAGAAGTATGACAGGGGTTATTGCATTGCCATGAAAGAGCATCTAGAATTTGTACATATTTCTGATGTAACTCTAGAAATTAAAAACAAATCAAAAAAGGTTTTTTTGTGGTTTACATTGTCCTTTTTTGTATTGATACTTACGTTTTTTCTAGTAGAGCCCCAGTATCAATCGAAAGCTGTATTTAAAGAGTCAAGTGCATCGCAGGGAACAAACTCTGCGAATTTTTTGAAACAGCTGACTAATTTAAGTGCGACATCGGAGATTGGAAATTACTCTCAGCAGCTAATGCTTTCAAAAAATTTGGCTTCTAAAACGATCGATAAACTTTCCTTAAAGGCGCAGGTTTACCCAGAAAATTCGCTCATAAAGATCAAGGAGGACCTTTTTCAAAATGGGACGCTTTTTTTTAGGAAAAAACTATCAAAAAAAACGCTGTTTCAGATTAAGGATCTTTCAGCAAATTTGGAAGATACCCTCTTTTTATTTGTAACAATCAAAGACCCTCATCACCTTGAAATTAAAAAGGGTTCTAAGCTTATTTACAAAGGCTTGTTGCGAGAAAAAATTCGGGTAGAAAACTGTAGCTTTTCAGTTCATGTCCCCAAAGATTTTAAGTCTTTTGGGAAGACTTACCTTCTAAAAATCATGACAAAAGAAGATGCTCTGAAAACGTTTTTTAAAAGCCTCAATATTAAAGTTAGAAAAGATGAACCAAGGCTTTTGGATTTGAGCTTCAGATCTACAGATAGCGCTCTAGCTGCAAAAGTTCTAAATACTCATATGGAGACCTATAAAGACTATTTAGCATCTGATCATAAAAAAATCTCTGTTGAGCAATTAAATTTTCTTGCAAAGCGACAAGAAGAAATTAAGAAAAGTCTAAAGCAAAGCCTGGAAAACTACAAAGGGTACATTAAGTCCCAGTATGGAGGGGAAGCCTTTTTTAGTTTGAACCAACAAATGAAACTGTTTGAAGAGCGAAAAAAAGTTCTTCTAAAAGATCTAACAAGACTTAGCTTGAAGTTATCACATATTGAAGGGTCACAATGTCCCCTTAATGAAAATTTTGGAGAGAGAGCTCAGCTTACGGAGTTAAAAAAGAGAAAAGCAGCCTTTTTACATAGAGGTTTTTCTAAAGATTTATCTGACTATATAAAAAACTCTCATGAAAAAGAGCCTTTTTTAGGGTTTGTTAGGTTACAAAAACCAGAAAGCAAGATCTTTTCAAGCTCGATTTATAAGGAATTTTTTCCAGGCCTTCAAGAGATCAAACAGAAATTTTCGCTGAAAAAGCAAAATGATGAGGATGCTATCCAAAATAAGGTAAGCGAATTGGATAGGATAGCTCGCTTGAAAATAGAAGCTAAAACACTCCTTAGACAACTTAAAATGGGTGAAAGTATTCATCTAGAAAGGACTAGTTTTTCAAATGTCTTTGATAAAGCGACTTTATTATCAGCGAAAAATACAGAAACAAAACTGATTCAGGGTTATTTAGAATCTTATCTTGAGATGGTTCAGTTAGAAGAAAGACTGCTGAGTAGCCCCTTTTATAAAAAAGGTTCAGACGATAAAGCTTTTGCAGGGCTTGATTTAAAAACAATTGATAAACTTTGCGTTGAGACAATAGATCTTTTAGAGCAACTAAAACTACAAACTCAACAAATTGACCTGGCCTTAGAGCATCTTCAGATAAAAAAATATGACCCAAATGCGCTAGCAACAACAAACCTTCCCCAAAAGGGGCTTCAAAAGTTACAGGTGTTGATTAAGGTCTCAGATGAATTAAAAGACCAATCAATGTTGACCTTAAAGGAAAAGCAAAGGCTTGTAAAAAAGCTTAAGTTAGAAGAAAGGCTTTTTATTGAATATTTGAGATATCAAAAAAAGCTATTTGAGTCTCAAAAAGAGATAGGTGAAAAAAAGCTAAAGGCAATTAAAAAAGCTCAATTTCAACAGCTCGAAACTGAGATAGCTCTCATAGAAAATCAAATAAAAAAACAAGTGAATCAAGAAGTCTCATCTCTTAGAAAAGAAAAAGAATTTATTGAAGAAAAACTTTCAGAGATAAAACAAAAATCACGATCTATTCCTCAGAAATGGCTATTGGAAAATGAATTGAAATTCGATGCAGATTTGAACCTTGCAACAATGGAAAGTATTACAAGACTTGTGGAATCAAAAAATATTGATCATCATCTCATGCAAATTGGATCAGGTCCTGTGGATTTGGCTGAGGCTTCCTTAGCCCCAATAAAACGAAGGCCAGTGCTTTGGTCTGTTATTGGAGCTATTTTTTCATCTTTGATTTATTTAACGGTTTTTCTTTTCTTTCGTATTAGAAAAGGATTGGTTCTATCGCTAGCTGGAGCAGAGGATAGAAACGTTCTTGTTTTTGGGCAGTATGATGAAAATAAGCTACAGGAAGACTTTACAACTCTAGGTGATAGAGATCTTAAGTCCCTTAGAAATATCTGCTGCCAGATCAGACAAAACCCCGTTAAGGTAGTCTCGTTATTTCAAAGGCAAGGGCCCTCTTATGAGATCTTTTTAGCTCATCTTATGAGTCTCTCGGATCAAAAGGTTTTAATTGTTGAGCTTTTTTCAGGTAAGGAATCTGAAGGGGGGCTCTTACACGCTATCTTAGAAGCTGAAGATACTTTGGTTTATGAAAAAATAGGAAAAATTCATAAGCTACCCTTAGGTGGAGAGACAAAATATCTTACGGAGCTTTTAGCAAGACCATTTTTTGGGCAGCTATTAGAGTCCTGGAAAAAAAGATATGACGTGGTGTTTTTGGTAACAAAAGAAGGCTATAACACCTCCTTTTCTAAAAACTTATTTCACAAGGCTGATTTTTCTGTTCTTTCACTAAACAATGAGTCTATAGATGATCTACAGTCTTTTGTGGGAGAGAAAAAAAATTTCGGATTGCTCTTTTCTAAAATGAAACTATAAGTGGTTTTTTTTGACATTTGGAAGGTATTGTGAGAAGAAAAGTGTTTGTGATATCAACTTACATACTATGTTTTTGGTGCTTTATGGCTGAAGGGTATTCTGGATATAATGAGAAACTATCTGAAAAAAAAACAGTTTTAGTAACTGGAGCGGCAGGATTTATTGGGTCGCACCTTTGCAGGAAGCTGTTAGATCTAGATCATAGAGTTATTGCCATAGATGATTTTTCATCAGGCTCTTATAAAAACTTAGAAGAGATTCAAGATAACATTCAGATCATTGAGCACGACATTAGAACTCCAATTGATATTCAGTGTGATGAAATTTATCATCTAGCTTGTCCGGCGTCTCCGAAGTATTACCAAAAAGATCCCATTAAGACAATTGAAACGTCTTTTTTAGGTGCGAAAAATACTTTAGAGATTGCTAAAAAAAACAAAGCAAAAATTTTCTTTTCTTCTACAAGTGAAATTTACGGTGATCCAAAACAGCACCCTCAAAAGGAAACGTATCTAGGGTCTGTAAATACTGTCGGGCCGAGAGCTTGCTATGATGAGTCTAAGAGACTGTCAGAAACACTTTTTATGGAATACTCAAATCTCTTTGGAGTTGATATCAGGATAGGGCGTATTTTTAATACATACGGACCTTTTATGGATAAAGATGATGGAAGAGTTATCTCTAATTTGATCTGTCAATCTTTGCAAGATAAACCTCTAACAATTTATGGCGATGGCTTACAAACAAGATCTTTTTGTTATGTTGAGGATTTAATCGAAGCGATTCTAGCTTTTATGAATCAAGATGAGTGCAAGGGGCCTATGAACCTTGGGAATCCAGAAGAGATCTCTATAAAAGAGCTGGCAGAAAAAATCATAGCTATGAGCTGTTCATCATCAGAAATTAAATTTCACCCGTTGCCAAAAGATGATCCTCAACTAAGATGTCCAGATATTTCCAAAGCAAAAAATATTTTAGGCTGGCAGCCAAAAATATCCTTAGAGCAAGGTTTGGGAAAAACTATAAATTTTTACAAACAAGCTCTTGTAATAGATGATGTTTCTGTAAACTCTAATTAGATTGGCACAGATTTCTGTATTCGTGGATAATCTCTGATGCTAATGGAGCGGCTTCCTTTCCGTAGTCTCCAAATCTTAAATAGACAACAACTACAAGCTCGGGAACTTTTGATTTGGAGTCATCTTCTTTGAAAGAAATACCACCAAACCAAATATCTTTAGTAAGAAGAGGTGGACACTCCCTGTCTAAGGTAGGGTTATACATAATCTCAGCAGTAGAGGTTTTTCCTGCTAACTGATGGCGTAGCTTAACGTAGTTTCTAAATGCTTTATTATTTCTTCGAAGATATTTGATAGCCTGAGGCCTTGCGGATCCTTTTACTGAAGAAACAACGCCATGTAAGCTTTGTAGAAGGTAGGTTTTAATGTGTTTTGGAAGATAGATTTTCTTAAGAAGTTGTCTTTTATACCGGGTCGTAAGAGCTTCTTCATCTTGTTTATGAGTTTCAAAAAAGAAAGGGAAATAAATTCCTACAGATTTTAGATAGTTCTCGTAGAGAAAGCCTGTACTAGAGTCTTCCCAACTCAAAGACTTAGCTTCTTTCCCAATAGTTTTATGAATAATCTGAGGTTTTAAAATGTGCCCATCGTTGCAAAGAGAGCTGAGCATGATAGCTGTTTGAAGAGGCGTAGCTATCAAAGAGTGTTGACCAATAGCAAATGAATAGAGCCCGCTTTTATTTTTTGATAAATCTTGAGGTAAGATACCTGCGATTTCTCCTGGAAGATCAATGCCAGTTCGCGATCCAAATCCAAAGTTCATTGAAGCTGTGACTAAGTCGTTTGGATCTTCAATAACGTCTGCAGCAAGAAGAGAGAAGTAAATATTGCTAGAGCGTTGCATAGCCAGTAAATAATCAATTTTTCCGAGCCTATCGTGAGATCTAGGAAGGGTGCCTCCTTTGTAGCGTCTATGGATTTTTTTGCCTTCATTTGTAAATCCAAGAACTTGCGGGGAATTTTTTCGCCGGGCTTGTGTTTCATCAATGACGGTCATAGGGTTTAGGCTCTTAGAAGGGTCTTTTAATGTTTGTTGTCTGATTGCTTCGTATCCTGTGACCACCTTGAAAATAGACCCCAGTGGTGTAGCCTGTCTATAGGCATAAGATCTCCCAAAAGCAAAGTTTCGAGGAGGGTAAAAGGCTCTAGCTAAATCTTGTAAAGTTTGTGAAAATTTTTTCTTTTGAAGTTGACTGTAGTACCCATAAAGAGGATCTTTTAAATCCTTGAAGGATCTAAGGGATTTTAAAAAAGAAAGCTTGGCCTCATCATCATAATCTTTTAGATGTTTTTGAAGTTTTGCTAGAGATAAGAGTAATGTGGGGTTCTTTTCAGACGATGTAAAAATTAGGTCCTTATGGCGTTCTATTGCTAGAAGGTGCTTTTGAATTTCGAAGCTCGAGGAGGATTTTTCAAAGACAAACGCTAAAAATAAGTCCCATTTGTAATTATTCCAAAAAGTCTCGAAAAGGTCTTTTTTTGCTTGGTTTAAATAGGTTAAGTAGGGCCTTTGATAGGTTTTTTTCTCTCTTTCTTCCTTTCTTTTTTCTTTCAAAAACTGTGAAAAGCAATCTTGTCTCCAGATCTTAAAGTTGTTTTCTAAAAACCATTCTTTAGCAAGAGGTTTTAGATGATTGTTTATGACAGAATAAGCTTGAGATATCTCGAAGTGATGTTGAAGAGATAAAAAATCAAACGACTCTTCTTCAAATCTATTTTTAGACAGTGAAAAAAGTCTCAAAAGATCTAAAAATAATAGCTTATCATCATTTTTCGAAATGCTTTGGAATGAAGTTTTGATAATAGACAGTAAGCTTTGCGCGTGCTGAGGGTGCTCGTTTAAAGCGTCTTTTATGAGGTTTTGTTCGTTGTTAGATGTCCCAAAAACTGTTGAGGGGTCTTTAGGGAAGATAGTATCTATTAGAGCATACATGTATGGTTGCTCTGAAAGATCTAGTAAAGACTCAACGGACTCAATTATTTTACGAGCTTCTTGAATAGATGGGATTTTTTTTATCGACTTCTTAACCTGACAGTAAGGAGATAAAGTCATATCGAGGTAGGTTTCGAAGGTTAGTTTTCTTTCTTTAACTTCATATTTGCTACTTTTAAAATCGAAAATTTCTTTTTCCATCGATGAGATCCCATCCCACAGATTGGCCACAAATTGCGAGGACTCGAGCCACCTTGTTGAATTATTGTTTTTTTCTATGAAGTCATTTCCGTTAATTCTGGGGTAAGAGGCCATGCACAAAACCTGGCCTGTCTTAGGATCTAAAGCGACAATAGCGCCACCTTTTATCCAGGGATTCGGGATTTTATGATTGTCTTTTGCAAGTGTTTCAAAACGTACATCGCGTAGATGTTCATTTTCAGCTAGTAGCTTTTCAGCGTGGGCTTGAAGTTTTGACGAGAGATTTAGATGTATCTGTTTTCCTGATATGGCGCCGCAAGATCCTGGAAGTTTGCGAAGATACTTCCCATTATTGTTTACTTCGTAGTGAGTTGTTCCAAAATGGCCTTTTAGCTCTTTATCAAACTGCAGCTCTAACCCGCTTTTACCTGTCATATCACTAAGTAGTAATGGATTTTCGTTTAATTTGTTCAGCTTTAATTTTACGTCTTCTGCAGAGTGGTATCCTTCAGGAAGAAATACAGGCAATCCCTCTTCGTATTCTTTGAGATATTTTCGTAATTTTTTTACAGTGTTTTGATAGTAAAAGTATTCTTTTTCAGAGACTTGTCCAATATATCCTATGAGATCGCTGGCTATTGCTCCTTGGGGGTAGTAACGCTTTGCTGATTTTTTTGCATAGATACCTTTTTTTGTGCGCTCTAAGGTTTTTATTCTATAGTACTGGCTCTCAGTTAAATCCTTTTTCAAGGTCATCGGGGTTGAGGGGAAAAGAGCCGCTAGGCTGTAAATGATATCTTTTATCTCTTGAGCATCTTGTGATAGTTCCTTAGAAAGGAGTTGGCATAGACTGTCAATATAGTCCTGCCGAGGATAAATTTTAGTTTTTTTTCCTTCTTTTTTGATCCATTTGACTCTTGGGATTTCGCGAAGGTCTTCGTACAAGATACAAGCGTCATATTGCAGTTTATTAATTGCTAACGCGATATGATCGCGATCGTAGATAGTCCCTCTTGAAGGTGTGATCAGTTCTATTTTCTGTTTTGGTTTTTTTGCTATTTCTAAGTAGGTGTCATATTGAAAAATTCCTAAATACCAAACTCTTAATAAAATAAGAAAGAGAGCCAATAGAATGTAGTTTAAAACTCTATTGGCTTTTTCAGGGATATTGGGTCGAGACATAGGCAAATTGTGTAATCACTTTTTGGCCTATCTTAACGATCTTATGAAAAACTTTGAAAAAGATTTTTTTCTAAAAGGGAAGCTCTTCTCTCGAAATAGCTCTTGAACAGAGGTTGAAAACTATTTTCGTATTCAGAAAAGGTGTCTATTCGTCCTGTAGAAAAGTCTATTAATTTCTGCTCTACAAAGGCTTGCCAAACAAACTTAGCTTCTGCTTTTAAGCTGCTTTCTATATGGAAATAAATTTGCGGATCGAAATGTTCTTCCATTCTAAATAACATCTCTTGAAGTAGAGCAACATGTCTGATGTATTTAGCCTCTGAGGTACTAAAACCTCTTTTTTTATACTCAGCTATTGAAGGTGCTTTGAACGTTTGCATCAACTCTCCAATTGTTTTTTCGGTCGAAGATGAGGCGTTTTCTAAATCTAGAGTTCTCAAAGATAAGATATAAGTGTAGGACTGTTTTTCATTAGCTGTTAATGAGTGTCTTAGCCAGGAATTAATATACTTATCAAGTGTATAGGTAGGCTCCTTCGATAGTTTGAAAAAAAGCTTTTGATTGAAGTTAATCTTGAGTCGCTTAAGAGCTATTGCAATTTTAGAGTCATCTGTTTGATCAAAACTAGCAAAATCATTTTTTACTAAGGTTTCTTGGGTCTCAAGATCATCTAATGAGCTGATTCTTTGAGTCAGATTTTCGAAATACTCTTCTTGAGAAGGTAGTTCCTCAAATGATGGTTTTAGGCACTTCGTTGAAAGATTACGATATTCTACTGGTGACAGAGCTATGCTTTGTACAGTGATAAAAGCAGACAGTAATAATGGAGTTAATTTTTTCATAGTAAACCTTCGGTATGAAAATGGTGGTTTATTTTATTATTGGGTTCAAAAATAGTACAGTTAAAAAAACAAACAGACTCTTATTAAATTGTTTATTTGATAAAGGTTTTTGTGGTCGTCTGAAGAGGTTTTAAGCTTTTTACTTGGAAAAAAAGAATTAATGCTGCAGAATTTGGGCCATCTATCAAGCGCCTGTAGTTCAATGGTAGAACAGTAGCCTTCCAAGCTACTAGTGTCAGTTCGATTCTGATCAGGCGCTCCATTTTCATCCCATTTAAGTATCTTGTAATATATCCCTTGCGCTGGTATCCTACACACCGTCTGAAAAAGGCTCTTTTTCAGAGCTTTATGAATGCTTCTGTTTGTGGGTGGGGGAGACTGGACCAACCTCTCCAAAGGGGCTCTAAAAGCAATATATTTAGATCAATGTCTTTAAAGTTTTATTTAAAGAGTCCAGTCACAATCGATAGGAAGGATATTTTGACAACAAAAGATCAAGTCACAGTTAAAGACCTGTTAGAATCAGGCGCTCATTTTGGACACCAAAAAAACCGTTGGAATCCAAAAATGAAACGATACATTTTCGAAGAGAGAAATGGAATTTACATCATCGATCTTGCGAAAACAATGCAACAAATTAGAGAAGCTAAAGAGATCGTTGAAAATACTATCGCTAAGCATCAAAGCATTTTATTTGTTGGAACAAAAAAACAAGCCAAGTCAGTTGTTAGAGAGTGCGCTGAAGAGTGTGGTGAATTTTATGTTTCAGAAAGATGGCTTGGAGGAATGCTTACAAACTTATCTACCATTAGACAATCTGTAAAAACACTTGAAAAAGTTGAAAAAAGAGTAACGACAGGCGGAGATGGACTAACAAAAAAAGAAAAAGTCCTACTATCAAAACGCCTAGAGAAACTAAATAGAAACCTTTCAGGTATTAGAGGAATGAGAAAAGTTCCAGGCCTTGTTGTTGTTGTAGATCCTAGCAAAGAACACATTGCTGTAGCAGAAGCTAATAAACTAGGGATCCCAGTTATGGGTCTAGTTGATACGAATTGTGATCCAGATCCTGTGGATCATGTCATTGCTTGTAATGATGATGCTTTGAAAAGCATTAAGTTGATTTTACAATCTTTAACAAAGACTGTTCAAGCGAAGAAAAAGACAATGAATGTCTCTGCGAAAAAAGGTGAAGAGGCTCCAGCGAAAAAAGAAAAACAAACTAGTGAAAAGCAAGGAGAAAAATAGTGGCAGAAATTACAGCAGCAATGGTTAAAACTCTAAGAGAGCGAACAGGCGTAGGGATGTCCAAGTGTAAAAAAGCTCTTGATGAAGCGGCAGGTGATATCGAAAAAGCAATTGATATCTTAAGAAAAGCAGGTGCTGCTTCTGCTGTGAAAAAAAGTGAGAGAGCTACTAACGAAGGTCTTATTGCTTATCACGAAGGGATTGAAACAATTTCTCTAGTTGAAGTAAATGCTGAAACTGATTTTGTTGTTAAAAATGAAAAGTTTAGAGAATTTGTTGATCATTTAGCTGAACTTTCAGCAAAGGAAAAGCCTTCAAGCGTTGAAGATCTTTCAGCTCTTAAGCTTAATGGAGAAACTGTTGAAGAAGTCAGAGCATCTCTTATTCAATCTATTGGAGAAAATATTGTCATTAAGCGTGTTAAAACCTTCGAAAAAAAGACAGACACATCTTACGGTCTTTATAAGCACATGACTGGAAAGATTGTGACATTTGTTGAAATTACAGGTTCAAACAAAGCTGAAGTAATAGCTCGAGATGTTGCGATGCACGTCGCTGCAGATGCTCCTGAGTATTTGACAGCCGATGATGTTCCAAGTGAAATCATCGAAAAGGAAAAAGAAATTGCAAGAACTCAGCTCCAAAATAAGCCAGCAGAGATGATGGATAAAATTCTTGTCGGAAAAGTGAAATCTTTTTGTGATCAAGTTTGTCTTGTTGGACAAAAATTTGTTAAAGATCCAAGCATGACTGTTGAAAAATATGTACAGTCTCAAGGGAAATCTTTAGGAGCCGATCTAAAAATTTCACAATTTCTCCGATGGGAAGTTGGTGGTCAATAAGACTTTTATATCAAAGGGTAATCTATGAATCCTAAATATAAAAGAGTTCTAGTGAAGCTCTCAGGGGAATCACTTCAGAGTCAAAAAGGTCGAAGCGTCTGTAAAGATGCTTCGGGCCATATCGCAAAAAATATTCAAGCTTTAGTGGATCTAGGTGTTGAGGTTGGTATAGTCATAGGTGGCGGAAATTTTTTCCGTGGAGCTTTGGCTAAAGAGTTTAACCTTAAAAGAACTCCAGCCGATCACATCGGAATGCTTGCAACCGTTATGAATGGGATTTTTTTATCCCAGGCGTTAGCTAATAGAAATATCTCTTCAGCTGTGATGGGCTCGACTTCATTTGGTGGGATTGTAGAACCGTTTCATTTGGGTAAAGCTGGTGAGTATTTAGCAAAGCAAAGTGTGGTTATTTTTGTAGGTGGGACTGGCAATCCATATTTCACAACAGATAGTGCTGCAGCTCTTAGAGCGTGCGAAATAGATGCAGATATCTTGTTAAAAGCTACAAAAGTTGATGGTGTATACGATAAGGATCCAAAAAAATATAGCGATGCAAAAAAATATCAAACACTTACTTATAATAAAGCTCTAGCAGATGCTCTAAAGGTTATGGACGCAACAGCAATTGCTTTGGTGAGGGAAAAAGAGGTCCCAGTTTTTGTTTTTGACCTTTTTGAAGACAATTGCTTGGTCAAAGCTGTTACTACCCAGACAAGCGGAACAATTATTAGTTAAAGGAAAATATCAATTATGTCAGTTGTTAAAGATACAGAATCCAAAATGAAAAGTGCTATCGAGCATTTTAAAGTAGAACTTAGAAATTTACGCTCTTCGAGAGCAAATCCTTCGATCCTAGATTCCGTCTTAGTTGAGGTGTATGGGACCGAGATGAAAATCAAAGAACTTGGGCAAGTTAGCGTATCGGAAGGAAGGCAGCTTATTGTTACGCCTTTTGATCCTCAAGTTGCAGGGCCTATTTCTAAGGGAATAGAAAAAGCTAATTTAAATCTTCAGCCTATCTTAGAAGGAGCTATTGTTAGAGTTCCAGTTCCTCCTCTTACTGAAGAAATAAGAAAGGAAACGGTCAAGCAAGGTAAGAAAAAAGCCGAAGAAGCTAAGGTCCAAATAAGGGAAATAAGAAGAAAAGGTAATGAGCTAGCTAGAAAACAAAAAGCTGACATGGAAATTACAGAAGATGTGATGAAAAAGCTTGAAAAACAGATTCAAGAGCTCACTGATAAGTTCTGTAAAGAGGTAGATCAGCTATTTTCTGAAAAAGAAAAAGATATCATGGAAGTATAGCTTGAAATAAATTCGGCACTCTTATTACAATGAGTGCACTTTCGAATGAGAATATTGGCCCCATCGTCTAGTCAGGCCTAGGACACAAGATTTTCATTCTTGCAACAGGGGTTCGAATCCCCTTGGGGTCAAATGTAAATGAGGCTTTAGCTCAGTTGGTAGAGCATCTCCCTTTTAAGGAGAGGGTCGAAGGTTCGAGCCCTTCAAGCCTCATTTCTTTTTTTACATCTCTCTAAGTATTATCCACAGTTAGTTTATTTCTATTGTCATTCCAGATAGTGATGACGATTTCAAAATGGTTATAATTTTTCGAGCAACTTGTTTAGGATCTAAAAGGGTCGAAAGATCTTCACCAGGGAAATTTTTGTGCCGCATGGGAGTATTTGTTCTTGGAGGGACGACTGTATTGATAAAGAGATCAGGATGCTCTTCTGCTAGAGCTTGCGAAAAGTTGACTAAAGCCGCTTTCATTGCTGAGTAAATTGCGTAGTTTTTTCTGCCTTTTGAAAAGCTTGACGATGCTAAATTCACTATATGTGAAGACTTTTCTAAAGGGCATAATTGGCACGCATAGGCAATTGCTGTGAAATTTTTAGAGATTTGAGCGCTTATTTCTTCATGAGAAAGGCTCCTGAAAGGAGATACTTTTAAATATCCTATGCAGTTTATCAGCCCATCAAAGGTTTTGTGTTTAGCTTGTAACTCCTTAAAAACTTTTGAAACTGCGTGAGAGTTTGAGAGGTCTACAGGATAGTCTTTAGAGCTTAGTGACAGCTTGATAGCCATTGCGTTTTCTTGTTCTAATAGTTTACAAATCTCTTGACCAATCCCGCCACTAGCTCCCGTGACGACGTAGGTTTTCCCTTCTATAGAACCATTTATATTGTTATCTAAGTTAAAGACATTAGCTTTTAGAAGCTGCTCTGCAAAAAACAGATCTAATGACGTAGTAATTTTAATGTTTTTCTCAGAGCCTTCAACAATATATACAGCTTCACCTAAAGGAAGAACTAACTGACAATCATCTGTTGCATCTGTAATCTTATTTTCAAGAGCTTTTTGATGGGCTCTTAAAATAAGCTCTTTTTGGAAACTTTGCGGCGTTTGTCCTCGTAAAAACTCCTTGCGATCAGGAATGAAATCGATAAGGTGTTCATTTCGTTTCTTTATTAGAGTGTCTTGGGAGGGGATGCAAGTATCAACAGCCTTGAAGGTCTTCAGCGCTTTGACATTTTCTTGTAGGATTTTTTCTGAAACAAAAGGTCTTACACCATCGTGAATAACTACGTAATCATGACAAGCGTTTATAATACCTTTATAGGAAGATTCTTGGCGGGTTTGTCCACCAGGTATGATCCGAATTGTAGTAGAGGGAAAAAGATCTTCGTATGGTTTTATGTCTAACTCAATAGATGAGATCCAATTTGAATGACACACTAAGATAATCTCTTGAAACAAAGAGCTTTTTAAAAAAGATTCTAGGGCATAGAGGTATAAAGATTTTCCAGAAAGCTTGAGAAGCTGTTTAGGAAATGATGGTGAAAATCGTTTGCCACTACCGCCTAGTAACAGGATTCCTGATAGATTTAGCTGGTTCAAAAAGAGCTCCCAAAAAGCATTTAATAAGCTCATTCTAACATAAAAAGCTGTAGTAAAAAAAGAATTCTATTTGTAATTTCCTTTTTGAAATTCTGATGGGAGCCTTTATGAATTTATGCCTAAAACTAGAAGATTCGATGAAAACAAAAGTTACTTTGCTTTTGATAAGTCTTGTCATAACAGCTTATGGCGTGCCGTCTTGGAGCTATGTTTTATCCCCAATTGCAGCAGCTCTTGGCATGGGGCTTTTTTGGTATGTTTTGGAAAGTTTTAAAGGAGCTAAGAAAAAAATTCTGATAGCCTTCCACAAAACTATTTAATATTTTTTTTGACACAAAGCATGGTTTCTCTTTTAAATATGATTCTTATCTTTTAATTCGATTGGGAGGAAAAATTAATGAATTTTAAGAATTTAAAGCCTTATCTCTTGGCATTAGCTGTTATGACAGTAAGTAATATTAGTAATGCCACAGAAGTGCCAATTGACACTGTTAATGTGGTGGGTAGTCTAATAACCCTTCCTGAAGGTGAAACGTTTGAAAACTTCCCTGTAGGATCAAAAAAAACAGCAGGCAACTTGTTTCAAACAAACGTAGGTGAAATTGCAGATTCCACAATTGACAAAGGTAAAAAGGCATTAGTTTCTGCTTTTTCACTTTATACTGAAAAAAAGAAAGGAACTATAGAGGTATTAGTAAGTTTTCAAAATGGAAGAACTTTTCAACGTAAAACAGTTAGTGAAGAGGGTTATTTCTCATCAACAGGGGCAGCTCAAACACTGGGAATTGTGAATTATGCCAAAGGCAAGCAATTAATGGCTTTCGCAGATAATACTAAAAAGTTAGTTGTATATGATGTAAAACTTACAGATCTCAAAGGGAGTGCTGGAATTGCTCTTACAAAGATAGCTCTTCCGGCAGTGTTTAAAAACACAGCAAAAGTTCAAGTGGCAACAACTTATCAAAAAGATGTGATTGTTTGTCATCAAGATACAGCTGGAAATATCCAAGCGCTTAGGTTCAGAGGTGGAAGATACGTTGAAGTAAAAGGCGTTATAGATGCAAGCGAGGGGTTATCTGGAATGGTCCCAAGTGGAACAAATGGAATGACAGTGACGTATTCCGCAGAATCGGAAGCTAAAGCTCAGACGCAGAGCGGCGCTGGCAAGTCATATGGAAGTGAATCGGTTATTTCTGATGTTGGAGATGGGGTTGTTGCATCGACTCTAAAAACAACTTCAGATTCATCTGGGAAAGTAAATATTGGTTATGTTGATGATATTGGAAATGGGAAAATAGTGATAGATGCTCTTGGACCAAATCCTATGATTCAATCATTTGGAGATGGAGACATAACTGATACAGGGGAAATTGTAACAGATGATACGGGAAATAGTTTCATAAATGGCGTATCTTCAACAGGAGCGAGTTTATATGTGGCTCAGACAGTAAATCAAACGCAAAAAGCGATTGATATTATTGGAGGGAATAAAAATAGTGTTACTATGGCACAAACTTTTAAGGCTCCATTTAATCCAACACAAGTGGGGATTGCTACTGCGTCACCTGTTTTTGTAATAGCTGGCCAGCCAAGATCAAGCGGGGCAAAAGTTATTAGAGGAGTATGTGACAGTGGGGCTTCATTTAATGTTTCTGGAACTAGCTATATTGAGAGTAATCTTTCAGACAAAATAATTGGAGACGCTGCAACAAATCTTAAAGCTTATAAGATTGTAGAAGATGAAGATTATTTGGGGATTTCTTCTGTCGTGTATGTGAAAGTTGGCGGTCAGTTAAGATCAGTTCTCTTTCAAATAGTGGTTAAAAGATCGTAAGCTTTTTTAAGCACAAAACTAACCTCACCTTTTTTCATAAAAAGGTGAGGATTCTCTTAATGTTAAAAGCGCAGATTTGCATTTTGAATTTTTTCATGGAAAAACTGGGCTCTTTTTTGAGAGAGTTCATCTTGTGATAGAAAGCTTGTCTCTTTAGAAAGTAAATGAGATCTTCTGCTCACAAAAAACATGTCGTTGATTTGATAATCTTCTATCCCTTCTACAAATCCTAAATCGATACCAAGCTTGAGATAGCTTAAAGACTCAAGAGCGTCACTCGTTGGGATCTGATAACCATGCTTTAGCAGGCCATAGGCTCTGCTAATCTTGTCTTTAATAAGACTTGGGGTTTGGCTTTTTAAATCAATTCGTAAACTGCTCTCTAAATCGACAAGGCGATTTGCTTCTTTGTATATAGTTTTTAAAACTTGCTCTTTGAAGACACCGAGCTGAACATTCGCCTCTAAGACAAGTAAATCTCCATGAAATATTGAAGATTGCTCTTCTGCGTTATGTGGAGTTATTGCGGATAGTTTGATTAATGAATCTTCATTTAAATTCGAAAGATCGGTGTTTTCCTTTTCTATTAACAGGGGAAGGTGAAGGTATGCTTTGACAAAAAGACCAAGCCCTGTGTGACTTGGCTTGTTTAAAAGGTATCCATATTTTTTAGAAAAACTAAACTCTAAATCCTTAGACAGATGCTTTTCAATTTCAAAACACATTGCAAGAGTTTCATGCCATGTATTTTTTGAGTCGATACAATGAATGATCAGGTGATCAGATAAATTGACCCCAACGATAGCTGTACAATCAGGGCTTATAATCAAAGCTTGATAGATATCACATAGAGACATGTCATCGGCTAAGAAAAAATGCTCAAAAACATAAATCCTCTCTTCTTGTGTGGCTTTTGATAAGTCTATTACTAAAGCTTCAGAAAAAAGATCCATCTTTTTTAGAGAGCTTGAAACTAGATCAAAGATCTGCTTTGAGCTGTCTTTTGATAATTTAGAAGGGAAATTCCATCCAGATATATTTCTTCTAAGCGTGAAAGACGATAGAGGCCATAACGAGCTACTATTTTTATCCCAGGGTAAATGGCTTAAAATTTTCTCAGGAAGAGAGCTGCGTTCCATCTAATCCATCCATTATTTGGTTGATTTGGTCCCTAAGAAGAGCCGCCTTTTCGAAGTTTTCACTTTTTAATGCCTCAGATAAGGCTTCGTTAAGGTCTGTTAATGCCTCAGAAAATTTATTTTGAGGCTTTTCTTCTGTCTTGTCCCCTAAATAAAAGCAAGTTGGTAGGTTCTCGTAGCTTTTATAGAGACACTTCTCTGAGGTAAGGTATTCAGTGATAAGTAGATCAAAAGCTTCATAACACCTAGAGCATCCAAAAGAGCTAGCAGATGTGACAATTGAGAGGTTTGTTTGGCAGTTTGCGCAACAAATCTCTTGGTTTAAAGGAGTTGAAGCTTTCCCAGAGAGTTTTTCCTTTAATACAGGACAGTTTTCACACATCTCAGTGGATGTGCATGCTTCTTTATCTATCTCAGTGTAAAGAATTTTGGTCTGACATTTACAATCAGAGCATTCTATAGGTCTCTCTGGCATAAAACCTTCTCTCGCTTATTTGTTATACTATTACATCAGATAATTTAATTAAATCTTAAGGGTTAGTTTTGCTTTGTTTTAAAAAACATTTTAAAAGTACGAGTTTAATTGATAGTATAAAGTAAGAGAGTAAAAGCGTTTTGCTCAAAATTTAGCTTTGAGGGAGGGTATATCAAAGATGTTTAATCAAAGTTTGACTAAAAGAGGGCTATTTTTTGCAGCAACAATGCTGCTACCTGCCCTATCTGTTATGGGAGCCACCAGCCCATATGAGCATAGAATGAAGGGCAACCAAAATGGAGCAACAAACGGATCTCAAAGTAGTTCGATGAAAGGCTCTATGCTAACGAGTGAAGAGCAACAATTTTCATCTCAGCTCAGTGATCTTCATAGACAAATTTTCTTAAATGAATTCTCTCCTATGCAAAGAGCAGAAGCTATGGCCTTATTTGAAACAGATCAAGGTAGAAAATATAGAAAATCTATGAGCGCTGATATGGCAGTTGAAGAGGTTTTAAAAGATCAAAGAGGAAAAACAAGCAGTTCTGCAACGCAGAAAAAGATGCGTTATAAAGACTCATCAAAATATAGCGGAAGCTCAAGAAATAAGCCTAAGTATGACTATGAGACGAAAGACAAAGACTCAGATGAAACTCAAGGGAATAGCTATTCTGACGATGATCAGGACGAGGGAGATCAAAGTTCTTCTAAAAGATGGTGGCAAAGCGAACAGAAACAGCAAAAGTCATCCCAGACAAAAAAAAGAAGACAAAGCGGATATTGGGACTAAAATTTAGTCATCATCTGTCATCTATTCAATCAAACCATCCTTTCATGTTGTATGAGGGGATGGTTTTTCTCTTAACAAAATCTTGATAAAACCTTGAAAAAATCAATTGTTTTTTTGCACACTTCGCTGCCTTTGAAAATTTCACAAACGGGAGTTAAGAAAATGAGAACAGCTTTTGATATAAGTATTAGTCAGCACTTTAAAAAGAGTCATTGGATAGATTGTTCAACAAAAACTTGCCAGGGGGATGCTTCTGAAAAGACAAATTTAGTGATGCTTGGATGTGGACATTTTATTCACAGACATTGTATTGAGCAAGATGCGCCCCGTTCAAGAAGAACTTATCAAAGAATTATTTGTCCTTTGTCTTGTGAGAGCAAAGAGTTAATAGATGTTTTTCCATCTGAAGTGAAAGAGCTCAGAGAAAAATTCTCGAATGTTTCATCTCATGTAGAGTTTTTAGGAAAAGTTGCAGAGGCTAAAGACGAAGGAAAGATCAGAGATGGGGTATTAGAGGCTCTAAAAGATACTTTAGGGGCTCTTTATGGAGCTACAGCAGAATATGATGATCTCGATGATAGCGTAAGTTATTGTTGGTTGAATGGTTGTTTTTTCACAGCTGTTATGATAGCTGTTGTTTTAGGAGTGGCTCAGGGGTTATTTCAGTCTGTCGAAAACATATAGTTTTGCTATACTTGTCCCTTTTTTAGACAAAAGAGGGTGTTGTGGGTACTAATTCTAGAGAGAAGGTCTTTTATATTTTAAATCGATTTTTTCAAGATGGGGTGTACTTAGAGCAGTCCTTGAAAGATATAAAAGGGGTAGATAAAGGGTTTATCGAGTATTTTTGCTTCGGGGTTTTAAAAAATTATAAAGCTCTTTCAGAGTATGTGATGAGCTTAAACCTTTCAAAGACTCGCTTTAAACGTATTGAAAAACTAATAGCTGCGATTGGCGCTTATCAAATCCTTTTTATGGATTCTGTTCCGACTTACGCAGCTGTAAATGAGACGATTTTTTTAGCAAAAAAACACACGCATCCAAGTTTTTATAAAAAACTAAATGCGATCTTAAGAAAGATTTCTTCTAAGGGATACGAAGCATTTTTGTTAAAAGCTGATCTTAAAACTCGTTACAGCTTATCTGAGGATTTAGAACATCTTTTGAGTAATGCATTCTCAAAAGAGAAGCTAAGATCTTTGCTAGAAGTTTTTCAAAAAGAAAAGGTGTCTTTTTTTAGGCTGCGTAAAAACTTCTCAAGCGAATCTCTGCAGCCTTTTAACGATATGATCAAACCCTATAATGAGGCTTTCTATGAGGTGGTAGATTCGCAGGTGATTCAAAAGCTTTGCAAAGAACAATCACTTTATTTTCAAAACCCGACTCCCTATCTTTTGGTTGAATTTTTAAAAGATAAGGCTCCTGAAAAAATCCTAGATCTTTGCGCTGCTCCGGGTGGGAAATTGCTACTGGCTGGAGAAGAATTTCCTAGAGCTAAACTATTTGCAAATGATCTTTCTGAGCAAAGATTAGAAACAATCAAAGAAAATTTTTCTAAATACCAATTAGATGCTGAGTTTAGCTGCGTGGATGCTTTAGAGTACGACAAAAAAGGGTTTGATTTAGTTATCCTAGATGTTCCGTGTTCCAATACAGGTGTTATTCGAAAAAAACCAGAGGCGAAGTTTAGATTCACAAGAGAAGCTTTAAGTGAATTAACAACTCTTCAAAAACGTTTAATTGAGAAAGCTTTATCGCTTTTAAATCCAGGAGGAGCCATTTGGTATATGACATGTTCTATTTTGCCAGAGGAAAATGAAGCCCTAATCGAAGAGGTTTGTTCAAAGCTGCCTGTTTGTTGCAAAAAATCACAGACGATTTTACCGGCAGAGGATGGACTAGATGGTGGCTTTGCAGCTCTACTTACTACTTAAGAAATGCCAGAGAGTAGTACAGGGTAGGTGAAAAAGATAAAGTGGACTGCATTGATCCCAAAATGACAAAAAATTGAGCTTTCAATTGCTCTTGTCCACTGGTAGATAAGTCCATAACAAATGCTTATAACAAAAACAAATGAGATATAAGCAAAAGAGGCAACAAAAAAATAATGAACAATAGCAAAAACAATTGAGACTAAAACATTTGCTACGTAAGGCCCATAAGCATGATCAATAGCATCGCCAATTTGTTTTTGTAAAAAGCCTCTAAAAAAGACTTCTTCGGGGATCACGACAAAGAAGAGATTTCCTGTCAAAAAACTAAGCGTAATCAATGGAATCTTAAAATCAAAAGAGACAAGGTTAAGGGAAAGGGCAAGAAAAATAAAAAGAGCTAAAAATAAGCAAAAAAATAGCAGTGTTTTTAATGTAATAGAAGCTAGCTCATCTCTATAGCGAATCAAATGAAGTTGAAATCCTAAAATGAAAAAACCAATAAAGGGTTTATCAAAATTCCAGTAGTAATTAAGTGTTGGAGCATTAGAAGAAACGCCTAAATTTGTAGCTAAAAGCCAATTATCAACTCCTGGCATGATATGAAAACCAAACGCTAGGGAAATAATAACAGCTAGAGCTACTGTGATGAATTTAGCTATCCCATGAATGTTCAATGATAGAACATAGTGACAGACAAAGAGTACTATGACTGGAATAAAAAAAACGGGGTGGATGATTTTTGCTACGTAAGCTAGCGCTGTGGCCCCAGATAAAAGAGTTAGCCAGACCCATGCTCTGTGTGTAATCCAAAAGCTAATGGTTGTAAGAGCTAGCAAGGAAAACGTTGTAAGATGCAAAGGATGTTTAAAAAATTGTAATAAAGTAAATGGATGTGTTGTCATATTTTTTCCACAATCATTGTTTCAACAAGATATTCATAAATTCCTCCCATACCACCTTCTCTGCCAAATCCTGAGTGTTTCATTCCGCCAAAAGAGCTTTCAGCCATGCTAATGCTTCCCGTATTTATTCCGATCATCCCAAAATCAAGTTTGGCTTTGATTTGACTAGCTCTTTGCAAAGAGGTTGTAAAAGCATATGCAGCAAGTCCATAAGACGTTGCATTAGCCATGGTATAGGCTTCATCATCTGTTTTAAAACTTAAGCAAGGCGCTATGGGGCCAAAATTTTCCTCTGATGCAATAAGCATATTTTGCTTCACGTTGGTATATAGTTCAGGTTCAAATGGATCTTTGCTAGCTAAAATAGCCTTTGCACCTTTTTTTAATGCGTCATTTTTATGGGCTTTGATTTTTTTTATTGAGCTAGGATGAAGATGTTTAGAAATACTTGTTTTTAAGTGAAGGGGATCTCCGATTGCTAATTTTGAGATTTTCTTTGCAAAAAGATTTACAAAATCATCAAAAACCGTCTTTTGGATAAGGAACCTATTGGCTGCTATGCAGGTTTGCCCTCCGTTTCTAAATTTTGCAAAAATGGCAGCATCTGTTGCCGCATCTATATCAGCATCGTCAAAGACTATAAAAGGAGCGTTACCTCCAAGCTCTAAGGTTAGCTTCTTTAAAGTTTTAGAGCTTTGACAGTAAAGCTCTTTGCCAACCTCTTTACTTCCTGTGAAGGAAATTTTTTTGATTTCAGGGTGCTCCAAGACAATCTTTGAGATTTTTATTGCATCTCCTATGAGTATGTTTAGAGCTCCATCTGGAAGATTAGCTTGTTGTAAAATATAACCCAAAATTAATGAGGTTATGGGAGCTTCATTACAGGGTTTTAAAACACAAGAGCACCCAGCAGCGATAGAAGCTGCAATTTTTCTAGCGGCTAAGACTAATGGAAAATTCCAGGGAGTTATAAAAAAACAAGGGCCGATTCTTTTATAAGATTTCAAAAGAAAGGTGTTTTTATGTCTTGAGGGATAAGAAGTAGAGAGGATTCGTTTAGCTTCTTCTGAAAACCAGTTAAAATAACTCGCAGCATATTCAACTTCTGCTTTGGATTCACTAATGGGTTTGCCTACCTCATGTGTGATGATTTGGGAGATGTCATTTTTGTGTTTTAATAAAAGGGACGCAGCTTTTTCTAAAATCGCAGCGCGTTGATAAGCATCAAGCTCATCTAACTTGTTTTGGGCTGCTATGCTTGAATTTATGGCCTGTTTAATGTCTGAGGTATTACAAAAGCTTAGGGTAGTTAGCGTTGATTTGTTGATGACACTTAAGTGAGATTTTTTTGTGTCGTGCGTGATAAATTGTCCATCTATAAAACTTGCTAAGTGTTTTTTATTAAGTAAAGTTTTCATAAATAAAAGCTCCTTCCCTAAAATAAAAAACTATAATGGGCATATAGAAATATCTCTACTAAAAGAAGATAGAAAAGATGAAGCTTTTACAAAAAAATGGACTTTCTTGGTATCAATTCGATCATCTTACGCGTCATGGAGTAGTTCACGGGACGCTTACTAGGAAAGGGGGCTTTTCAAAAGAGTTGTTTGAGGGATTAAACCTTTCTTATAAAAGTGGAGATAATCCAGATAGGGTAGTGTCAAACCGGAAACTTGTTACAGAGACCTTCCCTTCTATTGATGCGTTTGTTGTAGGAAACTTAGTTCATGGAGCTACAATCAGTGAGCTTAATGACGCCTCTTTAGGATGGAGTCACTGTGAGAGACGTGCAGATGGTTTAATTACAGATCGAAAAGATGTAGCTCTTTGTATGACCCATGCCGATTGCCAAGTGGCCCTTTTCTATGATCCGAAACAACAACTGATAGCCAGCGTGCATTCAGGCTGGAGGGGAAGTGTTCAAAATATCTACAAAGAGGTCTCAATTTCCTTTAAAGAAAAAGGATCCAACCTCTCTGATATTTTAGTTGGGATCTCTCCATCGCTGGGTCCAAGTCATGCAGAGTTTATTCACTACAAGACAGAACTTCCCAAAAAATATTGGTCTTTTGAAGAAAAGAAAAGCCATTTTAATTTCTGGGCAATTAGCTTGTCTCAATTATTAGATTTAGGCTTTTCAAAAGAGAATATAGAGATTGCAAAAATATGTACTTACGAGAACAGGGAAGACTTTTATTCCTATAGAAGAGATAAGGCTACAGGAAGAAATTTAAGTTTTATAGCGCTTTGAATTCTTGGATATAAAGTCAAAGATCAACTATCTTAGTTGAAATTTTTGTTTTATATGAGGACTAGTCTATGAAAGTCGAAGAGCTTCCGCTTCCCGGAGCTAAGTTGATATCTCCCCAAGTTTTTAGAGATCCTCGAGGATTTTTTTTAGAGACGTTTCAATCGACTAGGTATAAAGGCGCTGGTATAGAAGAAGAATTTGTTCAGGATAACCTCTCGTTTTCTAAATACGGGACAATTAGAGGGATGCATTTTCAGTCTCAGCCAGGGCAGTCTAAGCTTGTAAAGGTTGTTAAAGGAAAGATTTTTGATGTGATAGTAGATATGAGAAAAACTTCAAAAACGTATAAAAAATGGCTGGGGATCACGTTAGATGATAAGTTTCATCAGCAACTATATATTCCCGTGGGGTTTGCTCATGGTTTTTGCTGTTTAAGTGACGAGGCTTATCTCTCCTACAAGGTGTCAAGTGAATATAATCCCAAGACAGAGTGCACTTTTCACTACAATGACCCGGAGATTAGTATAGAATGGCCTCTTTGTAGTCCTATGCTATCTGAACGAGATAAAACAGCTCCTTTTTTTAAAGAAGTAATTGAGGAGTTTTCATGTATTGGATAGTAGGGAAGACAGGTCAATTGGCCCAAGCTTTAGCCTTTGAGTGTAAGAGAAGAAACATTCCATATTTAGCAAGTTCAAAAGATTCGGTTGATATCACCTTATCGTCAGATGTTAAAAACTTCTTCGCATCTTATCCAATTTCACACATCATTAACGCTAGTGGCTATACCGATGTAGAAAAGGCTGAAGATGAAACCGAAAAGGCATTTAGTATCAACTCTGAAGCGCTGGTCAATCTAGCTGAAACAAAAGCAAAGATTATACATTTTTCGACAGACTATGTTTTTGATGGCAATGCGAAAACCCCTTACAAAGAGTCAGACCGCAAAAATCCACTAAATGTTTATGGGATGAGTAAATCCTTGGGAGAAGAGAAGCTTATAAAATTATCTCCAAATGCTTTAGTGATAAGAGTGTCAGCTCTTTTTGGAGAGTTTGGAAATAATTTTGTGAGAACAATGTTTTCTTTAATGCAAAAGAAATCAGTTTTACAAATTGTTGATGATCAGTTTGTAAAGCCAACATATAGCGGAGATGTGGCGGAGGCTACTCTCAAAATGTTAGATATGTCAGGTGTTTTTCATTTTGCGAACTCAGAAAGTTTGTCTTGGTATCAGTTTGCTAGAGAGATTTTTGAGAGGTTGAAAGCCTTTCAAAGCAACCTTTGTTGTAAAGAAATTCTTCCAATATCCTCGGATGAGTATCCTCAAAAGGCTAAAAGACCTCAGTTTTCGGCTCTTTGTACAGAGAAGATTGAAAAGGTCTTAAGCTTTAACATTCCCTCTTATAAAATAGGTCTTGATAAAACGCTTTTAACATGGGCTGGGGAAAGACAATGCGAAAACTTAGAAGAGCTCGTTTACTTGTAACTGGGGGAGCTGGCTTTATGGGGTCGAGTTTTATACGGACTCTACTTAGCCAGGAAGAATTTGAAGGTCAGATTGTCAATTTAGATCTTTTAACCTATTGCGGTAGTCTCTTAAACTTAGAAAATATCTCTGGAGATTCACGGTATAATTTTGTCTTGGGAGATATCTCGGATACGAAGCTTGTTGACGAGCTTATTTCAGATTATCATATCGATACGGTAGTTCATTTTGCTGCAGAAAGTCATGTCGATAGAAGTATTGAAAGTGCTGGTCCTTTTTTCAAAACAAATGTCTTGGGAACTTTAAATCTTTTAGAGGTTATTAAAAACAGGCAACACATTCACTTTCATCATATTTCTACGGATGAGGTTTATGGTGATACAAGCATAGAAGAGCCCTTTACAGAAAATTCTCAGTACAGGCCAAATTCCCCTTACGCCGCTTCAAAAGCTGCTTCAGATCATATAGTGAGATCCTTTTGCCAGACTTATCACGTTTCGGCATGTATTACCCACTCAGTAAATAATTATGGGCCTTTTCAATTTCCGGAAAAGCTTATACCTGTAGTTCTTGAAAAGCTGATGAATAAAAAACCAATACC
Source organism: Chlamydiia bacterium (assembly GCA_030427725.1). GTDB lineage: Bacteria > Chlamydiota > Chlamydiia > Chlamydiales > JAUICV01. The sequence goes on along the minus strand of JAUICV010000002.1, from coordinate 119,467 downwards.
TATCTATGGATCTGGGTTGCAAATTAGAGATTGGCTTTATGTAGAAGACCATAGCAGAGCAATTATTGCAGCATTAGAGCATAGTAGACCGGGATTCACATACAATCTTTCGGCGAAAAATCCTAAGACTAATCTTGATCTTGTTCATAACTTGATCGATGTCTTTGCAAAACTAAAGGGAGAAGATCAAGCTAGTTATAAGACTCTTATCTCTCATGTTCAAGATCGTTTAGGGCATGACATGTGCTACGTTGTAAATCCAGAATTTAGTTATACATCATTAAACTGGAAGCCAAGAGTTGATTTTGATGAAGGGCTGAAGCAAACTGTTTCTTGGTACTTACAAAATAGCAGTTGGATTCAATCCGTTCTGGATCGGGGGAATCAAAGCGCTACTTCCTTAGAATGTGTGGGGGCTAAACAATGAGTGAAAATAAATCGGTTGCTTGTGTAATTCCAGCTAGGATGGCTTCTTCAAGGCTTCCAGGGAAGATCTTGAAAACAATAGGTGATAAGTCATTGCTGGAGTGGATTTATTTATCAGCTACAAACTGTGAGATGTTTGAGACGGTTGTCTTTGCTGTGGATGATCTTTCAGTTCTAGACCATGTAAAAAGCTTCGGTGGAAAAGCTGTTATGACAAGAATAGACCATAAAAATGGGACTTCTCGCATTTCAGAACTTTTAGAGAAAGGGATTATTACAAGCGATATTATTGTTAATTGGCAAGGCGATGAACCATTTATCCATAAAGCTATCATCGAAGATCTGTTGCAGTCTGTTCATTTGCCAGGTGATATATGGACACTTAGGAAAAAGGTTGAGGAGCTTGATAAAATCCAAGATGAAAACATCGTTAAAGTTGTCTGTGGCAAAGAAGATAGAGCTCTTTATTTTTCTAGAAGTATGATTCCATTTCCAAGAGATTCCAAATTAGGTGTTTGGTATAAGCACATAGGTCTATATGCTTATACGCAAGAAGCCTTAAAGAGAATCAACTCTTTAAGGTCGTGCTTTTTGGAAGAAACCGAAAGTTTAGAGCAGTTACGTTTTTTACATGAAGGGATGCTCATCAAAGCTCACATCACAGAGCATGAAACCTTGGGAATTGATACAAAAGAGAACCTTATAAAAGCTCAAGAGCTTTTAACTACCCTCAATAAAACCCTCGTCAGATAGATCTTTTTTTGGAAGATTTCCGTAAGCATCTAAGATGATATCTAATCCATTTTTTCCGGGTCTATTTACCACTTCAAGTGTGTCGAGTGTAGATAGATGGGGGATAGTTACTCTATTGGCAAAGGATCTGTCAGTGTCTTTAACCTCTAAAACTTCAAAGTTTTTCTGGTCCAGTTTTTGGTCAAAGACCTCCTTAGCAAGACTTACTTCATAAGGGATTGTTTGGTCTCCTTTATGATAGAATACGAAGGTGCGATCTTTGATTTTAGGTAAGATTTTTGCGTTATCATATTGCCAACCAAGCAATAAAGACATGTTTTTTATAAGGTTATGAGCTACTTGCGCCCAAAAACCTTCTCCGATTTCTTTTTTTGCGTAGTATGAGGACTCTTCTTGTAAATTCTTAAATGTTCGGCTAATAAAAGTTAAACTGTTAGATTCAGGGTGAAGAGCTTTTAGCTGCAGTCCAATTGTTCCCCCAAGTGAGTGTCCGAAAATATCAATTTTGGATTCATCGTTACCTACTTGTGTCAGAGCATATTGATAAAGACTTTCAGCATCTATAATTAATCCATCTCTAGATGGGGTTCCTCCACTTCCGTCGCAACCTCTTAAATTGACCGTTAAAAAGGAGATTGGAAGGTTTTCCATGTTATATAAATCTTTCATTAGCCATGTAAGGGTGATGCCGGTTTTATAAAACTCACCATTGCCTCCAAAAACTAACATGATTCTAGAGTTTGGATGATCGGCATTAATGTGTTTAAAAAAGTGTCCTTCAAGCTCAATCCCATCTGGGGTTTTAAGCTTAAGCTCAAGTGCGTTATACGACTGTAAAACTTCAGGCTTTTGAGAGAGGCGATTAAGCCAACTATTTATATCGAAGAAAGTCAAAGGCAGTTCTTTCATCTTCCACGTATGAACAAAGCATCGATTCATTTCTTTTAAAAACTCACTGGCTAAAAGAATCCCACTAGGGAAGAAGAACTTTGAAGATTTTGGGATAATAAAAAAGTTTACTAAAGGTTTAAAGACTTGCTTTGGAACAAAGAATAAAAAATCCCTCACATAGTTGAACACTTTGTCAGCTGTGTCTAACTCTTTTTTATCTAGGGTTAAAATACTTGTATCCCAATTAGCTTCATATGTTTCAAGAGGATAATCTATAGGCTCAAAGCTAAAATCATCGATCGCTTCCATATCTGTTGCCCCATTTTTGATAGTGTCAGTTCAGAAAAGAGGTAAAATTCTATTGGGGTGTAGTATTTAATACAATAGGTAGAAAAAATTAGGGAGACTTTTCATAGTCGTATTTTATCGTTACTGTTTTGGCTTTGGAGTTGCAAGGGAAGAATCCGCTGACTCCTTCATAAGAAAGGATTCGAGACGTTGATTTTTCTATTGTGAGCTTTATATCGGGAACTAAGGCTTTTAAGATCTTGTTTGTTAGAGAAAGAGTTACATCTACAAGGTTTGTGTTATCTGTTTGCTCTTTTGCTTCTAGGTTAAAACTGTAGCTTGTTAGATTGTTTGGTTGTAAAAACACCATGGTTTTCTTATCACCCTTTAAAAGGCTTTCCACTTCATTTAGGATATAAAAATAAAACCCATGGCCTGCAACCATATTGTCTTGCATAGCTAAGATTTTTGTTGCCCCAGGTCTTTTGCGAGTCGATTTAAATAACTCAATCGAATTGTCTAAAAATTTTGTGCCATAGTTTAAAAAGTGAGATTCGCTTTTATACGAGACTTTTGGAAGAAAAGATTTGTTTTCGAAAAAAGAGCTTAACGAAGCTGATAGCTTTTCATCGGGAGTGTAATAGTTAGTCAAGACGCTTTTAATTTCTTCTTGCTCTTTTGTAACAGTATACTTCTCTGTAAAGAGGTGATTCCCATTCCGATCGTATGCTTTCCCGATAAAGACCTCTTCTGAGCTAAAAGCGCATTGTAAGAGAGTCATTATCAATAAAAGTTTTTTACAGAACATAGGAACCACCATTTCATAGATAGGTTAAAGTAACCTACTGAGTTTTGTTTTGAGAGCAAGATAAACTAAGTGGTCCTGATCCAAAATACGCTAAAAATAAGCAGGCTCCAATCATAGAGATATTTTTAAAGAAGCACAGGTGATTCATCAGAGCTTGATAACTGTCATCAAATTGCCAAAATTTGTGCATAAAAAATGTTGTCGGAATTAAAAAAAGGATAAGAAGCCAGGCTCCAAGTTTTGCTTTATATCCAAGTAAAATACAAATGGATCCAGCAAGCGCTATTACGCCAAAAAGGGGAACTAAAAATTCTGCTGCTGGAACACCCATTTGTGCTCCAAAGTCGATTGATTTGGATGTAAAGTGATCGATCCCTTTTAAGAAAAATATTAAAGAGAACAAGATCCGTCCAATTAATGGTAATATGCACATACTATAAAACTCCTAGTTGTTTCAAAGCCTTAAGAAACTATAAACTTTGACAAATTGATCTAGTTTTTGTTTATAAGATATTTTTTAAATCAGAGCAACGGTTGAAATGTTATTATTTTCTTCTCTAGACAAAGAAATAATTGAATTTCTATGGTGATAATTGGTCAACTAAATTTACCAAGGTTTTTTGTGTGATGATTAAACGATTGTCTAAATGTTTATTTTTCTTTTGTTTGCTAGGAATTGCGGTTGGTGTGGGAAAATTACATGCTGAGATGCAAGATGTAGATTATCATGAAGACGCCATAGGAATCAGAGGGGACTTTGCAACAGAGTGGGATGTCACTTCAAAAGAGAGAGCCAACTCTGAGAGAAAAGGTGTTATGCAAATCTTAAACCTTTCTTCTTACAATTTTACAACAAAGTATTTTGCTAACAAGGGGCGTAAAGTATTTACTGAGGCCGCTACACTGTTCGCTGTTTCTAAAGGGAATCAAAGAGGAGACCTCTATGTACAGATTAATACTGGATCTGGACAAAGAAGGTATCAAAAAGTTGAAGAAGACCTTGATTTTCCTAAAGCAGTGGGACTTAAAGATAAAGCGGATGTCATTGCATATGATGGGTCAATTTATATTGCGTATGTCAAAACGGATAAGATGATCTTTAGATCAGCACGAGTCAGAGAATTACGCTCTAATCAAAAAATCGATTTTAGGACAAGAACTTTAAGAGGGGAGTATACAAACGCTGACTCTTTAAAATTCTTAAGTACCTCAAAAAATCCCCTACTAGTATTTAGAAGATCAAATGATGAGCTGCGAGCTGTAAGTATTGATAAAGATTTAAGGTTCACGGCATCCCCTGTGATCCCAGGGGTTAAAAAGCTTCTTGCTACTTCAGAAAATAGGAGGTATCCAGGAAGAGTTGTGTGTATTACAAAGGACTCAAACCAATATAAGTTGAAGGTGATTGCCTACACCAAAAATAATCAAATAAAACCTCTAACGATTAAAAATCTTGGGATTTCAAATACTGTAGTCAGTGCGGCAGCTTCGACTAGTCGAAATGGAAGCTATGCCCTTTGTTATAACACTGTGGGAGATAGACTAAATTTTGTTAGTATTTCCGATGATGATTCACTAACAGAAAAGGAAGTGAGTACAGGTGTGTCTCAGGTTCATGGAATGAATTTGAACAACTCAGGGTTTGCAATGATTTTTGGAACTAAAGCTACAAATAGAATCACAAAATATTTTAGCTTTAGGAAACCATATGATGATTCCAGTACCATCCAAGAAGCTGGGGTAAGTAAAGGAGCTTTTGGAGGAGTGTCTTTCCAATCTGGAGATTGGGTCTTTCCAAATACTTTAGTTGGTTTGGATGACCAAACAATTGTTAGGGTGTTCTTTCCTTCTTCTGATGGAGAGAATAGTTTATTTCTGGAAGAGCAAGAATTTTCGGCCTTTGGTCCAATAAGCAATCCTGTAGAGATTGAGGATGGACAGGAAATTTATTCTAAAAAATGGGCTAGGATAGCCCAGCGATATAAGTTAATTGGAGCTTCTCAAACAATCCAAGGATCTTTAGCGCCTTCTAGAAGCGCTTCTACTGCTTATATTGAGTCTTTTTTTGACGGGAAACAAGTTATTCAAGTTCTCAGATTTAAGATGAAAAGACAAGTTAATAATCTTTCAGCGTGGAAGCTAATGCAAGACTGATGTATCAAGTTGAGGTGACTTTCTCCTTGTAAACGAGGAGAAAGTCAAATTAGGTAGAATTTCTAGACGCTTTTTTTGGATCTCTTTTTGGGCCTTTTATCCTTGGAGGGATCTCTGTGTTTCTATTTTTTTGAATATATTGACATTCGGACAGATTCCAGTTATTCTCGTCGGTTTTTTATCTAAGTTATATAGTACTTAGAAAAGTTTTTAAAAGAGTATAAAGTTTTTTTTATGTCAGAGACGTATACGACCGAAAAGGCCCTTCAGGATAAAGCTAGTTATAAATATGGGTTTTCGACATCTATTGAGTCTGAGAGCTTTGATAAAGGATTAGATAGAGACGTTATTAGGAAACTTTCCAAAAAAAAATGTGAACCACAATTTTTATTGGATTTTAGACTCAAAGCGTTTGATGTTTTCATGGGGATGAAAGAGCCAAATTGGGCAAATTTGAAATATCCTCCCGTAGATCTTCAAGATATTAGATACTATGCTGCTCCTAAGGAAAAACAAGAGCTTAGTAGCCTAGAGCAGGTTGATCCTGAGCTTTTAAAAACTTTAGATAAGTTGGGGATTCCTTTAGATGAGCAGAAAAGGCTAACCAATGTAGCAGTTGATGTCGTTTTTGATTCTGTGTCGCTCGGAACGACCTTTAAGAAAAAGCTACAAGAAGCTGGGGTTGTGCTTTGTTCAATTTCTGAAGCTATTCAAAAGTACCCAGAATTAATTGAACAGTATTTAGGCTCTGTTGTTCCTCAAAAAGATAATTATTTTGCAGCGCTTAATTCTGCAGTATTCTCCGATGGATCTTTTGTGTATGTTCCAAAAGGAGTGGTTTCTCCAATGGAGTTATCAACTTATTTTCGGATTAATGAAAGAGAAACTGGGCAATTCGAAAGAACACTTATTATTGCAGAAGAAGATTCTTATGTCAGTTATCTAGAAGGTTGCACAGCTCCTGCTTACGATGAAAATCAACTTCATGCAGCAGTTGTGGAGCTTGTAGCAAAAGATCGAGCAGAAATCAAGTATTCGACAGTTCAGAATTGGTATTCAGGGGATCCAAAAACTGGCCGTGGAGGGATTTATAATTTTGTCACTAAACGGGCAAAATGTTTAGGAGCTGATTCTAAAGTTTGTTGGACTCAAGTAGAAGCTGGTGCAGCAATTACTTGGAAGTATCCAAGTTGCATTCTTCAAGGGGACAGATCTCAAGGAGAATTTTATTCTGTGGCATTGACAAACGGATATATGCAAGCTGACACGGGTACTAAAATGATCCATGTTGGAAAAGATACAAAGTCTACGATCATTTCAAAAGGTATATCAGCCGATCAATCTCACAATAGTTATAGAGGGCTTGTTCAAGTTGGTCCTAAAGCAACAGGAGCTAGAAATTACACGCAATGTGATTCGATGCTTGTTGGCAACAAATGCTCTGCAAATACTTTCCCTTATATTGAATCATACCATGGGAGTGCTACGATAGAGCACGAAGCTTCAACATCCAAAATGAACGAGGAACAGTTGTTTTATCTTCAGTCGAGAGGTCTTTCTAGAGAAGATGCTATCCAAATGGTTGTTAGTGGGTTCTGTAAAAAAGTAATTGACGAGCTGCCTTTAGAGTTTGCAGCAGAAGCTGAGAAGCTTCTTACATTAAAGTTAGAAAATTCAGTAGGGTAAATATGTTAAAAGCTTTCAATTTACATGCTCAAATTGAAGAGAAAGAGATTTTAAAAGGTCTAAGTCTTACCGTGAATCCTGGAGAAGTCCATGCGATCATGGGACCTAATGGTGCGGGTAAATCTACATTTGCAAAATTATTAGCGGGGCATCCAGATCTAGAGGTCACTCAAGGATCTTTAGCATTTCTAGGGCAGGATCTTATGGAACTAGAAGCTGAAGAAAGAGTACATAACGGACTTTTTATGAGCTTTCAATATCCGATAGAGATCGCAGGAGTGACAAATTTCGATCTTTTGTTTTCAGCAAAAAATTCTAAACTTAAGGCGCTTGGGAAGTCTCAGCTTTCGAAAGAAGACTTTCGAAAGGAGTTAACAGAGCTTTCTAAAAAGTTAAAAATTCCAAATGACTTCATAAATAGAGAAGTGAACTGTGGATTTTCTGGAGGAGAAAAAAAGAGAAACGAAATTCTTCAAATGGCAGTATTAGATCCTAAGTTAGCGATCTTAGATGAGACAGATTCAGGTCTTGATATTGATGCATTAAAAATTGTAGCAGAAGGGGTTAATCAACTAAGGGCTCCAGATAAATCAGTTATTCTAATTACTCATTATCAAAGGCTTTTAACTTATATCAAACCTGATTTTGTACATGTCATGATGGATGGGAAAATAGTTAAATCTTCAGACGCAAGTTTAGCGCTTGAGTTAGAAGAAAAAGGATACGATTGGCTTTCTGAGAAAGTTGAGGTTTAAATAACGATATGGTTACTAACATCTTAACAGATTCTTCTGATGCAAAACAGCTGTTTGGGTTTCAAAAAAAAGCTCAAAAAGCTTTGCAAAACATTCCTCAGATCTCGAAGAAGAATGAAAGTTATCAGTACTATCCTTTAGGGAAACTTCAGAGGGAACATTTTTCTCTTGGACATGGAGTGAAAGTAGAAAAAGATGGGGAATTTGAAGGAGCGATTCTAGAGGACCTTGAAGTTGTGTACCCCACTTATAAAGTTCTTTTGGAAAACTATTACCAGAAGCTAATCGGAGAAGAAAAAGACTATTTTGCTCTACTTTCTTATGCCTTATCAGAAAAATGTCTTTTTATTCATATTCCAAATAATCTCCAGCTTTCAAAGCCAATAGATATTAGGCATATTTTGCCTTCACAGGGAAGTGGATTGGCTTTTGTTACGAGCGTCATTTTATTTATGGGCAAAAACTCTAAGGCAACCATTAGACTTGATGTTCAGTCCGATAACTCAGCCTCTCAGCTTTTTTCAAGAGCTGTGAATCTTCACTTAGATGAAGGGGCTCAATTACAAATAGAAAGCGATTTAACAGAAGCTAAAAATCTGTGGCATTTCGATAGCTTAAGAGCTGATTTAAAAAAAGATGCGAACTTAAACTTTGTAAGCGGATCGCTTGGATCTAAAGCGTTAAGGCAGGATTTTAGAGTGGATCTTTTAGGTCCTAATGCCAATGTATCTTTAAAAGGAGTTCAGCTTTTAGATGCAAATTGTGAAGCCTATAATCATGTACTCGTTAATCACAGAGCTGAAAACTGCGAATCGAATCAACATTTTAAACAAGTTGTTTTTGATAAAGGAAAGGGTGTGTTTGAAGGAAAGATTTTTGTCGAGAGCCAAGCGCAGAAGACAAATGCTTACCAGCTTTGTAATAGCCTGACTCTTGGTGACAAGGCTTTGGCTATAGCAAAGCCGAATTTAGAGATTTTTGCAGATGATGTTAAAGCGTCTCATGGAGCTACGATCTCTAAATTAGGATCCTCGGAGCTTTTTTATCTTTTGTCGAGAGGGTTGTCTAAAAAGGATGCCAAACGATTTTTAGTTAAGGGCTTTTGCTCTGAAATCACAGAGCTTATGTCTCAAAAAAAGGTGAAAGATAACTGTTTTGAAGTATTAAATAATATGCGAGATATCGATGGTAGATAGCTATAATATAGATTTCATAAGATCTTGCTTTCCTCTTTTTAAAGAGGGGGACTCCAATCAGAAGCTTGTATATTTTGATAATGCTGCATCAGCTCAGAAACCTTACAAGATGATAGATGCTCTTACCTCTTTTTACAAATATGAATATGCCACAGTTCATAGAGCTGTTTATGATCTTGCTGCGAAATCCACAGAGAAATACACGCGAGTTAGAGAGTTAGTTAAGGATTTCATCCACGCGAAGTCTGAAGATGAAATTATCTTTACAAAAGGAACAACACAAGGGATTAATATTGTAGCTAATAGCTTTGCAAAACCCTTTTTCAAAGAGGGAGATGAAATTGTCATCACTGAAGCTGAGCATCATTCGAATATTGTTCCTTGGCAGGTTTTAGCTGAAGAGAAAAAACTTCAACTAAGGGTTTTGCCCGTTGATTCAAAAGGGGATATAAGTCTAGATGAATTAAAGAACCTAATTTCAGAAAAGACAAAACTGATCTCTGTTGCAATGATGACAAATACAACAGGGACGATTTACCCCGTAAAAGAAATCATAGATATTGCACATCAAGTTGGAGCTAAAGTCCTTGTCGATGCTGCGCAAGGCGCTACACATATCGCTATAGATGTTCTAGATTTAGATGTCGATTTTTTGGTTTTTTCCTCTCATAAGCTGTATGGTCCAACGGGAGTTGGTGTTTTATATGGGAAAAAGAAACTTTTAGATCAAATGACTCCGTATGAATACGGAGGTGATATGGTCGATCAAGTTTCATTTGAAAAAACAACGTTTCAAAGCAGTCCTTTAAAATTTGAAGCGGGAACTCCAATGTTTGCACAAATAGTGGCCTTTGGCGCTTCTATTGAGTTTCTTCAATCAGTTGGGGTTAAGGCTATTTCAACATGGGAAACACAGCTTTTAAAATACGCTACAGAAAAACTTTTAACAATTGATGGTCTTCGGATTTTAGGGCAAAGTAAAACAAAAGGTCCTATTATTACGTTCGCAATCGATGGGGTGCACTCTTTGGATCTTGGCACTATTTTAGGTCTTAAAGGATTTTGTCTAAGAACTGGAAAGCTGTGCGCTGAACCAATACTTGATAGATTCGGTGTTTCAACTGTTTCTAGAATTTCATTTGGAATGTACAACACCTTTGAAGAAATAGACGCTTTTTATGAGGCACTTATTGAGTCATCGACTCTTTTAAAATCAGACCATCTAGCTATTAAAAGTTAAGGCCTGCTCTTAGGGTTAATCCTTGCATATTCAAATCATCCGAACTTGAAGATTCTTCAGGAAATGTGATTGATCGATTCAAATCAAACCAAATCATTACCTCCCAGCTAGCAGATAGATAAGCGTGAACTTTGTCGCTTTTAAAACGGTGGTCGTACCGAAGTCCTAAACTTAAATCTAAAGCAAAAGTAGATGAATAAAACCGATCTTGCATATCTGCTAAGGAAGTGGTTTCTGAGTAAAAAGAGCTATCTTTTCTTCTGTTGCTAAAATGAGAGGCTAAACCAGAGATGTTAATATTGCCGATCAGACCAAATTGTTTTGTGAAATACCAGATGCTATCAAGACCCGCCTTGATGCCTAGAGCCCAGTAATAAGTGTCATTATCGACAAAAAGATCTGTACCATCTGTAATGGCGCTGCCAGAGCAATTGGAGTAATCAGCATCTAAGCTATTTTCTATGTAGGCTCCTTGAAGCCCTAGGTATAACTTAAAATATGTCCATTGCCCAAAAGATAGATACTTTCCTAAAGTGATATCTAAGTTGTTAAAATCAAGTTTAAATGCCGAATAAGTAGATGCTGCAGAAATTGTAGATAACTCTTCGCTTGAAAATTGTGATCCTACGTTGAAGCTGGGTCTAAAACCAGAACCTAAAGTCTTACTTTCTCTATCATTTATATAGGTGTATACAAAATCAACGACAAAGTTATTAAAATCTGGAAAGATTGAGGAGACTCCTACTCTAAAACCACTTCGGTAATCATAACCAAAAGATTGTTGTGATTGATCCTTTGAAGAAACTGCGTATGTTGATCCTTCAAGTTTGATACCCCAGTATAAATAATCAAGAGAAGCTCCTATATAGGTCGCATCGTTTGGATAAAATTTAAGAGAGGCAAAATCTTCAGTAGTCTCGAATATTTTATTTTTTTGCGAAGGTGATTTCTCTTGAAGTTGTTCTAGCTCCCCAGAAAAACTTTGTAAGCAACTTAAAAATACAGCGATAGTTAAATAAACTTTATTCACAGCAAGTGGTTAGTTTGGTTATGTGGTATATTTTAACTAATACTGGATTTATGAAATTAAATTAATTAAAAAAGTATATAGATAAAAATAAAGAAAAAGCAGTGAGGGAACCGGTGGGGTTTTAGATTGATAAGAAAAGATGTAAAAATAAAAAAAGCTCGAAGAGTTCTCTTCGAGCTTTTGTGCATAAAGATCGTTGATATCTTTACAATTAGAAATCAAATCTAGCTTCTAAGGTAAACCCTTGAAGAGAAAGATTTCCTATAGAGGAGTTGTTTGGATTAGCGCTACGCGTGATAAGTTCATTAGTTCCTAGCCATACTTGTTGTTCCCAACCAGCTTGAAGTCTAAGTCTATAGTCATCATTATTACCGAAATACCAATCTGATCTAATTCCTATTCCTAATTCTAAAACAGGAACGATTTTGTAGTTAACATTTGCACGATTTACAGTTTGGTAATTAGAAGCATTATAGTTTGGGTTAGTTGAGCCATCTGTAGTAGCAACATCTATCCTAGATGAGCTAAATTTTGACCAAAGTGCAGATAAAGCAACATCTCCATACATGGACCAATTTCTAGTGAGCATCCATGAAGTATCTAAACCAGATCTAACCCCAGCATTCCAGAATTTTGATTCGTTAGTCATTGTGTAGTTTTGAGTTAGCCACTGTGAGGCAATTTGGTTTGTATTTGTAAGATTCCATTTAGAAATAAGTCTTTGACTAATCCATCCAGCTTTAACTCCAAAATGAGGTCTTAAAGTTAATTTTTTGCTAATGAAAAAGTCTCTGCCAAAACCTAAATCAAATTCATTATAACTAAGTTGCCAGCTAGCGTTTACAGTTCTATCTGTGAAGTGAGCTCCGGCATCAGGATCTATTTCCTGGAAACCATATGTGTTATAAAGGCCTGTTTGTAAAGTCTGACTATTAGATCCATTTATTGGGCCACAATTGTTAGTAGTTCTATACCGTGTGAATTGAAAATCTAAATCCCATCCATCATAGTCAAAGACTATTCCACCACCAACTTTAAACCCAGCGTTATAGGAGTTATCTACTCTATATGTTCTTCCTGTGGGCCATGTCTGGTTATCAACGATATTTGTATTTATGGATAGTGTTAAATCTGTATAAGCAATAGCTATATTGTCTTGAACAGCAGTCCAGTAGATAAAGTCTGCTCTTAAATAGAAGTCGACTTCGCCTTTAACAACCGGTGACGCGTCAGGAGTGATCATTTTTGATTGAGCCATTTCATAAGTGCTCATCATGTGATCCGAGTGCGTATTGCTGTTATTAGCAGCAAATGCTGATAAACTTGTCAGAGCCAAAAGGCTTTGTAATAAATATGTGTTTCTCATAGTGCGGCTCTTAGGGTTTTAACGCTAAAAGTTTCAACTCTAGTAAATTTTTGACATCATGTCTATCCAATTTTGTTGAATTTGTCAGTTCAGGCTTAACTAATGAAGGATTAACGAACTTAATTTAATGAAAGAAACAAATCTAGAGTAACTGAGTAAGAATAAAGAAAAGAGGAGTGGGGTTTAACATGGAAGAGAAAAGATATAGAAATAAAAAAAAGCTCGAAGAGTTCTCTTCGAGCTTTTGTGCATAAAGATCGTTGATATCTTTACAATTAGAAATCAAACCTAGCTTCTAGAGTAAACCCTTGAAGAGAAAGGTTTCCGCTTGAGAAGTTAGATAGAGCGGCAATTGAATAGAATTCATTTGTTCCTATCCATACTTGTTGTTCCCAACCAGCTTGAAGTCTAAGTCTGTAATCATCATTGTCACCGAAGTACCAATCTGATCTAATTCCCATTCCCATTTCTAAAACAGGAACAAGTTTGTAGTTAACATTTTCTCTGTTTACAGTTTGGAAATTAGAAACATTTGAGTTTGGATCTGTTGATCCTTCAGTAGTAGCAACATCAATTCTAGATGAGCTAAATCTTGACCATAGTGTAGAGAAAGCAACGTCTCCATACATTGACCAATTTCTAGTAAACATCCATGACGTATCTAACCCAGATCTAAACCCTGCATTCCAGAATTTGGATCTGTTAGTCATAGTATTGCTTCTAGTTAGCCACTGAGAACCTGTTTGTGATGTATTTGTAAGATTCCATGTTGAAATAAATCTTTGACTAATCCAACCAGCTCTTATTCCAAAATGAGGTCTTAAAGTTAATTTTTTACTAATAAAAAAGTCCCTTCCAAAACCTAAATCAAATTCATTATAGCTAAGTCTCCAGCTGGCGCTCACACTTCTATCTGCAAAGTTTACAGGTAGATTTGGAAATACTGACTGAAAAAGAAATGGGTTGAAAAGTCCAGTACCATTAATTCTATCGACAGATCCTGTTAAGTTTCCACATGTGTTTGTGGTTCTATACCATGTGAACTGGAAGTCTAAGTCCCATCCATCATAGTCAAAGACCATTCCACCGCCAACTTTAAACCCAGGGCTATAGGAGTTGTTTACTCTATAAGTTCTTCCTGTGTTCCAAACTTGATTGTCTATGATTGTCCCAGATAAAGGCTCAAAATCTGTTTCAGCAAAAACTAGATTATCCTGAACAGCGGTCCAGTAGATGAAGTCTGCACTTAGATAAAAGTCGACGTCGTCTTTAACAACTGGTGATGCTTCAGGAGTGATCATTTTTGATTGAGCCATTTCATAAGAGTTCATCATCTTACCATCAGATGATTTCATCATGTGGTCTGAGTGCATGTTACTGTTGTTAGCAGCAAATGCTGATAAACTCGTTAGAGCCAAAAGGCTTTGTAGTAAAAATGTTTTTCGCATAGTTCATCTCTAAAGGTTATAACACTAACAATTCCAACACTATTAAATTTGTAAAATCATGTCTATAGAATTTTATAAATTTTTTTATCGTTAGGAGGTTGCTTAAATTTTTTCGAGAATAAGAAGGGGGGTGTTTGTGAATAAAAAAAGCCTGAGGCATAAACCTCAGGCTTGTTTAGGAGAAAACTGAAACGAAACCTAAACACGAAACAAAATCTTTTCCCTCAATCAGAAAATATTACTCTAAAAAGTATTAGACTTTTTTACAAATAAAAAAAAGGCCTGGATAAAAAGTTTTATCCAGGCCTTCTTAAGAATTACTCAAAAAATTCGATTAGAAATCAAATCTAGCTTTTAGAGTAAATCCTTGGAATCCTATGTCTCCACCACCTCGTAGCTCGCCGTGGTTGATCCAAGACTGGATTTCCCATGCAGCAGATAGGCCAAAGTGATAGTCGTCATCTGAGAACCAGTAGTCAAATCTTAGACCTAGCTGAGTTTCAGCAACGCTTTTTACTGTGTGCCAAGAGTTCGCAACATTACCAACTGTTGATATAACAGGTGTAGTGCTAGAGAAGTCACCTCTTAGAGTGTCTCTTCTAGGTGTGCTGAAGCGTCCATAAAGTGTTGAAAATGCGAAATCGCCGAAGATAGACCAGTTCTTGTCAAAGTACCAAGCTGTATCTAGACCAGTTCTGATACCGATTCCCCACCAGTTTTGTTCGATAGTTGCTCGAGCACTCAGAATGTCATCGTATCCGTAACCACCGCTGTTAACAGGTGTATCGCCAATTCTTGGACCATAAGCTGTTACAACGTAATCTACATTGTACCAGTTACCTTTTAAACCAACGTGTGGTCTTAAAGTTAGATACTGGCTGATGTAGTAGTTACGGCCTAGTTCTAAGTCGAAGTTGTTAAAACGCATTCTATAACTTGCAGCAAATCTGTCAAAATTTAGAAGGTCTGTATCATAAACATCAGATGAGCTGTGGCTTCCCCAAGCAATTGGGAACGCTGGAACTAGTCTTTGATCAGATGCTGTTCCAGATGTAGCTCCATTGCTGTGGTTTGAGTGGAACCATGTGTACTCTAGATAAACATCCCAACCGTCATGTCCAAGGTTTAATCCTGCTCCAACTTTGAAACCTGGATCAAATCTTGTCGGTGGATAAAATGACTGACCTTGATTAACACTAGACGCTGTAGATGAAGAAGTAGTAACGTCTACACCACAATAGGCATATCTTAATCCATCTTGTCTAACTGTCCAATAAATAAAATCAGCTGTTAAAAATACATCGGCTCCGTTAGTTACTCTTGGACCTGCATTAGGAGTAATCTCTCTAAAACGGGTCTCATCGGAACTTTGATGCATCATTGAGCTTGAACCATGTTGCATGTTGTCTGCAGCGTTTAGCGTTGAGCATAACCCACAAACTACACCAGCAACAGGAAGAAGCTTACTTAGTTTCGTCTTCATGCTTCTTGTTTCTCCTTGTTTTGATGTGAGTGTTAAATTTACTTTTTTTTGAATAGATACTAAAACTAAACAAATTATTTGTAGTTAAAAATTATGTCAAGAAAACAAACATCTTTTTTTTTGCAGTATCTGATGTAGGCGAAAAAAATGACATGTCAACTTAAACACATTATTTGTTTGAATTCATTTTAGAACCTAGCATAGCGATAAAAATTTTTGAAGGAATTTTTTTTATTTTTAAAGTAGTTGGTGTGGGGCCATAGAGTCTACAAGATATGAAATCACTCGAATCCAGCTTGTTGTTTCTTTAGAAAACTGTTTAAAGATGAAAAATAAACCAGTCCATAAAACTAAAAGCCCAATCAGAGATTTTAAAGACATTCCTAAGAAAGCAATTTGAACTTGCGGTGCAAGTCTATTAGCTATTCCAAGAAACATTTCTGTCATTAAAATGGCAACAAGAGCTGGAGCCGAAAATTGAATAGCCAAAGCAACAATCGATGCCATTAAATTTAGAGCTGTTTTCCAAAACGGGATACCTAAGTGAAAAAAACTTGAGCTAATTAAGCCAGTAGCGGGAATGATTTTATAAGATTTTAAAAAAGCATCAAAAAATAAAAAGGGTCCATCAACTTGGAAAAACATAACTATCAAAATATAATTAAATAGATTCCCTAATGTTGAGGATTGATTTTGCATCGTTGGATCTTGAGCCTGCAATATGGATGCGCCCCTCAGATAGTCAATTAAAATTCCAGTGCTCTGAGCTATTAGAAACGGAATCGTTATCATGAAGCCTAAAATAAAGCCAATGAAGACTTCTTTAATTGCTAGTAAGGAAAAATTCATGCTAAACGCAATATCTTTGTGAGGAGATGTTGTAATAATAGTTGGCAAGAATACAAAAGATAAAATGATTGCAATTCCAGAACGTACGCTAACAGGTGCTATTTTACCACCCAAGAAGGGAGAGAAAAAAACTATTGGACCTACGCGGAATAAAGCTAGTAAAAATAGAGTTAATAAATTAAGGGGAGTAAGACCTGGTATATTAAAAAAGAAAGTTAGATAACTATCGGACATATTAAACCGGTCTTTAGCAAGTTATTGCCATTTATGAAAATTGTTAAAGATCGTCCCAGCGAATTGCATGATTTGAGAGCTTAAAAAATTACCCATAACCATTATTGTTGCAATCACGGCAACTAGTTTTACAGTAAAAGAAAGGGTTTGTTCTTGTATTTGTGTAGCAGCTTGGAAAATAGCTACAAAAAGCCCTAGTGACATACTAATTAAAATCGGAGGGCCAGAAAGAATTAGAATAAGTAATAGAGCCTGGTAAGAAAGTTGGTAAATTTCAGATTGAAACATAGTATTAGTTAGCTCCTATTTATTTATATGTCAGTACAAGCCCTTGGATAACAAGGGTCCATCCGTCTACCATAACAATAAGTAATAGTTTTAGAGGAAGCGCTATTGTCAAAGGTGAGAGCATCATCATTCCCATAGCAAGCAAAATATTAGAAGTGACAAGGTCTATGACAAAAAATGGAAGATAGATAAGTACTCCTATTTCAAACGCTGCTTTTAATTGCGATGTAATATAGGCAGGGATAATAATTAAAAAATCAGTCATTTTCAGATCTGATCGAAACTCTTTTGGGAAACTTTTGTAAGCGAGTTGGTAAAAATATTTTATATGTTTTGATGAGGAATTCTTTTTTAAGAAATCTCTCATTGGCTCTTTAGCTTTATCTAAAACGTTCACTACATAATAAGCAGATTCTCCAGAGAATAATTCTTTTGGAGCATTTGAGTGAATATAGGTTTGAGCAGAGTTATACATGCTAAGACATGTTGGGAACATCACATAAATTGTCATAAGTAATGCAATGCCGTTAATCGCCTGATTGGGAGGCGATTGCTGGACTCCCAAAGCATTTCTTAAAAGAGAAAGGACTATGACAATTTTAAGAAATGATGTTAATAGCATGATTGCAAAAGGGAGTAGGGCAAGGCCTGCTAAGACCATCATCTTTGTGATAAGATCTGGTCCCTTTGCTACTGCATCTGGATCATCGCTTCCTGCAGTTGAATTTGTTAAAGAGGACAAAATATCTGTAGGGGATCCAGAAGGAGCATCTTGTGAGAAAATAAGTATTGGGGCGCTAACAAGAACCAATAGGAGTGAAATCTTAGCAAGTTTGAGTAATTTTTTTTTCATCGTTCACTATTTTTTGTAGAAGCGCTCTAAAGCAGATTCTAAAGCTCTTAGTTGGTTTTCTAAAGTCGCGTTAATAATGCCTGTTTCTGTTTCTATGATGCAGCCACCTTTTTCAATGTCTTCTCTTTCTTCAATAACTAAAACTTTTACATGATCTAAGAGCTTTTTCAAGCGTTCTTTCTGTTCTTCTATAATGTCTTTGTCATGTTTCGATACTAAAAGTTTTATTTCATAGTTTTGAGAGACAGGTTTTAAAGCCTGCGCAACAATGTCCACGACTCTTTCGGGTTTAAGTTCAAGTTCAGTCCCGATAATTTTTTTTATTGCTTGCATAGCTAGAGATAAAATCTGATTTTGAACATCGAGCCGAACTGTTTTGACTTGTTGATCTAAAGCGATGAGCTGATCATTAAATGTGTCCAAGCCTTCACTAAAGCCTTTTTGTTTCGCTTCTTCTTGCAGGGTGTTGCAGAGCTTTTCGTTGTCTTGTTTAAACTTTTCGACGTCTTCTTTAGCAGTCTCAATAAGCTCTTGAGCTGTAAGTACGAGACTATAATCTTCAGCGGGAATGATCTTTATCTTTTCGTTTAAAGAAAGCTCACCCTTATTAATAAGAGAAAAAATGGTCATTGGTTAAGGCCTTGTAAGTAAATGTTAGTGAACTTTGTCTATAATGTCACATACTTGAGAGATTAAGACTTTTTGTGCCTTCTGATTCTTTACGTCCTTGAGGAGACTTTTTACAATAGATGCTCTGCCTATGTCAAGCTTATGTGTCAAATGCCAAAGAAGTGAATGGTTAGACAAAGCAAGGGCCTTAGAAAGTCTATTTAAGCCTCTTTGATGGAGGATTTTTTTTAGTTTAGCTTCGTTCCCGTCCCAATGGCATAGTCCCATAGGCTTAAAAGAGATTGGTTCGATTTTTTGCAGTAGCTTGTTTAGATATTGTTTTTGGTGATTAGGGAGAATAGTGCGAATATTTTTTAAATGAGAGGAGCTAATCATTGTCTTAAGTTCTAGGGATAGGTCGTGCATGCTTAAGTAATCAACTAAAGTTAAAAGCTGTTCTCTAGTTAAGTTGAGTAGTTGATTCAAAGGATCTTTAGGAAGGCAGCTTAAAGGTAACGGGTTTATGTTGTCTTTTTTTAGGGCAGTTTCTAAAACAGATAAGGCGTAATTTTCTCCTAGACTAGAGAGCTCTTTGGGGGATCTAGAAAGATCGTAGTATTCTTTTAAAGACGTTTGGTGGTTTTCATCAAAGACATTTAAGAAAAGATACTTATCACAGTCTTTCATTCGATCAAAAAAGGGAATAAACCAGCTATAGTGTACTTGGTTAATTCTCTCTTTTTTTGAGAGCAATCCTTTGGATGGATTTGAAGATGGTGTTGGGAAGGATTCGAGATCTTCAAGTAAATTGTCATCGAGAGTTTGACAAAGAAGAGACTTGTCGTCAGATAAATCTATAAAATCTTTGAGGACAAGCCAGTCTGGACCCATCATAGCTTAGCTTTGAGTTGGAGGTTCTTCTTTATTTGTCTTAGATTCTGTCAAAGGAGATGGTTTTAATAGCTCCTTGAATCCTTTAGTTTTAAGTGTTGGGTAAATTTTCCATATAACCCATCCAAATAAAATAGCAAAAATTGTTCCAAAGAAGGTGAGACAGAAAAAAAGAAATCTGAATTTTCCAAGAGAGTTTTTGTTAACAACAATATTCCATATGCTAACAAATTCACCTGTAGATCCAGTCATTTCCATTGCCACTTCTTGTGAAGAAATATCAGTGAACCGAGAGCGGTCAGTAATAACTGTAACATCATTTATATCAAGTCCTGAAATACTACCTGAGACAATTCGTTTGACTTTGTTTTCAAGGTGTAAGCTGGAATCGTCATACATGCCTTGGTGTTTAACGTACACAGCGGCAGTGATGCTTTCTTTAGGAGCTTCTCCAGGAAGTTCTTCCTCTGTTGGGAAAGAGAGCTGAACAGTTGCATCAATAACACCATCAATCAATAAAATTGTGTTGGTGATTTGTTGAGCTAGACCTGATTGATAGCGAATATTTTCTTCTTTGTCAGAAGTTGTAAGACCTTGTTTTGCAAAAAGCTCTAAAAGATTGGTTCCTTGTTTCCTAGGAAGTCCATTGCGATTTAATGTAGCCATGGCTTCGACTGATAGACTCTCTTCAACCGATATCTCATACTTGGGGCCAGTGTTTGCTCCGGCTACCGCTGCTCCAGAAGAAGCTTTGATCTTTTGGGCTTTGATCCCTTTACTTTCCAAGAAAACAACAATCATATTAGCTTCGCGCTCATCAAGATTGCTAATAACTGTTGTAGGTCGGTCGCAACTTGTCATAAGAAAGGCCGTAGCGAAAAACATGACCTGAAAAAGCAAAGTTTTCCAAGATTTTTTCGGAATAAATTTATGAAGAGCGTGCATAATAAAGGCCAAAAATTCTAAATTTTTCATAAAACTTTTTTTGTAATCGATCGCTTACTAAAAAAACAACTAAAAAGAGCGCCGCTAATGTTATAGCATGGTGTGGCTTTTTAGGGACTTTTTTTCTAAAAGATATTGAGCTAGCTCATTAATGCTTAAGTTGGATAAGGAACTTCTGCAAAAGTAGTAGAGGTTTATATTGCTTCAGAATATACGGTAATCACATTGAGCAGCACTGCTGGTTTAGTTGGCAGAAAAACGATCAAAAGGTTTTATGATTTTGAGTTTAAATCTGAATAAACAGAGTCAATCTCATTTAAAATTTGAGCATATTCATTTTGTTTGTCTAATTCTGTCTTATTGGAAATTTTTACTTTATCTAATTCGTTTATTTTGGTGTCCAAATAATTGATGGCTGCTTGTTTTTTGTTAATGCTTAAATTTTTTCTGCTATTTATTTCACTCTTAAAAGCTTCAATCTGCTCGAGACAGCTTGTATGGCTCAAAGGGGCTGACATAGATTTTTCCTGGAAACTATGCGGAAAATAATAATAAGCCCGGTTCATGTATGCTATGTTCTCAGAAATGAGTCCTAAGTTTCCTTCCATGGTCTGAAGGTCGTTAGGAGTGGATACAGTTTCGTTCATGAAGTGAATCATGTTATTTAGGGTTTCAGTAATTAAAATATTTCTATTGCCTTGACCTTGATTATTAGCTTTCGCTTGATTCAGCATAACCTCTGCTTTTTGGTAAATGCTGTCGTAGAGTGTTCGGATATCTTCAGGCATGGTGCTAATAGATGGGGTTAAAGTGACCTTCTTACCAGCTGGTGGGGGTGATTTGGGAAGAAACTGAGGGAGTTGTCCCTCAAAAGCGGGACACAAATGCTCTAGATGTTTATATTGAGCAACTTTATCATAGTCATCACACCCAGATTGAGCTATAACATGCACTCTAGAGATCATGCTCTTTAAACATGAAACAGCTATGTGTTTTTGGTATTGGTTTGGGCCGTTGTGATTGTTGATATATGCTATTGCATTTTGGAGATCAGACAAGCAATGGTGGTATTCTGTAGCCTTCCCGAGATTGTGACTTGTAGAAGAAAGTGTGGAGCATCGATCTAAGATCTCTTCATAAGCTTGTGTAGCCTCATGTTCATTTCCGGCCTTACTTTGGATATCTTTAGCTTTGGATTCTAGTTCATTGATTTCTATAAGCTTAGAATGTCTCTCGTCAGGAGTTAGGTTATGGTCAGATTCAATTGATTCAAGTGTTTTATGAATTTTGTCTAAGACCTGTTGGTAAATATGAGAATTGTTACTATTATGTGAATGATCGTTGTGATTATTATGGTTTATTCTCATGGTTGGTCCTATTTTTTAGGTGTTTATGAAGTTTAATGTAATAGATAAAGCTAAATGGTTTTTTCGTAGATCGACTGGGCCTCGCCTAGAATTTTCTTGTATTCATTTTGTTTATCTGAATCAGCTACATTAGATAGCTGGACATTATTTAATTCAGTGATCTTTTTATCCAACTTATCAAGAAGAGTTTGTTTCTCTTTGTGGTTTAACGATGAATTATCGAGTATGTTAGACTTGAAGTTTTGAATCATTCCAACCGAATCATTATAGATTCCACTTGATAAACTTGTTCCAGAAGGGTCGCTATCTGGCATAAAACCAAAAGCCCATTTCAGATTATTAACCAAGCCTGTACACTTGTTCAAATAACGGTTTATAGACGCATTGGAGTCAGGGCCACTTATGATTTTGGGAAGAGTCTTTAGCATGTTAGAAAGCATCCTTTGTGATAGTTTGTAACGATATAAATACTGAGGTTGTTTGGAAGAGCCCTGTCTTAGATTTTCTGCTACATACCGTGCATAGTCGTAAAGCTGGTTATAGTTAGTTGCAATACTCTGTCTTTTTTTTGAAATCTTCATTCTATCTGGATAGGAGATTACCTGGTGTTCATCGAATGACTTTTTGGGTGCATAATATATTAGGAAATCGCAATCTACATCCTCGTCTGCATCATTAGGTGTGAGGCATGTAAGATCATTCTCAATGCTATAGTATTGCTTAAGCTTTTGAGATTCATCATAGCTGCTTGAAGCGTGGACAGCATTTACCCATGATTGCATCTGCTTTATCATATGAAGGGCAAGGCTTCGCTGGTAGGGAGTTGCTTCAGGTCTAGGGTTTTGCCAATAGGCTAGTCTGTTGTTGAGCTTGTCTGTAACGGCATGATATACCGATGGGGCACTCCCAAGGTTATGGCTTGTAGGAGAGAGCGTAGAGCATTGATCTAAAATCTCTTCATAAGCCTGTGTAGCTTCATGCTCATTTCTGACATTATTTTGAATGTCTTTAGCTTTTGATTCTAAATCATTGATTTCAACGAGCTTAGCGTGTCTTTCATCAGGAGTTAAATTGTGATCAGATTCAATTGATTCGAGTGTTTTATGAATTTTATCTAAAACCTGCTGATAAATATGAGAATTATTACTATTATGTGAATGATCGTTGTGGTTATTATGGTTTATTTTCATATGATACCGCATTTAATTTTGTTTATACTTTAAATGTAGCACACTATTCATTTTTATCAAAAAAACTGATATAATCATTAGTAATAAATACATAAAAAACTATAATCTTGAGTAAAACTGTAACTAATTGAATTAATGAAATTTGTCTAAAAAACACTGGTTTTCAAGAAAATACAACAGGAAGGCCAAGCTATAAACCAGTGATTATTCATGGCTGGGTCTTAAAATTGACTTGATATTTCTTAATGACTCAATTTTTTATAAAATAGGTTAGAAAGTAACTATGATGCTGTCTAAATTAATCTCAAAACGCCCTTTAGACATTGTGGTTAAGTATATGACTCTTATTATGAAATAGTTAAGCGTCGATAGAAGCAGTATGAAAGAGGAATTAAGGCTGTTATTTCACTATTAAAATGAGGGAGAGAGATTAGAAGATCCATTTAGGACCTTGAAAGAAACGACGTCTAAAATAATCAAAAATTCCCTGCAAAGCTGCTTTTTGGATTAATATATATTGTTGTTTACGAATATAGTTTGGACTATTTTTCTTAATGAACAGTAACTGAAACCTTTTAAGGTATTTATGACGAATTATTTTGAAAATAGCGGGGAGTAAAACTCTAACCCAAAGAAAAAATCTATCTGGGAAAGGGATGTTTTTTTCTATCCAAAGAAGACGATTTCTCCACCAAAAATAAGTGGTGTGAGGTTTCCCTCCTGTAAAGGAGGCAGATACTTTATGCCAAATTTTTGCTTCTTTACAAATGAGGATTTGATACCCTAATTTTTTTGCTCTAAAACAAAAATCGCTCTCCTCCCAAAATAAGAAAAAACGTGGATCGAAAAGCCCGATTTCTTTAAAGGCCTTGGTCGTTGCAAAAAGCGCACAACCACAGACATAATCTAAATTTTCAAAGGATTCGTTCGGTAATATTTCGATGGCAGCTTTATAGCCAACTAAGTCAAACATCGCTGTTTTTTTATTCCAGATTCCTCCTAAGTGATCAAGTTTTGTTTTATCACTATATCTGTAGGCTACGGCACCAAAAATACTCTTAGGTTTTTTTATTACGGCTTCCTCGAAGTGATTGAGGATGTCTGGGTCAACAACCGTATCGTTGTTTAAAATAAGAAGCGCGTCAAATTGATCTAAGGATTGTTGTATTCCTCTGTTGTTCCCTTCAGCAAAACCTAAGTTTTCCTTGTTTTCAAGATAGTTAATATCGGGGAATTGCTTTTTGATCTCAGTTATAGAATTTAGACGAGATCCATTGTCGACAACTAAAATCTCAAAATTAGAGTGTGATAAATTCTGTAGGGAGCAAAGACACTCAAGAGTGTCTTTCTCTCCGTTAAAATTTAAGATGATAATACAGATTTTCATGAGAGTCTTTCAAGGTATGCATTAAAGCCAAGTTTTGCAAACTCTTTGGCTTCTTTTGCTGGATCTTCAGCTTGATAGATACCTCGCCCAACAATAATTACATCGCTTTGATTTTCAAAAATAACACTTCTAGGTGTTTTGTATTTTTGTCCCAATTTATCTGTTCCGATTTCTTTTTTTACACCGGGGGTTAGGTGTAAAAATTTAGGGTCGTCAGAGATTTTTTTCATCGCTATAAAGCCAATGCAAAAATCTGAATGATCTTCAGCCATCTTTAAGGCGTTTTTAGTATAACTGCCTGTTGCTAGATTTCCTTCAGAACTCATTTCTGCTAAAAGAAGTAAAGCTCTTTGCTTGGGCTTTCCTATAGCTTCAAGTCCTTTTATTGTACCAGGACCGGCAACGACGTGTGCATTGGTTATATCTGCCCAGTTCGCAATTTGATAGACCCCTTTTTCATATTGCAGTTTGACTGTGTTGCCAATGTCTGCAAATTTCCTATCTTCAAAGATTAAAAAATTATGCTCTTTGGCAAGTTTTTTCAACTCATTAGTAACAGAGGGGGTAAAATCTTCTAGTACATCGATGTGAGTTTTTAATGTGCAGATATAAGGAGCTACAAGTTTTGTTAATCTCAAAAGTTCACTTGACTTTGTGACATCTGGATTGAAACAAAGGTTTGTTTTTTTCTCATCCATGATTTTTAGCAAATTTTTTGCAACAGGGTTTGAGCAGTAAGGGATCCTATCTGTGTAGCTAAGGGACTTCATCTGGCTACACCAAGACTTGATTGGTTTGAGTGAATTCTATCGTAGCTTCTCCCGTCTCTTTTGATAGTTTACCTGCTTTTACAAGATGGTTAATCACATCTGTTATGGTCATCAAGCTATGAACAAAAAAACCATGTTTTTTTACATTTTGAGTTCCACCTTGTTCTCTGTCTAAAATAATGATGACATCGTTAACTTTTAATCCAAGCTCCTCTAAAGGTTCTACGGTTTCAATGATTGATTTCCCAGAGGTAATAATATCTTCAATGATGAGACATTGCTGGCCTTGTTCAAAGTTTCCTTCCACAAGTTTTTTTGTTCCATAGTCCTTGGCTTCTTTTCTTTTCATAAGCATCGGGATGTTATGAGAGATAGACAGACAAGTTGCAATAGGTAGAGCTGTATAAGGAACTCCACATATGAGATCTTTTTTTAGATGTGAGGCTTTGGACCAAGCTAAATCTGATATTTTTTTAAGAAGATCAGGATAAGAAATAATAAGTCTTAGATCCACATAGAAAGGGGACTCTATTCCGCTTTTTAATGTAAACTGACCAAATTTGATAGCTTGAATGTCATAAAGTTCTTCGATGATGTTTCTTTTTAGATCGAGCATGAATTTAATCTCCTTTTTGGTGGTATCTCATTGCTAAATAAGGATCCCACATCATGCCTGTTGCACTTTGTGAGACCGTGGCGCCAGCTGATAAATATTTGTCAAAATCTTCTGGCAATGTGATTCCTCCCACTCCGATTAGTGGTAAGTGAAGTTGGTGGGTTTTTATAAGGTTAGAAAGTTTTTTAATAAACTGCACTCCATAGTCTCTGATAGGACCACCACAGATCCCAGAGTTTTTTCTAAGGTCTGAAAGTGCTGGATTTCCCTCTGGAGTGTTAACACTAGCGCTTATTGTATTGATTCCTGAAATAGCATCGATGTTAGCTTTTGCAGCAGCTAATGCCAGCTTTTCTATTTCGTTATCAGATTCTAAATATCCAACTTTAATAATTAAGGGTGTAGACCCTAGAGCTTCTTTAAGTTTTTTCCCAAGCCTATAGACTGCATCTGGATCTTTATATAAAGAGCCTTCTTTAGAGTTAACGTTAGGGCATGAAAAATTAGCTTCGATTACTTTTGCCCCAGCATCTTTTGCTAGTGCTGCAGCTTCTACAAAATCTTGGAACAGGTCAATGCCTGGAGAGGACGTTCCAACTATAGAAACAACTAGTAGTTGCCCTGGCAACAAACAGTTATTAGCTTTTCCGATATCTTCTAAAAGGAAATTTTTAGACATCGAAGGCATTCCAAAAGAATTTGTCACGCTAAGATTGTTGATGTTTTCATGCGGAGTTTTTCTTGAAATAGCTTTCTGAAATGAATGATTCTTTTCGTTGATTGGATCAACATAAAGCATGTTTGGTAGAGGATGAGCCTTATGTTTTTTCGAGCGGATTGTTTTGTATGTCAGAATATCAAAACCTAGTTTTGAAGCAAGACTGATCCATTTTGAGCTTAGTAAAGGGCCAGCTGGAACACCTAGAGGAGACATGACTTTATGACCTAAAAAATCAAGCCACTCCGATTGGTTATTGAATTTTCTGCAGGGGATCAGTCCTTGGAAAAAAGGCCCCTCTTCAAAATTTTCAAGATATGTTTTATTAATGTCGTAAATAGGATCTAAATCATTTGTCCATTTTGGAATCAAAGGAGAGGTTTGTGTCTCTAACATGTTAGGGCTCCTAATGTTTGAGCTGTAAATATATGACCTTTTAATATGGTGTAGACAGGAAAACCTTTCATGGTCATTCCTTCAAAAGCTGACCACCCACATTTTGTTTTGAGATCTTTTTTTGAGATTGTTTTTTCCATAGCAAGATCTACAAGAGTCCAATCATTTTGAGACTCTAAACGGTAAATGTTTTTTGGATTATCATGAGTGAGCTTTTGGATTTGCTCTAAAGTTAATAGTTTGTTGTGATATGCGGTTAGAAGCAGGGGCAGCGTTGTTTCAATGCCTGGCATTCCAGATGGTGCTTTTCCATACGGAAGAGCTTTTTCTTCTAGTGTGTGTGGAGCATGGTCAGAGCCGATGGTGTCAATAATACCATCTTGAACAGCTTTCAAAAGAGCTATTCTATGTTTTTTATCTCTTAGAGCTGGGTTAATCTGAGCCTTAGAACCAAGAGTATTATATGCCACATCATCTAAAAAAAGATGTTGAGGAGTAGCTTCAGCTGTGACTAAAACGCCTTCATCTTTAGCTTGTCGGATAAGAGCTATCTCGTCTTGCGTGCTCACATGCAAGATATGAAGTCTTATATTATAAAGTTTTGCAAGAGAAATAGCTTTTTCGACACCTTTTGCAGCTGCAACTTCGTCCCGAACTAGGCTATGAGTGGAAAAAGTTTTCTCTTGATAAAGGTCTGTATTTTTTAAAATAGTCGTTTCATCTTCAGCATGAGTGCAAATTAAAAGATCAAATGCTTTTGCTAAGGCAAAAGCTGCGTGTAAGGAGCTATCATCAGATACCAGTAATGATCCTGTTGAAGAACTCATAAATATCTTTAAGGCAACAATATCTAAAAGACACTTTGAGATTTCATCAAAATGGTTTTTGTCTACTCCCAAATATAACCCATAATTAAGAGGAATACCTGCCTCTTCGAGTTGTTTTTCAATAAGAGCTTTTTTTTCTGATAAGGTTTGCTTTGAGATAGTTGAAGGGGTCGTGTTGGGCATGTCAAAAACGGTTGTATAACCTCCGGCTATCGCAGCTTGGGCACCAGTTATCCAATTTTCTTTATACTCATGTCCAGGCGTTCTAAAATGAACGTGTGTGTCAATAAGACCTGGCAATGCTAAAAGAGAAGACCCATCTATGACTTTATGAGTTGAAGACTCAATAAATAAATCCTTCCTCTGTCCATCAGCTAGTAAGATGTTTTCAACTGTAATCATAAACTTACCTCTCTAACAGTATCTTTTAAGTGGTCTTTGTTGCAGTAATCGCAACTAAGGTAGAGTTTTTCTTTGTGCGACTTTACATGAAATCTAGTTTTTGTAGGGGTGTGTCTTGTGATGCAATTTTCGTTTGGACATTTTAAGACGCCATGTATCACAGAAGGGAGAGTTGCTTTTAGTTTTTTTATGATCTGGTAGTCTTGAATGATGTTGATGGTAGCTTTTGGGGCAAAAATTGCAATATGTTGCAGATCACTTTCGCTAAGACTTAAGTTATGAACTTTAAGGAGGTCTTTCTTCCCCATTCTTTTTGAAGGGAGGTTGAGTCCCAAATATAACCTTTCTTCGGAAAGTTTTAAAATTGATATAAGCTTTAAAACTTCCCCGCTTGGGATGTGATCAATAACGGATCCGTTATGTATGGCTGAGACTGAAAGTGTTTGTTTGATCATTTACAAGTCCTTGCATAGTGTTTTGATTTGATAATAGCTTTAATAAAAGAGCCTGTCTCACATACAGACCGTTTTGAGCTTGTTGAAAATAATAGGCGTGATCTGTTGCATCTATTTTTGTATCCAGTTCATCAACACGGGGGAGTGGATGTAAGACCCGTAAGTGCTTTTTTGCTTTTGATAGGTCGGACAGCTTCAAACAGTAGGGTGTCACTTCAGTCTTGATGTCTAGGCGCTCTTGTTGTAGCCTTGTCATGTAGAGTATATCTAGTTTGTCGATAACCTCGTCATAGCTTTTATGAAAGGAATATTTCACACCTTTAATGCTTAGCTCATAGGCAATTTGGTCAGGGAGCATGAGATTACTAGGGGAGATAAAATAGAGCCTCACGTCGTAATGAGATAAAGCTTTAGCTAAAGAATGCACGGTTCGACCATGTTTTAAGTCGCCAACAAATGCAACGTTTAGTCCATCGATAGCTCCCATGCTTTCTTGAATAGAAAACAGGTCTAGAAGCGTCTGGGTAGGATGTTCATTTGATCCATCTCCAGCGTTGATAATTGGTACATCAGAGATCTCTGATGCAAGTTTTGCTGATCCTTCATGGGGATGTCTAAGGACAATAGCGTCTGAATATAAAGAGGAGATTTTAATAGAGTCACTAAACGATTCTCCTTTGGCACTAGCGCTTGAGCTTTGATCAATTTCTGAAATAACTGATCCCCCTAGTTTTTTGATTGCAGCTTCAAACGACAACCTAGTTCTAGTCGATGGTTCAAAAAACAGTGTAGCTAAAAGTTTTCCTTGTAGACAAAGGTTTGAGCGTTTCTTAGCTTTCAAATCTTCCGAAAGAGTTAACACTTGGTTTATGTGCTCTTTTTGAAGATCGTTGATCGAGATCAAGTGTTTAGGGAATTTTGGCTCACTCATTTTATTTCAGCTCCTGATGAGGTTTGTAAAAGGGCTAGTGCTTCATGAAACACTTCATCTGGAGAAATCTGAAGCATACAAAAAGCGTTTTTACACTTTTTTCTTTTACATGGAAGACATGTTTGTTTTTTTTGAATGACCGTTACATTATTTTTGTTAAAGGGGCCGCAAAGTTTCGGGTTTGTAGGAGAAAATAATGCGAGAGTTTTAGTGTTTGTTGCAAAAGCTAAGTGCATAGGTCCTGTGTCCGCGGTGATAACAAGGTCTACGTGTTTAAAAAAAGAAGCTAGCTCCAAAGGAGAGAGCAGATTGCATAAATCATGAGCACTCGGGAGCTTTTTACAGAGGTCGTCAGTTAGTTTTTTTTCGTTTGCGCAGCCGGTTATATAAATGTGAGCGTTTAACTTTTTTTCTAGACTGTTCCCAAGTTTTGCAAAACAGTCAATGCTCCACAGTTTGAATAAGTCTTTAGCTCCAGGGTGAAAAACTATGATAGGACCATGAACCTTTTCTGGGAGGTAAGATAGCGCTGTTTTATTATCAGAAGATGAGGGATAAACTTCCATTTGAGGAATCTCTTCAGAGAGATTGAGGGTAGAAGATAATTCAAGTCGTCTTTTGATTTCGTGAACATTGTCTGGTTTTTCAAATGCTTTTGTTAAAAGTTTATCAAAGCCTTTACTCATTTCTTTGGTTCCTATGATCTCTTTTGCTCCAAGGAGTGAGATTAGAGGAAGGGTTAATCTTTGGGAGCTGTGAAACAAAAGCACCGTTTCGAATCGTTTTTTCCTTAAGGAAACAAGCAATTTTAAAGAGTTAAACAAGGAAGGTTTTAAGACAAAAATATCGTCAATATGAGGAGAGTTTGTTAAAAGCTTTTTTCCGGTAGGGCTTGTTAGTACAGCTAGGGATGCGTTTGGATAGGAAGATTTAATAGAAGCGATGGAAGGGGTAGCCCAAAGAGTATCACCAAAACCTGTTGTTGAGACAATAAGGATACGATCTTTTTTTGCCTTGTTTGAGCGTTGCATTCCGAGGAGTTTTCCAAAGAATAAAAGGGCATTTAGAAAAAAGTTTTTGATGCAGTTCATATTGTTGTTAAAAGCTCTGTTTTTTTACTTAAAATTTTTAGAGTGTCTCTCTCTTTTGTTTCGTAAAATTCTTGCAGAGAAAAGATTTCTGGAGATTTGCTATCGAATAAAATCAGGCATTGCAAAAAGAGCTGCGCGAGTTGAAAATTCGTGATCAGAGGTAGATGATGATCTATAGCATATCTTCTTATTCTATACCCATCAGAACTTGGGTTTTGTCCATAGCTTTTGGGTATGTTAATGATCAAATCAACAAGTTTTTGAGACAGGGCAGTTTTTACATTTGGCTCAATTTTTTCAGAGGCCTTATATAAAAATGAAGAAGCAATACCATTTTGACAAAGGTGTTTGTGAGTGCCTTCTGTAGCATAAAGGTCCCAGCCAAGATTTTCTAGCTGCTTTAGATAAGGTAAAAGTTTTTCCTTTTGAGATAGATGGCCGATACTCACAAAGAGTTTTTTTCTTTGAAAAGATTGTTCTGTAGCCAGCCAAGATTTAAAAAAAGCTTCATGAAGATTTGTTCCAAGGCACGCAACTTCTCCAGTAGACGCCATTTCAACATGAGCAACAGGGCTAGCCCCTTTGAGTCTGCTATAGGAAAACTGAGGGGTTTTTACACCAACATAGTCGAGCTCTAAGGTCTGATAGAAATTTTTTTCTAGCTTATCGAGTAAAGCTTTGGTTGCAATCTCTATTAGATTATGTCTTGTAACCTTTGAAACAAAAGGAAAAGATCTCGAGGCTCTAACGTTACACTCAATAACTTTCAAAGCATTGTTTTTTGCGATAAGCTGGATGTTAAAAGGTCCAGTAATAGACAAAGCATTGACGATTTGGTTTGTGATTTGTTTTGCTCTTCTAATCGTTTCTAAGTACAACCTTTGAGGGGGCAGGACAATGGTTGCATCCCCTGAATGGATCCCCGCATTTTCAACATGCTCGGAGATGGCTTCAATAACAATTTTTCCCTGTTTGGCAACACCGTCGATTTCTAGCTCTTTGGCTTCAGTGATAAACTGAGACATAACAACAGGGTGATCTGGAGAAATAATAGAGGCTTTTTTTAGATAATTTTCAAGTTCACTATCTGAAAAAACCACATTCATTGCGGCTCCCGATAACACATAGGAAGGTCTAATTAAAATTGGGTAGCCAACTTTTTCTGCAAAAGATTTAGCTTTTTCTAAGGAAGTGACTTCATCCCAAGTCGGTTGGTCTATTTCGAGCTCTGTCAGAAGAGAGGAGAATTTTTTCCTGTTTTCGGCATGATCGACAGATAAAGGGTGAGTCCCTAATAGAGGGTAGTTAGCTCGATATAACGGCATCACTAAGTTGTTAGCGATTTGACCTCCTACGCTAACAATAATTCCTTTTGGATTTTCAAAGTCAGCAATATCTTGGACTCTTTCTAATGTCAGTTCTTCAAAATAAAGACGATCTGATTCGTCATAGTCTGTTGAAACGGTCTCAGGATTTGAGTTAATGATAATTGAAAGGTGCCCAAGAGACCTGATAATTTTTGAAGTGTTGACAGCGCACCAGTCAAATTCTACAGAAGATCCAATGCAATAGGGACCAGATCCAAGTGTAATAATTGGTTTTGTAGATGATGGCAGCAGGTCATTAGAAGAGCCATGATAGGTAAGGTATAGATAGTTTGTCTCAGCTTCAAATTCTCCAGCTAAGGTGTCAATTTGTTTAATATTTGGTTTAATGCCTAGACCTAACCGATAAGATCTAATTTCGTTTTCAGATTGAGATTTTAACAATGCAATTTGTTTGTCTGAAAAACCAGATTTTTTCCCTAAAAGAAGTAAACTTTTAGACAAAGGCTTCTCTTGTAGGGCATGTTCTAAGTTTGAAATTTCTTTAAGGTGATTTAAAAACCATTTATCAATTTTAGATAGTTTAAACGCTTTTTCTAGAGATCCCCCTCGGAGAAAAAATTGATAAAGAGCAAAAATCCTTCTATCTGTTGCAACTTTGATTTCTCCTTCTAAATCATCAATAGTGTCAATATGATTTGAAAGACCATCAGATCCAATATTTAGCATTCGAATAGCTTTTTGAAGAGCTTCTGGGAATGATCGACCAATTGCCATCACCTCTCCAACACTTTTCATCTCAGACCCAATTTTTCTCTCTGCAGATCTTAGTTTGCTTGTATCCCACCTTGGGATCTTTACAGTTAGGTAATCAAGAGCTGGTTCAAAAAAAGCACTTGTTTTTTTTGTGATAGCATTTTTTAGTTCATAAAGATTTTTGCCGAGTGAAAGCTTTGCTGCAACAAAAGCTAATGGATATCCTGTAGCTTTTGACGCTAAAGCGCTAGAGCGTGATAACCGAGCGTTCATTTCAATCACGCGATAGTCACCATTATCAGGATTCAATGCATATTGAATATTACATTCACCTGTGATCTTAAAATGTCTTGCACATCTAATCGCAATGTCTCTTAAAAAATGGTATTCTTCATTAGTTAACGTTTGAGAGGGAGCGATCACAATGCTCTCTCCGGTGTGGATGCCCATCGGATCGAAATTTTCCATATTACAGACGGTGACGGCATTATCACTTTTATCTCTTATAATTTCGTATTCGATTTCTTTCCATCCTCCTAAATACTCCTCTATAAGTATTTGGGGAGCTCCAGATAATGATTCTTGAGCCCGTATTTTGAGGCACTCTTCATCATGTATTACACCAGAGCCAAGTCCACCAAGGGAGAAAGCAGAGCGCATCATTATTGGATAACCAATTTCACGTGCTGCCTTCAGAGCATCATTTACTGTTGAAACAGCAAAACTCTTTGCGGTTTTGACGTTAATAGAGTTTAAGCTGTCTTTAAACAGGTCCCTATCTTCAGTTTTTTTAATAGAATCAGTTGATGTACCCAAAACTTGGATTTGATACTGCTTAAAAATTCCAAGGCGCTCAAGTTCTAGTCCTAAGTTAAGAGCTGTTTGCCCTCCAAAGCTTAATAGGATTCCATAGGGTCTTTCTTTTTCAATAATAGTTACTGCACTTTTGACATTTAGTGGTTCTAAATAGACAGTGTCAGCCATACAAACATCTGTTTGTACGGTGGCGATATTTGGATTGATTAAAACAGTTTGAAGACCTTCTTCTTTTAGGGCTTTGATAGCTTGAGAACCAGAGTAATCGAATTCGCCAGCTTGGCCAATCCTCAACCCTCCGGATCCTAAAATTAGAACTTTTTTTCCTTTAAACACTGACATGATGATCTATTTGGTTAAAAAAGGTTTGAAACAAGTGCTGAGTATCAGACGGTCCTGGACAAGCTTCTGGATGAAATTGAACAGCAGAAAACGGGCGTGTTTTATGAACAATTCCCTGAACCGAGTCGTCATTTAAGTGTCTATAGCTAACAGTCCAGTCTTCTGGAATGGTTTGTTCATTGATTGCATATCCATGATTTTGAGAGGTTAAGTAGCATTTTTTTGTGTCTAAATGCATTACGGGTTGATTTTGACCTCTATGACCAAATTTTAATTTGTAGGTTTGACAGCCGATAGAAAGGGCTAGAATTTGTGCCCCTAAACAAATGCCAAAAATGGGTTTGCTTTGATGCAAAACTTTCTGTAAGTTCTCAATGGTCTCTTTGCACTGTATTGGATCGCCTGGTCCATTAGATAAAAAGACAGCATCAAATTCTTCTTTAGAGTAGTCATAATCAAAAGGAACGACCTTGATTGTTAGAGGGAATTTTTTTAGAGATCTTAAAATATTTTCCTTAATTCCGCAGTCAACAACGATGAGTTTTTTGTTTCCATTTTGAATAATTTGTGGTGTGTCTATGCTAACGTTAGCAACGAGGTGTTGTGAGTTAATATCTTCGAAATCAGTTGGATTTAGTTCACTATCTACAATGGCTGCAGAAGTGACCCCTTTTTCTCTAATTGTTTTTGTGAGCTGTCTGGTGTCAATCGATGTAATAATTGGAGTGTTTTGAGAGTAGAGCCATTCTAAAAAGGATTGGGTAGCCTTCGAGTGGGAAAAAAACTCAGATGCAGTAGATACAATAACACCTGCGGCATGAATTTTTTTAGACTCCCAGTAATTTTCAGGAAGGGCTCCATAATTACCAATAAGGGGATAGGTAAATGTGATAATTTGCCCTGAGTAAGAAGGGTCTGTTAAGGTTTCAACGTAGCCGGTCATACCTGTATTAAACACAACCTCGCCAAATGTTTTAGAGGTTTGCTGTTTTGGCGACATGCCGTCAAAACTTTCTCCAGAACTTAATAATAGCTTTGTCTTTTTCATCATCATAATAATAAAAAAGCCACTTTGTTACCCAAAGTGGCTTTTGTCTGTAAAATTGTTGTTTAGTGTTTTATCAACCATCTTAAGTTTAAGAACTCAATTTATTTTCTCGAGATGATAGCAAATGTATATGTATTCTCAAAGTGAAAAAAGGCCAAGTTAAACAGCAGGACCAGGTTCGAAGTTTTTAAAAAAATCGAAAATGGTTTTATTAGTTTGTTCGCTGGCATTAGCAACTTTTTCAAGCAAAGGTTGAAGCAAGGTTGGTTCTTGTTTCAAGTTTATTTTGAGCTGAGTTAAAACTGTATTGATCTCGGATTCTTTATAGATAGGATGGAGGGATAAAAGCTCGCTAATCAGCTCTTGGGGGCTTGAAGGTTTCTTTGTAGCTATAAAAGAAAGAATAGTTACAGTTTCTGTATCACTCCAAGTTTGGGGGTATATTTTAGAGGAATAGCTAATGAAAGCTAAAATCTCTTTATCTGTTAATCGATCCTTTTTTTGATAAATGTCAATAAATTGGTGTGTAAATTTGTTACAGAACAAAGCCAGATTTTTTACAGTGAAGAGAGCTGTGTTTGGGTTGTTATATGATCTAAAGTGATTCAGAACATGCTCAACAGTGGGATTTTTTTGCTTTATAAAACGTTCTAAAAAATCTTTTATAAGACCAGAGTGATCTTTGAGTAAATTAATTTTCTCTGAAGGAGTTGATGCAACAGGAGATGCTGGAGGTGTTTCTTGGGTGGCGGCGTTAGCTTTTTTCTTTTTCTTTCTCTGTGGTTTGGCTGTTGTTTTTGGCGATGAGGGTGCGACTGTAGGGTTGAGTACGGCCTGCACAACTGTGTTGGTAGCAGAATCGGTTTCAGGTCCAATCTGTTCTAAGTTGTTAGAGATAAATTGCGGTGATGACACCAAAATTGGGTGAAGGGCTCGTGGAGCTTGTGTTGATTCCAAGTGCTGATTCCATACTGTCATAGTATTTGAGATAGGGAGAAATGTTTGGCTTCGCATAGGATTAGCAGAAGCTAGGTAAGTAGAAAATGGTTGTTGCGGCATCTGTAAGCAATCAAGAAGAGAAGGCTGATTTTGAACTTGCAGCCATACTGCCATAGTATTAGCTATGGTGGGATTTGTGGCTATATCAGTCATTGGGCCTAAAGAAGCTAGAGAAGTAGAAAATTGTGGTGGAGAAAGCAAAGAGTATTGTCTTTGATTAAAAAGAGACCACATTGAAGGACCTTGTGAAGGCAAAAAAGGTGGAGAGGAGAAGGTTGAGTTCATTTGTGTTAAAGATTGATCCAAAGGCATATTAGAGAACGGAAAAGACATAAAAAAGACTCCTAGATCTAGTAAAAAAGGGGAGTAGCTTATACAGCGTTGTTTTTTTAAGCAAACGAGTGCTTTAAGTTTGTTAACTTAGGTGTGTAACAAAACAAAGCTGTAGTGTTTTTGTTTGTTGAGGTTGTTTTTAATAAAGTGCGTTTTTTATTGAGTTTAATTTTGTAAGAATAAAGAACATTTGGTCTTTTTAATTTGAGGAGTGATTATGAGTACAACTCTTTCAGTGTTACAACCTACGACAGTCTCTTCCGTAGCTCTTAATGTTGTAGATAGGCTTCCAGATAATTACCAGGGTTTGTACATAACAATCCTTGAGCTCTATGAAGAAAACAAATCAGATTGCAGACCTGCAGTCTGAAACTGTAGCCGATGCTTTTCAGCGTTTTACAGGTGATCTAAAAACACTTGGATCTGAAATACCACCAGAGAAAATTGAGTTATTAAAAGAAGGGGTTTTTGTTCTGATCCAAAGTTCAACAACTTCTAAAAGCATGACCGACAATGCTGGATCGAGACAGCTCATGACATCTATAGGTCTTAGAGCTAAGGAAAGGTTTGATTTGATTCTAGAAGAGGTTAGGGATGTGATTGCTCAACCAGGTGAAAAAATTGTAATTGCCTATAATGAGATGAAAATTCCTGTCCGAGCCTTTTTAGAAAGGGCTGGTAAGCTAGATCTTATTAAGAACGAAGGAGCCTTTTCTTCGGGGAAACTTTCTAAGCCTTTTAAGACTCTCGAGTTGAAGGGTAAATAGTTAGTTGTTTTAGAAGAGCATAAATTTCATCTTGCAGAGAAGCTCTTAGCTCTAGTAAGAATGAGATAAGAGGTGATATATGCTTAAAAAAGATGTTTTTTTTGTTAAAGAACTCGATTGTCAAGATGAGATAGCTCTTCTAAAAAAAGTCTTAGAATCAAAAAAAGGGATTTTAAACCTATCTTTTGATGTAATCTCGGCAAAAATGATTGTTGAATATGAGAGAAATAAAATATCTCCAGCTCAAATCATTCAATATGTCAAAGGAGTGGGTCTACACGCAAGACTTGGAACAAAAAAGCCTGATTTAGAAAAAATATCCGCTTGGTCAAAATCAGGTAGAATGATCATGGTGATCTTAAGCGGTATTTTTATTGTTGCAGGTTTTTTAACAGATCATTTTTTAGTTAAAGAGACGATTCGAGAGTTTCATCAGCGACACTACGTCAAAATTTTTCCTTATATACCATTTCTTTGTTATGGCATTTCTATGCTGACAGGGCTCTGGTTTGTCGTGCCTAAAGCGTTTCATTCTATCAAAAGAGTTCGTGGAGATATGAATCTTTTGATGTTTATAGCTGTCTTGGGCGCTTTATTCATCGGTCAGTGGTTTGAAGCAGCGTCTGTTGCGTTTTTGTTTTCTCTAGCTCTTGTTTTAGAGCATAGAACAATACAAAAAGCAAGAGGAGCTATTGCTAAACTTCTAAATTTGGGTGTTAAAAATGCGCGTGTCTTAACAGGAGATCAGGAAAAGATCGTTGAAGTTGACAACCTAAAGCTTGGGGATAAAATTTTAATAAAACCTGGGGAGAAAATCCCAATTGATTCGATTATAACAGAAGGCGATACAGTTGTTAATCAAGCTCCAATAACAGGGGAGTCTATGCCTGTAGAAAAAACTGTTGGAGATGAAATTTATGCAGGGACAGTTAACCTTCAAAAGGCTTTAGTTTGTGAAGTTAGTAAGTTATCTCAAGAAACACTTTTAGCTAAAATGATCTACCTTGTTGAAGAAGCTCACATGAAAAAAGCTTCTTCAGAAAAATGGATCGAAAAGTTCGCTGGTATCTACACACCAGTTATGATTCTCGTTGCTTTAACTATTGCTTTAGTTCCACCACTTTTTTTTCATGAACATTGGCTTGTTTGGATTTATAGAGCTCTAGTGGTGTTAGTTATCGCTTGCCCTTGCGCTTTGGTTATCTCAACTCCAGTAACAATTGTTTCAGCGCTCACAGCCTCAGCTAGAAATGGTGTTTTAATTAAAGGCGGAACGTACCTTGAAATTGCTGCAAAGTTAGAAGCTATTGCTTTCGATAAGACCGGAACTTTAACAAAAGGAGAACCTACTTTAGCTCAGCTTATTTCTACAAGTGATCTCAAAGAGGATGATCTTTTATTAATAGCGGCATCTTTAGAGCAGAATAGCTCCCATCCACTAGCTAGCGCTATAGTATCAAGGGCAAAAGAAAGGCAAATTTCTTTAACTAAAGCGGACAGTTTTGTTGAGCATTATGGTAAGGGTGCTGAAGGAAAAATAAATAATGTTAAGTACTACATTGGCTCTCATAAATTTTTACATGAAAGAAAACTTGAGTCTTTAACCGTTCATAAAGAAGCAGAGCGTTTAGAGAAACAAGGTTTTAGTATCGTAGCTCTTACAGATGAGACTAAAGTTTTAGCCCT
The DNA here is from genome assembly GCA_030427725.1 of Chlamydiia bacterium. Classification (GTDB taxonomy): domain Bacteria; phylum Chlamydiota; class Chlamydiia; order Chlamydiales; genus JAUICV01. Next base: position 81,052 of record JAUICV010000002.1, on the reverse strand, counting down.
TTTTGCTTTGGCAGATACACCAAGAGATCATATCCAGCCTGTCCTTCGTAAATTAAAAAGACGCGGTATTGATAAACTCATTATGCTTACAGGGGATAATACAACTTCAGCTGAGACTATAGCAAATAATCTTGGTATTGATGAATTCTTTTCTGAACTACTCCCGGAAGCTAAAGTTCATACCATAGAAAAGTTGCAAGAAACCTATTCCTATGTGGCAATGGTAGGAGATGGAATTAATGATGCGCCGGCATTAGCTACGGCATCTCTTGGAATAGCTATGGGGACAATTGGGTCAGATATTGCAAGAGAAACAGCTGATATTGCCTTAATGACAGATGACTTAAGTAAACTTCCTTGGCTTATCTATCATGCAAGAAAAGCACTCAAAGTTATTAAACAAAATGTTGCTTTTTCACTTGTCGTCAAAGTGATCTTTTTAACACTAGCTCTTTTTGGGCTGTCAAGTCTATGGATGGCCATAGCAGCAGATACTGGGGCGGCTCTTTTAGTTGTTTTTAATGCTCTTCGGCTCTTAAACAAAAATGGAAAAGTATAGTTTGTTTGTTTTTTTATGGATCTTTTTGCAAAATGATCATTCCGACTTGTAACTAGTGTTGAAATTTATGAGAATCAAATCCCTTCTAAAGGTATTAGTTTTTAGTTCGCTTTTGGTGTGTCTAGGAGCGTGCTCAGGTAAAAACGAAAAAAAAGGATACTCAATTGCTATTGACCCTTCGTGGTATCCCATTAACACTTATGGAAAAGAACCCAATATCTTAGCTTTTACAAGTGAGCTTTTGGGAAAAATTGCAGAGCGAGAACATTTGCAATTAGAAAAAATTAGTGTTTCATGGGATGACTTAATAGATGGGTTAAGCAAAAAAAGATACGACGCAATCTTAAACAGCATGGAGCCATATGTCTTTAATGTTAGTACGTTCTCGTTTTCTAACAACTTTTTATATACAGGACCAGTTTTAGTTGTTAGAGAAGATGCCACAACATCTAAGCTTCCAAAGCTTCATGATAAAGAAATCGCTATTTTCTCAAGAGGGGATGAAAGATTTTTAGCTAAAACTTATCCAGATAGTTTAGGTAGAATGTACGAGCTTGTTCCGACAGCTTTTACGGATATCATCGTAGGCTCGATAGATGGAGCTTTAGTCGATGTGATAGAAGCCAGCGCTTATGTTGCTGATATTTATCAAGGAAAGCTAAAAATTATCACAAGGCCATATACTGATGTGGGGTTAAAACTTATTACTCTAAAAGATGAAAATGAAGCCTTAATAGAAGCTTTTAATAGAGGGCTTCATCATCTCATGGAAAATGGAGAGTACGAAAAGCTGATGAAAAAATGGAAAATAGGCCTTTGGAAGATGCCTTAATGAGGCAAAATGCGACATCTGTCTAGATCTGCATATTCTTTTCTAATCCTAGAAAGCTCTTCGGTACTTGGAGGACAGGGCTCGATATCCCAAATGTTTGTAGCATAATTTTGAACAGAAATATCAGCCGAAAAATCTCCAAGAGAGGAAATATTCATAAGTGCAAATTTTGCCCACTCGTTTGGCGTTGCATAAAGCTGTTCTACTTTTTTATGTGTTTCATAGTAATCAGGAAGATCGTTAAGAACAAAATATCTATCATGGCCATTTGAAAGAAGCGATTGATGAATTTCTTCTAGGGCTTTTGCCTCTTCATCATTTTCAGTTAAACTGCCATCAACGAGAGCATCAAGGGCCTTTGCAATGTGCTTATTAGACTCATAAATAGTTTTAGGGTTGTAGCTGTGATCATGTTTCATTTGCGCATTTTCAGAAGCAGACGATCCAAATTTAAACGGCCAATACTTATCTGTGACATGTTCTCTCATCTCAACATTAGCTCCGTCATCTGTCCCAATTGTCAGAGCTCCATTAATTGAGAGTTTCATGTTGCCAGTACCTGATGCTTCCATTCCAGCCGTTGAAATCTGCTCGGATAGATCAGCTGCTGGAATGATTTTTTCAGCTTTTGAAACATTATAATTGGGGATAAAAATAACCCTAAGATGATCTTTTACAATTGGATCCTTTAAAATTTTTCTAGAAAGACAAAAAATAAACCGAATCACATCTTTGGCTATTTTGTATCCAGGAGCTGCTTTCCCCCCAAAGAACACAACTCTTTTAATCGGTCTTGCGGAAGGGTTCTCTTTGATCTCTTGGTACAGTATAAGAGCGTGCAAAGCATTCATCAGTTGTCTTTTATATTCATGAAATCTCTTGATGTGCACATCAAAAAGAGCGTCAGATGAAAGACAAACTGAGGTTTCTTGCCCACATAAATCAACGGAGTTTGTGTCTTCTAAATATTGGATGAAGTTTTTCTTGTTCTGATCCTTTATTGATAAAAATTCTTCTTGGGAGTTTGTGTCTTCAGCAAATTTAGAAAGATCTTTGATTTTAGAAAAATCTTTGATCCATTCATTGCCAATTCTTTTAGTAATAAATTCAGCTAATAGGGGATTTGAGTAATAGAGCCATCTTCTTTGAGTGACACCGTTAGTAACGTTTGTAAACTTTTCTGGATAAATCTCATAAAAAGGTTTAAAGAGATCATTTTTTAATATTTCAGAGTGTAGTTTTGCAACCCCGTTCACTTTATGGGATCCAAAGATTGCAAGGTTAGCCATTTTAACTTGTCCATGAGAAATGATTGAGAGCTCTTCTAAATTTGCTTGTTTGTGAGGGTGTTTTTCAACAGCATCTGTGCAGAATTGTTTATTTAGCTTACAAACAATTTGATACTGCCTTGGTAAGAGCTCTTGCATTCTCTCTTCATTCCACTCTTCTAAAGCCTCTTTTAGGATTGTATGGTTTGTGTAGCTACAAACGGCTTGGACAGTTCCTAACGCATCATGCCATTTAAAATGATGGTCTTTCAATAGTAGACGCATAAGTTCAGGAATGACTAGAGCTGGATGAGTATCGTTAATTTGAATCCGAACTTTATCAACAAACTGGGTCATGTTTTCAAAAACCCCTAAATGTTGATTAATAATATCTTGCAGAGAAGCAGAGACTAATAAAAACTCTTGCTTCAGTCGAATTCTTTTGCCTGCTTCGTGGTTGTCATTTGGATATAATACATCGGTAAGGCCTGTGTTCTCTGCTGCTTGGTCTAGATGGCCTGCATTATATCTTTGCAATTGAAAGTTGTGAGGAGACTCTTTTGTTGACCATACCCGCAGAGATAAAACTGAGAAATTCGGAGTTGGGTTATAGCCGATGATTGGAAGATCATACGGCAACGCTCTAACACTTTCTGGATCGTCAAGTGCATAGACTTCTTCTCCAGCGTCATTGTGTATTGGATTTAAGGTTCCTCGGTAGTCAACTTGGACGGCGTGATTATCCCTTCTAAACTCCCAGGGGTTCTCTCTAAGGAGCCAACATTCAGGTTTCTCTATTTGAACGCCTTTTTTCACCGCTTGTTCAAAGATCCCATATTGGTATCTCATACCATATCCAAGCGCAGGATATTGAAGAGTTGCTAAAGAATCTAAAAAACAAGATGCAAGCCTTCCAAGCCCTCCATTGCCAATGCCAATTTCAGGTTCTAAAGACATGATTTTAGAAAAATCGCGATCCATAGCCGTTAATACGGATCTAACAAGGTCAATAACTGAGATGTTCGTGAGGTTGTTCCCGAGAAGCCTTCCTGGCATATATTCCATAGATAGGTAGTAGAGCTTTCGAACTTTTTTTTCTTTAAAGGTATTATTTGTAGCGGTCCAGTTAATCATGACCTCTTCACGAAGAGCCCAAGAAAAAGCTAGATAAAACTCTTCATCCGTTGCGTTTTGAGAGGTGCGCCCCATCGTCGTAATGAGATAATGTTTAATTTTATTTATGACACTTTCTGTATCAAAATCTAAGTTGGGACTCATAAAAATTATTAACTGACTGGTAATTTATTGAAATTACCTAATTATCATAAATCTAGCTAGGTCATCAATTGAAAAATTGATAATTACGCAAAGACTGTTTTGATCAGATAAAAAAGTAAGATACAGACTATCGCAGAAGATGGGATGGTGACTACCCAAGACAGAGCAATATCTTTTAACGTACGTAAATTTAGAGCCGAAATTCCTCTTGCTAGACCAACACCAAGAACAGCTCCTACAATACAGTGTGTAGTTGAGATAGGAAGCCCAAGTTTTGATGCTAACAAAATCGTTATAGCTGCACCAAATTCTGCACTGAATCCTCTAGTCGGAGTGAGTTCAGTGATTTTTTTTCCAATAGTTTGAATGACTCTCCATCCCCATGTAGCGAGTCCAACAACTATTCCTAAACCACCAAGTGCTAAAAGCCATACAGGGATTTTTGGGTTCAAATTAACAGCTTTTGTTTTGACAACATCAAGCGCTGCTGCAACAGGTCCGATAGCATTTGCAACATCGTTAGCTCCGTGTGCAAAAGCAACATAGGAAGCACTCAAAAGTTGCAAGAATCCAAAAAGTTTTTCTACCACTTCATACTGGGATTGTTTGGAATGATTTTGGGAATCTTTTGCCAAGTTTTCGTTTAATCCTTTCAATTTGGAAAGGATGCCAGAAATTTCTTCTTTGGTGTCTCCTTCAGAAGCTATACGAGCTCTTTGAAGGTGTTTTAGTGTTTTATTAAGACTGAAAATTTGCTGAGCATAGTTAGGCTTGTTTCTTAAATTCATCCCATCAGGAAGAGTGACTTTCCTCATTAAAATATGCCCAATCAAAAAAGCTACAACCCCAACACCTAAAGAAATGACTAAGACATGAATCGAGGTTAGTTGAAAATGGATGTTTTTTAAGCCACCTGCAAAAACACTTAAGGTAAAGGTAATAAATACTAAACTAATGAGTAGAGGGAGTAGTTTTTTTGTGGCGACGACAGGGTTCATTGCATAGAGGATTTTTCTTTGTAATATGCTAAAAATTAAAAAAGCAAAAAGTCCACTAAGTGCTGGTGAAATGACCCATGAAAGAGCTATTGATCCAACTTCTAACCATTGAACGGAATGGACTCCCCCGATAACAACACCAAAGCCTAAAATGGCTCCGACTATTGCATGAGTTGTAGAAACTGGCCACCCAAAGTAAGAGGCAATCTGAAGCCAAATAGACGTGGCAAGTAAGGCTGAAACCATCCCATAAAGAAAGAAAGAGGGATCTCCAACAAATGTCAAAGGGTTAACGATACCACTTTGCATGGTTTTGGAAACATTAGATCCTAAAAGAAAAGCGCCAGAGAATTCTAAAATAGCTGCTATGAAAATGGCTTTTTTTAACGTTAGAGCTCCTGATCCAACAGATGTCCCCATGGCATTTGAGACATCGTTAGCCCCGATGTTCCAAGACATATAAAAGCCGACGATCAAAACGATAGCTACTAAAATTGTTTCAATGCCCATAAACTCCTTAATTCACTGTGCAATTTGGCTTAAGTTATTTTAGTTCTAATATTGTTCGGATTCGATTTGCCAGACATTCAGATATGTGGGAAATCGATCCAACCTCATCTATTAATTTCGTTGAAAGGTAAAAAATAGATGGGGATAATTTGTCCGCTACTTGAAAAAACTCTCTTCTAACTTGAGTCTTAAGCACATCTGCTTGGTGCTCTTTAAAAGAGGTTTGATCTGCCATGGCTTTTACTTTTTCAGCTTCCACTCCGCCAAACGATGACTCTAACAATTCATCAAATTCTTTGATGATTTGTCTCGCATCCCAAAAGGTTTCGAGGTTTTTATGAAAAAAGTCACCAAAGGTGGAGGTGAAAACTTGAAAGCCTTCTTCAGGGTAAAGTAGTAGTAAATTTCCAATTTCTTCAGCTTTATCAGCAATTGAGTCTTGGATTGATAAAATCTCTAAAAGTTGGGATCGATCAATAGGTAGAAAAAGGCTTTTTGGAAGATGATTTCGGATATCATTTTTTGTAAGGTCTGCTTCATGTTCAAGTTTGGAAAGTTCGTCAACTAAGGATGCTATTTTTCCATACTGTTTTTTTTCAAGGGTTTCAAAAATCTCTGAGAGTTTTTTGATGCATGTACCCACTTTTTTCATGTGACCTTGTAAAGGAGAAAAAGGTGACTTACCAAATAATTTTGCTATCGTTAACATAATAATCTATCGTGAATAATCAGATTGTTTTTATACCCAACTGCTCATTTATTTTAAAGATTTTGGCTCTTTAGTGCACAAGTTGCTCGAGATGTTTATCTTGTAAAAACACATATTGACCTTCTTGTAGTGCTCCTAAAGATAATCCGCCTATTCGAATACGCTTTAGTTCTAAAAGATCAAGTCCAGCATTTGCGACAAGTTTTCTAACTTCATGCTTCAATCCTTCTTGCACGACAATTTTTAAAGTGCCTTTTCTAACTTTTGTAACTTTTTTTGGTTTTACCCATTTGTTTTCAACTGGGCATCCTTCAGATAATTTTTTTAAGTGATCCAATGTGATTTCATAGGAGGTTTTTACCAAGTATTCTTTAGAGATGTTGCTAGATGGATGAATGACTTTGTTCGCAAAATTTCCGTCATTAGTCAGAATAATTAGGCCAGTCGTGAGCTTATCGAGTCTTCCTAGAGTAAAGAGCCTTGCAGGGACTTCTTTAACCAAGTCATATACAAGCTTTTCATTTTGCTCGCGAGCGTGAGAGCAGACGTATCCTTTAGGTTTATTCAGCATTAAATAAAAGTTAACTTGTTTTTTCTTAATTTTTTGACCACAGACAAAAACTTGGTCGTTTTTATCGACAGGAAATTGAGGTAGAGTAACAACCTTATTATTGACGGAGACTTTTTTCTCAAAAATTAATTTTTCACAAGTCCTTCTTGAGCCTACGCCTGCAGAAGATAAAAATTTAGAAAGTCTAGTTTTCATATGAAACCATGAAATTTTTGAGGGATTTTACAAGATTTTGTGTATAAACACAAATAGGGAGCTAATATTTTTTGATTTCACGGAGGAGATTTTGCCAAAAGAGTTAAAAAATAATTTAATGATTTCAATACCTTTTGTATTAGTTGCTGGTATTTTTGCGGCGTTGCAGGGGGCGTTTGTGAAAACCGGGGTCGAGACCATGACCTCTGAGACAATCTTTTTTGCAAGATACTTTATAGGATTTTTTTTAATTTCGGCATGGACTCTATTAGTTGCTCGAAAAAATATTATCGAACATGTGGTAAAAACTCATAAAATAAAACTTATGATCTTAAGGGCTACAACAGCTGGTGCTGCATCCTATTGTTATTATTTAGCTCTTAGACACACGACGCTATCTTCGGCAACTATCCTTTTTCAAACCATTCCGGTGTTTGTTCCATTTGTGGCTAGATTTTGGTTGAAAATCAAAATTCATGGAAATAGTTGGTGGGGGTTGTCTTTAGCTTTGATAGGAATAGCTTTGATTTTAAAACCATCTGGAAATTTTTTTAACTATGGAGCTTTGTTTGGGCTTGGCTCAGGGGTTTTAGGGTCAATTTCTTCTGTTAGTGCAAGGGTGTTGCATCGAACAGAGTCGTCTCCAAAAATTCTTTGGTATACGTTTCTTTTAGCCTCTCTTATGGGGGTTGTTTTGTTTGCAATTTCATCATTTTATGTGCCGTTTAGACCGTCTAGGATGGATCTACTCATTTTAGGGTCAATAGGAATAGCTGGAGTTTTGTTTCAATCTCTTTTTGTTGTAGCTGTTAGATTTTCGCCAGCGCGGCTAGTGACACCATTTATTTATTTTAGTTTAATTTTTACGGTGTTATTGGATTTTTTTTACTACAAAGTGAAACCTGACTTTTATGAAGTTATAGGAATCTGTCTAGTTATTCTAGGAGTGGTTTTAGTTGTTGTGCTTTTCCCAAAAGAAGCCAACTCAAAGCCTATTGAAAACGGTCAAAGGTGAGTTATTTCCAAGCATTAGCCCAGTAATGAATGGCAAAGGTCTCTGGTTTAGCAAAGTGCTTTCTCAGTTTTTCTGTGGTCCAATTACCTTTCCAGTATTTGTTGCGTTGATTAATTGGATAGGGGTGGAAAAAAGAGGTAGGATATACAACGAGTGGATCATTTGGGTTTTTATTTAGATATGATTTTATATACTTGGAAAAAATATATGGGCCAGTTTGTTTTAACGGGTTATTTCTAGAAAGTCGTTCGGTTTTTTTGAAAAATTCTAGAAGAGTTTTTAAAATAGGGTGTTGAGCTATGCTTCCGATGATTCCATTGCCGATGATATCGTTTGCAAAAAGGCCGACAAAAAATTTAGAATTTTCTACCAAGATATCCAGAGGTTGGAGACTTTCGAAATCAGCATCGATGTAAACACCTCCATACCGATATAAAATCTCATATTTTAAGATGTCTACTTTGGAGCCGATGTTTTTCGAGCTTGAAATGGCGCGACCAGAAAAGCATTTAAACGATTTCAGATCTTCGTTATTCCAAAGTTTATATTCCCAGTCAGGGTGCAACCTAGTCCAAGATTTCATTAGAGGAATACATTTTTTGGGGAGTTTTTTAGGGCCAATCCAGATTTGATGAATGATTTTAGGTATGGCCTTGAAGCGTCTAGGTTTTCTTTCTCTTACTTTCAAAAAGTGGAACCGGTTATAAAATGATTCGTAACATTGGAAAGATTTTGTCAATTGAGGGAAGTTGTAGCTTTTCCCCATTGATTCAGCAAAACTTACTCTGAATCTTTCTAAGTCAATAGTTTCACTATTAGCTTGAGAGGTTGTTATCAAATTTAAAAAAAGAAGACTGCCGAACAAAAACGTTTTCATAAGCGCGATGATGAATGATTCACTAGTTGTTAAGTAAGTATCGGCGATAGTAATTATATTAAATATTAAAACACAGATAAATTTGATCTTCTGCAAGAGTTCAAAAAAAATTCTTGAATTTTCTTTTGAAGATCTTCAGGATAGAAGGCCATTAATAGAAAAATTGTGTGAAGGAGAATGTGACAATGGTAAGTTCTTTTTTAGTTGAATCTCAAAGTGTCCCCGCTAGTCAGAAATATGTTCAGGAATCAAACATTAAAAATTATGCGTTGCATGAATACGCAGGAAAGAACCGCATTGCCTTTTGGGAAGCTTGCGCTGAGCAGTTATCATGGAATAAAAAATGGCACACAGTGCTCGAATGGAATTCTCCTTTTGCGAAGTGGTTTGATGGTGGGAAACTCAACGCTTCAGTTAATTGTTTAGATAGGTTTATGAACACGCCTCTCAAAGATAAAGTAGCTCTTTATTTTGAAGGAGAAAGAGGTGATCAACAAAGCTATACTTATGAACAGCTTTACCTAAAAGTGAATAAGATCGCTAACGCTCTCAAATCAATTGGGGTGAAAAAAGGTGACTGTGTCGCTCTGTATCTTCCTATGATCCCCGAAGCTATAGCCTCAATGTTAGCATGCGCTCGTATTGGTGCTGTACATACAGTTATATTTGCTGGATTCTCAAGCGAGTCTTTGAGAGATAGAGTGTTAGATGCTAATGCTAAAATTTTGATCACAGCAGACGGCGGCATACGTAAAGGGAAAATTACAGAACTAAAAAAGATTGCAGACAAAGCTGTAGAAGGACTGACTTGCATAGAAAAAGTCTTAGTCGTTGATAGGTCTAATCAAAATGTTACAATGGACAGCGACAGAGATGTTTGGTTTGAGGATCTTGTTGAAAAACAGGAGCCTTACTGCAAACCTGAGGTAATGGAGGCTGAAGATCCTCTTTTTATTTTGTACACTTCTGGAACTACAGGGAAACCAAAAGGAATTGTTCATTCTACCGGAGGTTATTTAGTTGGAGCGAACACTTCGACAAAAATTGTATTTGATGTAAAACCAAAAGATATTTTTTGGTGTACAGCAGATGTTGGTTGGATAACTGGACACACATATGTTGTATATGGGCCTCTATCCAATGGGATGACGCAAGTTGTTTACGAAGGGAGCTTTGATCAGCCTGGAAAAGATAGGATCTGGGACATCATCGATAAATACAAAGTCACGACGCTTTATACCGCTCCTACAGCTATTAGGCTTTTTATGAAATGGGGAGAAAAGTATCTTGAGGGGAAGGATTTGTCTTCTTTACGACTATTGGGAAGTGTTGGAGAGCCTCTAAATCCAGAAGCTTGGCATTGGTATCACACTCAGGTTGGGCAAAAAAGATGTCCAATTGTTGATACATGGTGGCAAACAGAAACTGGAAGCATAATCCTTAGTACAATTCCTTCTATCATGGATATGAAACCTGGGTGTGTTGGAAAGCCTCTTCCAGGAATCGAGGCTGAGGTTTTCGATGATCTTGGGAATCCTGTTTCTAAAGGGTATGTTTCTATTCTAAGCCCTTGGCCTTCTATGTTGAGAGGTATTCATGGAGATAATAGACGATTTATCCAAACCTATTGGAATAAGTGGGGTGGTAGATATTACCTTGCCGGGGATAGCGCTTTTAAAGATGAAAATGGGGATTACTGGATAGAAGGACGTATTGATGATACGATCAATGTATCTGCTCATAGAATAGGCACTATGGAAGTGGAAAGTGCTTTAGTAGAACATGAAGCGGTCGTAGAAGCTGCTGTTATTGGAATTCCAGATAAGGTCACAGGGCAGGCAATTTGCGCTTTTGTCGTACTTAAAGATGGTGTTGCCAGTGCTGAAATGATGAAGGATTCTTTAAAAGAAATCGTTGCAGACAAAATAGGAAAAATTGCTAAGCCAAAGGCTATCTTTTTTGTCCAAGAGCTTCCTAAAACAAGAAGTGGGAAAATTATGCGAAGGCTTTTAAAAAATATAGCCCTCGGACAAAAGCCTGGAGATACAACGACATTGGAAAATGAGGCAGTTATTCAAGGGTTATTTCAAAAGTAATCTGCAGCTTTTAATTATTTCAAAAAAAGCATCCTATGAAAATAGGATGCTTTTTCGTTATTTGATGAAATAGGAACCAACATGTTAGGGTGCAGCCATAGCGTTCAAGGAGGAATATATGGTCGCAAAACTTGTTCTACTCAGACATGGGCAATCAGAATGGAATAAAAAAAAATTATTTACTGGATGGGTAGATGTTTCTCTTAGTGAGAAAGGAATAGAGGAAGCTTTTTCAGCGGGAAGCAAAATAGCTGATATCCCTTTTGATGTGATTTATACATCAACGCTTATTAGAGCTCAAATGACAGCTATGTTAGCTATGTCAAAGCATAAAGATAAAAAGGTTCCGTGCTTCATTCATGAGAATGATAAATCTCATTTGGAAATGGCTAAAATTCATAACGCAAATGCCGAAAGCGAGCTAATTCCGGTCTTTATGTCGAGTGATCTTAATGAAAGAATGTATGGGACTTTGCAAGGGCAAAATAAAGACGAAGTCAAAAAAAAATATGGTGAAGAGCAGTTTATAAAATGGAGAAGAAGTTATGACACTCCACCTCCAGAGGGAGAGAGTCTCAAAATGACTAAAAATAGGGCTTGGCCATATTTTCAAAAAAAAATTATTTCTCATTTAGAGAACAAAGAACACGTTCTTATCTCAGCTCATGGAAACTCCTTAAGAGCGATTGTTATGGAGCTTGAAAATTTAACCCCTGAGGAAATTGTCAAATTTGAGATTCCAACAGGGGAGCCTCTATGTTATACTTACGACGGAACAAAATTTTCAAAAACGTCTTTATAGATATATGGTAAGCCAAGAAAATAAAGAAATTATTTTAGACCTATCTTCACAAGAAATCCAAGTTGTCGATGATGGGCATGGATGCTTTTGGACACAGTTTTCTAACAAACGATATGAAATTCTGAAAACTCTGTTGGGGAAAGTTTATGATTTTTTCGGAGCGCTGTCTCATTATGACTTTGTTTTGACAGATGGTTTAGAAGAAGCTATTTCGCAAGTTGTGAAAAGTCATTATCAAAGACATATGTTTTCTAGTGGAAAATGCCATATCATCACATCCTCAAATATGCCATCAGCTTTTCTTCAGGCGCTAGATGAGTTGAAAATCTTCGGTGTAGAAGTTTCGTATATTAAATACAACGCGAATGGTTTGTTAGATGTAGATCATCTTAAATCGATTATAAATCCAAGAACTTCTTTAATTTCGATGATGTGGGCGCATCCTATAACTGGCGTTATCCAGCCTCTACACGACGTAACAGAATTATGTCGTTCTCATGATGTTTCTCTTCATGTGGACATGACAGGAGCTATAGGTCAGCTAGATATTTCGATGGAAGATACCGGCATAGATTATATGACGTTTTCTTGCACAAAAAACTCGAAAAATTATGCAGGAATTATCGCTAAGCCATTAATGCAGCTCATGCCTTTGATTTGTGGTTATGGAATACAAAAATTAAAGGGAGGAGATTTTAATTTAGAGAAGTTAGAGGCTTTGTCTAAGTGTTTAGATCTTTTAAAAGAAGATCTTTATGGTAGAATTTTGGAAAAAACTACTATAAAAAAACAGTTGGTCTCTCAGTTTAAGCAAACCCTTCCTGAATCTAACGTGCTTTTTGAAACCTCAGAAACACTACCTTCTGTGCTAGTGCTTTCTTGGAAAGCTTTTCACTCTGAGCATTTAAGTTATTTATTAATGGGGAAAAATATAGCCGTAAGCATTGGAGGCTATAGATTTCCAGCTCTTAAGCGTATCTTATTGGAGATGGGGATTGAGGACAAAACTGCCCAAAGCGCTATTTGCTTGAATTTAGAAAGAATTACTTTAGAAGATCTTCCAAAAATCCTAACGGCTTTTGTAGAAATACAATTAAGTTATAAAAGGGGGGGGATATCATGAGAGCTTTAGCGGAAAGAGAGGTGTTTCCTTGGCAATCCTATGGTAAAAAACTAAGTGAGACGATTCGCTTTCCAAAAAATTTAGGAAAACTATCTGATGGTGGCTTTTCTGATAGAGTGTTGGTGTTTGGTGAAAAATGCGATGTAGAAGATGGGTATGAGATAAAGCTCTATGTTTTGTTTGATAAAGAGGATCAGTTAATAGCAGATGCAAAATTTCAAGTGTATGGTCCCTCTTTATTAACAGGTATTTTGGAGTCGTTATGCGATTTACTGATTAGGAAAAATCTATACCAGGCGAAGAAAATCTCTGCTGAGCACATCGAGAAGGAAATAATGAAGGGATCAGATCAACTTTTACCACAAGAAAGTGCTGATTTTTTTAATCTAGCTTTAATGGTATTGGATCAAGCTTTAGATTCGCTACCAAAAGATTTTAGCCCTAATTTAACGAGGGAAACGCCGATTAGTTCGGATGAGATAGAGAAAAAAAATCTGTATCCAGATTTTGTTAACCTTTCGAAGAAAGAAAAATTAAAAGTAGTTCAAGAAGTGATAGATACGGATATAGCTCCCTATGTCGCATTAGATGAGGGCGGTGTAGAAGCTGTGGATATAAACAACCTTGAAGTCGTTTTAAAGTATAGCGGAGCTTGCACAAGTTGTTACTCCGCTATTGGATCTACACTTTCTGCAATCGAAAAAACCTTGAAGGATCAAATTTTCCCAGAAATAAGTGTTGTACCAGACTTGGAATCACTTAATTTATAGGGAAATATTCATGCTTCTTCAGCGGATTCAGCAAACTTTTTTAGAAGAGGAGGAAGTTTACGGTCTCTTCTTTGTATAGCCCAAAATTTGTCAGGATTGTGCTTCAACCTAGATTTTAAGTACGTAATTTTGTTCTTTATCTCCGTATCACTTTTAAAGCTAAAATGGGTAGAAATATCTCTGACATTTAGCCCGTTATTAAAGTGTGTTAAAAGAGTTACTAATTCCTCTGTTGTCCATCTGTATCTTGTTTGAAGACCATGAAAAACATCTATTGAGGAGAAGAGGCTAAAATTGGCTATGTCATCAGCTGTAAAATGATGAAGATTTACATCTATGAAAAAATGAAGGAGCTCCCTTTCAATGTAAGAATAACGGTCGAAAAAACCTGAGGGGTTTCTTTTGTAGCTTTGTATTAGGGATTGGATTTTTGAGCTGATTTGATTAAAGTTGAAATAGAATCCATTACTGCGAAGGTTGATGATGAGATATTGCCTTTTACCTGTTTCTTTAGATTGAGATCGAGCGAAATAATCAAAAAATAAACGAAAGAGTAAATGTTTGGAATGTTTATTCCAAATCCCAGAATCTCCCAAAACCTCTTGCCCATCAATATGAAAAATAGAAGAAGTCCTGGCCAAGAATCTATGTTCTAAATTCCTTAAAGCGTTAATAACTTTTCTGAAGCTAGTTTGATCCATGTGCCTGTTAGTTCTAGCATAGTCTTCCGGGGTTTTTAGAAGATAATAATGGTTTAAAAAATCTTTAAGATACTGCTCTATGGAGAGAATGGATATGAGCACACTTTTTTGTTCGAAGATACTAATTGAGATAGAGAGGCATACGTCTTCCAAAGATGCGTTTTTTGTATCAGTAATTTTCAGGTAATTAAGAGCGATTGGTTCGTAGGTTAAGGGAAAGTCTATGCTTGATATGTCTATAGGAGATATTGTCATAGCTTCCTGAACTGAAGAATGAGGCAAAGGCTTTAGGCTGGTAGTAGTTGAGAGCGTGTCTTTGCTTGGGTTTGAGGGGGTCGTAGTTTCAGACGCTGCGGAGGGGTTGTCCTGCATAAAAAAATCCAGAGATGTTTTTGCAGAAGTATCTGTACATGAAAGCGGAGGGGGATTTGAGCTGTAATTTGCAGTTAAACTAGGAGTTTCTAAAGGTGGGAATGAGGCAAAGAGGTCTGTAGTAGTGCTTGATATTCTGTCATCTACGTTATGGGATGATGAGTCGACTGGGATGTCTAAGAGTTTAGAAAAGTCTTGTTCATCCAAACAAAAATTATACAGATTAGGATCTAAACTAAAAGACATATAACCTCCAATAAAAAATAATCAGAAAAAGAACTCTAAACTATCGTTAAAATATCGTTAAGAGTTTTTTACTTACTTTTGTACTTTGCTGCAAATTTTTCTAAAAGTGGATGAATCGCCTTACTTTTATTTGCCAGTCTCCAATATTTAGTTGGGTCTGAACAAAGGCATTTTTTCAAAAGCATTCTTTTTCTCTTTACAGAGCAAGTTGTTTTATAAGGTAGTGCGGGCACTATATCTCCGATAGACGCTCCTGAATCATCCATAGAAAGGAGGTGAAATAGCTCTTTTGCATCCCATGAAGCCGGTGTTATGCTCTTTTTTTGAAGCAAGTGACTTGAAGAGAAAACACTAAAATAAATGTTGTCTTTCGGTGCCAAACGATTTTGACTTATATCAATGAAAAAATGGAGTAAAGATTTATGGACATGTTTATAGGTTTCAAAAAATTTAGAAGGATTTCTTTCGTATCGTTTTTTTAAGGTTTGGATTTCAGAGGTGATTTGTTTTCGTTGATAATTGAATCCTTGCAGTGAAAGCTGTTCAGAGATGTAGTCTATACGACTTGAATCAGACCCAAGTGATGGGTGAAAATATAAAAAATAGAAAAAGAAAAGTAGATGCTGTGTGTGGCTATTCCATATCTCTCTACCTTCTAAACTTTTTTTATCTGTAGGATAGAGTATGGCGTTGTTGTTTACTAAAAATATATGCTCTCTGTCTTTTAGAGAACTAATAGCTGCTTTTAAATGCATTCGGTAAGCATTTGGATAACTATTAGGGAATGATTTTGGGTCTACTGAAAGATAATAGCTATGTAATAACTCTTCGAAAAATTTTTCAAAACAATTTGGTTTTAAATCAATACTTTTCTTCTTAAAAACTTCCAGAGAGATATATTGGCAAACCTCTTGTAGAGATTTCCCTTTTGTAGATGGAGATATAAGGTATTCAAGAGCAGCTCCTTTAATTTCATTAATAACCAAGTGGGAAGGAAGATCTGAAAATGAAGAAAATGTAGTTACTGATGCTGGAATTGAATGCTCTAGCATGAGAGGCGTCATTGAATCTGGAGGTAAATAGACGGCGGGTATAATAGCATTGGGGTTTGAGAAAAAAGGCACAGAAACACTTGCTACTGACGAAGACATTGCGTTAACAGGTGAGCTTTGGTTGTAGGCTGATTCACAAATAGACTGAAGCTGAAAAAGAACGGAGCTACAAGGCGGATTTAAAGTAGTGAACTTTTTTGTGGCATCAGTAACTCTCTGATCCAAAATATCAGATTGGGATTCTGGAGCATCATCTAACAAAGATTGAAAAAGTGGATCATCATCGTTCAGCAAAACATCATATAAACTAGCGTTAGTTTCAGGGATGTTTAAAGACATAGCGCCCTCCAAAAAAATTAAAGAGGTGGACTTTACGATATTTTAGAAAAATCTTTAACAATTTTTTTAATTAATCTGTAGATTAATAGTTTCTTGACTGAACATCTAGTGAACCAGAATAGATTTCTTTGAGATTATGATCAGCATCCTTGACGATCATTGCTCCGTTTGGGCTAATATCAAAACTTTTTCCAACAAGTTTATCATCGACAAGAACATTACATCCAAAGTAGGGCATATTCCTTTTGTAGGTTTCTAAAAATGGAGCAAAGCCTTGAGTTTCGTAGATTGTTATATCTTGATTCAGCTGGTGTAACAAAGCATTTAAAATAGCTGGGATCTTAAAGGTTTTACCAGATTCAGCTAAGAGAGAGGTTGCTGGGATATCGATTGTCTTGCATTCGTGAATATCTTGATTGATATTGAGTCCTATCCCTATTAGATAGCAGTTTGGGTTAGAGACTAACTCGCAAAGTGAGCCACCACATTTTTTGTGACTAATATAAATGTCGTTAGACCATTTAAGTTGAGCTTGCACTCCTAAATTTTGTAAGACCTTTAAAATGCTCAAAGAAGAAACTTGAGCTAAATTTATATAAGAGGTGTTGTTGTTTTTTTGTTTAGAAAAGTAAGTCGCTTGAAGAGATTTTCTATCTGATGAAATCCACTTTCTATTTCTTGTCCCATAGCCAGCTGTCTGATGGTCTGCAAAAACGTAACACAGTTTGTCTAAATCAAATTCTTCAAGATGTTCTTTGACGAAGTCCTGAGTCGATTTTGTAGATTTCAGATGTAAAAGTGTTTTCATAGAACCTCCAAAGTCTGGTATAAGCACTATAAATTATACAAAATTTATAAACTACCTGACATGCTTCCAAAGTACTTAATTCTAAGAAGACTTGACTATCGAATGCTTTTTGTGATGCTGTCTCTTATGGTGGTCTCAATTTTTGTCATTTCAGCTACTACATATGATATTGAATCATCTTCCAATAGCTTTTTTACACCACTTACAATCAAACAACTGGCTTGGTTTTTTCTGGGAAGTGGATGTTTTCTTTTTTTTACTCTCTTCGATTATCGCATGCTTAGAAAATTAAGTATTGGGATCTATCTTGGAGCACTCTTCATGCTTGTTGGTTTGTTTTTTGTTGAGCCAATTCACAATGTGAGAAGATGGTATAGGTTACCATTGATTCCCTTTGATATTCAGCCCTCTGAATATGCCAAGCTAGCTATTGTACTGATGCTTTCATGGCATCTAGAAAGAAACATCGATCGGATAGAAAAGCCTAGTGTGATTATTGGGGCTTTTGCAATTATTTTAGTGCCTTTTGTTTTAATCCTAAAACAACCAGATTTAGGTACTGCACTGGTTTTGATGCCTATTTTTTTGGTGATGCTTTACTTTGCAGGTGTTAAGAAAAAAATTATCACATTGATGAGTGTGGGTTTTTTGTCAGGGCTTGCTTTAGTTGTCATGATGTTTTTAGGGGTACTATCCCATGAAAGCATAAAACCATATGCTTTAAAAGTTGTTAAAGAATATCAATTTGAAAGACTTAACCCAAACACCTACCATCAAAAGGCTGCTCAAACAGCTATTGCATTAGGTCAGGTTAGCGGAAGCGGTTGGAAGCAGTCTGAGTTCACTGGCAAAAGATGGCTTCCTTATGCACATACTGATTCAGCCTTTCCGGCCTTCGCAGAAGAATTTGGACTTATTGGTGCTACATTTGTTATAATGCTCCTATTCTTGCTGACATATTTTAGCTTTCAGATAAGCGCTCTTTCAAAAGATCTTTTTGGAAGGTTTTTGTCAGCAGGAATAGCTGTATATTTGGCCATTCATATTGTTATAAATATTGGGATGATGTGCGGACTTTTGCCAATCACTGGGGTCCCATTGGTCATGGTTTCCTATGGAGGGTCGTTTGTTCTAACTAACATGATAGCCCTTGGAATTTTACAAAGTATTTACGTTAGACGGTATATGTTCTCATGAAAGAGAAAAATCAAAGCATGTTGCACCACTTTATCTTTTCTCCAGGAGTATGGCTTGGAGAGGGAACTGTTCTTTTAAATTTAGCTAAAGAAGAATTAAAGTACGTTACTAAATTCACTGTCCGTAAGGAAAAAGATTCACAAATCGAGGTGGTTCAAGAGATTCAGATCGCAGGACTATCCGATCTAATAAAAAATCAATTTTATTTTTACAATATAAAGCCTGATCGATTTAAAATAAGATTAGAGAGCCAGAATTTAGGCCAGCTGGACGGGGAGGGTATCTTGAAAAAGAGTCTTCTCGCCTGGGAATTTAGAATCCCAGAGGTTGGTTTTGAGGGGTTTGAGGTTTATAACTTGTCCGAGGATGACGTGTATTTAATGAACGCGGAATATACGACAAATCAGGATTATAGATCTAAAGTCCGAGGAAAAATCTGGAAGAAAGTCTCTGATTTTTAAATTGTTAGATCAGGCAGCTTATGAAAAAAGCTATATTTTTACTTTTAATGGGATGCCTAGTAGCTGGGTGTTTCTCTAGGCCAACACTTATGACTCGAGGTGGCTTTGCTGAAATTGAACCAGGAATGTCGATTTCTGAGGTTGAGAAATCTTATGGAAAGCCCTATCAAATTCATTCAAGAGATGGTAATTCAGACATATATGAGTACATTGAGCGTATAACAATAGGCCCTCAAACTGTCGAGCAAAGAAGTTATTACCTCATCGTTGCTAATAAGAAAGTTGTAGGGAAATATATGAAGTACTCAACTCCTCCGGCCTTCCAAGAAATTTATCAAGATGATGTATTTCCAAACTATTAAAAAAAAAGACCTTGCAGATGTCTGCAAGGTCTTTTTTTATAACTAATTAGTTATAAGCTGACAAAAAACTTAAGTTTCTTAAGCCTTGATTTTGATGTCAACCCCAGCTGCTACTGGAAGAACTTTAAGCTTATCAATCGTGTCAGCTGTTGGATTCATGATATCAAGAAGTCTAATGTGAGTTCTAATTTCGAACTGCTCTCTTGATTTCTTATCCACGTGAGGAGATCTAAGCACTGTGTAAAGTTCTCTTCTAGTAGGAAGAGGGATTGGACCAACAACCCTAGCGCCAGTTCTTTTAGCCGTTTCTACAATATCAGATGTAGACCGATCTAAAATTCTCTGATCGTATCCTTTAAGACGAATACGGATCTTTTTTTTCTGTTGCTGTTTAGCCATGTAATGCTTTCCTTTTATTTCTTCATTATTTCTTCTTGAATCTTAGCAGGGACTCTTTCGAAATGGCTAGGCTCCATAGAGTAGTTGGCTCTTCCAGAGCTTAAAGATCTAAGCTGTGTAGAGTATCCAAACATTTCACTTAAAGGAACCTCACTCTCTACGACTACAACCGATTTAAGAGTCTTTTGATTCATAATTTTTCCACGTCGTCTGTTGATGTCTCCCATAACATCTCCTAAAAAGTCTTCAGGAGTTGTGACAACAACTTTCATGACAGGTTCTAAGATAATAGGTTTTGCTTTCTTTGCAGCTTCTTTAACAGACATTGATCCGCAAATTTTAAAAGCCATCTCACTTGAGTCAACTTCGTGATAAGATCCAAAGACAATCTGTACCTTAACATCTACTAAGTTATACCCAGCTAGAATACCAGTTAATAAACCTTCTTCGATACCCTTGATTGTGGACGGAATGTATTCTTTTGGAATAACTCCTCCGACAATTTTAGAAACAACTTCGTTTCCTTTTCCAGCTTCGTTTGGCTCAATCTCTAAGCAGACATGAGCATATTGTCCACGACCACCAGACTGTTTGACGTACTTTGTTTCTGATTTTGCAGGGCTTGTGATTGTTTCTTTGTAAGAGACTTGTGGTTTACCAACATTCGCTTCAACGTTAAACTCACGCATCATTCTATCTTTAAGAACTTCTAGGTGAAGCTCTCCCATACCAGCGATAATGGTTTGGCCAGTTTCCTCATCAGTGTAAACTCTAAATGTTGGGTCTTCTTCTGATAGGGCGGCTAATGCCATAGAAAGCTTTTCTCTATCTCCTTTCGATTTTGGCTCGATAGCCATAGAGATAACAGGCTCTGGGAATTCCATCTTTTCAAGGATTAGAGGATTGTTTTCAGCACAGAGAGTGTCTCCAGTTCCTGTAAATTTAAGTCCAATAGCTGCAGCGATATCACCAGTAAAGAATTCATCTTTATCTTTTCTAGTGTTAGCGTGCATTTCTAGAAGTCTTGAAATTCTCTCTTTTTTACCTTTTGTGGTATTAATAAGAGTTGATCCCTTTTGAAGAGTTCCTGAGTAAACTCTGATAAAAGTCAATTTCCCAACATACGGATCTGTCATCACTTTAAAGGCTAGTGCTGCAAGTGGTGATGAATCGTCAGGTTTAAGGGAAATTTCTTTCTCTTCTTCATCTAGGTCAAAGCCTTTGATGATTCCTCTGTCAATAGGAGATGGCATCCATTTAACGATGCAATCTAGTAATGGTTGAACACCTTTATTTTTAAAAGCTGTTCCACAAAGAACTGGATTGATTTTGTTAGATACGACACCTTTTCTAATGACGGCATGGATTTCATCAGGCGTCAAAGAATCTGGGTCTTCTAAGACCTTTATCATAAACTCTTCATCTTCTTCATCAATAGTAGCTAGCTCATCTAAAAGTGCTGACCGGTATTTCTGACATTCTTCGAGTAAATCAGCAGGAACATCTGTAGTTTCGAATTCAGCGCCAAGCGTTTCATCGTTGAAGATGTAAGCTTTCATCGCAACTAAGTCAACCATTCCTAGGAAGTCTTTTTCGTTTCCAATAGGATATTGAGTTGCAATAGCATTTGCTCCTAACTTTTCTTTCATGCTGTCTATACAGAAGAAGTAATCAGCTCCAACCCTATCCATTTTATTGATAAAGGCTATTCTTGGGACGTGATATTTCTCGGCTTGTCTCCACACGGTTTCTGACTGAGGTTGTACCCCATCCACCGCGCTGAAAACAGCAACAGAACCATCTAAGACTCTAAGGGATCTTTCTACTTCGACCGTAAAGTCCACGTGTCCGGGAGTGTCAATAATATTGATCTTATGGCCATCCCAGTAAACTGTTGTAGCAGCTGAAGTAATTGTGATACCACGTTCTTGCTCTTGCTCCATGAAGTCCATGGTAGCAGCACCCTCATGAACTTCTCCAATTTTGTGAGACTTTCCTGAGTAGTATAAAATTCTTTCAGTACAAGTTGTTTTACCAGCGTCAATATGGGCCATAATCCCAATATTACGAACATTTTCTAGCTGGTCTTCTTTAGGTCTTTCTCCCATCGAGTATTATGATCTCCCTTCCAAATAGTTAATGAGATGAGTATTTCAATGATTACCACTTATAATGAGCAAAAGCTTTGTTAGCTTCCGCCATACGATGTGTATCGTCTTTTTTCTTTATTGTTGAGCCTTGATTGTTGAAGCAATCAAACAGTTCGATAGCTAAGCCATCTTCCATAGATTTTCCGGCTTTATCTCTAGAAAAACCAATGATCCATTTCATGGCCATAGACGTTCTTCTTTCTTGAGGGATTTCAATAGGTACTTGATAAGTTGCTCCACCGATTCTTCTAGATTTTACTTCTAGGGATGGTTTTGCATTTTCTAAAGCTTGTTCAAAGGCAGCTAAAGGATCCTCAGCGTTTATTTTTTGAGAAAATTTCTCAATTGCTTCGTATACAATTTTGGTTGCAACGGTTTTCTTCCCGTCATACATCACCCTATTGATGAATTTAGATACGACATCACTTTGGTATTTAGGATCGGGTGAGATTCTTCTTTTTTGGGCCTTACGTCTTCTTGCCATTCTTCTGTTTCCTTATGCTGGTTATTTAGGGCGTTTAGCGCCGTATTTAGAACGTCCTTGCTTTCTGTCTTTGACAGCAGCACAGTCGAGAGCGCCTCGGACAATGTGATAACGAACACCAGGAAGGTCAGGAACTCTGCCTCCACGTACTAAGACGATGCTGTGTTCTTGTAAGTTGTGGCCCTCACCACCGATGTAGGCGATAACTTCTTGGCCGTTAGATAGTCTTACCCATGCTACTTTTCTTAAAGCTGAGTTAGGCTTTTTAGGTGTTTTTGTCTTAACTTGAAGGCAGACCCCACGTCTTTGCGAACAATTTTTTAAAGCAGGGGACTTCGTCTTCTTGGTTTTTGATTTGCGCGGTTTTTTCACCAGCTGATTCAATGTTGGCATTTAACCAATACTCCTTCCATTTAGGCATAGCTTTACATACTAATACTCGGGAAATATATCCTGTCTGTCTATTAAATGCCAAGTCATTTCGATATTCTGCTGCTTTTTTCTACATCCGTGATTAAAAAGAAGGCTTTGTTAATTCTTTCAATTTTTGACAGTTATTTTATTTTCTTGTTTGATTTGAATTAAGGAAATTAAATTATTCTGATTTTATTAAATTAAAAATATTAGTTTATGGTATAAATAATATTATAAGGTCTGTTGTAAATAATAGTTAGGAGAGGCTGTGAAAAGTAATTCTAAATTCTTTATAGTCTGTCTTCTAGCTTTGATTTTTGGTGGGTTTTCGAGTTCGTATTCGAAAGAGTTGAGATACCCAGATATTAAGCAAACGATGCAAAAAATGTTTGCTTATCATGTTGAAAATAAATCTTTTTCCCCGTTAGTCGTCAAAAGATCTTTTAAGATCTATCTAGAACAATTTGATCCAGACAGACTGTATTTGCTTAAATCAGAAGTTGATGCCTTTATAAATCTTTCACAGAGAGATGTCAACTGGGTGATCCACCAGTACCATCAGGATGAATACGAAGAATATGTAAAAATGGATCTAATCATCCAAAAAGCTATTTTGAGACATCGGGCCATTAGAGCTCAAATAGTCACAGAGCTTTTAGAACAAGAGCAATTTCAATCAGTTCAAGACGAACGGTATAGCGACTTTGCAAAAAGTGAAGCAGAGTTAAAAAGAAGAATGAAAAAAAAGATGGTCAAATTGCTTAGCTTAAGGCAAAAACGGTCTGAAAATTCTTTGAACTCAAATAGAAAAGTCAAAATTGTTGCCCTGCTAGAAAAGAGATTAAAACGGCACGAGTCTGGCTATATTCCTGAAGGGCTGTCTAGGCAGGAGTATGAAACTAGAATTGAACATCTAAGGTCCCTACATATTTTAAAATCACTTGCTAAAAGTTTGGATGCACATACAGCTTATTATGATGAAGAAGAGGCTGTTGAGCTCAGAACAGCATTAAAGAAACAATTCCATGGGATTGGAGTTATTTTGAGGGAAGGTGAGGATGGAATATACGTTGCGGATCTTATAACTGGTGGTCCCGCTTATAATTCTAAAGAAATAGTAGTAGGGGACTTGCTTTTAGAAATTAATGGGATGACTCTAGAGGAAGCTTCCTTTGAAGACGTATTAGAAAAGCTTAAAGGTGATGTGGGCACTAGCGTTAAATTAACTCTCAAAAATAGATCGGGTAAGGACTCTAGAAAAGTCTCCTTAAAAAGAGAGAAAATCATTCTAAACCAAGAAAGACTATCCTATAGCTATGAACCTTACGCAGATGGTGTCATTGGTAAAATTACGCTTCCTGGCTTTTATGATAATGGAGAAGGTGTTAACGCAGAAAAAGATTTAAGAGAGGCCATCAAAGAACTCAAGTCAAAAGGACATCTGTATGGCCTTGTGATCGATATGCGAGAAAACTCAGGCGGTTTTTTAACTCAAGCTGTTAAAATTGCGGGACTGTTTATTACAAACGGGGTCGTTGTTATCTCAAAGTATGCCGATGGTGAAATCAGATACATGAGAGATCTTGATGGTAAAATGTATTACCAAGGGCCTCTGCTTTTACTTACATCAAAGGCTTCAGCTTCTGCTGCAGAAATTGTAGCGCAAGCTCTTCAGGATTATGGAGCAGCTTTAGTTGTTGGGGATGAAAGAACTTATGGTAAAGGCTCTATGCAGTATCAAACTGTAACAGAGGAAAATTCAAAGGCCTTTTTTAAAGTGACAGTTGGAAGGTATTATACTGTTTCAGGGCGCTCAACTCAAATTGAGGGAGTTATAGCTGACATTGTGGTTCCTACAGTTTTTTCCCCTTATAAGATTGGTGAAAGGTACTTAGAGTATCCATTGTCTAGTGATCAATTAGATCTTAGAAAGTCATTCGAAGATAATGCTAAACAAAATTACAGATCTTTTCCAAAAAGACAACTTCCTTATCTATATCGTAAAGATACAACGTGGACATCGATGCTACCAACTTTGAAGGCGAATAGTCAAAAAAGATTAGCAAAGAATGAAGATTTCCAGTGTTTCTTAAAAAAGATTCACGGGAAGAAATGTTCTACTGCGTCTGGCAAATCCTTAAGACAGCAAAAAAGAGCCAGTGACCATGGTGTAGATGATCTGCATGTTCGGGAATGTGTGCTGATTCTTAAAGATATGATCTATCTCAAATCCCAAAAAACCTCAGAAGATTCTTAAAAAATTAATCATTGCTATAAAAGCTTATCCCAGCTATGTTTTTGCTTTATTTCAACGGCTGGGTAGCTCAGTTGGTAGAGCAGAGGACTGAAAATCCTTGTGTCGCTGGTTCGATTCCAGTCCTAGCCACTCTTTTCATTGTTTCTAGTGAATTTTTAATTTTTTTGTTGCATGTTGGATCACGTCTTGGTTGAATTTTTGATAGAAGGTAGATTCTACAGCCCAGTAGTGCCAGTATAGTGGTATTTTCCAAGTTTTATCGCTATAAAGTAGCAGGAGTTGTCCTTTGTTAAGTTCATTAATAATGTCGATTTTTGGAATCAAGGCATAACCATAACCCAGAAGAGCAAGCTTTTTAAAACCTGCTACTGAGGGGATGATTTGATAATTTAAGTCTCTCCCATCCAAATTGAAGAATTTTTCAAGATATCTTTCGTGTAGTTTATCATTTTGATCGAATTTAATTGCTGGGGCATTACGCAGGCATTCTTTAGAGTTTTCCTTAGAAAAAAATCTTTTTATGAATGAGGGAGATGCAACAAGCACATATTCCATGTTTCCCAAAAAGTGAGCTCGTCCCCCGAGAATTTCTTTCTCAGATGTAGATAAACAAGCAGATACAAGTCCATTTTTTAAATAATCCAAAGTCAATTCCTGATCATCAGCAATAACTTCTAAATAAATATCTCCAAAAGCTTTAGTTTCTTCGATCAAATCCAAAAACCAAGTTTCTAAACTATCTCGGTTTAGGGCGATAGAAATGCTGAGAGTTGATGTTACTCTTTTGATTTGTTTTTCTAAGTCTTCTTCTAGTAAACAGATCTGTTTGAAGTGGCCAATCAGTTGTTTTCCAAGCTTTGTAGGACGATAAGGTAGCGTTCTAATTAGGACTGGTTGTCCATAATGGGTTTCCACACCTTTTATTCTTTGTGAAATAGCCGACTGAGTAATGTACAGTTTTTTGGCTGCCGCCTCAAAACTTTGAAGTTCTAAAACGGTATATAAGGCTTCTATTCCTCGATAATCCATAGGGCTTCCATTAGTAAAGCTAATTAATCATAAAATCTATTAATTTTACTTATAGCAAATTTAGGGTTAAACTAGGAGTAGATTTTAAAAGCATCATACAAACGAGGTGAGTTTTGTTAATTAGAATAGAAAATGAAGTATTGGAAAAATACCCGGACATGCAAATAGGATATCTTTTAGCTCGGGTTTCCGTAAGAAAAAACGATCTTTTTGTAGAGAACCTAAAAGAAGGTTTAGAAAAGCATCTTCAGAAGCAAGGTGTCAATGCCACCAACTTTGTGACCCATCCAAGTATTTCCCAATGGAGGAAGATCTATGAAGAAGATTTTCAAGTGAAGGCTAAAACATACCGGTCTTCAATCGAAGCGCTGCTTAGGAGAGTGGTTACTGGGAAGAAAATTTGGAATATTTGTAATGTAGTTGATCTTTATAACTGCTGTTCGATTTTATCTTTATTGCCTATGGGAGGTTATGATTTAAACAAAATTTCAGGAGGAATCACGATTCGATATGCAAAAGAAGGAGAGTCTTTTTGGGGTTTGGGAGAAGGAAAAAAAATAACAGCTCAGTCTACCCATGTAGTTTATGCAGATGATGAACAAATCATATGTTGGCTTTGGAATCATAAAGATTCAGCTAAGACCTGTATTGACGAAAACTCCATTTATGTTTTGTTTTTTATCGATTCTTTTGACTATGAAAGCGTGCGAATTGCTTTAACTCAGTTGGCAGAGAATTTAACAAAAATCCAGTGCTTACCATCAGAAAGTGGGATTCTTAATCAAAGTTCTCCTCAAGCTAATTTAAACGCTTATTCAGTATGTTCTTAGCCTTAATAAAGGGACTTAGCGCTAGTGCGGGGCTAATTATTATGGCCATTGGAGCGCAGAATGCCTTCGTTATTCGTCAGGGATTATTGCGAAGACATCTCCTTATGACAGCTCTTCTATGCTCGTTAATTGACGCGCTCTTAATTCTTTTGGGAGTTTTAGGTTTTGGGCAACTTATTTCCCATTATCCTTTTTGTATTGAGCTATCCAAATACTTTGCCATTATTTTCCTCCTCTTTTATGGCGCTATTTCTCTGAAGTTTGCATTGAGGTCTAAATGCTTGCAAACAGCTAAAGAAAATGAGCTTAATTCTGTAAAGAGAACTTTTTTTTTGATCTTGGCATTAAGTTTACTCAATCCACATGTTTATTTAGATACAGTGATTTTATTGGGGAGCATTGCTTTGCAACAGCCTTCTCAAGAGCTAGTTTACTTTGTCATAGGTGCAATCAGCGCTTCTTTTATTTGGTTTTTTACTATTACCTATGGAAGCCGTTTTTTTGCTCCACTTTTATCCAAGTCAAATTCATGGAGGTTTATTGATGGCTTTGTGGCTTTAATGATGTGGGGAATTGCACTCAGTTTGATGATAACTTTGTAATGATAGCTCAGCTGGTGTAAATTATTTTCTCGACGAGGAAAAGATCCTGATCAGCTACGTTTTTTAGGGTTTATGGATTATGGCTTCGCTTCGAATTGGAAAAAAATAGGGACAATCAGGAGGTCTGATTATCTCTTCTGATCTGATCTATGTTTTTGGGATCATATAATGCAAATCAAGTTGTTGGACTTAAATACGTAGAAAAATTCTCTCCTTCTAGTGGCAGGTATAAAGAACTCCACCCCTTCCTTTGGGATGAAAGCGATGGCATGAAGGATATGCATAGTAGTAAGGGGGGCCATTCCTTGGGGGTACTGGAACACATTATCTTTGAACGATCTTGGAATGATTACGGGGTGGGATCAATTTAGTTATAGTAGTTTTATTTTTGATAAGTCCGGCAGAAAAATCGATGAAATTTGCTACTCTAATCAAACTAAACACCTCCCTGGCAGAAGTCTCAGCATTAACAATCAAGGAGATGCTGCAGGAGTTGTGGCGTATGCAGCTACGACAGATGGTGTTGGGGTCTTGGGCGCCAAAGGTTTTGCATTTTTCTGGGACCATTCACGACAAGCCTTACTTTCTTTGGATAACTTGTGCGGCAATCAAATGTATTACAGTTTCGCCACAAAGGTTAATGATTTAAAACAAGTCGTAGGAGTCTCAGAGACCGTAGATCAAAGAATTGGATCGGAGCGCCAGATATGGCATGCGTGTTTATGGGAAAAGGGACAGGTGTCCGATCTCGGAGTACTAGAACCGGGTGAAGATTCAATTGCCTACTCTATCAATAATGAAGGAGTAGTGATTGGAATGAGCGGGGATCTTTTTAAAACTACTGGCGCACCAGAGGCAAGCGGCCAGCCATTTAATTGGTCTTCCGATATCGGGATGCAGAACCTTAATAACTTAATTGATCCATCTATGGGCTGGCAAATACTGGACATAAAAGACATTAATAACCAAGGGGAAGTAGTTGGCTTTGCAAGAAAAGAGAATAAAACTTTTATCGAGTTAATTCAGCCTATTGGATCCCCTAAACATTAAATCTAAACAAACAGATATTATAAAAAATATTATACTAACATCCCTGTTTTCTATTATGTGCATATCAAGTGTATTTGCATACAAATCACCTTCAGTTTCATTCCTACCTGACAATCTTCCCAAAGTACCAATTGAAGTGAGAGCAGATTACTTTGGCGGTTACACAATCAGTAATCCAAATACTCAACAGAGAACGGAAGTTCGCTCAGATGGTTTAGATGGATATACATATTACGATGTGGGTAGACAGAAGATGCATCAAATTCGGCCAGATGGATTTGGTGGTTTTAAGATCTACTAGCTACCCAAAATAAATATTCCAGTGCATCTGATTAATCACGGCCCGCTTCTCTTCGGTAATGGGAATACATTCTTCTTTGTTATTTTGAAAAATCACCTTCTACCTCCACTGAAGGGATGCTTTTTTTGCGAGTCTTGCAAAAAAATTATGAAATTTGTATTGAGTTTACAAGGATTCAATGGACTTAATACGTAAGTCAAACAATTTGTTAAGAAAAAGGTGAAGCTTTAGCTTAGAAAATCTAGCTCTGATTTTTCTAAAATGATGGGAAAAACTTCTAACTCACAACTCCTGCTTGTAGTCGTCGCCTGAGCAGTTAGCATTTCCCTAAGTAATTTAAGTAAAAAAGTTCTTGGTTCTTAGGCAGATCCGAACCAACCAGAGCATTACGGGCACTTCGATCAGCACACCCACCACAGTCGCTAATGCCGCACCTGAAGAGAGACCAAAAAGTAATGTTGCTGTTGCTATGGCCACTTCAAAGTGGTTTGATGCGCCAATCATCGCAGCTGGTGCAGCATCTTCATATGACAATTTCAAAGCTCTTGCAGTACCGTAACCGAGCCAGAAAATCAGCATTGTTTGTATAAATAGAGGAATTGCAATCCAGACAATAGTTAATGGATTCGATAGAATCGTTTCACCCTTAAAGCTAAACAACAACACAAGCGTAGTCAATAGGGCTATAATTGTAATTGGAGTGAGAATAGACAAAAACTTCTCCTTGAACCATGCTTTACCCTTAATACGGATAATCCATTTACGCGAAAGGTAACCGCATACGAGCGGCAGCGCCACATAGATAGCAATGGAAAGCAGCAGTGCCTGCCAAGGCACTGGTAATTGTCCCATGCCCAGTAGGAATCCACCTAGAGTGCCATACAAGACAAGCATTGTCAGCGAGTTAATGGCTACCATCACAAGAGTAAGTCCGTTATTGCCTCGTGCTAGATAGCTCCAAACTAGCACCATAGCCGTGCAGGGTGCAATGCCCAAAAGAATGCAGCCCGCAAAGTAGCTTCTCCAAAGCGGTATTTCGAGCATTTTCACCCCTTCATGCAGCACGACAGTGCCCACGCCGTGCGTTGCGCCTACAGCCAAATCGAGCCCAAAAGGCAATTTTACTAAATCGGTTGCCTCGGCACCGATGAATCGACGCAATAGTACCCCGAGGAAAAAATAAGCGATGACATACATTGTGAAAGGTTTGACTACCCAGTTCAAAAAAAGTGTTAGACACACAGGCTTGCCGATTTTACTCGCCTGGATGACCGACGTAAAATCAATCTTCACCATGATCGGATACATCATAAAAAATAGACAGAGAGCTACAGGGATGGAGACTACCGGAGCCCCTTGGATGTAGAAGGCCATGCCATCCAAGCTTCTAGAAACTCCAGGGGCGACTTTACCAAGAATAATTCCCGCTATGATACACAACCCAACCCAGAGGGTAAGATAACGCTCAAAGAGATTGGTGAGTTTTCGCCTTTCATCTATTGTCTCCTTCATAGCCCCACTTTACTGGTAGTTTCGTATTGCAAATTCTCTCCTTTATCGGTTTTGAAAAACTTTTTAATTTTTAGAAAAAATTAAAATCCTCATATTCGATATTATTTTTCTCTACGGATAGGGCAATCAATTGCTTCTTCATAGCTTTGGTGAGTCTTCTGGGTCCACACATGAAAATTTTGCGCTTTTTGTAATCGGGACATGTTTTTGTTATTTCATCACAAGAAAGTCGTTTATTGTTTTCAGAGCAAAAAGTAAAAATCCTAATTCCTAAAACATCTGATTTTAACTCCTTAGCTTCATTAAGAATAGCCAAGTCCGACCTATTATGGCAGCAGAAGAACAAATCTATGGTTTTTCCGTGGGAAGGTTTTAACGAATGCATCCAAGATAAGAACAAGGCAATTCCGATGCCACCTGCAATCCAAATTTGTTTTTGATGTGGTTGATAATCAAGGCGACCATATGATCCATCTATAAAAGCGGTCCAACTAGGTGCAAGAGAGTTATGAAGAGCTTTTGTGTAATCTCCTCTACTTTTTACATAGATGAATAAATGATTGTTATTCTCATTCCGAGCTAACGTAAAAGGGTGCTGTTCTTTTGAAAAACTTGGCTCTTGGAAATGAATAAATGCATATTGTCCAGGAATGCATGGGATATCTTTATTTTTCGCTATAAGAGTAACTTTCAAGAGCGCTTCATTGATAGCTTCTGCTTTTGCTACCCTATATTGCAACGGTGTCACAAGAAGCGCATAAAAAATTTGTTTATAAGCAGCACTACCTAGTCCTATCAAAGCTGCCAAATACAATAATGAGTTCGACAAATTGCTTCCTATGGCTTTCTCTGAGAAAAAAAAGTGAAGAAAGCTGATCAAGAAAACAACACTCATCCATTTATGAAGCATCTTCCATAGATGGTAGGAAAGTAATTTAAAGATCGTAATTGCCAGTATCAGTGTCATGAAGATAAAAGCATAAGACCCTAAATTTATCGAAAACCTGTGGTGTACGGGAAGTAGGTATAAGAAATAAGATGACAAGCCCCATCGAGCCCATTTTAACGAAAAGGTTAGAACATGAACGATTAAGCAGGAATATCCTATCTTTCCTAGGAATTGATGGAAGCGGAAAACCTTATCGAGCCCTCCAAGCCAATCTTCTAATTTTTTCCATTTTGTAATGAAGAGAAAAGAAAATGAAAAAAGGAAGAAGCTAGCAGCGCCAAAAATAGAACCCACTGAGTTGACTTGATGAAAGAAGCCTTTAAAATACCAAAGCCCCGGATTCAATAAGACCCAAAAGGCTAGGAAAATCCAAGGAAGAGATTTAGTTATTAGAGCCTGAAGGCTTTTATTCATATAAATTGTTCTGTTGTGTTAATCTGTGCTATAAAGAAATTAAGATAATTATCTCAAGGCAAAAAGCTCTAGGCTGCTCTTTCAAAAAAAACTCTATTGCTACTGGTGTGGTTGAATAACCGCTTTAGGAAGACTAGAGAATCTCAATAGCAAAATCTGACTTATTCCCGTTCATTTATCCGGAATATATCCGAAGTAGTAGGTTTCTCAAGGTTGAAAATGATTGACCTTGACTGACAATCTTTCCTCGCAAAAAATCTATTTTTTCTCGTAAGATTAGCGGTATTGGGTGATTTTAGGTCATCTACGGTAAATACCGGATGGGGCTTTTCAAGACTGAAAATCCTTGTGTCGCCGGTTCGATTCCGGCTCTGGCCAAACCTTTCTAAATACCATCTACTCATAGAGCTCTTGAATGTTTTTAACATCAGGAGCCGCTATGCAAAAAACAGCCCAAAAACCCAATTTCCCGCATTTTTTACGCAAATGCTCTGAATCAATCAGAATCGTTTTGCAGTTTAACATTTCGGGATCAAATCAAGCCATTTTCCTATCAAACTTTATCTTAAGTGCGGAAAAAATGCGTAAAACGTGTTGGTTTCTGCTGGTTTGTGTGTGTTTCTCCTGTAAGAAATATAAAAAGAACAACGGATTAACAATCCGATTCTCTTTTATTCCAAATTATTTATAATCGCTCTCTTAAGGAAAAATTTATGGCTAAAAGTTCAGAAACCCCGCGTTGCATACGCAAATATCCTAAAAAAGATGGAAGCTTTAGCTTTCACGCAGAAGTTCGGAGAAAAGGTGCAAAACCGTTAAGAAAAGTCTTTCGTACTCTTACCGAAGCCAAAAACTGGGTTCGTTCTACTGAAAGCGCAATCCTATCAGGAAAACTCCCCCAAGATGCGAAATCAAGAAAATACACCGTCAACAATCTCATTGAGCAATATGAAACCATTTACTTGAGCAGGTTTCCCAAGCGAATTAGGAGTCAGTCCCATCATTTAGAATGGTGGAGAGCTCATTACGGGCATAAGCTTTTAAGTGACATAACACCATCCCTGCTTGCCCAAGCAAAACATGCTCTTCTCAGTGAAACAACAGCAAGGAAAACACCCAGGGCTGGTCCAACAGTAAACAGATATTTTGCAACTCTAAGCAAGGCGTTCTCGTTGGCTTCTTCTGAGTGGGAATGGATTGCGGAAAATCCTTTCAGAAGAGTGTCCAAACTTCCCGAAAATAAGGGCAGAACACGCTTTCTTAGTAAAGAAGAACTCAGCGCCCTTCTTCGGGCATGTAAAGAACATAAGAACCCCAATTTATATGGAATGGTGCTTATGGCTGCTTCACTTGGAATGCGTTATGGAGAGATTGCTAGCCTTAAGTGGAAGAACGTAGATTTTGAACACCGTCTTATCACTCTTGAAACAACAAAGAATCAAGATGTGAGGGTTCTTCCCATGCCAGATCAAATATACAGTTTTCTGATGAGTCGATGCTCTTCTTGCCAAGAAGACTACATATTTCCGTCTAAAAATCCTTCAAAACAACCAACTTACACCATGATTCGTAAGGCCTTTCAAGCAGTTTTAAATCAGTTGGGATTAGAAGACATTGTTTTTCATTCATTGAGACACACGGCAGCCTCGCATCTCGCAATGTCGGGAGCTACCCAGGGAGAGCTCATGGAGGTGCTTGGTCATCGCTCTCCTGTGATGACGAGAAGGTATGCGCATTTCAACAAGACGCATCTTGCCAAGCTCTTGCAACGAACAAATGACAAATTAAATATTCAAGGTGACCATGAACATAATCAATCTTCCTGATGAAACCCAACAATTTGAAGAAGGACTAAAACATGCAATTACAATGGTTCAATCTTCCTGTACTGGTGCAAGTTTTTTATCAAAGTATGTAGAGCTAATTAAAAGCCTGCGCTCAAATTCTAATACAAAAGATTGGATAAAAAGCCTTGAGGAAGAAGCACAAAAGAGGACAGGGTTGTTCAACTCTGTAGCGTTGGAAGTATGTAAAAATGAGTGGCTATTTCTATGGAAATTAAACCCAACATATAAGTGTAGGCGAATACTCCTACAAGTCCTTCGTTCCATATCTAGGGGCGAGTATTCATCTCAGTCCCCCATAGCAACGGCCTGCTGCGCCTTTACGCAACTAAAAATAATTTCTCCTGTAATGAAAAAAATTAATAACATCAGAGCTATATATGAGCAATTGGAACAGACGTTTTTTCGCTGGGAAAATGGGAGGCGTAGTCAAGTATTAGCAGAACCCTCTCAACCTCATAAGAAGATAAAAGCTACACTTAGAAAAAATAGTCGAATGCTTGGCGTAGCGCCTAAGCTATATGTGATTGCTGATACAAATCTTTTAGGTAGGAAAATAAGCGTATTTGACAGTGAAATGTGCTCTCCAAAATTCAACCAGTTTTTTTATGATTATCGAGAACGGTTCTATCCTCCCGAAATTAAAAAAGAATTCATTCAGACTTCGACTGAACTTGATCCTGTTTATTTATGGGATCGGCTATGCCTTTTGGAAAAAATTTGGGAGTACAAGAGGCCTCCAATCGAAAGAAAGGTATTACCTCAGCGTTTTGAGCGGGATTCTGCCACGGTTTGGGAGAAATCTATAGAGGGCTTTATTTGGTGGACATTCCCGACGGCAAAAAATAGTCTTATTGGCAGCTTTGAAGAAAAAAACCAACAAAATGTCTTTAGAAATTTGCCCATTCTTCCAGAAGAGTTTTACTTTACTCGAGGGGATTGTAGCCGCTATTTAGATCAAGTTTATGAACTTGTTGTTAAAAATCAAATCCTTGTCAAAAAACAAAGTACCGAGTTTTTACCACAAAATAGGGTCATAGACAAACCTCTTTCCAAGAAAGAACAAAGAACTCTTGAGGTAGTTGATCATGCAGTCACATATTGGAACGACAACCCTGAAGCAAAACATGCTGAGGTTTACCACGATTATAGAAAAACAAGACGCAGTGGGAAGGCATATGCATATGAAACTTGGGTGAAAATAGTGCGTGACCGAGAACTAGACCCAAGACCTCGCGAGAAAAAGACCCGTCGAAAACAAAAATAGGCAGTATTTTTTTGTACTGCTTATTTTTTTCTATAAGTATTTCCCCGATAAGGTCTCTTCTTTTTTTAGAAAAATACCAGGTATTTTTTCGCGCTTCTTACTTAAATCCAATCAATTAGAATAATTGTGCTCATTGTGAAATTAACAAGAAACAAGGAGCTTTCCAATGGATACACAATTATATCTTCCCCTAAGCACACCAATCCCATCTCAAGAAGAGAGAGAACGTCTTGTAGAAAGCAAGGCTGAGGAAATCCCTCTCACATTCCGTGATTTTGAGGCCAAATATCAGTGGCCGACTGAGCGATCCCTTCGTAAATTAGCATTTGAACGCGAGTCAAATGGATTAGCCCCCGCCTTTGTAAAATTCAAGAAAAGAATACTTGTGTTGCCCCAGACCTTGTTCCGCTTAATTCGCGGCGGAGGTGTGAAATGAAACATGGTGAATTTTACTCTCTAGAAGATCTGTTTAATAAGTACGGGTCGCGAGAAATGGTGTTAGAGCTAATTGCAACGGGTAGTATTCCGGACCCGTGGTTTGAGAGAGATGCGGTCGATGAGGATATTGAGTGCCGCTTGCGGAGAAGAGAAAGACTTCCTGCAGAGCTTGAAGAGGAGCTTAACATATACGGCACACACCCAGAAAGCGAGTAGGTATTTAATGATGTCGCTGTCTGTACTCAATGAAGTTTTTAAGGAGTATGCCGATGTAAGGATGTGGATTGTTTCCGACGCCAACAAGAAGCCTTATAATCCAATAAGTCAGGACTCGAAGTGGGGAACTGGCCCGCTCTGCACACTGCAGGAGGTGATGGAGTATATTTCATTACATCCCCATCACCTTCCATGTTTTGTACCTGCAAGAGGGAGACTTTTAGCTATCGATATCGACAAAGTAAAATCTTCCAATGAATCCTTTCCGGATTGGGTATCGGAACTGATCAAACGACTTGGTTCTTATTCGGAACTTTCTCAAAGCGGCACCGGCGCGCATATTGTCTTAAAGGCAGACTTACCAGGTGGACGGATCAAAGGGATGTATAGAAACGCCTCTATTGAATTCTTGTGCAATCACCCAATCACCTTGACGGGAAATATTATTGGAGAAAATAGGCGGATACAGTTGGGTGGTAACGCCTTAATCCAACTCTACAGTGAGGTGTTCCCTGAACTGGAACCGATATCTGGGAAGAAAGCTCAGGTCTCTCCGCCATTGTCTGACGAAGAAATTCTATCACGATGTGCAGCTGCCAGCAATCGAGAAAAGTTCAAAAGGTTGTTTTATGAGGGACGGCTTAGTGAGTATAATGGTGATAATAGTGCAGCCGATCTTGCTCTTGCATCGCTATTTGCTTTTTACTCTCAAGATGCTGACCAAATTTTTCGTTTAATTTCTCAGTCAGCGCTTTGTTCTTCGGATGACAGAAAGCAAAAATGGGATCGAGAAGATTACCGAAGGCTCACGATTCAAAAAGCAATTTCTGGGTGTAAGGAATGCTATCAGCCAAAAAAGGCGAATGACCACTCTTCTGCCACTTGGGAGAGTCCTTTCCCGATAAATCAGGGAAATGCACCTCCTCTGGATTTCCCAATAGAAGTGCTGCCAAAAAGCATGCGGCAAGCGATAGAGGAAGCTGAAAGATTTGTTCAAGTGGATGCTTCTCTTCCATTAATTCCTGCATTGGGAATGGCTGCCCTGCAAATAGGAAAGAAAGCCCTTATTGAGGAAAAGCCAGGACTGCTACATCACCCGAGCTTGTTTTTGATAGGCGTGATGGATCAGGTCGAAAGAAAGTCTCAAACATGTAGCTGCATTCTTGATCCTATCAAAAATGAGATAGAAAAGGAGATGGAAGAGTATCAACAAGAGGTCGCTTCAATAAAGGCTCATAATGAGTCCATAAAAGAGCAAATTGCTGCGATAAAGCAAGAGATTCGATCGTTGAAGAAAGATTCCTCAAAGGGAGTGTCTATCGAACAATTGACAGCTGAATTGGAGCGCCTCTATCAGGCAGAGCAAGAGCTTCCGGTTCATCCACGAAACTGGGGTGATGATTTAACGCCAGCACGCATCCAACAACTGCTCTATGCGCATAAAGGTGCTTTTGGGCTTTTTAGTTCTGAAGGTAGAACGCTTCTCAAGCGTATTCAAAATAAACAAGGCAAAGAAGATGTTGTGTCGGCCTCTCTTTATACATCGATGACATGGGGCGATGATATAGATAGCTCAAGAGTTGGAAGCAAAGAAAATGGTGGAGCAGAAGAGCGTTTTGTACGGAAACCAGCGGGGACGATCGTTATTTTTGTTCAACGAGACCTTTGGGACGATTTTGCAAAAGATAAGACGATGCGACAAAACGGGACGTTATCGAGAGTTTGTGTAGTTAGCCCTCTGAGTAGAGCAGGTTCGCGCTTTGAAAGTGAGGAGGATGAACCATATGACCACGCCAAACTTGTTCCTTTTGTGACTACTGTACTTCGAATTCGAAGATGGAAACCCGCCCAGCCAGTAATAATCAAGCTTTCTCCTGAGGCGTCTAAGGCAAGAAGAGATTTTTATAATGAATTGGAGAAGGAAATAGGTCCCGATGGGAAATTTGAAGATGTTCGGGATATTGCAGGAAGAGCGTGTTCAATAGCTGCTCGAATAGCTGGAATCTTTGCTGTATGCGATGCAGCTGAAAAAGGGGAGCTTTCAACAGACTCTTTTCCTTTGATTACAGAGGAACAGTGGCTACGCGCACAGGTATTAGAAGAGTATTTCCTTTCACAGGCGATTGAATGGCAGCGTATTCAGGGATTGTCCGGAGCAGAGCATCTTGCTGAAAAAATTAGTGCTTACTTGCAGGTGCATCTAGAAAAAGAAGGAGGCAAAGTACGTCTTTCTTTATTGAGCTCAAAGGTGCGTGCTTGGCGAGATACTGCGAATGATTCAAAGAAACAACAAGCAGCCATACAGATTCTTGAAAAGCAATGTCACATTCGAAGAACTGATGAACGAATCCGAAGCAGTAATAACTTTTGGTATGAAATCAATCCTAAAATATTGGGTCTGGATTCAAGGGATGACAACAGTGCTCAAGTGTAATAAGCACAGTAAAAAGATAAAAATAATGAATATAGAACGGTCTAAGCTATGTGTATAAAAACGTCATTTTGTCACTTTGAAGGAGCCCTGGCATTGGGATTTTTAGAAATGACACCGCCTGTCACGCGATGTCACCGCGTCATCTCGAAACACATGACACGAATGACATGCAATGACAAGAACGTAATTTACGTAAATTTTACGTTGTCAAGGGGTTAGAAAGGGTAAATGACAAAATGACAATTATGGATAGGTAGATAAGTGGTGCTTGGAAGTGGATTAATCAAATTGAAAACCTTGAGAAATGAGGGGCTGGCTAATGAGCCAATTGCCCTTGAGAGTCAATCGATGCTTAAGAATATGGGCATTTCATATTCAGTGATTAAATCGCCTAAGGAAATAGGTTCTGTGGTTGACCAACTTCTTAAAGAAAACACTGCGTTTGGCCTTGATATTGAGACATACCCTCTCCGCGAGTTTGTGCAAGATACAGATGGCGGCATAGCTCCAAGGAAATCAGCGATACGTTTAATTCAAATTTATGATGGAAAAGCCCATGTCTATGTGTTTGACCTCAAAAAAATAGGCTCAATCTCTCAAATTCCCACTGCCCTTTGGGAGCGACCATTGATTGCTCATAATGCTCTTTTCGAAATGAAGCATTTATTGCACTCAGGAATCGTTCTAAAAAAACTTGGTTGTTCATTGCTTGCGGACCGTGTCATAAATGGAAACAGAACGCGTCTAAAAAAAGAATGTGGGCTTTTATCATCAGCCAGCCTCAAAAATCTTTCTAAGGAGATGCTTGGATTAGATATCGATAAAGAGATGCAGACATCCGACTGGTCAGAAGATACGCTCACTGAAATTCAGATTGAATATGCAGCCCTTGATGCTGTTCTTCCTATAAAACTTTTCCAAAAGCAACGAGAGGTCTTATCCAAGAAGCGATTAATTAAATCCTATGAGCTTTTGCGCGATGCTCAGCTTGCCATAGCCTATATGGAGAATAGTGGTATTGGATTTGATATCAGCAACCATAGGGAGCTCATTGAAGATTTAAAAAAGAAGAGTGAAGTCCTCTTGCTTGAAATTTACGAGCTCCTTGGTGTGTCTTTCAATTTGAATAGTAGCAAGCAATTTGGAGAATGGCTTTCCGATATTCTCGATGAAAACGAACTGGCACGATGGGTGAAAACCAACTCAGGAAAATTAAGTACAAGCACCCCAACCCTCAAGCAAAACGAAAACAGGCATGAAGCATTTGCTAAGATTGTCCAATACCGCCAGTTGACAAAACGAATTAGTTCATTTGGAGAAGGGCTTTATAAATTTATTGATATTCCATCAAAGAGGTTATTTGGGTCATTTTCCCTTGGAACAACATCCACGGGTAGAATGGCAAGTCGACAACCAAATATGCAAAATATGCCCAGGTCTGATTTTCGCCAGCTGTTTATTCCGAAGGAGGGATATCGACTCATTAGTTTAGACTATTCCCAGCAAGAGCTTCGCGTGGCAGCTTTGATTACCCAAGATAAAGCATTGCTTCACATTTATGAGGCAGGAGGAGATGTCCATGCCAATACTGCAGCAGCTCTTTTAAATATTCCAAAGGAATCAGTATCTAAGCCACAGAGACAATTGGCAAAGGCGGTTATTTTTGGCCTTCTCTATGGCCAGGGAGCAAAGGGGTTGGCTAATTATGCAAAACAGCAATATGGCGTTGATATGACCGAAGAAGAGGCCGAAAGACATAGAGGTGCTCTATTTCGGACTTACCAAGGACTAAGAGCGTGGCAAAAGCAAACTGGGTCACTTGCAAAGCTAACAGGAACTGCGAGTACTCCATCGGGACGAATCCGGGATTTTCGACGTGAATTAGAGGGATATAAATTTACAGCAGCACTGAACTTGCCAATTCAGGGCGCAGCAGCAGAAATTACCCTGCGAGCTATGATACGATTTACGCCGTTTCTATCAGAGGAATGCCATCTTGTAAATGTGATACATGATGAGTTGCTTTTAGAAGTAATAGAATCCCAAACCTCAACCTATGCTTCTCTCGCTCAAGAAGCGATGGAAAAAGCTTTTTTAGATATTTTTCCTAATGCAAAGACATATTTAAAGGGTCTTGTTGAGGCAAATATCGGGCAAAATTGGGGTGAATTAAAGTAAAGGAGGTCTTATGTCCAAACAGCAAATAGAAAAATCATCATCAGTTCAGGCAATTTCAAGAAAAAAACCAGAACCATTCTTGAAATGGAAATTTGAAATAAATGAAGATACAGGAGCTTCAGAGTTCAAAACGGTTGAAATGTCAGATGGCAGCAAGTTAAGCGAAAAAAAGATATCGGATGCTATGAAAAGAGCTTCTGGAGTCGATGACCTTGCAGTCGGAGAAAGAATACTTCATAAAATTGCCCGTGGCCTATCTGCAGAAAGTCTTGAACATCGTATCAATGAAGTTGCTGCATTACTTCCTGGACTTGAGCCGCAAAACGAAACAGAGGCAATGCTTTTTGGCCAATTCCTAGCACTCAATGACTCTGGAATGAAATGTCTTCGGCTTGCAAATCTCCAAGATCAAGGGTTTTTTCATACTGAAAAATTGTTTACGTTAGCTCATAAATTGTTCAATACAGCCAATCAGACGATGCAAACAATTTTGAAGTGTCGAACTGGAGGGCAGCAGACCATTCAAGTGGTTCATATGCATAATGAGGGTCAGGCAATTGTCGCTCAACATCTATCCCATAACCCCAAGGGGGAATGACAACTTTTTTTAAATTGAACCCCATGGATCATTGTGAGCCAGTGTACAGCAAAAAGTAAACGGTCAGGAAAGAGATGTCTCAAATGGGCTATTCGTGGAAGAAATACTTGTCATATGCATGGTGGCAAAGGAAAGGGACCTCTTACTAAAGAAGGCAAAGAACGTGCTCGAAAGGCAGCCTTACGCCATGGAGCTTATACGAAAGAAGCTAAGAAGTTGCACAAGGATTCAATGGCTTTAATTCGAAAAAGCAAGGATTTGTTAAATTCCTTTTAAAACCTATCTTTTATTACGTTTAAGTTCATAAGCTTTCCAAAATACAAAAATTACAGGAATGACAAAAAGGGTTAAAAGGGTAAGAGAAACGAGACCTCCCCATAGAGGCATTGCTATTCGTTTGGCAATATCAGATCCAACCTTATCGCTAATCATGATAGGAATTAACCCAATGATATTCAAGCCAATAGCCATTGTGAATGGACGTATCCTCATAGCAGCTTGGGATAATGTCATCGAAACGATATCTTGTATTGATTGAATTTTGCCTTCCGCTTTCCACTTTTTATAGCCCTCTTCCAAATATACCATCATGATAGCAATTGTCTGGGCTGCAATGCCCAGTAAAGCAATCAGACCCACCCAAACTGCTACGGAGGTATTATATCCGGCAAAAAACAAAAAGAAGATAGCCCCAACCGCAGCAAATGGAACCGACAGCATCACAATCAAAGAAGGAATAAATGCTTTGAAATTCATATAAAGAATAAGTAGTACTAAAAAGATCGTTAAGGGGACCATGTAGGAAAGCAGGGTTTGAATTCTTTCGAGATATTCATATTGGCCTGTCCATTTGAGAAAATACCCTCTTGGAAGCTTTAATTCAGACGCAACCGCTTGTTTGGCAATATCTACAAATCCCCCAATATCAGATGTTTCTAGATCGACATAAACCCATCCGGAAAAATATCCCATTTCATCTTTAATCATGGATGGCCCCATAGTTACTTTGACTTCGCCAAGCTGACCTAAGGGAACATGGGCAAATTTTGACAATTCTTGTGTATCTGCCATTCTTGCCATCGGTTTATGGATAGGAACAAGAGCTTGTTTAAGAGATAAAACATCATCACGAAGCCCCCTTGGATATCGAATATTTACTGTATATCGTTCTCGCCCTTCAATGGTTTCTGTAATATCTTCGCCTCCGATGGCACTTTGTACAAACTGCATAACCTCAGCAATAGTCAATCCATACCTGGCTAGAGCATCACGGTTAGGAATAAAATCAATATAAAAACCTCCTAATTCTCTTTCTGCGTAAACGCTTCTTGTTCCAGGCACTTTTTTAAGTATTTTTTCTAGATGAGTTCCCAGCTGATTGATTGTTTCTAAGTTGTCACCAAACACTTTTATTCCCACCGCTGTACGAATGCCTGTTGTCAGCATATCTAAACGGGCTTTGATAGGCATTGTAAATGCATTTTGCACCCCTTTGAAAGTCAGGGCTTCATTCATCTCTTGGACAAGCTTATCTTTGCTCATCCCTTTTCTCCATTTATTCTTTGGATGAAGCGTAATCACTGTTTCAATCATGGATAATGGAGCCGGATCGGTTGACGTTTCAGCTCGTCCTGCTTTTCCAAATACCCGCTTTACTTCAGGAAAAGAGTAAAGGATCTGGTCTTGTTTTTGCACAAGTTCTCTCGCAGCTTCAATGGAAATCCCGGGGGTTGTAATCGGCATAAAGAGAATGTCTTCTTCATCGAGTGGCGGCATGAATTCAGATCCAAGTTTAAGATAAAAAGGGATTGCAGCAGTGATTAATACCAAAGTGGTGCAGAGTACCGTCTTTCGGTAGTCCAAACAAAATTTTAGTGCAGGCCGATAAACATACGTCAAAACTTTATTCACCGGATTTGACAGGGAAGGACGAATTTTTCCTTTAATCAAACTCATCATTAGTGCCGGAACCAGGGTAATGCCTAAGATACACCCAAAAGCAACTGCAAAAGTCTTCGTAAAGGCAAGTGGAGAAAATAATTTTCCCTCTTGTGCTTGTAAACTAAATATCGGAATGAATCCAACGACGATAATAAGTAAAGATGCAAAAATGCTTGGACCAATCTCTTTTGCGGCTTCTAATACAATCTCTGAAGAAGGCTTTCCTTCTTTATTTTCTTCCAATTTCTTATGGGCATTTTCTGTCATGATTACAGCTGAGTCGACAACGTCACCAATAGCAATAATGATGCCCGCAAGTGACATAATATTTGCTGAAAGCCCCATATAGTACATCGGAATAAATGCTAAAGCGACGGCAACAGGAAGAGTTAGAATCGATATTAAGGATGAACGAAAGTGAAATAAAAATATGAATATAATTAAAAAAACAAGGATAATTTCTTCTCCGAGAGCCTCAAAAAGAGTCTTCATAGAATCAATGATTAATCGGGAACGATCATAGGTTGTTACAAGTTTTACTCCCGGGGGAAACGCGTCTTTCACTTGGTTGATTTTTGCTTTTATATCGCCGATTACTTTTAGAGGATTTTCTCCATAACGCATAACGACAATGCCACCAACTACTTCTCCCTTACCATCAAGATCGACAAGACCCCTTCGTATATTTCCTCCTATTTGTACTCGTGAAAGGTCTTTTAAAGTGACGGGACTACCCATTTGATCACTGCCAACAACAACTTGTTCGATCATTTTTGAATCGGTTATGTATCCACTTCCTCTCACAGCATATTCATGCTGTGCCATCTCAATAACCCTAGCTCCAATGTATAGATTTGAATCTTGAAGAGCTTTACGAACATGATTGATAGAAAGACCATAGGACTGGAGCTTAACGGGGTCTACTTCGACTTGGTATTCTTTTTCATACCCGCCAACACTGGCAATTTCTGCAACGCCAGGAACAGCAGCTAACCAGTATCGTAAATACCAGTCTTGGAAACTGCGTAACTGTTGTAGATTATATGTGCCACTCTCATCTATGAGAGCGTATTCAAAAACCCATCCAACCCCTGTAGCATCAGGACCAATTGTTGGCGTGACTCCTTTCGGCAACTTTCCTTGAAGAGAAGAAAGATATTCTAATGTTCGACTACGTGCCCAATAAATATCGGTCCCTTCTTCAAAAAGGACATAAACGAATGAAACGCCAAACATTGTAAATCCTCTTACAACCTTGACGTTAGGAGCTGAAAGAAAAGCAGAGACGATAGGATATGTCACTTGATCTTCGATTAAGTTTGGACTTTGACCCCTCCATTCTGTGTAAATAATAACTTGAGTATCGGATAGATCTGGAAGCGCATCCATCGGGGTCTTGCGAATGGTGTAACCAGCCCACACAACCATCAAAATAGTCGCTACATATATGATGAAGCGATTTTTTGCGCTCCATTCAATAATTTTTGCGATCATATGCTAATGAATCCCATGTTTCGTTTCCCCACTTCCAAATCCAGAAATTCGACTCTCAGAATCAAGTAAGAATTGTGAATTTGTAACAATTTTTTCCCCTTCTTTCACGCCAGATATGACTTGATAATATCCGTCTGCAAGAT
Organism: Chlamydiia bacterium; assembly: GCA_030427725.1. Taxonomy (GTDB): domain Bacteria; phylum Chlamydiota; class Chlamydiia; order Chlamydiales; genus JAUICV01. The sequence goes on along the minus strand of JAUICV010000002.1, from coordinate 36,967 downwards.
ACCCTAATTCCACTTCTCTCATGACAAAGCGTCCAACACCTTCTTCAATAAAGATCAGATTTCTAAGACCCGTTTCAATAACAGCATTTTGAGGAATGGCCAGCGATTTCCCCATATTTACTTGCAATTCAACGGCTCCATACATATCAGGTTTTAAAAGATAGGAAGGGTTATCAACATCTATACGAACTTTGAGTGTGCGAGTTTTAGGTTCAATGACGTAGTTGATGAAAGAAACAGAACCTTTAAAGTGAAGATCCGGAAAAGCGGTAATGGAAAAATCAACTTCTTGCCCAAGCTTCATAAGTGAAATATCTTGTTCGTAAATATCTGCAAAGACCCAAATCCATGAAAGGTCTGCTATAGTGAGAAGGTTAATACCAGGACCAACATTCATTCCTGAATAGGTATTTTTTTCTAAAATGATCCCATTCACAGGGGAAAAAAACGTTAAATCATAAGAGGGCTTTTTAGTATTTTTTAACCTTTCGATTTCACTTGTTGGTACATCCCAGAGCTCCATACGCTCCTGAGCGGCTTGTAAGAGGTCTTCGTTTGATTGTTGAAGCTCTTTGGCAAACATTCCCTTTGACTGTTTTTCGGATCCTTGCAGAGCCAAAAGATACTCTTCCTGAGTGGAATAGAGTTCAGGACTGTAAACTGTAAATAAAGGAGAATTGGTAAAAACAGGCTTATTTGTAAAATCAGCATAGAGAGTTTCTATCCAACCTTTTACTTTTGTTTGAATTTTGAAAATCTTGCGTTCATCTACTGCAACGATACCAACTGTTCTTATTGATCGGACTAAATCTCTTATTTGAGCGACCTCAGTAGTAATGCCATATATTTGAAGACGGGATGGCTCAATATTGATTACAGTGGATTCTTCATTTTTTTGATTGTGTTGAGATTTTTTGGAGTTTCCATAGGTGTCTTGGGTCTCATTTGAGCATCCCATAAATATACTTATGCACAACAAGCAACTAATTATTTTCTTCATTCATGTCTCCAAAATTAACACCTACTGTTCTTTCTAGTTCTGCTAGAGCGATCTCACGCTCTATCCTTGCCTGTTCGAATTCAAGTTGATATTGATAATACTGACGAATCGTATCCAAAAGGGTTAAAAAATCACCTTTTCCTGCTTGATACTCAGCCTTCCCCGATTCGAGACTCTCTAATGTTTTTGGTAATATCCCAGATTCTAAAAGGATAATGCGCTCATCTAATGCATGAACTTCAGAGAGAATTTTTCTAATTCGCCCTCGAATCGTGGATTTTAAGCCTTGCAGATTATCTTCATAGGCTCTCATTAAAGCACCTGCCTTTTGAACATCTCTTCTCTGTTTCCACGGAATCCAAATAGGTACATTAATTCCTATGGACACTCCCCAAGCCGTATCACTACTTCCTAAAATATGATCGAAACGGCTTCCTACAATAAAATTTGGGAAATATTCTCTTTTTGCTAAATCCTTTCGAAATTTCTGTTCTCCTATACGAGAGTCAATACCTTTAATTTCAGGGTTATATTGGGAAGACATCCCCTCTAACGCCTTATAGTCCAGAGAGAGTTCCGATGAAAAACAAGCTTCCGGTGTTCCAAGGGGTTCATATGCTTCGCGATTTAAAATTGTATTGATGAGTGAAAGTAATCGATCCTTCATAGAGACCAGCTTTAATTTTTCGTCGTCGAGCCTTTGCAATTCAACTTGAGCTTTCACTGCTTCTGAAAAGCTATCCTCTCCTGATCGATATAAGGCAAAGGTAGTTTTAACAAATTCTGATATGATATTTCTGTTGAATTCATTAATTTTTAAAGCTGTATCGTAATAGTAAAGCTGAAAAAAAAGTTTTTTACTTTCTAGGACAAGATCTTTTGTTGTAGCTATATTTTCACTCTGAAGAAATGCCACTTGCTGACCTTCTATCTTCCCTTTAAGAGAAAGTTTTCCCGGAAAAGGGATCTCTTGAATAACTGAATAACGCATCTTGGGATTAAAAGGACTATCAGAAGTAGAGCCGAAGGGTTGATCATGTCTCATTACAATAAATTCGGGGTCTTCCCAAACTTGAACCCTTTTTTGGAAAAATTCGGCAGCTTGTATTCTTTCTTTGGTTGCTGCTAAGTCGGGGTTTCTAATAAGAACCTCATGAACTAAATGAGCCAGGCGCAATGTTTTGGTTATTTCTAGCCCGTAATGTTCACAAACAGAGTGAGGAGCACCACAATCTGCTCTTGCAGATTGCTGATCGAACGAGGAGTCAATATTGGAGCAAGTTATTGGTGATGAGGAGGATATGTGAGATGATGCGGTAGATTTGGGCGATCCGGCACTGTATTTGTGAGCAGTACTGGCTAACCCACTTGACTCACTAACATGAAGAGGAGTGCTGCAAGCTGTACAGAACAGGCTCATACCAACCCAAAAAAATAGTATCATAAATTGTTGGGGTCTTTTTGCCTGGAAACCCGATCTCGATCCTTTATTTATGACGATATTTTTTTGGTTTGGTAGTGCATTCAATAGAGATAGATAAACCAGTCGTATCATATCTACTCACTCGCCCTTGTCATTTGATCCTTAGCGGGTTTTACATAGAGATATGTCCATAATCCACCCTCGGGAAAAATTCCATTTTTCTGGTGCTGTGCAAAATAAGAAGTGTCATTCAAGATGTGGTGCAGCACATGGCAATGGAGCCTCCATAAACCCGGATTATTTGCGATGAACTCAATATCTCGAGTCTCACCGGGTGCAATTACAACCGTCGCTGCCGGCCACTGCGCCGACTCTTGAATGGGACCTCCCTCTGTTCCTGTAATCTTAAAAGAATAACCATGGAGATGAATCGGATGAGACATAAGCCCGAGATTGCCAAAGCGAATGCGAACCCGCTCACCCTCATCAACAACGAGAACGGGAAAATTGGGTGCAGCGAGACCATTATACGTAAACCAATTTCGATCCATGGAAAGATATTTGATTTGTTCGCTACCTTCAGGAATCGCCCAATCCTGAAGCATAATGGCAAAGTCGCTACTTGCTAAATCAACGCCATCTTTAGGCAAGACAAGGAGAAATCCATCAAGACCTTTTAAAGCCTGTTTAGTATCATTAAAACCACTATGATACATGTAGGTGCCCGGTTCATTGACAATTTGAAATTCATAAACCGCCGTTTTCCCCGGCATGATGACAGGGTCTGCAGTTCCCCCCGTTCCATCTTGATCATTAGGAACGATCATTCCATGCCAATGGACTGTTGTTGGTTCAGGAAGGTGATTTGATACGTGAAATCGAACGAAATCTCCTTGATTCACAATGATTGTGGGTCCGGGAATATTTCCGTTATAGCCCCATCCGTCAATTTTTTGTATTTCAACGGGGAGCTTCATTGTTGGTCCCGAATAACGATTGTTCTTTTTGACAAACTCTTCTAAAAGGTTGATTTTTCCATTGTAAATCACCTTTTCGACGGGCTCTGCAATCAAATGAAAAACCTTTACATTGCCATCGATGACATAAGGCAATGTCTGAACACCAGGGGTTTCGACACCGTGTGGAGTAACCGCGGGTTGTTTTGCATAAATAGTCGTACACAAAAAGAATAATCCTATAAAAGCGAGTCGCATATATATTTCAAGTACCTTCTCTTAGTTTGCTTTCAAAAAACCTATTTACGATTGATCCCAGAAAAAAAATAAGCACAGCCACCCCGAGAATTACCCCCCATTCCGGTAACCCAAGCTCTACAGTACCAAAGATTTTTTGCAAAGGGGGCAAATAAACAACTGCAACTTGCAAAAGGAGAGAAATACTCAAAGCAAGGATCAACCATTTATTGGAAAAAAAACCAATTTTATAAGGCTTGCGTACCATTTGTACTCTCACCAATTCAACAACAACCAGTGTGGTTAGAGCCATAGTGTGCGCAAGCTGAGCGCTCGTTTGCAGCCCAAAATGGCAAGCAGCAAGCGTACCTGCTGCAATGATTGAACTAATGAAAAGTAATTGAAAAAACATCTGCATTGATAAAATGCCGGCAGTGGGGCTTCTGGGAGATCGTTTCATAATGTTTGGGGCGGTGGGATCCATTGCAAAAGCAATGGCTGGGAACCCATCTGTTAACAAATTCAAAAATAAAAGTTGTACCGGTGTTAGAGAAAGGAATGGATTTCCTTGAGTATCTTTAAATCCCAATGCAATTCCAACAAAAATAATTAATATCTCGGCCATATTGGATGAGAGTAAATAATTAACAAACTTTATGATGTTATCATAAATACCTCGCCCTTCTTCTACTGCTAGCACAATCGAAGCAAAATTATCATCGGTAATAATCATGTCCGCTGTTTCTTTAGCAACATCGGAACCCTTAATACCCATAGCTATGCCGATATCAGCTTCCTTCATTGCAGGAGCATCATTGACCCCATCGCCTGTAACTCCTACAATTTCTCCTATATGCTTCCAGGCTTTGACAATACGGAGTTTGTGTTCTGCAGAAACGCGGGCATAAATACACGTTTGTTTAAGATTTTCTTCTAACTTAGTTTCATTCCAATCATCTAATTCATGCCCTGTGACAGCTTGCAGAGTCTCTTTATATAAGCCCAGTTCTGATCCAATGGCTATTGCTGTATCTTTATGGTCACCGGTGATCATAACAGGCAAAATCCCAGCTTCTTTAGAATGAATAATAGCCTCTTTTGCCTCAGAGCGTGGTGGATCAATCATTCCCACAAGTCCAACAAATGTGAGTTTCTCTTCTTGCGGTTCTATACCTTCTTTCCCTGGAAACTCTCGGAAAGCAAGCGCCAGAACTCGGTAAGCATGGGAGGCTAGTTCTTGATTTGCTTCAATGATTTGTTTGCGGTAAGATTCATTAAGGTCTGTTGCTCCGTCTTTGAGCAATATCTTATCGCATAGATCTATAATGATATCCGCTGCTCCCTTAACATAGAGAACACGGCTATCACCTGAAACTCTCGAAACGCTCATCCTTTTTCGATCGGAATCAAAAGGAATTTCTGTAACAAAAGGATGACTTTGGTCTAAAGTCTCTTTATCTATATGGGCTTTTTTACCCAAAACTAAAAGAGCAGCCTCAGTCGGATCTCCTACAATTTTCCACTCTTCATCAGAATAAGATAAAGATGCATTGTTACAGAGCAACCCAATTTCAATAAGCTTTTGAATACTTGAAGTTAACCCTTTCTTTATTTCCTCTGAAGGATCGTAGCCAGAGCCAGATACTTCTAACCATTCATCACTCGTCCATATCCGTTTTACACATAACTCATTCTTTGTCAGTGTACCTGTTTTATCTGTACAAATGACAGTTGCGCAGCCAAGTGTTTCCACAGATGGTAGTTTGCGAATAAGGGCTCTACGTTTTGCCATTTTTCGAATACCAATAGCCAATGCGATTGTCACTATTGCTGGAAGCCCTTCAGGAATCGCAGCTACTGCCAGACTTGTTGAGACCAATAAAATATCAACCAAAGGGAAGCCTTTTAAATATCCAATAAGAAAAACTATGGCGACAATGCTCAAGCAAAAAAAGACAAGTTTATGTCCCAGCTTGCTTAATCGTATTTGAAGAGGGGTTTGTTGCTTTTCTTGGCTTTTAAGAAGGTAAGCAATTTTCCCAAGTTCTGTAGAATGCCCGGTTCCCGTGACGATTAGCATTCCTTTACCTGTACTCACAGTAGTTCCCATAAATCCCATATTTTTAAGATCACCTATGGACATTTTTTCTGCAGAAAGGGGAGTTGAAATTTTATGAATAGGTGCCGACTCTCCAGTTAAGATAGCTTCTTGTGTTGATAATTGAATGCAGTTGATGATGCGTCCATCAGCAGGAATGATATCTCCAGCTTCTAGAGCAACAAGGTCTCCGGGAACGAGGTCTTTTGTTTCAATGGTTTGTAAATTACCTTCCCGTATAACCTTGCAAGTAGGAACGGATAATTTCTTTAATGCTGATATGGATTTTTGAGCACTAAGCTCTTGAAAAAAGCCAATTATTCCATTCAGTATGACAATACTTGCTATCGCTATCGCATCAATCCATTCATTTAAAAATCCGGAAATAATAGCTGCAATGATAAGTAGCCAAACGATAAAGCTAGAAAATTGGCTTAAAAAAAGAAGGATACGAGATGGAGGCTTCGTTTCTGGTAGACGATTCTCTCCATATAGTTTCAGCCTTTCTGCTATTGTCTCTTTAGATATTCCCTTTTCCAAATCAGTTTGCAAAACAGCTGCAAGATCGGCAAAAGAGAAATTCCACCAAGCTTTTTCCTCCATAGACGATCATTACCTTGCATTGGTTAGGGCTCTCCTTCTTTCCTCATACATGCTAAATATTTTTTTATCTAATCAAAAATGCCAATACAGTCGTTAACTAAAGAATTGATTTTGTGTGTCATTCTTCTATTCATTTACTGAAAATGATTGTTAAGGCTTTTTTCCGCAAAATTTCCGCAAATGATCTGAATTTAAAGGAATTTTTCCGCATCAATCAGGATAAGATCAATTCATCCTTCCCTGGAAAAAACGACTCTGGCATATTCTTATGTATTCAGAGTTCTATAGTGGATGGGTCTGAAAATCCTTGTGTCGCTGGTTCGATTCCAGTCCTAGCCACTCTTTTCATTGTTTCTAGTGAATTTTTAATTTGTTTGTTGCATGTTGGATCACGTCTTGGTTGAATTTTTGATAGGAGGTAGATTCTACAGCCCAGTAGTGCCAGTATAGTGGTATTTTCCAAGTTTTATCGCTATAAAGTAGCAGGGGTTGTCCTTTGTTAAGTTCATTAATAATGTCGATTTTTGGAATCAAGGCATAACCATAACCCAGAAGAGCAAGCTTTTTAAAACCTGCTACTGAGGGGATGAGTTGATAATTTAAGTCTCTTCCATTCAAATTGAAGAATTTTTCAAGATATCTTTCGTGCAATTTATCATTTTGATCGAATTTAATTGCTGGGGTATTACGCAGGCATTCTTTAGAGTTTTCCTTAGAAAAAAATCTTTTTATGAATGAGGGAGATGCAACAAGCACATACTCCATGTTTCCCAAAAAGTGAGCTCGCCCCCCGAGAATTTCTTTCTTAGATGTAGATAAACAAGCAGATACAAGTCCATTTCTTAAATAATCCAAAGTCAATTCCTGATCATCAGCGATAACTTCTAAATAAAGGTCTTTAAAAGCTTCAGTTTCTTCGATCAAATCCAAAAACCAAGTTTCTAAACTATCTCGGTTTAGAGCGATAGAAATGCTGGGAGTTGATGTTACTCTTTTGATTTGTTTTCTAAGTCTTCCAATAGACAGACCTGTTTAAAGTGACCTGTCAGCCGTTTTCCAAGCTCTGTAGGACGATAAAGTAGCGTTCTAATTAGTACATTGTAATGGATCCTGTTAATTTAATTTTAGTGTCTTCAGGGCCGCTTTTTTTTGGAAATGTGGGATGATTATTTAATTGAACTTAACAGCTAACAAGTCTAACTTTTTAAGCGTAAGGGGTTAAAGGTTATATTTGATAAATACAGCCATTTAAATGACGGAATTTTGATTAATATAGTAGTGGTGTGGTATTGTAATGATATAAATAAGGAGTTTTGCAATATGGAAATACCTCGAATACAGTTGAATAACTTGCAAAATATAGGCAAAAACAAGGTTATAGTCATTTATGGTCCAAGAAGAGTTGGAAAAACAACGCTTTTAGAAAAAATTTTAGAAGATAAAAAGGATTATCTTTTCGTAACAGGCGAAGAAGTTTTTGTTAGTGAGGCGCTATCGAGTCTTTCTATTGAAAAATTACGTAGTTTTTTAGGAGATAAAAAATTGCTTGTCATCGATGAAGCGCAATATATTCCTTCTATAGGGAGAAGCTTGAAACTAATCGTAGATCATTTAAAAGATGTGCAAGTGATTGTGACAGGATCTTCAACCTTTGATTTATCAAAACAAATTGGAGAGCCTTTAACTGGGCGCCAACATACTATCTATCTTTTCCCAATATCCCAGCTTGAGTTGAATCAAGTGGAAACAGCGATTGAAACAAACTCTCGATTAGAGGAGAGATTAATTTATGGAAGTTATCCTGAGGTAATAACAACAGGTGGTTCTTTAGAAAAGCAAGGATATCTTAGAGAGCTTATTTCTTCTTATCTTTTAAAAGATATACTCGCCTTTGAAGGAGTTCAAAAATCAAGAAAAATGCTGGATTTGCTGATTCTTTTGTCTTTTCAGATTGGTAGGGAGGTATCACTTAGTGAAATTGGAACACAGTTATCGATGAGTAAGGGAACTGTTGAAAGGTATTTAGATTTACTTGAAAAGGCTTTTGTACTTGTAAATATTCGAGGTTTTAGTAGGAATTTACGAAAAGAGATTACCAAAACTTCTCGCTATTATTTTTTTGATAATGGGATTCGAAATGCATTGATAAATAATTTCAACGAACTAAAAAGTAGAGATGATATTGGGTTGCTTTGGGAAAATTATTTGGTCATGGAGCGAATAAAAAAGCAAAACTATCAATCTATTTGGAGCAATAACTACTTTTGGAGAACGTACGATCAAAAAGAATTAGATTGGGTTGAAGAGAGAGGAGGGAAACTATATGGATTTGAATTCAAGTGGAACAAAGTAAAAATAAAAGAACCCAAGCTCTGGAGACAGACCTATCAAAATGCTTCCTTTGAGTGTATATCTCAGACGAACTATTTAAAGTTCATTTCATGATCCGCATGGCTTTTTAGATCTTAGTAGAATCATAAGTCCAATAAACAAGAAAAAAGCTGAGATTGGAAAGAATGTATCTATACTAATAGCGCCGATTATCCCGCCAAGGATCGGTACTAAGAAAAAACCTAACGCCATCATAGATTGGGTAATTCCCATGGCTTTTCCTTGGATGTTTTTTGGGGTCGCTATAGAAATAATATTAAAAGTAGAACTTAAAGAAATCGCTCCCATGACAGCCGATAGGGCAAACATTACAATAAATAGATCATAAGATGGCATGCAGGACGTTATGATTAAAAGTATAGTTGTTACAACATAAGAGAATTTAGCGATTGTCCAAACTTGCATAAACCGAAGAAGTAATGGTTTGATAAAAGCTCCTCCAAAGGTCCATCCAATCCCTTGAATCATCAGACCGAAAGTTACTATTTCTTGTGATTTGTCAAACTTTTGCATAGCGTAAGCCCCATACCAAGTTACGCTATATCCCCATCCTAAAGTCCAAACAAACATCAACATAAAAAAACGTTTGGCGCTCGGTATTTTAAGAGCATCCAGAATGTTTTGAATCCCTTGAATGAAATGAAGCCTTTCTTTTTTTTCATTTGCTTGAAACGTCTCAGGAAAGAAAAGAGCTAGTGTCAATAAGCTTAATAATGTGATGGCAGCAATGAGATAAAAGGGAAGGGAGGGACTATATAAAGCAGATTTAGAAGGATTTGAAAGAAGACCTCCAAAAGCTAATCCAATTGGAAAGCTTAACCCCCATACAACAGTTAAAACTCCAAAATTTTTAGCTCTTTGCTTAGGGTTTGGGCTTAAATCTGCAATTGATGCATTACAAATGCTTTGATTCCCTGCAAAAAGGCCTGTTAAAAATCTAGCAATAAAAAGGAGAAAAATGCTTTTAAGAGAAAGCACATATCCTGAAAGTAGGTAAGCTCCAATAGTGCCATAAATAGAAACATAAAAAGCTTTTTTTCTGCCCCAAAAATCTGCAAGCTCTCCTAGTATTGGAGCTCCAAGCAATTGAGCTAAAGGAAAAGCAGAGTAAAGAACTCCCATAGCGATAAGTTTGCTAGCTAAGCTCGGGTCATGAGATAAAAACCCATACTCTGGATTTAAAAGAAGGGGAGGAAAAAGAACGAATGCAATGGCATATCCGCAGTTGTCAATCGCTGCGATGAAATAGACAGAAAATAACGCCCAGGCTCTAGAAATATTTTTCTTCATACTTTGACCGCTAAATAGAAATTTAAATTCTGTAAATCAGAAAAAAATTTGTGCATTGCTTCCCATTTGGATAAGTCTAAATTTATACAAAATAGTCCAATGGGCTGCGCTTTTGCATTCCGAATAACAGAGGAAACTGATTTTATTTTTGTACCATTTGTAAGGGTTTTGAAACATGGTGGGAAAACATCTAGTTCATCAAGGTTGCTCATCTTTCCTAAACTTGATGGAGATCCTTTTCGTTTTTTAGAAAAGCTATTGAAGATGTCTTTAATTTTGCGCGTTTTTAGATCATGGATCACAACTTCTACATGTGGATGAAAAAGTGAAACAACAGCTTTAGCGATTAAGCTGTATTTTTCTAACTCACGCATAATTATCCTCCTTGGTTTTTCAAAAATTCACTTTATAAAACCTAGACTAATTTGTCTATATTAGAATAAAAAATCTAACAAATAAAAAAAGGATTTTTTTATTTGTTTTTGGGTGATTTGAAAAAATAGAAAAAATGAAAATTAGCGGTATTTTTTACCATCTCTTTGGGCAATCGTTTTTAAGGCTTCTTTAAGAGAAGATAAATTAGATTGCTCTTTAGCAGAGATTGGGTAGAGGGAGCTGCCTTCAAACGCATAATTACTTCTGAACATCTCTAAGGTTGATGTGGAAGACTCTTTGTCGATTTTATTTAGAGCTACAATAAAGGGCTTTTCTAAAAGTTTTTTCGAATATTTGCCTAGCTCATCTCTTAGAGTTAAAAAGTCTTGAAGGGGATCTTCTCTTTCTTCTGTTGAAAGATCAATAACGTAAAGCAAGGTGTTGCAACGCTCGATATGTTTTAAAAAAGCAAGGCCTAAGCCTTTATTTAAGTGAGCCTTTTCTATGATTCCTGGAATGTCTGCGATGTAAATTCTAGAAAAATCATCAAACTCCATATAGCTAATGTTTGGAGACAGTGTTGTGAAGGGATAACTTCCAGCTTTTGCATCGATATTTGCAACAGCTGTTAAAAGCGTAGATTTTCCAGCGTTAGGAAAGCCAACTAATCCCACGTCTGCGATAAGTTTGAGCTCTAGCTCAAAAGATTGAGTCTCTCCAAATTTTCCTGGAGTACATTTATTCGGAGCTCTATTTCTTGGAGTCTTAAAAAAAGCGTTTCCAAGTCCACCTTTACCTCCCTGGCAAAGAAGAACTTTTTCTTTTTCTTCAGACATATCAAAAATAATAGACTGCGTTTTTGCATCTTTGACTAAAGTTCCTAATGGAACTTTTATGACAAGATCTTTTCCTCGTCTTCCATTTTGTTGATTAGGACCGCCGCATCTGCCATTTTCAGCAGATAGAACGCGTTGGTTTGCTAAATGATCTAAAGAGTTAATGTTTGGATCAGCTTCGCAATAGATACATCCACCGAATCCGCCATTGCCACCGGTAGGACCTCCCTTTGGAAGATACTTCTCACGTCTCCAAGCCACGACTCCATCGCCGCCTTTACCCGCTCTAAGTTCTAACTTAACTTGATCAACAAACATTGTTTTATAACTTTATAAATTGGAAAAGGAGGGCTTTTTTATAAAGCCCTCGAAAATATTTACTTTTCTGCAGGAACTACAGATACAAGAGTTTTGTTTGTGCGTTTGAAAGAGACTGTTCCATCAATCAGAGAAAACAGTGTGTCGTCTCCGCCTCTTTTGACATTTTTGTCAGCGTGCCATTTTGTGCCTCTTTGTCTAACAAGAATGCTTCCTGCTTTTACAAACTGGCCATGACATGCTTTAACGCCAAGTCGTTTTGAAATCGAATCGCGTCCGTTTCTAGTAGACCCTTGTCCTTTTTTATGTGCCATATCAAAGGCTCCTTATTTCATTTCAATCTTAGTTATCTTGACCCTAGAATACTTTTGTCTATGACCAATTTTCTTTTTAAATCTTTTACGACGCTTATATTTGTAAGCGATAACTTTTGGTCCCATGCTCTGACCAATAATTTCAGCTTCGACAGTTGCATTTGCAACGTGCGGAGCGCCCAAAATTGGCTTAGTTCCATCATGAAGAAAAACAACAGACTCAAATGAGTAATTCTTGTTGTCTTGTCCTAAAAGCTCAACATCGATGATGTCATCTTTGGCAACTTTGTATTGTTTACCACCAGTTTCTATAATAGCGTACATTCTTCCTCCTAAACGCGTGACCAACTTTCTCAATCAATTGAAAGAAAAAATAGGGGCAAAGCTATGTATAAATCGCGGCAATAATACGGGAGAAAATAAGCAAAAGTCAATGTTTAAAAATAATTATTTAACGAAAAGGTAAGTGTTATTTAGATTTTTTTAAAATTATCGTCAAAAAATAGCCCAAGGCTGAAGTTAATGCAATTGTAGCCCCAGGCGGCCAATTGAGTGAATAGGATAAATAAATTCCAAGAGTCGTGAATACAAATCCGACCAAAGTGGCAATGAGCATTACTCTAGAGAGTCTTATGGTAAACGAGCTAGCAATAGCTGCTGGAAGTGTTAAAATGGCGATTACTAAAATAACCCCCACAACCTGGATAAGTAAAACAATGCTTATTGCAACAACAGATAATAGAAGAAAATATAGTGATTTTACAGAGGCCTTTTGCAGGGTAGCTTGGTTTTCGTCAAAGCAAATAGCTAAAAATCTCTTATGGAAAAGAAGTGTGATAACTAAAATAAGCATATCAAATGAGAACAGGACGATAAGATCTGAAGCATTTGACCAGAGAAGGTTTCCAAATAAGAAGTTCATGACCTCGGCATTGTATCCAGGAGTTAGAGATAGAAAAATAACACCGAGGGCCATCCCTGATGTCCAAAGGGCGCCAATCACTGTATCTTCTCTTTCTTTATATTTTAGATGAATCCAACCTATTAAAAATGCTGAAAGAATGGCAAAGATAAAAGCGCCATAGATTGGTTTAAGCCAGATTAGATCAAATGATCTTTTAAGGTATAAAGCGATGCCAAGACCTCCTAAGACAGCATGGGCAATGCTTCCGCTAATGAAGACAATGCGTTTTGCAACCACATAACTGCCTACAACGCCTCCAGCAATTGAAGCTGCAAAACCAGCTAATAGGGCCATAAAGAGAAAAGGGTTGTCTTGTAAAAAGTTTAGTGGCATGGCTTATGGGGCTCTTTTTCTAAAAGGGGATCGTGATAAACTCCCATTGTGAAATGTTTACAAACGGTTTCAGGAGCTAATTTTGATACAACTGTCTGCACTGTGTAAACACTATCAACATGGCTCAAGACATCTTGTATTTGATGAGTGACCATGACAATAGTCATTTTTGATTTTTTTTCTTTCAATAAGGCAATAACTAGCTTTTGAGTTTCTGGATCAATAGAGGCTGTCGGCTCATCTAAAAACAATATATCGGGATCGGACATCAAAGCTCTAGCTATTAAGACTCTTTGGGCTTGGCCTCCAGAGAGTGATCCGAAGGACTTACTGGCAAATCTTGATAAATTGACTTGTTTTAGAGCTTCAAAAGCCTTGTCTTTTATTTTTTTTGGGTACCATCCCAAAAAAGATAGTTTTCTATAGGCTCCCATTAAAACCACGTCCAAAACGGAAACTGGAAATTTAGGATCCGTATCTCTTGATTGTGGAACATAGCCAATTTTAGAGCTATGCGACGTTGGAGGGTTATTAAACAACGTGACGTTTCCAGACTTTGGTTTTAAAAGGCCCATCATCAGTTTTAAAAGTGTAGACTTTCCACCGCCATTTGGTCCTATGAGAGCTACGAAAGAGCCTTTTTCAATATCTAAACAAACATCATCTAAAATAATTTGCTTGTCATATGAAAAATCTAGATGGTCAATTTTTAAAGCTAACTCAGTCATAGGTTAATTGGATTCAAGTAAATAGGTTGTTAAATTCCCTAGATTCTCAAAATAGTTTTGGGAATGAGGGTTAAACTCAAAAACAGGTATCTGTAGATCTTTTGCTACTGCAATCGTTCCCTTATTGTCAAATGAGGCTAAGGTAAAAGCGCAAAGAACCGGGTGGTTTTTTGCGAAAGATCTAATTTTTTGAAGATCTTTTGGCTTGGGAGACTTCCCTTCGCACTCTATAGAAATTTGATAGAGATCAAATTCGTTGGCAAAATAAGAAAGAGCTGGGTGAGAAATAATAAAGGCTTTGTTTTTCACAGGAACTAGTGACAAAGAGAGAGATCTGATGGTATTTTTAAACTTGGCTCTAAGTATCTTAAAGTTCTGTCTATAAAGAACTGCATGTTTGGGATAAAGCTCGCAAAGTGCATTTTTTATTTCTTCACATTGTTTCATAGCAAGGCTTGGAGAAAGCCAATAATGGGTGTCCACAGAGTCATGGTGATGATGGCAGGATTCTACGCTCAAGGTGTTTCCAATCGTTGCGTTTAAATTTTCTGAAAGATTGATAACTTGTAAATGTTTGTTTTGCCAAGACAGAGTTTTTATGAGTTTGAGCTCCACTGGATCACCAAGTGTAAACCAAATTGATGCGTTTTTTAACTCATTCATTTGTTTGGGCGTAGCTTCGTAGATGTGAGGGTTGAAGTTTTCAGGAATGAGTATTTTTACATTAAGAGTATCCCCTGCGATGTGCTTTACCCAGGTTTGGTAAGGGGAGACTGTAACTATTACAGTTGGAGTTAAAGAGGGTTTGTTCGAATTATTAGGAGACGACGAGCAAGCGGCAAAAAATAGGCATGCAGGAAATAACAAAAGCCAAATGGAAAATTTTTTCATATAATTAACAACTTCAGATCTATGGTCAAAGCCGATCATAGTCGATATTTTATATATTTTTCTATCTGAAAGAATTGGATTTAAGGTCTCAAGATAAAAGCCGAGCTTTTAACAGAGATGTTTTCTCTTTGGTTATTGGATCCTTGCTTATTGTGAACGTAGGTGCTCAAAGGAAGAAAAAGTTTCTTAGTTGTCCATTGTTAGTTGGTTGCGTTAGGTTTTTGTAGGTGCTATTCTTATGGGCATAAAACTAAAAGATCTATAACCTATTTTTAATCAATAGGTTGCGATCTAGCCTTTTCAGAAGTAAAAATATTTACAATATATATAATTTTATTTTTAATCGTAATATCAGGAGTTTTAATAATGACTTTTTTTGCTAGTTTATTTGGTAGAGGCCTTGAAGGAGCTCTTTCAAGGGAGCTTGATGAATATAAAAAAGACCAAACGAAGGCGAAAGAGAGCGCGGCAAAGTTTATCGGGCATTTTTCCGGGAGAACTGTCAGCAAAGTTTTGGAAGATCCAAAAATCAAAGAGTTAGCGGTTGAGTTTTTTTCGGAAATTTCAAGCAGTACATCAGATGATTATTTACATCCTCTAGCAGATCAATTGGAAGATAGTTGCAAAAATAAATCGTATTTTGAGTTACTTTTGGGAGTTGCCAAGGCAAAATCAGACGGTGCTGGTACTGGAAAAAACAAGAGTGCTCGTATTGCTGTATTGAAAGAAGCATTAGAGTTGAATCGTTTAGCGTTCACATCTTTAGAGAAAAGAGAGTATGACCTTAAAAAACAGGCCATTTTAGGACTAGCTGATACAATCATTAAATTAGAAAATGAGGGATGTAGGCGTGACTCAGAAATAGAGGGAGCAACAAGGGACCTGATGATCGATGAATCGGTTGTGTCTCGAGTTTTAATAAACGATAGTACAAGGCTATGCGACGGGCCTCATTCTGTTAGTCACGCTGATGTATTATATGAGTTCGAATATGAGGATGACTTCGGAATTAAGGAGCTTTTGAATGATCGGAAAAAACTAAGGAGTGGGGTCTGTAGTCTTTTAGATAAGCCTATTACAAAGCCAAAATTTTGAATCAACTTGAACTATTCATAAGCATTAGATACACTTTGTGCTAATTTCTCTGGAGGAGTGTCCGAGCGGCCGAAGGAGCACGCTTGGAAAGCGTGTAAACGTGATAAGCGTTTCGTGGGTTCGAATCCCACCTCCTCCGAATCATTTGTCTTTCATAATGACGTCTTGATATGAAGTTTTTTTTCTTATTTTTCTACATTTCTAAGAGCTATTTTTCTATAACAAAACAGTTGTGAAAAGCGTGGAGTTTTCATGATACGTCATATTGTTATATTACAGCTCAAGAAAGATGGGACAGATTATGATTCCTTACTTAGGCGGACTATTCCCTTAGTCAAAGAAATTCCAGGAGTTGTTAGCTACGACATATTTGAAAATCAGAGTCAATATGTCTCAGAAGATTGTGTTAGTTTTGGGGTTGAAATACATTTCAAAGATCAAAAAGCTTTAGATGTTTTTATGGAGCATCCGTTGCACTATGAAGCTAATTCTATTTTTGAAAAGCATCTAGCGGATCCTCCGTTTATGGTGTTAACTCATCCTATATGATATTGCATGTAGACTGTCTATCTAAACTCCTTAGAATGTGCACGGAGTTGGATAAAGTTGATTGCGGCGTGATAAGGTTGATTCTTTTTAAATTAAATCATTAATCTCTTAGGTAACTATGCAATTTTTTAAAGCAAAGCCATCAGATGTTTGTTTGATAGAGTCCTGGCTTAAAAAAGAGCATGTCAGGCCCTATTTCTATGGAGAAGGATTAAAGACTACACTTAAAGATTTAGATCAATTTGCAAATCTAAATGAAAGTATCTTTATTCATTGGATAGCTTCTCTTAATAACGAAAAATTCGGTTATTTGATGACCTCTTTAGTAGAAGATGGAGAACCGCAATTCCAGAAGTGGAAAACGCCACATAACAAAGCGATTACATTAGACCTTCTAATCGGCGATGAAAATTTTTTGGGGAAAGGACTTGGCAAGGATATGATCAAAAAGCTGCTTGATCAGCAATTTCAAGATGTTGATGAAGTGTTTATAGACCCTCAGGTTCAAAATGCAAAAGCTATTCATATCTATAAGCAAGTGGGGTTTAAGGTCTGTGAAGAGTTTGAAGCTCCATGGTCTGAAGAAAAACATATCTTGATGAAGCTGTCTCTTTAAAATACAAAATTCTATTTGAATGGCTCAATACCTTTGAAAAGCATATAATTGGCAAGTGGATTTATTATATGGGGGAGTTATGAAAGTTTTAGGAAAAGTGCTATTGGCAATTTTTACCTTGGGTTGCTTTAGTGTTGGTTTTTCAGAGACAGAGTCTAAATGGGATAAATATGATTGGAAAGACTCAAAAGAAGGTCGAAGTCTTACAGATTATAAATATGGCCCAAGAAGTTACGAGGGAAAAATATTTCCGGAGCTTCTCATTCAAGGACCTTTAAGAATCAGAGATGTTAAAGTAGGCGGTTCTACGGTCGTATATGGACCAATAAGCTCCAGAGGTAGTGAGTTAAATACCCTGAAAGTTTATGGACCAACTAAGCTTATTGAAACAAAGATTTTAGGATGGACAAACGTTCGTGGACCTCTTAAAGCATATGGGGCAACTTTTACAAAACAACTCGACGTTAGAGGGTCATTGCTGGCGGAAGAGACAAGCTTCGCTGGTGATGTGTCCGTGATGGGTAAGACTGTTGAGTTAACAGACTGTACTCTTAAAAATATCGTGTTTAAGGCGAGATCTAAAAAAGGATCCAAGCTTTATCTTTCAGGTAAGACCGTTGTAGAGGGCAACATAACCTTTAGAGGGAAAGTGGATCAATGTGAAGTATACATTGACCCAAGTTGCACTATCAAAGGTGAAATTGTAGGCGCTACAATTATACGAAAATCAAAATAGCTACGACGACTAAAAACAAAGCGAATATTTTTTTTAGAGAGCTTTCTTTTATCTTATGACAAAAGTGAGCTCCAATTGGAGCTGCAATTAGCGATGCACTAGCCACGCAAATTGTGGCTTTAATATTTATAAGTCCGAAAGGATTTGCGCTGTTTTTTGAAAAAATAAGATATGAGAGGGAGCCAATTATAGCTAAGCATAAAGAGTAAGCTGCAGCTGTCCCGACACTTTTTTTTGCATTAAGTCCAAGCGCTATAAGGCTTGGGACTAAAATTACGCCTCCACCTAGGCCTAACATTGATGAAATAAGACCTACTAAAAAACCAAGACAGATAAATAAAAACCATTTTTTTTCTGGGTGCTTGCCTCTTTGGTCTGTTTCTTCACGGGGTTTATGGAAAAATAGTTTTACTGCTATTAGAAGTTCCAAGATCGCAAAAAAGATTTTAAGTCCCAAAGCTGGGATGAATTGATTAAAATAGGGCCCCAGAACAGCTCCAGTTGAAGCCCCGATGATTAAAAATAAAAGATATTTCCAAAATATCTTTTTCTTAAGTCCGTGAAATAGCGTTGAAGATGAAGTTGTAAAAATCATAATGGATAGTGACGTAGCAATGGCCATTTGTATAGAGTGTTCTAATTGTAGTTTTTTGAAGAGAAAATAAAGCGATGGTACGACAACAACCCCTCCTCCAATTCCTATGAGACCGGAGAAAAAACCTGCAAATAATCCTGTGACTAGAAAGGCAATAATATAAAAAAGGGTCATAAAATAACGGAAATGTTTGGTTGGTAGAAAAGACTTATCTTTGAAAATGAGTTCTTTCCAGGCAAGAGATTTTTCTTAAGATTGATTAATCTACTTGATTTTCATGCTTGTAATAATTTCCTGTATGTTATTATCTTCGTCACTCAGTTGAGAATTTGTAAAATAATAAATTTAGATAGTGTCTTTATGAAATGTCCATTTTGTCACCATAGTGAGTCGAAAGTTACGGATTCTAGGATTGCAAATGATATGAATGCGATTCGTAGAAGACGGGAATGTTTGAAATGTTTAAAAAGATTTACGACATTTGAAACCGTCGATTTAACTGTTCAGGTGAAAAAAAGAGATGGACACTATGAAGATTTCGATATGGATAAATTGATTCGAGGAATAGCTGCAGCTTGTAGACATACGAGAGTTAGTTACGAGCAAGTTAGAGGATTAGCCTCCGAGATTGCTGTTGAACTGATGGGAAAACAAGTTCGAGAAATCACAGCCGTAGAGTTAGGTGAAATTTCTATGAAGAAATTGCAGCAGTTAGACGATGTAGCGTATATTCGTTTCGCATGTGTTTATAAACGATTCAAAGACATGGATCAACTCATGCAAGCTATTCAAACTTTGGAAGAAGATACGAGACTGTTGAAAAAATAATTCTAGAGAAAAAATAGCTTGGCTTAGTAAAGACAAGATTTAAAAGAGATAAAAACACCAAGGTTTATAAGGTAGGGATTGCTTAAAGTATGGCGTTGTCAAAAAAACAATTAGAAGATTACAAACAGCGTTTAGAAGAAATAAGAGCGCAGATTACAAATACAATCAGAGGAACCTCTGAGGATGTGAAAGAGTCTCAAGACTCGAAGGGATATTCTCAGCATCAAGCGGATGAAGGGACTGATGATTTCGGGAGAACAGTAAATTTAGAAATTTCCAATAAAGAGTCGGGCGTTCTAAGGCAAGTCGAAAGAGCCTTAGAAAAAATTGAGGAAGGGACTTATGGAGTTTGCGATATCACAGGTGATGCTATACCAGAGAAAAGGTTAGATGCTGTTCCTTATGCAACTATGACAGTTGCAGCTCAAGAGAAATTTGAAAAAGGACTGCTATGACATTAAGTCTTCAAAGACTTTATAAACTGTTAATCGTTTTGGGGCTTGTCTTGAGTATAGATGTTTTGACTAAATATCTAACTCATAATCACATCCCTTTAATGCATTGGGCTTCTTTTGAATATCCTTATGGGGGGATACCAGTCTTTAAGGATATTTTGGGTGTGGATTTGTCGATAAATCACGTCGTAAATAGAGGAGGCCCCTGGGGTGTTGTTTCGGATTACCATGGATTTTTACTTGTAACAAGAGTTATCGCAGTGGCCTGTCTATGTGTTCACTTACTCTTTTTTAACCAGGTTGAATTCCGTCAGATTCCATTAACCATGATAATAGCTGGAGCCATAGGTAATATTGTAGATTCCTTTTTTTATGGTCATGTTATTGATATGATTCACTTTGTGTTTGGGAGTTATTCGTTTCCGGTTTTTAATGTAGCTGATTCAAGTATATGCATTGGTATCGCTCTGATTATGGGACAAGCCCTCTATCTAAAAGTATTGGAAAAAAAATCTGGTCAAAGTTTCTCTTAGACAATGCATTTAAAAACATCAACTCTTCAAGAAGAAGGGTCATATAGAGCCTCTAAATGGCTTTCATTTTATTGTCTGTTTTCTGATTTAGAACTTCAATCTATAATAGAGAAACTTGAAGTGCTTAGGGTTTTTAATTTATCTCAAGTTGGGAATGAAAAAAAACTGTCATTAGATAAGTTAGATTTTTTTAATTTTTATAAAAATTATCTAGAGGCTATGCGCTTGGATCAAAAGGAAGTTTTAGGAGAAATTTCTAAAGCAATGAATCTAGGTGTTTGTTTTGAATTAGAAGATTATTACAAACTAAGCGTTGGTGACAATCGCTTTATTATAAAAAATAAAGCTCCAATCATTCAGATACATCCTTTTAGCTTTCGCTATGATAGAATTCTTCATAAATTTTTTGACCAAGCAAAATCAAGTGATGCGATTTTTTTTGGGTTAGAATTTAAGTTCCCTCAAATTTATCAAGATCCTAAAACTTCCAAAGTTATAGAGGTCTATAAAGAGGGGATTGATATTAATGCTAAGAAATTCAAAATACTTAGACGTTTTATCAAAGATTCTTCTAGACCAGCAAGGTTTCTTATAGATGGAGAAAAAAAAGTAGCAACCTTTAGAGTCGGATTGGAAAGTAAGAAAATTGCAAAAGAACAGCTTTCTCTAAAAGATAATCAGATCCAATTTATGGGGTAGGTATGCGTATAGAAGTTATTACTATAGGGGATGAAATCCTCTCTGGTACAACACTTAATACAAACTTTCAATACATTGCTGAAAAAGTCTCAAGTTGTGGAGTCAGTGTGTCGAAGCATACCGTTTGCTCCGATGAAAAAAACGAACTGAAACAAACTTTAAGTGATGTGACACAGAGAGCTAAGATTGTGATCACAACCGGAGGTCTTGGGCCTACTTTAGATGACTGCACAAAAAATATCTTAGCGGAGTTTTTTTGTAGTTCTTTGAGGGTAGATGAAGAGGTTAAAATGGATCTTATCCAAAGGTATGGTCATCATGAAACAATACAGTCTCAATCAACTGTGCCTACGAACGCTGATATTTTAAAAAATACAATCGGAACGGCCCCGGGATTTTGTTTTCAGAAAGATGGTTTAACTTTATTTTCTCTGCCTGGTGTCCCTATCGAAATGGCAGAGATGTTAGAAACGCAAGTGATACCGCATCTACAAAAGCTATTAATTCATAGCGACAAAGTAGAGATCAGAAGAATTTCAATGTGGAATATGTCAGAAAATATGATTAGTCCCCTGATCGAAAATCTAAATCGCAAATATCCTCATGTTCAATTTGGGATCTATCCTGGCTTTGGAATATTAAAGATTGCAGGTAAAAGCAGTGTAAAAAACGAAAAAGACTTAGATAGTTGTTTTGAAATTTTAAAAAATGAGTACAAAACTCAAGTTTTTTGTGACACGTTTTCAAGTGTAGAAATGGCTTTGCATCAGCTCTTAGTTAAAGAGAAAAAAACTTTAGTTTTGGCAGAGTCATTAACCGGAGGGCATATCGCCGCTAAATTAACAAACCTACCCGGAGCTTCAAATTATTTTTTAGGTAGTATCGTAAGTTATTCTAACGATGTTAAAAAGAATGTTTTAGGAGTAGGTGGAAAAAATTTAGAAGAAAAAGGGGCTGTGTCCCAAGAGGTTGCGATAGAGATGGCCGAAGGGGCTTTGAAACTAGCTTCGTCTGATTATGCTTTAGCTGTAACGGGAGTAGCCGGCCCTAGTGGAGGGACGGAAAATAAACCTGTTGGCACAGTGTGGTGCGCCTTGTCTCAAAAAAACTCTACTACCTTTTCTTGGAAAATTATGGCAAAAGGAAGAGGGAAAAGAGCTTCTGTGATAGAATATACGGCTAATTATATTTTAGGAGCGCTGTGGCGCTACATAGCCCATGATATTACCCCAAGAGAAGATGAGCGATAGAGCTTATAAACTTTTAGACTCAGGAAATCAGCTAAAGCTAGAGCAAGTTGGTCCCTTTAAGTTAAAAAGACCTTGCGCTCAAGCTGTATGGAGCCCAAGGAAGCCAAAGCTCTGGAACGAGGTAGACTTAAGCTTTTCACGTGAAAAAAAATCAGGCTGGGCTCAATCAAAAAAGATAGAGCCGTCATGGCTCGTTAGCTATAAATCTTTAACTTTCAAGGTTAGTCCAACAAGCTTTGGGCATCTTGGGATTTTCCCAGAGCACTTAGATCAATATGAATCCTTAGATTTAAGGGCATCTGAAGGTTCAAAAATTTTAAACCTTTTTGCATACACCGGAGCCGCATCTATTTATTTTGCAAAACAAGGGGCTAAGGTCACCCACTTAGATGCTTCTAAAACCTCCGTATCTTGGGCAAAAGAAAATGCAAAACTAAATCACTTGGAAGATCAAGAGATAAGATGGATTGTAGATGATGCTCTTAAGTTTTTAAAGCGAGAGCTGAAAAGAGGAGTTGTATACGACGCAATTATTTTAGATCCACCAAGTTTTGGGAAGGGATCATCTTCTCAAATTTTTAAAATTGAAAAGGATATCCATTTGTTACTGTCTCTTTGTAGACAATTGTTAACAAACAAACCTAACTTTGTGTTTTTTTCATGTCATACACCAGGGTTTACTCAGAAAACTATGGCTCATCTTATGGATGAATACTTTGGCGACCTACCTGGATCAGTAGTGTCAGGTGAGATGTTAATCAAAGGAGATCAAACGCTTGATCTGCCATCTGGAACTTATGGATTATGGAGGGGAGCATGAGTGTTTTAACAAGTAGGCAAAATCCAAAATTCAAACAAATTCTTAAGCTCAGAGAAAAAAAACATAGAGATCAGTCAAATCAGTTTCTTATCGAAGGTTATCGAGAAATCCTAAGAGCTGTAGAAGCTAACTATCCAATTGAAACGTTATTTACTTGCGAAGACCTTTTTTTAGGAGATCAAGAATCAAAATTAATAGAAAATTTTGAAACGGACCAGGTTCTAAAACTTCATAAGGATCTCTTTGAAAGAGCGTCGTATAGAGACCGCCCGGATGGATTAATAGCAATAGCGCCGATTCAGAAAAAAAAGCTTACTGACTTAAAACTATCCAAAAATGCTCTAGTTGTTGTGTGTGAAAGTATTGAAAAACCTGGAAATTTAGGGTCTATATTAAGATCATCAGATGCGGCAGGGGTCGATGCTGTTATCTTATGTGATAAAAGAACTGATATGTACAACCCAAATGTTGTAAGAGCTTCTATCGGTACACTATTTACAGTGCCAGTGGTGGAATCGTCTAGAGAAGAAGTTTTGGACTTTCTGAAAAAAAACAACTTAAAAACAGTAGCAACAACTCCTCATACTGAGCAGCTTTACACCAAGGCTAATTTATCAGAAAACGTAGCAGTCCTCATGGGAACAGAACAATTAGGGCTCTCTGATTTTTGGATGAAAGAAGCTGATATTCAAGTAAAAATCCCAATGTATGGTCTAGCAGATTCATTAAATGTGGCTGCGGCGACAACGCTTGTTTTATATGAAGCTAGGCGGCAGATGGGATAATGAAGCATTCATTTGATGTGGTTTATTTAGATAACCACCTACTTGTCGTAAATAAAATATCAGGTCTACTTACTCAGGAAACAAACCTCGAGGAAAACTCTCTACAAAACTTTTGTAAACAGTATCTTAAAGAAAAATATTCAAAAGCTGGAAATGTATTTTGTGAGCCGATCCATCGTCTTGATAAAGATGTGTCTGGGCTTGTCATATTTGCTAGAACCTCCAAGGCTCTATCGAGACTAAATGCACAGATCAGAAAGAGAAGCGTTACAAAAAAGTATGTAGCCTTAGTTGAAGGTCTTTTAGATTTTTGTGAAGAGAAACAGTTTACTCACTACCTCATCAAAGAAAATTATCGAGCAAAAGCCTTTGATCAAGAAAAAGAAGGTTCAAAAAATGCAGAGCTTTTTATTAGGCCTCTAGAGACTCATGCAAGTAATACGCTGGTCGAAGTGACCTTAGTTACAGGAAGGTATCATCAAATAAGGGCACAACTTTCTCATATTGGTCACCCAATATTAGGGGATCATAAATACGGGGCCACTTCAAGAGGGAAACGAGAAATAGCTCTTCATCATAAAGAGTTTTCTCTTGATCACCCAGTTACAAAGGAAAGGTTAACATGGACTTGTAGTCCCAGCTTCTAGATACCCCTTGGATGTTAATAGTTCAAGGGTTTGATAGGCGTTTAAGGAGGCTCCTTTCAAAAGCTGGTCACCACTGACCCACATTTCAACAGTTCTGTTATTAATTTGTCTGATCCTTGAAACAAATATAGAGTTTTGTTTTTCTGCATCTTTAGCGCTTAAGTCATCTACAACGGTCAGATAAGGAGCCTTCTTAAGCCATTGTCTTGGGTTGTAGACTTCTTCAGAAAATGTCGCATGAATGCTTAAGGAATGAGTTCTAAGTGTCGGTACTCTAATGCAGGTTGGATAGATTTGAACTGAAGCATTTTGCAAAATTTTTCTGCTTTCATTGATCATTTTTTTTTCTTCTAAGTTCCAATCGGGGTCTGAAGATTTTTGAGGGTGAGGATAAACATTAAAAGCAAAAAAGGCTTTAGCAGTCGGGTCTTCAAGGCTTTGTTTGGTTTCATTTTTTAATGTATTAAGCAGTTCGTTGCCTCCTCCACTTGCAGCCTGGTATGTTGATGTAATAACTGTTTTCAAACAAAATTTTTCATGCAGGGGATAAAGAGCTAGAAGAAGCATAGTTGTTGTACAGTTAGGAGAGCTAATTAATTGATTTTCAGAAGTGATAACTTCACTATTGATCTCAGGGATTACAAGGGGGATGTTTTCATCATCTCTGTAGGCACTACTTAAATCAATGACTTTGCAACAATCCTTTAATATATTAGGAATAAACGCTTTTGCAAGAGAACTGCTAGCGCAAAAAAACACCAAATCAAACTGATTAAAGTTCATCGGCATCGTTTGCGTGAGTAATTTTTCCCCTTTAAACTCAACTGATTTTCCAAAGGATTTTTTTGAGGCTATAGGAGTTAAAGAAATAGAATTCTCAAATTTTTCTAATAGAGAAATGAGTTCTTGACCTACTAGTCCAGACGATCCAATTATTGCTATTTTTAACATGATTTAATTTATGATAAATGGAGTTTTCTAGAGCATAGTCTGTTTGCAGAATTGATAGATAGCTGGATTTTATTTAATTATTTATGTAGAATCCGCCCGAAACAGTTAACTCTTCCCTTTATACGAGAAAGGGGGAGCTTTGAGTGAATAAGGATTCGTGTATTGAAAGCTTTAATTGAAACATCTGTAGAAGAGGTCGTAAGGGCTGCCAAAGTTTTAAGGACAGACCAAGCTCTTTCTTTTATTGAAGATGTTGCTAAAGTTTTGGCCAAGGCCTATGAAACTCAAGGGAAAGTACTCATCGCAGGTAATGGGGGAAGCTTATGTGACGCCATGCATTTTGCTGAAGAATTAACTGGATTTTTTAGGGAAAAGAGAAAACCTCTCGGAGCAATAGCCCTTAGTGACCCAGCTCATATGAGCTGTGTTAGTAATGATGAAGGATTTGATACTGTTTTTTCTAGATTAGTTGAAGCTTGGGGAAAAGAAGGGGATGTCGTCATTGTTATGTCTACATCTGGAAACTCTAAAAACATAATCAAAGCAGTTCAAAAAGCAAAAGAGCTTGGTTTATTAACTGTAGCTTTTTTAGGTAAGAGTGGTGGTCAGTTAAAAGGGGCTTGTGATTTGGAATGGATTGTGAATGACTTTCCTTTTTCAGATAGAATTCAGGAAGCTCATATGGCAGCTATTCATATCATTATTGAAGTAGTTGAAAAGCTCTATTTTGGTAGCAAGACGCCAGTCAACTTGCAATCACAGGCGCTGTCATGTAGCCCTAAGCCATGAGATGGTTTTTTATAGGGACTAATATCCAAACGTACATAGTTCATCTTTTGAAGAAAGAAAGCTATAACTGGCTGGAACAGATTGTTTTATCTGGACTTTGGATTTTAAGTTTAGGGTATAAAATGGCCGTAAAGCTTAGATCTTCGTTTTATAAGACAAAGCTTTTGAAGAGCTACGATGCGCCTTTGCCTACTATTTGTGTGGGTAATATTACAGCTGGAGGATCTGGAAAAACTCCAACAGTTATGAAGCTAGCAGAAAGTTTGCAAAGCAAGTATAGCGTCGCGATCGTTTCAAAAGGGTATAAAGGAACTCAAGTGAAAAAAGACAAAGTTCATAACATTTTAACTTCTGATCCTGCCAAAGGCTACGGAGATGAACCGGTAATGATAAAAAATGCCCATCCAAACCTAAGTGTACTTGTGTGTAAAGACAGACATTTAGCATTAAATTTCGCGAAAGATAATGGATTTGATGTGGCTATTTTAGACGATGGTTTTCAAGATCTTTCTTTGAAGGCGGATATTAACTTTGTCTTATTCAATAGTTTACGACCATTAGAAAAAAAATATCTTCTTCCGAGAGGTTTTCTAAGAGAGGATAAATCAGCTCTAAAAAGAGCCAATTTCATTGGGATAACAGCTGGATGTGAAATAGAAAAAATTGATTTAAGTTCATTTGATTGCCCAGTTGTGCACTTTAAAAGGGATCATAGTTTTTTAAGAGGGTCAGACACTTTACCCTTAAAAGAATTACTGAACACAAGAATTGGAGCTTTTTCCGCGATTGCACATCCGCAGGCCTTTGAAAAGGCGCTTTGCGATATTGGGACGACTATTGTTGATAGTTTAAGAGCGGCAGATCATGGTTGTTTTTCTTCAAAAGAGTTAATGCAGTTTAGCAACAAAGCAAAAGCTAAAGGGGCTAACTATTTGGTTTGCACTTATAAAGACTATATAAAACTACCTGAAAAGAAAGAAACGTCCCTTCCGATTTATTACTTAGAAGACTCTTTATCGGCCTCTTCTCAAGATGTAACCTATCCCCAACTTATAGAGGCCATAGAAGGGAAGATAACAAATTATCAAAGAAACAAAGAGAGAAGCTTATGAAATTATGGAAAAAGATTCTAATCGGTCTTGTCGCCGGTATATTAATAGGTCTTTTGGTGGGCTTTGACTACTCGTCTTATTTGGCTACGATGGAAGATGGTAAATTTTTGAAAGGCTTTCTTCACTATAAAAAAGATATTGTTGGATTTTTAGAGTCTTTAGGAAAGGTCTTTATTGATCTTTTAAAGATGCTAGTCGGTATTATCATTTTTTCATCTATTGTATCTGGAATATGTCACATTCATGACCCAAAGAAACTAGGAAGAATTGGGCTTAGAACTTTTAGTTTTTACTTCTTTACTACGCTTATAGCGATTTCTTTTGGAATTTTCCTAACTTACCTTTTTAAGCCTGGAGCAAACTTAGATCTAGCCTGGGCGGGGGCGAGTTTAAATGCAAATAAAGAACTCAGCGTTTTAGATTTCATTTTTTCTATAGTTCCCTCAAATCCAATTGCCTCTTTTGCAACAGGCAATGTCCTACAGATCATTGTGTTTGGGATTCTTTTTGCTCTAGCTATCATTGTGACTGGAGAAAAGGCTAAGCCTGTACTTAATTTTATCGAATCCATTGCTGAAATCATGTACAACTTAACGCATTTTATCATGAAACTAGCTCCCTATGGGGTGTTTGCTCTAATGGCAGCAGCAGTGGCGTCTATTGGTATTAAAGTGATTCTCCCTCTTTTTTGGGTGTTACTGTGTAACTATCTAGCTTGCTTTTTGCAAATATTTGTAGTTTTTTGTCTTTCGTTGAAATTTTTAGCGAGACTTCAAATAGGCCCCTTCTTTAAGGGTATGAAAGATGCTATTGTAGTTGCTTTTACTACAAATAGTAGCTCTGCTACTCTTCCTGTCTCAATAGAATGTGCGACAGATCATCTTGGAGTATCAAAAGATATTGCTGGGTTTGTTCTTTCTTTAGGCTCAACCGTTAATATGAATGGCGCAGCGGTTGGACAAGCTGTAGCAGCAATTTTCATTGCTCAAGCCTATAATATTGAAATCACAGCATTTAAAATAATTATTTTGTTTTTCACTTCTCTTGTCTCAGCGATTGGGGCAGCTGGAATACCTGGTACTGGGTTGGTAATGCTTTCTGTGGTTTTAAATGCTATGGGGCTTCCTTTGGAAGGAATAGCGTTAGTTGCTGGTATTGATAGACTTAGAGAAATGCTCTCTTCAGTAACAAATATTTTAGGTGACGCTGTTGCTGCGGTTTATGTGGCAAAGAAAGAAAAACAAATCGATGAAAAACAGTATCATGCGGTAACCTGGTTAGAGTAAATTTAGGAAAAAATATTTTTTTGACCTTAGGTTAGGTGAGATTATGTCAGATGTTACAATTATTCTACCAAAGCTTGGAGAGAGTATACAGAGTGCAACTGTTGTTCAGTGGTTCAAAAAAGAAGGTGATTTTGTAAAGGAAGATGAGCCTTTATTGGAAGTAACCACAGACAAAGTGAATAGTGAAATTCCCTCAACAGCATCTGGCGTGCTCACAAAAATTATTGCGGGAGCAGACAAAGAAATAGAAGTGGGAGCTCCGCTTGCAGTTATTTCCTCTGAAGGGGAAGCGAAGGCTTCACAACCTAAAGTGAACTCAGAACCAGAGCGTAAAGAAGAGGTTCAACAAGACAATTCAAATAGTGGTTATCTATCTCCTGCCGTTCTAAAATTAGCCAGTGAGCATGGGATTTCTTTTGAAAAACTGACGCAAATTAAAGGAACGGGTCAAGGTGGACGTGTTTCTAAAAAAGACATTGAAGCTTACCTCGCTAAGGGAAGCGACGAGCCCACTCAAAATGATGAGAGAAGTGGCGTTGAAAAAGTTAAAATGACTGGCATGAGAAAAGCTATTGCTGACAATATGGTTAAGTCTTTTTATGAGGCGCCTCATGCATCCTTAGTAACGGAAGTTGATGTTACCAAGATTGTCAAGTATATCAAAGCAAATAAAGATACTTTTCTAAAAGAGCACGGGTTTAAGCTGACTATTACTAGTTATATTGCACATGCAATAGCTAAGGCGTTACATGAATACCCACTTTTAAACTCTTCTTTAGAAAATGATACAATCGTTCTAAAGCGCTTCGTAAATCTTGGGATAGCTGTTAGCGTAGAACAAGGTGTTATGGTTCCAGTTATTAGAAGCTGTCAGAATAAATCGCTTGTTGAATTAGCTGAAGAGGTTTCTAAACTAGCAACTCTCGCTAGAGATCAAAAGCTTAATCCAGATCATACCCAAAATGGAACGATTACCATGACTAATTTTGGAATGTCTGGAACTCTTATTGGCATTCCAATCATCCGACATCCAGAGGTAGCAATCATTGGAGTTGGGGCTATTTCTAAAAAAGTTGTAGCAACAGACGATGAGACTTTTGGGGTTAGATCTATGATGCATATCTCCTTAACATTTGACCACAGGGTCTTGGATGGTATGTATGGCTGTGGTTTTCTAAAGGCTCTAAAAGATCACATAGAAAAAGACTCTGTAGAGTAAGATTTTCTTTTTTTTTACTATTTTCTTGAATCATTCTTTCATGTCAGCTATCTAAATTCTTAGAAGGGGAAATAGTCTTTGCCCTCTTTTGGGTAAGATTTGAACAAAGAGAATTATTTATGAAACAGTGGGTTATCTCAAGCTTATTAGCTTTTTCTAGCGTAGCAGTGATGGCTGCTTCTAGTCTGGATGATAGAATTGGGCAACTTGAGAAAGAGATGCAAGATGTACTAGTTAAAACCTCAAGTGGGACCAGCGGAGCTAATTTTGGATCTTCTGCTAAAACGCAAGAGGGTGGAGCTTTTCTAAGTTTTGATGTTTTGTATTGGCATGCTAAGTCTGGAGGAGTTGATTGGGCTCTAGTAACAGATTCAGCAGTGCTTCCATATAAAGGAAAACTTCAGACACTTGGGTTTGATTGGGACTTTGGCTTTAGAGTTGGACTCGGAAAAAAATTCGAGAGTCATGATAACTGGGATATTGGTTTAGAGTATACTTGGTTTAAAACCGCTGATGGAAACAAAAGAACTCAAGCTTTTACTACCCCAGTTGGCACCAATGCGCCTGAAGGAAATTCTGGTCCTTCTGGATCATCTACTGGAGCTTTCACAGCTAATATTAAATATGATAATTTAGATTTGGATTTGGGAAGGGTAGTCTTCTCAAGCTCTAGATTTTCTATGCATCCTCATTTTGGTCTTAGATCTTCTTGGATCAATCAAAGACAAAGACTTTACACAGAAAATTATATTGATGCACAAGAGACTTTTCTTCCAGCAGCTGGAAATGTGGACACAAACCTTTTCTCTCGATGCGATTTTTGGGGAATAGGAATTAAAGCTGGAACAGATGCATCTTTCCATTTTACAAAAAACCTCAAGTTCTTAGGGCTTTTAGAAGGGTCTATTCTTCAGGGTTATTTTGATGTTGAAGAAAATCAGTGGTTAGGAGTGACACCATCTGGGCAAGCTCAAGTCACAACAACAACAGAAATGTCTGCAAATACAAGAAAATATATTCCAACTGCAAGGCTAATGCTTGGGCTTGGATACGGAAGTTTTATAAGAGATAATAAAAATTATATCGATATTAGCTTAAGTTATGAAGTGAACTATTTTTGGAGAGTAAACCAGTTCTTAAATACTGGGGGATCGGTTCCAGCAAATATTAATATCACTGACCAGCAGTCTGTCAGGCTTATGCTAGATAGACTTTCAGAAGATTTAAGTTTTTATGGTGTTACCTTTAAGTTAAGGTATCAGTTCTAGAAAAACTTCTTCAAAAAGATAAGAAAAAAAGCCAGATCGCCTAGATCTGGCTTTTTTTTTGCTTTGTTTGTTAAAAAAAATTAACACTTTCATAAGTTTTTCTTAACAAAATTTTAACAAGTGAGCTAACCTGCTCGAATCTTAAATAAAAAGTAGCTACTTCATCAGAGTTGCTTTTGGCCTCGTATGATAAGGGGTTTTGTTACTTAAACTATATGGGAATGAAAGTGTCCTTAGAGACTAAGGCTAGATTTTTATTTCGAATTACAACGAACGGAGGACAAAAATGTTAGAAGCTATAAGAAGTCATATACCAACAATGAATGATGTGAAACAACAGGTGACATCTGGAGCGAAATTTTGTACTAACAATGCGGTAGATTTACTTCATAGTACATCTAATGTAGTAGGATCAACTTTGATTGCAGATGTTGCCCTTAGGTCAATGGGACAGCAAGCCCCATGTCAAACAATGGAAGCTACTGCACATAAATTCCAAGAGATGACAGGCAGTACATTTGGTCCTCTTGCAGATGTAGCTCAAGTGGGAACTGGAGTACTTCTTCTCCATACAAGAGATATGACTAAAGTGGCTAGTGATTGTATAGCAAAAAGAAGCTTTGCTCCTATAAAAGACTGTGTAAAATTTGATAGAGGTAGCGCTATGCACTATCTTGCTAATAAGACCACAGATGTATTCAGTTCCTTTGTTAAAGTGGCTGGAGCTTGTACATTAGCCGGATCTTTTGCTGAGACAGGTCTTTTAGGAGGGCTAGCTTTTAAAGATTGTACATTCTGTATGCCGACTTATGAATTAGTTTCTAATGTAGCAAGTAAATCTATGGAAATGTTAGGAAATGGAGTGTCTGCTGTTTTAACTCCTGCTTTGGGAGGCGCTGCCTATTTCAACAAAGAGATTGGTTCTAAAATATTCTCAAGTTCATCTGAAAAGTTAGACACTAGCTCTAATTCAGGTAAAAGAACTTCAGAAGCTCACAAACCATCCCATTCCGATACGGAAGGTGCCAATTCAAGTGATGAATCTGAAGGGGTAGTTGAAGCTGAAGACCGTAAAACTAAATAACTAAAGCCACATAAATAAAAAGAGACCACTTCTGTGGTCTCTTTTTTTTAACCTTGAGCTGATGAATAAGCTGGGAGGCCGTCTATGTTGTAGAGGTTTTCAGTTTTAATAATGTCAAATTTTTCTTCCGTTAACTGCATGAGTAGTGAAATCAGGTCTTTATTTATAGTGCTTGATGATTCTTTTGGAAAAAAGCGACATCTATAATGATCAACACAGAAAGTTTCTGGCATTCCATCCGGATAGATTTTAGCCCCTCTATTAGTGATCATCTTAAGATCAAAACTACCGAAATTTTTTGAAGTCAAACTATCAATAAGCTCTTTAGTAGGAGCGCTGTGATGTAAAAATACATCAATGCCAACAAGCTCTCTTTGAGTTTCTTTTGGAAT
Organism: Chlamydiia bacterium; assembly: GCA_030427725.1. Taxonomy (GTDB): domain Bacteria; phylum Chlamydiota; class Chlamydiia; order Chlamydiales; genus JAUICV01. The sequence goes on along the minus strand of JAUICV010000002.1, from coordinate 4,501 downwards.
AGATAGTTTAGATTTTTCAACTTGGCCAGGTTTGTTTTCGTGATAATTTACAGGTTTAAGGGTCTCAGGTGTTTTCCCTAGCCTTTGAATGACGGCTTGTCCAAACTCTTTGGTCCCAACCTTTTCTTTAGAAATTCCTTCTTTAAAAATATCATACGTGTGAATTCCTTCTTCTAAAGTTTTAAGCCAGGCGTTGTGGATAGTTGAGGCGACCTCTGTTTGACCTAAATAATTTAACATCAAAACAGACCCAAGTAAAATGCCAGATGGATTGGCCATGTTTTGATTTGCTCTTCTTGGTGCTGATCCGTGTATTGCTTCAAACATAGCTCCATGATCACCAATATTTGCACTACCTGCTAAACCAACGGAGCCACTAATCTGCGCAGCAACATCAGATAAAATATCACCATAGAGATTTGGAAGGACAATCACATCGAAAGCCTCAGGAGTGTCAGCTAGTTTGGCTGTCCCTATATCAATAATCCAATGCTCGCTTTCAATATCTGGATACTCTTTAGCAATCTCTTCATAGACCTTATGAAAAAGCCCATCAGAGATTTTCATGATATTATCTTTTGTAAAGCAGGTTACTTTTTTTCTAGAGTTGTTTTTTGCATATTCAAAAGCGTATCGGATGATCTTTTCCGATCCTTGTCTTGAAATAAGTTTTAAAGACTGACAAACATCAGGTGTTTGTTGATACTCAATTCCGCTGTATAGGTCTTCTTCGTTTTCTCTTACGATTACAACATCCATATTTGGATGCTTTGTCTCTACAAAAGGATGATAGGAAACTGAAGGTCTCACATTGGCATAAAGTCCAAGGGTTGTTCGAACTGTAACGTTTAAGCTTTTAAAACCTCCTCCTTGGGGAGTAGTAATAGGAGCTTTTAAAAAGGCTTTGGTGTTTCTTATCGTATCCCATGTTGAATGTTCTATTCCTGTTAAGCATCCCTTAAGATAAACCTTTTCTCCTATTTCAACCTCGTGGGTTTCAATAGAAGCTCCTGCTGCATCTAATATTTTGAGAGTGACGTCCATAATTTCTGGACCTATACCATCTCCCTTTGCTATTGCAATAGGGTCTTTGGAAGTTTGCATGGTTTTTCCTATGAGTTAAGTATTTCTCTTAATCTCTCCTTTCTATATGATCTCTATCTATGAGTTCAAGGTAATTTGATGAGTTATTTAAAAGATCTGTTCTCTTCACAAAGAAGCTATATTTTAGAATTTTTTGATCGGGTAGATCTTCAGCGAGCTGAAACGGTCATAAATAAAATCTATGGTTGTAAAGGGACCCTTTTTTTTACTGGAGTTGGAAAAAGTGGGATCATTGCAGAAAAACTAGTGATGACTCTTTTGTCTACGGGAACTAAGGCTATGTTTTTGCCGCCAACCAATGTCTTACATGGAGATCTTGGTATTGTGACAAAGCATGATCTTGTGATCATGCTCAGTAAAAGTGGAGAAACAAAAGAACTTATTCAAATCATTCCCTATTTAAAACAAAAGGAAGTGGAAACCATCTCATGGGTTTCTTCTGCCAACACCTCTCTAGACAGGTTATGTGATTTTTCTCTAGAGCTTTTTGTTAGAAGAGAGCTTTGTCCTTTTGATCTAGCTCCAACAACTTCTACTGCTATTCAGCTTATTTTTGGTGATATTGTTGCTGTGGCGCTTATGAGAAAAAAAAGCTTTTCTTTAGACGATTACGCAAAAAATCATCCAGCAGGCGGCATTGGGCAAAAGGTTTTAAAAGTAAGAGATGTCATGTTGTCTGGCGATTGCTTGCCTGTTTGCAATGTACAAGACACTCTAAAAAAAGCTTTAGTGGAACTTAGCGAGAAAAAATGCGGCTGTTTAATTGTGACAGATGATAAAAAGCAGATTCAGGGGATTTTTACCGATGGGGATTTAAGGAGATCTCTCCAAAGTAATTCCAGTCATGTTTTAGAAGATAAGATGGAACAACTGATGACTAAAGCCTTTCTCTCTATTGGACCTGAGTATCTTGTTCAAGATGCTGCCAAGCTTATGCAAAAAAACTGTAAAAAATGGGTTGCTATGTTACCTGTTATCGAAAGTAGTAAGCTTGTTGGTCTCATCAGAATGCATGACATCTTGCAGGTGAAATTGTAACCGACTTTTTAATTGCCCGAGCTGTTTTTCAGAAAAGTAGGGTAATACAATATCGTAATCTTTCATTAGGTATCGATGTTTAGAGACAGGGTTATATTTTATCGAAGGGTTTGTGTTAATTTTCATTCCTACCCCGTAAAAGAGGCTTGTGTTGATATATTCAGCCTTTTCAATTTCCTTTAGTCTAATAGACATTAAGGGATCATTTTTTTTAAAAAGGGTGACCCGATCGTCAATAACTTCAAGTTTAAAAGGGCTTTTTTCTAGTTGGCAGAGCCTTTTGTAGGGAGCAATACCTGTATAAATACATAATAGCGTCATACAAAAAATAATAAAGCCAAAGTGCTTTAAAAAAGAAACAGGAAGATAAGTCCCCAATATTAAAAGAGAAAGTCCTCCCAAAAGAGTAAGAGCACCCCCTTTGAAAAGAAGTCTTGTTTTTAGTGAATAGCTGATACTTGAATAAAGGATGAGTGAGCTCAGGGGATTTTCCTTTTGTTTTGATTTTAAAAAGAGTATCCTCGCAGCTGTTTTTTGGTCAAAAGATCTTCCAGAGAAAGGATCTGGTCTTGTTTTATAAGTTTTTATTTTTTATAGCAGAAATTAAGAGAAAGAGGTAATCCCATGGATGTTTTGGATCTGTCGGCTCTAATACTTATTGGAGTCTTCTGTCTTGGGTATATAGCCATAATATTTGAATTTTCCCTCAGAGTAAATAAAACAGCTGTAGCTCTTTTATTGGCTGTGCTTTGTTGGCTTATTTATTTTGTGGGAGATGCAAGTTCTACCGATCACAGTTTAACCTTCCTAAGTAAAAAGTTAAGCGATGTCTCTCAAATATTATTTTTTCTACTTGGAGCAATGACCCTCGTAGAAATCATTGATACTCATAGAGGCTTTAATGTCGTTATTAGGCATTTACATACGAAATCGAAAAGGAAGATGCTGCTCATTATCTCACTGACAGCTTTTTGCTTATCAGCTGTTTTAGATAACTTAACAACTACAATTTTAATGATCTCAGTATTGAGAAAGCTTATTCATAACAAACGCGATAGATTGACACTGCTTTGTATGGTGGTTATTGCTGCAAATGCCGGAGGAGCTTGGACTCCTATTGGAGATGTAACAACAACTATGTTATGGATTAATGGGCAGCTCTCTACACTAAAGGTTATGACAGAACTTTTCTTGCCAAGCTTGATTTGCATGATTGTCCCTTTACTAACGTACTGGTTTATTTTAAAAGGAGAGTACCCATCTCCTGTTATTGATCTACACAAAGAGCGAATCGAGCCAGGGGCTAAGATCGTCTTTACAGTAGGAATCAGCGCGTTACTATTTGTTCCTATTTTTAAGTGGCTTACAGGGATGCCTCCTTTTATGGGGATGCTAATAGCTCTTGCCGTACTTTGGCTTGTTACTGATATTTTACATTGTAAATATGAGCAACGAGCTCATTTAAGGGTTCCTCATATTCTCACAAAAGTAGATGTTTCAAGTATTTTATTTTTCTTAGGGATATTACTAAGTGTTGATGCTCTCGAGGTCGCAGGACTTTTAGAGCATGCTGCTAGATGGATGGACTCTCATATCCAATCGCAGGCTATAATGGCATCTTTAATTGGGATTTTTTCAGCTATCATCGATAACGTTCCATTAGTGGCCGCTACAATGGGCATGTATGATCTATCTACATTCCCGATGGATTCAAGCCTTTGGCTTATGATCGCCTACGCGGCAGGTACTGGAGGCAGCATCCTGATTATTGGATCTTCTGCAGGAGTTGCTCTAATGGGATTAGAAAAGATCGACTTTTTTACGTATTTAAAAAAGGCGAGTCTTCCCGCATTTTTAGGTTTTATTGCAGGAATGGGAGCCTACTTACTTCTATAGAAAGTCCATAGAGAGTTACTTGTCAAATCATAGAAAAAAAGCCGCTTGAATAGCGGCTTTTTTTCTGCCTAAAATCAGCTTAAAAACAAGCTGTAAAGGAGGTGTAAGAATTATTTTATTTATTTTTTTTCGCAAAACGTTTGCGATAAATTCGAGCGTTTTGTATTGTAATGTCATCTTTTTGAGGATAGAACATCCCAAGTTAAGAACAGTAAGTCTAAGAACTTACGTCGGATTTTTGGAAAGTAAAAGAGAAGTGAAAAGACTTACGAATTATGTCAAAGCTTGAGCAATTCGAGTTTAACTCGAAAAGCTCTCGTCAAGAATTTTATTTTATTTTTTTACTGAGAATTTGATCTTGGTTCAGATTGAATGCTGACGGCGTGGATGAGGCATGCAAGTCGAACGAAGTCACTTGTGACTTAGTGGCGGAAGGGTTAGTAATACATGAGTAACTTACCTT
>JAUICV010000001.1 GCA_030427725.1 Chlamydiia bacterium | reverse complement strand
TGCAAATACCTTTGCTGGAGGAACGACAATTTCAGAAGGGACGTTACAAATTGAAGATAATAGTGCTTTGGGATCTGGAGTTGTATCTTTAACAGATGGAACAACACTTGCGCTAGTAGATTCGATTGCAACTGGTGCAAACGTTAGTTTAGCGGGTACGTCAGGTATTGGGGTTAGTTCAGGGACAGGAACGTTAAGTGGTGTTTTAAGTGAAAGTGGAAGTTTAGAAAAAACAGGAGCTGGAACATTAGTCTTGTCTGGTGCAAATACTTTTACTGGAGGAACGACAATTTCAAAAGGACGTTTGAAGCTTGGGGTAACAGATGGTATTTCTTTTAGCTCAGGACTTACTTTTGATAACGTTTCGGGAGCTGTATTTGATCTAAATGGATTTGATCAAACAATAAAAGGTCTTTCAGGGGGAGGCTCTAAAGGAGGAGAGGTTGCGATAGGAGCAAACACTCTAACTATAAATAGTTCGAGAAATCAAACCTTTTCTGGAAAGCTATCAGGAAGCGGAAGCCTTTATAAAAGAGGAGCTGGAAATTTAACTTTTGATGGAGAAAGTTCGTTTAGTGGAAATATTAATGTAACAAAAGGAAAGTTAACTCTTGGGTCAACAAAAGCAATAGGAACTGCCGATTTATCAATGTCTTCTGGAACAACTCTTGATTTTGACTCAGGTATTGCCATTGGTAATAATATTGGCCTTTCAGGAACAGTATCTGCAAATGTTAGCTCAGACAGTGTAACTTACTCTGGAAAATTTTTAGGGACTAGCGGCAGTTTTTCCAAAAAAGGACAAGGGAACTTAATCCTGACAGGAAAAAGTTCTTATTTAGGAAAAACAATTGTTGAGAAAGGGATATTGACGGTCAATGGAGAAATTAACTCTCCTCTTACGGTTTTATCTGGTGCGACGTTAAAAGGGGGTGGAAAGGTTAACAATTCCGTGGAGTGTCTAGGAACACTTAATCCTGGAAATAGTATTGGAACAATTACAGTAAATGGAGACTATACTCAATCAGCGGGGTCTACTTATCTTGTAGAGATAAATCCAGATAAAGCAGATAAGCTTATTGTTAAAAATAATGTGTTTATCAAAAACAATACTACCCTAAAACTAGAGGCTGAGAAAGGAGTTTATGATCATGATAAGGTCTACACACTTATTGAAAGCCAATCTGGAAAGATCACTGGAGAGTTTACAAATTTAATTTTTACGTCTGCTTTTTCATCTGGAGAGCTTTCTTACACGAATAAGCTTGTTCAGCTTTTGTATACAGAAAAGACCTTTGTGGAAATGGCTAAAAATTCTAATAGCGAACAAGTCGGAGCAGTTTTAGACCTTATTAACTCAGCTAATTTACCAGGATGGAGCAGTATCCTTTCAAACCTAGAGGACCTAACGGAAGCTGAAATTCAAATAGCTTTAGACCAAATGACACCAGAGCAGCTAAAAGGGCAGACTATTGCGCAACAAAACACCTTTTTTGCTCTGCAAAGAGGGTTAGAAAATAGGTTCAATGGACTTGTTGAGGAGAGAAATTGCTGTGTAAAAGAAGAAGAGCCCAAGGTGAATCTTTGGGGACAGGTCACAAATACTTGGCAAGATCAAGATACGTTAACTCTTAATCAAAATCCGTATATAGGGTACGAAAATAATTCCTGGATTGGATCAGCAGGACTTGATTCGAATGTCTTGGATTGGTTCTATTTAGGACTCTATGCAGGAGGATCATCAACAAAGACGGATTGGAAAAGCTCGCAAGGAAGTGGTGAAATTACAAGCTGTTATATTGGAGGTTACTCATCTTTTATATGGGAGAAGGGGTCGTTAAACTTTTCATGTTCTGGTGGGTGGAACACTTACCATGCAGATAGAAACATCAAATACACAAATGTAAATCTTACCGCAAAAAATAGACATACAGGAAATCAGGTGCTTCTTCATTTAGATGGAGGTTATAATATCAGTTTTAGTCGTCTGCTTTTTAGACCTTTTAATAGCATGGATGTTCTTTTTCAAACTGAAGATAGTTTTTTAGAAAAGGGTGCAGGTGAGTTGAATTTAAAAGTAAATAGGACTCATCCAAAGATCTTTAGAAATGAGTTAGGATTAAAGACTATGTTATGCGTTCTACTAGAATCAGGTTTTAAATTTACTGGGGATTTAAATTTAAGTTGGGTCAGAGAAGAACGATTTGCAGGAGCTAATTTTTATTCAAAATTTGTTTCTTTTGATGACAAATTCAAAACAAAGGGATACTACCCTGATAGAAACTTGTTTTCTCCCGGCCTTACTTTTTCAGCGGTTTCAAAAGATTGTAAAAAAATACTAACAGGTTTTTTTAAAGCGGAACTTGGGAAAAATTACAACAATTTCCAAGCTGGAGTTGAGGGGAAATATAGCTTTTAAACACTCTCTAGCTAGAAAAATTCAAGCTAGTATAAAAAAAAGGCAGTTAGGTAACCCTAACTGCCTTTTGAAATTTAACTCACGTCAGAGTTTAATCTTACTTTTTGTTTGGCTGAGGTAATAAAGCTTTATGAGAAAGTTTTATTTGACCTCTATCGTTGATATCTATGACTTTGACATCGATATAGTCGCCTTCTTTGAATATAGAGCTAATCTCTTCTATTCTTTCATGAGCTAGCTCTGAAATATGACAAAGACCTTCTTTGCTATAAATTGCAACGAAAATTCCAAAAGGAACAACGGATACAATTTTACCTTTGTAGGTCTTGCCAATTTCTACATCAGCTGTTAGTTCATGAATGATGTTTTTAGCTTTTTCCATAGAGTTTCTATCGTTTGAAACGATGTTGACGATTCCATCATCATCAATGTCGATCTCAACGCCTGTTTCATCAATAATAGCTCTGATTTGTTTTCCTCCAGGGCCAATAACCACAGCAATCTTGCTTGGCTTGACTTGGATTCTTTCAATTCTTGGAGCATATGCTGAAAGTTGGTTATTTGCTGTTGGGCAAGCTTCTAACATTTTATTTAGAATGTGAAGTCTTCCTTCTTTAGCTTGCGCAAGAGCTGCTTTCATGATTTCTTTTGAAATTCCTTCGATTTTAATATCAAGTTGGAAAGCGCTAATTCCGTGAGCATCTCCAGCTACTTTGAAGTCCATGTCTCCTAGAGCATCTTCCATTCCTAAAATGTCAGATAGAATAGTGAACTTCTCGTCTTCTAAAATTAGACCCATAGCAATACCAGCTATTGGTTTTTCAATTGGAACTCCAGCGTCCATCATAGCTAAACATCCACCGCATATTGAGGCCATAGAAGAAGATCCATTAGACTCTGTGATGTTTGACTCTAGGCGAATGGTGTATGGAAATTTATCCTGAGAAGGAACTATAGCTAGTAGAGATCTTTCAGCTAACTTTCCATGTCCAACTTCACGTCTTCCTGGAGGTCCGATCCTTCCAGCTTCTCCAACGGAAAATGGAGGGAATGAATACTGTAGGTAAAATGTTCTTACATTGTCTTCTACTAGAGTTTCATAGCGTTGACCTGCATTTTTCCCACCAAGCGTACAAACGGCTATAGATTGAGTTTCTCCTCTTGTGAAAAGGCTGCTTCCATGAGTTCTTGGTAAGAAGCTATTTTCAATTGCAATTGGACGAACTTCGTTGGTTTTTCTTCCATCAGAACGAATGCTTGTATCTAGAACTTTTTCTCTCATTAGTTTTGCAGAAAACTTTTTAAAAGCGATCTTAGCGTCTACTGGATTGTATTTAGGTTCATCGTCTGATTTAGGAAATAAAGTGTCCATAACATGAGTTTTGATGGACTCAAAGGCCTCTTCTCTCTCAGCTTTTGAACTAATATGGAGAGCTTCATTAATTTTATCTTTTGATAAAGCTTCTATATCACTTAATAGTTCATCAGGAATAAGTCTCAATCCTTCAAGATTTTTTGGCTTACCAGCTAGCTTTTGAAAATCTAAGAGGCATTCACAGATGCTTTTGATTGCGGTATGGCCTTCTTCAACAGCTTCTATAAGCTGCTCTTCGGTCAAAAAGTCGCAATAACCTTCAATCATTAAGATAGCATCTTCAGTACCAGCTAATACAAGATCAAGAGATGAGTCTTTCATCTGCTCTAGAGTTGGATTAATAACAAACTCTTCATTGATCATTCCAACTCTGACAGCTGCAATTGGTTTAATTAACGGGATATCAGAAATTACAAGAGCTGCAGAAGCTGCGCATATTGATAGAATCTCTGGAGCTGTTTCTCCGTCGAATGATAAGACGTATGAAAGTACCTGGGTTTCTTTATAATAACCTTCAGTAAACATCGGACGAATAGGTCTGTCGATAAGTCTGCAGGTTAATATTTCTTTTTCAGTTGGTTTTCCTTCTCTTTTGATAAAGCCACCAAGAGTTTTTCCTGCAGATGAAAATTTTTCAAAGTAGTCTACTCTCAAAGGTAAAAAATCAACCGAATCAGAAGCTTCTTTAGCGCTACATGCTGTTGACAATACGACTGTGTCTCCACATCGAACAATAACAGAACCGCCAGCTTGTCTGGCTACTTTTCCGGTTTCAAAGACAATTTCCTTTCCGCCAATCGAAACGGATGCTTTTTTTTCTTCAAACAATGTTGTTTCTCCTTGTTGATATCTATAGGCGGGTTGAAACTTGGTTGATTCCATTCCTATAGACCCTTCCAAATTATAATTTGAAAGAGTCTATAGAAATAAAACGGTTCTAAGTGTCATAGGACGCCCATAGGAGGGTTTTATGAAGGATTGGATTTTAACAAGATCAAACTATTTTTTCGATAGATTAAACAGATAGGTGAAAAAAAAGCGCTAGACAAAGGTTGCCTAGCGCTTATAAATCAGAAATTCACAAAGCTAAAATTTACTTTCGTAGTTTTAGACGAGTGATTAGGTTTTGATATCTCTTCGTATCTGTTGAATTAAGATAATCCAATAGCTTACGTCGTTGTCCAACAAGCTTTAAAAGAGCAAGTCTTGAGCTATGGTCCTTAGGAGCTAGCTTTAAATGCTCTGTCAGCTCAGCGATTCTTTCTGTAAGAATTGCTATCTGAACATCTGCAGATCCAGTATCCTTTTCATGGAGCTGGAACTTTTTTGTGATTTCTTCTTTTGTTCCTTTATCTAAAGACATTATTCTCCTCTCCTTTATGAGAGTTATACTTATGACAAAAATATATGTAAAATATGATCTACACTTGCAACAATTGTATCATACGAGTGTTTATACGATCAACGTAAAAGCCTGTGTAGAAAGGTATTTTGAATTCTCGAGCTTCAATTTAAATTTTTATCTGTGGTAGGATTGTGAAGTTACTTTTTTTAAAAAATAGTGCCAAAAAAATTTATTTGTAATATTTAATTTTTTATTGTGTTGTATGACTAATCAAACTGAATTAGACGAAAAATTCATGAAAGAGGCTCTTAAACAGGCCTCTAGTGCCTTTGAGGTTGCTGAGGTGCCTATTGGGGCGGTAATTGTTGATGGTAATCATGAGATTATAGCATCTTCTCACAATCTTGTAGAGTCGTATAAAGACGCTACAGCCCATGCGGAGATGCTTTGTATCCAAAGAGCTTCTCAGCAGCTTGGAAATTGGCGTCTTTTAGATTGTACTCTCTATACCACGGTAGAGCCTTGCTCAATGTGTCTTGGGGCAATGTTTTTATCTAGACTTAAAAGGTTAGTTTGGGGCGCTCACGACTTCAGACATGGAGCCTGCGGGAGTTGGCAAAATTTACTAGAGTGCAAACATCCTATACATAATCTTGAGGTGACAGGAGAGGTTTTAAAAGAAGAGTCCGCCTCGCTGTTAAAACAATTTTTTAAAGAAAGGCGTGAGGTAAATGATGATTGAAATCTTAGATGAAATGATCGAGCTTCAAAGAAAGAAACTTTTTGAATTTGGTAGGACTCTTGTCCCGCATCTCACTCCTGACGATATTTTGCAGCCAAACGACTTTCCAGAGCTTGAAAACCATCCCTTTTTTCGATATGAAGAGGGTGTGCTGGAAGGCCTTTTGTCTGCCCGTATGGCACTTCTTGCTAGCTCAGTTAGTTTTTAGACTGCTTTTTTCTTCTCTTGCTTATTCGCCGCATGCGCCATTTTTCGATAAATGAAAGAGAGTGTCTTCCATGTTTTGAAATTTTTTCTAAACAGGCATCCATAAACTCTTGATCAGATAAAATGAGCCTTCCGGTTTTGAAATCGTAAATTTTAGATGAATTTGAGAATGGATCAATAGTTGATTGAGATTTCTGAAGTCTAGTTTCTAATTTGTCTGCTAGTCTTATCACAACTTTTTCAAAGTTGTAAAATATCTTATATGGGCTGTGTGTTTTCCAAATAATTAAAGCGTAAAAGTAGCCATATACGACAGGAATTAATAAAAGAAGAGAATTGAAAAATTGTCCATTTGAAATATCAACTAGGAAATTCATGGCTAGAATGCCTGTGATAAGCCATTTGACCTTCATTGGAATTGCGAAAAATACTAAAACCTGAATCTCGGGCATTAAGATCATCCAAGCTGTAAGAAGAGCGTAAAGGGCTGGAGTTGTTCCTGAGATGAAGCCTAAATATTTTGTTGAAAGGATCACAAAGCTTATTAAGATGCCCGTAAAAAGCCCTCCTCCAAGATATAGAGAGAGGAAATGCTTGACGCCTTTCATTTGAACCATAGAAGATCCAACAACCCATACAAAGTACATATTTAACGCTAGAAATAGAAGTTGGGGAATAGAAAATCCTCCAGAGACTTGCGTTATTAAAAAATGAGTTACCACTTGCCATATGAAATAGTGTTTTAGTCCCCAGTAGGATAAACTTAACCAAGCTTGAGGGCTTGGGATTTTTAAAACTTGAGGAAAGATTGCATCACAAAGGGTGGCAAACAAACTTAAAATAACTGTTAGGATAACAACAAATTTAACGGGTCCTAAGCGATCCGTGAGGATACTTCCACTTCTATAAAATCTCATAATTCTCTTTCTAAAATTTTCTAAAGTTTTAAACAGGTAGTATCTCAAATTGGCTTATTGTTAGCAAACCTAGGATTTATAAGATATTTTAAAGCTGTCTCCATAAAGAAAAGACTTGTTCTAAACAGGTTTTTTAAGATACCCTAGTCGCTTGAATATTATATTGGTGTAAGCCCATTAAAGTTTTAAGGTGAAGAAAAATGAAAAAGAAAGGTCATCCAGATTATCAAGAAGTACTTTTTATTGATACAGCTACAGGACATAGGTTTATTTGTGGTAGTACGTTAAAGCCTACTGAAACAGAAGTCTTTGAGGGCAAGGAATACCCAGCATATAAAGTGCCTATTTCATCTAAATCCCATCCTTTTTTCACAGGAAGTCAGCAGTTCTTGGATACAGAAGGCCGTGTCGATAAGTTTAAAAAGAGATACGACAACAAGAAGAAGCAAGTTGAAAAACTAGCAGAAGCTGAAAAAGAGAAGAAAGAGAAAGAAAAAGAAGCGAAGAAAAAGCCTGCTGCAAAGAAAGTGGCAACAACTAAAAAAGCTTCCGAAAAAAAGGATACTGCTGAGAAAAAGGCTCCTAAAAAAGCTCCAGCAAAAAAAGCTCCAACAAAAAAGAAAACAGATTCTGCTGAATAATCCCTTTTTTCGTGACCATTTATGCAAAAAAAAATCGAAGGGCTTCTTGCTAGATTTGAAGAAGTTGAGAAGAAGCTCGCAGATCCTGAAACCTTGTCTGATCAGTCAAAGTACAAAGAATTGGCTGCTGAACATTCGTATCTTTCCAGCCTAAAAGATGCGTATGAAGAGCTTTCAAAAGCGCGCACTGAACTTGAAGAAAACAGAGAACTTTTAGCTTCAGAATCGGATTCGGAATTAATTGCATTTCTAAAAGAAGAGATAGGCTCTTTAACTCAGAATATTCCAGTCTTAGAAAAAAAAGTAGAAACGCTACTTGTACCCCCAGATCCGAATGATAGTAGAAATATCATTATGGAGCTCAGAGCCGGGACCGGTGGTGATGAAGCTGCTATTTTCGTGGGAGACTGTGTTAGGATGTACAAGCTCTTTGCAGATGCGCACAAATGGTCTATTGAGCTACTTTCCTGCTCCGAGTCGGAGTCAGGTGGATATAAAGAATATATTATGGTTCTTTCTGGAACAAACGTCCACAGGCTTATGCAATATGAAGCTGGGACTCACAGAGTGCAGAGAGTTCCGGTAACTGAAACTCAAGGGCGTGTGCATACATCTGCTATTACCGTTGCTGTTCTTTTGGAGCCATCAGAGGAAGAGCAGATTACTTTAGACGAAAAAGATCTTAGAATTGATACCTATAGAGCATCAGGTGCTGGTGGGCAACATGTCAATACAACAGATTCCGCGGTTAGGATTACGCATATTCCTTCAGGAACTGTCGCATACTGCCAAGAAGAAAGGTCCCAGCATAAAAATAGAGATAAAGCACTTCGTCTTTTACAGGCAAAAATAGTTGAAGAAAAGCGACGAAAAGAGGAAAAGGAAAGATCTTCTTTAAGATCTTCTCAGGTTGGGTCTGGTGACAGATCTGAAAGAATTAGAACGTATAACTTTCCTCAAAATAGAGTGACAGATCATAGGATAGACTTAACGCTTTATAAACTAGATCAGGTCATGGAAGGCTCTCTAGATGAAATTGTTGAAGGTCTTGTTGCTTTCTTTCATCATCAAAAACTTTCAAACTAGCTATGACTCCCTACGAACATTTTTTTCGGGATATAAATTCCAGCTTTGGTGTTGCTAAGAGGGATTTTGCTACTTTGCTAAAATATGTCTCAACTAATCCCGATCCTTTTTTGCAAACGTTTTCGGCGAATGAATTGCTTTCTTGTAAAGATAGGCTTCTGCCTTTATTGGCAAGGTTGAAAAGTGGTGAGCCGCTAGATTATATTCTTGGGGTTAAGGACTTTTATGGGCTCAAACTTAAAGTTAATCGAGATGTTTTAATCCCAAGGCAAGAAACAGAGCTTTTGATGCACGAGATCATTCAAAAATGTCAAGGGAGAGAAATAAACAATATTTTTGACATATGTTGTGGTTCTGGCGCCATGGGTCTTTCTTTAAAAAAAAACTTTCCTAAGGCTAATGTGTCACTGTCTGATATCTCTGAAAAAGCATTAGCTGTTGCTAAAGAAAACGCTAAAATCAACGACTTAGATGTAACTTTTTGTCAGGGAGATCTTTTAAAGCCTCTTGTTGGAAAAAAGGCAGATTTAATTGTTTGTAATCCTCCTTATATCTCAATAGACGAATACGATGAAGTAGAGTCGAGTGTAAAGAATTTTGAGCCAGCTATTGCCTTAGTAGCAGAAGATAATGGGTTGGCTCTATACAAACGAATGGCTGAAATGTTGCCAGAGGTTTGTCATTCAAAGACTTTTGTAGCCTTCGAGATTGGTTATAAGCAAAAAAGACCGTTGGAAAAAATTTTTTTAAAGCATCCATTTTCTAATTTAGAGTTTAAAACCGATCTCTCAGGATTAGATCGGTTCTTTTTCCTTGAAATTGAATAATTTGATCGACTAACCTAGTTGCTTGAAAATGAGTCGATAAGGGGCCTTTTTAATCATGTTTGGGCAGTTAACTGAAAAATTTCAAGATCTTTTTTCACGTTTAAAGAGCGTGAAGACATTCGATGAAGATAATATTTCTAAAGCAGTTAAAGAAGTTAGATTAGCGCTCTTAGATGCCGATGTAAACTTTTCTGTAGCTTCAAGTTTTATAAAGAAAGTGAAAGAAAAAATCCTAGGTGAAGAGGTGTTAAAGTCGGTCTCGCCTGGAGATCAGTTTATTTCAATTGTTCATAAAGAACTTGTTGAATTGATGGGTTCGGAAGAATCGAGCCTTCATTTGTCGTCTTACCCATCGGTTATTCTGTTATGTGGTCTTCAGGGGAATGGTAAAACAACTCAGGCTGCAAAATTAGCGTCTATGCTCTCATTAGAGAAAGAAAAAAAACCTCTGCTTGTAGCTTGTGATTTACAAAGACCTGCGGCAGCTCTTCAGCTAAAAACTTTAGGACAACAGATTAATGTAGAGGTTTTTTCTGTTGAAGGAGAGAAAAATCCAGTAAAAGTTGCTAAAGAAGCGATGAAAAAGGCTAAAAAAGAAGGTTTTGATGTTGTCATTGTCGATACTGCGGGGCGTTTGCATATCGATGACGAGCTAATGAAAGAGTTAAAAAAGATTAAAGATGTAACAGAGCCTCATGAAGTTTTGTTTGTAGCAAGTGCAACAACGGGTCAAGATGCTGTAAAAACAGCAGCTGAATTTGATCAAAAAATAGGCATAACCGGAAGTATTTTAACAATGCTAGATGGTAACGCTAGAGCTGGTGCGGCGATTTCTATTAAAGAGGTTACGAAAAAACCCCTAAAATTTGAAGGTATTGGAGAAAGGGTTCAAGATTTCCAGGTATTCAATCCTCACTCGATGGCTGACCGTATCTTGGGAATGGGCGATGTTATTAATCTAGTTAAAAAAGCTCAAAAGCATATTGATGAGAAAGAATCTCTAGAAATGGAGCAAAAAATGCTTAAGGCGTCATTTACCTATGATGATTATCTTAAGCAGATGTCTAAAATTAAAAAAATGGGCTCTTTTAAAGGGCTTTTAAAGATGATTCCAGGTCTTCCTTCTCTTGATCAATTAGATTTTTCTGATAAAGAATTTAGTAGGTTAGAAGCGATGATTCTTGCGATGACTAAACGTGAGCGTTTAGGCCTTGATGAACTGCTTCCGCCGAGAAGAAGAAGGATAGCTAGGGGGAGTGGTTGTTCGATCGATGATGTCAATAAAATGGTTAAAGGCTTCAAAAGGCTGAAGCAAATGATGAAGCAAATGCCAAAGATGAAAAAGAAATTTTTGAAAGATCCAAATTTTATGAAGCAGTTTGATTCAAAAAAGTAGTCTTTTTAGAAAAAAATGAAGATATGAAATTAATTTTGTCGAATTTTTAACCCCTTTGTATTAAAATTCGCTGGAAAAACCTTATGGGAGATAATATATCATGGTATTAAAAATCCGATTGAGACAACAGGGTAGAAAAAATCGTTTAGCGTACAGACTTGTCGTATCTGATTCTAAATCACCGAGAGATGGGAAATATGTTGAAATGGTGGGTTGGTATCAGCCATGTGAAACAACAGGTGAAGTTGTCGACGTTAAATCTGAAAGAATCGCTTACTGGCTTGACAAAGGTGCTCAGTTGACAGAAAAAGCTCAATCTCTTGTAGCTCAAAAAGCTCCAGAAGTCATCAAAGAGTTTAAGCAAAAAAAAGCTTTAGCTAGAGCAAAAAAATGCCAGCAAAGAAAAAAAAATAAAGCTGCAAAATAATTTAGGAACTTTGGGAAACTAACAAATGAAATTTTCCATTTTGTCGTTGTTTCCAAAGTATTTCGAAAGCCCTTTCAACGTCAGCATGATAAAAAGGGCTAGAGATAAAAAGTTAGTTGAAATAGAGCTTGTTGATATAAGGCAATTTGCAACAGATAAACATAAAACTGTAGATGATAGGCCTTATGGTGGTGGACCTGGGATGGTGCTCATGGCCCCGCCTGTCTTAGATGCAATAAGACATGTCAAGCAAGAAGGAGCACACGTAGTGTACCTTTCTCCTCAGGGAAATCCTCTGACTGCTAAGAAATGTAGAGAGTTATCTGAAAAGAAGCAGCTTGTTGTTCTTTGTGGTCATTATGAAGGGGTTGATGAAAGAGTCATTACGAAGGAAGTAGACGAAGAGATCAGCATTGGTGACTATGTATTGACAAGTGGGGCTCCCGCAGCCATAGTCTTAGTTGACTCGGTAGCGAGATTTGTCCCCGGAGTGATTGGACACCCAGATGCAAATAAGATGGACTCTTATGAGCAAGGTGTTTTTGATCACCCACACTACACAAAACCATTAGTGGTAGAAGAATTAGAGGTGCCAGAAGTTTTACTATCTGGGCATCATGGAAAGATAGAAAGTTGGCGGCAGAACGTGGCTAGAGAAAAAACTGAAAAGGTTAGGCCCGAGCTTTTAAAATCAAAAAGTTAAGATAAGTAAAGGAGTAAATAAATGAGCCAGAACGCACTCATTGAACAGATCGAGAGTGAACAACTACAGAGCCATATTCCAGAATTTAGAGTGGGAGATACTCTGAAAGTTCATTCTAAAATCATTGAAGGAAGTAAAGAAAGAGTCCAGGCTATAACAGGAACAGTTGTTGCTAGAAAAGGATATGGTCTTTCTGAAACATTCACTCTTTACAGAATTGCCTATGGAGCTGCGATGGATAGAGTATATCCGCTGCATAGCCCAAGACTTGTGAAAATCGAAGTGATGAGAAAAGGTAAAGTTAAAAAAGCTAAGCTAAATCACATTCGTGGAGCTTTTGGTAAGAAAGCTAAGGTTAAAGAACTGTTAGGTGCAAAGAAAACAAAGAAAGCCGCTGTTGTAGAAACTAAGCAAGCACCTCAGTCCCAAGAGCCAAAAGAGACTCAAGAAGGTAAGGATACTCAAGACAATAATTCTTAAGCCATAAGTACAACTTTTCCTTTAAAAGCGAAAATTTAACAAGGAAGTCAATGGACTTAGGATTTGATTTATCGAATGACCTTAGAACTTTTGAGAAGCAGGCAAGCTACTTAGGCTATAAGAATATAGTCGGAATAGATGAGGCAGGAAGGGGACCTTTAGCCGGACCTGTCGTAGCAGCAGCCTGCTTTTTTCCATTTGATGTAGAAATTGATGGTATTAACGATAGTAAGGTTTTAAAACCTGAAGTTAGGCATCAGCTTTACACAAAGATTATCAATCATCCCGATGTCAAAGTTGGTGTTTCAATTATAGATGCTGCAGTAATCGATCAGTTAAACATATTAAAAGCCACTATGTTAGCTATGGTTGAGGCTGTAAAGGATTTAGATATAGAACCTCATTATCTTCTAGTGGATGGAAATCAATATCCACCAACGAACCTTCCTGGGCAAACTATTGTGAAAGGCGATAGTCGATCCGTTAGTATAGCAGCGGCATCTATTGTAGCAAAAGAAACTAGGGATGATCTTATGAGAAATTACCATAAACAGTGGCCGATGTTTGGCTTTGAAACAAATATGGGATATGGAACAAAAAAACACCTTTTAGCAATAAAAGAACATAAAATTTGTCCTATCCACCGGAAGACATTTGAGCCCATTAAATCTTCGCTACAGGTGCAAGAACAGCTTTTCTAAAATAGGTTTATCATGACAAAAAGTATGACCGCTTATGGTCGACACAGCTTTTCATTTCAAAAGCAAAAATTCACTTTTGAGATTCATTCTTTGAATAGAAAAGGATTGGATTTGTCTATATTTCTTCCTAAAGAAATGCTTTTTTTAGATACTGAGATTAGAAAATGGGTGAAAAATATAGTCTCCAGAGGTCAAGTCACAGTTAAATTGATGAAAGATTTATCATCTGTTGATTTAGAGGCTTGTTTACCAAAGGTAGAAGAGTTAAAACGTTTCAAAAGCAAGTGGGAAGAGATTGCAAATTGTATAGATCTTGATCCGAGAGATATTTCTCTACCATTTCTTATAACCCAAATTGAAAAATTACCCCGTTCTAAAGAAGACACTATTGCAGAGAATTTAGAAGAACTTAAAAGTGCGTTCACTGTGGCTAGTGATCATTTTTTAGCCATGAAACATTCTGAAGGAAAAGAGTTGGAATTAGATATACTATCTCACATGGAAAACTTGGAAAGGTTAGCTAAAGAGATAAAGCCAATAGTTCAATCAGAATCAAAAACTTACGAACAAAGACTTGAGCAAAAATTAGAAAAAATGAGACATCATTTCGATGATATGGATGATAGAATAGCAAGAGAAGTTGTTATTTTTGCAGATAAAGTGGATGTTTCAGAAGAGCTGGCTAGATTAGATTCACATTTTAAGCAATTTTATGAAACTCTTAAAAAAGATAAAATGAGTATAGGTAAAGAGCTTGATTTTATCGTTCTTGAAATGAACCGAGAGTCGAATACAATCTTGGCAAAAACTTCTTTAACCGAAGTCAAAACGCTGGCTTTAGGTTTAAAAAGTGGAATTGAGAAAATCCGAGAGCAAATTCAAAATATTGAGTAAAAAATGGGGCTTTTAGGAAAGGTTAAAAGGGGACTTGCTTTTGTTGTTAGCGCTCCAGCGGGAGCGGGGAAGACGACACTTGTTGAGATGCTTTTAAGTGAATTTCCTAAAGATGTTTGTAAAAGCCTGAGTTCTACTACCAGGAAACCAAGAGATTATGAGATTCCTGGAAAAGATTATGAATTTCTCTCAAAAGAAGAATTTGAGAGTAAAAAATCTAAGGGTGAATTTTTAGAGTACGCTAAGGTGTTTTCGAATTACTACGGTACTTTGAAAAGCTCTGTTGAAAGTGAGCTTGAAAAGGGTAAGCATGTGTTTTTGGTTATTGATACACAAGGGGCGCAGGCTGTTAAATCTAAGTTAGATGTTGTTTCTATCTTTGTTATTCCACCAAGCATTAATGAGTTAGAAAATAGATTAAAGCATAGAGAGAGTGAATCTATGCAAGACATTAAAGAAAGGCTTTCGTGGGCACAAAATGAGATTGAAAAAGCTAAAGAATTTGATTTCATCTTGACAAATGATGATCTGCAGCTTGCCTACGAGGAATTAAAAAATTATATAAAGAAAACAGAAAGAAAATTTTGTAATTATCTTTAAGGAGACGAGATGAAACAAAATGAAGAACTAACAAATGAAGAATTAACAAAGTTGTTTACTGACAACTTTCAGCTAGCTTTGCACAGTATATCTATGGCTAGAAACCACGTTAAAGCGGGACAAGAAACTTCAATGCAATCAGTTTTGAAGGAAGTTAAAAAAAATTCAAACCTACATAGCTTCGAAGATCATGTTTTAGATAAAACCAATACTGACCAAACTAATCAATAGGTATACGACTTGAAAAAAAAGTACTTAGTTACATCTGCTTTACTATATTCAAATGGAACGCTGCATTTTGGTCATTTAGCTGGGGCTTACTTGCCAGCAGATTGTTTCTCAAGGGCAATGAGGCTTGAGAAACATGATGTATTGTATATATCAGGTTCTGATGAATATGGAGTTGCGATAACACTAAGTGCTGAGAAGGCAAAGAAAACACCTAAAGAGCACAGTGATTTGTTTCATAAGGAGAATAAGGAACTTTTCGAAAAACTTAATTTTTCTTTTGATCATTACTCACGAACAACATGGGAAGGTCATATAAAACCTACGCAAACTTTTTTTTCTGAGCTTTTGGAAAATGGTTATATTGAAGAAAAAGTTACAGAGCAGCTTTTTTCAGAAGAAGACCAAAGATTTTTAGCTGATAGATATGTTGAAGGGATTTGTCCAAAATGTGGGGCAAAAGAGGCAAGAGGAGATGAGTGCATCGTATGTGGCGCATCATATGAAGCAACAGATCTTATCTCTCCAAAGTCAAAGCTTACAGGTTCAGATCTTGTAAAAAAGCCGACAACAAATTGGTTTATGCGCTTTGATCTTTTTAAAGAGAAACTAACAAGTTGGTTATCAAAAAAAGACTGGAAACCAAACGTGGTAAATTTTGTTCAGTCTTATATAGAAGATCTAAAACCACGAGCAATAACTAGAGATTCTGATTGGGGGGTTAAAATACCTTTAGAGAATACAGAAGGTAAGGTTTTATACGTTTGGTTTGATGCTCCAATTGGTTATATCTCTGCAACTCAAGAGTGGGCAAAACTAAATAAGGATCCTACAGCTTGGGAAAGGTATTGGCTAGATCCGGAAACAAGGCTTGTAAATTTTATAGGAAAAGATAACATTCCATTCCATGCTATTTTCTTTCCAGCTATGTGTATGGGGCAAAACACTCCATATAAATTGGTAGATGATATACCTGCCAATGAGTTTTTAAACTTAGAAGGTAAACAATTTTCAAAATCTGCAGGGTGGACGATAGATATTCACCAGTTTTTAAAGGATTTCGATGTAGATCAGATTAGATACTATTTAGCAGCAAATGCTCCAGAGACATCAGATGCAGAGTTTTCTTGGAAAGAGTTTCAAACAAAATGTAACACAGAGCTGGTGGGTAAGTTCGGGAACTTAGTCAATAGAACCTTTGTTTTTTCTAAAAAGCACTGTGATTTAACGGTGTCATCCCCATCTGAAGAAGAGGATGTTGATCGAAATTTTATAAAAGATATCAAACAGCTTACGGAAGATTACAGAAAGGCTGTCTCTCAATATCGTTTGAGAAAAGCTGTTCAAATTTTTATGGAGATGTGTCAAATAGGTAACGTTTATTTTGACCATAAAAAACCGTGGGTTGATGCAAAAGAGCTTTCATCAGTTCCAAGGATGAAAACAACAATTTATCATCTTCTTGATTGTCTTAGACATTTAAGTATAGTGGCTTACCCAGTAATGCCAAAAACAGCTGAGAAGCTTTTCAATATGCTTGGATTTAAAGAGGATTTATTAACTTATGGATTTGAGGGATTAAATTCAGAGTTGCTGCCACTACAAAAACTTTTAGCTCCTGAAATTCTATTTAAAAAATTAGAAGACGATCTAATAGAAAAACATCATCAAGAGCTATTATCTGGATCAAAGATCTCATAGCTTAAGTTTCACCGATTTTAGAGTAAGCTTTTAAGCACTTTCTATTAACGGGTTTTCCCAATTATAGTTTTTTAAGACCTTGTGGTTCCTGATATCAGATAACGACGGAGGGTTTGTGTAATTTGTAAGCAATACTATTAGTTCTAGTAAATCAAAGCTGAGTTGTCTTCTGGCTTCCTTGTCTTCTGGCAAATATAAAAGAGTATGCTTATTAATAGAGTGATTCATAGCTTCTTGTATTTTACCAAGCGCATCACCTCTTGCATTACCCTGATAATCAATAAAGCTGTCAAATATAGGTTTAAAGGGGGTGCATTTGTGAGATGGATTATCTGATTGTAGCTCAGGGAACTGTCCGAACAAAAGACCTAAAAACTCTTTAGGAGGTGTTTCACAAAAAAGAAATGTTTTGTTTAAGTGGCGTAGCATTCTACTGCTTTTAGGTTCTTCTTTTAGTTCAGTAGTAAATAAATATCTTCCCGTAATAAGTTGATAAAGAATACAGCCTAGAGGAAACATATAATTAGATCGTGTGTGTTTACCTAAATAAACAGAAGGCGCTCTAAAGTTTCTTGTCACCATATAAGGACCTGGAGCATCTTGATTTATTTCACCGACTTCAACGTGGTCTATGAATTTATACTTCAACCCTTCTGGGTGCCCTTCGCACAAAATATTTCTAGGGTGGATGTCGGCTTTTGCTAAACCATTATCCTCTAGTTTTTGACAGAAATCTAAGTATTGTGAAGTAAAAGAGATGATCTCAAAAAAAGGAACAACTCTAGGAGTATCTTTGGAAAGAAATACATCAAAAAGTGTTTGTCCTCCGACTTTCATTGGAAGTACAGATCTGGTATAGACAGCACCGAATTGGTTACGAATGGCAATATTAAAGAGCTGATTTGGCTTAAGAATAAACTCTGGACAAGTTTCATAAAGGCGCTCGTGGTTAATAGATTCTAATTCCAGAAGGCCATTTAGAGAAGAACTAACTGCAATCTTTAAAGCCATTTCTTGTTCACTCAGTTTGACTTTAATAACAACTGCACTGCCGCCTTTCCCCAAAAATTTTATGATTTCAAAGCCACTTAAGGCATCTTTTAAATTTTGAGCAGGAACATCTAGGTTAGGAAATAGATGGTTTGCAATCGTTTGAATTTTTCTGTCTTGCTCTGAAAGTCTAACTTGTGGTGGGTAAACAGTGAATGGGGTTTGCCAACAGACGGGCATGTATGGATATAGATTTGGTTGAAATGACACAGAGATTAATTCCTTTTAAGCATGAAAATTTTTGATTAGCTCGAAAATACTAACTCAAAGGAAAGAAAAAATGAAGGGTTTTTAGAAGCTCTATCCATTTAATGAGTGAGGAAGTGTTTTAGCCCACTATGCCTTTTTAAACTTTTGTCATTTTTGATAGCTATTGCTAAAGCTTTTTTTGAGCCTACAATGATCACCAATTTTTTTCCTCGAGTGATTCCAGTGTAGAGAAGGTTTTTAAATAAGAGTTTAAAATGAGAGGTGTGGATTGGCATGATAATACAGGGACACTCACTTCCTTGATATTTGTGGATAGACACAGCATACGCTAAGATCAGCTCGTCAAGCTCGGAAAAATCATAGATAACAGACTCTTTGTCAAAAATTACCCTAATCTCTTGATCTATAGTGTCGATTGCTTCAATGATTCCAACATCACCGTTGTAAACTTTCTTATCATAATTGTTTTTGATCTGCATGACCTTGTCACCTAGATGAAACTCTCTTCCCATTTTTAATAGGGGAGTTTTAGAAGGGGTGAGATGTTTTTGGAGTAGGTGGTTGAGGTTTTCTGTACCAGCTCCTCCTTTTTTCATTGGGGATAGAACTTGTATGTCTTGGAATGTATTAAAACCATATTTTCTAGGCAGTTCATCACAGGTGAGATGTAAAATCTTTTGGCAAATATCTTCAGGATCGTCGGATTCAATATAAATAAAATCTGTTCCAGGTGGATTCGAAAGATCGGGGAAATATCCCTTGTTAATGCTATGGGAATTTGTGATAATTTTTGAGCCTTTGGCTTGTCTATAAATGTGTGATAGAAATTGAACGGGAAGGGTTTCAGAATCTATCATGTCTTTTAAAACGCATCCAGGACCAACACTTGGAAGCTGGTCAACATCTCCTATAAAGATCACTCGGGCATTGTCTGGAATAGCTTTTAGTAAATTATACATCAGCTGTGTGTCAATCATCGAGGCTTCGTCGACAATCAAGAGGTCACACTTTAAGGGATTATCTTTGTCTTTTTTAAAACCTCTACTCGTAAAGTCGAACTCAAGTAAGGCATGGATTGTAAAAGCTTTCTTCCAGGTGATCTCAGATAATCTTTTTGCAGCTCTTCCAGTTGGAGCTGCTAGCAATATCTTTGATGTAAGCTTTTCACTGATTTTCAAAATACCATTTGTGATGGTGCTTTTTCCTGTTCCAGGGCCTCCAGTAATAATGAGAAATTTCTGTTTAAAAGCCTCTTGCAAGGCCTTTTTTTGCTGCTCGGCTAATTTAATTCTCATTTTGCTCTCGATCCAAAGAGCTCCTTTTTCTAAATCTATATCTCGGATACAACACGATCCTTGTTTTATCCGTTCAATTTCTTTGGCAATCCCAATTTCTGAAAAATATAGGGGAGTAACAAAAACAAAACGGGTCCCATCGTCTAGGGCTTTTATGACCACTCTTTGGTTATGCTCTAAACTTTCTAAACAAGGAGGAATTAAATCAGCATCTAATTCTAAGAGCTTTGCGACTTCTTCTTTAAGTTCCTCAAAGGGGTAACAAACATGGCCTTGAGAGGACAACTCCCAAAGGCAGTATTCAATAGCAGCTTCAATTCTTTTAGGTGAATTTTTGGGAATGCTCAAGCTTTGAGCTATAGTATCAGCTGTCTTGAATCCTACACCAAAAATTGTTCTAGCAAGGGCATAGGGGTTGTCTTTGACTTTTTCAATGCTTTTGTCCCCATATATTTTATAAATTTTTTGTGCTAAAGAAGGTCTGACTTGGTGCGTCTGTAAAAAGATCATGACATCTCTTAGGGATTTTTGGTCTCCCCAGTTTTTAATGATTTGATCTATTCGACGTTTTCCTATTCCTTCGATCTCTGATAAACGTTTTGGACTTTCATCGATGATTTTTAAGGTATTTAGACCAAACTTGGAAACGATACGTCTGGCGTATGTTGGACCTATGCCCTTTATAAGGCCCGACTCTAAATACTTCTGGATGCCAGCAATGTCTATAGGTTCTTTTTGCTCATAGCTTTTAACTTCAAACTGTCGACCGTGTCTAGGATGATATTTCCATAGGCCTTTGCAAAAAATGGCCTCTCCAGCTTGAATGGTTGGCATAATTCCAACTAATGAGATTAAATCATCTGAATCTGAGGATTTAAGACTTGCTACCGTAAATCCGGTCTCATCACTTGAAAATACGATATTTTCAATACTCCCATAAAGGGTATGCTCTTCTACCTCTTGCACTGCCATAATCTATACCTTCGAAAAATCTCTGACTAAGATAGCAGTGATATGCATAATTGAGCAAAGCCAAACCTGGCGTTATAGTAAGGATAAAAAAATGGGCCAGTTTTTAAGCTGGCCCAAGTCTCATGGTTTTGAGTGAGAATTTACATTATTTAATTGCGTAAGCTGTCAAGCCTGAGACAACAAATCCGCCGAGAGCAGCTAGTCCAAATTTTGTCATATCGCATGTGCTTGATTTTTGAAAAGCTGCATTAGCTTTATTTGCAGCAGCAAGTTGTGTTTTCGTTTTTTCTAGCTCCTCTTTTAGCGCTCTAATTTCATCTGTTTGTGTTTGAACAGTCATTTCATCAGCTAAGGTTATTGAAGTGTCTAGTGTTGGAGGAGTAGCAACTCCTGAATCGCGACCTGAAGCGTCTGGAGAAGAAGCTCTTTGAAGCTCTGAAATTTTACCGGCTTGTTCGTCGATGGTATCAGCTCTTTCACTTAAAACAGCTTTTAACTGCTTAATTTGTTCAGCTTTTGATGTTATTTCATCATGAGCTACTTGTAAGCTTGCTGTAAGGTTTTCAACACGACCATTTAAAAGAGTTACTTGCTCTTCGCTTGAAGATTCTAAACGATTTAATTCCTTCTCTAATTTAAATATTTCAGATTTTTTTGCACCAATATCGCCATTTAAGGATTTGACCTCGTCATTCAAATCAGTAATTGTACTCTGTAATAAAGAGAGTTTTTCAGAATCTTCACTATTAAGCGCTTCTTGTTCTTCTATGCTTGTCTGCATTTCAGATATAGTTATTGTTTTCTCTTTTAATTGAGAGTGAAGGTTTTTAAGTTCCTTTTGATGCTCTAATAGTTCTGCTTTTTGTGAGTCAATAGTCTCTTCTAGTTCGGACCTTGCTACTTCAGAACTGTCAAGCTGTCCTAGCAGGTCATCACTTCGCGCTTCTAGGTGATGAACCTTTAATTGAAGATCGTTAATGGTTGCAGCTTTTTCTTCGATATTACCTTGTAAGCTAACTATATGTTCTTGGACCTGAGTTAACTGCTCTGCATTTAATATTGGTTGCTCATGTACTGATGACATAAACTCTCCTATTTTTTTTATGTATTAAAAATTATATGTATGTAACTCCATACGTTAAAAGCCATTCCCAGCGTAACAAAAGGCTATTGCAGTCTTTTGAAAAAATTATTATATATTGTATCATTAAGCTTATTTAAGTTAAACAATCTAATGTTAAACAAAAGATACTTGCTAGATATATATAGTAAAAAATATTTTAATTATATATTTTACATTAAATATAGAGTGGTTGTAAAATGTTTAATCTCTATTGTTAAAAACTTTAATATCAGTGGGTTGAAAAAAGGTGTTGAATCAATAAATTCTCACAAAATCTCTTTCGATAGCTATATAAGTGAGCTTTTGTCGAATTTTATTAGATTCTCTATAGAAATAGAAAAATCAACTATTGCTTAAAAAGATTGCCTTAGGCTAAGATCTGGGGCACTATTCCGGATTAGCTCAGCGGTAGAGCAGCGGACTGTTAATCCGTTGGTCGTAAGTTCGAATCTTACATCCGGAGTTTGTATTTTAAAGGCAGCTAAGATGATTTCTTAGCTGCTTTTTTTTTGATCTAGTATTTTAAAAAAACAGAGAGTGCCCAGCTAGGCTAAGCTGGATGAGGATTTGTAAAGGATCTTATTTTATCGGCTTAGTTCATCCATGAATGACAAAATGCAGTCTGTGAATTCTTTAGGTATGCTAAGGTGAGGACAATGGCCTGATTCTTGAAGGATCTTGATGCAGGACGTTTCAATGCCATTTTTTATTAGATACTTTTTATATTCTGAGGAATTGATAAAGCCATCTTGTTCTCTTAGAAGGTACATTAAGGGTGCAGAAAAATTTTGTAAAATTTGTATTTCATCGATCCATGTTTTTTTTGGGATTGATTCTCCTAAATATTTTCTAAAATTTGGATCTGTTTGTTTAATATCTTCTACCATTTCTTGGAATCCACGAGGATAGTTTGCTTCAGCCGGGACATAGGCTTTAGCAAGTTTTTGGATTTGTAGATCAGATAAATTTTTTTGAAAGCGAAACAGTTAGGGAAGAAACTTAGATATTTTGAAATTCTTAATCCTCATCAGGTTCAAGAAATTGATGCCTCGAGTGTTAAATTAGAGTCTGAGGTAGCTCAATTCAAAGAGCTTTTAAGTCGGTGATTTTGCAGCTTTGAACTCAAAGTAAAGAGTTATATATTCATCTAGGAGATCTAAAGAAGTTTTCTCAGGGGAAACAATGAGTCTAAAACTTCTTTGGAAAAATCTAACAAGTGTCATTGGAAGATTTACAGGAAGAATACAAAATGCTCCGACAAGAGACATAGTAAGATGTTTAAAACCGGTTGCATAAGTGGCGTTTAACAAAAAATATATTCCTCTGAAAAAAATTTCTAAAATAGAAGCTATTCCACAAACAAAATCAAATAGCACAGAAAGACATGCTAAAAGAGGAGATACTGCTCTAGTGAGTTTTGGAAAGTTTTTGCAACGTCTCCAAAGAAAAATTTGTAAAACGCTATCTAGATAACTAGAAACTAAAGGTTGTTGATATGGGGTGTCTTGCTTTTCTTCCATCTGAAAAAAGTGTCAGTTATAGCTGCTTTTGTTCAGTGTAAATAAACAAAACATTTAGAAAAACACAAACTCTTCTAATTGTAAAGGTCTGTAAATTTTAACATCTGATGTTAAAATTTACAGATAAAAATATCGTAAACCGCTAATTTCCATCTTCTTGAGCTTTTTAGAAAAGCTAACAGTTTGTTTTTTTTAAGTTTAATGGCTGAGTTGATTTGGAGAGATTTACCAGTTTGTATACCGGCGTTTTTACTAATCCTCCTGAGCAAAATTTGTAAGACGTTATCTAGATCACTTGAAACTATAGGTTTTTGAAATAGGTGTCTTCTTTTTCATCCATCTTGAAAAGAGGTGGTTAAATTTGCATTTGCTTAGTGTAAATACAAGAAAGATTTAGAAAATACAACGTCTAGCTATTGCAAAGGTTAGATGTTCATTTGTTTGAAGAATGATCAAGAAGAGCTCAACGACGTTAATCTAGTTGCGGTTTGTTTAAGTATTCTAAACACTGATTAATAGTTTCCTTTGCAATCTCAGGAGTAGCATAAGACCCTTTTAGTCTGAATATAGCGGGAATTAGTGGACAATTTTTTAGTTTGGGATCATCGAAATCTGGATCAACGCCAATGGACTTAGCTAAGAATTTGAGACGAGATACATAGTTTGCGTAAAAAGTCTTAATCGAATCTTTGGATACTATTTGATTTTTAGAGTCCGAGAGAGCTTTTTTCAGGGTCTCTGCTTTTGGAAGAAATATATCAGGAAGGATAAAAGACAGAATAGCCCATCTTGCTTGAAGTTCTACAATGCCGGAATATGAATTTTTTTCAAACCCGACGAAAGCTAAATTAGGAAGATTTGGGTGGAACATCGATTCATAAAGATGGAGTGTGTGGGTGTCACTAGTAGGATTAAAATTGATTTTTTTAAGGATATCTTGACTGAAAAATGGAAAGTTTGAAAGAAAACCCGTACAGAAAATTATAGCATCGACATGATATGTACTATGATCACAGATAATAGTGTTTTTATATAAGCTTCTTACTGGGTCAGTAACGATAGTGACTTGTTTGGAATTAATCAAATTTGCATAGATGTCTGATATAACCATAATAGTTGGGTTAGAGGCTGTATTTAGGTCAAGGTGTAGAAATGGCAGAACATCTTGATGTGTGATTCTGGATGTGTGGATTTCATCTGAGCAAATTAATTCTTTTGGTAGGGAATTCTTTATACAGTTGCGAAAGAACACTAAATCTATAGGGGTTTTTTTGTTGGATATGGAGAGTGCTTTTGGAGAGAGCCAAAGATTATTTTTTGCAAAATGGTAGACCTTCTTAGCTTCGCTATAAAGACTCGATGCGACTTCTACAGAGCTGAAGCCAGAACCTACAATTGCTACTATTTTATCTTTATAATCACTAGCTCCTTCATAGAATTTTGCGTGACAGACTTCTCCCTCAAAGTCAGAGATAGTTAAATTAGGATACTTAGCAACTGAATTGGAACCAGAGGCAATTATGACAAAATCGAAGGTTTGTTTTTTTAACTTCTTACTGGAAGGCGTCACGTAACTTACAGTCCACTTTTTAGATAACTCGTCTAAGGATATATCGGTTACTAATGTATTTAGGAGGATGTTGGTATTTAGGTTAAAATGATCACAATAGGATCTAAAGTAATTATGTAATTGAATAGGGGAAGGTATTAATGGAGCTTCCTTAGGCCAAGGGAAGTCTGAAAAAGAACGGGTAAACTTAGATAAATTTGAATTGAGATTGTTTAATCGAATACCAAAGTTTGGGTTTAGCAATCCTCCGATGTCCTTGTTTTTTTCAAAAACTGTGACATCTAGACCAGCCTCTTTAGCGGATTTGGCAGCTGCTAGTCCAGAAGGACCAGCCCCTACAATGGCAACAGTGTTAGTTTGGGTCAGCGAAAAACAAGTTGGAGCAAAAATCAGAAGATAAATAAAGAGAGGAAATTTTATAAATTTTAGCATATGAATTTACTCGCTTGTTAATTCATAATTTGAATTCTAGAAAAAGTTGAGTCTGAAATCAATTTCTTTTTAATAAGGGGCCAGCTTAAATGTTGTTCTCACTTTAAAATATAACCTAAAAGCTTTTGATCAGTTGCTTTGAGAGCTGGTGTGATTTGTAGAGATTTTCCCGTTCTTATGCCGGCGTTTTTTGCAAATTTGTTTTCTTGGGTTTTTGAAATGGAGCTTCTTAATCGTGGGTAGGCTAGTTTTTTGGCTATCTCTAAAGATTTATTCAAGTTCAGTAATGCTTTGCTTTCGGCCTTTGAATAGCTTTTTCGAAGGTGATCAAATTTCTCTAAATAGCCTTTAGCAACTCCTAGAAAAAATGAGTTTTTTGCACTGATTCCTTTTAAATTCAACTCAGCCTTCGAATGGTTCCAAAGCTTTTCTAAATGCAGATCTAAATACGAAGCTACGTAGCTAGCTATTTCAATGTTGGATTTATGACCTAATATTTCTAGATAACAATGAGATGTCGTCTTATGAAAAATGGAGCTAACAAAAAAGGTTTCTAAGATTTTTGCAATAGCTCTTTGCTTTGAAGAGTGTTTTTTAGCTTGTAAAATACGTTTTAATATAAATTCATCAGAAGAATGAGGCTCTGAAATTTTTTGAAGATCAATATTATTTTCCAGCGCTATTTTTTGAGCTTTTACCATAGCTGAGTTTGCTTCATGGAAATTTGAACTGTCAGAAAGTGAAAGAAGTTTTTGTATTTTCTTATAAGTCGATGTGAGGCAAATGTCTTCTAATTTATCAAATTCAACAGAAGCTTTTGAAATTTCAGTATCCCAGTTATATTTTTTGCAAACTGACTGGAATTCTTTTCCATGGGCCTTGGAGGTGTCATTGTATTCTATATAAGTCAAATAGTGAGCTAATTCATGCCTGATGACGTTTTTTAAGTTGTTTGAGGATTTTTTCATCCATTTTTTATGAAACCCTAACTCATAGAATTCTGGGTTAAAATAGCCTAAAATATTTATATGGTCGTAAATAACAACAGAGATTGGATAAGAATATTTATTAGACGGAACGTAAAACCTATTACCATGAACTTTTAGATGCATTTCTTCTCGTATAATTGCTTTAATAAAACTGTTTATCGTTTCGACAAATCGAGAAATTTCTATTGAGTGAAGTTGCATAAACGTTGTCATGGCTTTTTTAGCTCCTCAGATTGTAACTCGTAAGATAAAATTTTGACTAGAGTGAACCTTCAGAGCTAATGTTTTACGTTATCTATCTAATAAAGGAAGACCCAAATATTTTAGGCATTGATTTATTGATTTGATTGCGATCTCTGGCTTAGAAAAAGGTCCTGACATTCGAAACATTGCGGGAATGATAGGACACTCACTTAACCTAGGATCGCTTAATATAGAATCGGCTTGGATGGTTTTTGCAAGTTTTTTCATAAGTGTAGTGTAGCCTCCATAAAAAGACTGAGGTCCTGGTGGTAAATTTCTTTGTTTCATTAATTCTTCAATGGACTTTTGCATAGTTTCCTTAGAAGGGAGGTATTTTTCAGGCTCTATAAAAGCTAAAGTAGCCCACCTAGCTTGAAGTTCCATAATTCCAATATATGATCGACGATACATTCCTACAAATGCCAGGTTTGGCAAATTAGGGTGAAAGACAGATTCATGAAGAACTAGTGGGTATAAAAAGTTTTGAGGATCAAAAGAAAGTTTATCCAACAGCTCTTCGTTAAAAAATGACATTTGAGTACAAAAGCCTGTGCAGAAAATTATAGCATCCACTTCAAGCTCATCATCTTCGAAAACAATTGAGTGCTCACTAAGATCTTTAATAGGTTTGTTAATCATCACAACTCGTTCATCTTTGATAAGTTCAGGGTAAATATCAGATGTTAAGAGAATAGGTGGTTTAGGGTTCTTAGACAGCTCGATGGTTAGATATGGAACGACATCTTGATTGGAGCTTCTGTAAGTGTGAAATAACTGGGAATACAGAGTTAAAGGTGTTGAGCTTGTAGGTTCATTTTCATGAAAAAAAATTAAGTCTAGGGGAATAGATCGACCAAGAACTTTAATGCATCGAGGAGCAATCCATAGACCTCTTGAGGATAAGTGATAAACCTTTGTGGCTTTCTTATATACATCGGACGCAATTTCAACCGCGCTAAAGGCTCCTCCAACAACTGCTACTACTTTCCCTTCGTATGGGGTTGCTGTTTTATAGTATTTAGAGTGAGAAATACTTCCTTTGAATTTGTTAAAGTTTAGGTTTGGTAGTTTTGGTTTAGAGAAAAAACCTGAGGCGACAATAACAAAATCAAAAGATTTCTTTCTGGACTTAGGGTTTGTCAAAGAGTTATATGAAACGATCCATTTGTTGGTGAGTTCGTTTCGGATTAAGTTTGTTACTGTGGTATTCAATTTGATACAAGGGGAAAGCTCAAAATGATTGATATAGGATTTCATGTAATAGTACATGTCATTTCGTGATGGAAATAAAGATTCATGTGAATCCCAAGGGAAGTCAGAAAAATTACAGGTGAACTTAGATAGGTTTGTATTCAACGTGTTCCAGGTTGCTCCTTGGATAGGGTTCCAAAGACCTCCTATGTCACTATTTGCCTCAAAAATGGTAACATCAAGACCAACTTCTTTAGCGGATTTTGCAGATGCTAAACCAGAAGGTCCGGCACCTATAATCGCAATAGTTTTGTTTTTAGAGTGGATAAATTCGCTTGTGCCAATGTTAAAGCACAACAAAATTAAAATATTTATTATATATCTCATTTATATGTTTTTTTGGTTGGTTTTAGAAAGGGCATAGTTTTGCTTCATGCTACGAAATAAATAATTTTTTAATCAAATTTTTTTTAAGAAAGAGGCTAGTTTTTTTTGCATTATGGAAAAAAAAATCTTCCTAGCTTATTTTGCAATGGCGAAAACAAAAACTGCAATTTACAAAGGAGAAAATAGTTATGGCAAAGCGGTTTAAATTTTTAACGAGTTTTTTTCTATTTATACTGAGCACTATAGCGCATGGGAGTGATCAGGCTATACCGATCCTTACACCTGAGATTATAGAGTATGAGGATTTTGAAAGGGGAGATACAGAAACTCTTGACAGACTTAAACTTGCTCTATTTCGTGATGGTCTAATTGGAATAAGAAATATCCCAGGGTATAAAGAAAAACTGTTCAATTTGTTTAAAACATCAAAACGATTTTTTTCATTATCAGAAGAGACTAAAGAAAAATATGCTCCAAGACCTGGGGATGTATTTAGAGGGTATGAATGCGGAAAAGAAAAATTTCAACGTCCAGATGGAAAATGGGTAATAGATGATTTAAAAACCTCGTTTTATGCCTTTACTCCAGATTCGGATATAAATATTTGGCCAGAAGAAATAGATTTAAACACTCCTTTAATACAAATGGGTGAGTTAATGGCTGAAATGGGAAGATCTGTCATTAAAAGCATAAATCTTTTTAGATCCTATGCAGACTTTGATGTTGAAGACTGCAAAACACTTGCTAGACTTCTTTATTATAGAAAAGGAGAGGGGACGGAAAAAGATAATCCCGTATGGTGTGGTGACCATTTCGACCATGGACTTTTTACAGTGCTTTTGCCAGCTCTTTACGTTAAAAATAACAGTGTTGTTGAAGAGCCGATGGAAGCTGGGCTCTTCGTCAAGACAGATAATGGTTATAAAAAGGTGATTGCAAATGATCACAACGTTTTGTTTTTCCAAGTGGGAGAGTTTGGGCAACTTATTTCAGATGATCGGATTCGTGCAACAAAGCATAAAGTAAAAAAAGCATTTGGTAAGGTCGAAAGATACACAATGGCTCTTTTTTACAATGCACCAATGGATCTAGAGATTCGATCAACATCTAAATTAACTTCTGATCCAAGGTATCCTGGAAGATCTGGAGATCCTTGTTGTTATAAACAGTGGAACAAGGCTTCTTTTGAGAGGTTCTTGGTAAAAGATGATAAATAAAATAAAGAAGCCCTCGATACCAGAGGGCTTCTTTTGTGAAGCATAAAATCATTCCCAGATAAAATTAAATTAGTTATAGGTGGATTAACACAAAAAATTAACCCTAAAAGATGAAATGATCTGGCTTTTTTTGATTTTTTTACTGTCGGCAATTCTTACGTTATTGAAAAAGCAAAGGTGGGTATACACGCTTTTATTGGTAAATCTTGTTTTTTGTATCTATATTTTGATTTATCACGCAACTTCAACGCTTAACATCAGGCTATAGCATGAAAAAAGAAAGTATACTTCGTTTATTTAATGCTGTAGCTCCGATTGTTTTTATGGGAATAATAACGGCGGCATTTTATCAAGAATTTTTCTACCATGAAAAACCATGCCCATTGTGCTACTTACAAAGACTGGCTATGATGGGAGTTTCGATCTCTTTGCTTATGAATCTTCGATTTGGCCTCAGGGTCAGGCATTATGCCTACGCATTAGGTTTTGTGCTTTTTGGAGGGGTTGTAGCTCTTCGACAGATTTGTCTTCATATATGTCCAGGGTTTCCGACTTTCGGTTTTCCGGTTTGGGGGCTTAGTTTATATACATGGTCACTGATCTCATTTGCTTTAGCTCTTCTAGGTATTATTGTTTTGCTGTTCTTTCACTCAGAAGGACATAGGTCTGAATTGAATCTGTTAGATAAGGTTTCGTTTCTAGCCGTTCTTATTGTTGTGCTTTGTAATATTGTCGCAGTTAGTTATCAATGTCATTTAGGTCACTGTAAAGATGTTCCTTGGCCACAAAAAAATACTAGTGCAAAAGTTTGAGAAAAAACGTTTTGATTTCAGATAAAGTTTCTTGTAAGTAGTCCCAGGTGCTAATCGGGCTGATGTTGCTTTGGTTTTTTTCTTTAAATAACTCTTCAAAATGATCCATGATCTTATTGGTATAGGAGATAATCTGCTTATTTTCTGCATAGGAGGGTATGTAATGAATGAGCTTTTCTAAAGTTTCTTTAGAATAGTTGTTTGGAAACTCTTTTGGATGTTCAAGAAGAATCTGCATGCGCATCGAAGGAAGGTATTCAAAGCATAAGGTTAAGTACTCATGCCACTTCTTTATGGTAGAGTAAGGGATGTTGTAACGGAGCTCATTTTTATTAACTGACCTAAGATCCACGCGTATTGCAGAGAAGTATTTTAAGCCATATTTCTTAAACAGTATTTGATCCTCTAGCAGTTTCATGAGCAGTACGTGATCTACTTTGGCTGAGGCTATTGTTTTCAAGATGCCTGTATGAATTACATAATGCGTACGAACAACATCAACGTAGCTATGAAGCCTAAGCCCTTTATAAAAGGGATCTTTTGTTTTGATAATGTCATCTAAGGTGATATCTTTTTCATGAGTTAAGTTGCGATCAATATGCGCCGGATATCTGATATCTGGAAAAAGAGTTCCAAGTAAAAAGGCTCTTTTATCATCATCACAGTAGTGCTCAAAGGCTTCAAGCCATTTCAAAGCAACGATAGCATGAAAGATAGGTGCTGCGCACCTTGCCTGACTTAATAAAAGACACAAACTGGTAAAGAGTATAAAAAATAAGCGCAACGGCGATAGCCTAAAAAAAAATTCCCCATCAATTTTTACATTAGAAAATTGATGAGGAAATTACAACGCTTTTTTATGAGTTAGCCTAGATAGGCAGCTTCTTTTTGCAGCCTTTCTTTAGCGATAGCTAATGCGGCCGTGTGTGTAGAACAGAATTCTTCTTCAGCTAGGTTGAATATCTTGAGAAGTTGATTGAAAATCTGGTCGACGTATTTTCGTACATGTAATGGCTTGTAGCCATCTGTGTCTAATTCTGCAACACAATTTAAAGCTCCACCACCATTGATGACAAAATCAGGAGCATATAAAATGTCTCTTTTCCTAAGAAGGTCCGCATCAGCGCTATCAAGTAGTTGGTTGTTAGCAGCTCCAGCTACGATCTGACACTTTAGCTTCGGAATACTTATTGGGTTTAACCCGCCTCCGAATGCACAAGGGGCAAAGACATCACATTCTACAGAAGAAATTTGCTCAGGAGGGCAGATAGTAGCTCCATATTTTTTTGAAACTCTATTTAAAGCCTCTTCATTAACATCTGAGATAATAAGTTTAGCTCCTCTCCAAAAAAGGTGGCTGGCTAGAGCTTCTCCAACAGCTCCAACACCTTGAATAGCAACCACTTTATTTTCTAATGAAGCAGAACCAAATTTTTTGTAAAGAGCAGCTTCAATACCTCTAAAAGCTCCCCATGCTGTAAATGGTGCAGGGTTGCCAGCTCCGTGATTTAGACCGATAAGATGAGAGGTTGTTTCATTAATAATATCTAGATCATCTTCGG
Organism: Chlamydiia bacterium; assembly: GCA_030427725.1. Classification (GTDB taxonomy): domain Bacteria; phylum Chlamydiota; class Chlamydiia; order Chlamydiales; genus JAUICV01. Next base: position 831,297 of record JAUICV010000001.1, on the reverse strand, counting down.
AGATCCCAGAATCTTCTGCGCCGATATAGCTACCGCCTAGTTTTTCAATAGCTGCTCCAAAAGCTCTTAAAAGCTCAGGTGACTTATCTTTTTTTGAATCTCCTATAATAACGCTTTTTGCCCCACCGTAACTACATGGAAGAACTGAAAACTTATAGGTCATGCCTTCGGAGAGTCTCAAAACATCCGTTAAAGCTTCATCAAAACTTTCGTAGTCTCTGAAACGGATTCCTCCAACCCCAGGACCTAGTTGCATGCTATGAATAGCAATAATGCCAACAAGACCCGATTTAGGTTCGGTCACCTTAACGACTTTATGGTAATTCTTAACAGGGATGTCTTCTAAAATAGGCTCCATAGCTCAATCTCCTTTAAAAAGATAAGGCGACATTATATAGTTTTTTAATAGTAAAGGTCAATCAAACAATATTATCAATAATAGTTCTAAGTTTTGATACAAAGCTTATGTGTGTTTTAATTTTATTTATATTGTTTGTTTATAGTAAAATATTTAATCTTTGCTTTCTAAAGTTTGTTTTTAAAAAAAGCGTATATGTTTTCTTAGTCTGGTCATAGCATAGAGATTAATGCTGAGTAAGCAAGCTCCTGCTATCGACATCAAAGATAGTGCATATTTTTGATCTACAAAGGAGAAGATCAGAAACATTGAGGATGAGTAAATATAGTAAAGTTTTTCTCCTTTCTTTGGGGAGATGAATTTAGCACATTTGATTCCAATACAGAAAAAAGCCATTAAAGTAGAAAAGCCAAGCAAGAAAATAAATAAAGGCATGAAAAACCAAACATAAGGAAAGTACATTTCAAGTGCTTTTTGAACCATTAGAGATGGAGCAATGTCTAGATGCCAAACTCCTGTTACTAAAACAATTAGTGTGGAAAAAGTGCAAATTACAAAAGTGTCTAAAAAAACACCTAATATACTCAATTGGGCTTGCTTGTGAGGCTTTTTTGTAGCTGATTCGGCGTGAACAATGCCTGCATATCCAACTCCAATATCACCTGAATAACAACTTCTTGCAGCTCCTTGCGAGATAGCAAGCATAATAGAGCTTCCAGCAAAACCGCCAAGTGGTGCATGGCCTTTAAAGGCTGATTTAAAGATTAATTTAAAAAATGAAGGAAGCTCTGTGAAATGGGAGCCTAAAATCCAAAGACTCATTCCAGAAAAAATCACAATAAAGCCAGGGATTAAAATAGATGAAATTTTTCCTATTCTCTCTATTCCACCACGACTAGCGTAGAGGACTAGAATAAAAATAATTCCTGCGCAGACCCAATGATTGATATGCCAGTTTTCTGAGATGCTGTGGCACATCACATCAAACATATAAACTTCGGTTCCGTATATAGCTAAAAAGATGGCAAAAATAACAGGAACCGTTTTTGTACTGAAAATTTTTTGTAGGTACTGCATTGGTCCGCCATCATAGCCACCATTTTTATTTGGAACTCTAAAAGAAATTCCAAGGTATACCTCAGAGTATTTGACAATCATTCCAATTAGAGCTGTGACCCACATCCAAAAAATAGCTCCAGGACCGCCTATTTGAATAGCAGTACAAACAGCTACAATATTGGCAATTCCGATACATCCTCCTATTGATGCAAAAAATGCTTTTAGGGGATGAATACCATCTTGGTGATCGGTTGTTTTAGCTTCACTAAAAAAATGAGAAACAACCTGTGGGAATTTTCTAACTTGAGAAAAACGACTTTTCCAAGATAAATACACCCCTATAATGACGATAAATGGAATGGCTAGATAACTCCAAAGAAATCCTTCCAAGGCATCTAGATGAGAAAAAATATCAATAAACATAAGACTTTAGCTTTCCTTAAAAAAAATTAAGAAGAGCAATAAAGAAGCGACTAAACTTGAAACCCAGTAAAGAAATTCTCCAAAGCTCTCCATGTAAAAAATTACATGACAAGCCCAGAAGCTTTCACTCAAGGGCCCGGCTCTATTTTGAGTCTCAATCCTAAATAGGCCTCGGCATTTTATCCTCTCTATCTAACTATCAAAGGGAAATTGAGCCCTCAAGTTAGCTTCTTGATAAATGCACCTCTTTGTACTTGGCGAAAGTATAGCATTTTAATGTTATGAGATCAATTTTTACTTAAAAAATACCAAAACTGACGTATTAAAATTTTATTCCAAAGCATTAACTATGTTCTAAAAATAGCTACAGAGTAAGCTTAAGAATTATAATAAATTTTATTTTTGAGTTGATGTTACCAGTGTTTTGGGTAGGTTTTTACAAAATCAATGTATTCTTGGGGTTTTTCTACAACACCAACGCCGCCAAGTTCTTCCCTAACTTCCATTAAAATAATGCCCAGATGATTCTCACCGATACCATCTTGTAAACCATCTCCCCAGAATTTATCTGTTTTTCTAGATCTTTCAACTAAATAGGCACATTGGGTTGCAAGAAGTTGATCTTTTAATTCTTCACTTTGTGAAAACTTAGCTAAAACAACTTCTTTCATGACAGCTAGATCTCTTTCCCTATTGCGAAGAATTTTCTGAGCTTCTTTTTTTCTTTGAGCTAGTTGCCAAGACGAATGACCATCTAAAGGAGTAAATTCTACAGTATCTGAATGGCTTTCACACCTTAATGCTTGAAACGCAGCTTCTGTGCATCTAAAGGTTAAGTCTTCTTGCTCTGCTTTCACTGTAACAGGAGTTTCATAAAAATTTGATAGAAAGTAGGAATTTGGAAGGTGTTTATTGTAAAATCTTATAAAACTATCACCTGGGTTAGTAAACTCTCCTGAACCAGCTTTTTTAGTCATTTTTAAACCTAATTTTGTTAAGTTTTAAATTGTTGGATATTTTAATGTTATTACAATTATATGTCAACAATTCATAAATGACTAAAAACCAACAATATAAGAGATAATACTAAAAACAAGTAAAATAATAATTATTTACTTTAAATAAATGATTATATAGAATAAAACTTTATTACAAATTAATATGTAGAAGGTTAAGCATGTCTTTAGAATCCAGATTATCTGAGACTGTATCAGATGAAGTTTTCAGTTCATTGAGCGATCTTAAGGAACCTTTAGAGTCTATCGGATTAAAAGACGAAGGTCAGACTAGAGATGTTATCACGCTTTTTTACAACTGCACTAAAAAAAAGACATTTGCGCCTCAAGGAAAAACAATAGCACATCTTGGTGTTGTGTTTAAGGAGATAGAAGCAATATGTTCCTCCGGGAGTGTAGAGGCGTCTGAAGAAGTTGTTAAATCAGTTCAGCAGTTATTTTATGACAAATTGATTGAAAGGGATTGCAGCTTGAAGATGATAGATCTTGGCGAGAGTCAAAAGTACAATCTTCAATCTGGAGCGAATATAGTTAGATTTCATGTTATGCTTGCAGGTGAAAGATATCACGAAGGTAAAGAGATAAGTCAATCCTATCTAAGTGAAAATGGGATTGTAGCTTCTCAACAACTAAAGGACCTTTTGAGGAAATGTTTATTTCAATTGTCTGTGCGTGATGATTTAGATGATAAAGCTGTAGTTAATAAAATTGTTTATGGAGTAGAAGGACTAAATCTATTAGAAGATAGTGAGAAAGAGGCCTTTATCAACGCAATGTTTCAGTCTATAGGGTATATGAAAAAAAGATGTTTAAAAGACAGCGATAACCAAATACAAAGAGCTATTAAGGCGAATACCAAGAAACAATATTTTGGCGGACCGAAAATCACTAGCAAGCTAAAAAAGCAGATGGAAAAAGAATCAAAACAACTTTACCGACATATGTTATTTCCTGCATCTGGGTCTGAAAAAAGCCTGCCGCTTTTTCCTCCCCAAAATTTAAGTAAAATATTTTTAGAAGCTCCCTATTATTTTGAAGACGCAAGGGTTTCTCCAGCCGATCGTAATTTAGATGATTTTCTGGAGCTTAACAGTCTTTCAGTAGAACAGATAAGCGCCCCCTTGGTTGATTCAGAATCATATCTTGATAATAGAGTTCCTAAATCAATTTCTAGAATATTGAAATATCAACCAACTAAGATAGAAGCCTTTCTCGGAAGAAAAGAAGAAATGATCGCTTTTTTTGAAAAACATCAGCCAGATTATGAATTTAGAGGAAGTGTAGCACACTCACAAAATTCATTTGATTATCAAATCTTTGCTCACAAATCCAATCTAAAGGATTTTAAAATAGTTGTTACAGGAATTCCATCAAGATCAAAGTTGGTCAAGTTGTTTAGAACATTGAAAGCTGCAGGCGTTCCTCTAGAAGAAATGGGGTATCGAGGGAATTTTCAAAGGGTTGCAGAAGTAGAACTCCAAGCTTTAGAAACCTTATCAAGTAAATGGCCTGAAGTTCCAAGTGTTGTATTCATTGGATCAGACTGTCTTAAAAGAGAAAGTGATCTAACTGTTAGAGGTAAAAGCTTTAACATTATGACAAAACCCAAAGACCCTAGATATAAAAAATGCCCTAGATCTACAAGTGATATTGATAATAACACTTTAGTAAAAGGCTCTTATTACTATGTTGAATCTAGAGGCGCAAAACCATTTACAGCAATGTCATTTAGAATGCCTAATGGTGAATTGTCTTATGATGTAGTCAAAAAGCTTTTACAAAAAGGGGTTAAAAAAATCGTGATGATAGGAGCTGGTGGTTATATCGAAAGGGCAGATCAAGCAATTGAGGGTGATGTTGTAGGACGTTTTCAGCCTGTAAAAACAAGTTCAAAAGATGATAAAGTTCTTAGTATAGATGACGATATAATGATGCAAACAGAAGGTTTTGGTGAGTACTTTTTACAGCCAGACCATGTTCACTCTACAGTAAATTGTGTTTTAGACGAAGATGAACTCTGGCTTAACACAAGAAAAAAAAGAGGTGAAGGTAGCGTAGATGTTGAGGTTTTTCATGTTATGAGTGCTGTCAACGACTATATAACAGATGGTGGATCAAAAGATTTTAAAGTATTACCAGGGGTATTTATTTCTGATGTTGTTGGAGATGAAGATTACTCTATAGCAGAAAAAATATCAGGAAAAAACGCCTTTCAACACACAAGTTCGTTAATTGGAGAGGTTTTATATCAAACTCAAGAAGAAATAAGACTGGCTAACGAGTTGGCGTTGAAAAAGTCTGGAGGGAAGAGAGTTTGTAGAGATCTAATAAATCTTTAGTCAAGAGAGGAAGAAGAACTTTTTGGATTGATGAAAAGTATCTAGAAAATACTGATCTTCAAAAATTAATAAAAGAGTGTTCAAAATTAGTTGTATGAGGAGGACGCTAACTAGAGTATTTTTAACCTAACAGCATAACGAGTCAGCGCTGTTGAAAAATTAAAAAAAGAATGTTATGTGGTCAGGTCTAGCTGGGGTAGACAATGGACCAAAATCGTTTAGAAAATTTAGATGCTCATTTCAGAGCAGCCAACTATTTGTCCGTAGGGCAGATTTATCTTAAAAACAATCCTTTATTATTAAATCCATTAAGCATTGATGATGTAAAACAAAGGCTTTTAGGCCATTTTGGGACATCACCGGGTCTTAACTTTATCTACTCTCATCTAAATCGATTGATTCAAGATACGAAAGCAAAGATGTTATATTTTGCGGGTCCAGGGCATGGAGGTCCAGCAATTCGGGCTAATGTCTTGTTAGAAGGGTCGATGACAGAAGTTTATAATGATCTAGAGTTTAGCCTTGAAGGCCTCTTAAAGTTCATGAAAGAGTTTTCTTGGCCAGGGGGAGTTCCCTCTCATGTTAGCCCCCCAACGCCGGGTTCGATTCATGAAGGAGGAGAACTTGGTTATTCTTTAGTTCATGCTTACGGGGCCGTAATGGATAACCCAGATTTAATCGCTGTTTGTGTTGTAGGAGATGGCGAGAGTGAAACCGGGCCGTTAGCTACAAGCTGGCATTCAAATCGATTTATAAATCCAAAAAGAGATGGCATTGTTTTGCCTATTCTTCACTTGAATGGGTATAAAATTTCAGGGCCAACTGTTTTTGGTCGAAAAAGCGATGAAGAGATTAAAAAGTTTTTTGAAGGATGTGGTTATGAGGTGCATTTTGTAGAAGGGGAAGATGTTTTTGAAACTCATAAAAAAATGTGGGAGACATTAGATACAGTCTATAAGAAAATTTCAAAGATCAAATCAGAAAGCTTTGATGAAACCTCTCCTCCAAACTATCCAATGATCGTTATGAGAACCTTGAAAGGGTGGACAGGCCCAAAGATTGTCGATGGGAAAAAAATAGAAGGGACCTTTCGCTCGCATCAAGTTCCAATTTCTGGATTTAAAGAACATCCTGAACACTTGAAAATTTTGGAAAGTTGGTTGTTGTCATATAAGCCGCAAGAACTCTTTGATCAAACTGGAAAAGTGAGTGACAAAGTTTTGTCAAATATTCCAGAGAAAAATCTGTGTATGGGAAGGTCAGCTTATGCCAATGGCGGACTACTTTTAAAAGACCTTAAGATTCCAGATTATGCTAAATATGCCATAGAGATAGAGTCTCCCGGAAAAACTATTGGAGAAAGCACAAGACAAGTAGGGCTTTTAATCCGGGATATCATGAAAGATAACACGGATAATTTTAGGATTTTTTGCCCGGATGAAACAAACTCAAATAGACTAACTCATGTTTTTGAAGTTACTAATAGAATGTTTATCGGGAAAATGGCTGATGGTGATGAAAAATTAGCGCCAGATGGGAGGGTTTTAGAGGTTTTAAGTGAGCATCTTTGCCAAGGATGGCTGGAAGGTTATCTTCTTACTGGTAGACACGGACTGTTCCCTTGCTATGAAGCGTTTGCTCTGATTGTTGATTCTATGTTGAATCAGCATGCAAAATGGCTTAAAGCTTGTCTTGATCTTAAATGGAGAAAGCCTATTGCTTCATTGAACTACTTGCTTACATCGCATGCGTGGAGACAAGACCATAATGGATATTCACATCAAGGCCCGGGTTTTATTGAATCGGTCATGCAAAAAAAAGCTAGCGTTGCAAGGATATATCTTCCTCCTGACGGAAACTGTTTGCTAAGTGTGATGGATCATTGTCTTAGAAGTAAAAACTACGTTAATCTTATGGTTTGTGGAAAGCAGCCAATGCCTCAGTGGCTGAGCATGAACATGGCCAAGCAGCATTGCGAAAAAGGAATCGGTATTTGGGATTTTGCTAGCGATGAAGGTGAAGTTGATGTTGTTTTTGCATCAGCTGGTGACACTCCGACTTTAGAAACCTTAGCTGCTATTGATCTTCTAAAACAGCATATCGATAATCTTAAAATTAGGATGGTCAATGTTGTAGATCTTTTTAAACTTATGCATAAAAATGATCATCCACATGGATTAGATCATGAAACATTTCAGCAGCTATTCACAAAAGATAATCCAGTCATTTTTAGCTTCCATGGGCATCCTAGGGTCATTCATGAACTTATCTTCCATCAAGTAGATAAACCTCGTTTCCATGTACATGGGTATATAGAAGAGGGAACGACAACAACACCTTTTGATATGGTTGTTTGTAATAAAGCATCTAGATATCACTTAGTGATGAATGCTCTTAGATTTCTACCGACTATAGACAAAATAAAAAAAGAATCATTGAATAAGTATTGTGAAGAACAGTTAGAAAAACATAAATGTTTTATCTTCAAAGAAGGTGTAGATATTCCAGAAGTGACAAACTGGGTATGGCCTTCATGAATGATCAAATTGTTTTAGCTTTAAATGTTGGATCTTCATCATTGAAGTTTCAACTTAACCAAAAAAAAACGTACCTTTTTAGTGGTGAGATAGAAAATCTCGGAGCTAAACAAGCTAAAATTTCTATCAATGAGCCAAAACATAAACCCTATTTTAAGGCCTTAAAGACTTTGAAAAGCGCTGTAGCAGAGATCCAAAAGATCTGTCTGGAAAGGGGTATTTCTACAGTTCAAATAGTCTCTCATCGAATGGTGTTTGGCGGCGATAAATACATTAAACCAACCAAACTCACTGAAAAAGTGATCAAAGATCTTCTAAATTTCAGTTTCATAGCGCCTTTACATATACCAAATGAAATAGAGGTTGCTAAAGAATCTAAGAAGCTTTTTCCAAAAGCTTTGCAAATAGCTTGCTTCGATACGAGTTTTCATAAAAACCTTCCAGATGTCGCAATGCATCTACCTCTTTTGGATTCTTATTTCAAAAAGGGAGTTAAAAAATTTGGTTTTCATGGACTGTCATACGAGTCTGTAGTCCATAGTTTGAAATTGAAAAGTAAGCGAGTTGTTGTTGCGCATTTAGGAAGTGGGGCATCTGTTTGCGCTATAGATAGAGGAAAAAGCATTGAAACTAGCATGGGTTTTACCCCTCTTGGTGGAATTATGATGGGTACAAGACCCGGAGATTTAGATCCAGGAGTTCTACTATATATGCTTAAGCAAGAAAAAATGGATCTAAAGAGCTTGGAACAGCTTTTAAATCATAACTCGGGATTTATGGGCCTTGCACGCTCACAAGATGTTAAAAAACTATTAGCTAGAGATGATGAAAAATCAAAACTAGCGATCGATATGTTCTGCTATCAGGTCGCAAAAAAAATCTCAGAGTATTTAGTTGTATTAAAAAAAATAGATGTCATTGTCTTTACAGGGGCTATTGGATATAGGTCCTCAAAAATCAGAAGAAAAATCTGCCAAAGGTTAGCTCCTCTTGGAGTTAAATTGGGTCCTGAAATAAAAAAGAACGATGTGAAATGCTTTTCTGCTAAGACAAGTCAGATCGATCTTTATGCATTCGAAACAAACGAAGAAGATGTTCTAGTCAATCAGGCCCTTAAGTATGTTTAGCTAACTTTATCAACATAGCCACTTTTCATATGCATATCTTTTAAAATCCAGTAGAGCAAACGCTTGACTAGATAACAGATCAAAAACCAGACAGTAATATAAGCCCAGCTTAGAGAGGCATATTTCCAGCCAATTCCTGTAAAATCAGCTTTAGGGAGTCCATATATTGAGATCAACGTGCCAACAATTTGAGAGAATAAAGTTGCTAAGAAAAAAGTTTTTTGGGGTAGAGGTTTTGAAAAAACTCCTGTCTGGTTCCGGGTTAGGTAAATCGTCAAATTTCCTCCACATAATATTCCCATAAAAGCTAAGGTCGAGCACTGATTTTGAGGTAGAAGCCAAATGTTTTTTCCTATCCAGTAGAGGCCAAATGTTGAAATTACCCCAACAATTGCTAGACCAATAGCTACAATGACAACTTCTTTCATAGACCATTTAGTAGGTGTTTTAGACACCTCCATATGATCATAGGCAATGGTCATAATAGGAATGTCATTTAAAAGAGCTATTAAGATGATCATGATTGCAGATAAAGGTTTTTGATCAAAAGCTAGTATAGAAAACAAAAGGAAGAACAGCAGGCGGCAAGTCTCAGATACTCGGTAGATCGCGTAACTTTTTAAACGGCCAAAAATTCTTCTAGCTTCTGTTATAGCTTCTGTAATTACATGAAGGCCTGGCCTTGTTAATACAAGATCTGCTGCAGCTCTTGCAGCATCTGTGGCTCCGGAGACGGCTATACCAATATCAGCTTGTTTCAATGCAGGAGCGTAATTAACACCATCTCCTGTCATTCCTGTAACAAGATGTTCTTTTTGAAATTCTTTTACGATTTGAAATTTATGCTCTGGGAAGACCTCAGAAAAACCATCTGCATCGATTAATGGCGTTGTCATAGTCTTAATTTCGCTAGCGTTGATAATTTTAGATCCAAGCCCTACTTGGCTAGCCATCTCTTTTGCTATAGATAAATGGTCTCCTGTAACCATTTTAACAGAAATTCCCATCTCTTTTGTTTTAGCGATTGTCTCTTTTGTATCTTCTCTAGGAGGATCAAAAAGAGAAATAAGCCCTAAAAAATTCCAGTTTGTTCCATCATCTGTCTTAGCAACGCCGAGAGTTCTAAAGCCTTTTTTAGCAAACTGGTCTATCTCTTTGTTAAGGTCATTTTTTTGTTGATCATTTAGGTGGCATAGATCTACGATAACTTGGGGAGCTCCTTTGGAAACTTTTATCGCTTGTCCATTTTTTTCTAAGGCTGTTTCACACCGTTTACTAACGGGGTCAAATGGTGTGAAATGAGTTGTCTTATATCCATTTAGCAGATCTTTTTCTTTATTTGCGTCAATGATTGCCGCATCTATAGCATCGGGGCTATCGTGATTCGAAGCTAAGCTGGCATATAGCAAAATGTCACTTTCCTCAGATTCTTTTAAGGAAAATGTTTTGCCGATGGTTAATTTATTTTGGGTTAAGGTCCCTGTTTTATCGGAGCAAAGAATACTCATTCCAGATAATTCTTCGATAGCCATAAGTTTTGAAACAATAGCTTTTAGCTTTGCCATTTTACTAGCTCCTATAGACATTGTCACTGATGTTACAGCTGGCAGAGCAACAGGGATTCCAGCGACAACTAAAACAAGTAAAAATATTGCAATTTGCCCAAAATGAATATGAAGATTTTCAACAGTCTCTAGCTTGTATACGAAATCAAGTAGTATAATCGCTGCAATACTTAACGTGCAGATGATAAGAAATCTTCCAATATTTAATACGGCCTGTTGAAAATGTGAAACTGTTTTTGCTGACTCAATAAGTTTGGCTGTCTGACCAAAAAAAGTATTCATTCCAGTTTCTGTAACTATACCTGTCATTTCACCTTGTTTGACAATTGTTCCAGAAAAAATTTGATCGTCTATCTTTTTGTCCGAAGGAAGGGATTCTCCTGTTAAAGCAGACTCATCAACAGATAGATATTCTCCAGATATTAGTTTGATATCAGCTGGCACTATGTTGCCAAGTTTTATAGAAACAATATCACCTGGAACTAAATTTATAGCTGCTAGATCAGTCCATGTGCCATCTCTTTTAACGCGAGTTTTAAGAGCTAGCTTTTTTTTAAGTGCAGCTATAGCGCTGTCAGCTTGGAATTCGTGAAAAAAACCAAGAAGGGTGTTAATAAGTAAAAGAGCTGTGATTAAAATAAAATCGGGCCATCTTTCCAAAAGGCCAGAAATAAGCGCAGCTATTTCAATCATCCAAGGGATTGGTCCCCAAAAGAATTTAAATAGTTTCATAAAAAGAGATGCTTTTTTTTCGGACAAAGCGTTCATCCCAAACTTGGAAAGTCTTGTTGTAGCTTCACTACTCGTCAATCCTAAGTCTAAACTGCTAGATAGTTTTTCTAAGCAAATCTTAGATGATAAAGAGGCGTATTGGGATTTTGGATTTTCCAAATTTAATCTCCTAAATGCTGTTTACTTGATTCATATTGGAAACATCTTCTAATGTCAATACAGCGGAAGATGTAGATAAAAAAGTTGATAGACTATGAATGTATTAGTTACTGGCGCCAATGGATATATAGGTTCAAGGCTTATTCCAACGCTTTTAAATAAGGGACATAGAGTCTACGCTTTTGTCCGAAGTTTTTCTCAAAGAATAGATCCAAGGGTGACGGTCATAAAGGGAGATTTTTCTAAAGGACAAGTAGAGCTGCCTGATGATATTGACACAGCGTACTTTCTAGTTCATTCTATGAATCAAAGCTCAAAAGGCTTTGATGAAAAAGATCGGCAGATAGCTAAAAACTTTGTCGTTTCAATAGAAAAGACTTCATGTAAGCAGGTGATATATTTATCTGGACTGGTCAATGACAGATGTCTATCTAAACACTTATCTTCTAGACTTGAAGTAGAAAATATATTAGCTAAATCCAAGGTTCAGTTAACAACTCTTCGTGCCGGTATTGTGATAGGGGCTGGATCAGCTTCATTTGAAATAATAAGAGATCTTGTAGAAAAACTTCCTATAATGATAGCTCCAAAATGGGTGAAAAGCCGTTGCCAACCTATAGCTATCACTGATGTTATTGCGTATCTTGTAGATGTTCTAGGCCACTCAAGTTGTTATGGTAAACACTTTGATATAGGAAGTGATGATGTTTTAACTTACAAAGAGATGCTGTTAAAGCTTGCTAAGCTCAGAGGGTTAAAAAGATATATCATAGAAGTTCCCGTGCTAAGTCCAAAACTTTCTTCCTATTGGCTTTATTTTATTACAGGAGTTAGTTTTTCACTGGCATCATCTCTTGTAGAGAGTTTGAAAAATGATGCTGTATGCAAAGAAGAGTCCATTAGAAAAATTTTTCCCAAAAAACTACTAAGTTATGAAGAGGCCCTTGAAAGAGCCTTTCAGAAAGTAGAGCAAAATGAAGTGATCTCTTCTTGGAAAGACGCATGGAAAGAAGCTCGTCTAAATTGTAATGACCAAACTGTTTTGGAAGCTCCCTCAACAGGTTCTTTTAAAATGAAAGCGCAGCATACTTTTAAAAAAGATCCTAAGAAAATCATACGAAGCGTTTTTAACATTGGTGGAAAGACTGGTTGGTACTATATGAATTGGGTTTGGGATCTTAGAGGTTTTATAGATACACTTTTAGGTGGCGTTGGCACTAGAAGAGGTAGGGTAGCTAGAAAAGATTTAAAACCTGGAGATCCATTGGATTTTTGGAGAGTCATCGTGGCAGATGAAAAAAATGGACGTTTGTTATTGCTCTCAGAGATGAAGCTTCCAGGCGAAGCTTGGCTTGAGTTTTCAGTTAAGGAAAATAATTTAACCTTAGAGGCTACGTTTCGCCCAAGGGGACTTTTAGGAAGGCTGTATTGGTATCTCCTGTATCCAGTCCATGTGTTGTTATTCAATAAAATGGCAAAAGCTATCGTTAATTTTTCTTAACATTTTCTTTAAACAGCCTATAATGCCTTTCTAGAGCGATAATTCGATAAAGGGAGGCGACAATGATTGAAGAAGAATTAGAAATGGCAGCAGATATACTAAAGTTTGCAACAAGAGAAGCAACAGAATACATCCTATCTGGGGAATTAACAAAAGATAGCGTTGGAGATATTAATCTCATCTCTCGTGTAGAGAAAATTGCAAAAAATGTTTTTGCTACTATAGTAGCTATCAGCTCTACACCCCTTTGGGTTTTGGGAGAGGTTTGTGAGGTTTTAAGTGGAAAACCAAAGAGAACGTATGAAATAGATGCAAAACTTCCTAATACACCTTTATCTGAGATAACCTTAGATCCTAACAAAACAACTTATCTAAATGTCCCGATTTCAACATATCAAAACTCATCAGATAGAAATTTTTGCGCCAATTCTGATTGGGGTAAATATGCAAAACAGCTTTTTAATGAAGAGAAGGGAACAGATCACTTAGGTCCATGGCATGGAAAAGGCATTGATATTTTAACAGACGAAGGTCTTGAATATATTTGTGACAAGACCCTTGATATGGGGGCAAATTCAGTAAGATTTTCTGTCGAGTGGGCAGATGTCGAAAAAAATGAAGGAGAGTTTGACCATGTTGCAATGCAAAAATACATAAACATAGCCAAAAAAATTCGCGAGAAGGGCCTTGAGCCTCTAGTCGTATTACATCATTTTGTAACCCCTTTAGATGAGAAAGGTCGAAATGTTTTTGAGTCTTATAAATCTATTGATAGGTTTGTAGATTTTGCAACATTTGCTTATGAAAATTTAAAAGATGATGTGTCTTGTTTTTTCACATTTAATGAACCAAATGTCGTTGCTAATTGTAACTATGTTTTAGGAATGTTTCCTATGCAACAAGTTGGTCGTTTTGATCTTTATCAAACAACTATGAAAAACATGCTAACAGCTCATAAAAGAGTTTATGAAAAGCTTCATCAGATGGCAGGGAAAAAAAAGATAACAGTTGGACTTACCCACTCTACAACTTGTTTTATTCCATCATCTAGATGGAATATTTTAGCTAGGATTACAGCTTTTTCCATGACGCATATTTTCCATGATGCTTTTATGCGCTGGGCTCAGAAAAATATCGATCATATCGATCTTTTAGGTCTTCAATATTATTCAAGAGCATACATTGGGGGGATTGTCCCTACGTCAACATGTAAAAAAGGTGAGCGTATGATTGAGGAAATGAAGTATCGATTTGATCCGAAGGGATTGCTGCCTGTGTTAAGAGACGTAAATGAAAAACTGAACGGCAAACTCGATCTTATGGTTTCTGAGACTGGGGTTGCTGGAGAAAATTCACTAGATGCTCCAAGTGAGATGGATGATTTAAGGCAGGAGTATCTTGAAGATAGTTGTAAATGCTCAAGAAGTGCTCAAGATGAAAATATTCCAGTTGTTGGTCATGGGGTGTGGGGTGCTTTTCTCAGACCTAGTGAATGGAGAGAAGGTAATGCTGTCGATTTTTCCAATGTTGCCAGAGATCCTAAGGCTGGAAAGACTAGAGATACAAAGGGTTACACAGCCATTCAGACGATTTATCACAATACAGCTAAATTAATAGCTCAGCTTGTAAAAAAAGCATCTTAAACAAAAGACCCATAGAAAGGTTTCTTTTCTATGGGTTATTTCCATTAAATAACTAATCACACTAGAAATTTAAAATAAAAATGTAAAATAATATATTATATAGGTGTTTTATTTTATTAAGTAGGTGGTTTTAATTAACTTCTTCAACTTAAGTGGGTTCTAGTGATTAAGACAAAAAATAGCCAAAAAGCTCCAAAAGAGCAATGTTTCGCCTTTTTGGCGTGGCGCTTTTTGTATACAGCTATAGCTAAGCATGAGAGAAGGGTTTTTGTCTTTTTGGGGGCTTTATTCAAAAAACCCATAAAAGCTTCTACAGAGCTTGTTCTAGCTGGTAGCTTTAATATCAGAAAGCATGGGCGAAAAAAATGGATGGTCTATCTTCTTAAACTTCTTAGGTTAGTTGTTTTAGCGGCTTTTTTAGTTGTATCCATACCTTTTTGGCTTATTGGTGAAGTTTTTGAAATTCTAGGGTCTTTTGCAAAAAGGCTTTATGAGCACGACGAAACCTTCGAGGATATGGATTTAGATGATATATCTTTGGATCCAGATAAAACCAAATATCTAAACTTCCCTCTATCTACGTATCAATACTCAGCAAATCGCAAATTTTGCTCAAACTCTGACTGGGGGGTGTATTGCAAAAAACACTTCAAAGAAGAAAAGGGAACAGATCATTTAGGTCCTTGGCATGGTGTCGACATCCTAACCGATGAAGGTTTTAAGCTTATCTGTGAAAAAACCATTAAAGCTGGGGCCAACTCCTTACGATTTTCTGTAGAATGGCCTGATATTGAAAAAAAAGAAGGTAAGTATGACCTAAAGGCTATGAAAGCTTATGTCAAAGTTGCAAAAGCTCTTCGAGCTCAGAATATCGAGCCATTAGTTGTTCTGCATCATTTTGTGACGCCATTAGATGAAAAGGGACGAAACATCTTCGAATCTCCAAAATCTATTGATAGATTTGTGAATTTTGCAAGTTTTGTTTACGAGCATATGAAAGACGATGTTTCGGTATTTTTTACATTTAATGAACCGAATGTTCAGGCAATTGGAAATTATGTTCTTGGTATGTTTCCTATGCAACAGATTGCTCAGTTCAGTCTATGTCGGAAAGTTCTAAAAAACATGCTTAAAGCTCATAAAAAAGTTTATCAAAAACTTCATGAGCTCTCTTCTGAAAAACCCGTAAAAGTTGGTATTACACACTCAGCCACTTGTTTTGTCTCTTCTTCTAGATGGAATTTGATCACAAGAATCGTTAAGTTTTCTATGACTCACTTGTTCCATGATGTTTTTATGGATTGGGTTGGGAAAAATGCTCGGTTTGTTGACTTGCTAGGAGTTCAGTTTTACTCTAGACCTTATATCGGAGGGATCTTACCAAAGTCTACATGTCGGAAAGGTGAAATCATGCTAAATGAGATGGAGTATCGCTTTGATCCACATGGAATCTTACCAGTTCTTAGGGATATAAACTTTAGACTTAAAGGTAAAGTTGATCTATTCGTTTCTGAAACAGGTCTTCCAGGAAGGAATTCGTTGCACGAATCCTCTGATATGGATGATTTAAGAGAGCTTTATTTCAAAGTTGTGGCCCTAGGTATTCGAAAGGCTCAAGATGAAAAGATACCAGTCATTGGACTTGCTCCGTGGACAATTTTTTCAAACTTTGAATGGGATAAAGGATATGCGGTTGATTTTGGAAATATTGCCAGAGATCCAAAATCACACAAAATGAGAGAGACTAAAGGATATCATGCGATTAGGTCTGTCTTTCATAATACATTAGCAAAGAAAAAATTTGAGTATAAAGTGAAGAAAAAGCGGTCAAAATTTGGCCGCTTTTTAAGACTTTTAAAAGGTAAAAAGCCCTAAATGGATCTTTTTTTCTTTAAATATAGAGCAAAGCTTGCTTTGAAAATTTCTCCTGGTAAGAAAATTAAAGCTCCAAAAACAATAGCTTTTTGAATCCCCACAAAAAATGAAACTCCAATAGATCCAAGACCTAAGATTGTAGCTGTTGCTAAACTTAGAGCTAGATAAGGTCTAGATTTCATAGAACCGATTATATAACTGGCAATAGGCATAGCTATATAATAGCCAGCAATAATATCTATAAACCATAGAGGCTTTACGACCCCAAACATAACTGGAGCTCCAAGCGTTGCTAATATTAAAAACAACACAGAAGACAGCGCGCTCGCTGATCTATTCATGTTTAGACCAAGTAAAAAAATCGCAAGAGTCTGTAGTGAAAAAGATACAGGGTAAAATGGAATCTTAATCAGAGAACAAAGAACTAAAAATGCACATCCTAAAACAGATTGCGCAGCAAGCTTTACATAAGTATTTTCAAAGAATTTGACTTGTTTGGAAGCTAAGGCTTTCATATTTAAGTGCTCCATATGGTTAATTTACGGAAGATGATACCGAGTCATGTGTCTAGATTTCAAACCTTTTTTCTTGGATATTGGTAAATTATCTTAAACAATAAATTTTAAAACTTATAATTTCTTCATTGTAAAAATGTTAGGAAATATAGTTTCAAATATTTTTTAAAAGCACTTGTATGAAATTTTTGATATGTATAGAAGGCTCTTAAGCATCTGATAAGTTATATATTAAAAAAATAGTAGACAAATGTATCTATGAGAAATAGTGACTCAAAAGTAAGTTCCAAATCAGTTTTTAAAGAGGTTTTGGACGGTAATTTTTCGGAATTATTTAAAACATCATTTTCAAGTATTAATCCACCAGACTTTAGCATAAAAAAAACAGCCTTTGATAAAATGCTACTTGCAGCTAAAACGCTCTATTCTAAATGGGGGATAGAGCTTGTAGATGAACTTGTTACCAATCCATCTGAGATTGTAAGAGGATGGGGCTGTTTTATTGTGGGGTATTCTTCCTTAAATTTTCATGAGTCTCTAATCAAAATAAAGCCTTTTGCTGATAGTAAGAGCAAATCTGTTAGGGAGTGGGCTAATTTGGCAATGAGATCAAAGTTAATATCAAATCCATCAAAAAACATTCATTTGCTAAATCCATTTGTTTATCATCCCTCTGAATATATGAGACGGTTTGCTATTGAACTTTCCAGACCAAGGGGACTTTTATCAAGTCCAATTGAATTCTTAAAAGAGAAACCATGGAAGGCAAGATCTCTATTAGATCCTCTTTATAATGATCCTTCTAGATACGTGCAGATGTCTGTTGGTGATTGGCTCTTGGATGCCAGAGAAAGCAGCTCAAAGTGGGTTGATGAAGTCACCACCCACTGGGCAAAAATATCTACAAGTCCATATACCGATTACATCATAAAAAGAGCAAAAAAATAATGATGACCAACTCACTTGAAGTGGCTCTGCTAATTTTAGTGCAGGATTTAAGGCAAATCTAAAAGATCATTTAAATTAAAAGCTATTGCAGGTGGATTTTGTCTGCGAGCAAAGATCATTTGATTAGTTTCAATTTCCATTAGTATCGTCTGGCGATGTCTTACAGTTGAAATCTTAACCGCTAATTCTCTAGCTTTTTCAAAATGTTGTTTAAAAGAGAGTGATTCACATATTCCAAACCTGCAATTGTCTGCATAAATTGGAATGGAAATCTTTGAAAGGTATGTTTCTAGTTTTTCTATATTTAGATCATCAATATTAGCATAAGCGTAGCGTTCAGCAATTTTTTTTTGGGTGTTGATGATGCTTGCCTGTTGATCAAAGCTGTAGCTATTGAGCTGATCTAAAGTTTCAAAAGCTTTGTCAAAATCTCCAAGAACTCCGAGAGCTAGGGCTTCATTGTGAACTAATAAGGATTTGTCAAATCCTTCAGAGGTTAATTTTGCAATTCTTTTCATTCGACGAAGATCACCCTGATTTGCAAGGTACTCAATTAATGCCGAACACAAACGATCTTTTTCGGCGCTTGTAGAAAGTAGGTTTACTAATCCAAGTGCAGTATTGAATTGATCCTTTTTTAGTTCACTTAGAACAAGGGATGATAGTCGACTGTTGAGCCACGGTATATCATGCGTAAGATCTACAGCTGATTTCATAAGTGAGTGCTTATTACTAACAAAAGCTTTCTCTAAAAGGGCATTACACACAAAATCTCGGCTTCTATTAGAGTGAATGGTTTTGATTAAATCTAGGCATTTTTTAGGTGTTTTCTCAGCGATATAATGATCAAGAAGTTCTTCTGAAAGTATAGATAAAATAATAGGAAGTGGAGATT
Source organism: Chlamydiia bacterium (assembly GCA_030427725.1). Lineage (GTDB taxonomy): Bacteria > Chlamydiota > Chlamydiia > Chlamydiales > JAUICV01. The sequence continues at coordinate 812,605 of JAUICV010000001.1, read as the reverse complement.
GATTATCACCATCTTGAGGGATGGGAGAGTTGAAAAGTTTTAGAGTGGTTACTTCTAGAGTCCTTGTAGAGACGGCTTCGCCGAACGTTTCAGTTAGATCTTCAACTATAATAGGTCTTGGAAGTCCCAGGGGGCTGGGGGCTATTCTCTCTTGTATGTCTGAATAAAATTTAACTGCAGTCAAAAGATCATCGAACAAAGTGCTGTATGGAAGGCTTGGTAATATCTTTTTGTTTGTAATGAGTGAAGTTTTATCAGAAAGATATATGAGGAGCTTGATGGCTTCTGGAGATAGCGTAGCTAATTTTTTCACAGACATAGCAAAAAGATCTTCTAGGCTATTTTTTACTTTGAGGCTTAAAGAAATTTGCTGAGCAGAGACAGGGAATGTTGAATGGTTTACATAAAATGTTTCGATTGAATCAATTTCTTTGATAAGTGTAGCTTTTTCATCGTCAGGTAGTGCGTTAAACCACATAGGGAAAAGACTGTCAGGATTAGCTAATAGAGCGTTTTGAAGTTCGCTATAAGGCGTCTTACACGTTCTTAAAATAGAAAGAGGCTCTTCAATGACGCTTTTAAAATTGTGTAATGAATGCATAAAGCGGTTGTAAAAAGGGATTAAGTCACTAAGGGTTTGATTTAACACAGATACATTAATAGACCTAGATGTGCAAAGGAGATTTAAACGAGTAGATCCATCTGTTAAACTAGAAATTTTTTCTATTATTTCTAGAGGAATATGTAGACTATTAGTTTCAGCGCCCACTGATTGAGCGATAGGCTCTTGGGCTTGTGATATTGGACTTGTGACTTGGGCCATTTTTGCTTACGCTCTTTAAAAGTAAAAATTAGGTCACAAAGTCTACCAAAAAAAAGTGTTTTCTTAGAAGGTCTCTTTTTAGTTTTCCTGTTTAAAAAATATTTTCTACCAATTAAAAAAATTATATCTTAAAACCTCTCAGATGTATGCAGAATGAGTTTATTAATTCTGTTAGATTAAAATTTTTCCTATTTAAGGAGGTTTATTATGAACCAAAAAGTGCGGTACTTACTTATTGCATCAATTTTAGGTATAGGAATGGGTTATTGTAATGACGTGGAGTCTAGATCTACACCGCTTTATTTAAAGCCAGTGTTTGAGCTTACAGAAAAAGATCAGGTTCTTTTAGATATTTTACAAACTGATGATATTGCATCAACTAGAGAAGATTTTTCCTACTTAGAGGAAAAAAATGCTAAATATCCTGATGCGTTTGAGAGAGCTTACGAAAAGTATATTGAGTCTATTGGAAATGCAAGACCAACAAGAGCTAGGTATGGTGGCGCTATCCAAGAAGCTGCTAAATATCTTTTTGAGCTTTTATTCCCTGGAAGTCATGCTAAACCGGAAGAAGAATCTGCAGCAACAGTTGAACAGAAAATTGCCAGGGGAGATCTTGCAACGCTTCTTATTGGTATTAATTATGAAGGATCCCCTTATGAATTAGAAAATTGCATTCATGACATAGAACATGTACAGAAGTACTTTTTAAAACCTTATTTAAAAGCAAAAGATGCTAACACTGTTTTTATGTCGGATCATCAAAAGGGCACAAGTTTGTATCCTACGGCAAAAAACATTCGTAATCAGTTTGATGCGTTTGTTAAAAAACTTAACCAGTCCAAGCAAGGATATTTTCATTACTCAGGACATGGAAGTTATTTAAGAGACACCTCTAATGATGAGAAGGATAGACGTGATGAGGTTTTAGTCCCTGTTGATTCTAATTATAGTGGATATATTAGAGATGATGAAATCTTCCAAACCTTAGTAGAAAATGTAGGTTCAGATGTGAAACTTACAGTAACTTCTGATTGCTGCCATAGCGGAACGGTTATGGATCTTCCATATAAATGGAATGTAGACGGATCGTTTTCAGAAGAAGCGAACTATACAGAAGGTCAATTAAAATCTTTTCCAGATGTTGTTATGATCAGCGGATGTAAAGACACTCAGACATCAGCAGATGGAGGAGCGATTTCAGGAGAAACTAAAGGCGCTGGGGCTATGACTGCGGCATTTATAGAAACTCTAAAAGAGCATAATTATTTGCTAACTTATAGAGAATTAATTACAGGTATAAGAGACTGGTTAAGCAGAGAGGGTTTTTCACAAGTCCCTCAGTTAACTTCTACACGAAAATTAGATTTAGATGATTTTTATCTAGCTAGTGAAGTGACTCTTCGACCTTAAATAAAAAAAAGTCCTCAGGGTTCGTTGCTTACGAACCTTGGGTTTCTATTTTGCCTTCTTCAATTCTTCTAATTTCTGCATGCATAGCTGAGCTAAACAACATAGAGCCGCAACTATCTGCTAAGCGTCTAGCTTTATCAAATTGACCATCGTTTGCTAACGTTTGAGCAAAACTGAGTAAGAGATGGAGTTTATTCGAGGGGTCAGTGATTTCTTCATAGACTTCTTCGGCCTTTTCAATGTGATAGTTTGCTAATAATGCATCAACTAGCTTAGCTAGATACTGGCTTTCTTCAAACTGAGATATTAATGAGTTTTTTATTAATTCATATGTGGAAAAAAATGCTTTTTTTTCAAGTAGCTTAGGGACGGTCTTTTCTAAAAGAGCTTTTCTATCAGAGCTATCTTTAACGCTTAAAACAAGTTCATGTTCAAACATAGGATGTTGAGCAGAATCAGCAAGTGCTAGAGCTAAGGATCCCTTTGCTTTATTTTTAAGACTACTGAGACTTACAGTTATTTGAAAAAGGTTTGTCAGCATGTTAAATTGAATTCCAGTAAGAACTAAGGCCTTTGAAAGATGGCTTGTACAATAAAAAGACCCCACATCTTTGGGGGGCAAAAAAGAAAGTATTTTTGTTAGGATCTCTTCGGGCAGTACAAATAGCTTAGAATTCTTTTGATCATTTATTTGCGTAACGGGAAGGATGTTAGAAGAAACGGTTGTTGTTGTCATAGTAAACCTATTAGATAGTATAAGTTAATTATATCATAGTGTAAAAAATGATTTAAAATAGTGTGATGTTTTTTACACTAAAGGTTGGATTGAGTCAGAAATGCTTTAAGGCAAAAGTTAGTGCTAGAGTTGCATAAAAGGGGATCTTGATTGGCTTGAAATTAAACAATTTACTTCCTGCATTACAGATTGTTAAGACAATAATAGCAGGGTAGAAAAGCTCTACTGTTGGATGAATAAAGGCCATAATTTTAGAAAATCCAAGGTTGGAAAATAGCGCTGTGACTGCAAGCAACAATAACGCGATTGTGCTATGAGGGATTTTACTAAGATGAAAATCTTTCCTAATAATTTCAGAAAAAGTAACTGTAAGACCCATAATAGTCGTCAAACAGGCTAGGGCTATAGCAATATTTGCGATACCTCCAAATACAGGTCCTAGCGTCTTGTAAGCTAGAGTTGTAAGAAGTCTCTCTGGTTCGGTGTTAATAAGGTCGAGGCTATGAGTGGCTGTAGAAAGACTAAACCCTGTATAAATCAGTCCCAATAAAATACCAGCAATAGCTCCAGAGGCTAAAATAGCTTTAATCTCGTATCTGGCTCCAACTTTATGGTCAACAAGCTTAAGTCTTGTTTTAAGTAAGGTCCATATTGAAACTGAGAAGAAAATTGAAGCTATCAGGTCCATTGTGTCATAGCCAGTGATTAAACCGAGCTTGAAAGCTGTAGTATTCGAAATACTAGGGGCTTCAGTGTATCCAGGAAGAAACAAAGCTCGAATAATTATAATTAGAAGAGACCCGATTAATATAGGACTTAAGAACGATCCAAGAACAGATAATACATTGTTTTTCTTGTAAATTAGTAGAAAAATGATTCCTGAAATTATGAAGCTAAATGGGAAAATCGATAGGTTTCCTAAAAATGATTCTAGTGATGCAAAAGCAACAACAAGACACCTTGGCATCACTGCAAAGGGTCCTAAAAGCAGAGATGTTAAAATCATAAGCAGGTAGCCAGGCACTTTCCCTATGCGGCAAAAAAACTCTTTGAAGTTGCCTTTAAATAAAATGGCGCTAAAAAGACCGAGAAGAGGACCTCCGATTGAGGTTATGAGTAATCCGATATTTGCGAGAGGAATTTTAGTTTTAGCTTCGACTCCTAAAAGAAGGGGAAAAACTACATTACCTGCTCCAAAAAACATAGAAAAAATGGCAAAAGAAGAGATCCAGATAGTAGGAGATTTTAGTAGTTTCATAACGGCCTTTTAAGCGTTTTTGGAAGAGCTGTATATTGCAGAAACTCTTATACGAAAAAAAAGATAGATCATACGATAATCGATCTTTTTTTTATATTTTTTCATGACGAGAGATCATGGGTGTGCTATAGTGGCTTCCAACGTGTAGTATCATAAAAGGCTCTATGAAACGTATATATCTAGCTATTATTTTTTCGGTTTTCTGTTTGGCTTTACTTGTCTTACAATATTTCTACTTTAAGGACACTCCAACCCCTTTTGAAAAGAGTGAAAAAGTAGCTAAAATTTCTTTAATTTCTGAGCCTCTTTCGCTGGATCCTAGAAAGAGTTCTGACGGGGTTACTTCTCAGTTTTTTAATTTTTGTTACGATGGTCTGACTAGAAGGACGTTTGATGGAAAGATAGAACTTTCTTTGGCTAAAAGTTTTAAAGTTGGGAAAAAGGGTAGGAGGTATGAATTTACGCTCAGGGAAGCCTACTGGTCAAATGGTGAGCTTTTGACTGCATATGATTTCGAGTATAGCTGGAAAAAAATCCTAGACAAATCCTTTTTGGCTCACAATCCCGAATATATGTTCAATATAAAACATGCGAAAAAGGCATATCAATCTCAAAAGGACTTTGAAAAAGTAGGTGTAAAGGCAGAAGGCTCCTCAAAACTTGTTATAACCCTTGAAGAGGCTGATCCATACTTTCTAGAACTTATTTCTAATAAAAGTTTTTTTCCGATCAATAGACGAATTGATCTAAAACATCCTAATTGGAGCGATTTGACTCTGAAACATTTTGTAGGATGTGGTCCATTTGTTATAAAAAGATGGTTTCACCGTAATAAAATTTCACTGAAAAAAAATCCTTACTATTGGGATGAGCAAAATGTGCAGTTAGATGGAGTTGAGTTGTATATCATTGAAGATGAGATGACTCAGATTTCGATGTATGAATCTAAAGAGCTAGACTGGATCGGAGCCCCTCTATCATTACTTCCTGTTGATGCTCTTTCGAAGCTTAAAAACTCTCCAAATTTTGGTAGTTATAGATCCAGCTCTTTGTATTTTTGTTGTTTCAATACGGAAGCTTACCCTTTGAACAATCCTAAGATTAGAAAAGCTTTAACTTTAGCTATTAATAGAAAAGATTTAGTAGATTATGTCTCTCATGGTGGAGAAGAGATAGCGCTTTCACTGCTTCCAAGAACAATGCATGCTGATAAGCAAAATTATTTCGAAGATGGAGATCTTGTAAAAGCTAAGGAGCTTTTGCAAGAGGGGATGTTAGAATTAGGACTTTCAAAAGAATCCTTTCCAAAGATTGTCTATTCATTTCCTAATATTCATTCAAGGAGACTTTTAGCACAAGCTCTGCAACAGCAGTGGGAAAAAGCGCTGGGAATTAAAATTTCTTTACAGAGCACAGAGTGGCAAGTGTTTTTAAGTGATATTAAGAGCAAAAAGTATCAGATGGCAGGAATTACTAGAGCCACTCAACACCTAGACCCTCTATATTTTTTAGCTTTGTTCAAAAAGAAAAATCAGCTTGTGAATTATGCTCATTGGGAATCAAAAAAATTCCAAGATTTACTTCTTGAAGCAAAAAAAGCGCCAGATATTAAAAGTAGAAAATACTTCATTTCTAAAGCGGAAGAAATCTTTATGGATGAAATGCCGGTAGCTCCTATTTTTTTTCCAATGAACTACTACCTAAAGCAGCCTCATTTAAAAAAGGTTTTGATCACTCCGGTTGGATCTTTGGATTTTAAATGGGCTACTTTAGACTAGAGCTTACTGATGCTCTTCTTTGTTGGTAGATTTAGTTTTCTTTCCATAGTTTGGGTACATTGGGCAAGGGTCGTCCCCTCCTTCACTACTTCCTGGTGTGAAAATAAACTTAAATGCTTCAAAGGGAAGGCCGAGTATACTTTTAACAGTGTTTAATGAAAAAATAGATCCAATCATTTTATTTACTATAATACTTGAAATTTCATTAGTCGGAATCCCTTCTTTAACATCTATGTTAAAAAATTCAAGTTTGTCTATTGGAGAGAGGGTTTGAGGTTTTTTTCCAAACAGTTGGATCTCAATCGTGACATTTTTCAAAACTAGATGTTTTATTAAGGCGGTTCTTTTTATGGAGTACCATTTGGGGGATCCGCTGGACATATTATTGATCAAAATATTCCAGTTGCAAGCGCTTTTGTGATCTCTTGACATGACTAAGCTAACATAAACATTCTCTAAGGAAATCTCATCTAGTATAATGGGATTAGCAAAGACTTGCATCCAGGGAGTTTTAACACCTAGGTTTTCTATTGTTAATGCATTTTTAACAGGGGAGTGTCTTGGATTTTGAATCTTGAAACCCTCTAGTTCAAGACCTTTTTCTAAAAGATTGATGTTGTCTACTTTAGTTTTAACACCAAGTTTAGCTGATAGGCTGTCAGAAATAACAGTTCCAATTCGAAGATATAAAAATGTTCCTAGCGCTAAAAGCATAGCAATAAAAACAATCCAAACCACAACAGGTCTTTTGGGGCTCATAGCTTACCTCCCTTTATTTCTATATGGAATAACCAGAGGAGTTTTTCAAGAAAAAATAAAGATAAAAAAAGCGCCATAACCTTTCGCTTATGGCGCTTCTATAAATAAAGACTTGTAGAAAGGCTCTTTAGAAGCCAGCTCCTGGCATTCCTGGAGCTCCCATAGGAGCAACTGCAGCTTCTTCTTTAGGCTCATCTGTGATTGTAGCCTCTGTAGTTAGAAGAAGACCTGCAATAGACGCAGCAAGTTCAATGGTTAGCCTTACGACTTTTTTAGGATCGATAACGCCCATCTCGAACATATCGCCATATTCGCAAGTTAGCGCGTTCCAGCCTTCATTTTCTTTTAATGAAGAAACCTTCTGAACGATTAAAGAACCTTCTTCGCCAGCGTTTTCTGCGATTTGTCTTAAAGGAGCAGTAATTGCTTTCATAACGATTTCAACACCAACCCTTTCATCGCCTATAAGAGTGTCTAAAAGCTTTGCAAGTTCAGGTACGCAGCGAATAAGAGCTACACCACCACCTGGAAGAATTCCTTCTTCAACAGCAGCTTTTGTAGCATGAACAGCATCATCGATACGGTCTTTTTTCTCTTTCATCTCAACTTCTGTTGCAGCACCAGGTCTAATGACCCCTACTCCACCAGCTAGTTTAGCTAAACGTTCTTGTAGTTTTTCTTTGTCGTAATCAGAAGTGCTATCTTCGATTTGACGCTTAAGAAGTGCTATTCTCTCACTTAATGCATCTTTTGATCCGAGACCTTCGATAAGAGTTGTGTCTTCTTTCTTCACGACAATTTTCTTAACTCGTCCTAGCTGCTCTAAAGTAACAGACTCAAGTTTCAGTCCTAGCTCTTCTGAAATTAGTTCTCCACCAGTTAGAATTGCAAGGTCTTCTAACATAGCTTTTCTTCTATCACCAAATCCTGGAGCTTTGACTGCTACAACTTTCAGACCAGCTCTAATTCTGTTGACAACAAGCGCTGCTAGAGCTTCACCTTCAACATCTTCTGCTATGATAACAAGAGGTTTTCCACTTTCTGCAACAGCTTGAAGAACTGGTAAAAATTCTTTCAAAGAAGAAATCTTTTTATCGTAAAGCAAGACATAAGCGTCATCGTACACAGCTTCTTGGGCTTCTTGATTTGTTACAAAGTAAGCAGATAAATAACCACGATCGAAGTTCATTCCTTCAACAACATCAGATGTCGTATCGAAGCCTTTTCCTTCTTCTACAGTTACTGTTCCATCTTTTCCAATTTTTTCCATTGTAGACGCAATGATTTCACCAATTGCTAAGTCATTATTAGCAGAAATCGTAGCAACTTGAGTTAACTCTTTTTTATCTTTAACTTGTCTACTAAGGGAAGTGATCTTTTCGTTAATACAAGAAACAGCTTTCTCAATCCCTTTCTTTAAAATCATAGGATTTGATCCTGCAGCAACAAGTCTTAATCCCTCTGAATAGATAGCTTCTGCTAGGACTGTCGCAGTTGTTGTTCCATCACCAGCTTTATCAGCGGTTTTTGAAGCAACTTCTTTAACCATTTGCACGCCCATATTTTCGTGCTTATCTTCCAGTTCAATTTCTTTAGCTACAGTAACGCCGTCTTTTGTAATGTGAGGTGCTCCGTATGATTTGTCGATAATAACGTTTCTACCTTTCGGTCCGAGAGTTACTTTCACTGCAGCTGCTAGTGATTTCACACCTTTGAGGATTTTTTGTCGGGCCTCTTCTTTAAATTTGATATCTTTGGCTGCCATACTTATGGACTCCTTTTTTTAAATTAACTTTTTACTTTTCTAAGATAGCTACGATTTCGTCAGCATTTACGATGATGTATTCTTCATCGTCAACAGTGACTTCCTGTCCGCTATATTTGTCCATGAAAACAACATCTCCAGCTTTGACCCCGGGAGATACTAAATCACCGTCTTTGTTTAGCTTTCCAGGTCCAACTGCGACAACTGTAGCAGTTTCTTGTTTCTTCTTGGCGCTATCTGGTAAGATGATGCCGCCCTTCAAAGTAGACTCTTCTTCCTCTCTTTTGAGAAGTACACGATTTCCTAAAGGTCTAATTGCTAATTTTGTTTGAGTCATTCAAATTCCTCCTTGAATTCTCTAAAAAGGTGAGGTTTTAACTTTTGTAAAGACGACATGATAGAAAAAATACGCTTTTTTATCAAAGAAATTTAGCAGTTAAAAACTTGTAGTGCTAATTTTAAAATTTGATGTTTATTTCTAAGAGGATTAAGATCCAATCCTTAATGATAACTTATATGAAATGAGGATGTTATGGCTAAAAAGAGATCTGAAGTTGAAGATGTAAAAACTTGGGATGTAAGTAGTTTGTATAAAGATATGCAAACTTGGAGAGACGAATTTACCAAAACAATAAATGATAAAAAAATATTTGAAAGCATCCAGTCGTATAAGGGTAAACTGGATCAGAGTGCGACAAATTTAAAGGAACTTTTAGATCTTTCTTCTAATTTTGATCGTAAACTTGAAAAACTCTACGTGTATGCTCACCTAAGGCTTGATGAAGAAATATCGAACCAAGATCATAAAAAAGCTCATGATGAGATCATGTTTTTTGTTGTGAAGTATCAAACTGAAACGGCTTGGATTCAACCAGAAATTCTAAAGATTCCTAAAGAAACATTTGAAGCCTATCTAAAAGATGAGTCTCTTCAGCTATATCACTTGTTTTTAAAAAAGGTTTTAAGGCTTAAAGAATATACTCTCTCAGAAAATGAAGAGAGGCTTTTTGCATTAGGTGGAAAAGCGCTTGGAACGTCAAGAAACACCTTTTCATTGCTTAACAATGTTGATTTGAAGTTTCCAAAAGTGTTGGATGAACATAATGTTGAGCATGAATTGACTCACAGTCTTTACTCTTTGTATATGCAGTCTAATGATAGAGCTCTAAGAAAGAATGCTTTCGAAGCTATGCACTATAGTTTCGGTTCATTTGAAAATACAATTTCTGAGCTGTTACATGGACATGTACAAACACATGTCATGAATAAAGAAGCGAGGGGGTATGAGAGTTGTATGCAGTCAGCTCTTTATCAAAATGAGATTGATCCGAGCGTTTATCAGATGCTTTTAGAAGCGGCCAGTGAGAATTTGGAACCTCTTCATAAGTACATTTCTTTAAGAAAGGACCTCCTTGGAGTTGATAAGATTTGTGGTTATGACATGTATGTTCCATGTGCTAATGATTTTAAGTACGAATTTTCTTACGAAGAAGCGAAACAAATTGTTATAGAAGCAACAGAGCCTTTAGGTAAAGAATATCAAGAAATCTTAGAAAAAGGATTAAATGAACAAAGATGGGTTGATCCTTTTGAAAATGAGTCAAAAAGATCTGGAGCCTATTCATCAGGCTGTTTTGATTCACATCCATTTATCTTGATGAATTTTCAAGGAACTTTAAATGATGTAATGACCTTAGCTCATGAAGCTGGGCATAGTATGCACACTTACTTTAGTACAAAAAATCAACCATACATCTACAGCCAATATGTCATTTTTGTAGCTGAGGTAGCGTCTACATTTAACGAAGAACTTGTGTTTCAGTATTTGCTTAAAAAAGCTTCTTCAGAAGAGGAGAGAAGTTATTTAATTCATCAAAAAATAGATGGAATTCGAGCTACATTTTTTAGGCAGACCCTGTTTGCAGAATTTGAGCTCGAAATGCATAAGCTAGCTGAAAGTGGGCATCCTTTAAATGCTGGGATTTTAAAGAATCTTTACGCTTCCCTTTGTGAAAAATATTACGGGAAAGATTTTCAGGCCGATCAATTTTTGGCTTGTGAATATCTAAGAATTCCTCACTTTTATAGCAATTTTTATGTTTATCAGTATGCGACAGGTATTAGCGCAGCTCTAAGCTTAGCAGATCAAGTTTTGGAAACGAAAGATCCTACTAAATATCTTGAATTTCTCTCTATGGGCTGTTCAAAAGATCCAGTAGCTCTTTTGAGACATGCTGGAGTGGATATGGCGACAAAAGATCCAACAGAGAAACTTTGTAAGAGATTTGAATCTTTAACAAAACAGTTTGAATCCCTTTCAAACAAGCTTCTAACTAATGGATAGCTATATTTTTAACGTTGATTGAAATGCTTTAAACAGGTATCCAATATTAGCTGTGCATTTAACTAAGCTTGATAACATGAAAAAAAAAGCAAAAGATCTTATTGTCATTATGAATGAGAAGGGGCTTCATACAAGACCTGCCACAGAGCTTGTCAAATGTGCCTCTTCTTTTAAATCAAACATAGCCTTGACTTATCAGGATCTGACAGTCAACGCAAAATCTCTTTTAGGCATTTTAATGCTAGCTGCAGCAAAAGGGTCAAAAATCACGGTGGAAGCTGAAGGAATAGATGCAGACGAAGCAGTTGCTGCACTTATTCATCTCGCCCAAACAAAGTTCAATATAGAGTTCTAAATTTGATAAATTAAGGAAATGCTTGTCATGAATCGCTCTTTTGGACAAGAGTAAGACTAAGTAGTTCAAACAGATTCTAAGGAATATGAGTCAGGACAAGGAAAAAAAAGCCGCAGCTGAAAGAGCTGCTTCTTACATTCAAGATCATTCAATTGTTGGCATTGGTACAGGTTCAACGGTTTACTATTTTATCGAAAAACTTATCGAAAAAGTTAAAAATGGTTTAGATGTTCAGGCTGTATTTAGCTCTAAAAAATCAGAAGAACAAGCTCTCAAAGGGGGAATAAAAACCTTGAGTTTAGATAAGCTGCGAGAGATTGATATAACGGTAGATGGTGCAGATGAGATCGATAATAAATTTCAGATGATCAAAGGCGGAGGAGGGGCTCTTTTTCGTGAGAAAATCCTCGCAAGCTCGTCGAAAAAAATGATTGTAATAGTTGATCACTCAAAAGTTGTAGATACTCTAGGTAAATGCGTATTGCCGATAGAAGTGTTGCCATTTGGAGTTTCGGCAACGCTGTTTAAATTAGAAAAGTTAAGCTACGTTGGATCGTTAAGAGAGCAAAGTCCTGGAAATCTTTTTATTACAGATAATGGAAATTATATTTTCGATATTAAGCTTAGAGAACCTGCAAAAGACGCTAAAACCCTTCATCAAAAGCTCATAGAAATACCTGGAGTGATTGAAACGGGTCTTTTTTTTGATGTCTCAAAACATCTCATAATAGGGAACTCAAATGGAACCGTGCAAGAGAGGACTTTATAATGCCAGATCAGTATGTACCTCTAAATGTTTTTAAGATTATGCAAACAAGTACCTATACGGCATTTGTATTAGAAGGGGAGGGAAAAAAATTCTCTATTTTTGCTGATCCAAAAGTTGGGTTACATCTTCAGGAACAGCTCAGCGAAAAAGGAGCTCCAAGACCCATGACAACTGAGCTTTTGAAAAATGCATTAGAAGGTTTAGATGCGAAAGTTGTTCAAACAGTTATCTATGACGTTCAAGATACTATCTATTTTGCGAAGTTGTTTATAGAACAGAGTGTCAGTGATAAGAAAAAAATTTTAGAACTAGATGCACGTCCTAGTGATTGTTTAACTTTGTCAATATCTGGGGATATCCCCATATACTGTCATAAAGACGTTCTTGAAAAAGTGACTCCCTATCAAGAAGGTTTGAACTAAACCTTTTCAACAAAAAGCTTATGCAATAACATCTAGATCGGCCTGTGATGGGAAGCTATTAGGAGATGGTCTATTATGAGCGCAGATGAAAATTTATTGGAAATTTTTGCTGAAGAAAGTGAGAAAACAAAAAAGTTAAGAAAAAAACTAGTTAAGCACCTTGCATTGATTGATGAAAGGGTTACCCAGCAAGCTTTAGATAGAAAAGTAAATGAGATCCATAGATGGATTTCGAGACATGCTCTTCATAGAATCCCTCTAAAAAATAAAGATATATCTTTGTTTGATGAAAATCAAAACGCAGCTAAGGTCTCTCAAAAAATTTCAAACTTTGTTTTAAGGCTCAATGAGCAGTTCAAGGATTTGCAAATCACAAAAATAGAAGATTCAACTCTAAGTGATAAAGAGCCAGTAGACACTTTCTGAAGTTTCTAGTAACATCTTACTTATAAATAATTTAGTTTGGGTGTTTTAGATGGAAAACGTGATACAGATTTTAAAAAATAGGTCATTTATCGATTCTTTATCAAGTGATGAGTTGATAAAGCTTACCGATCAGCCTATCACGTTTTACTTCGGATGTGATCCAACAGCAAAAAGTCTTCATTTAGGAAATTTAGTTGGTATCATAGCAACAGCTTGGCTACAAAAACACGGACATAAACCAATTTTATTAGTTGGCGGAGCTACAGGTAAAATAGGAGACCCTTCAGGAAAGTCCCAAGAAAGACCACTTCTATCCGAAGACGTGTTGAAAACAAATGTTGAAGCAATAAAAAAGCAGCTTGAAACTATCTTAGATTTTTCTGATGAAAAAACTAGACCAATTATCGTTGACAACGATTCATGGTATTCGAAAATGAGTGCCACAGAATACTTAAGAGACATTGGAAAACAATTTCGAATGGGCTCAATGCTGGCAAAAGAGAGTGTGAAGACGAGGCTAAACTCTAGTGAAGGAATGAGCTACACTGAGTTTAGTTATCAAGTACTTCAAGGTTACGATTTTTACCATCTAAATCAAACCCATGGAGCAAAACTTCAGATTGGTGGAAGTGATCAATGGGGAAATATCACAGCTGGAATCGAATATACGAGAAAAATTAGTGGAGAAAGTGTTTTTGGGATGACTTTTCCATTAATAACAAGAAGCGATGGTAAAAAATTTGGGAAGTCTGAGGGAGGCGCTATTTGGCTTTCTGCAGACATGTGTAGCCCTTATAAGTTTTATCAGTATTTGTATAAAATTCCAGATGCAGATGTCATTACCTTATTAAAAATGCTAACCTTTATAGATATCAAAGAGATTGAGTCTATGCAGCAGCAGTTAGAAAACAATGAGCTACCTCCAAATTTTCTACAGAAGTTACTTGCAGAGACGGTTACACAATTCGTTCACAAAGAGCAAGGATTAGAAACTGCCCAGAAAGTGACATTAGCAGCTGCGCCAGGTTCTAAGGCTTCGTTAGATCATGAGACGTTAAAAGAAATTAAAGGAGATCTTCCCACATCGTCTGTTCAGGCAAAAGAAATTATTGGGAAAAGTTATATTGATATAGCCGTTCTTTCTGGGCTTATCACTTCAAAATCTGAGGCAACTCGTTTGGTCAAAAACGGTGGAGCCTATCTCAACAATCAGAAAATATCTGATCCAAAACGTGTTATTGAAGAAGCTGATTTAATAGGGAAAGAGTTTCTGTTAATTAGCGCTGGAAAGAAAAAGAGAATGTTAATAGAAGCACTTTCATAAGTTTCAAAAAAAAGAACTTGTCTGAAAATCAACATGATACAACAATGGGGTTTGTGACGAAATAGAATAATTATGTTCGCTCTCTCAGCTCAAAATTAAAGGAGAAGTTCATGGCGACAGTTACTAAAAAGAAACTTATTCAACTAATATCTCAAAAAAAGGGCATGCACCCTAATGAAGTTCGCGGAGTTGTGCAGGCTTTTTTAGATGAGATGACAGAAAGTCTGTCCCAAGGAGACCGTTTGGAATTTAGAGATTTCGGTGTCTTTGAGGTCGTTGAAAGAAAACAAAAAATTGGACGTAATCCAAAAAACGCTGATGTGCCAATCATTATTCCCGCTCGAAATGCTGTCAAATTTACTCCTGGAAAGAAAATGAAACACGCGATAGAAACCCCAAAATCAGAGTCTCAAGAGGTTGAAAAAGAATTTTCATCCTTATAAGCGTTTGTTTAAGCCTTCAAAACCCGATATGTGAGATGTATGACAAATTTGTTTCAAATGGCTTTTACAAAGTTCTTAGAGAATCTAAATGAGCAAGATGCTTTCATAGCAGCCTGCAAGAAAGTTTTTTTTCATGAAATGCTCCCTCTAGATGATATACAAAATCTTGCTGGGGAGTGTTTTTTATTTCAGGTTGATTCTGAAAATGATTACCTAAGTTTAGAAATAAGAACGCTTGCGCTTCTTTTGCTTAGTAAACTTTCATTTCAAAAAAAGGCTAAAACCCTTGATCTTTTTATTCCGATTTACAAAAGGATTTTATCCTTTGAAAGATATAATGTTACTTCTAAATCAGAGCTTTTAAAACAAGCGATTAAAGATCTATTGGGATTGGAAGAGTTTGATTCATTTTATGCAAATAAAGATCTTCAGAAAACATTACTAAAAGTTGGAAGTACATCAGATGACAAAGAGCTACCAAATCCTGAGACATTAGCTTTTAAAGCAATTTTATTTGGAACTTTTGGAATAGCATCACAAAATCAAAAACTTGTGGACGCTTCAGTTGAAATAGCTTCATTTGTATATGAGTTGTCGATGAAAGGGGACAAAGCTAAGTTAGGGCTATGGCAAGCTGAAAAGGGGTTTAATCCCTCAAGCTATTACATGGCTATGTTGCTCTTATTTAATCTAGCTGATTTTCTAACTAGTGATAAGGTCTTAAAAAAAACATTCCAGATCCTTTGGGAAAAGTTTACGTTAGATAATTTTCAGATAAATACTGTCCCTCCTTTATATTTGCTTCTAATGTTTTGGATAGAAAAGCTTTCTAGAGAAAATCCGAGGATTTTATCAAATGGTTGCATTGATACCTTTAGCTCCTCTGAGCGAGATAGAAATTTAGGAGTGATACAGAAAACGATTCAAAATAGATCGTTAACGCTAACTTTTAGTGGTAATCACTCGGGGCTTGGTAGTTTTGAGAAAAATGACGTTACTGTTGTTAGCTTTGGTCCACACCTAACTCCTTTAGGAGAAAGCTCTCTCTTTGGAATTTATAGGGTTCCTTCGTTAAACGAGAGAGCTTTTAAAGATTTAGTGATTAAAGAAGATGATCTTCATTTTGAAGGATCTGCTTGGTCTCGTCTAGTTTCTCGTACGGATATGTTGAGTAGCCATTGGATTTTTACAGAGGCAACCTTAACAGATAAGGCTTTGTTTTTAAATTTTGAACTTAAACAGTTGGGTGAAAAGGAAAGCGTTTATATGGCCTTTTTTGTTAATGCTAAAAAAGCTAGAGTCTCGAGCCTTTGCCACCTTCAATCTAAATCGTTAGACCGGTATGAGGGAAAGTCAGACAAAGTTGTTTTTGATGGAGATACAAGTTCACTTTGTTTTGAGTTAACAGGCTCAACTGATATGCAAGTAATTCCTTTAGAAGGTCAAAAATATTTTTGGCAGTCAGATTTTCTAATCGCTTATAAAATAAACTCAGATCATAATTTTAACTTAAAAATTTCTTAAAAGCCTTTCTCAATAATGTCATTTTTTGAATAATGACAGGCGTGATCGAGAGGCTCAAGTTTTTATTTTGCATTTATTGTCAAAGCTTGGATTTTAATAAATATACTCTCAGAATTAATTTTGGAATATTATCAATCGTTTTGTTATTATGTTTGCAATTAAAATAATTTTATTTTGATTGCAGATGAAACCAAACGGCTATTTTAGGAGGATAGGGCATTGTCTATTGGAAAGGTCATATTCGCTGGTGCGATAGGTTTATTTGCTGTGATCGGTGTTGCAGGTGCTATAAAAAAGAAAAAAGAAGCTAAGCTGACTGAGACTGTCTCGGTAGCAAAGCAAGAAGAATCTTCATTAGCGCTGTCAGAAGAACGTTTAAAAGAGATTGCTACAAGGGAGATTGTAGAGGTAGTAGAACAGGCTCCTCAAGTTAAGGTAGCTGTAAGTGAAAGCATAGACTCAGAGTATCTACCTAAAGAGATCAATAGGATTCATAGGCTATTCACATTTGGGAAAAGTCGACTTCCCTTTGTGAAAACAATTGCGTATACCTCGAGAGTGCCTTGGCTAAACGGAAGGCCTGCTTGGATTGCTGATTATGCATCACATTACTCAACTTCTAGACACTTTATAGCGAGAGCTCTAAATGGGAAGAAAGATTATTTTACTCAAAAAGTGTCTAGTGGAGATCGCTTCAATGTATTTGATGAAGAGCGAAATATTGAATTTTACTCTGTTGTAGATCTCTCACAGTTAAAAATGTGGTTTTATGCCTTTGATAGAGATGCGGGAGAAAGAGTCCTGTTAAAAACCTATCCAGTTGGTGTAGGTAAGACATCAGAAGACTCAGAATCAGGATGTTTAACTCCTCTTGGTCGTTATTTACTAGGTGATAAAATAGCGATTTATAAACCTGGTGTAGAAGGTTTTTTTGAGGATCAAAAGGTAGAGATGATCCAAATCTTTGGAACAAGATGGATCCCCTTTAAAGAAGAAATTGATGACAGCAAGCCTTTTGCAAAAGGCTTGGGGATACATGGAGCCCCGTGGCATCAAGATGAAACAACTGGTGATCTTGTTGAAGATAGTCATTTTATTGGAAAATTTGACAGCAGTGGCTGTTTGAGACTATCTCAACATGATATGGAAGAGTTTTTTTCCATAGTTATTACAAAACCAACAGTTGTTGACATTGTTAAATCATTTGACCAGGCAAAATTACCTGGAAAAGAGTGGCAAGATCCACTTGAAAATTAAGGAGCAAATGAAATGCTAGATCATGAGAAACAAATTTTCGAGTCTGAGAAGACGTTAAAGCAGCTTAAAGAGCAAAATGAAGAAAACCTTATTTGGTCTCAAGAAGAAATAACTTCTCTAGAAGAGAAAGTTGAAGAGCTAAAAAAGAAGGTTTATTCGAAACTCTCTGCTGCTGAAAGAGTTTCTATCTGTAGACACCCAGATCGACCAAAATCTTACGACTATATAAAAAATATCGTTGAGGATTTTACAGAAATCCACGGTGATCGGCTCTATAGAGATGATCATGCTATTTTAGCAGGTTTTGGAACAATTGGTGGCATCAAGTGTGTCATCATAGCTCAAGAAAAAGGAGCTGATACAGACTCTAGGCTTTATAGAAACTTTGGGATGCCTTACCCCGAGGGATACCGAAAAGCTTTAAGAGTTATGAAACTTGCTGAAAAATTTCATTTACCTGTTGTTTGTTTCATAGACACTCCTGGAGCTTATCCAGGATTAGAAGCAGAAGAAAGAGGGCAAGGTTGGGCTATAGCTTTAAACTTATTTGAAATGGCAAAACTAAAAACCCCTACGATATCAGTTGTTATTGGAGAGGGTTGTTCTGGTGGAGCTTTGGGGATAGGGGTGACTGATAAGATTATTATGTTAGAGCACTCTTATTACTCAGTGATTTCTCCTGAAGGATGCGCTTCTATTTTGTGGAAAGATGCAGCAATGAAAGAAACAGCTTCAAAAGCTTTAAAGCTACATGTAGAGGATCTAATGAAGTTAGATATCGTAGATGAGATGATAGAAGAACCATTAGGTGGTGCCCATCACGATCCTACGGTTACGTTTGAAAATACTAAAAACTCCATCGTTAAAAATCTTCAAGCCTTAGCAAAAGCCAGGGTTGATGCTTTAGTAGACCTTCGTTATGAAAAATACAGAAAAATCGGAAAGTATACGGAAGAGATTCAAGCTAATCTAGTGTAGTTACTTGAAAGCTTAGTTAGCGGTTTATTGTTTTGGTAAAGAGGGTAAAATAATGGCGTTTGTTAGTGTCATGCAAACATCTGTAAATAGTTTGTTGGAGTTAGATGATGAGACTGTTGGATCTTTGAATTTAGATTCTCCTGACAGCTCTTCTTTTCAAGACTTTGATCATCACGAAGCTAATCCGTCGAGTTCTTTAGATGAACGTGTAACAAAGTTTGTATCTAGCTCAAAAGACCCGCAGCTCGAAGGCCAAGCAACACTTCCGTTGCTTACTATTGATAATCCCTCCTTGGATGATTCAGGACCTAGTAGAAAAAAGCCAAAACACACGTATATAGAGCTTGGGGATCATCAAGACATGGATCTGTCAAGGAATTCAAGTTGTAATTCTTCATCTCATAAAAGAAAAACAACGGCGCAGCCACTTCCAGAGGATAGGCTGTATTTGAATACTGTTTTTCAAGTGCAGCAGTTTAAAAGAATTTGGCTTTCAAAATGTGGCTCTATTCTTGAGCTTTCAGAGATATATAAAACAACTCCTTCTGAAATAAGATATTGGTCTAATCGTGTGGGTTTAAAGTTTCCAGTCCCATCTAAACAATGGCCAGTGGATAATTTAGAAAAATTGAGTCAATGCGCTTTGGAGTATCAATTAGATCGAAAATCAAAAAAATCAGAAGTGATAACAAAGCTAGCTAAGACTTTAGATAAATCATATACAACAGTTTATTTGGCTCTGGTGTCAAGGGGATGGATTGAAAAAAAGGCTCGTAAACCCAAAGCATAAATGCTATTAGGATAAACGTTATCTAACTCGTACTCCTTCTTAGATAAATACTTCTTTGATTGTATCATTATAATCGTTTATAATGTACGTTTGAGAGTCTTATATGCTAGAGATAGTTCATGCGCTTATTGTTAAAGGCCGCTTTTCAAAATAGAAAACACTTCCATCTAATTTTAATCACCTTGGTTTCTCTTTGTTGTTTGACGATAGCAAGCTCCTTAGAAATGTTTGCCCTGGGATTTGTGACAGATACTTCATCTCAGTTTTTTCAGAAAAAAACCGAAGCAAGAGACCTGAATCGTCAAGATTCCCATTTTAGGAACAAAAGACAACTACATAAAGATTCAGAGAAGGCCTCTGAAGCCCTGGAAAAGCCTGCTAAAAAGGTAAATCCGCTGAATATGGCTATAGGTAAACTTCAAGCACGATTTGATATCAAAAAGATAAAAATTTCATATATTGTATATATTCTTGTTATTATAACTCTATTTAAAGCTGCAGCACTATTTTTCAGTAGGTATTTTACTCAGGTTCTTTCGATAAATATTTCTAGAGATCTACGGCAAAAATACTTTGAGCATATTCAAAAATTACCCATGAGTTTTTATCAGAAGTATAATATAGGAACACTTTCGTCAAGAGTGGTGACAGATGCCGCACAAATATCGGTTTCGTTCAACTCATTTCTGACAAATTACTTTCATACACCAATTCGAATTGTTTTGACCTTAGGGGCTTGTTTTTGGATATCTTGGCAGCTATCGTTAGTGATTTTTATTGGCATGCCACTTTTGGTGTTTCCTGTTCGGTTTCTCACAAGAAAAGTTAAAAGTATCACAAGGCAACTGTTTAAGAATCAAGAAAAGTTCACCTCTGTTTTGATTGATTTTTTAGCGGGGATTCAAACAGTAAAAATCTTTTCTATGGAAAAGTTTTCTTTTAAAAAATATCAAGAGCAAAACGATCACATGGCTTTTCTTGAGAAAAGAACAGCTAAGTATGATCTAATGATTCGACCTATTCTCCATACTGTAACAATCCTATGTGTGGTGAGTATTTTGGTGTTTGGCCTTTATGCTCTTAAGATGACATTAGCCGAGATACTGATGTTTTGTGGGCTTTTAAGGGAGTTTTATGAGCCTGTTAAAAAGTTTTCTGAAGAGAATGCTATCATTCAAAAAGGGGTTGTTGCAGCTGAAAGGCTTTTTGAGGTAATGGATTTAAAACCATTTATCTATAAGACGAAGGCTGATGAAAAGCCTTTGCTTGAGTTTAAAGACCAAATTGAATTTGAAAAGGTTTGGTTTAGATACGAGGATCAATGGATTTTGAAAGATGTTAGCTTTTCTATCAAAAAGGGTCAGACAGTAGCTTTAGTCGGAGCAACTGGAGCTGGTAAATCAACAATTGTTCAGCTTTTGCCAAGACTATATGAGGTTGAGCAAGGTGATATTTTAATTGATGGCCAGTCTATTAAAGCATTTTCGAAGAAATCTCTAAGGGAATTCATTAGTTTTGTTCCACAAAGGCCATTCTTATTTTTCGATACAGTAGCTGCGAATATTTCTTATGGCAAAACGTTTTCAGAAGATAGAATTATAAAAGCTGCAAAAAAGGCTCATGCAGACGAGTTTATCGAATGTCTCCCAGATAAATATCAAACGCAGCTGTCTGAAATGGGTAAAAATCTATCAGGAGGACAGCAACAAAGAGTTGCAATAGCTAGAGCGCTTGTTAAAGAAGCTCCAATACTCATTCTAGATGAGGCGACATCCTCTTTAGACTCGATTTCAGAATCTAGAATAAAGGAAGCTATAGCAAAGCTTCATGGCTCGATCACGCAGATAATTATTGCCCATAGATTATCTACAATAGAGCATGCTGATAAGATAGTTTTTCTAGAGAAAGGTAAGAAAATAGCTGAAGGGACGAAAGATGAGCTTCTTGAATCTTGCCCACAGTTTAAGTTAATGTGGCAGATGCATTTTATGACAAGTGAGAAAAAGAAAAATCCTCTTGAGGAAACTCTGAGGACCTAAGAGTAAATTCTTTTGTTGTGTTTAAGCTTAAACCCAAAATCTATTAGTTTTTTACTAGAAAGACATTTTTTTCCTGAGTGGACAGATGTCTTGGTTTCATCAAATAATACAGTTGAAAGGCCGAGCTTACTTGAAACAAGATCGTACATATCTTTTCTTAAAGGATGTTCTGAGTCGCAAAGATTGAATATTCCATTTAGTCTATGGTTTATAACAAATTCGATGGCATGGCATATGTCTTCAACGTGAATCATGTTAGTAGGACTTGACCCATCTCCAGGGGCACTCATTTCACTATATTTTTTAATTTTTGTTGAAATTTCTCTTCCAGGCCCATAAATTTCTGATAATCGAAAAATAGTTACGTCAATGCCTATTTTGGACAGTTTTTGATAAATTTCCTCTGTCTTCACAAGGATTTTTCCAAAAGTACTTTTTGCCCTTAGAGGTGAGCTTTCGCTTGTGATCGCTCCAGCTTGATCACCATAGACGCTGCTTGATGAAGTATAAATGACCCTTTTAACAGAGCCTTTGTTAAATTTTAATGCACTAAAAATGTTTTTTGCTGTTTGTAGATAAGTCTTCTCATAATCATTTAAACACTTGGGAGCTGTACAAACAATTAAGATATCGTAGTCTTGTATAGCTTTTGCTAGATTTTTCTGATCAGATGTATCAAGAAAAAATGCATGATCTGAAACCTTCCCCAGGGAAGGGATTTTTTCTTCAGTTTTAGTTGTTACAGAAACGTTAGCGAAACTTTTTAGTTTTAAAGCAAGTTTTTGCCCTAAATATCCTGAGCCAATGATTAAAATCTTCATAAGTTTAATTAAAGGACTCCAAGTTTTTCAAAACTCTGTTTCAGCTCTTCATTTTCCGCTTTATCTAAAGCTCCATTTTCGTTTAGCCATCTTATGTAGCTTTTTGGAACATCTTGTAGTAGTTGTCCTTTGTGCTTACCAAATGGCATATGCCTAACAACTGAAGGCTGGTTTAAAAGGGTAATGATTGATTCCATACTTAAATCATCGATCATCATTTCAAAGACTTGCTTCAGAATAATAACATCATCTAGAGCCCTATGGGCATTATTGGCAGCAAAGCCAAAGACTTCTCTTAGATGTTGAAGTGAATGTCTTGGCAGGTCTGGACGATATCTTCGAGCCCATTTTAACGAATCAATATAGGACCATGAAGGGATTTGAAGACCTGCTCTTGCATATTCTGTTTCTAAAAATGGTTTGTCAAAAGCGTCATTGTTATGAGCGATCAAAACGACATCGCCTTCACAAAACTCGCTAAACTTTTGTCCCACTTCTTTGAAAGTTGGGGCGTCATTGACCATGTCATCAGTGATATTATGAACTTTTGTAGCTTCAGGAGGAATTGGCATTTCAGGGTTTATAAGAGATACAAAAGATGTATCTTTTACTGCGTCATAAGCAGCTAGTTCTATGATTTTATCTGAATCAGATTTTACCCCAGTGGTCTCAGTATCGTAATATATAGCTCGTTTTGCCATTTTCTTCCCTTTTCGATTCATAAATATTTCCTCGCATGATAAAAATAAGGCACATTGTTAAAAAGGAAAAACCATGACAAACTTTCAAAAATATTTACTTTTTACAATCTTTTTTTCTTTAAGCTTCCTTTTGACAGGTTGTTTTCAGGCTCAAAATGACGAGTGTGCTTATAGAACCGTGCCAACAACTAATAATCCTAATAATTTGCCTCTTTTGTCCGAACCCAACGCTCCCTTTTAAGGATCAGTTTGAGTCAAAGTTTTAATGCGCTAATTTATTTATAAAAAATACTTTAACTAAAACTTTAAACCCGTTATTGAGATTGAATTTATAGGGCTATTTCTTTAAGGTTATTGTTCGGAATTATAAAACAGATGCAGGCATGAGCAAGGGTCAAACTATATCATACAATCTCTTTACATCAGATCATGATGCTTTGATAAAGTCTCTTGGTGGAGAAAAGCTCAGAGAGACTCTTCGAAAGATGTATCGAATTCGTCATTTTGAGACGAGGGCTGAATCAGCTTACCAACAAGGTAAGATTGGGGGCTTTTTTCATTCCTATATAGGACAAGAAGCTATACAAACCTCTTGTGTTGATCTTTTAGGGTTAAAGCCATGGTATGCAACAACCTATAGATGTCACGCTCTAGCTCTTTTGACAGGAGTAGATGTCAAAGACGCGATGTCTGAACTTTATGGAAAAGCAAATGGTAATGCTAAAGGGCGCGGCGGATCAATGCACCTTTACTCAGATAAGCTTCTAGGAGGATTTGGTATAGTTGGAGGCCATGTCCCTATCGCTGTTGGAGCTGCCTTTTCTTTAAAGTATAAAAAAGAAAAAAATCTTTCCCTTTGTTTTCTAGGTGATGGAGCAGTTGTCCAAGGGGCAGTGCATGAATCGTTAAATTTAGCGTCACTTTGGAACCTTCCTTGTATTATTGTGATTGAAAATAACCAATGGGGAATGGGGACAGCAGTTTCTAGAGCTGTTTGTCATCAACCTATTGCTGAGTCCTTTGCTAAAGCCTATGGGATAAACTCATATAGTGTAAACGGAATGGACTATTTTGATTGTTATGGATGCTTTGAGAAAGCTTCTAAAGAAGTCATCGAAAGTTCAAGGCCTATTTTAATTGAGGCGTTAACTGAAAGATTCAAAGGTCATTCGGTATCAGATCCAGGTCTTTATAGATCCAAAGATGTGTTAAAAGAAGCAATGGAAAGAGATCCAATAGCTAAGTTTGTACGTATACTGGTTGAAAACAAAATCATAAGTGAAGATGAGTGTAAAGCTATCAGCGATGAAGAAAAGGAAAAGGTTATAGCAGCTATGAAGCATGCTGATGAAAGTCCTTGGCCAGATTTAGCAACTCTAGAAGACGGCGTTTATTTTGATGAGGGGCAAAACTGATATGGAAATGATAGAAGTTGAAATGCGTGAAGCCCTTAAAATGGCCATTGATGAAGAAATGACAAGAGATGAAAATGTCCTTGTTATGGGAGAAGAGGTGGCTGAGTATAACGGTGCTTATAAAGTTACCAAGGGTATGTTGGACAAATGGGGACCTGAAAGGATTTTAGATACGCCTATTTCGGAAAATGGATTTGCAGGTTTAGCAATAGGTGCTGCAGCAACAGGTTTAAGACCTATTGTTGAATTTATGAGCTTTAATTTTTCTTTTGTAGCAGCAGATCAGTTAATCTCAAATGCTTGTAAAATGCACTATATGTCTGGTGGACGGTTTCATATACCTATTGTTTTTAGAGGTCCAAACGGAGCTGCAGCTCAAGTATCTTGTCAACATTCACATTGCGTAGAAGCATTATATGGGAATTTACCAGGTTTTATAGTCATAGCCCCTTCTAATCCATACGATGCAAAGGGACTTTTAAAAAGTGCTATTCGATCAAATGACCCTGTAATTTTTTTAGAAAATGAACTTGATTATGGAATGAAAATGCAGATCCCTAAAGGGGACTATACAGTTCCTATTGGTCAAGCAAAGGTTGTTAAAGAAGGTGCAGACATTACGCTAGTCTCTTACTCACGGATGCTTGGATTTTGTTTAGAGGCAGCTAAAGAAATGCAAAAGGAAAACATTTCTGTAGAAGTGATTGATATCAGAACAATAAAGCCATTAGACATCGCTACAATAGCTAGCTCAGTGAGAAAAACCAACCGTTGCGTTCTTGTAGAAGAGGGTCATCTTTTTGCAGGGATCAGCGCAGAGATTGGTTTTCAAATTCAGTCTCATTGTTTTGATGATTTAGATGCGCCTGTTGTGAGGGTTTGTCAAAAGGAGACCCCGCTTCCTTATTCTAAAGTTTTAGAAGCAGAGACACTTCCAAACACAAAAAGAATTCTTAATGCTCTAAGAGAAGCATTAACCTAGTACTGGAGTTTACAAACTATGCCGACTACAATTACCATGCCAAAACTTTCCCCTACGATGGAATCGGGAACGATTGTTAAGTGGATCAAAAAAGAAGGGGAGATGGTTTCTGAAGGAGACGTTTTATTTGAAGTGGCAACTGATAAAGCTACAGTAGAGCATAGTTCTCTAGACGATGGTTTTTTAGCAAAGATTTTAATTGCTGAAGGCTCTGAAGCCAAAGTGAATCAGACGGTTGCTATTCTGACAGCTAGTAAAGATGAATCTATTGAAGGATTTGAAGTTGAACAACCAAAAGAGCAGGTTCAAGAAGAACCTAAAGAAGATGCGGCTACAGAGAAAGTTGAGACTACACAACCTGTGCAAGCGGGGATAGCTCAACCAGCCTTTGTTCCGTCGCCTCCTTTAAAAGATTACGAGTTTGAGTGGCCTACAAAGGGTGCAGGAAAGGTTAAGGCATCTCCTCTAGCTAAAAAGCTAGCAAAAAAGATGGGCATTAATCTTGCCTCTGTTAAAGGTTCTGGACCAAACAACAGAGTTGTTAAAAAAGATTTAGAACTAGCACAAAAAGATCTTCCTGTTAGCTTTGGCAGAGAAGAGCTTCCTGAAGTTGCGCCTGGGACATACGAAGAACAGGCTTTATCCCCAATGAGAAAAGTAATCGGAGAAAGGCTTCAGGGGTCAAAAAGCTTCATCCCTCATTTCTATGTTCAACAAACAGTTCTTATGGATGAAGTTATTAAACTTAGAACCCAGTTAAAAGAATCTGGAATAAAGTTAACGTTCAATGATTTTATTGTAAGAGCTTGCGCTATAGCATTAAGAGAGCATCCTGTTGTAAATAGCGGATTTAACTCTAAAGATCAAAAAATCATTCGTTTCAAAACGATTGATATCAGTATTGCTGTGAGTATTGAAGAAGGGCTTATTACACCCATTGTACGCTTGGCTGATTTTAAAAATATTGGTGAGCTGTCTCAAGAAGTAAAGTCTCTTGCAATGAAGGCTAAAGAAGGTAAGCTTCAACCTCATGAGTATCAAGGCGGGTCGTTTACAATCTCTAACTTAGGGATGTTTGGTATAGATGATTTTCAAGCTGTGATCAATCCTCCTCAAGCAGCTATCTTGGCAGTTGGTGGTATTATCGAAAAGCCTGTTGTCGTTGATGGTCAAATTAAGGTTGGACATACGCTGACTCTATCGCTTTCATCAGATCATAGGGTGATTGATGGATCTGATGCAGCAGCCTTTCTTAAGACTGTTCAAAAATACTTAGAAAATCCTGTGACGTTAGTTATCTAACTTTTTAGTAGTTGACCTCTAATTTGATCGCTGATACCTAAAGAATTTAGGTTAGATCAATAGAGGTCAATATGAAAAAACTAGCTCTACTTCTTATAACTGTCTTTTTTAGTCAGCTCTCTCTTTATTCAGCAAGCCAGCAGATGACGCCAGAAAGAGCTCTTCGTACTTTAATGGACGGGAACTCTCGTTTTGCTCAGGGAAAACTTACAAACAAGCATCAAGACGAGGCGACAAGGAAATCATTAAAAAATGATCAACATCCCTTTGCAGTGATTATTACATGTGCAGATTCTAGGGTTGCACCAGAAATTCTCTTCGATCAAGGGATTGGAGATCTGTTTGTTATAAGAGTTGCTGGAAATGTTATAGGTCCTTATGAACTTGAAAGTGTGACCTATGCAGTGGAGCATTTGGGCTCCTCTATAGTTCTTGTGATGGGGCATCAGGACTGTGGCGCTATAAATGCTGTTGTAAACTCAATGCCAGAGGGTATTCCGTTTATAGCTCAAGTGATTAGATCATCTGTTATAAAAGCACGAGATTCTGGAAGTAAAAATATTCTTAGAACATCTACTGAATTTAATGCAGAAGCTATGGCGCAGTTTGTTAGAGAAAGTTCTCCTGTAAATAAGATGTTTAAAGCTGGAACAGTAGATGTCAAAGCTGCTTATTACGACTTTCAAAAGGGTAAAGTCATTTTACTTTAAGTCAAATTATTAAAGCTTTTCGTAAAATAGATTTTTTTTAGAGATACTTCTAGCAACAAATCACTTAAATTTTTAAGATGTGAAAAAGTAAGAAAAAAAATTAGAGAGGTTTTCATCGTGTTTTTTTGGAAGAAGAAAGCTCCTGCTTGTAAAATGGAATTTACTAAAGATGAACTCGGACAAGAAGTTCTTTTGAAAGATGGTGAGTTTCAAGTGATGATGGAATGGGAAAAACCATATATGAAAGCCATTATCGATGAATTAAAGCCAAAAGGTGATGTTTTAGAGATTGGATTTGGTTGTGGGTACTCAGCTGATTATATTCAATCTCATAATCCACAGTCCCATACAATAGTAGAGTGTCATCCAGAAGTTATCAAAAAGGCTAAAGAGTGGGCTAAAGACAAAAAAAATGTAAAAATTGTTGAAGATACATGGCAAAATGCTCTAAAAAAACTAGGCTCCTTCGATTCAATATTTTTTGATGATTATCCTATGGATCAGCAAGAAGATGCTAAAGATATTGTTGGCATGAGAAACGTTGGTAATATGATTTTAGAACAAGGGCAAAAACTTGTAAGTAATTTACAGCTTAAAATGAGCTTTTTGAAAGACCTAAAATACTCAGATGAGGATATCCAGTATTTTTTCACACACTTAAAAAATAAAGAACAAGTTGATCCCCATCATTATCTTCCCTTTTTTCATGAACTTAAAGAAGGTGGAAATATTGATCAGAAGCAATATGATATGATGCTTGATAAGCTTAGAGATGAAAAAATTATTAACAGTGAAATTGAAAAACAATTTGAAGAAAATCTACAATCTCAGGCGTTGGAGAAAGGGTTTTCTTTCAATGAAAGTCAGGATAGATTTTTTGACTTTCTGCAAAAGAGCCTAGAGAGTCATGCAAATAAAGGCGCAAGGATTTCATGTTATTTAGACAATCCTACATCTAAGTATCAGGACGAAAAGTTTCTAAACCACATCATCACAAATCCTGATTTAGAGTATCACGAAAGAGAAATTGATGTCGATGTGCCAAAAACTTGCCGCTATTACCCTTTTAGCAAGGCTCTTGTGATAGTCATTGAGAAAATGGTCTAACGTTATATCTGGCATCTTTATTTTAAGATGCCAGATAACTATTAAACGATTCGTTCCACATAATCTAAAAAATCAAAGATTATCTAAGTCTAGAAGTGATTTAGATAGGTCTTTCAAGCCTTGTTTGTAATTTACCAAAGCATCAGCTGCTTTTTCAAAATCGGAGGCTTCTTCATCTCGAGTCTCTTTTAATTTTTTAAATTCAGAGCCTCGATTTGCTTCTAACACCTTTAACCATTTAGGTTGCTCAACTAGGAAATCTAAAAAAGCATCTTTATCAGCTATCTTAGCGTTAAGGTCGTCTCTGACCATAGATATGTGATCATCTGTGAGTCCGCTAAATCTATAATAGAGCATTTCATCTAAAGCGATAGGCAGCTGAAATTCCTCTTTAAAAATAATCGGTAGACCTAGATAAACCTCTAGAGGGTCAGTAAATCTAAGAGTCGGGACTATATTAGAGGCATGCTTTTCTAAATGGTCTAAAAGATAAGGCCCTCGGATTAAAAACTTAGCAATGCCTTGAGAATTTGAATTGGCTAGAGAATGTAACTTCATTTGAAGATCCATGTGTAAGTACGATAGAGCGACTCTATCTCCACATGTTTCACAAGCTTCTCGCACATTACTATATAGGAGCTCTCTAAGATCTCTGTTTTCAGAAATTTTTTCTAAAAAAGTAAGTACGTTTTTAAAGAACTGTTTTTGTTTAGCTCCTTTTGCGGTAGCTGTTTCAAAAAGTCTTCCAAGCCATATATTTAGGTGATTTTTCTGTTCTTCATTTACTTCTGTTGTCAGATTTGTAACTAACGTATTAATGGCTTGTTCACTTTTTTGTTCTTCAGCCTTTTCAACTATAGCTTTAATTGACTCTGCAACAGAAGAATACTCTGCAACAGAAGAATATCTTGTCGTTTCAACAGTGTTCGTACTAAGAACAAAACGAAGAATAAAACGAGGACCACTATAGCCTTCAGCTGATGTAACAGCTCTTAAATTGTCCTGAACTCTTTGTGAGAACTGGTTTAGATCAAGATTTATTGTACATGAAGAGGGAAGGTTAAAGATGGTCTCTGGAAGGCTGGATATTTGTGTTCTGGAAAGATCTAAGCGCGTCAAGTTAGTAAGATTGCCTAAGGACTCAGGAAGTGACTCTAATGGAGTGTTTGAAAGATCTAAGTGCGTCAAGTTAGTGAGATTGCCTAAGGACTCAGGAAGGCTGGATATTTGTGTTCTGGAAAGATATAAGCGCGGCAAGTTAGTAAGGTTGCCAAATGATTCAGGAAGTCTGGATAGTCGAGTTTCTGAAAGTTCCAAGCGTTGCAAGTTAGTAAGATCGCCTAAGGAATCAGGAAGGCTGGATAGTTGAGTGCCTATAAGATCCAACACCTTTAAGTGAGTAAGTTTTCCGATGCTATCTGGTAGAGATGTGAGCCTTAAATGTGATAGATCTAGCTGATCGGAACTTGTTTGTATGCAGTGTTTGATTCTTTCTTTTGCTTCTAGAGCAGTAGCAATATTTGATTGTGAACGTACCCAGGTATCCAAGTCATAAGTTTCCTTGAAAACTTGAGAAATTCTAGGGGTTACATCGCTTGGAGTGCTTGCTTGATTGGAAACACAAACAACATTATTCAAATCATGACGTTTTGGGTTCTCGTTGTTTCTATGAATCAATTTCGATAAAAATACATAAAAACTTTTGAATCGGTCAATTATGGCATTAGGTATATCTAGAACAATAAACATACATATCCGTTCTAAACTAGAGCTAATATTCATTAAAGTTACCTTTGTTTAAAGATTTAAATTTGTCTATTATAAGTGAAATCAATATTTTTTTTGTATAAAAACATTTTATGTATAGTTTGTGTTTCTTTTTAATAACGACTGATTAAAAATTATAAATTTTATTTGATTAAATAAACGTAATGATGGTTGTTGGCTGGAGGATGATTTTGGTTTAGATACGCACGTTCTCTCACTGAGTAAAAAACAATATTTTTTTTATAACTACATCAGAAAATCAAAGATTATCTAAATCTAGAAGGCCTTGTGATAGCTCTTTCAAACCCAGTTTGTAATTTGTCGATTATCAGTAAATTTCAGGAGGCCCTCTTAAGTGCCAATAGTTCTTCCCATAGTCAAAACTTAATTGAGTATTAGCTGGGATATCTTGATTGAGAATAAAAATTAGATGAAACATTCCATCAAAAACAACAAATTTTTTATCGAGATTTGGCTTAAAACTGTGATTTATAAATCTCGTATGGTTCCCGTGTTTCTCAGCATCGATAGAATAGTGTCTTCCATCGGTTGTTTTAAAAGGGTAGAGGTGAAGGTAGTTGTTAAGTCTTAGATACTCTCTGTTTTTGGTGATCATTCCAGAGTATTCTCCAATATACTCTCCCTTCTTAAAAGATCGTAAAGTAAAGAGTCCGTAGCCAGATTTTTCATTTATATAGCGCACCGTAACAAATGGTAGGATGTTTGTTTGTATGGACTCAAGACTATATTTAGAATCGTTTGGGAACTCATCGATATTTTTTTGGGCAGCTAAATAGATAAGTTTTTGTTCATCATCATGTTCAAAAAGTAATCGAGGAGTAAAATTGAATTTGTGTTTTATTTCTATCTCAGGTGCGTTTATAACCATCGTCTTCTTTGGAAGATATAATATGAGATTACGGACACCATTATGATGAAAAAAGAGATAAATAAAAAGGCTTGAGGGTTTTTTTCTAAAGGCAAACTGACATTCATTCCATATAGAGAAGCTATCATTGTTGGGATGCTTAAGATAATTGTTAAGGCAGTCAGTAGTTTTATGGTTTTATTTAATTGATTTGTGAAAAGAATTTGGTAAGAGTCTCTAAGAGATCTGATACTTCTTAAATTAATTGAGCATAGGTCTTCAGACTGGATCGAAGCGTTCAAAAGATCGTCGAGAAGATCTTGATCTTTTTCATGTAAAATTGTGTATTTACCTGAATTTATAGACTCTAGAACAGCCCTCAGGGGTAAAAGGGTAGATAGGTACTGATTAAGGTTTTCTTCGTTAATTGTTAAGTTGATGATATCTTCACTTTCAATGTGAGAAAGCTCTTTTTCTTGCTGCAATACGCTTGCTCTTATTCGCTTAATATTTAAGGTGAAATCTTGGGTGATTTTCAAAAGGATATAAATCAGAAATTTTGCTGTTTGAAAGGTTGTTAGTGGGGGGATTTGATCTACCAAATTTTTAGCTAAAGAGCTATGCGTGGGGCTAACCGTTATAAAGTAGTCTTTAGTGATAATGATAGCAAAAGTCGAGGTAAATAGCCCAGACTCTCTACTTTGAGTAGGATGTCTTACAAAAATAATAATATGGTCTGAAATTTTTTCAATCCGTGGCACCTCGAAGCGATCTAAACAGTCTAGCAGGTCCTCTTGGTTTAAATTAGTTAGGTCAGCTACTTCTTGAATGTCTTCAGAGTTTGCGTGGTCAATATGGATCCAACATCCACTACATGGCTCACTGAGTGTCGAAAAGCCTTCATCTTGATTGTTTTTAAGATAATATGTAATCATCTGACTATTAGGAGGTTAACATCCTCCGCCCTCTAACTTGAAGTTAGTTGTAACGAGGTTAAATTACAAGTAATAATTCAACTTCTTTAGTGTGAGGTTGTTAGATTTTTTATGCTGAGTTTGAGCTCTTCTAGCTCTTTTTCAAGGTCTTTAATTTTTTGAGCATATTTAGGAAGTCTTTTTACGTGAACTCTATGGGCATTGAATTCATTGAAAGGAACCGCAGGGACGCCTCCATAGG
Organism: Chlamydiia bacterium; assembly: GCA_030427725.1. Lineage (GTDB taxonomy): Bacteria > Chlamydiota > Chlamydiia > Chlamydiales > JAUICV01. The sequence continues at coordinate 780,553 of JAUICV010000001.1, read as the reverse complement.
CTCCACTTGTTTTAAGACTCTTTGAAACACCACTTTTTGTGGCTATCTGGCAGTGACTTGTAATCTCTATATGACCTGTGATTCCAACTTGGGCTCCTATAATGACATAATCACCAGTCTTTGTTGAGCCTGCAATACCAGTTTGAGCGACAACAATATTATGTTTTCCTAAACAAACATTGTGACCGATCTGAACAAGGTTATCGATCTTTGTCCCTTGTTTAATGGTAGTGCTTGCGAATCTGGCTCTATCGATGGTTGTATTTGATCCTATTTCAACATCATCTTCTAAAATAACAATGCCCAATTGTCTGATTTTTTGATGTTTGCCTTCTTTGCTTGTGATGTATCCAAAACCACAAGATCCAATAACACATCCAGGTTGTAAAATAACTCGATTATGCAAGAGAGATCTTTCTCTTATAGTTACATTAGAGTGAATTTGGCAGTCGTCTCCAACTTGTGTACCAGCATTAATAGATACATTAGAGGAGATCTTAGTGTTTTTTCCGATTGATACATTTTGGTCAATTGTAGTGTTTGGTCCAATTTGAGCCGACGGATGGACTTTAGCTGACTCATGAATTACAGCTGTAGGATGGATATTTACAAAGCCTGTTGGCATATCCGGGATTAGAAGATCGGTTATGATCTGAAATGCCTTTGATGGCATTTCAGATACAAGAAAGTTTTTATTTTCTGGCGCTTTGGTTTCTTTATCAATACAGACAATCCCAGCCTGTGTGCTAGTAAGCTCTGGTGCATATCTTGGGTTTGATAGAAACGAAACGTCTGTTGACGTAGCTAAATCTAAGCTACTTACTCCTGACACGATAAACTCAGGATCCCCCAAGTAGTCACTGTTTGTTAGTGTCGCTAGCTCTTTAAGTGAGTAAGAGGTTTTGTCTGACATGCTACGTCTAAGCCTTTATATAGATTACTTACTTTCGGTTGTTTGTTTTGCTTCTTTTGATTGGCTTTCAAAAGAGCGATCCATCTCATCAATTACCAAAGCTGTTATGTCAAAACTATTATCGAAAGAAAAACAAGCGTCTTTATTGATAACAAGAGAAAGCTTTTTACTATCAGCAATCTTTTTTGTTGCTAAATTTACATAGCTAGATACTGTCTGGTATAGTTTCATGTTAGCTTGTTGCATCACTTGATAAAATTGAGCTTGGTAGCGACTATGCTCTTCTTTAAGTGTTTGGAATTTTGCTTTTAATTCCTGTTCACCTTCGGGAGAAAGTCCATCTAGATAATCAGCATCATTGAATTTAGTAGAAAGATCTGTAAGTTGTTGTTCAATATCTTTGATAAGAGATGTGATCTGATTTTTAACATTTTCAACGGATTCTTGTTCAGCTTTTCCAAGTTTTGATTCCGCAACACATTGTGAAAAGTTAACAATCCCTATCTTTGACTCTTTTTCAGCAGCCGAAAGAGGGGTTGAGGTAAAAGCTAGTGTAGCAATAATCGCTGCAGCCAAATACTTAATACGTTTCATGATTTTCTCCTGTCAAATTTACAACGTTGTTGCCAACGGTGAGTTATAATTAAAATTGTCCACCCATTGCAAAGAAAAATCTTCTTTGTGGGTTATCTCCCGGGTTGATTGGAAAACCGTAACCAACAGTTACAGGCATTCTTGCGTTAATCTCTAATCTAAGTCCCACTCCATAGGACATTCTAAGTGTACCCATACTGAACTCTGAGTCACTAACAGATCCACTATCGAAGAAAACAAAGCCATCGATTGGCTTGTAGATGTTTTGTAGATATTCTACGGAGAATAAGAAAGAGGAGAGGCCCCCTTTTGGGTTGTTCGTTACCTTTCCTTCATTGTCGTAGAATTTAGGACCAATTTTGAAGTCGTCGTAACCCCTAACACTTGTTCCACCGCCTAAGAAAAATCGTTCACTAACTGGAACATTATCAAACTGGCCATTACCTCCAAATGGGTATAAAAACTTAGCGTCAATTCTAGTTTTTAAGGTTCCTTTTCTCCATACAGGGTAGTAGTAGTTATTGATCCATGTGAACTTAGCAAAGGGGAATACTTTTTGTGATTCGGAATGTCTTCTGACTACGGCAACTTCACCCTCTATAGATGTTCTTAGTCCTCTATGGGGTTTGTACGGGTTGTCTGTTGAGTCGTAATTTAAATTTGTAGAAACACCTGATACTAAACCACTGTTATCTTCTTGGTTTTTCAAATCTGTGATTTTTTTATCGTTTTGCATGTCGATGATTGCATTTTTAATTCTAAACCGATTTCCATAGGTCCAGAAAACAGTTATCGGATAGTTTGCAAAAATCGAAAAAGCTAGGGTATTGATATGATAATCTTCATCAATCAGTCTACTGTTTGTATAAGATGTATCAAATCCAACTCTCCACAGAGTGTCTCTAAAATAAGGGGTTAACCAAGAAATTCCGTAAGAAGATTGTTTATCACCGAGGCTAATACGTGCGTGCGCATATTCTCCACCACCTCTAAGAGCTGAAATACCATCTCTCCAAAAACTTCCTAGGCCTTTATAGTTGAAGTTGCTTTCAGCAAGATCCAGACCTCCAAAAATTGAATCTACAGAACTAAAGCCAAAGAAAAGGGATGCGTTACCAGTTGTTGTTTCATCAACTTCAATAATAACATCTCGGTAGTTTGGTCCAAGAGACCTATCATCGTTTGATTTAACAGCGTAAACGTTGACAGATTTAAAATAGCCCATAGCCTCTAAACGTTGTTGAGTGGCTTTTAATCGTCTTAAATCAAATGTTTCACCTGGAGTTAGGAGGGATTCGTGTAAAATAACGGTTGTGTTTGTTTGGACGTTCCCTAGAACGCGAATCATTCCAACTTTGTATTGTTCATTTTCTTCAATCTGGAAATGGATATTATAAACTCTTAGATTCGGAACCAATTGTAGTGAGTACTGAATATCGGCTTCTATGTATCCTTTTTTTCCATAAAGATCTTTTATAGCTTGTATTGTGTTTCTGACAGCTTCAGGAGAGTAAATGCTTCCATCATGAATTTTAAAGGCTTTGTCAACCTCACTGTCACTATAAAGCTTGTTTCCAGTAAAGGTAACTTGACCGAAGTGAAACAACTCACCTCTATCTGCTTTGACTACGACGTTAACTCCTCCAGGATCATCATTTACTTCAATGGAAACTCTAGCGTCAGCATATCCTTTATTTTGAAGGAAGTCGATGATGATCAATTTATCTTGTTCTAGAGCTTCTTCGTGAAAGATTCCTCGCCCCGTAAGCCAGCTTGTGAATAAGTTGTATTTTTTTGTGTGGATCATTTCAAGAAGTTCGCTTTTTTCAGCACTTGTAAATCCAACAAATTTTAGATTACTTACATGTCCTGAGCGACCTTCATGAACTTTTACGATGATTTCAATCTCGTTATCTTTCCCAACTTGCTTAATTGCGTACTGTAGATGAGACTCGAAATAACCCTTCTTAATGTAAAACTCTTTAACCTTGTTAAAAGCTTTGTTAAATTCATCTCGGTTAAAAACTGTTGAAGGCTTGATTCCAAGTTCTTTTCTTAGCTTTTTCGAAGAAAATTTCTTGTTACCTTCAAACTTAATGCATCGAACTCTAGGTTTTTGCCAAATTTTAAGTGTGATATAAAGCTCACCATTTTTCATATCAAAGGAAGGCTCTATGCGATCATATTCTTCAGATAAAGCTTTTAAATCTTGGTCAAATGTGAGCTGAGAGAAGGGGTCTCCTTCTTTGGTGGCTAATTTTTTAATCACTTGATTTTGGTCGAAGTGGGCACCTGTAGGCAGATTCTCGATCATAATTCTGATCCTAGCTACCTTGCGATAGTCGTAGGCTTCTGAGACTGCTTGATTACAATAAGTGTGCTTCATAGGCACTGTTGCCATTAGAATTGGCGCTATATAAAGAAGGAGTTTTTTATTCATTAAATTCTAAGTTTTACCTTTATCGATGACGGATGAGCCAAGTGGCAATTAGTGGCTGATTATAGAAAAGAGTTATGAATAAATGCAAGGATGTCAAATAAATGTCCGGGTTTAAAAACTTTGTCTTCCTACCAGAGCTTGAGAGAGAGTAGATGGATCAATGTATTCAAGGTTCGATCCAATAGGGAGTCCAAGAGCTAGCTTTGACACTTTGATGTGATTTTTTTTCAGATGTTCGTTGATGTATAAAGACGTTGCATCTCCTTCTAGCGTTGAGTCTAATGCCAAGATGATTTCTTTTATTTCTGAACTATGTATTCGTTTAATTAGTTTTTCTAAGTTGAGTGCTTCAGCACTTTTTCCTTCAAGCGGTGAAATTAAATTTCCTAACACGTGATAAAGACCATTGTAGGCGTTTGTTTGATCGATGGCAAAAGCGTCTTTTGGTGAAGCGATAATGCATAAAAGGTTTTGATTTCTGGCACTGGAGCAAAAATCGCAGTTTGCATTTTTTTCAATAAGACAGCCACAGTTCTCACAGTTTGTGAGTTTACTTGGAAGATCTTTCAACAGTGATCCAAAAGAAGATAAACTCGAAGGGTCCCAGTTGAGGATCTCGAAGGCAAACCTCTCTGCGCTGCGTTTCCCTACACCTGGAAGTTTTTTCAAGTATTCAATAAGAAGTAAGAAATTTTTTGGATATGTTGACATATTAGTCTCTCTTTTTACTGAAAATGGTCATTCAAAGTTAAGATTGACACATGATACGAGAATACGTCCACATTAAAGGATTTTCTATAGTGATTGCAGGCAAGAAGTTCTTTCGGTTTTAATCTCCATCGTTTAAAATAATCACTCTTAAAATATAATCTGTACAGGACGTTATGGATAAAAGAAAAGCTAGGATTATCTCTACAGGATCTTATTTACCTGAGAAGGTTCTCTCGAATAAAGATTTAGAAACGATTGTTGATACCACTGATGAGTGGATTCAGACTAGAACAGGTATGAAAGAGAGAAGGATTGCATCTGATGATCAGTTTTCTTCAACGCTTGGAGCGCTAGCTGCAAAGAAAGCCTTGGAAAAAGCCAATATGTCGGTCCATGACATTGATTTTATAATTGTTGCCACGCTTTCTCCAGATTATATTTTTCCTTCGACGGGATGTCTAATTCAAGAAGAACTTGGAGCAAGCTGTGCAGCTGTTGATATTCAAGCTGCTTGCAGCGGGAATCTTTTTGCTCTCTCCATGGCTAAAGCCTACATTGAATCAGGAATGTACAACAATATTTTGGTTATAGCATCTGAAAAGCTTTCTAGTATTACAGATTATGAAGATAGGGGTACATGCATTTTATTTGGAGATGGTGCTGCGGCATCAATTGTTTCAAATAAAGGCTCTGGCCTGTCTATTGAAGAAATTTCGTTAGGTTCAGATGGCTCCCAACAACATCTGCTTTGGATGCCAGGGGGAGGTTGTAGAGAGCCTGCTTCTGAGCAAACAGTTAAAGATAGAAAGCATTTCATTAAAATGTCAGGAAGAGAAGTTTTCAAGCATGCTGTAAGGAGAATGGAATCTGCAGCAGAAGAGTGTGTGTCAAAATTGAATCTATCCGAAGATGATATTGCTTACATTGTTCCTCACCAGGCTAATGTCCGAATCATTGAAGCTGTTGCAAAGAGATTTAGGGTACCTATGGAGCGTGTTTATATGACGATTCATAAATATGGAAATACGTCGTCATCTGCCTGCGCGATTGCTTTAGATGAATTTTTAGGTGAGCAAAAACTCAAAGATGGAGAAAACTTGCTTATGGTGGCCTTCGGGGCTGGATTCACCTGGGGATCAGCGGTATTAAAAAAGGTTAAGGAGTAAAAGTTATATGACAAAAAAACTGGCACTAATCTTCCCGGGTCAAGGATCTCAATATGTGGGAATGGGAAAAGATTTTTACGACAATTTTGAAGAAGCTAGAGAAGTTTTTGATAAGGCGGATGAAATTTTAGGGTACTCTCTTTCAGATATTATTTTTGAAGATCCTAATAAAGAATTGACTCTTACAAAAAATAGCCAACCAGCCATTTTTGTTATGTCTTTAGCGCTTATGGCAGTTTTTAAAAAGTACTTCAAAGGGCTTAATCCGTTTGCTGTTGCAGGCTTGAGTCTAGGGGAATATTCAGCGCTTGTGGCAGGCGGATTTCTTTCTTTTGAGGAAGGACTTAAGATTGTTGCGGCAAGAGGAGCTTTTATGCATGAGGCTTCAGAGAAAAATCCTGGAAGTCTTTCGGCTGTTCTAGGAATGGAAGCTGAAGCTGTCCAAAAAGTATTAGATGAACAAAATAAAAAAGTTTGGATTGCTAATCTTAATTGCCCAGGACAAGTGGTCATTTCTGGAAGTTTAGAAGACTTAGGTGATGTGAGCGAAGCTTTAAAGCAAAGTGGTGCTAGAAGGGTAGTTCCGTTAGATGTTTCGGGGGCTTTTCATAGTGGTCTTATGAATGAAGCTAAAGAGAAGTTAACTCCATATATTAAAAATGCTCATTTTCAAGATTCAGATGTAAAGCTTGTTATGAATGTTTCAGGTGGGTTTGAGGTGGATTCTGAGAGACTTAGAGAGAATCTTATCAGACAAGTTTCTGAGCCAACCCTTTGGGAAAAAGGAATTCGAGCATTGGAAGAGAGTCAGGTAGATCTTTATATAGAAATAGGACCTGGGAAATCTCTAGCCGGGATGAATAAAAAAATTAAGGTTTCATCTGAAACTTTAAGCTTAGAAAAAATTAGTGATTTAGAAACTCTGAAGTCTAAATTGTCCATTAACGCATAACAATAGGACTACTTTATGAAACTTTTAGAAGGAAAAAAAGCTTTAGTGACAGGTGGTACAAGGGGAATAGGCCTTGGTATTGCTTTAGAGTATGCAAAAAATGGTGCATCAGTTGTTATCTGTGGAACCAATGAACAAAGAGCTAAAGAAGCTGTTTCAAAGCTCATGGAAGCTGGTGGCTTAGAACATGGTTACAAGATTGTAGACGTTTCTAAACTTGCAGATGTAGAAAAGGCTTTTTCTGGAGAAGAGTTTGATATTGTCGTTAACTGTGCTGGAATTACTAGAGATAAGCTTTTTATGCGAATGACTGAAGATGACTGGGATCAAGTAATCGATGTGAATTTAAAATCTTGTTATAACGTATGTAGTCAATTTGTAAAGTCTCTGATGAAAAAAAGATCGGGTAAGATCATAAATATCTCCTCAGTGATAGGGTTGACAGGAAATCCAGGTCAGGTTAATTATGCCTCATCAAAGTTTGGTATGGTTGGGTTTACCAGATCCTTAGCTATTGAGCTTGGTAAACGTGGTATTTGTGTTAATGCTATAGCTCCAGGGTTTATTGAAACTGATATGACAGATGCCCTCTCAGATACCGTCAAAGAGCAGCTACTAGGTCAAATCCCAATGAATAGACTTGGACAAACAAAAGATATTGCTCATGCGGCAGTTTTTTTAGCCTCTTCGATGAGTGATTATATCACAGGACAGACAATAGTCGTAGACGGCGGGATGCTGGCTTAAAAATTTTTTAACTAAACAAAACCCTAAAAGTAGGATAAATAAATATGTCAGATATCGAAAAAGAAGTGATAGATATTATAGTTGAGCAGCTAGGTGTTGATGCTGCAGACGTTTCTTTAGAAAAGTCATTTGTAGAAGATCTAAACGCAGATTCGCTAGATCTTACAGAGCTTATCATGACATTTGAAGAGCGCTTTGGCTTCGAAATTTCTGAAGAAGACGCTGAAAAACTTAAAACAGTTGGTGATGTTGTTACTTACATCAACCAAAGAAAAGGTGCTTAAGGCCCCATTCATATCTTTAGGTGAAGACAGCTATTACTGTCTTCACTTGATTGTCAAGATTTAACCCTCACCCACAGTTTGCGAAGCTCTTCTTCGGGTATTAGGTGTCTGAAGAAATAGATGTTGTAATCCTCTTCTGAAATTCTAGATTTAATCTTATCGTAGTCATTTTTGAATATAAAACTTTCAGCAGCACACTCTGTTACTGGTAGAAATCCATAGGTATTTGAGCATTTGGCTAAACGGTCGTTTGTGTATAGGAAATTTAGAAATTTATATGAAATATCGTCGTTGTTAGAATGTTTTGAAAGAGTTACGTTTTCAATAGATAAAAAGGTAGCTTTGTCAGGAATCACAAATTCAAGATTGGGAAAATCTTTTTTTGCCTGCATGATAAAACCGTTAAGAGCGACAGCTAAAGAAGCGTTTTTTGAAGCCAGAAGATAGTCAGATCTTGGAACGGCATAGGCTTCAACCTTTTGTTTTTGTTCTTTCAATAGCTCAGTTACCTTTAATGCTTCAGATGGAGTGAGAGCTGTTTTTGCTCCAAAAAGATAAAAAGATGCCATACAAAAAGCTTCTACAGGATCATTACTCATAGCAATACGATGACTTGATTGATTCGTGTCAAAAAGATCGTTCCAGGAAAGAGAGTTCTGATTGGATACATCGTTTTTTGAATCGATGCCAAAGCCACAAAGATCCCACTCAACAGGAATCGAGTAAGTATTCCCTGGGTCAAAGCTGTGATTGAGTAAGAATGGGTCTAATGTGCTTAAAAAGGTGAGTCTTGATTTGTCCAGAGGCTTTAAAAGGTTTTCTGAAATAAGGATTTGAGTTGCGTAATCTGATTGTATGATTAGATCATACCCAAGACCTTTTGTCGCTTTGAGTTTAACAATAAGTTCTTCGTTTGAAGAGAAGTAATCAATATTAACTTTGATATGATGTTTTTTTTCGAATTCTTCTAGGATTTCAGGGTGGATGATCCCGCTCCAAGAAAAGATGTTTAAAGTTCGATTTTGAGAAACGGTTTTTTCAGGGGAACTAGAGAAGAAAAAAATAGCTGAGAAGATAAGAAAAATCCAGACAGCAACAACAGAGGCTTTCATAAACAAGGAAAAGTAAGCGTTTTTATTTTCCATAGCTATAAAATCCTTGTTTTTAGTTTTGGAGAGAAGAAAAAGGTTACTAGTATGCTTGTAAGGACTAAAAGTACCGAAGAGAGTGCATTTACGACAGGAGAAATACCAGCTCGTATCGTAGCAAAAAGGTATATTGAAAGAGTTTGAAATGAAGTTCCAGAGGAGAAATAGGCCACAATAAAATCATCAAAAGAGATAATGAAAATCAAGAGCCCCGTTGAGATTAAAGTTGGTTTTAAAAGGGGAAGAGTAATTTTGAAAAAGCTCTGCATAGGACTAGCTCCTAGTATCAAAGAGGCTTCAACAAGCTTTGGATCGAGCTCTTTATAACGAGTGTAAAGAATTGGAATCGTAAAGCCTAAGCCTAGCACCGTATGGGAGACGACAACAGTTGGAAGACCAAGTGGCACTTGAAAAATAGAAAAGTATGCGAGAAGGCTTACTGCCAAAACAGTTTCTGGGATAACTAAGTTGCCATAAAACATTGGTAGAAATTTAGAGATTCTTCCTCCACTGGCTCTAAAGAAGATTAATAGTGTGCCCATTGCAAGACTAAGAAGAGTGGATAGTGTCGCTACAATTAGTGAATTTTTAAACGATTCCCAAAGGCTTGGAGATGCAAATAAGGCTTTGTACCAAGTTACTGTGAATGATTCCCAGGCTCCAGGGAAAGGCTTTGAATTAAATGAAAAAACAACCAAGATAATGATTGGAACATACAAAAATAGATAAATTCCAAAGACCAAAAATGAGTGAAGTTTTCTGCTTATAGGGGTCATCTTGTAGCTCCTATAAGTAAATTTTGGAGCTTTGTTGTCATCCACTGGATACCCATAATTGCTAAGACTAAGGAGAAACAGCTTAATACTGTAAAGGCGGCTCCGATAGAGGTTGTTCCTTCTCCAAGCATGTACTGAGTGACTATATTGCCCACAAAATAGTGCTTATCTCCACCCATCAGCTCCGGTATAACAAACTCACCAAAAGAGGGGATGAAAACAAGGAAAAAGCCAAGTTTTATAGCAGGCATTAAGATGGGTAGTAAAATTCTCCGCAGCGTTTGCCACTTAGAAGCCCCAAGATCTGAAGAGGCTAACAAAAGAGATTCGTCAAATTTTTCTAGCGCGGAATAAATGGGTAGGACCATGAAAGGAAAATAATGGTAAACCATCATGAGAATAATAGAGAAAAATGAATTTAAGAAATGTATAGGTTTAGAAATAAATCCAATTGAAAGAAGCAAGTTGTTCAAAAATCCGTTGATTTCTAAAACGAAAAACCAGGCGCACACATGAAGTAAGAAATTTGTCCAAAAGGGAACGATAAGAAGAATAAGAAAAAGAGTTTTAAAGCGCTTAATGCGAAACGCTATGAAGTAAGCTAAAGGAACTGCTAGAAATAGACAGATAAGAGCGTTAAAAAAAGCAACTCCTAGAGATTCAGCAATAGTAAATAAATATGTAGAGTTTAGAACGTGGGCAAAATTTTCTAGAGTAAGTCCCTGAAAATGCCCATCAACTGATAGCTTGAAAATGCTTGAGATGACCATAAAAATCAACGGGAGATAAAAGAAAATAAATTGCCAAATTAAAGCTGGAGAGCCTATAGCAAATGGAAACTCTTTTTTAAAAAAGAGCTTTGATCGGCTAGATGGGTTTGATGAACTCTGGGCAATTTCACTCATTTTTCTAATAGCACCACGTTTTCTTTTTGCCAGTATAGATAAACCTCATCGTCATAATCGATATGCTCTTGAGGGAAATGTTCTTCATTTTGCTCAAAGACTTGTAAAATTCTTTGGTCAGGGGTTTTGATGTTGTACTGCGTAGATCTCCCGTGGTAGACAATAGATAAGACTGTACCAGTCACTGTGTTAGAAAAATTTTCCACAGGAGTTTTAGAAATATAGATTTTTTCTGGACGAATCGAAAGGGCTACATCACAACCTTCAAACATCCATCCTTTTTTCTGAGGGCAATAGACTTTGAATTCTCCAAGGTCTGGAACTGCTACAATAGGGTCTTGTTCAATACCTTGAAGTTTGCCGTGTAAGATATTTGTTGTTCCAACAAACTTCGCTACAAAAGTGGAGACTGGAAATTCATAGATCTCCTTGGGGGTGCCAATTTGCTCAATATCTCCATCATGGTTCATAATGGCCATGTGATCTGCAACGGTAAGGGCCTCAAATTGATCATGAGTTACATAGATAAAAGTTGTTTTTAGCTTGTCTTGAAGTTCAATCAGTTCAATGAGCATTTTTTCTCGGAGCTTGAAGTCTAAGGCTGCAAGTGGTTCATCTAATAGCAATACGTCTGGTTCATTAATAATAGCTCTAGCTAAAGCGACTCTTTGCTGTTGCCCTCCAGAGAGTTCTGCGGGGTATTTGAAAATATGAGCTTCAATATGAAAGGCTTTTAAGATTTTTAGCACTTTTTGCTCTATTTCAGATTGAGGGATTTTTTGAATTACCAGGCTAAAAGCTACATTATCGAAGACATTCAGGTGTGGAAATAATGCATAGTTTTGAAAAACAATGTTGATGTTTCTTTTATGAATAGGAAGGTCTGTAATATTTTGGTTCCCGAGGTAAATTGCTCCGGAATCGGACTGTTCAAACCCTCCAATGAGGCGTAAAAGAGTTGTTTTTCCGCAGCCACTAGGTCCTAAAAGCGCGAAAAATTCTCCAGAAGGTATATTTAGGTTAACCCTTTCTAAAATAGGGCTATCACCTTTACTTTTCGTTAAATTATCTAATTTAATGCTTCTGACCACGGAAGGTACCTGCTATCTTTGTTAGTCTCTATAGAAAACGAGGAGATTTTACACCTATATAACATTTTCAAGCGATTCTTTTTTTTGGAACAAAGAGTATAAATAGATGATGTTAGTGGTGTTATTGTAATATAATTTAATTAAATTAGAATAATATTTTTTTTTATTTTATGTAATGTTTGTTTTTGTTAAAGTATCTCCCGTAAAAAGATAATTTAAGAGGGTGAAATGACAAATCCGATCACAAATGATTCCGCAGTTAGAGTTAATGCGTTTGAAGCTAGCCTATTCAAAAATGTTCCAAAAGAATTGCAGGTTAATATAGCTAAATTTCTCCCAAAAACTTCAGAATTTAGCCAGGTTTGTAAAAGCTTTCTTGATGCTGCAAGAATAGCGATTTGTGATGAGCGTAAGCAATGCTTAGGTTATTTAAAGGATTTGGCAGATTTCACGATTAGCAAATATAAGGATGAGCTATTCCAAGCAAATAATAACGTAGAAGTAACAAATCCATTTGGAATATACATTGAACTTAACCTACCAAATAAAGAAACTCTTATCTCAGAAGTAGAACATAAAAAATTTAGACTCATTCATGAGGTCTTTGATCTGCTAACACAAGACCAGTTGACTTCTTTAGAAACAGAGCTTGAAGAACAAGGATCTATAACTCCTGCTTTACTTAAAAGCGTATTTGAAGACGCTCAGTCACTCAAATCGTTTACAAATGATATCGTGAGGAATTTAAATCCACCAGTACAAGGCGCTCAACAAGGGCAAGTTTTTGTTACAGTCTTTGAAAGCTCTAGAATTGAAATTTTAAAGGCCGCTGTAAGCGAGGCGATTAGACAAGGTAAGTATAGACTTGTAGTGAAATGTTTGATTCCTAAGCTTAAAGCCTCGAACCTTAACTCCATTCTAATCGATGAGATTTTAACTGAAGGGTTTGCGAAGTTGTTTAAGCAAGAGAAATATCATTCTGCTCTTGAAATAGCAATGAAGAGAAGTGATTCTCGAATAAAAAAAAATCAGGTCATTCAGGTTTTTAAGGTTTTATTTGAACAAGGAAAGGATAGAGAGATAGATTTCTGTATTGCGAAATACCCACCTGAGATGAAGTCGTTGTTGATCTTTTGTAAAGCTAGCGCTCTAATTTATCTAAATAGGGCTAATGAGGCTTTTAGTCTGAATTTAGAGCTGTTGGACCAAAAGTCGAGGAATGCTCTCTACAAAAGGGCTATTGAGGTTACAGAAAATATTCAATTAGCCGAAAATTATTTTTTACAAATTCAAGATCTTCAAAGTCCTGCTTCTACTAGATCTATATTTGCAACGATTCAAGGAGGACTTATGGGTGGCTCTACGGTAGATTTCAGCCAAAGGGATACAGCTCTTCCTATGTTAATGGACAAGTTTAGCAATCAGGGCAAGCTAGATAAACAAATAGAATATGTTAAGTACTTTACCAATGAATCGCTAAAAAGCACTTTCGCCCAAAGTTTAATTGGAGAGTGTTTGAGATCTTCCGATGTAGAAAATGCAGTTGAACTACTTTCTTTTGTGTCTAATAGAGAAAGGCAATGGGTCATAGAAGCTAAAGTGGACGAGCTGAAAGAGGACGGAAAAGAAGGTTTAGCAGAAACTTTTAAAGCTAAAGCTTTTTCTTAGAACCTTAAAAGGAAAGACTGAATTTCCCAAATAGAGAATTAATCAGTTACTCTACCTAAAAAGAAAAGACGAAATGTCTTTTCTTTTTTTTTTAAGCGGTTGGATTTCTTATAGGACCTTGCTTTAAAGAAGCATTTGTATGAGAATGAACTTTTTAACTTAAGTTCTATCAGGAATGTTACGGAGATTATGGAAGACCAAAATGTCATCATTATAGGATCAGGTCCTGCTGCATGGACAGCAGCGATTTATACAGCAAGAGCAAAACTAAAGCCTTTGGTGTTTGAGGGGTTTTATAGTGGACCTGCGGGCGGACAACTTATGACGACAACAGAAGTTGAAAATTTTCCAGGGTTTCCCGAAGGAATTACAGGACCTGATCTTATGAAAAGAATGAAAGATCAAGCCATTCGTTTTGGAACTCAAGTTCTAACAGAAGATGTGAAGTCTTGTGATTTTTCAAAAAGACCATTTGTTGTTTTTGGTTCAAAACACCAAGTCAGAACTAAGTCTGTTATTGTTGCAACAGGAGCGACAGCTAAAAGGCTAAATGTTGAAGGAGCTAGAGAAGGTGAGTTTTGGCAAAGGGGAGTCACAGCTTGCGCTGTTTGTGATGGAGCAATGCCAATTTTTAGAAATAAAGAACTTTATGTAATAGGTGGTGGAGATACTGCGGTTGAAGAAGCTATCTTCTTAACAAGATATGGATCAAAAGTGTTTTTGGTGCACAGAAGAGATGAATTGCGAGCGTCTAAAATTATGGCTCAAAGAGCTATTAAACATCCAAAAATAGAAGTTGTTTGGGATAGCGTTTTAGAAGGTGTCCAAGGTGATAATGTCGTAACATCTGTTAAGCTTAAAAACGTAAAGACAAATGCAATAGAGCAGAGGCCAGCGGGTGGGGTCTTTTTTGCCATTGGACATACCCCAAATACCGGCTTCTTAGATAATCAATTAGAACTTGGTTCCAGTGGCTATGTCAACGTTAAGCCAGGAAGCACTATTACTAGCGTAGAAGGGATTTTTGCAGCTGGGGATGTTTTCGACAGTCAGTATAGACAAGCTATCACAGCTGCAGGATCTGGTTGTATGGCAGCTATTGAAGTCGAGAGATGGATAGCAGCTCAAAGTCACCATTGATTAGAATTTTATGTTAAGAAAGGCGTTAGCTATTTTTTTTGGGGTTTCAGGGCTTGGGTTTGCAGGCTTTGATCAAAAGCCATGGATGGGTGAATTTTTGCAGTTTCACTTAAAGCCCTCTTTTAGCTATCGGTATTATCCGGACGTCTCTAGATCATATAGCCCTTCACATTATTCATCTCATGATCGGTTTACTCAAATTGATTTAAGTGTGGCTTTTTTGCCTAATATGGATTTGCAACTTGGGATGGAGTTAGCTGATACTTCAAGGCAATCTTTAGGCGTTCAAAGCGCGGCTACACAACTTAGATATCAATGGCTTAGTGATACAGTTGGAGCTCCTGTGAGTTTAACTACCGCTTTTTTAATTAGATGGGCAAGCCCAAGAAGTTTAAAAGATGTTAGTTGTCCTTATAGTGCAAACTGGAATTTCGAATTAGTTAACGCTATCGGAAAAGAATATGAAGGTATTAAAAATTGGCTTTTGCAAGGTTTTGCAGCACTTGGAGTAGGCCAGGCAAGTCATGGAAGACCATATTTAACCTCTATTTTGGCAGTTGATTCTTGTTTTCTAAAAGCGCATACATTTAGTTTGTTTGCGGAAGGCTATTTTGGTTTTGGTCATACGAAATTTATTGATGTTTCAAAATTTAGAGGCTACGGCAATATTTTTCATCAGTCGATAGATCTCGGTATCGGATATACTTATACAATTAACGAAATTTGGGGAAAGTTCTCTGTTGAGTATGCGCGAAGGGTTTTCGCTAAAGCCTTTCCAGAAAAAGCAAACACTTTCATTATAAAGTACGACTATCCATTTTCCCCTTTTTAAGAGATCCAGATAGCTGTAGCTGTTGCGTATTCTTTACAGTGACTTATGGAGATCAAAAGAGTTGGCTTCCCAAGCTTGGTAAAAGATTCTTCAGTAAAAACGACCTCGGGCTTACCGTTTTCATTGTTTAGAATTTCAAAGTCTAACCACTTTAAATGTTTGCCAAAACCAAGGCCGAGGGCTTTAGCTACAGCTTCTTTAGCTGCAAATCTTCCAGCAAAATACTCAGAAAAATTTTTGTGTTTTTTGCAATAATGTATCTCATTTGAAGAAAAGAGCCTCTCTAAGAGGCGCTCATTAGTGTTGTCTATAGCTTCATTAACTCTTTGGATAGAGATGATATCAGTTCCTAGGCCTTTCATTTTAAGAGTGATGATCTCCTTCATCGTGTCCATGATGATCTTCGTCATCGGTGAAATAATCTGTGGATCCATCCTCGTCTAGTGCATTACAAAAAATCATGCGACCAGATGTTGTATGTTTAACAGATAAAACTTGGGCACTAATTTCTTCTCCAATGAAATTTCCTCCACCGTTGATAACAACCATCGTCCCATCCTCTAGGTAACCAACACCTTGTCTTGGTTCTTTACCATATCGTTGGACTTTGATCTTGATAAACTCACCTGTATCAGTTAGTGGTTTCAGGGCGTTTGAAAGACTATGAAGATTTATAACCCGTGTTCCTTCGATAGAAGAAATTTGTATTCTGCTAATGTCGGCTGTTAAGATATTACCGTCTATTAGTCTTGAGAGTCTGAGGATTTTTCCAGTGATATCTTTAACCTCAGGGAAGTCTGTTTCGTGATACTTAAGACCCAATCCATCCAAAGCTTCTAATTTCTTTATAGTTTCTAGGCATCTTTTTGATTTATAGCGTGTATGTTCATCAGAAGATTCGCTACCGGAATAAAGCTCTTTAATAACAAATCTAGGTAAAATAATTTGATGGTCTAGAAGTCCTGTCGCGCAGAGATCTATGATTCTTGCATCTGATAAAACAGAGGAATCTATTAAAAGATCTCTTTTCTTTTGGGCGGATGCTGCAAATTTAACAAACGGTATGCTTACATAAAACTCATCAGATGCCCGGAGAGTCATAATCGTTCCTAAATAGGTTCCGAATAGAAAAAGAGCGATTTTTATGACTTCTAAGGTTTGTGGCATTAAGGAGATGGAAATTGAGCTGATATCTAATATAGCATCAAAGATTAAGACTAGAGCCTGCCCCATTAGATATCCAATGAAAAGACCAATGATTGCAATGTTAAAAGATCTTAAGTTGTAACGCCTAAATAAAATATCAAATCCAATCAGCAAGACAATAAGAACGGCGCCTAAACCAACTCCTATAAGAGCATTTTCAGCTAATCCTCTATGAGGAGCTGAGAGCATATAGGTCGTCATGAAAAAAACGCTTAAGATAGCAAAAAAGATTCTTGTGAAAGCTAAAGATAAATTCACTATATCCTCCAAGGTATATTAATTTTTTTATCTACTAAAACTAAGTGTCTATATTATATACTATGTATCGTAATCTTTGGATTCTAAAAGTTTTTTGCTATTTTTGTCGATGAACTAATCAGGGAATGCGGAGCATATTAATAAATTGATATGGAGGTATCAATCTATGAGACTTGGACATATTTCAGCGATTATTATTTCAGGGGCAATTTGGCTTGTTGTCGGGATTCTTTTAGCTACAAAAGGTGTTGGACTAATTTTCCAGTGTATGAGTGCAACAGAATTTAACGATCTTCCTTTAATAAAATTATTCATAAAGTATTCAAAAACTGTAGGTAATGCAGCTAGGCATTTAGTTATTCTGTCTATTATGATTGGTTATTTTAAGGCTAGATTTGCGCTTTCTAAAAGCGTTGCAAGAAATGTTAAAAGGCTTTTATTAATGCAGGCTCCGATTAAATTAACCGAGCTATTTTCTGTTGGATATTTGTTCATTATAGGGTTTATGGCGATTCTTGGGATGGTGTTTAGGTTCTTACCGATCCCAGTCGATGTTAGAGCCTTAATTGATATCAGCGTTGGAATAGCGTTGATTAATGGGTTTTTGATCTACTTAAAATATTCAGTTGCTCTTAAAAGGCAAAAGGCTCAAAAGTAGCCAGGAAATGATTGGGAAGCTTGATATGTTTTTAAATTACATTTATTTCGATCCTAGCCCTATTTTTTTTACCATTCCAGGAATTAACTGGCCTGTTGCATGGTATGGTTTGCTTTTTGCGTTTGGAGTCTATTTAACCTATTTAGGAACTAGAAAATTATGTCGTGAGTTTTTCTTAGAAAGGCATCAATTTTTTGAAGGGGACATTATAAGTTTTGAGCGGCTTATCATGTCATTAAGAGATGATAAGCATGGAAAATTTTTAGAGAGTTTTAAATCGACACTTTCGAATGATTTGAAAACATATATAGACTCGTGGAATTGCCATACGGAGATAACACTTGGGTTTAAAGAACAAATTGTAAAAGCTTTTAATCAATTTTTAGAAACAGGAGAAGATCCTGGGCAAATTGATATTTTAACTGTCTATGGCAAAGCAATAGAGCTATCGCCACTGAAAAAAGAAAGTCTAAAAAGGCGTTTTAGATTTGAAATGCTCTTAAAGGGGTCTTTTGTTTCACTTAAAGAAAAAGCTGAGCAGATTTGTGAAAAAATAATGTTTCATGTTGTGTGGGCAGTGACACTTGGAGCTAGATTAGCCCATATTGTTTTTTATGAGAATTTAACAACCTATCTAGCAAACCCATCTAGAATCTTCAAGGTTTGGGAGGGGGGGCTTGCAAGTCACGGTGCTTTTTTATTTGGAGTTT
Source organism: Chlamydiia bacterium (assembly GCA_030427725.1). Taxonomy (GTDB): domain Bacteria; phylum Chlamydiota; class Chlamydiia; order Chlamydiales; genus JAUICV01. The sequence goes on along the minus strand of JAUICV010000001.1, from coordinate 762,354 downwards.
TGGCTGTCCTGTTTTTTATGAATAGATATAAAAAATCAGCTCGGCCGCTAAAATGCATTGATATGCTAGATGCAATCTTTCTAATGAGTTTTGTGGCCTTTTTCTTTATTCGAATTGGGAATTTGATAAACCAAGAAATTTTAGGAATCGAAACCACTGTTTCTTGGGGGGTCGTCTTCGGCCATCCAGCAGATGGTGTCTTTGGAGCTATTCGCCATCCGGTACAAATCTATGAAGCATTTTCTTATCTTTTTGTATGGGTAGTTTTTTACAAAATCAGAAAGAAATATCTATTTATAACACCTGGGTTTATGACCTTTTCACTGTGCAGTGTAGGGTTGTCTCTTCGGTTTTTTTGGGAGTTTTTTAAGATTGAACAGTCAGCCCATGCTCTATCATATTTGACCATGGGTCAGATTTTAACGATGCCTGGGATATTAATAGGTCTTTATGGCCTTATAAAGGTTTATAAAAAATCAAAAAGAAGGCCTTTTTCTAAGACTGCTCTTTAAACTTCTTATAAAGGGGAGTGATAGGAAGTTTACTTGCGATCACTTTCATTAAAGAGGTCGTGTTGTTTCTATTTTTTAGAGACAGCTCATGCCATTTCACAAAACGATCCAAAGTTGTTTCGGAAGAATCAGTCATTTCGTGATACCAGAAAAACTTATAAAATATATAGACTCTACTTTGGAGCCCTTTTGCAAAATGTTTTGCTAAAGGGTGTAAGTGTAAGTAGTTGGTTGTGATTGTTTTTACAAATGTCTCATGGCTATCTTCGCCAACCTGGCGTTCATGTTTTCTGATAAGCTTTAAAATTTCATGATTCGGATCAAAATGTAAATAACGGCAAAGCATGTCATTTTGCAAAGCCCAAATCTCAATTTTTCTACTAAGTTCTTCGTTGCTTAAATCCTGAGTTTCTATGAATACAGATTTAGCTTTTTGAAAGTAATGCAGTACGATGTAGACAGTATTTTGAAAGCTGTATCCAACGCTGTCTAACATAGCAGTGGACAACTCGTTTTCAACTAAAGAATCAAAAGGACTTTTTTGATTCGATAAATTTGCAAAAAGATTCCAAACTGTGATTTCTAAATCATTCAGATGGCAGTTGCTTATATCTGGTAGATCTAGAGATAAATTTATAGTATTAATCAAATGATCTAGAATGTCTTCAAAACGGGTAAAAAGATTTTTTCTTTGTATGAAGTGCAATTCGGTAGTTAAAAAAACCATAAGGGAGGAAGGAATGCTTGAGGCATCTAAGTTTTGGTCATCATCGCTGAGCATACAACTGAGGGCATTTTCTACATCTTCAGAGGTTAGATCCTTGGGTAAAGCTGATAGAAGAGGATATAAAGCTATAATTCTTTGCGTGAGTTCGATGGGATTTAAATTGCCATCAACAGAACCAGCTTCTAGCTCATATAAAATAAACTGCTCAATGGATTCAAGATCGTCTTCGCAATAATTTTTAACAATATAAGAATTGTCATAAAGTTTTGTAGCTAATCTCTTTGCTATCATTTGATAAATGTCTTGAGACTTAGTTGTCAAAACAAAGTTTTTAAGCTGGGTTATAGATCTTTTGATGGATTTGTGAAGATCTACAAAATTAAACTCTCTTTGGGAAGTTTTTTCGAGAAGGGTTTTGACTATTAACTTGTCTAATTTTCCATATTCTTCAAATGGATTTTTAGAAAACTTAATTGGTAAATCTTGTACCAAATGTTTTTGCGCTGCCCAGATTTTTTTTGTTAGATAGTCTACCCTTGGTCTTTCACCTTGCAACGTGGCAATGCACTCACTTAGCTTTATTGCAATTTTATGAGAGGTAGTGACTGGTGCTAAATCTTCTTCTTTATGTGCATTTAAATAATCCCCAAGGTTTTTTTTGATCATATAATCGATATTGAGATCGCCATTTTCAGAAAAGGCTTCTTCTTGGACGCTAACTTTAGAGTAATAAAAGGAAACCTTTTCCCAAACTTTTCTAAGAGCTGATAAACCTAATCTATAGCGGGGAAATTGTTTTTTAAAATCTGGTAGAATTCCTTGGATAAGCTCATTTTGAATTTTTGTGGACCATTTTTTAGTTGATCCATGTTTTTTTAATGTAGATTTAATCTTTTTAGATAAAAAAAGATTTAAATCAGAAAAAGGATCTTGAAATTCATCCGTTTCATCAATTGGATGTAGGGAGTGCTTTGAATTAAAGAAGCCTACTTGTTTATCTTGAAAAAGTTTTGAGGGGTTATTTTGATTAATTGGATGTTCTGGAAATGAATCAAAATTATTGGCTTCTTGCATAAATATTATTTCTTTGAAAATTTATGAAATTTGCTTAGCTATCGTGTAACTAGTAAACTTTCTTCTTATCTCAAGGTATTATTTTTGTCTAATTATTTTTATATAGTATTTTGTTAGTCGATTTTTATAAATCTCCGTATGAGTTTCATGGAGGATCTGGAAGAGGATTTTTTAAAAATAAACGCTAGTTAAAAAAAATTAAAAATTAAATTATTTATATTTTTTGAACTTAAAAAAACAAAAAAGAGACTCGAAAATAGTGGCAATTTCCCCTTGCTGTTTTTGATGCTAATTGGGACAATGAGCATGAAAAAACTTTTCAGGAGATTAGGCCGTTATGAATCATACACATATCGCAGGACATTTAGGAGCAGATCCAGAGGTTCGTTTTACATCAGGTGGACAGAAGGTAACATTACTTCGAGTCGCTTGTAATTCAAGAAGAAGTGGCAAAGAAGAAACGACTTGGTGGAAAGTCACAATTTGGGGTGAACAGTTTGACAAAATGATTTCATACCTTAAAAAAGGATCTCCAGTCATGGCTTTTGGAGAGTTAGCCAAGCCTGAAATTTATACTGACAGAGAGGGTAAGCCTCAAGTTTCATTGAACTTGACAGCTAGTTCCTTACAGTTTAGTCCATTTGGGAGATCTCAAGATGGGAAGTCTCAATCTCAAGCAGGAGCATCTCAGCCACAGCATGATATGACGCAATCTTTTGCAACAAATTCAGCGTCAATGAATAGTTCTCAAACTGGAGCATCTTCAAATTCTAGTTTTGGATCGGGTTCGTTTCAACCAAGCGACATGGCTCAAGGCCAAGGGCAGTCTATGCCATCTTTCAATGATGACGAAATACCTTTTTAAGGAAATAGTATGACTGAGCTTGTTTTTACAACATCCTTTGATGAGTCAAATCCTTCAGATGCTTTAATTGTGCCTTTTTTTGATATAGATGGCTCGGCTAAGTCGGCATGTGAGGTTGTCTCATTTCAAGAGGCATTAAACGCTATTACTGATTTAGGAGATTTTCAAGCTAAATCCGAGGAAATTCTTTCCACGTATTTTTTTGAGAAATCTCAAAAGCGTTTGATTCTAATGGGCCTTGGTGAGAAGGAAAAACTAACACCAGAAATTTATAGAAGAGCTTTTTCTAAAGCGTTCTGTGAGCTTTTTAAGACAAAAGCATCGACTGTTACAGTTTTTTTGCCGCAAAAATCACCTCTTGAAGATTTGTTTGTGAACAAGCTTGCAATCGAGACATATTACTTAATTAATTATCAGTTTAAGGGGTATAAAAATCTAAAAGAGCAAGAAAAGAATCTAGAAAAGATTACGTTTATTTCTTCAAAAGAAATTGATTCGAAGGATATTTCGAATAATTTTCACCTTGTTGAAGGGGTTAACTTAACAAGAGATCTTGTGATTCAAAATGCTGATGATATCAATCCAGAAATGCTTCAAAAGCTTGCTAAGCAACTAGGGTCAGAGTTTGATCATTTAGATGTGAAAATTTTAGATAAGAAAGATTTAGAAAAAGAGCAGATGGGTCTTTTTCTGTCTGTTGCTAGGGGATCGATGCATGAACCTTATCTGGCTGTCATGCAATACAAAAATGCTCCTGAAAGTGATCTGAACCCAGTCATAGTAGGTAAAGGGATTACCTATGATACTGGAGGTCTTAGCTTAAAGCCTACTTCTGGGATGGTTGAGATGAAATGTGATATGGGGGGGAGTGCTGTTGTCTTTGGTTTGATAAAAGCTATAGCTGCTTTGAAGCTCCCTGTAAATGTTACAGGAGTTTGCGCATTATCAGAAAATTCTATCGATTCAAAAAGTTATAAAATTGGGGATGTTTATACCGGAAAGGGAAACATATCTGTCGAAATTATGAACACTGATGCAGAAGGAAGGCTGGCATTAGCCGATTCCATCTCTTATGCTCTAGAACATTTAAGTCCATCCCATATTATTGATATAGCAACACTTACAGGTGCTTGTGAGGTTGCATTAGGATCTGAAAGAGCTGCGCTTTTTAGTACATCAGATCAGTTAGCTGAAGCAATTTATAAAGCAGGGGAAGACACTTCAGAAAAAGTATGGAGAATGCCTTTAGATGATGACTACAAAGATCTTTTAAAATCGCAGATTGCCGATATTAAGAATCTAGGGAATCGCGCTGGATCTCTTATTGCTTCTGCAATATTTTTAAAAACATTTGTAAAAAAAGATATCCCTTGGGCTCACTTAGACATTGCTGGTACGACTTTACTATCTGCTCCAAGAAGATATCATCGATCTGCTTCGACAGGTTACGGAGTAAGATTACTTGTTCATACCTTAAAAAGACTGTTTAATATTGCATGAAGACATTTCTAGTTAACAAAAAAGACCAAGGCAAACGCCTTGATAGTTTTCTTAGAGAGCAGTTAAATGGGTTTTCTGGTAAGAAAATTCAAAATGCCATGCATAATTTTGGATGCCTAGTCAATGGAAAATCAGAGAGGTTCGCATCTTATAAACTACAAGGTGGCGATAAAGTTAGCTTCGATACGAGACATCTAAACACGCAAGAGCTAAAGATTAAAATTCTTTTTGAAGATGATTATTTAATCATTATAGATAAGCCCGCGCACTTGACATGCGAAAAAAAGTTTTTTGCAAAATTTTTTAAAGATGAAATATTTTTACCCCATCGTTTGGATAAACAGACATCAGGGTTAATGATGCTTGCAAAGTCCGAGAAAGTTCTAGAGGCTTTAGAGGATCTTTTTAGAAAACGAGAAGTAGAAAAAGCTTATTTAGCCATCGTGACTGGACAAGTGGTAGAAAAGGAGCAAATAATTAAACTTCCTATAAAGAAGGCTTCTAAATTTGATGGAGGCGGAAAGTGGCAGGTCAATTCTAAAGGGGCCTACGCTGAAACAAAGCTAAAACGAATCACTGCAAATGCTCAGGCGTCGTTTCTGAGGTGTTTCCCTAAAACAGGGCGTACCCATCAAATTAGAGTTCATTTATCCGAAAAAAATCACCCTATTGTTGGCGACACTTTTTACGGAGCAAAAAAAACAAAAGTTTTCATACCTAGAGTATGTTTACACAGTGAAAAACTTAGCTTTGTACATCCAATATCAAAGGAAATAATTAGGTTTGAATCTGCTATGCCCCAAGATTTTGAGACAGTATTAAAAGAGCTTCGTCTGAAAGTATGAGAAAATCTTATCTAATCATCAAGCTGTCTTCGCTAGGTGATGTGATACAGAGTTTGTATGTATCAAGGTATCTAAAGGAACAAGATCCAAAGTGTTTTATTACTTGGCTTGTGGATGAGAAATTCGAAAATTTAGTTCAATCTGTACCTTATATTGATGAGACTTTATCAGTCTCAACGAAGGATCTTAAGCTTGGACTTAAAAAGGCTTTTTGCTTTTGCTATAGAGCTCGAAAATTGCTTCGAAAAAGGTGTTTTGATGTGTTGTTTGATTTGCAAGGCAATTCTAAATCGGGCCTTATGACTCTTTTAAGTCATGCTAGACTGAAGGTAGGTTTTTCTAAAGCTTGCGTTTCTGAGTGGCCAAATTTATTTGTAACTCATAAAAAAATAACGGTTAGCTCAAATTCTTACAGAGCTTACGACTACCTAGAGCTTGTACAAAAATTTTTCGAGGACAATGAGTTTTATAAGCTTAAAGAGGTTTTGCTAAATATTCCTTCAAATCAAACACTTGCTATGAGTTGCTTTTTAGAGCAAAAAAAGTTGAATTCGAATTTTTTAATCATGGTTTGTCCTCATTCTAACTGGGCTAGCAAAAAACTCTCTTTTGAGACATTGGTCAAGGTGTTAAAAAAAGTTAGGGAAAATTTTTCTGCTTCATTTTTATTTATCTATGGAAACAAAGAAGAAAAAGCTCTTTCTCAAAAGCTAAAGGATGAATTTAAAGAATGCTCAGCTCTAACGGGGTCTCTATCGGTGTCTGTTTGGTATTTTTTAATGAGCAGGGTTAATATGGTTTTTTCCATGGATTCTTCAGCTCTTCATCTTGCTGCTTTAGCAAATACTCCGACCTTTAGTGTTTTTGGCCCATCTAGTTCTAAACTTTATGCACCTAAAGGAAAAATACATGGATCGTTTGAAGGAATTTGTCCTTACCGTCAAAAGTTTCTAAGGCGATGTAAAAACTTAAGATCTTGCCCTGATTACCCCTGTATGTCTCAAATAGATGAAAAACAACTAATAGATACTTGTATTACTCATATTTATGAAAATGTGCAGTTTCCAACACATTCAATTAATTGATCAAAATCAATATGAGCTTCTACTAAAGAGATTGCTGCCTGGACTTTTTCTTTATCGTCAGTTCTGATTTTAGCTATGTATGAGGTCATTTTTTTCATTACATCAAAAGTATTTAATGGTGCGTAGAGCATGGGGATCTCAGCTTTTTCAAGCTGTTTAATTATGTTAGGTGAGGGAGGAGTAGACCCTGTCAAAATCATTCCAGACGCTAGATCAAATGAACGGTCTTGAATCTTTAAATCCCAGTGCTTTGTAAGTGTAGCTAAGATAATATCTTCTCTGGATGCTGGAGTTATCACAAGTTGCGAAGGAAAAATTAAATTTTGATAGGCTTTTAATGAAGTGGCAACAAGCCTTAACTTTTCAAAGTGTCTAAGCTTGTGCTTTGATCCAGATAGAAAATCTGTTTTCAATAAAGAGGCATAATCATTCATCGAAGGCCTTGAAAGGAAACTGTTATAGGGAATCGAACCTAAAATGGGGATGTTCCATCTCTTTAGAGCAAGTTCCATGTAGTTTTGAATCATTTCCTTTTTTTCTGGTAAAACTCTATTTAAAATCACGCCAGCTACTGGAACGTTGTATTTATCGCAAAGGACTTTATTTAAACTCAATGCGTCAAATGAACTTCCCAGCCCTCCAGAGGCAATGATAATAATGGGTGTTTTTAACAAGGCTGCAGCTTTTGCGTTATTTAAATTAGCTATACTTCCAACACCTACATGTCCAGTGCCTTCTACTACAAGATATTGATTGGATTTTGAAAGCGTTTGATAACTTTTTTCTATGCGTTGAGCTAGATTCTCATGAGAAATCTTTCCATCTAAATAATCTCTTGTAAAACCTCTTGGAAATAAAACAGGACTCATATCACTATATGCGTCCTTAATCCCAAAGGTGTCTTTGAATAAAACGACATCTTTGTCAACTTTCAAGCCCTCTTGGACTTCTAAATGTTCCTGCCCAATGGGTTTGATGAATCCCACTTTATTGAAGCGTTTTTTTAGACCTGAAATTAAGCCAAGACAAGTTGTAGTTTTCCCTACATTTTGCCCGGTCGAAGCAACAAAAAAAGAATTTTTTTTCATATTGTCGTGATTAGTTGTTTTCTAGCAAACATACAGGCATTTAATCTTTTTTTAGAAGAAATTCTCTCTAAGGGGATTGAGAAAAAAAACTTAAGTGCTTATACGTGATAAATAGGTAAGTTAGACTTATTTTTTTATAAATTGACTTTTTCAGGAGGATACCATGAAAAAAACTATTACAGCTTTATGTGCTTTATCTATAGCTCTAGGACTTGTGTCTTGCGATCATCAGGGTGGAAAGATGCCGATGAAGAAAAAAGATATGCCGATGAAGAAAAAAGAAAGAATGCATCCTAGAAGAAGCATGCTTTCTCAGCAAACTGAGCAAGCTCCTGCTGCAGAAAAGACAACTACACAAGAGATGTAAACAAAGAGTTATTAAAGATCTTAGTGACCGAGGCTTTAAGAGGATAATCTTCTTAAGGCCTTTTTGTTAAAAAAAACCGCAAATACCCTCTTATATCTTAAGAAGGCACCTGCGGGCTGGGAGGCGAATTTTTTATCCGTATTTTGATTCTTTTAGAGGAATCAGTGCAAAGTGGTTAATGGCAAATAATGCAAAGTTTTCCTCTTTTAAAAGATCTATAGCAGCATCAGCTCTTGGTTTTATTCTGGAGTAGACTAGAGCCTTAGTAGCCGCCTTTACGTTATCCAAAGCTTTTATTGGAATATGAATATGATCTATAGATTTTAGCTCTTCAGCTGATTTTTTAATTTTCTCCAATAAAGCCTTTAAAGAGTCGGTCTCATCATCACCTGTTAACTTCTTAAATTCTTCAATAAGAATGTGGTGTCTATCGTTAACATTTTCAATAAGAGCTTCTGTCCTAATCTTTAAAGGTAGTAAAGCTGTTTTAATCAAGTTTATAGACAGTTCATTTATATGAAAGTGTTCTTTGATCGCTTTTAAATGATCAGATAGTTCTAAGCGGTTTTGTCGCAATTTATGCAGATGATTCGTTTTGTCCACCTTCTCTAAATAATCTATAAATCTAGAAGCTTCATTTGGGTCAGTTATTAGATTCTGAAGTGAGCTTTTTAAACTGTTGTAGAGTGTGGTTGATTTTTTCTGAGCCGCAGATAATTTTCTTTTAAAAAACGAGTTATCTGAATTAGTTGCATCAATTTCAGCTTCTTTTGCATTTAAAAATTCATTAAATTCTTCTGCTAAAGTGGATTCAATATATCTTTGTTTTCCAAAAAGAAATTCTACCTTTTTAAGCTCTGATCGAATGAAATTCATCTCAATAGACGACTTAAAGAATTCTTTCAGCTCAGAAAATTGATTGTCAAACGCAGTAGTATCTGAATTCGATAGAACCTCATCTAATGTAGAAGATATTCTTTCTTCAAATAGGCTAATATTTGAAAGGATTTTTAAGCTTAGATCAACTTGATCGTTAGAGAGTTGTTCTAGTTGGTCCGAGATATGGGTTGCTGTGTCATTTAAGAAGTTAGTATTTTCTAAATCCCTTTTAGAGATGTTTAAAAATTGGCTATTTTGATAAAGCTTAGAAATTCCATTATCTGAGTAATTGCTTAAGGCTGTAGCTAATTGCTTTAGCTGCTTGTTGAGTTGTTCTAGTGAGCGTTTAGATAAAGAACTTTTTTTGATCTTTTCAAATCTTAAAGAAAGTTGAGCAAAAAAAGATTCGATTTCTAGTTTAAGAGAGTTAGCGGTTTCTTTGTAAATCTCTAAATTCTCAGGGTGTAACCTTAAAATTTCATGTTGTCTAAGAGTTAAATCAGAAAGAGCGTTACTCCATTCGGTAATAAGGCCTGCCTGGTCTAATGGGTCTTCATTGTTTTTGAGAAGACGGTCTTGTATCCAGACCTTTTGGTTTTCTGTTTCTCTATAATTCCTATCTCCAAACTGATCGAATTTATCCTCGACAGATCTTGAAATGATCTTCTCAGTCACCTTATCCCATAAATTAACTAAGTGCATTTCATTTTGGTAATAAATTTGATTAAGTTTTTTGATATTTTTAGATTTTTGGTCAGGTTGATTTGTTAGGGATTCGTTCATTTGTTCTAGGGTCCTAAACAACTGTTTGTCTAGATGTTTCTTTTTGAAAAGTTCATCAGCGCTAAGAGCTATAATGTCGATCAAGCTCTCTACTACTTCCGGTATAATTTGCTCATCTAAGCTTTCTTCAAGAGACGTTTTAATTCTCATGATTGAGGGATTGTTTGTATCTCTCAAGGCATGTTTAAGTTGATCGCTTGTCTGATATCTATTTTTATCGAGCATTTGGAAACAATTTTGAATAGCTTGATGTAATTTTGCTCTTGTTTTTGGTGGGATTTTTACTAAAGCTTCTCGATCATATCGAATTGAATCACCTCTTAATTCACGCTCTTTATCTAGATTTTCATTATGTAATAAAATATAGAGATCTTCTAGGTTGTCTATAAGAAAGTCTGTGACAATATCGACATATGGGTTTTTCTTATAAACGCTTTCTTGGAGAGAGTCGATAAGGTTTTCTATAGTATGGGAGTTCTCAAGTGATTTGGTTATACCTCTTATCAGTATTAAAGAGATAACCTTGTCGATAGCCGTTGTGATTAATAATCCAGAATAATAAAGAGTGGCCACTGGGATGTAGGTAACGATTTTGAAAAACACTTTTGCCACAGCTCTAATTTTTTTGATCGCTGTATTGTGAGGTCCACTTAAATCCACCAACTTGTAATAGCGTTTAAAGAGATTTTTCCATGGAGTTTTAGTGTTAATTGTTTCAACAAAGGCTTTTGTTGCAGCATTTGATGCTGATTTGTGAAGCTCTTTTTCTGAGTAACTTCCCTTGACTCCTACATTGTAAGTTGATTTTTTCATGAGCTTTTTTATGCTACGCTCTTTATTTCCTCCAGTTTTGGCCCATTTTTCCAACATGAGCTGATATTGAGAGGAACACTCATCTAATGTTTCAATGATATGGGGGCTAATAGGTTCAAATGGAGAGCCTTCAAGGTGGGATAAATTGTTTCTTAAAAAAGATAGAAGCTTTTTGGTAAAAGCATCCATTTTCTCATTTATAAATGAGTAACTTAGTTTACTTAGTAAAAATTTCGTTAAATATTTTTTAAAGGAGCTTTTTGAGCTTGCGTTGATTAGTTTTCTAAGTTTTTTTAGAAAAACATCTTTCTTCTGCTTGGGAGAAGTTATATTTTTTAGCGTTTCTACCAGTTCATAGTACTTTTTTTCATTTTGGGCGTTTTTTTTCTCTCCCAAAACGTTATAGAAAAGCGTTTCAAAAAGAAGGTAATGTGTGATGTTTTTTCCAAGAGATAATCTTTGACGATCCACATCTGAATTTAATATCGTAGCTGATTTTTTCTTGAATGTGCTGTCTTTACTTTTTGCTAGCGCTGATGTGATGAGTTCATCTGGCACATTAGTAGCGTCTTCTGTATTTTTAAATGAAGGGAGTTCAAGGAATCCAAAATAAATTTGATGTTTTTGATAGTAATCTAAAAGCTTTGAAAAAGCTCTTCTATATCCCTCTATAGAGTCTTCACTTAGTGCTTCATCAATCAAGGTATTCACTTGATCTTTTATTTCAGTTAAAGCTGTTTTGTCTTTGTCCTTTATAGTTAAATTCAGAGCTTGGTCTAAAAAGTACTTAAGGGTTTTGGTTGCCATTTTTACAGGTTCTTTAAAGATACCTGGTTGATTACAGTCTAAAAGTTTTAATATGTCTTCAATATAGGTTTTTAGGTTATGGCCACTCTCTGTATGGAGCGGAGTTTTAGTTAAGACATAGATTCTGTCGATAACTGAAATGGTTTCTTCAAGCTCTGGAGTTAATTCTTTAACATATGCGTGCAGAGTTTCTTGTATTTGAGTAAGTTGATTTAGATCGAATGAGTCAAAAGGTGTGAGATCTCCACAAGGAGCATTTTGCCCCTCTTGAATTTTTTGTAGTAATTTATCTTTAATTCCAGGAAAGTTGTCCGCTGTTTCATTATATAATTCGTTTAAAAAATCCCTTTTTTCTTTTTCGTTGTAAAAGCAATTATCTTTTTGGAAATAATCTAAAGCATCATGAAACACAATAAAAGGGTGAGGTTTCTCTAAATCAGTTTTGGAAGAGAATAAGTTTTGATAGGCCCCAGAAAAATAACTTAATGCTTTTTTTAGCTGATCAGGAACTGCGTTAGAAAGAAGAGAATAAGAGGCTCCGCTTACAGCAGATTTTAAGATGTGAGCACCTTGCTGCGTTTTTGGAAGGCTCCTATTGATATGTCTTGTGATTAAATCTTTCAAGCGGTTGAGATGTAAATTTAGCTCATAATATGATGGTGAAAATCGTTCATCTTTTTTAAGTGATTCGAGCAGTGAAAAATGATCTTTAAAAGCTTTTTGAAAGTCTCGGATTAATTTTAGATCGTTAGCGTTAGGTTTGAATCCTGGAACTAGCTTACTAGGCTTTACAAGAGATCTCGTCACTGTATTGAAATATTGCTCTAATTTCTTAGAGTTAGGTGGGTAGTTTAAAAGTTCAGAGTGAAGATTTTTAAGAGATTCGTCTAATAAAACAAGCATTGGAGGTGGATTTTTCATAAAATCAACACCTGATTGTAAGAAGCCCATTTTAGCATAATTCAGCTCATACAGCTTATTTAAGAAGAGCTCTGTTTTCGCTTTTGTGTTTGATCCAACTTGAACATAATAGCGACCGTTGACTTTCTTGATCTTTTTTCCATCTACCAAGAGAGGTTTGTTCTCTTGAGTAATATCTGCTTTATGCTCATTACAGAATTGAATCTCTTGCTCCAACTCTTGGATTAAAGCCTCAAAAGCTTCAAGGTGCTCTGCTCGAAAAGTTCCTTCAGGTATGTTATAGTTTTCTCTAGGTGCTTTGCTAAGAGCTTTAAGCCTTGCTATAAGACGATTAAGGGTAGGCTTCCCAAAGACATCCTTTGACTGAGGGGATGGCTTCCCCGATGAACTGGCAGAACCTACTTCTATAAATCGATCGCTTATTAAAATTTCCTTAAAATACTCGATTTCCTGAAGACAGGACTGTTTAGGAGTAAACGATAAGACTCGTTTGGCTCTTTCTAAAAAACTTGGTTTTTCTTTCTCTGCATTTAAATTAGGAATATTTTTTGCATAAAGAAATGGATTGAAATTCAATCTATTCGCCATAATTACCCTGAAATATTTATTTAACCTATAAAACTATTTGTTATTATTTTTTATTAAATGTTTATAGATTTATTAATTTTTAATATAAATTATAAACCTTTGTTTAATTTTATATAAGTAGTATAAAATATTTTATTATTATGAGGTGTTAATGCTAGAGTTCAAAAAATTATTAGACGTGGCCTATCAGCTAAATGATCCTGAGAGCGGATGTCCCTGGGATGTAAAGCAAAATTTTGAAAGTCTTCAAAAATTTATTTTAGAAGAGGCTTGTGAGCTAGTAGATGCAGTCGATTTAGACGATGATAAGGAGATTGTTGAAGAGCTTGGCGATCTTTTATATGTCGTTATTTTTTATGCGATGGTCGCAGAAAAGGAAAAGCGATTTACGCTAGAGGATGTTCTTTGTCAGGAACGAAAAAAGCTAGTATCTAGACATCCTCATGTTTTTGGGGATAAAAAAGCTAATTCTAGTGAAGATGTTAAACAGATTTGGGAAGAGGTCAAAGCGAAGGAAAAAGCTCACAGAAAGTCTATTTTTGAGGGCATACCAAAGACTTTAAGTTCTTTAGCTAGAGCTCAAAAAATGATCTCCAAGATTATTGAGCAAGAATATCAAGATCTTAAGGAAAAACACCTTGAGGACAATCTAACGGAAGAAGGTCTTGGAAAGACCATATTAAATCTAGTGTTAAAGGCTGAGCATTTAGGATTAGATGCTGAGAAGTCTCTTAGACAAGCATTGAAAAAACTGGAAGATAAACACTCTTAACAACGATTGTTTGACCTCTCACTAAAAGCTGAATTTTAGGTGGTTTTATTATCTTTTGTTTTGTAGCCTTTTCACCGTTTAATTCGAGAGAGGAATATAAATATGACAACACCAGCTGATAATACTAAAAGGACCGCGTTAGAAGAGTTGTTTACTCCATTAGAGCAAGGCGAAGACCAGGGAGATCAAATTAAAGGGCATCGATTTGTGCAAAGAGAAGCAAAAGATAGAATGGGTAAAGATTTCACGGCTGCTGAGTTATCGGACGATCAAAAGCGAGAATTAGAAGAAATAAGCAAAGCATTTAGATTTTTACACACGGAAGCAGAGACTAGAGTACAGAACGATACTGAAGAAAGCTTACAAGGTCAACTAGCGTCAGAAATCCAAAGAAACCTTGAAAAAGATGATTCTGAAACGAGCATAGCTAGTTGCCTGGTGATACTGAGCAGAATCACAAAGGGAAAATATATTGATCTAGCGTTAACCAACCTTATTCCTAAGGTGCAAAGTGTTGTACAGATCTTGGAGTGCTTTCGCATAATTGCTAGGTTGAATGATGTTGATATAAAGCTTAAGCTTTTCGATCTTATCCCTCATCAATTTCAGGAAGATCCAGCTACAAAACACTCTTACATTCATTTATTGCGAAAATTAACTGAGGCCTAAACGAGCTAGTTTCAGGTTTTCCTAGACGAATTATGGTTTTTTGGCATAACCTGCACTTAAAAAAAAGTGTTTCGATTTATGCGGTATTCTATTCAAGCGCTGGTGATATTCTTATCTCTAAGCTCATTTGCATTTTCTTTAGGAAGACCTGATCCCTATGATGGAAGACATCGGTGTGTTTTAACAGCTGAGTTTGTCTATTTAAAGCGGGTCAACAAGATCAATTCACAGTGCTTGTCTAGGGTAGATGATTATGTGCCGGTGTATTATTCAGGTGGATATGATTACCCGGGACTTCAGCTCCCATCGTCTTGCGCACCTAATAAGTGCATGTTTACAACAAGAGATTTGCTTCAAGATCAAGGATTCACACCAGGTCTTGCTGTAAGTCTTGATTTTCTCAAAGATAAAAAATCTACAATCCAAGCTAGATACTTAGGTCTTTTTGAATGGACTGGAGAAAGAAGTGCTACTTGTAAAGATTCTCTATTCTTTCCCTTTCATGATGGGGTTAATAACACCGATGATTTCCAAGATGCTAATTATATGAAAGGGATTAATACGTCAAAGTTCTGGTCTGTGGAGGGAAATGGTTGGTTTCATATCACGCAACGAAGAGTTCTTCCATTTTCTGTTTCATGGCTCTTTGGGCTTAGGTATCTTGATTTTAAAGAAGCTTTTACGCTGAGGTCAACAACAGACTGGGGAACAAGTCATTACAATATCAATGTAAAAAATCGCATGGGGGCGATCCAACTTGGTAGCGCTTTTGAGGGGACTCTTGGCAATAATTTCACCTGGGGTATCGTTGCTAAAGGTGGCTTTGTTGTCAATTTTGCAAAGAATCAGACCCTATTCAGAGACGATAACGATACTTACACAATCAAGCAGTATAATCCAAGTGACTTTAATGTGGCTTTTCTAGGAGAGCTTGAGCCATTTTTTTACTTTAATCTCTTTAAAAATGTAATTTTTCGATTCAGTTATGAAGGAATTTTACTCTCTAATGTTGCTGTAGCAATGAATCAGATTAGCTACGAAGAACAAAGAAGTAGCGTAGAAGAGAACGTCGATACTGGAGGCCCTCTCATCATGCATGGACTCTTTATTGGGTTTAGCTTCGTCTTTTAAAATAAAAACTTTAACACTAGGGGATAAAAAAAGCCCGGAGAGCTCTTCTAGCATGAAATAATTTCCTTAAGGCTGCTATCTTCCGATTCTGACCTGGTTCGGATTATTTCACTCTAAAAGTTCCCCGGACAAGAAATCCACATTATAGCAAGGCTCTGGATAACTTAAAAGTTAAAATAATTTTGTCTATCAATTTTTCTTTAAGATCTGAAGCCTCATTTCAGTAAAAGCAGATCCTATTGACGGCTTAACACAAATCCTACTCTATTAAAAAGATTCTCTGAAATTAGGTAGCGTTTCAGCTTATCGAGTTCTGGAGAAGTCAACAGATCTTTTAATTCAATAAAATTATTGAAAGATGAAGCCAGTACTTTCAAATACAATGCTGGTCTTAGAAAGGTTTTAAGTGAATTGACCGAGCCGAATGACAAAATATGTTTTATCTTTTTAATCTGTGATTCACAAAAATCAAGGTTTCTTTTTGCGATAATTCCATGCAAATCTAGTAGCTCAGAGATGTTAAAATCAGATTGAAGGTCTGGAAACTCCAGTTTTTTCTCGACCCTTAAAGCCGAGTTCAAAAGTAAAATTCTTCTGTTGAGATAGTCTATTGATTTACCTTGGATTAATTTCTCAGAGAGTAATGTAGAACCACCTAGTAATCGTTTGTTTTCTAAAAAGATCTTTAAAATTCGTGTATCTAAACTATCCAAACTAAAAACTTTTTTTTCTAGACTTTCAATTAAAGATTGGATTTCGTTGTTGGTTAAAATCTTTCTAAGATAAGCTAGATTATTTTTTTTTAGATCATTACGAGCTTTGTTCAAAGAGGTAAGTATTAACTGTTCAAGTTCAGGATCCTTTAGCTTTAGCAGCAGATCTAGAGTGACAAGTTTAGTTTTATCTCGTCGCGCAGTTAGCATCGACTTAAATGCTGTCTTTGGATGCTTTTTTTTTAAATCAATCCGAAGAATAGTTTTTAACACCTCAACTTCAAATAAATTATATGATTTTTGGTGAGAGCTAGAGTTAAGATTTTGGCTAGTCGTAAAGTTGATATCTATGGGCGGATGCACAGTAGCTAGTGAGGTGATATTGCTAGAAGGAAGAAACGAGACTCGTTGAGCTGTTGTTGCAGAAGAGTGCATACTTAGGGGATCACTTGGTGACTCAGCATTAGTTCTAGAATACTCGTCATCTAGCCTAGGCGATATAGCTTCGATCATTGTGGGATTAAAACTCTCTTGATTTTGAAGACTTAGAGATTGTGGAGAATTTAAAATAGGATGCTTGATCGGGACTGGCATTGGAGGTGGTGGACTTTGAATATCAACGCTTGTAACAGGTATAGGTGCCTGTAATAAGTCTGAAAGCTCTGATTTTACTTTGAAATATTCCATAGCTTTTGCATATATAGCTTGTTCTTGTTCTGTATAACCATTACTTTGCAGTAGGAACTTATTCGCAAAACATACTTTACTATCGAAATGTGTTTTTGCTAATTCTAAGGGGTGCGCTTTTGGATGAGGTGGAGAATTAAACTGCATGAATGGATCTGGAATAGAATCTGCTAACGCAGCAAACAAATGAAACTCATTTTGAGTTATCATTTCTGAAACATTTTGCGAGGAACTATAAGAGCCGTGGATTTGTGCAGCTAATCCACTCATATTCTTTCTCCTGAAAAATAAATATTTTTTGAGGAAAAGTATAATAAAATAGATCCTAGATTTAAAGATAAATGTTTATTAAAACTTAAAATAATAATCAGATTAGGTTAAAAAAATCGAGAAAATGATTTAAATGTAAATTATTTTTCACAATTAAACCAATTTGATCCAAATACCTATAAAGCCCAAGTCTTGAATTTCTTCGATTGTGTTCCACTGATAATAGATCTCAAGAGCCTTTTTATACTCAGTTATCCCTGGAAGGGCTTTGTCTAAGGTGACTTTTTCAAGGTATTCATTTATTGATGCAAAGTAATCAATTTTCTCTACTGTAGCTAAAAAAGATTTTTTAGTTCCTGTACATTGAAAACAAAGTTTATCGCCGTGTTTTAATTGTTTGTATTTTTGTTTTCCTTTTCTCCCTTCTACAGGTTTTTGACCGCTTTGTAATAGTGAAAACCAGGGCTCATCGCAATTGATGGTTAAAGTTGTTGTCATCTCCATTCTCACTTTGTGGTGTTTAGTGCTTTTTTAAGTAGGTTCCAGTTAATGAATTTGAGTTGCCTTTAAGTTTTTGAGGAGAGCTCATAGCAATTAAATCTCCTCCAAGCTCTCCACCACCTGGTCCTAAATCTATAACAAGATCAGAGTGAGCTATGATATCTAAATTATGCTCAATGATAATAATAGTATGTCCTTGATTGGCAAGCTGATGAAAAACACTCAGGAGGTTATGGATATCCTCAAAGTGAAGTCCTATGGTTGGTTCATCAAATAAAAACAGAGTTTTCTTTCGAGATCTTTTCGCAAGTTCTTTTGCTAGCTTTAGTCTTTGAGATTCTCCACCGGAAAGGGTCTGTACATCTTGACCAAGTTCTAAATATGATAGACCAACATCATTTAGCGCTTGTATCGTTTTTTGTACTTTTGGAATATCTGGCATAAAATCTAGAGCGTCTTTAACGCTTAATTTTAAAATCTCTCCGAGGTTTTTATCTTTGTAATGAACCTCTAGAGAAACAGGATTTAATCTTAAACCACGGCAGCTTTCACAAGGAATCCTTACAGAAGGAATAAATTGAAGCTCTACAATTTTGTAACCAAGGCCATAACATGTTTTGCACATGCCCTTTCTGTGGTTAAAGCTAAAGTTTGCAGGTTTTAGACCTTTAGATCTTGCAAGGGGCAGCTCTGCAAAAAAGCTTCTAAGATGAGTAAAAAGCTCGACATATGTTGAAACATCGGCTCTAGAGGTTTGACCTATTGGATTTTGGGTCATTGTTAGAACTTTATTAAAGGCTTGGCAGCCGCTCAGTGAGCCAAATGTAGACGTAACACCATCAAAGACAGTCCTTTTTTGGAAAGCTTGTTTTAGAAGAGGCGCTAGAGTTCCCATAACTAAAGAAGATTTTCCAGATCCTGAGACACCTGTCACAGATGTGATTGTACCAGCTCCAAATTTAACAGAAATGTTTTTTAAATTATGAAGGGTTGCATTTTTTAGGTGTAAATAAGCGTAAGCTTCTCGAGGCTTAGAAGGAGGCTTTAAAAGGGTTTTGTTGTTTAGATATTGTCCTGTGAGTGATTTTGGATTTTTTCTGATCTCTTCTAAAGTTCCTTCAGCAATTATTTTACCCCCAAGTTTTCCAGCTTTTGGTCCCATATCAATGATCTTATCAGCTATTGCCATAGTCATTGGATCGTGTTCAACAACAAGCAGCGTGTTACCAAGATCTTTTAGCTTGCTAAGAGATTGATTTAAGAGATGGTTATTGTGTGGGTGCAATCCAATTGTGGGTTCGTCAAGAACATAAAGCGTTCCTGTTAGACCACTTCCAAGTTGTCTAGCTAAATAAATTCTTTGGGTTTCACCGCCGGAGAGAGTTGGAGCGCTTCTGTCTAAAGAAAGGTAATCAAGTCCAATTTGGCACAGAAATTCAAATCTAGAGAGAAGCTGACTTAATGGCTCGCTGAGTAATTTTTTCTGTTCTATTGTCAGGCTAACTTTTTTCATGAATTGATAGGCTTTTTCAATCGGTACAGAACAAAGCTTCGGAAGGGTGAACTTATCTAGCTCCACTAACGATGCCAAGGGGTTCAATCTAGATCCATGACAGGCTGAGCATAGAGTCTCTTCTAAAAGCGGCTCTAAAGACTTTTTCATGAAGTTCCTGCCACACTTTCCAGCAGTTTCTAAAATGTTATGAAGGCCCAGGTAGCGAAGTTTGATACCAGATATGTCATGAATTGTCTCAGAGCCATTTAAAGCCACGTTTCTTTTTGCTTTGCTAAGCTCCGCTATTGGAAGATCTGGGTCAATCTTTTCTTTTTTACAAAGGCTTAAAAGGGTTTTGAAAGTTGATCTAGTTGAGTTGCCTTTCAATAACTCTAGAAAAATCTCTGATAGACTAAGTTCAACTAAGGCTTCATCATGCTCAAAATTTGCACCAAGCTGCATTCCAAGACCTAAACATTGCCTACACATCCCGGCGTCTGCATTGTATGAAAATGTCTGAGGTGTAATGGGGTTATAAGATTTACCAGTGCTTTCAACTGCAAAAGAGAGGTTATAGAGGAGATCTTTTCCATCGATTGAGAGAGTGAAGAGATTTGATGAAACTTCAGCTGCAACTTCGATAGCTTCATAAAGTCTTTTTTCGTTTTCTGGTTTTATAATTAATCTGTCAATAACCAGAAACAGCTTGTTTTCTTTTTTGCTATCAAAAGGAATTTCATTATCCATCTCATAGTATGTATCGTTAAGTCTGATTCTTAAAAATCCATGCTTTTGATACTTATCAATTAGGGCAATAAAATCTTGTTTCTTAATGTCTAACGGAGACAATACAATCAGTTTAGAATTTAGATAATTGTCTAAAAGCTTAGAAATAACAAACTCTTTACTAATTTTTTTTATGGGTTCTTTGGTCTCTGGACAAAAAGCTTGTCCAGCTTGAGCGTAGATAACTCTTAAATAATCATAAATCTCTGTCATAGTTCCAATTGTTGATCTTGGATTACCAGCGTGGTGTTTTTGCTCAATAGCAATAGCTGGGCAAAGTCCTTGGATCTCTTTAACAGTTGCTTTTGGCATCTGTTTTACAAACTGCCTAGCGTAGCTAGAAAGCGTTTCTACATATCTTCTTTGTCCTTCAGCATAGATTGTTTCAAAGGCTAGAGAAGATTTACCAGAACCAGATGGGCCTGTACAGACAGTAATCTGACCATGAGGAATACTAACATTTACAGATTTTAAGTGATTTTGAGACGCTCCTTGAACAGTTATAGGCTCAACCCCAGATGATAAAGAGCCACTCTTTGTAGAAAATCCATCCCAAGATTTTTCAATTGTCTTTTTTAGCGAGATAGCTGTTGGGAGTTTCGTTTTAATAAGGTCGTTGACCCGGCCTTTAAAGTTGATTTGGCCACCTTTTGCTCCGCCTTCTTTACCGAGATCGATAACATAATCGGAAGTTTTTACAACTTCCATATTATGCTCAATAACAATGACAGTATTTCCTACATTCACAAGTCTGTGTAAAATCTCAAGGAGTTTAGAAATGTCCTCAAAATGAAGACCAGTTGTTGGTTCATCGAGGATATACAGCGTTTGACCTGTCGAGGGTCTAACAAGCTCTTTAGCCAATTTTATTCTCTGAGCTTCACCACCCGACAAAGTCGTTGAAGATTGACCTAGCTTAATATATCCAAGACCTACTTCATACAAAAGTTCTAATTTTTTTGAAATTTTAGGAATGTTTTCAAAAAACAAGAGAGCATTTTCAATAGTCATATCCAATATGTCAAATATGCTTTTTCCTTTATACCTAACAGATAGTGTTTTGGTGTCGAATCTTTTTCCTTCACAAACAGAACAGAGATCCCAAACATCTTCCATAAAGTCCATATCGACTTTGATATACCCCATGCCGCGGCAATGCGGGCATGATCCTTCTAAGACATTAAAGCTGAATCGGCCAGGTTTAAAACCTTGAATTTTTGATTCCTTAAGCTCTGAAAATAGATCTCTAATATCATCAAAAAGCTTAATGTATGTCGCGGGGTTTGACCTAGGAGTTCTACCAATGGGGGTTTGATCAATAGCGATGACTTTATCAATTTGACCCATCCCTTCAATTGATGAATGCTTTCCAACATAGTGCTCAGCTTTATGCAAGGTATTTGCAAGAGCTGGATATAGAGTTTCTAAAATTAAAGAAGATTTGCCAGTTCCAGATAGCCCTGTGATTGAAATAAACGTTTTTAAAGGAAAGCTTACATCTATATTTTTTAAATTGTGATGCTCTGCTTTGTATACTGTTAAAGATCCTTTATCTAGGGATCTCAATTTTTTTGGCATTTCGATAGATTTTGAGCCAGATAAATAGGCGCCTGTTAATGATTTTTTATCTTTAAGAAGCTTGTCTGGGGATCCCTGAAATAAAATTTCTCCACCTTTTGACCCAGCAAGTGGCCCAACATCGATTACAACATCAGCGGATAAAATCGTTTCTTCATCATGCTCAACAACCAATACAGTGTTGCCTCGGGATTTAAGCGATTGCAATGTTTTAATAAGCTTTTCATTATCTGTAGGATGAAGACCTATAGAGGGCTCGTCTAAAATATAGGTTGTGCCAACAAGGCCAGATCCTAAATGGTATGCAAGTCTGACTCTTTGTGATTCGCCTCCAGATAATGTTGGAGCAGTTCTTTCTAAACTTAGATAATGAAGGCCTACTTTTTCTAAAAAAGTAAGACGGTCTTTGATTTCACTAAGAAGGTCTTTAGCTATTAGCTTTTCGTTATCAGTAAGTTCAATCGAATTAAAAAATTTGAGCAATTCAGAAATTGGCGAAGAGGTTAGCTCAAAGATCGTTTTATCTTTAAATTTTGCTACAGATGGATAAGGCTTGAGTCTTGATCCAGAGCAACTAGAGCAAACAGCCTTAGTCATGAGCTTTTCCATGTTCTTTCTGTAAAGCTCACTTTTAGCTTCTGAAATCCTTCTTTTAGCCTCGCCAATAACTCCACGCCATTTGACGACATCATCCCAAGTTTTTCCAGTTTCTGGATGGATAAATTTCATCCTGGTCCACTTTTTTTTGTTTCCGTACAAAAATTGATCTTGGGCTCTTTTAGAGAGTTTTTTCCATGGAGTTTTTACAGAAAAATCGTATAGATTAGCTACATTATCAAAGATGTTTTTCCAGCGTACGGTTTGATAAGATCCAGCAATAGTGCAGCAATCTTCCGAAATGCTTTTGTCTGGATCAAAAATAAGATCTAAATCAAATTCCATACTAACGCCAAGCCCCTCACAAGCATCGCACATGCCAGAAGGGTGGTTAAACGAAAAATCCTCAGGTCTAAGCGGTGGGTAGGCAGTTTTAGATTTTTTAGAGTAGGCGTGCTTAGAAAAAAGTGTTTCAGTATCGTCTTTAGTGTCTAAAATACTTAAGATGCCATCACCAATTTCTAGGCCTAGGATTACAGCTTCTGCAATTCTAGATTTATTGGAACTGTCTACTTTGATACGATCAATAACAACATCTAAATCGTGAGAGGTGTTTTTGTTGACTTGAACCTCTTGGGATAAATCAACGATTTCAGAGTCTATCCGCGCTCTCATAAAACCTTTTCGAAGGAGTTCTTCAGTTTCATCTTTGAGAGAGCTTTTTTTACCCTTTAAAATCGGAGCTAAAATGATAATTTTCGATCCTTCAGGAAAGCTTTGAACTTTAGAAATAATCTCTTCTTGACTCATAGAAGAGACCCTTTCTTTACTAATAGGGCAGTAGGCAACTGCAGCTTTTGCAAAAAGCACTCTAAGATAGTCGTAGATGCCTGTTAAAGTACCGACAGTTGATCTAGGGTTTTGAGAGGTTGTTTTTTGCTCAATTGCTACGGGAGGGGAGATTCCTGTGATAGATTTCGCATCAGGCTTTGTGAGGTCTCCAAGATGTCTTCGAGCATATGTAGATAAAGACTCTATGTAACGCCTTTGCCCCTCAACATAAATAGTGTCAAAAGCTAGGGAAGATTTTCCAGACCCAGAAACACCTGTAAGTACAACAAGCTGATTAGCTTCAATTGTTAAATCAACAGATTTTAGGTTATGAACCTTGACTTGTTTTAGGACAATGGGGGCACGTTTGGACATGTGATAGCTTATTAATTTTTTATTGGCAGTATAGCTGGAAATCAACAGCAAGATCAACTGATTAGCTTGCTTTATTCAAAGCTTTGCAATCTCTCAGAGGATCTTTTTAGCTACCCTTTTCCCAGAAAATGTAACTTTCAGCATCATAGGCAAGCAAGCAGATCATTTCAGCTGCTTTAGCTATGGTAATTAAGTCCTTTTTTGATAGGGATTTTTCTTCTTTGCGTGAATGCTTCAGTTTTGACACGACACATAATGAGTGCCAAATAGTATCAGAGATGCTAAAGCACTTTTGAAAATTTTGTTTATAAAAATCTTTTTCGTTTAAAAGATAATAGACCTCTTTTTGAAAATGCACTCCAAATTTAGAGAATACTGGCCAATTGTAAGAAGGAGCGTATGTTGCGTCGACATCATCAAAGACACAAGTGAAGGACTTTTCGTTACGGCATTTTTCAAAATTCAGATCCACAATTAAACTTTTGTCGGCTTTTCCTATCCCTCCCTGTTTAAACTCATAAATCTGTTTTTCAGGAAGGTCTTCAGGAACTAAAGCATAAAAGTTCCCTTTATCAAAATCCAAGTGTTGACAAACCGCTGTTGAGAGCGTATTTGTTCCCTCTAAATTATCTCTTAAGTATTCTAGTGCTTTTCGTCTATCAAGTGGTAATTGAATTGTTTTTTTCATTTTCTCTATTTAGTTATTTAGCTTCGAAAGTTCCATCTGGCATATTAAATATCTTTTTCCCAGAAAATGTAACTTTCAGCATCATAGGCAAGCAAGCAGATCATTTCAGCTGCTTTAGCTATGGTAATTAAGTCCTTTTTTGATATGGATTTTTCTTCTTTGCGTGAATGCTTCAGTTTTGACACGACACATAATGAGTGCCATGTAACATTCGAGGTCTTGAAACACTCGTTTAAATTTTCCTGAGAAAACTCTTTATTTGTTAGTAGATAGTATATTTCGTTGCTATAGTGAACTCCAAATTCAGAGAATAATGGCCAATCATAAGAGGGGGTATAGGTATCTATACCGTCATCAAAAAGACAAATTAGGGACTGTTCATGAAGAAATTTTTCTAAGAGAACGTCAATGATAGGAATTCTTCCTTGTCCTCTTATCCCTCCCTGTTTAAACTCGTAAATCTGTTTTTCAGGAAGATCTTCAGGAACTAAAGCATAAAAGTTCCCTTTATCAAAATCCAAGTGTTGACAAACCGCTGTTGAGAGCGTATTTGTGCCCTCTAAGTTATCTCTTAAGTAGAGCAATGCTTTGTGTTTATCTAGCAAAAGTTTAATAATTTCGTTCAATATCTTTTCTCAGGGTTTAATTTCATAAGTTCCATTGGGTTTAATGCGTACACCGTTTGGAAATTCAGGTCCAGTATAATCCCAGTGCGGCCCGACAGGATCACCGTGCTCGAGATCGGGATTTAATGTTTCATGATCAGGGCGTTTTCCTTTAACCCAGTTTCCTTTTCCTGAAGTTGGAGAGCCTTTCCCCTTCCACTTAAAACCTTCTCCAGGGCATTTCGAAGGATCATAACCTAAATCTTCGAACTTGAACGGAGGCTCTTTCTTTTTTTGATAACTTTTATACCAACTCTGACACTTATCGTAGGTTTTATAGCCTACATAACCAATCAGAACTCCTCCAGCTGTAGCTAATGCCCCAGTTCCCCACAAAGGAGAAGTAATAGCTGCTCCTGTCCAAGTGAGTACTGGAATAACAAAAGCAAATTGTCCATCTGGATCTATATACTGGCTCGGATTATTAAAACAGTATCGATAAGTTTGAGGATCTTTATTAAGAGGATCGGGTGTAAGCCACTCACAAAGCTCTGGGTCATAATGTCTATATCCAAAATCTACGAGTTCAGCATCTGGATCATATCTTTTACTGCAAAAAGTCCACGGACATCCATCCAGATGAGCTAAATTTTTACCGTATAAATTAGGTCTTGTATCAATTACCTCTCCAGTTTCTATATCTATCAATTTAACAATATTCCATTGGAAGTCATAAATTGGAGCATAGATGGCATTATTTGTTTCAATAGCTATAGCTCGTACCATAGTAGGATGTGTTGATAATCCAGGTATGCGTAGCCATTTCAACTTACCGTCACTGGAAAAACTTCCTATTTCGCGAGATCCTAAAAAAAGATAAAATTCTGTATCGAGAGCATTATCGAAAACTACTTGTTTAGAAACTTTTCTTCCAAGTTTGTCGTAAATATAAAGGACTGTTCTATCAACTTTTTCTATGCGTTCTAGTTTTGAACCATGATAGAAAAATTGGCTGGTCCCTTTTTTGACTAAGAGCCCTTTTTTATTATATAGCCTTTTGTTTGTGCTTTTTTTCAGAGGAGCTTTATCTTCAGCTTTCCAGTACTCCTTTCCAAAGGGTGATGATGCCTCAAGATACCCTTCTTTTATATTTCCTGAATAAAAAACTTTTCCAAGGTTACCGATTAAATTTTCTGAAACAATATGATTGTTTTCATCATATTGATACTGGTGTTCATATTTGATGTCTCCAGAATCTGAGATTCGTACTATTTTTTTACAAAGATCTCCATCAAAATAGTAAATAATTTTTCCAAGCTCGTTTAGATCAACAACTTTTTCTGTCGATAAAAGGTAAATAGGTAAAAAAAATAAAATCCAAATGCGTTTCATTTGACAGTCTTTCATTGGAAAAGCTAGACAGTAAATTTTCAATAAATATTTTTCAATCTTTAGAAATGTTTGTTAGATCAGATATATCGAACTTTTATTTAAGATGCTTTCTTATAAAGATTTTATAATTGATCACTCATACTCTTTATTGATTGCTTATTGAAAAAGATTTTTCTATGATCAGAATTTTGGATTAAAGACATAGCTCTAAGGAAAACTTACATGGGAACTAAAACGAAAATTATTTGCACAATAGGCCCCTCGGTTAACTCATTAGAGAAAATCTTAGAGTTAATTGATGCTGGTATGAGTGTTGCGCGTTTAAACTTTAGTCATGGTTCTCATAAAGATCATGCCAAAGTGATTGCTCTTTTGAAAAAAGCAAGAAAGCAAAAGCAGATTCCTTTGGCTATTTTACTTGATACAAAAGGTCCTGAGATCCGAGTAGGAACGTTCCCTGAAGCCCCCTTAAACTTAAAAAAAGGGGACTGTTTTAAACTTGTATCGACAGATGAAAAACCCTCAATAGACTCTATTCCAGTTCATCCTGAATCAGTTTTAAATGATATTCAAGAGGGGATGCATATTTTATTTGATGATGGATATATCGATTCAGAGGTTATAAAAAAATCTAAGAGTGAAATTACCATACAAATAAAAAATGATGGGATTTTAAAGTCTGGCAAAGGCGTAAACATTCCTCATGGAGGGATAGATCTTCCAGCGATTACAGATCAAGACAGAAAGGATTTGATTTTTGCATGTGAGCAAGATGTTGATTTAGTAGCAGCTTCATTTATTCGTACAGCAGAAAATGTTTTAGAGATTAAAGATCTTTTAAAACATCATTCAAAAAAAGAGATCATGATCATATCGAAAATTGAAAGTGTCATGGGAGTGAAGAATTTCGATTCTATCTTGCAAGTCTCAGATGGAATTATGGTAGCTAGGGGAGATCTAGGCGTTGAGCTTCCACTAAATCAAGTTCCGAAGCTCCAAAAAATGATGATTCAAAAATGCTATACAGTGGGTAAGCCTGTTGTTACAGCAACACAAATGCTAGAGTCTATGATTTATCATCCAAGGCCAACTAGGGCAGAAGTCTCTGATGTGGCAAATGCGATTTATGATAGCACATCTTGTGTTATGCTCTCTGGTGAAACAGCAATTGGAGCATACCCGATCGAGGCTACTACAATGATGAAAAGTATATTAGTTGAAGCTGAAAGGGATTTTAAATATCAGCAGTACTATAAAAATATAGATTATGACCCAGATAGCGATATTTCATCATCAGTTGCTCTAGCAGCAGTAAAAATGGCCTACAGCACTGATGCAAAAGCTATATTCGCCTATACCAGTAGTGGCTTTACATCGCGTCACATCTCGAGACTTAGACCGAAAATTCCGATTGTTTCTTTGACAGATTGTGAAAAAACATATCATCAACTGGCGTTTCTTTGGGGGGTTATCCCAGTTTTTGGCCAGTTTAAAACAATAGAATCTGCATTTGAACTATCTAGCGAGTTTATATTAAAAAGAAAGATTGCCAGTTATGGAGATCTAGTGATAGTTACAGCGGGCACTCCCTTTGGAATTAAGGGGACAACTAATATGATCCGCGTTGAAAACTTAGGCGATGTTTTGATTCGAGGTAAGGTTTCAAAAGGAGATCCAGTCTCTGCTAAAGCTTCGATTATAGTTTCAATAGAAGATATCAAAAAAAATGCTGTTAAGGGCTCTATTGTGATTCTTTCTCACTGTGAAGAAAATTATGACCAAGAGATAAAAGGTTCGCTCGGACTCATCTTAGAAAACAATGCGTCAGATAAACTATCTGAAAAAGCTGTTAAATCCATTGCTGCAAAACTTAACATTCCATTTATTGTACAAGCGAAAAATGCCTCGGTTCTAATCAAGGACAAAGAAGTGATAACAATGCATCCTAAAAAAGGAGTTGTCTTTAGAGGGACGTTAGATCAGATTTAGATACGCTGTTGCTGCAATTGCAGCTGTTTCAGCTCTTAAGATGTTTTGGTGTATTGAAGCCATTTCTGGCTTATGTTTTTTGTATTCTTCTTTTTCAGTATTATGAAAGCCTTTTTCAGGCCCTATAAGAATCGTGGCGTTTTCTAACTGAGTAAAGGAACTAATAGGTTTGGTCTTATCATCAAAGTCACAAACCAAAAGTTTTGATTCGATATGTGCTAATAGACTCTGTAGGTTCCCGAAATAAGAAATTTTAGGTAAGTAAAGCCTTCCACATTGTTTCAAGCTCGAAATTGTAATCATTTCAAGCCTTTCTCTTTGATTATTGGAAAGTCCCTTTTTCTCTGAGTTTACAGAATCAAAGAGTAAAAATTCATAGGCACCAAGTTCAGTGCATTTCTCAATTGCTAGCTCTAGTTTAGGCATCTTAGTTAGCGCTATGGCTAAAGAGATCTTTTTTGCTGATGGTTTTTCTAAACTAGTCAAAATTTCAAGCTCAGTAAAATTTTTATCGATGGATTTAATTTCTGCTGTAGCTAATACACCTTTTCCATTTACAAGCTCAACTTCTTCGCCAATAGCGGCTCTCATTACATTCTTTAAATGGTGGTGTTCTTTGCCTTCTAGCTGAACGAGAGCGTCTTGTTCTAGGTTATTTTCTATGTAAAAGCGGTTTTGAGGCATCATTTTCCCATAAAGTTCCCGGGCGGCAAATAGCACGCTTGATAATTTCTATAAGGGTATAATTTGTATCTTTATCCATATAAGGTTTTGCATCATTGAGGATGTCTTTAAAGCAGATAACCCTTTGCGCTGCTTGTTTCAAAAAGTGTTTTTTTATCGTAGAGTTTTTTGTGAAATTTAAAACCAATTTGTATTGAAAATCTTTAATAAAGAGCTCATTGCAGTTCTCATAAGTAATGACCTTTAAATTTTGGGGGAGTTTGCTAGCATATTTTTCTGGGGCAAAGAAGGTTAAGAAGGCCTTTGGATATATTTCCTTAAAGAGCGAAGCGACTGGAAAAAATTCGTTGAATTTTTCTTCGTCTTTTGGGAACAAAATCAAAATGCTATCAAAGCGATACTTGTAGTAAACAATATTGGGGGTTTCTTGCTTAAAACGGTTATGTTGCCAAAGCCATTGACCAGGGTGTTTAATAACACTTCTTTCAAAGATTTCAAGGGTTTTATCCATCAACTTCGGCATTTGTTCATCGAGGCTTTGGGTTTGATCGGGCCAGATAGGATCTGAGTAGGTAATATAATACTTACCATCTTGTCTAACGGTTGTTGCAACCATTATTGGGCAGCCTGTTTTATATGATAACAGAGCCGGAGCAGGTGAGGTCCATGCCTTTTGACCTAAAAAGGTGTGAAAATAACCACTGTCGGGCATTCCCTGGTCGCCAACAATGCCTAAAAATTTACCTTGTCGGAGCCCTCTAAGACCTTCCTTTAACGCTTTTTTAGGAGTGATGATCGTCCCTCCGAATTTTTCACGTATCGATATAATCCACTCATAAAGGTACTTGTTTTTTATTGGTCTCCCAATCGCTATTCCTGGCATCTTTTGAGTTCCATCTAAGAAAAGTGTTTCCCAATTTGCTTGGTGCCCGCAAAAAAAGATAATTCCTTGCCCCTTGTTTATGAAACTTTGCGCTAGCTCAGGGTTTTTGCAAATGATCACATTTTTGGTGCTTTTTAAAG
Source organism: Chlamydiia bacterium (assembly GCA_030427725.1). Taxonomy (GTDB): domain Bacteria; phylum Chlamydiota; class Chlamydiia; order Chlamydiales; genus JAUICV01. The sequence goes on along the minus strand of JAUICV010000001.1, from coordinate 732,714 downwards.
AGGAAAATTTTTCATACTCTAGACAAGTAATTAGCAAGTTCTGAAACGACTCTTTTGCTGTTTGAATAATTGCATCACGAGATAATTGAAGGCTTTTTGCTAAAGAAAGATTCGAAAGGGCTCTTTTTCGAAATGTTGGATGTAGGTGATAGGCCAATAGACCAAATTTATTTCCTAGCCAATGGATTTGTCTAAAAGTGAGAAACCTTATGGGGAATAAAAATGTTCTAAGTAGGATATAAAGGAACTTGTCCTTACTCATTAAAAAACACTCAAGATATTAAACAAGACTCAACTAGAGTACCGATTTGATGAGTAAAATCCAAATGTTTTACCTGAGATCTTATGTTAGAGGATCTAAGCCATGTCTTAGGGCTTTCAAAAGCTTTTTTTAAAGCAGGAACAATGTCTTCAGGATTCAAGGAAGGTAAGACTATACCACTCTCAGTGGTGAGGACTTCTTTTCCTCCATTATATGGAGAAGAAATTACAAGAAGACCCATGGAAAGAGCTTCTACGGTTACATTGGCAAAGGGATCATAAAATGAGGGAATAACGATTGCATCTGAGAGTTGGTAGAATTTATGGACGTCTCTAACCTGCCCATAAAAGCTGACTTTATTTTTGAGTCCCAGGGACTTTGCTAGTCGCACATAATTAGATAAATTTTTTTCTTTACCAAGAACAGATAGGTGGAAATTTTCATTTTTGATAAAAGATAACGCTTTGAGTAAAACATCAAGGCCCTTTCTTTTGTACCCATTTCCAATAAACAAAAAATGGTAAACCGATGGATCAAGGTTTAACTTTGCTGCGACTTTTGATTTTTTCTCTAACCACGAGTCGAAGGTTCTCTGCATTTCATACCACTCAACTCCGTTATGGATAACTTTGATTTTCTCTGCAGGAGTATTGTAGTACTTCAAGACTTCATTTCTAACCATCTCTGAATTTGTAAAAAGAGTCTGAAGATTTGGGTTTTCAAAAGCTTTTTTTTCTATGTCAAGTATAGTTTTGTGAAGAGGATTTATTGGTGTAATAAGCTTTTTAAAACTTGAATCAATCAGCTTCCTTTTTTCTAAAAAGGCCCTATGTACTCCATTACCTGCTCTGATGTGTGTTTGGCAAGTAGTTCGGTCCATTCCAAAGACTATATTTGGAAAATGGTTTGATAAATATTTTTGGCAAGCTTTGTCAAAACTTAAGATTCGCTTATAGGAAAAAGGTGAGGTTGAAACATCTAAATGTTTAAAGTCTAATAAGGGGATCTCTTCAGAGCTATAGTGAGAATCTCCGGTTAAAAAAGTGACCCTGCACCCTTTTCTCGAAAAGGCCTTTGCTATTCTCCAGCTATATTTTTCTAATCCACCACAAACACCTAGACGGTTTTTGAGGATAAAGACGCTTTTATTCTGATCCATTTTTCTCTGGTTTTTCGTTGACTATGACCTTATTGCCAGAAATTTCAAGATTTAGGTTCAGTTTTTGATAATTTTGTGTGTAAAGTCGCATGCGGTTCATGTAACTTCTGAATCGATTTCTCAAATATTCTTCTCTAACAGAAGGCTGTAATCTTGTTATAGCCTTGTCTGAGGTGTCTGAGAGTAAAATTGAAACATATCGATCTTCTAATACTCTAGGGTTCACAAACTGCAAACTCCAGTCAAGTTGACTTTGGTCTGGCTTTTGTGCAGCTATAATTAATACATCAATCATTTCACTGACAACTTCCAAGAATAGTTCACTAACACCTTTTGCGTACAGCTTTTGAGAGATTAGCTTCATTCCGTTTTTAGACTCTACAAAATCATTTGAAATGATAGATAGTTTCTGAGGGTTTAGCCCTGGCCCCAAATTAACAGGGAAAAAAATGTTAATAGGTAGAGGGTGATTAATCGGGAGAAGTTCAGATCTTACAAAGTCAATACGTAGTAAGTTTGAGTCTGGATCATCTATTGGGAGCGGACTAGAAGAAAGGGTTGGAATTGAAATTTGTTTCCAATAATTTGGAACATAAAAACTCACTACATCAGAACTAGTTTTTGCACTAGCTTGAAGATCATCTAATTGAGCCTCTGATATATCATTAAGGTTAAAAGTCAGTTTAATTCCAGTATTTTTAACTTCCTTAACTAAGTTTTGAGGCCCGCTTACAGTCAAATATAAATGATAAGGCCAAATATCTAAAAATTGATAACCTTTTGGGGCTTGGCCAATGGGTTGAGTAATAATAACAGGAATTCTCTCAGTGATCAAAGTCGTCATTTTGATTATGAAATTTTTGTGAGAGACTTTACTGATTCCTCTATAAATATTAAGGTCTGGGTTCAATGAGACTAAGTTTTTTTTCGAAATTGTAGCTATCCATTCATCTTTTCTGTTCGCAGCATCAATAATGACTTCCAGATCATTTGATGTGAGCTCGTCTAGTAAATTTTTATTCCCGGAAATTGTTAAGGTTAACCTTTTTTGCATGACTCCACTAGTCTGCAAACCTTCAACAGTTTTGCTTTCAGGAATATTGATTATACGAACAGGAATATTACTAATTGTTTTCGTTGTTGCCATAGATTGAGCTACAACAAACCAAATGATGATAGCGAGGACTAAAGAGATAAGCTTTCTAGGCCAGTTTCGAATAAACAACTTGAAGACTAATGATTTCATCTTTTGAGCCACTCTAGAACGTTAAATTTAGATGGAGTAGTTTTTTTAGAGGGTTGATTGAATATACTACGTATAATTCCTTTAAATCGATCTATTTTAACGCCTCGAGTCATAATTCCATCTCGGGCAATTGAGACTTTTCCTGTTTCCTCAGAAACAACAATGATAAGACCATCTGTTAGCTGAGATATTCCAAGACCGGCTCTATGTCTTGTTCCCATCGTTTTTGCTATTTGAGAAGAGTCTTCGGCCAGAGGTAAAATAACTGCTGCTGAAACAACAACAAGATCTCGGATGATAACAGCTCCATCATGCAGAGGTGTCGTCGTAGCAAAAATCGATTCTAAAAGCTCTGATGAAAACTGGGCGTTTAGAATTACACCTTTTCGAGAAAATTCATCTAATGAATCTTCGTTTTCTAAAGCGATCAGAGCGCCAATTCTTTTGTCTGCTAGTCTATATGTGGACGTTGCTAAATGATCTAAAAAACGATCGAATTCGGTGATTTCTCTATAACGTTTTCCCTTTAAGCTAAGTTTTGAAAGGGCTACACGTAATTCAGGCTGAAAAATGACCAAGATAGCAATAACAGCAACATTTGCAAAAAGTAACATCAGTTTGTGAACGACAGGAAGTCTAAGCCAGGCAGAAGCTGCAAAAATTAAAAGAAACGCTAAGAGACCTAGCACAAGATCCATAGATCTTGTGTTCCAGAAAAATGAGAGTAAATAGTTTATCATTATCATTATGATAACGACCTCGATTAGAGGTACTATTAAATGAACAAATTCCATCTAATTTTCTCTTTAGAGATAAGGTCTCGAATGTATAAGTAGCTACTTGTAGTCATTCTCATGAATTTTTAAATAAAGTCAAAAGAAAATCCTATTTCAAACAAAAAAAATCTCAAAAATTTCATCTCATTAGTTTGACAATTATTAGTTTTAATGTACGATGTGTCTGATGGTATAGATGTTTGTGAGGTTTTATGGATGCTCTTTTTTTGTCTAGGATTCAGTTCGCTTTTACTGCGGGGTTTCATTATCTTTTCCCGCCTTTGAGTATTGGACTTGCTTTGATGCTTGTTATTATGGAAGGTCTTTATATAAAAACAAAAAAAGAGTCCTACAAAATCTTAGCTAAATTCTGGACGAAAATATTTGCATTAACATTTGCAATGGGAGTTGCAACAGGTATAGTTCAAGTTTTCGCTTTTGGTAATAACTGGGCTACCTATTCAAAATTTGTTGGCGACGTTTTTGGAGCTGCTTTAGCGGCAGAGGGGATCTTTGCGTTCTTCTTAGAGGCAGGTTTTGTTGGGATTATGTTCTTTGGGTGGGATAGAGTTAAACCCTCAGTCCATTATCTCTCAACAATTCTAGTGGCTTTTGGGGCGCACTTTAGCGCTATTTGGATATGTGTTGCTAATTCATGGATGCAAACACCTTCAGGCTATAAAATTGTTGGTGAAGGAAGGGAAGCTAGAGCTGTTGTTGCTAATTTTTTTGATGTGATGCTTAATCCATCTTCGCTAGAGAGAATTTCTCACGTTCTTTTAGGATGCTGGCTGACAGGATCCTTTATGGTTTTATCTGTAAGTGCCTACTACTTATTAAAGAAAAGACATACAGATTTTGCCAAAGTCTGTATGAAAATTGGGCTTATCGTCTCAAGTGTTGTTGTTCTTCTTCAGCTAATTGATGCGGACTGGGCAGCTAGGGGCGTTGCAAAAAATCAGCCGGAAAAATTTGCGGCTTTAGAAGGTGTTTATAAAACAGAAGAAAAGACCCCGTTAACTCTTGTTGGTTGGGTTAATACAAAAGAAGAAAAAGTTCATGGAATTCAAATTCCAGGACTACTTAGCTTTTTAGCTAATCGTGATTTTAAGACTCCTGTTAAAGGACTTGATCAGTATGCTAAAGATGAAAGACCAAACGTAGGGCTAGTTTTCGCAAGCTATCATATTATGATTGCAATGTGGGGGTTAATGTTTTTCGGGACTTTGCTAGGTGTTATCGCCTGGTTCAGAGGCAAAATAGAAACGTCAAAGTTTACACTCTGGTATCTAATTTTTTCTGTGTTATTCCCTTTTATTGCCAACCAAACAGGATGGCTTACAGCGGAAGCTGGTAGACAGCCTTGGATCGTTTATCGAGTTATGAAAACGGCTAAGGGACTTTCTGCAGGCCTTTCAGTTTCTCAGGTTCTGGGATCTCTAATCATGTTTGTGTTTATTTACTCACTACTACTTTCTTTATATCTCTTTTTGATGAACAGAAAGTTGCAACATGGTCCTGTAAATCTCGATGACGATAAAGTTTATTCCGACCCTTATAAAAAATCAAACTAACCAAAGGAAGGCAAAGTATGCATGGTTTAGAAATTATATGGTATTGCGTCATAGCCGTTTCAGCTATTTGCTATGTCGTGTTAGATGGGTTTGATCTTGGAGCGGGGATGCTTCATCTTTTTGCAAAAGAAGATAAAGAAAGACGCATTATGCTAAATGCTATAGGGCCTGTTTGGGATGGTAATGAAGTTTGGATAATAATAGTTGGTGGAGCAATGCTTGCAGGTTTTCCTGCTGCTTATGCGACGCTGTGCTCAGCCTTTTACACACCAATAATGTTGTTTTTAGCAGGGATTATTTTTAGAGCTGTGGCTATAGAGTTTAGATCTAAGCTTGAAAATGCGAGATGGCGAAAAATCTGGGACGTTTTATACTCGGTTGCCACTTATGTTATCACTTTGGTTCTTGGAGTATTACTAGGAAATCTTGTTAAAGGAATCCCTCTTAGTGAAGATGGTAGATATCTTGGAACCCTTTGGGATTTTTTCACACCTTATACGATTCTTGTTGGGATCACAGCTATTGCTTTGGCTATGATGCACGGAGCTTTATTTTTACTGATGAAAACAGAAGGCGAGTTCCATGACAAGATTAAATCTTGGGCTAAATCGGCAATGGTCTTTTTCATTATTACCTATGTAACCCTAAGTATTGCTACATTAACATTTATGCCTCATATGCTGATAAGAATGCAAAAGTGGCCTTGGCTTTATCTATTTGGTTTTGCTGCGATGCTCTGTGTTGCCAATATTCCAAGAGAAATGCATAAAAATAGAAACGGAATGGCTTTCCTCTCATCTATGTGTAGTATAGCGTTCTTATTCGTTCTCTATGGGGTGGGGATGTATCCTCAGATCATTAGATCAAGCGTTAATACTATGCAAAACAGTGTGACGGTCTTTAACTCTGCTTCAACTCACATCACAATGACTATCCTTTTGGGTATAGTAGCTATTGGTGTACCACTTGTATTAGGTTATGGATGGTGGATTTACAGAGTCTTTAGAGGAAAGGTTAAATTAGATTCAAGCAGCTATTAAAATAGCTGCTTGATAGGCCTTCTAGCTTCTTGAAGCTTGAAGATAGGCCAGAAGGGCTTCTCTTTGTAATTGTTTAGATTTAGCCCCTGGCTTGTTATGTTGTTCCTGAGCTGCTTGAAAGACTTTTCCTACAGCAGATTGAATTGCTTCTTTTCTGTCTAGAGCTGGATCAGCTGCTTTGTGTCTCTTGTTAGTAAGATCAGCTGGGTTAGCGTCTTCTACATCAGAAATAGTTCTTATAGACATAATTATTCCCTGGTTAAACATGAAGCGGGGATTATAAGGGTCTTCATGCATTCTTTACAATATGACTTTGTAAAACAAATGAATTAAACATTTGTTTATTTGTGTTTTATAAGGGTATGTTTTTTTACTTTCGATAATGCAATGGTTTTTAATAATCATAAGTCTTTGATTTAAAGGGTTTTGCGAATAGTTTGTAAATTGATTATTTAATTTAAAGTTTAATATTGTTAAAATATTAGTTATTAATATCTAAATAAAAAACAATAATAAAGAGGCAATTATGAGTTTTAAATTATCATTTGATCAAATGCAGGCTATGGTCCCAAGAGAAGCGCTTGATTGTGAAGATTTTGAAGAAGAAGTAGGTCCTGGCAGAAAAAGAGAAAAACCTGCTGATTCAGCTTTAGTACAAGGGGCTAATAACATTCTTTCAAAAGCAAGTCAGTTTGTATCAAAATATAAGAATGCTCTTGAATCTAGAGATGTCGTTATTCTTAAAGGTTTAACAAAAGAGAAAGCTGAAATTGTTGAAGAGCTTTCATTATATTCTGACGGTATTCAAGCCCTTCAACAGGATGATCCAGATTTTCATTCAAGCGCAGAAAAGTTAGTACCAGATCTAGATGGATTAAAAGATGAAATTTCAACTTTTGAAGAAGTAGAAATGGATGAAGATGAGATGGACACAGATATGGATGAACTTTGCTCGGCTTTAGGATGTGCTAAACTATCTGATGAAAAAGCTGTAGCCTTTTTTAGTAGTTTGCTTGAGGCAGGAAAGCTGGATTTAGATTTTGATTTAGGTAATATAATTTTCTAGAATTGTTTAAATAAGAGTAAAAGGCGTGTATATTTACACGCCTTTATTATTGAAATTTAGAAATAGGAAGCAAAAAAAATTATGAGCATTAACAATTTATCGCAATCTGATCAGAGCAGTCAGTTTCAAGAGGATTGGGAAGTCAATCCCGATAAAAAGGTTAAAAGAATAGCTGCTCAAGAAGAATCTGATTCACATGAGATGCGTTTTAAAGCAACAGAAGCTGATCATTTATTTAGACAAGCTAGAGATTTAATAAACTTTGAAAATCAAGTCATAAGAAAGTTTAGAAAAGCTTGTCAAGGCAATAATGTAGCACTTATAAAAACAATTGTTAGTGCTAAAGATCACCAACTTGACTCGCTGGATTTTTACATTAATGCACTCGAAAGAGTAAAGGAAGAACCTGCTAAAGCTAATTTTATAAGAAACTCCTTAATGAAGACTAAAGAAAGATTGGAGTCTATTCAAATTCCCGAAGAAATGGGATCTAGAGATATGTTAGATGAGATGTAACAAGATCCTATCGAGTGATAGCTTTTATTAAAACATTTTGAAAGAGGGAGTAAAAAAATTATGAGTATCAACAATTTACCACAATGTCATCAGGGCGATCAATTCCAGGGTGAGGGGCAGGTAAATCCCAGCAAAAAAGCAAAAATGGTAAATAAAGAAGGTTTAAATGCTGAATCTGATTCGATGGAGCTGTGTTTAGAAACTAAAAGAACTGATCAATTGTTTAGACAGACAAGAGATCTTATTGGCAATGAAAATCAAGCCCTAAGAGGTTTTAGAAGAGCTTGTCAGGAGAATGATGCAGCACGTATAAGAACATTTGTTGACGAAAGAGAAGGTCATCTCATCAGGCTGGATTTTTACATTAATGCGCTCGAAAAAGTAAAAGAAGAGACGGCTGAAGCTAGTTATTTAAGAAACTCCTTAATGAAGACTAAAGAAAGGTTAGAGTCTATTCAAGTTCCCGAAGAAATAAAGCCGAAAGATATGCTAGAGCAACCTGATGAAATAGAACAGATGATTACCGATTTGTGCGATTTAGTCTTTGCAGTTGATGAAGCAGATCCTGAAGGGAATCTGTTAGATGAGATTTTACATGATACTGGAAAGTGATATCTCTTAATGAAATATTTTGTAAAAAGGAAGGTCTTCCCCGTTTAATACAAAAAGTGTTGAAGGGAGATCTTTTGTTTTTTCAACAAGGCTTTCATAATAGGCAGAGTAGCTGTCTATTGATTCATTTTGCATAGGCGGTCTTAGTCCAATAAGAACTAATGATGAGTCTTTTGAGCTTTTAGAAATTGTTTCTTGAAACACATCTTTATCTTTTTCTTGAGTGTATACTTTAGCATCAAGATTAAAACGCGCTTTCTCAGTAATAGAGAGTAGTTTTTTTTCAGCAGAAGAGACCGAATTTTCATCAAAAGCAACCATTTTTAAACAAATTTTACACTTTTGAAAGGATTTTGATCGTTGGAGCATCAATGCAAAGGCTAGCATTAGCTCGGGATTATTTTTGGTTCCTCCAGACCACCAAATATCAATACGCTCATCCAAGATAACTTCTAGACTATTTTTAGATTCTTTGATGATTAGAATGTTTTTTTTGTTTCTATAAGCTGTTTGTATAGCTTTTGCAAATGCAGGGAATTTGTCTCTCTTTTGGGTAGCACCAAGTGCAATAGTATTTGGAGTAATCGGTCCTATTCCAAAATGTTCAACTAAAGCAGAGACTCCATCTAAAAGACTATTTGCTCGATATGTTTTAATAAGAGCTGGAATGCTTAGTTTGTTTAGATATAAGGATAATTTTTTAGCTTCTAAAGTTTCATGGGATACATCAGCGTGGGCATCAACAATACTTGCCATGGTTAAGAAACCTTTATTGTGCGTTAAAGCTGATGTCAAAGATATTAGGTGTGGTCTTAAAAGAGGGTCTCCAACGAAGACTAAAAGATTAGGTCTCCATGTTTTAGGATTTGCTTTGAGAAAGTTTAATTTATAGATAGCAAATCGAGCTAAAAACAATAGTAAGCTGTGTCTAAAATCGTCCCATCTTGTTGAAATATGTCTTTTTTTCATGATCAAATAAAGCGTAAAGACAAATAAGAAGCTTAGGAGGGTCACACCTGGATTGATCATAAACATCACAATGATACAAAGAAGGGCTCCAAAAAAACTAACTGAATAAGAAACTCTAAAGGTAGGTCTCCAAGATGGGTTGGCAACCATTGCTTCAAGCGCAGTGGCTAAGTTAATCATGCAATAAGAGATTAAAAAAAACATAGTGATGATCGGAGCCAAACTATTCATCTTTCCAATGGTAATCCCAGAGAGAGCTACAATGAATGAAAGAAGTGTTGCGGCATAACACACAGATCCTTTCCCAAATTCCTTGGAAAACAGCTTCGGTAAAACACCATCTGATGAAAGGGCTTTTAACATTTTTGGAGCGGCTATTAGCATCGATAAAGCCCCTGATAACGTTGAGACGCATATAGCTAGTAAAAAAAATGTTGGTAGAGCAGAGAGGGCAGACATTACAAGACTATTTTCATACAGAGTAGTTTGCGGAGCTTTAATGGTTAATACGTAGGCAATTGACAAATAGACTAAATAGGCAAGTAATATAGCAGATAGAATTCCTCTTGGAATGGATTTAGATGGGTTTTTTAGTCTTCTTGAAAACGAAAGCCCGCCTTCAATACCAGTTACCGTCGGAAAAAAGATTGCAAAAAGCGTCCAAAAGGGGATCTTTGGGATTTGAAAAGACTCTGTGTTTTCTAAACTTAAAGATTTTCCCATAAAAAATGAAACAAGCGCAGCTGAAACAATTATAAAAATAACGGCTTGAATCTTCAACGTCATTTTTTCAAAAAGAGTTGAAATAACTGTTAAAATGACAAGGAGCGATATTGGTAAGAATGGAATGTTGATGTGAGGAAAGCACAGTTTGATCGTCTCAGAAAACCCCATGATGTAAAAAGCAATTGTAAAGCTTTGGGCAACGAAAAGAGGTAAGCACGTTGCAGAAGACAACTCAATCCCAAAAGTGCGGGATAGAATATGATACAGTCCACCTGAGCCTATTTTCATGTTTGATGAGATGGAAGATATAGACAGAGCTGTTAGCAAAGACAGCGTTACTGAGATTGTAATAATAGAAAAAACTTCAAGCTTCGTGCTAACAGAAATGACCCATCCAAGTCTTAAAAATATTACAACGCTAACAAGGGTTAAAAAAACTGGAGAAAATACAGCTAGCAGAGCCGAGTGCTTAGAGCTTTTCGACTGATCTGCTGTTTTAAGTTTGCTAAACATAAGATATCTTAACGAAGTTTTCCGGACCACCCAAGCTTACTTCTCAGGGTTGAGAAGTAATCTCTACGGTTTAAATTGACGAGTTTAAAGCTTTTGGAGCTCTTTTGGAATGTAAATGTTTCACCCGTTTCAAGCTTGAATCTGTCGATACCATCAGATACAACATCGATAGGTTCATAGGGGCTTAGATACTCAACAGAAATTTTTTCATCAGGAGAAATAACGATAGGCCTATTCGAGATTGTATGGGGTGATATAGGGGTTATAACTATTCCTTCCAAGCCAGGGCTTAAAATAGGTCCTCCTGCAGCTAGTGAGTAAGCGGTTGATCCATTAGGCGTTGATAAAATGATGCCATCAGCTTCAAATGTATTGACTAGCTTATCTCCAAAAGAAATGCATAGCTCGATAAGGCTTGGATTTGTTCCTCGATGAATTACATAATCGTTTACAGCAAACGAGTGTTTGTTTTGAGGGCTAAGGCCATCAATTATAATGCGATCTTCAATGGTATAGTGCCCACCAATAAAATCTTCTAAGCTAGGAATTAGATCAGAGACTGGAACATCTGCCATAAACCCTAAATGACCAAGGTTTATGCCTAGTATCGCGGCATCGAGGGCATGATACTTATGGGCTAAATTTAATATAGTCCCATCACCTCCCATAGAGATTATAAAATCAATATTGTCTAAGCCTACTTCTTCAAGTGTAGGAAGTTTATACTCTTTTGCAAACGGATCAATGGTTGCAATCTCGACGTTTTTCTTTTTGAAAAATTGAACAGTTTCTTGAGCTAAGCTGGAGCCTTCCTCATGTTTTGTGTTAGGAAAAACTGCTATGATCATGACTTTGTCTTCGTTAAAGTTAATCGCTTAAGAGCAAACTCATCAACAATTCTATCTTTGATGCTCGTTGCATCTAAGCCATAGGCTTTTGACAAAAGGGAATGAGAGCCTTGTTCAATGAAGGTATCATCTATACCTACGTTAATCACCTTAACGTGATGATAGTTATTTTGTAAAATGTATGAATTTACACTTTCTCCAAAGCCACCTTTTAAGGAATGTTCTTCAATTGTGATAACTTGTGAGTGGGTTAGGAAAAGCTTGTCTAATAGTTTTGTATCAAGAGGTTTAATAAAAACTGGATCTATAACGCTTGCATCAATGCCTTCTTCTTTTAACAAATCCCTAACCTGCAAAGCAGTGTCCACTTTATGGCCGAGCGCTATAATTGCAAGATCTTTGCCTTGCTTTAAAATTTCAGCTTTCCCTACCTCTCTTTCAAATGTTGGCTCTTCGTCGGATGTGGGAAGGTTGGGATATCGAATAGCTGTTGGATTATTCCATTTAAGAGAGCTTTTTATAAGCTCTTTTAAAACTTTGCCATTCCTTGGTTGGGCGATAATTAAGTTTGGCATGCTTTTTAAAAAACCAATATCGTAGATTCCATTGTGTGTAGCTCCATCGCCACCTGCCATTCCACCGCGATCAATTGCGAAAACAACAGGAACTTTTTGTAAGCATACGTCATGATAAAGGTTGTCGAGAGCCCTTTGCAAAAAAGTTGAGTAAATACTTACAACTACTTTTTTAGATAGGTCTTTGGCTATCCCCCCGGCTAAAGTTACACTATGTCCTTCTGCAATTCCAACATCTAGACATCTTTTAGGGTGCTTTTCCATAAGCGCGCTTAAACAAGAACCTGCAGGCATGGCTGGAGTGATTGCGATTAAGTTATTTTGCTCATCGGCAAGCTTTAGCATAAACTCACCAAAAACTTTTGGAAAGGTTGGGCTTGTTGTGGTGTTTTGTAAAAACTTGCCAGTTTCTCGATCAAAAGGTTTCACACCATGATAGGTGGTTGGATTCTTGATAGCACTCGGCATGCCTTGTCCTTTTACGGTTAAAGCATGTAATAGAACAGGTTTTTCTGAAGCTAAAGCACTTTCTAAAGCTTTGACAACTTGTCTAATATCGTGTCCATCTACTGGACCCACATAGGAGAGACCAAACTGCTCAAAGAAAGGCGCTGTGCTGACAAGATTTTTTAAAGAAGAGCTTGTGCTCTGATCTTGATGAGAAAAAATCTTATTAAATCCCGGAGTTTTCGAGATTAGATGGTCCATTTCCTTATAGATTTTACTAGCTGTTGGATAGTTGAAAAATCTCGATAAAATTGTTGTAATAGCCCCAACATTTTTAGAAATAGACATAGCATTGTCATTCAAAATCACTATGAATTTCTTTAAGTCGGGGGAAATGTTGTTTAAGGCTTCTAAGGTTAAGCCACAAGTGAGTGCAGCATCTCCTATAATCGGCAATACATAATGCTTTTCATCTGAAAGGTCTCTTGCCTTAGCCATTCCAAGCCCTAAAGAAATAGCTGTTCCTGCATGCCCAGCGAAAAAGTGATCATGAATGGACTCATCTGGACTAGAAAACCCAGAAAGCCCTTGAAACTGTCGCAGCGTGTCAAACTTAGAATTGCGACCTGTGAGAAGTTTGTGAGTATACGTCTGATGAGATACATCAAAAATAAGTTTATCGTTAGGTGAGTTGAACACCTTATGTAGAGCTAGAGTTAGTTCAACATTTCCTAAATTAGATGCTAAATGTCCACCTGCTTTTGAGGTGACTTCAATGATACGTTCTCTGATTTCAAAAGCTAAAACTTCAAGCTGCTCATAGGAGAGGTGTTTAATTTCATCAGGAGATTGTAAGCGGTTTAAAAATGATCTCATCTATATATTGTCTTGTAAGTTCCTGTTGACGTACTGATTTGATTCTGCCTGATAGTTTTGTGTTTGAATTTGACCTTCTGGAGTTTTTGAGAGCGAACCGTTACGGTTTTTTATAAGCATTTGAATCTTCTGCTCAGCTCCAACGAGTTTGGATTGACAAAGTCTTATTAATTGGTCTGCTTCTTCATAAAGCTTTAGGGAGATATCCAACGAAACATCACCACTATTTAGAGTTTCTAATATCTTTTCTAAACGCTCGTAAGCCTTTTCAAATGTAAAATTCTGATCATTCATGAGAGGTCTTTTTGTTGAGGACTTTTGCTTTCACTTCTCCATCAAAGAACCTTAAATTTAAAGTATCTCCGACAGATAGCTGGTTTGAGGAAATAATAACGGAATTTTTGTTTTCAGCAAAGGGAATGCAGTATCCTTTTTTTAAAACATTTTTTGGATCTATAGAAGAGAGAAGATTCTTAAGATAGTCTAATCGCTCTTTTTGAGACTTGAAAATTTCATAAAATTTTGAATCAATAGACTTTCTTAAGCTATCTAATATCTGAGAGTGTAGAATAATTTTTTGAGACAAAGATCTGTCTATTGAACTATTGTAATAATGTTTCTTTTCGAGATGGGATTTTAGTATCTGAGTAGGGCTATATCCTCTTAACCTTTTTTCCATTGAATTAAGTTGGAGTTTTTTCATTTCCAAATCATTTTTAGATCGCTGATCAAAAAAGATCACCTTTTCATCAAGTTTTTGAACAAAAGGTAAAAGCAGAGCTTCACTCGATGAAAAAACCGGTTGTTTTAAAATCGAGCGTATTTTTAAGTTTCCTTGGTTTAAAAGATTCGTAACATAGCTGTCTAACATTTTCCGACTTCTTTCAAGCTGATCCATAAGAACAGATTGCTCTTTGATAACAATTTCAGCAGCTGCAGAGGGAGTTGGAGCTCTAACATCTGCAGCTAGGTCTGCCAAGCTCACATCTGTTTCATGGCCAACGGCTGACACAACAGGTATTTTAGATTCATAAATTGCGCGAGTTACAGCTTCGCTATTAAAGGCCCATAAGTCTTCTAGAGATCCACCTCCTCTGCCTACGATTAATACATCAGCGAGGTTGCTTTTATTAAATTCCTCAATTGCAGCGGCAATTTCTCCTTCAGCTCCGTCACCTTGAACTTTAACAGGGTTTAGTAGAAGGGTAAATCCTTTGGCTCTTCTGGAAAGAACATGAATAATATCTTGTATAACAGAACCTGTTGGGCTTGTAATAACACCAATAACTTTAGGGAATTTTGGAAGATTTTTTTTTATGTTGCTCTCAAAGTAACCTTCTTTTTGAAGTTTTGCCTTGAGTTCGTGGAGTTTCAAAAGCAAATCTCCTAAACCTTCCTGTCTTAGCTTTTGAACAACAATCTGATAAGAACCTCTTGGAGGATAGACGTTAAGTTGTCCTTTAATTAAGACCTTATCTCCAGCTTTTAAAGGAGTTGATAGCTGAGAATACGCACTTTTAAACATAACAGCTGAGATTTGAGAATGTTCGTCTTTTAGACTGAAATACGCATGGCCTGATGATTGAACCTTTAAATTAGTTATTTCACCTTTAACGTATACTGTGTAAAACTGAGCCTCTAAAAAATGTTTAATTCTACGATTTAAATCGGAAACTGAAAAAATTTCTTTAGCTACTGGCGCTGACATTTTGGACATTCCTTATCTTTTAGGGTAGTTTAATTTTTTTAAACACTAAAGGCAAGTGATCAAAGTACTTGAACACTAGAATAGATTTTTTTAAACTGATGGATAGACAATTGACCTTTTAAGGATCTAAGTTATGAAAGAATTTTTTATTGTGGGCAACTGGAAATTAAATAAAACGATCTCAGAGTCCACTCAGTTTGTAAAAAACTTGATGCCGCTTCTTACTCAAGGGACTTCAAGGTGCGGTATTGCAGCGCCATTTACAGCGCTTGAGAGTTTAGTTAAGGAGTCGAAAGGAACCGATCTTTTAATCGGCTCTCAAAATGTTTCTGACCAAAAGGACGGGGCCTACACAGGTGAGATTTCAGCTGAAATGATTAAAGATGTGGGAGCGGGTTTTGCTTTAATTGGCCACTCAGAAAGGCGCCAATTCTACCATGAATCTGATGAATTATTAGGTAAAAAAATCAAACGGGCTCTTATGGGAGGGCTGATTCCTATCTTATGCATAGGAGAGAGCTTAGAGCAAAAACAAGCAAATGAGGTGATTTCTGTTTTAGAAAATCAACTAGATAAGGCTTTAGGAGCTCTGAATCAAGATGAAATGAGCTCGATTTGTATAGCTTACGAACCTGTGTGGGCAATAGGAACCGGGCATGCAGCTACTCCCGCTGATGTTCAAAAAACTCATAAAATTATTAGAGATTTTCTAGCAAGAAAGTGGGGTGAGAAGGTATGCTACCATCTTAAAATCTTGTATGGTGGTTCTGTAAAACCGGATAATATCAGGGAGCTTTTGTCCCAACCAGATATTGATGGAGCTTTAATTGGAGGAGCTTCGTTAGAGGTAGAATCATTCGCAAAGATGGTAAACATCGCAAGGGAAATTTAATTATGGTCTTTTTGTTTTATACGTGTGTCTTTTTATTTATTTTGCTATGCGGTCTGCTAGCTATGGTAATTCTTATTCAAGATAGTAAGTCAATGGGTCTTGGCGCGTCATTTGGAGGAGATTCAAGTGACTCAGTGTTTGGGACATCTGCGGCTGATGTTTTGAAAAAATTTACAGCATACTTAGCTGCTATTTTCATGGCTTCCTGTGTAGTTCTTTCATTTTGGACAGGGTCTATAGCTAGATCTAAAGCTAAGAGTTTGCCTGTATCTATTGAGGAAGTACAAAAGTAGATTTATGGCTTACGAGCTATGTTATTTTGGGAATCCAGTTCTTAGACAGAAGGCCTCCGAGGTTGCTGAAGTTAATGATGAGATTAAAGAGCTCATTGGAGAGATGATTCGACTCATGAAAAAGTATAATGGGATGGGAATAGCAGCGCCTCAGATAGGTGTGTCTAAGCGTGTTTTTATTCACACGGTTAGGGGAATAGGTGAAGATGGTTATCCAGTCTACGGATCTCCTAAAGTCTATATTAATCCTAAAATTACAGTTGTTGGTGACGAGGAATGGACAGAAGGGGAAGGGTGTCTTTCTCTTCCAAAAATTTATGAGGATGTGACAAGGCCTTATAAAATTAAAGTAGAAGCGCTAGATGAAGATGGTAAAGCCTTTGAAGAAGAAGTGGATGGATGGCTAGCTAGGCCTGTTCTCCATGAAAATGACCATCTAAATGGGGTGCTTTTTATCGATAGAATTTTGCCCCATAGAAAAAAATTATTAGCCCCGCAGTTAAAAAAAATCAAAAAGAAATTTTCTAAATAAAGCTTAGTGTCTAATTAGCTCAATTCCGCAGGTAACAACTGTAGCTCGGGTGTTTTTTTCACAAGAAAGTCTAAGTTTCCAAGAAGATGAGATAGTCGTGTAAAAATCTAACTTTGCTTCGTTGTAGCTTTTTTGTCCCCGTCTTCCCCAGCCACTTTGTGTTTGAAGGCGAAGGGTGGTAATTGGAGATAGAGTGAATTCAAGTCTAGAAAGTAGTGTATTCCTCCCATCTGACATAGGTGAGTCTAAAAGCTCTTCTAATGTTCTAGCTGTTTCAATCACATAATTTTCTAAATCGGCTTTTCTAAAATAGTATCTAGATCTATGTCGGTATTCTAGATAAAAGGCGATATTAGAAGAGAGGGTAACCCCTAAATTAACATTTAATAAATCTAGTACGCTATTGTTGAAGTTCCACTGAAATTTTGTTTCTAATGAAGCGAAGCTATTCTCTAATTTTGATTCAAAACCAGCTTTTGGGAAGGTTTTGTTATACGTTTCAGAGTCAAAAAAACCGAGGGTATATAAATCAAAATTAATATTTGGAAATAGGTTTGATGAGTTTTTAAAATAAAGAAGTTGATCAACTCCAATTCTTGCCATATCAAGTTTGTGAAATCCATCTGATAAATCAAAGATATAAACTAAGTTATCCTTGGCTGTTGGTTTAGAAAGCCCTGTGTAAGAGATATAAGGCGTTATTTTGTGCAAACCTCTATGGTATTTTTTCTCCAATGCAAAATGTGTTTTTGCTCCATAGTGAAAAACACCTTGGTAGGCTGATTTGCTTCGAGGTGAATCGCTATAGATAGAACCAATAAATCCTCCGCTTGGCAAAAAGGCCAAACCTTTAAAGAAAACAGGCGCTGAAAGGGTTTGTTTTGTATAGGCTTTAAGCGAATGAAAATCTTTTAGAGCTTTTTGGTAAATTACTGGAGCTGATTCTAAAAGGTTTGTGTAAACATAATCATAAAAGGAGAGTTTAAATTGATTTTCTAAAAGGATTGGAGTTTTTGGTAGGTAAAATGGTTTTACGTTCAATGCAAAATTTGGGATCGCTTGGTTAAAACTATCAAAACTATTTATCCTAGGGTTTGCATTACATCCTAATGTGAATTTTTCATGGAAGAGTCGACTTTCAAGTCTGGTTGATTTGAGCTGATTTAGCTCAAAATTTTGGCTAGGGAAGTCTCCTGGAAGGTTTTTATCAGAGAGTTTGTCATAGACAACGTTTACAAAAGCATTGTCGGACTTTGTCGCAGCATGAAAATTTCCCTGTAGGCGAAATCGTTTTTTTCTTTTATTTGGAAAGGTATCCCTATAATACGTATCGTAGGCTGCAAAATTTTGCGATTCTAAAAAAAACCTTTTGTCTTCAGAAGAAACAAAACCTTCGAATGCTGCAGAAGGACCTCTTTTCCACAAATATTCGATACGGAAATTTGTGGAAAAATTCTTCCCTGAATAGAGGTTATAAGCCATACCAACCTTAGGCCCTTGCCCTGACACCCATGTTAAAATATAACTGACAGGACTTTTTCCAAAAGTTTTAAGGTTTGTTTTGTATCCGGGGATCCAAAAAATAGGAATATTAAATAGTTTTACTTTAATATCTTTTGAGCTCAAGGATTGATCAGATGAGAGGTGGATTGTTTTAGAAGACATTTCCCATTCAGAATGCGGCATTTCACTTGTTGTGATTGATGCTTTTTCTATGTCATAGCTTTTATCATTATGTAAATAGATAGTCTCTCCTTTTAGAAACCAAATATTAACCTGGGTTCTCCCGTTTTTTAAAACACCTTCTTTCAAGATAAAATCATACTCTAAAGATTTAGCTAAAAAGATTTGCCCGTTGTAGCTTAGCATTAGATCTCCACTAGCTTTTAGCTTGTGTTTGTTGTTAGCTAAATCCTTTTGATAGGTGATTTTTTTTGCCTGGAGGTACAGCCCTTCTCCTTCAACTATCCCTCCACTTTCTGTAGATATGGTTTTTTCTTCATAAGAAACGTCATCTAATCTAATGCGCAATTCATTTGTTTCAAAACCATTGCAGATGGTTTGTAGTGATACTATTGAAACAAATAAATAGATAAGACGGATTTTCATAAGGTGAGGATCTATTACCAATAAACTCTAAGGGAAAGTTATTTTATCAAGCAAGAAGCTTTAGGTCTATTCAATAGCTTTGAGTAAAAGGCCTGCCATGATGGCACGATTTTTTTCGTGACCCTTTTGAATTCCCTCTAACAGAATATCCAAGCTCTTTTCTGATTGCTTTTGACTGATTAGAGAATAGGCTCCAATGAGTAGGGAACTAGATTCTTCTGGTGTAAGTTCATAGACAAGGTTCGCTTCAGCATTGGCCTTAGCCATAACAGGTTTAAATCTTACCATCTCAGTTTTATAGTTCTTTTCAATCCAATCTAAAAGTTGATCGGAGTAGTTTTTTTCTGTTTTTAGTTTGTATAATCCTAAATAACAATAAGTTCTTGTAAAAGGTGCTCCAGCTTTTTCTGCATTTTTTTTAAGCAGATTTACAGCTTTTTCACTTCCTACGTTACATAAAAGTTGAACACATGTTGGAATAAGATCTTTTATGTTGTTGGTAAAAATAAAATCTGAAATGTCTAAAAAAACATCAAATTCTAATTCTAGGGCATCAACTAGTAAGTTTTGCCTAAAAGCTAAAGCAGCAGAAAGAAGGTCTGGGTTTTTGTTTTTTTTAGCATGAGCTGAAATGGAATACATTGGCTTAAAATAATAAAGCGAACGACCGTTTGAAAAATGAGGTAAAAAACCAATATCTAGTCTTTTGGTTAAAAACATCTTTTTTAAAACCGGAAGACACCTAGGGTCTTTTTTTCTCAATAAAGAAAGCGCGGCATTGTAAGAGATAAGTTCATCTTTGTTATCTAAAAGCTTTGTTAAGATTTTTGATGGTTTGTCAAATAAGGCCAAAGTTGAGATTGCAAAAAGATTTTTATCTTCTGCTAGTTTTTCAATCTTCTCAAAAGAGTCATTTTGTCCGAGCATTTGGAGTGATCGAAGAGCGGAAAGTTGAACATCTTGATCTAAAGAATTGCTAAGTTCTTTTAACTTTTCTATTGAATGTGAATCGCCAAGAAATCCTAAAGCGCTAGCGCAAGCTTCTTGTTCTGCCGGATTTTTATGTGTGGCTATCGTTCTTATGTCTTTAATGAAGTCATCTCTACCAAATTTAGCTGCAGCTAAAATAGCAGAAAGTCTATTCGATAAAATTCTATCGTTCATAAGTTTTTTTAGAACACGATTCCCATCTTGTGTGCCAACCATGGCGTACATTTCAGAAAAAAATGAATGGAAAAAAGGGGGGAGCTTTGCCATTAATGACTCAATATATCCAACAGCACTCTTGTGTTTCTTTCCAGCTAAGCTAAAAGCTGATTCCATACGAATAGCCAAATATTTTGAAGATAGAGCTCTCGTCAGTATGGTATCTGATCTATCATCTTGAATACGTCCAGCTAATTGAACAGAAACCATTTGTGTTGTAGGGCTTTGAGAGTGTGATCCTTTTTCACATAGATCTAATAGTATTTCAGAGTTTGCTAATGAAGCTCCATATAATGCGATAAGTTGCTTCTCTGGATCTGCACTATCCATCGCCTGATCTAATAAGATAATACCCATGGATTCTAGAATTTCAAAATCGTGTTTTCCATGAGTTTTAGTGTATTCTTTATAAGAACTTATGGCTTGATCAATTTTATTTGATTGTACCAGGTAAAGAATATGATGTTTTTTCTGAGTTGGTGCCTTTTGAATTTCCTCGAAGGTTGGATAAACTCGAAGAGAAATTAATAAAAAGAAAGCTATCGTGAACCGTTTAATAAGCATGTATCTAACTCTTTTTTGCTAACATAGTGTCTTTGGACTCATTTTTCAACATGAATTCAGAGATTAAGAGGTTTGAATGAAATCAAAGAGATCAAATCCGGCTTTTTTAAAGACTTTAATTAAGGAGTTTAAAGAGAGTCCCATAACATTATAATAACAACCTTTTAAAGACTGAACAATTAGTCCACCAGCATCCTGAATCGCATATCCTCCAGCTTTATCTAGGGGATTTGTTAATTTAAAATATTTACTTACTATTTTCGGGTTAAGCTCTCGTATAGTAACTTCCGAAAGGTCTGACTCAACATAAATATGGCCTTTATACCCTATAGCTGTTGCAGAGTAGACTAAATGGGTTTTTCCAGAAAGCTGCATTAAAAAACTACAAGCTTCATCTAAGCTCTTGGGTTTAAGTAAGATGCGATCGTATAAGCTGACTACTGTGTCACCACAGAGTACTAGGTTGTCACCAACAAGCGGTATTAGTGACCTAACCTTCTCTCTAGCAATAACTTCCACATACTGCTTAACAGACCCTGTTTTAACTATAGTAGACTCATCAAAATCATTATCTATAGGAGTATAGGGGATTTTCAGTGAGTTTAGTATTTCTTGCCTTCTAGGGGAATTTGAACCTAAATATATCTTCATAGAACCTTCTTAAAAAAATTTTTTGATATTAAGGAGAAGTGGTTTGTAATAATAAAATTTTAATTAACTAACTTTATTTAAATAAGTTTTTTATTAAACTTCTTTTTGTAATTAATATATAAAACAAGTTTGTTTTGTAATATAATTATTACCATAAGTTACCTTTATTATTTAATGGAGTATACACCATGTCAGTATCACCTGTTACCACATTAGCGATAAGAACTCCTGAAGATGCAAAGCGTGCTGATGAATTCTACAGTAAGCAAAATCAGTTAGCTACTATCTTTAGTGATACTATCGCAAATAAAACTTCTAATGATGTTGTAAAAAATCATCCATCTTTAGCTTCTAGAGTTGGTAAGTTTTTAGCTACCCCTTTTGTATTTATAGCAAAAAAGATTGCGGCAATTTTCAACGCAATTATTGGATTTTTTAAATCCTCTCCTGTAAGTGAAAGCAATGGTTCTACAGCTTCAACAGCTGCATTTGAACTATTAAATCTTATGGGATCTACAGCATCTACAGGATCTACAGGATCTGCAAATAAAGAAGCTATAGCTACAATGTTTGCTGAAACAGAATTTGCAGAAGAAGAGGCTGAAGTTGCGGAAGAAGAGGCTGAAGTTGCAGAAGCTGAGCCAACAACATTAGGTCCGAAATCAAACGTTAGAAATGCAGATATTAGTACAGACAATATCATAACTGGACCAAGAACTAGAGGTGCTCGAAGAGCAGCTTCACAACAGTAGTAAACTTCTAAAAGCTACCTTGTGTTAGTTATTTAAACGACTAATTAGCTTAAAAGTCTTCTGTGGAATTTCCACAGAAGACTTTTTTTGTGCTTTAATGATCAAAAAGTAAAGTTTGAATTAATTTTTTAGGACTGATTATAATCTCGGTTTTCAAAATTTGAAATGGAAATAAAGCGAAATACTGATTATTTGTATACATACAAGGAGTGAAGAACAATGCAAACTTGTCCAATAAAGAATCTTTTTAATCCAATCTGCTCAAAGTTAAATGAAGCCAAACAATCAATAAAAACACCAGCGTGTGTAAGATCTATTTTTGAGAAAAATGGTCAGTGTCTTTCAAAAATTAAGCACGGTGTTATCGAGTTTGTCTCAATTTCATTGAACTCACTAAAAAAAGGTGAGAGTCCTGTAGTGAAAAAAGTGCATCAGTTCGCCTTAGCATTTTTTTCAAAAATTGCTTCTTGTGTACGATCAAGTGCTAATCAGGTTAAGACATTTTTTTCAGATATAAGAGATTTTGTAGACAATGTAAAGAGTAACTCAGTTCCCAAGAAATTTTTTACCTCGTCCGGTTCGGCATAGACTAAGATGCTATCTTGTCTAACTAGAGTTATAAAAAGCAAAAGATCATTTCGTGTCTTTTGCTTTGCTTACACAGTTTAAAAATTCTCCTATATTGTACAATATATTGAAAATTTCATCTTTTCTTAATCTTTACTTAATAGTAAGATGCCTCGTTTTTTCAAATCGAACAACGAAACGTCTAAGATAAGGAGCGAAAAATTATGTCCGCAATTCATCATCAACCCATTCAAGATAAAGAAACGCATGAGCTTCATCAGCCTGAAAAGCCAGGTGTACCAAGCTCAGCAGATAATCTTGAGGTTAAACAACCAATCACAAAAGATACAATCGAGTTTGCCTCTGCAGATCTTCAGAGAGGAAATGTATCAGATGACCCTGAAGAATTAAGTACCGCTGACTACCTTGTCGGAAGTGTAGCTCTTCTAGTGGATTATGTAATTGCAAAACCACTATATTGGACAGTGGTTTGGCCATGTTCAAAAATTATTAATTTTGGAATGGGACTATATAATAGAAAAGCAGAATCAGCAGAGCTTAAAAAAGAGGAAGTTCAAACAGCTTCTGTGGTCTCAGAGGAATCTTCTGATGTAGTTTCTGGACCAGTAAAGACTGCAGAAATTAGTAGAAGCTCTTCTGTAAACGATGTAGCAGAAGAATCTTCAGAGGTTGACGTTAGTCAAGATGCTGGTGTTACGTTTGCTGAACACGATGATTTGATCGATGTTGAATCAAAGCCTGTACCTTTTGAATCTAGGGATAGCCTAAATTCTACAGCTTCTGGCGACACTGAGATAATGGAATCATCTGATTCAGAATATGAATTTGCTGCGGAAAATCCTGCAACTCCATTACACAGTTCTTCTTCAGGTGATGCAGAAGAAGTTTTGGATCTAGGATCGCTAAGCTTAATTAACACTCAAAGTGCGGTAGCTTCTCTAGAAAATGAAACTAAATTGACACAAGAGCTTACAGATGCTATGAGAGGAATCAGCCAAAGAGCTCTTGAAGATAAACTTAAAAATCATTTTGACTCTATACCTGGAGCAACGTTTAGATTTCATTTAACTTATGAAGTTGCTTTGACAATGATCCCAAGTAAATTTGTAACATTTAATAGACAAGTTAGTGAATCAAAGCTATCTGATGAGAAGAAAAACTTTGCTAAAGTAATGCTAACAGCTCTTTTACTGAGAGAGTATACAGGTAATTCTAAGCCGCTCGATTCGAATAGAGAACTGATGACAGCATTAAATTTTAATACTTTTGTTGGGACCAGATTCTTTCAAAGCAAAGAAAAAGGTCTTTTAAGAAAAGGTCTAGAAACTTCTTGGAATGAATTCCAATCCAAGGGTGGTGTTGATGCATGCGACTATAGCAGCTTGACTCGTTATCTAGAAAAGAGTTTTCCAAAGAAATAAGCCTAAGACAAAAAAACCACCTAGTTTCTAGGTGGTTTTTTTTTATTCTTTTTACAAAGTGAGCATTTGCTCTTGTCTTCTGGCTTTCCGCATCTTTTACAAGAAAACATAGACTTACCAGTTATTAGCTTGCCAATGCCTAGAAAGATAGCACACACTATAACAAGTGCTGTTGCTATAACAGTCGTAGTGATCAATGTAGACATATCGTTTATTTAAGCTTTTTTGCGTATTTTCTTTTCTTTTTCAACAGTTTCTAAATCAATCCAAATAGGTGAACTCCAAGCCATATGACCATTAGCTTGAGTCACTCTTAAATAGTAATAGCTAAAAAGACCTTCCATTAGACTAGATTTTAAAGAAACTTTCTCTAAGGGTTCTAGATCATCAAGCTCAAACTCAAACTTCTCGTTGTCAGGTTTAAGTGCCTTAAGTAAAGATCCATTACGGAAAATTTCTACGAGATCAATCTTTGTGGTGCCGACTACGCATCCTGAGATATATCTGTTATATAAAAGACCTGGTTTTGCTTTTGTTGAGATAACTGATCCAAACGGTAATGATGCTATTTGGAAATCTAGAATAATACGATCTCCTGTTGTTGCGTAGCATCTGCGGTCTTTTAAGGCTTGCGCTAGAGAATCTCGGGATTGAGAGGACGTCATAATAGCTGTCATTCCAGGGCTATACTGTACTTGATCAGAATCATAAAGTGGGGCAAAAACTCCGCGATCATCAAGTCCTCCTGCGATAAATCCGAAGCGGTAGCCTTTATTCAGAGCTTCTCTAATAGACCCTATAGCGGACTCTTCGATTCCTTTTTTCTTCTTGGCTGTGATGGGTCTAGGATTTCCCTCTTTTGCTAAGCACTCAGAAGAACCCCAGGCATTGTAAATTTCAACAACTGGTTCATACTCTGGCATTAGTTCTTTAAAATTGAATTCGTGTCCTTTTGCCATTGTAAAAGAAGGAATAGATAGAAGTTCTTTTGTTGTATGGCCTTTGTAGATTTTTTTAAGAGAGCTTGACTTAGCGTCTTTTTTTCTCAAGATTGGTTTGTTGTCTTTTAAGAAAATAAGATGTCTTAGGCCCTCTTCAGGTGAATTGTTAAACCATTGTGATCCTAGAAATGTGACAAATCGATCTTCTTCATTGAATTCCGAGACTTGAGCCGCGATCGACTTCCATGAGTCGTTTGATGTTTGGTCTTCGGAGTCTAAAGCTGATGTTGAGAAAAAATGATACGCTTGATCGTCTCTGAAAAATCTTAAGGCAGATTCAATTTCAGCTAGGCTATCAAACCTTTCAGACTCACCATGGAATGTTCCCCAATAGATACTTCTTTTTTCATCAGAATCAACACATCTGATTGGGTTAGAAAAGAACGCTTCTTTGGTGTCGGTAT
The DNA here is from genome assembly GCA_030427725.1 of Chlamydiia bacterium. Classification (GTDB taxonomy): domain Bacteria; phylum Chlamydiota; class Chlamydiia; order Chlamydiales; genus JAUICV01. Next base: position 707,388 of record JAUICV010000001.1, on the reverse strand, counting down.
TTGTAAGTTTTAGCTTGTAGATACCAGCTTCATTAAAATACAGATTGGGAAGGTTTAAAAATCCTGTTTCTGGGACAAAAAGCTTCCAGTTAAGATTGTCTCTGAAATTGTCATAGGTTAACTCAATAAGAGTTTTTTCTTTTGCATTAGCTGTAAGATTGCCAAAACGATCTTCAAATCTTACGATCACATCAAATCTTTCATTTTTGTTTACTAGTGAAGGGGATATGACACGGATATTTTCTAAAACATTTCCCTTAACATCAATATTAAAGACTTCAGGCTCTTTGTAATCACCTTTTCCTTTTGGGTCTACATAGAGATAAAATGGACGCCTTCTTTGCACGTGGTGCTGCGCTTGAAGTCCCTCTTTGTCATCTTCTCCATAATGAATAACAACTTCTTCACCAGGTTTAACTTCGTGGGGTAAAATAAACTCAAATTGTGGAGCTGCAGGGTTTGGGCCTTTAACAGCTTTTGCGACAAGTTTTTCTCCATTCGGAGTAGCTAGAAATACAAGACTTTTTTGTGATTTTGTTCCTGAGAGAGGTAGTTGCCAGTCAAAAGATCTAGCTCGCACTAAAGGATCAAACTTAAGTCTAGTTCCTTTGGGAAGTTGCGATGATGGGGAAAAGATGAATTTTAAGCTTGTTAGAGCTCCTGCAAAGGTTGATTTTGGTTCGCAGTAACAGATAGATCTTCTCATTCAACTCTCCTAAAGGCATAAATAGTTGGACTTATTTTGCCTTAAATAAAGAATCTTTTCAAGAAAAGTTAAAGATCTTCAGAAGGGGGAGGGATGATCCTTATTTTGTCTATACTTCTGTCTGTAGAACTTAAGATTTCGAGATCAAAATTCTCGTGATGGATTCTCCATCCTTTTGTTGGTATAGCCCCAGCTCTTTCAAAGATGTAACCCCCGATTGTATCATACTCGGGGCTTTTCGGTATGATTATACCTAGTTCTTTTTCAGTGTCGTTGATGTTCATTTTCGCATCAACAATCCATCCACCTTCAGGATGAGAAGAAAATAAAATTTCTTCGTTTTTGTCGTCATATTCATCTGCTATCTCACCAACGAGTTCTTCTAAAATATCCTCAATTGTAACAATCCCTTCTGTTCCGCCATATTCGTCAACGACGATTGCTAAGTGAAGTTGTTTTGCTCGAAATTCTTGAAGGAGATGCGAGATTTTTTTAGTCTCTGGTGTGTAAACGATTGGTTTTAGAAATTTTTCTATCGTAGTGCGTTTTAGCGTATCTTTTGTCAAATCGTCTGTATTGATATAAAAATTTAGAAGGTCTTTATAAAGTAAAACACCAATAATGTTATCGACGGTGTCTCTGTAGACAGGGACTCGGCTATATCTTTCTTCTGCAAAGGTTTTAGTGGCTTCTTCAACCGTTAGCGTTGCATCTAAAGAGAACACATCGATTCTAGGAACCATAATTTCTCTTGCGATTCTTTCTTTGAATGAAGCAACTGATAAAATCAGCTTTTTATCTTGAGGGTCTAGATTTTCACTGTTATCAGCTTCCCATACTAGCTCAACGATCTTTTCTTTAATTTCTTTATGACTAGGGTCGCTTTTATCTTCTTTGGATTTTGAAGATAATAGCTTTTGAAGCTTTAGGAGAAAAAATGTAAGTGGACAAAATAAAAGTAAAAAGAGTCCTGCAATTGGATAAATAACAAGCAGAGTCCTTTTAGCCTTAAACACAGAAAGTAAAAACGCAATAAAATCTACGATAACCGCAAGACCTATAACTACAGATACGAGTAGAAAAAAAGATGAAAGGTCTAATGCGTAGTGTTTGTTAGTAAAGCTGATAGATTTAGCAAAAGATGGTAAAGAAAGCAGGTAAAATACGGAAGTGCTTGCGTATAATACACGTAGAATTTGCTTAGTGATACTGCTGATGAAATAGTGGTTTGTCCATCCAGCTTTTTGAAAAAGTTTTCTGATAATATGAAAAAAATAAAAAACTTTTCTAGCTTTTCTAATCTCTTTAGACAGCTCAAAGCGTCCAAGGAAATTCATGCTTCTATCAACAATGGATAAACAAAAGCTTCCAAGCAGGAAAAACAAGGGAATAAGTATACTTTCGTGGATCATCTTTTTTACTAGACTTTATTTCTTTAATACGAAGTTTTGAGTCATTTGACAATGTTAAAGTGAAAATAGGGGGAGTAAAAGCGCATTAGCTGACTGAAGAGATTTCATGACATAAGCTTCTTTTTCCCTCATGATCTGTCGATCAGTTTCTTCGATATCGTCATATCCAATCAGGTGTAAAAGGCCGTGAATTACGTATAAAGTCAGTTCACTTTCAAAAGATATGTCGTGCTCTTTAGAGTATTCAAGAGCTACTTCAGGACAAACAAATACTTCTCCAATAACTTTTGGATATACATTGTCATGAATCGAATCTATAGGGAATGAAATACAGTCAGTAGGCGTTTCATCCTGAAAGTATATTCCGTGTAGAGATGTGATTTTTGCTTTGTTCACAAAATGAATAGAGACCTCATCAAACTCAATCTGCATCGACTCTGCAAAGACTTTGACTAAGGTCTCAATTTGATCATTAGTAATAGAAACAAGATCTTGATCACTCTTAAAATAAGTGGTGATCTCAGAGGTAGTCATATTACTTCTGTACCGGTGTCTTTGGTAGACCTGTGACTTTTTTGTTTTCACCGTCTTTCCATTTGCCCATTTCTTTAAGGACGTCAACTCTTTCAAAACGTTTTAATACGTTTCTTTTTTTTCCACCTTTTCCTGATTTTCCGTAACTAGGATGTCTAGACATAGCTTTTTTGGCCTTTCTTTTATAATGATTTAATTTTTGGAATGAAAGTTAGAGGTTGTTTTGCCTCTTTTGCGCAGTTTTCTTTTTCTCCGTAACCTAGTGGTAGATTGTCTTTAAGTGGTCCAGTTTTAGCTGCTGGGTAGTGACGTTTTCTAGGTGAAGAGTGGCGTCTTTCTTGCTTTTTACCAATACGTGTCATGTTGGATGCTCCTAAATTTTAGCTAAGCGAAGTATAAAATCTTATCTAGAACTTTTCAAGGTTTTTTACAGGGAGATAATGCGTCTTTTGTGGGACTTGTAATAATTGAGCTTGTTTTGGAAAGATATTTTTTTAGAAGGATTAGAATTTTCTTCAAACTCATAAATAGTTGAAAAGGTGTTATTTGTGATGTTTACCGGCGTCTCAGTTAGATTGAAAATGGATTGGGCAGGAAAGCTTTTAGAGATAGCGCTGGAGACAAGAAGAAAACTATTTTTTGAGTAGTTTTGATGTTCTGTGTCATGGGGTAAAAAGCTGGTTTGGCTGTGGTCCCATAGAAGGCTATCCACATATTGCATGGCCTTTGGGTTTGAGACTAAAATAAGAAGTCTTTTCCTGTTTTCAAAGTATTCATAAGATGTTTTTAGAAGATAATTGATTTTATCTTGAGGATTTGTAACGGTAAAAAAAATCGTTTTGAAAGGGGATTGAAATACTTTATTTTGAGAAACCATATAGCCTTAATGTTCTGAACTTTCACCAGGTTTAAATAAACCTGCAGAGATCAGAAATTTAAAAGCTTCTTCAGTTGAAATGTCAACCTTTTTGATGGAAGGTTCTTCAGTTATTAGTAAAAAACCAGAAATTGGATGAGGAGCTGTCGGTACAAAAACGGACTTATATCCAAAATCCTTAAGGTGGAGACCTGCTTTTTCTAACGCCTCAGTTGGAGCATCGCCAGATTGAAAACCTAATGCATAGGAGCCTTCAAAGGGAAAGGGAACAACAACAGTTGATTCGAAAGCTTTTCTTGAATCAGACAAAAAAGTTTTTACAACATCTTTGATTGTTTTATAGATTTTTTTGATAAAGGGGATTTTCATGATAAGTTGATCAAACTTATCAAGTAGGAAGTTCTTTAGGATACGAGATCCTATATAACCAAGCACAAAAATTCCAAAGCACAAAATAATCAGAACTACGACTCGTGCAATAAAGGTTAACAGTTCCCTATGTTGGTTAAGCCAAACGATGTTCTGATCCAGAATAATAAGAACTTTATGGACGAGGCCTTCAAAGGGGTGAGTAAGTAGATCTATCAAAAAGATAAAGATCATGCAGGTGAGTGCTATGGGGAGTAAGATGATAAGTCCTGTTAAAAAGTACTTTTTCATGGCTCTTTACTTTCTATTTTAGGTCCTGGATGTTCAGGAGTTATTACTCCACACGAGACTATGTATTTTAAAGCTTGTTCAGGGGTCATATCGAGATAAATGATTTTTTCTTTATCGTACATAAGCAAAAAACCAGTTGTTGGGTTGGGTGTTGTAGGAACCAAAACTGAAATTAAATTCGATTGAGTCTTGTCAGAGCAAATTTTTGGAGACTCCCTTGAGATAAGACCAATGACATAACTTGTTTCATTTGGGAAGGGGACCATAACAACTTGTTTGAATGAGTTCTTGTCAGTCACAAAAATTGTCTTAATGATTTCCTGAGTTGTTTTGTAAACCTTGTTTACAATGGGAATTTTATGGAGCAACTTATCGCTGATAGAAATGATGCTTTTGATAAAAAACCAGCGAGCAATCATTCCTAGAAAGACTGTAGTAATAAAAAGGCAGAATAAAATAAGTAGCTGAGAGCCATACTTGACAACTTGCTCTGGCTTTAAAAACAGAAAATCTCGGTTTAATGGAGTAAGAGAGCTTAGAAAGTTTGACACAAAGCCAATAAAAGGCTGCGTTAAAAAATTCACAATAAAAATAACTATGGCTACAGTCACAGCTAATGGCAATAAGATGACAAGACCTGTGATGAAATACTTCTTCATATGAGTCAATCCTTTCCTTAGGGCAGTGTATATACTTCAGAGAAATTCAAAAGCAATCTTTTATTTCTTTCTTCGTTTTTTCTTTCCTGGAGCGTTTAAAATTCGAAAGTGAGTTTCGCCTGTTATTAGGCTTAAATGGTCTATGACAACCTTTATTTTGGAACCAGTTTTAAAGGTCATATTTGTTCGTTCGCCACATAAGAGATTTTGCTCATTCGAATAACGAAAATATTCGTTACCAAGATCTGAAATGTGAACAAAGCCTTCAAACTGTAACGGTGATAGTTCAAAGTAGATTCCAAAGGGTTTGATTTTTGTAACGAATGCATCAAAATTTGTGTCTGGATTATCTGATATTAGTTTGTCTAAATATCGAAGTTTTTTTAATAGATTCACGGAGCTTTCAGCTCTAAAGCTAACACGTTCTTGGTCAGATAGTTTTTTTGAAACCTTTTTTAGTGCTTCGCTCTCTATTGGATCTGTAAACAAGATACGATGGACGATTAAGTCACTGTATCTTCTAATTGGGCTTGTAAAATGACAATAGTGTTCTAAAGATAAACCAAAGTGACCCACATTGTTTTCTGAATAAATAGCTAACTTCATACTTCTGATGAAAGCTAAACAAAGCTGGTGTAAATGGGGTGTACTGGCAGCTTTTTCAAAAAGGCCTTGGACGTCACCTTTTTTAGGCTTAAGCTTGAGCTTAAAGCCTAAGGCTCTAGCTAGTTGATAAAACCCTTCTATGTCGCTATCTGATGGAGGTTCGTGAGTTCTATAAATTAAGTCGATCCCTTGGTCACTGAGATGTTTAGCTACAACTTCATTAGCTTTTAACATAAACTCTTCTACAACTTGGTGTGTGATATCATATTCGATTACTTCGTAAGCGATAGGATTTCCTTTTTTATCCATTTTAAGGGATAGGTCATCCATAGCAAAATCGACACTACCTCGTTCTCTGCGTTTTGCTTGCAAAAGATGGCAAAGCTCTCTCATGTGAACTAAAGTTTGCTTATGAGGACTTTCTAATTCACCATCTAAGATTTTCTTAGCCTCTTTGTAGGTGTATCTCTTTTGGCTTTTAATATAGCTCCGTTTAATGTCGTAGGATTTGAGCTCACCCTTTTTGTTGAACTCCATGAAAACCGAAGCTGTAAGCCTCAAGACATTTTCTTTTAAAGAACAAAGACCATTTGAGAGTTTTTCTGGGAGCATGGGAAGACATTTTGAAGGGAAGTACGTTGAGTTGCACCTTAAAATGGCTTCATTATCTATTAAAGAGCCTTCTTTAACGTAATGAGAAACATCAGCGATATGGACAATTAGCTTATAAGAGTTTTTCTCTTTAGTTAAAGATAAAGCGTCATCAAAATCCTTTGCAGTATCTGGATCAATGGTGAAAGTCTCTATGTCAGTGAGATCTGCTCTGTTTTCCAAATCTTTAGTTAAAGGGCTTTTGGGAAGTTTTTTGACTTCATCTTCAATCTCTTTTGAAAAGGAGTCTCTAAGGTCAAAATCATAAATAGCTGATTCGATATCTTTTGAAGCATCAGAGATATGACCGATAATTTTCACAGGATTAGTTAAAATTTCAAAAGGATAGGCTTCCCAGTTGGTGATTTCTAAAAGAACTCTGTCCCCAGTTGCTAAAGGAATTTTTTTAGAAGGAGTCACCCCTACGATTTTTGAATCTCCAAGGGTTGGGCAAAAGGCTAAAAAATGATCTTTATCGGCGTCATAAATAATTCCAACAATTGAATTCTTTCCGCGCTTTAAAATCTCAGTGATTACACCTTCTGGACCTTTTTTAGAGTTAGGGTTTTTTGAAAGCCTTACTTTAACGCTGTCTTGATTTAGAGCGCTTAAAGTGCATGGTTTTGGAATAAAAACATCCTGAAGATCAGAATCTTTTGGGCTGACAAACCCAAAGCCTTTTGGATGTCTAAAGAAAATACCCTCGATCGAATCGATTTGTGGAGGTTTGACTCTGAGTTTATTTTTCTCAACAATGACTTCATTTGATTGGATAAGATTAGTTAAGATATCAGATGCAATGCTTTCGAGTTTTTTATCCAGTCCTAAGTTTTTGAAAAGTTGCTTTTGGGTTAGCGGCTTGTAATCTTTTTTCTTTAAATAATACCAGATTCTATTTTTAAGACGTTTTCTTTCACTAGTGCTCAAAGAAGCTGTGGATTGTTTTTTTTTTGCTTTTTTCATAAAAAAATAATTTCTATATAGATCTGGAGTATAAACGATATTAACTATGATTTAAACGTTTATTCCCATTTCTAGAAACCTTTTTCTTAAACCATCTGTACTTTGAAAAAGGTGACAAGAAATACCTAGGGTGGAGGCTGACTCGATATGCTCTGGCAAATCATCAATATAAAAACATTCATCGGGTTTCGATTCTGTCAGAGTAAGAGCTTGTTTAAAAATTTCTTTATCTGGCTTAGCTAATTTAACCTCGTAGGAGAGTAATTTTTCATGAAAGAAATCCAATACATCAAACGTCTTCTTTATATAGTCGATGTGGATGTCACAGGTATTTGATATTAAAAAAAGTTCATAATTTTGCTTATGAAGCGACTTCAAAAGTTTAAGCATTTCTTCATTTGAATGGAAAATTTCAGAAGCATTTTTAATAAATTCATCATGAGAGATTTTTTTCTCTAATCCTTTTTCGATCTCTGAGATAAATTGCTGGATGGATATTAGACCCTTCTCATAGAGTTTCCAGAGATTTTTATCGTATATAACAGCTTTGATATTGCAAACGTTATCATTGCAGACCTTTGATAAATTTTCCCACATCAGGTCGTCATTGAAGTTAATCAAGACATTACCAAGATCAAAAAAAAAGGTTTTAATTGAAGGTTGTTTCATCACGGAAGAAGACCCAAAATTTCAAGTCAGGAACCTCTGATTTTACCTTAGAGATCCATTCTTTTAAAGCTCTCTTATCTTCAAAGGTCATGGCAGCTGTAGCTATTGCATCGGCTATTGCGCAGCTTTTATGCATGACAGTTACAGAGCAAAGTGATTTATTATGAACCTTTTTTGCTTCGAAGGTTTTAGGGTTAATAAAGTGGGTGTAGATCGTTTCTTTATCTGTTTGGTAAAGTTGCTCGTAATCTGCTGAGGTTGCCATTGCTAAATTTTTAAGGTCTAGACTTTCTTGGACTTTTGGATTTATTGGGGATGCGATTAAAACCTTCCAGCATCTTATTTTATCGTATTGACCGGTGGCTTTGATTTCTCCCCCCCAATTGATGAAAAGATTGTGATATCCCATCTCTTGAAGATTTTTTGTGATTTCGTCTACAGCGTATCCCTTTGAAATTCCATCAAAATCCAAAATAGGGAACTTATTTTCAAAAATAAGTTTTTGATCAGTCGTTGATATCTTGTCCAATCGTGATCCATTAGACAACAAACGGTCTTTTGGAATGGTTCCCAAACTTAAGTGCTCTTTCCAAGTTTTAATTGTTAAATGCAAGGAGGGATCAAACCTCCCCTTTGTTACTTTATGAGCATATTTCGATAGTTTTACGAGACGTAGGAGGTGTGATGAGGGCTCGAAGGGACTCTTTTTTATTTGATAAAGCTCAGATTCTTCATTCCAATGATTAATGGATTGATTGAGGTTGGAAAAAAAACTTTTTATGTAATTTTCTATAACCTCTACTTCTTTTGTAGATAGTCTATCAGAAATTTGGATGTCATAGGGGATTGTCATAGCAATCCCTCTAAAATGCGTTGGCCTTTTCTCTTTGTTAGAGCATGAGCTGAAGGCTAAAAATATGAAAAAGCCTAAGGCGTAAGCTAATCGCATGTCATAAGAAATGATTTGTACGTGTTTTCTAAAAGCATGGCAATAGTCATAGGGCCAACTCCACCTGGCACAGGGGTAATGTAAGAACACATGTCGTGAACATCATCAAAATCGACATCACCTACAATTCGAGATTTTTCTTCAGAAGTGACTCTATTGATCCCTACATCAATGACAATTGCTCCAGGTTTTAAAAAGCTTTTCTTCACAAAATGAGCAATACCAATAGCAGCAACTAATACATCAGCCATTTTGCAGTGCATATGTAGATCTTTGGTTTTAGAGTGTACATAAGTTACTGTGGCATTTAAAAACGGTTTTTTTTGAATTAGCATTGCACCTAATGGCTTACCAACAATATTAGATCTTCCTATGATAACAACGTGTTTTCCTGTTAAATCGATATTTGCAGCCTTTAACAATCTTAATATTCCAAATGGTGTACAAGGAAAAAAACCATCCTCTTCACCGAGTAAAGCCTTGCCAACATTTATAGGATGAAAGCCATCGACATCTTTTTTTGCATTAATTGTTTCTATGACTTTTTTGCTTGAAATATGATTTGGAAGAGGTTGCTGGACTAAAATCCCATGAATTTTAGGATCTTTATTTAATTTTTGTATTAAATCTAAAAGCTCTTGCTCAGTTATGTTTTGATCTAAAAAAAAGCTTTCAGAGTGAATGCCCGTTTCCAAACAACCCTTTTTCTTCATTTTTACATAAGCATGAGATGCTGGGTCGTTGCCAATGAGGATAAATGCAAGACCTGGTTTGGAGGTTAGTTTTTCGATTTTTGACTTCAATGAGAGTCTGATCTCAGAAGCAATTTGTTTACCGTCTATTAGTTCTGTCATGCTTTTGTTACATACTTTCTTTAAGTGTTGAATAGATTTGATCATGAATTAAGCAGTTTGAGGCTATAATAGGACTTGGAGCTTCTAGCTTAAGTGTTTCAAGTTCAAAATTTGTAATCTTTCCTCCAGCTTCTTCCACAAGGAGCTTTCCTGCAGCGAAATCCCAAGGGTTTAAAGAGACCTCCCAAAATCCATCGTATCTACCAGCTGCAAGATATGCTAAATCAAGAACAGCTGAGCCAAGCCTTCGAATTGGAATGCCCATTTTAGCAAAGTGGGTGAAGTGATTAATACAAGAAAGAGGGTTTTCAGCAGAGTTGTATGGGAATCCTGTAGCTAAAAATGAGTTACTTAAAAGATCTGTAGAAGTGACCTTTAAGGGCTTGCCATTTAAATAAGCACCTTGTCCTTTTTCTGCAGAAAATAGCTCTCCTCTCATAGGATCTAAACATACAGCGCATAATGTTTCATTGTGAAATGTAGCGGCAATACTAATTGCAAAAACAGGGACATTGTGGGCAAAGTTTACAGTTCCATCTATTGGATCGATAATCCATTTTATCGCTTGGGGATTAGACCCGCTTTCTCCAGACTCTTCTCCTAAAAAAATATGATCTGGAAATGCTTTTTTTATAGAAGAAATAATCATTTCTTCTACTTTGTGATCATATTCTGTAACTAAATTGTGTTTTCCTTCCTTAGATTGGACTTTTAAATCTTGACCAAAGGATTTTTTTAGAAAATCTCCAGCCGCCATTATAGAAAGGGTTGCTACAGTGCTGAGTCTAGAGATTAAATGCTCTGGAATGTCTAGTTGGTTTTGCATATGTGTTACTTTAGAGATGGCTAATGAAAAATATAAGTCTAGTTTACTAAAGACCTTTTAAAAATTTAAAGTGTATTCCTTTTTTTCTAAGAATTTTATAAAGCTTTTCTGGGGCTGTGATGCATATAAAAGCAAAAAGTGCATCAAACATTGATAAAACAAGGGTTTCTTTTAGAAGGTCTATAAAACTAAAAAGTCCCTTTGGGCTTACTAGTGATTTTACAGCCCAGGTTGCTATAGAGAGAAAAATGGATAGAACAAACGTATGAAGAGCTATAGAGAAAAGCTTGTCATGTAAAATAAGCCATTTTTGGCCATAAATAAAAATTGTAGCCAGAATGTATATAAGGGAATAACAGCCTAAACGAAGATCAGAAGAGAAGAAATCCATGATTAAACCACATAGAAAGCCATAGCAAATAGCTGCTTTTAAATCATTTTTTGTCATGATATAGGCTAGAAATGCAGTAAAAGGTATCAACCTAATAGCAGGTAAAAAAGCTGGAGAAAAGAGCGTTAAAAAAAGGCATAGAGAAAATAGTATCCAATGGGTCTTGACTCTCATCTAAAAGGCTCCTTTAGAGTTAAAGAAGATAGGAACAGTTTTTAAAACCAGTTTTAAATCTAACCAAAAGGATCTAGTGTCGATATAGCGTTCTTCAATTTTTAAACGATCATGCATGCTTATCAAACTTCTTCCAGATGTTTGCCATAGGCCTGTTAGGCCTGGTTTCACGGAAAAAAATTTATAAGCTTTATGACCTAAATAGTTTTGAAGTTGGTCCTGATCAAAGGGCCTTGGACCCACTAAACTTAAATCACCTTTCAAAACGTTGAAAAATTGAGGGATTTCATCTAGGGATGTTTTTCTTAAAAATCGTCCAAATAAATGAACTCTAGGATCGTTTTTTAACTTTTGGTAGGTTTTCCACTCTTTTTTTAAGCTGGGGTGTTTTTCCAATAGATCAAGTAAAAGCTGATCAGCCTTGGTGTGCATCGTTCTAAATTTTAGGCAGTATATTTTTTTTTGAAACAGGCCAAGTCTTTGACTTTTATAGAAAATTGGACCTTTTGAGGTAAGTTTAATTCCAAAGGCTATAGCAAGTCCAAGGGGAAGAAAGAACAAGATGGCTGCTAGGCTAAAAAAAATATCGAAAATTCTTTTTAGATATGGGTACAAAAAATGAAATGTATCGCCTTGCCTTATTGTCACTTACAAAACCAGATCAAAAAAATAACAAAAGGCGATCATATGACGACCCGCTAAAGCTTGTCAATTGACTTTGAAAATTTGTTTTAAACAGAGATCTAATGAGGAAAATTTTTTTACGATAAGAGCGTTTGAAGATAGCTTATGCAAGCCTGTTCAGAGGTGTGCTTTGAATTATCCGAAGAGACTAAAATTGAGCTCTCATTACTTTCTATAACAGCTTCTTCGAGTGTGTAATTTGGATTTTCTTGATGAAGCTCGTTTAAAATGACAGATAAAGAAATCTTAGCGTTTGTAGAAATCGCTTCTTTTTGATTATCCAAAATGGAAACCCCTTTTGGATCAAAGTAACGAATGGTCTGCTGGTTATGATCTACATAGAATAAAACTAGCCTTTGAATTCTATTTGGGCGTATCACAGCAGGAATAACAGTCGGTAGGGGAGTGTTTGATGTTTTGGTAAAGTTTGAAAACCGTTTAGAAGGATCATCGCTTCCAATTAGAAGGCTATCATCAATATTGACATGATAGGACAGAGATTTAACCCTATCTTGCGTATCTATTTTGGACTTTCTTAGTTGCTCTCCAAACTGTTTCAAGTTAGTTGTGTCTTGTGTGATGACTCTGTTTTTAAGAGTCAGCGATTGCTTATCAGAGGAAAATAACTGTTTAATAAGATGAATTATTTTATCCAGATATGAAAGGGAGTTTTTTTCTCTGATCGAATCGATCAAATCGGTATGAGAAAGAGAAGCTTCTTGGAAGTTAATCTGTTGAAGAAAAGTGTTTAAGCAGGTCATGATTCTAGATCTCCGATTATTTCAAATTCGTCATCAGTGGTTGATTGATCTTGGTCTAAATCTTGAACAGATAATTGCACTTGCTCTTCAACTCTTGAAAGCTCAGTATAAAGTGCGCTTCGCATGGTTTCAACTTCCTGATAAGACAGGACTTTTATGTTCTCAAATGTTTTTCCTTGAGCTCTTTGTGCTAAATAGGAGAAAACATATAAACCGCAGTTGAACAGGTCGTGTTGATGTTTTTCAGTGTTTTCTTTGAGCGCATATTTAGGAAACTTTTCTCGTATCTGGGAAAAAAGTGATCCGATTGTTTGTTTAGGATCGCTTACTAAAGGTTCGTTGAAACGATCTGAGATCGTCTTACCTCTTGAATCGTAGAATTCTATTGTTTGTGTTTTATGATCAATATTAAATGTTACAATGTGGTTTCTAAGTTTACCTTTTATCACAACTGGAACTGCAATTGGTTTAATAGCAGTGCCTAGCTTGTGACCTTCAGGTAAGGTTCGTAAAGAAGGTGCTTCTGAATCAAATGTATAGTCTGGAAATTTACCTCTTAAATCTTCATAAGTGTCCAATAATAGAGAGGGAGCTGCTATACCAGTCATATCTGTATCTTCAAGCAATTCTTCATGTGCTTGCCTTTCACAAAAAGCTTTGCGATTAGGGTCGTAATAGTTAATAGATTGCTTTTCATGATCTATTAAAAAAACAGCTGAATTATCTTCATATTCTTGATCTTCTATTCCAGAGAGCAGTGGCTGACTTGAAGTTGTCTCAAATCTAGGTTTTCCTTCGAAAATTGCGTTTGAGGATTTGCTTAAAAAGTTAGTTCTAAAATGAAAAGCTTCGTGAAGTGTTAATTCTTCTTTAACCACTCCATCATCTCCATCGATAGGAATTTTATATGCAGAAGCAATGTGATTGAAGGTTGCATCTCCAAGCATTGTTGGCTTACTTAAAGCATTTAAACCAGCTACAGGTTTTCCTTTTGAATATTTTTTGGAATCAAAACTTTTTAACGCATCAGTTGCGCTAGAGAGATTGTCTCTTCGAGCTCTCCTAGAACTTTCTTTTTTTAGAAGGGAGTCTGGTTTTAAGTTAGAAGAATATGTTTCTAACCAAGTTTTTCTTGAAGTTGCCAAATTACCATCTGAAGTGGGATTTGCAAAGAGCTCTACAGATAATTGTCCATTTAATCTTCTTTGAATATAATCCAATACTCTCAATCCACCATCGCGATTTGAACTTAAGTGATAATTTGTGTTTTCAACTAGAGAATAATTTTGGCCCTGAGCGCTTACAATTTTTTCTAAAGCATCTTTTACTGTATAGCCTTGATTTGTTTTCTTTCCTGTTCTGTCATTTATACTAAGTCCTCTTGGGTCGAAATATTCTACTTGTTTATTTTGGTGGTCAATAAAAAACAGAACAGTTTCACTTGGACTACCTTCGAGTGATAGAGGTATTGCTGTGAATGGTTTATCGGAGGTAAGGTCTTGAATTTCCTCTAAGCTTGGGTTGATAAGTACATCTGACAAATCATTAAATGTTCGTCCGTTAGTATTCGAGAGGTGTTGAGCTGGCATAACACTAATTGGGATATCAGTGCAAACGGCTTTAAATGCTTCTAAAGAAAGTGGCTGATTGTGTTGTAAATGAAAAGCTATTTGAACTCTTTTGTCTAGTGTTGAGTAATCTCTAAATTTTGGAGAAATCTTGCTCGAGTGAAAGCTGAAGGTATTTTTGAAATAGAATTTGATTTTTTTAAATACATAGCGAGCGATTCTATAGATGGATTTTTCAACAACATAGATAGTGGTAGGTTCGATAGAATTTCCGAGAGAACTAACTGATTTGTAGGACCTCTCTGTGGATGCGTTTGAAGAGTTATCGCTACTGTAGGAATCTGAATAATCGTTTGAAGAGTTATCGCTACTGTAGGAATCTGAATAATCGCTTGAAGAGTTATCGCTACTGTAGGAATCTGAATAATCGCTTGAAGAGTTATCGCTACTGTAGGAATCTGAATAATCGCAATAATTGGGACTAGGGGTTTCATAAACAGAAATTCCACCACGCAAATCAAAGGACATAATCTCTCTCTTATCTTAATAATATCTTAACATAAAAATATTTTTAATTCAAATAATTACTACACCTTTCTTTGAGAGAGTTTTCTAAAAAAAGTGGGTTTTTAAGATATTTACTATTAAGTAGTTAAGTGATTTAAATGGAGGTTTTAAGGAGGTGAGGCCATTGATGGACTCTTCTAAGAGCTTTTGAGCCTTTTTTTTAGCATTGGCGTGGCCTAAGGTAGATAAAGCTGTAGCTTTTTGGCTGGTAATATCTGATAAAGGGGGGCTATCGGGGCAAAAATCGTCATAGAGGTCGTTTATGATCTGAAAAGCTACTCCAAAGTTCCTTCCAACGGTTTGTAGTACATAGTGCTCTTTTGGAGGAAAATTGGCGATAATCGAGACAAACTCTAAAGCTGCGGTAAATAAAGCTGCTGTTTTATGAAGGTGCATAAATTGCACCATTTCCCAAGAGATATCTTGTCCTTCGCTTTTCATATCGACAATTTGGCCTCCTATGGCTCCTTTTAAACCGGATCTAGAAGATAATATAGCAATTAGTTTTAAGCGTTGCTCAGGAGTTAATTGCTTTGATTTAGCTAAAATTTCAAAAGCGTAGGTGAGGAGATAATCGCCTGCAAGAAGAGCTGTAGATTCTGAATAAACTTTATGAAGTGTTGGCCTACCACGCCTGAGATCATCGTTATCCATACAAGGTAAATCATCATGGATGAGAGTATAGGTGTGAATCATTTCAATAGCTATTGCAGGATCTAATCCAGCCTCTAAAGGAATACCTAAATCTTTTAGAGCTGATAAAACAAATAATGGTCTTAATCTTTTACCAGGGCCTAAAAGTGAATATCTGGCAGCTTCAATCACTTCTTTCTGTGGGATTGCTTGATCTTGAAAAAGAGCCTCTAAACGGTTATCAATTAAGAGTTTTAAACCTTGTACTTTTTCTAAGTTAGTTCTAGCTAGTTGGCATTCCGATGGCAAAATACTCAAATCCCTTTTCTCTAAGATCGTGTTCTAGATAATGGTTCCTTCCATCAAATAAAGCTTTACCGCTCATTTGATCTAAGATTGATTCTAAATCTGTTAATTTGAACTGTTGCCACTCTGTGACTAAAGCAACCGCATCAGCACCCTCAGATGCTTCATACTCATCTTCACACCATTTTAGGTTTGAAAGAGTTGAGAGCTCTAGCTGAGCATTGTTCATGGCTACTGGGTCATAGAGTCGTAAAGAAGCGCCTTGGTTTATGAGCTCTTTGATAAGTTCTATTGATGGAGCTTCTCTAATGTCATCTGTTTCTGGTTTGAAGGAGATCCCCCAAATAGCAATAGTTTTTCCTTTGAGGCCGCCTTTGGAGTTGAAATAGCTTTTTATTTTTTGAGCGAGAAGTTTCTTTTGTTTCCTATTGATCGATTCAACTGCCGTTAGAATGGGCATTTCATAATCATATTGTTTTGAAGAAGCGATAAGAGCCCGTATATCTTTTGGAAAACAGGAGCCTCCAAACCCAACACCGGCTCTTAGAAATTGGTGGCCTATGCGTTGATCTGATCCAATACCAACTCGAACATTTTCTATATTTGCTCCAATTTTTTCACAAAGACCAGAAAGCTCATTCATAAATGATATCCTAGTTGCTAGCATTGAATTTGCTGCATATTTAGTCATTTCAGATGAAACGGTATCCATGGTGATTAGTTTAGAGTTATCAAGGTGTAGTGGAGCGTATAAAGCTTTGATTTGATCAAAGCATGATTCATTATCAGCTCCAATGATAATTCTATCTGGATTCATAAAATCATAAACAGCTGAGCCTTCTCTTAAAAACTCAGGATTAGAAACAACATCAAAATTGTAATGTTTATTTAAAGACTCTAAGCGTTTATGGATGTGCTCTCTCAGCATATGGCAAGTTTTTGGGGGCACTGTGGATTTGATGACTATGAGTTTATATTCATCCATCATGTCAGCTAATTGATCTGCTGCACTTAGGATATAACTTAACTCGGCTTTTCCTTCATCGGTTGAGGGAGTCGGCAGGGTTAAAAAACAAACCTCAGCGTCTTGGATTGCTTGCTTAACATCTGAAGTAAACTTTAGTTTTTTTTCCTCGATGTTAGTTTTTAAAAGTTTTTCAAGACCTGGTTCATAAATAGGGGAGATGCCTTTTTGCAATTTGTTGATTTTTGTTTCGTCAATATCAAGGCAAGTGACATCGTGTCCAAGGTGAGCAAAACAAGCTCCACTTACAAGTCCAACATAGCCTGTCCCTATCATTACAAGTCGCATAAAAGTCTCCCTTTAGTCCAATGAGGTTATTGTACAAGATTTAGAATTATAAATAAGGGAAAATTACTTAATTTACCAGTCGTAGATGACCATTTTTTAAAAGGTATTTGTGGTTGCATAAATTTGCAAGTTGCAGATCGTGTGTAACAACAACAAGTGTTTTGTGAAACTCTTGAGTGAGGTCAATTAGAAGGGAGTGAATAGACTTTGAATGAGCTTCATCTAAATTACCAGTAGGCTCATCTGCTAAAATGAGTTTAGGATTATTACATAAAGCTCTTGCAATAGCTACCCTTTGCTTTTCTCCACCTGATAATTGTTTTGCTAAGTGATTGACTCTATTTTGAAGACCAACTTTTTCAATCAGCATCAGAGCTCTTGTGTAAGCGTCAGACCCTATGGATGTTTTTTTTCTAGCAATCATAGCCGGGACTAAAACATTTTCCAAAGCCGTATAATCTTCTAGTAAATTATAAGACTGAAAGATAAGACCAACATGATCTCTTCTGTATGTGTTTGCGTCTATTTTGCTTAAGTCTGTTCCGTTGATTAAGATGTGTCCGCTTGTTGGTTGTTCTAAAGAACCTAAAAGGCTTAAAAGGGTGCTTTTGCCAACTCCAGAAGGGCCTGTGATAGCGTAGGAATTGCCAGGTTCTAGTTTTAAATTCAGTTCTTTCAAAATATCTATTTTTTCAGGAAAAAAAAAGCTTTTGCTAGCATCCTTTAACTCAATCATACATCAGACCTCAATGTTTGAGCCGGCTGCACTTTGCAGGCTTTTCTTGCTGGAATTAGCCCTGCTAAAAGAGAGACAATAGGTGTAGCGATCAGAACAAATAAAACAGCAGAAGAGCTTAATGAGTTTGGTAGTGAGTCTCCATAATAGGCTGAGTTAAAGGCTTCATGTCCTTGGATAAGGCTTAAAAATTTTGTGACTTTATCTATGTTTTTTAAGGTTAGAAGTGAAAGGCTCGTTCCTATAAGACTTCCAATAAGCCCAATAAAAATACCAAGGGATGAAAAAATCAAAGCTAAACTAGTTTTTGATGCCCCCATAGCTTGCAAAATGCCAATTTCTTTTTTCTTATCATTAACCATAAGAACCAAAAACGAAATGATGTTAGAGCAAGCAACGATTAAGATAATAATGCCAATTAAAGAAAATAAGTTTTTATCGCTTTGGAATTGCGTCATAAGATCTTTAGCAAAATCATATTCATAAAAGCTAGTTACAGTGAAGTATTTAGAAAGCCCATTGGCTTTCAAAAGATTTTCGATCTCTAGTTTAACTTGTTTGGTTTGGTCTAGATTATCAAACCATATTTGGAATCCGCTGGCTAAGTTCTTATCTAAAGTGAAACTTTGTGAGCTAGTTGAAATTTGATGAATGATATCGGGGTGCATTAAAGCGCATTTCGCCCCGACTGCCATAATGCCAGGGTCATAAAATCCAGCAACATAAACCGGGAGTCTTTGTTCTTGAATCGTGTTTGCTGTAGCGGCTCCGTAAGATAAAAAACCTCGATCGCCTATTAAAACACCAGAATCTTTGTACTGTTTTGGTAAGATAACTGCATTATCTTTGCCAGGGGTGTGGTTTATGTGAATTAACCGACTTTCTTTAGTATAGTAAGGCCAAGGTGGAGGGGAGATTTCGTTAGAAATATCTAAGAAGCTAGAGGAGGTGATTTTAAGACCTTTTAAAGGAGCGTAGAAAGTGAATTTTTGGTTTTGTAGCACAGTTTTAAGCTCAAAAGAAAGTTCTTCTACACGAGAAATATTATCAAAAGAAGAAGTGATGCATCTGGCGTCGAATGTAGTCGTATCTTCTATATATAGAGGAGCATTGATGTGTATTTGATCGAATTTTTTATCTGAGGTGGAGAAGAAGAGTTTTCCATTTCTTTTAGTTAGAGTGCCGTAAGAGAGAATTGAAGAATTTAAGTGTTGGTTTTTCTTAAAAGAGTTAGAGACATGATTTGGTATTAAAACATGTGAAATAGCCCCATTGTTTAAGTATGCAGAGGCTTTTAAAGAGATGTTATCAGGAAGGTCTCTTGGATTAATTTCAAAATGGCTTTGACCAGTCTGGAGTTTTTCAATTTTGATATAAGATAATAGATTTTCGAGTCGATTTTGAAATGTGTTTAATGAAGCTTTTTTTATGTTTTCAGGCTCATCTGTTAGCTCTTTGTTTTCAGATAGTGATGAGAGAAAAAATAGATGTTTAGCATCTTCTGTGCGAGGTTTTAACAATAACTTCTGAAGGTGATAGCTCTCCTCGCTTAAGGGAGCTAGGTAGGTCATTTGAGTTAAAAAGTTCTGCTCTAATCCAGAGCCTGGGATGCCTGGCATGTGCTCTCTAATTAGCTTAAGCTTCAATAATGCTCCGCTTGCTACAAAATCTGAAATAACAAGACTTGGAACCTTTTCCTTCAAAGATTCAATAGATGAACAAAGCTCTTTGACAAGATCTTTGACCTCACCTTGTTCATTTAAATCTGCTTTAGGAAAGTAAGGGCTTAATTCCGGATCTTCTGATGGATCGTAAGGATCAGTTACTGTTGAGAGTCTTTTTTCTCTAAGGCTTTTAGTCGTAAAATCCGATTCTAAGGACTGTGAGTCGATTAGATGATAATACGAATTATAGTACTCTTTAGTTGGAGTTATTTTTACAGGAGCATTCAGATTAGTCAGTTTTTTTAGCCACGTCTTCTCTATTCCTTCAGTCACTGAAAGAAAAAGTAAAACAAGCCAAACCACCAAGGAGATGACAGCAACAGACATCATCGCGATTAAAGTGACTGAAAGTTGTTTTTTCTTTGGAACTAAGTACTTTTTCGCGATGAAATATTCAAACATACAAAATTGTTTTTAAAAAGCTTATTTAGCTTCTTTAAAAACAACGTGCTTTTGAAGAAGCTTATCGTATTTTCTTCTCTCTAGACGCTCAGGGCAGTTTCTTTTATTTTTCATTGTCCAATAGACTGAACTGCTTTCTGTGCTTTTCATTTTAATTTTTTCTCTAGCGCCTTTTTTTGCCATTGTGAGCCTCGAATACCGTATTTTATTCTTTAAATAATTTATAGGAAGCATCATTTTATGAGGAATTGGTAAAAAGAACAAGGAAAACTCTAAAAAAGGGTTTTTAAAGACTTAAAAAATGAGGTTTTAGCAGATCGCTGTTCTTGGTTTTGCTTTCAAATCCAAAGGATCGGATGTTTTTTGTGAAAGAAACTTATGATAAGCAAGACCTGCAATCATCGCTCCGTTGTCTAAAGAAAGTCCTTGCTCAGGAAAGTTTAAAGGGATTTTTAGGTGATTTTCTTTATCAAACATGGATTTTAAGGCTGCGCTTTGCGTAACGCCTCCACCTAAGTAAATAGCTTTACAATCAAAAGTTGAAGCGGCTTTAAAAGCTTTTTTTACAACATCTGAAAATGCTGCTCTTTGAAAACTTGCTGCAATGTCAGCTTTTTGTTGAAGAGGTAAATTATCCTGAGATTTTTTAGCATTTGGGCCTGATATTGTATACAAGACGTTCGTTTTAAGACCGCTAAAAGAAAAGTGTAAAGGTTTCGTTTTAACGAAACCAGCTTTGAAATCGTAGGCGTTTGGGTCACCAATCTTTGCTAGTTTTTCTATTTCAGGTCCGCCAGGATAAGGCAGGTTAAGCATTCTTGCTACCTTATCGAAAGCTTCTCCAATAGCATCATCAACTGTTTGGGAGATGATTTCATAAGACCCAATATTATGAATCTTTAATAAGAGGGTATGACCACCAGAGAGAACAACTCCAAGTGCTGGGAAATTAAGTGTGTCTTTAGAGCTCATCATAGCAGCATAGAGATGGGCCTCAATGTGATGTATACCAATATAAGGAATGTTTAAAGCGGTGCTCAGCGCTTTGGCAGAGTTTAGTCCTATGGTAATGGCTCCGATGAGTCCTGGCGTATAGGAGACTCCAATAAGATCTATATCAGATTTGCTAAGATTAGCTTCTTTTAAAGCTAGATCTATCATCGGAACACATCTATCAACATGAAGCCTAGAAGCTAACTCTGGATAGACCCCTCCATATCTTGTATGGGACTCGATCTGAGAGGACAAGACATTAGATAAGATGGTTTTTCCGTCCTTAACGACAGAGCAAGCCGTTTCATCGCAAGTTGTTTCAATACCTAAAACATTCATAATTTTATTTTAAATAGGGTTGTTATGTAGAGCGTTCTTTTTAATTTGTGACATTATTTTAAGCATTTAAACTAGCAAGAATCTAAATATTTTAAAAGGGTAATCAGTGAAAATATATGAGACTTTAATCAAATAAAAAATTATATTTTATGTGTTAATAAAAACTGCCTAACTTTTTGTGATTCAAAAAGTGACTGCAAGAAGATCCGACTATTCAAAATCTCTCCACAAGCGAATGATGAGGTAAAATTTGAAAATAAAAGAGACTATTGAACGAAAACCTAATACCGGGTGAGTGATACTAGACACAATGAATTCCTCTACGACATTTACTCTTGTAAAAGTAGATAAACAGGTGAAATTAAGAACAGATATTCTCCATAATCTTTCCTAACGTTAAATATATGAGATTTTATACAAAATTTTAATTGAGCCGAACGGCTACATTAATCTGGAGTTTTAATTAAACTAAAACTCCAGCCTAGCTTGAAATGTAGAAATTGTATAGGTTATTGCGCAACTATTGATACGTCTATCCATTAGCTTTTTAAGAAAATAGGAAGATAAGCCTTAGTGTATCGTTTCAAGGATCTGGTATAGCTATCTAAACCATCCAGTGAAGTTTCTGGATTCTCCAAAGCTTTATCTCTTCTTTCTTTGAAATATTTCATTTTTTGGGGATAGGTATTTTCTAATGTTTCAATCCATTTTGAATGCTGAACTAAAAATGAAAGTAATTCATTTTCATCCTGGAGACTATCATTTAAACTGTTTCTAGTTATATCAATATGCTCTTGTTTCAATTCGCTACTGTTGAAAAAACGCATCTCGTCTAAACAAATAGGAATCTGAAATTCTTCTTTTAGTTTGATTGGAAGGCCTAGATAGATTTCTACTTCGTCTATTTTGTCTTCAATTTCTTGTGATACATCATTAGGTTGCTGTTCAGCTCTAAATACTTCAACAAAGATCTGGGCTTGGTTTTTTAATTTCTCTATGATAAATGGACCGCGTATTAAAAACTCAGCAATCTCACTTAACTCAAGCTTAGACGAATCTAGTGATTCCACTTGTCTATGAAGGTCTAAATCGATAACTGATAAGGCGATTTTATCTCCACAAGTTTTGACAGCTTCGTTAAGGGTTGGATAAAAGACATCTTGCTTATAGACACTATCTGAAGCCGTCAACTGCAAAAGTGTTAAAACGGTACTAAAAAAACGTTTGTTGTTTTCTGATTCTGAGCTGGCTGTCCAAGATAGTCTTTTTAGCCACATTTTTAAATCTTTGATTTGTTTTTGGGAGCTGTTTTCGATTAGTTTGTTTTTTAGCTCTTTGAGTTGCTCGTCATCTAAAGAATTCGGGTTTAGAGAAGAGGAGACAACTTTTTTTAAACCATCTTTGACTGATTCAGGTTCTTGCATCTCAACCCTTGCTTCAGCAAGAGCACTTTCTAGATCTCTTGTAATCTCAGCAAATGCCAGACGAAATAGATTTCTAATTTCAGAAGTTCGCTCGTCTAAAGGCAAGTTGATTGGAGTTGCAAATGTAGAGTGACTCTGTCTAGCGTCTATAGGACTGCTCATATTTAACCCTTGTTGTTTACTTTTTTTAATAAGTCATTATTTTAACAATTTAGATGTGTCAATTTCAAGTTAAACTAAAAAATTCGATAATTAAAACAAAATCCATCTTAGTTAGTGGTATTAATTTTTTTAATAAAAAATTAATATCTGAGTTGTGTTTTGCTGATTTAGATAAGTAGTCCAATCCTATTTTTAGGAAGATGACAGTGTTTGATAGGAGTCAATAGGCGTTTAATGAATTCTATATGCTGTTCCAGACAGATATAGGATTATGAATCTAATGTTAGATTGATAGATGTGTATACAAAAAAGTATGTAGATAAGCTTAAGAATATTGTTTTAATGATTAATTTAAACATAATGCAGAGGCTTCTTTATCCAATATCCAAAGAGCTTTGCGCTCTTTTGTTCCTATTTTAGCAGAAGGGTAAAGCTCGATAGCATTTTGGGACCTAAAGACTTTTTTAACCATTTCGGCTTTTGATTCTCCAAGAACATACAAGGCTATATGCTCTGCATTGTTTATACAAGGAAAAGTAAACGTCATTCTCCAAGAGTCTTTCGACTCTATGAAATTAGCTACGACAAGGCGCTTATTTTCATTTAGCGCTTTTGTTGAAGGAAAAAGAGATGCCGTATGGCCATCATCTCCCATACCTAGCATCACCAGATCGAAGCTTTGATTAGGAACTATTTCTTTGATTTTTTGTTCGTAGATTTCAGCGTTTTTTTCAAGGTTAGATTCTGCTTCCATTCTAAAGATTTGGTTTTGAGGAATATTGAGTTTATCAAAACCATTTGTCATAGCCATGTTGTAGTTAGAGTCGCTATGATCTTTTGGAACAGATCTTTCGTCACTCCAAAAAAGATAGACTTTGGACCAGTCTATTTGATCTTTGTAGCTAGCGCTAGCTAGATTCTGAAAGATTGCTTTAGGAGTTGAACCTCCAGAGAGAGCCACAAAAAACGTTCCGTTTGAATCGATTGCATTTTGAGCTGTTTCAATAAAATGGTTTGTAGCAAAAGTAATTGTTTCTTTCTTGTCACCTGGTACTACGTAATTTCTTTTTTCATCCAAGGAATTTATCGGTGTCATATTTTTAGAGCCTCTTGTGGGAGCTTTTGCAGTTTATGTAGTAGAGCTAAATAATGGGAGCTAGTTCCTTGGTGAAAAATCTCTTTAATGAGTGACTGGCCAGATTCATAACGATCAAACACAAACTGAGAAGGAAGCTCGCAAAGATCTGGAGTTGAGTATTTAACATTGACGATATGGGGCTTGTCAGAGCATCTAGAAAAGCAATATTCGTCTTGCTCTTTTGTGATCATCTGTAAAGAGAGAATTTGTCCGGGAGATAGTCCTTTCGTTGGATCAGGAAGCAGGGCTACATCGATGGTGTCATTTTGATTTTTATAAACAATATGAAAACCATCTTTTGTATCATTACATGATTGATAATCCCAGCCAAGTTGTGTTGCTATCCATCCCTGAAGATATAAAGCTTGAATTTTGGTGTGACAAAAAAATTCAGTTTCTTGACAGTTGTAGTGAATTTGAAGCTGTTTGAGATTTTTTAGTTGGTCAAGTTTGTCTAAACTTTTAAAGGTATCAATAAGTAAGTGTCTCCATCCTTCAATACGTGCCCAGTTTAAGTCAGCAATGTCGCTACCTAAATTTTCATTGTGATTTAGAAGAGAGTTTGTGAATGAAATTAAGTTACTTGTTGACTCTGAATCAAAAATCACCCTAGTTGAAAGCTTCTCAAGTTCTGTTGCTAGCATAGCGTTATTGTTAGGGTCGTCAGCCCAAACTAAATAAACAGGAAGATCTGGGACAATATGAGGAAGTAGTAAAAATTTAGCTCTTTCTTCATTGTGTTTGCTTAAGAGGATATTTATAAAGTCACATGCAATTGATTCTTCACCTTCACCCGCAGAGACAACAGAAACAGAGGTTTTTAAAAGAGGCTCTTGGCTATTTTCATCAATCGTAATGAAAATAACCCTGGATGGGAATTTTTCAATTAGCTTCTGGGATATTTGGAAAAGATAGTCTAATCGTGGATTCTTCTTTGTGTAGATGATGAGATTGAAAAGACAAGCTCTCATCTTGCCAGTGCCCTGAAGAGTTTCCCAAATCTGGGAAAGCTGAGTTTCTATTTCTGATGGGTGAACAATTACTTCTGATGACATTTAGCAACTCTTTTTAATTTTATTAGATCAATCGCCATTTTCTCTGATCTTTTCCAATCATCTCATCGGCTTCTTTTGGACCCCAGCTACCAGCTTCGTAATTGGGGAAATTTTCAGGGGCTTTTGAACCCCAGTATTCTAATAAAGGAGTTAATATCCTCCAAGAGTTAAAAACTTCATCTTCTCTTGCAAACAGTGTGTTGTCACCATGCATGCAGTCACAAATTAGTCTTTCATAAGCTTCTGGAGGAGCTAGTCCAAAAAATGATCCATAACGAAAATCCATTTTTACAGGTTGTATTGGACTTGATGGCCCAGGGACTTTACAGTTCATCTTAACAGAAATGCCTTCATCTGGTTGGATTCTAAGAGCTAAAACATCAGCCTCGCTATGCTTTCCGCCTTTAGAAAAAAGTTTTCCTGGAGGGGGTTTGAAAGTGATTGCAATTTCTGTAGCTCTTTTGGGAAGTCTTTTTGCCCCACGAACATAAAATGGAACACCATCCCATCTCCAGTTGTTGATGTATAATTTTAATGCGGCATAAGTTTCAATTGGAGAGTTAGGATCAACGTTTTCTTCTTCCCGGTAGCCTTTAGCTTCTTCTCCGCCGATAAACCCCTTGCCATATTGACCCCGAACAGCATTGGTTTCAAAAGTTGATTCATTGAAGGGCTCTATACATTCTAGGACTTTAACTTTTTCATCACGAACAGCGCTTGCATTCATGCTGTGAGGAGGTTCCATTGCGACTAGTGAGACAAGCTGCATAAGGTGATTTTGGATAAAATCTCTAACGAGACCTTCTTCCTCGTAAAATTTTCCTCTAGTTCCAATACCAATGTTTTCTGCTGCAGTAATCTGAACGTGATCGATATATCGGTTATTCCAAAGAGATTCGAAAATTGAATTAGCAAAACGAAACGTTAAGATATTTTGAACAGTTTCTTTTCCAAGATAGTGGTCAATTCTATAGAGTTGCTCTTCACTGATGTTTTTCGTTAGATTTTCTTGAAGCTCTATAGCGGAGTTTAAATCTCTTCCAAAAGGTTTTTCAATAATGACTCTCGACCATTTATCTTTTACTTCATGACAATTATACAAAAGGTCATTTACATGGAGCTGCTCTATAATTTTAGGAAAATAGCTAGGTTGTGTAGAGAGATAAAAAACTCTGTTACCTTTTGTGCCAAATTTTGTGTCGAGTTGTTCTAGAAAGGTTTTTAAGGCGATATAACCTTCTTTCTCATCAAAACTTGATTGGTGGTAAAAAATGTTTTCTTGAAAACTTGACCACACTCCTTCATCAAGTGGTTTTACTCGAGAATGGTTGGAAATGGCTTCTTTCATTTCATCTCGGAACTGCTCGTGAGATTTTTCTCTTCTAGCAAAGCCAACAGTAGCAAAATGTGTGGGAAGTTGACCTTCTCTTTTTAGGTTATAAATTGCCGGAAATAATTTACGAGCTGTAAGATCTCCTGTTGCACCAAAAATGACTAAAATACAAGGGTCTGAGGTGAGAGATTTTTGCCCTTCTTCGACGAAAGGGTGAGCTTGATTTTCCATGGAAGAGAACCTTTTCCTTAACTTAAGTTAACAAAGTATTTCTAAACCAATCTTTTAGATAAGTTCAAGTTCTTTTCGCTTTGATTGCCGAAAGGCGGATCTGTCCATAAGTTAGGTAAGAAGAATTCGTTGCAATAGTTGTTGCTTCAAAAAACCTTAGAGTTGGGTTTGAAAGCTTTTTGCGTCTAAAAAATTTTGCAAGATAAGCGTAGCTGCTAACGTGTCGGAAAGAGCCGCTCTTTTTTTTCGTTTAACGCTTCCCTGCATCATGAGATTTTCAACTTCTTTACTTGTTAGTCTTTCATCCCAGAGGTGAACTTTTTTTCCGCTCTTGGATTCTAGGTCTACAGCAAAATTTCTCACTTTTGTTGTCATAGGGGAGTCTTTCCCGCTCATGAGAAGTGGAAGTCCTATGACAAATTCATCAAACCTCTCATTTTCAACTTCCTTTAGAAGGATGAGAGTTGTCTCTTCCAATTTTTTTCCAGCTTTTATGCATTTAAGAGGAAAGGCCATCATTTTGGATAGGTCTGAAATCGACAGACCTATTCTAGCTTCTCCAAAATCTATGCCAATAATTTTATTCAAAACGAGCCGCCATCTGTAATTTTGGGCTACATTTTACCTTAAGAGCTGTTTTAACAAAATCTATAAATAGGGGATGAGCTTTAGTAGGTTTGGAGACAAATTCTGGGTGAAACTGAACCCCAATCATCCATGGATGATTGCTGTTTTCCAAAATCTCACATAGAAAGTTATTTTTTAAAGTGCCGGCCATAATAAGCCCTTTTTCTTCAAATTTTTCTTTGTATAAAGCGTTAAATTCGTAGCGGTGGCGGTGTCGCTCAGTTATTTCATCTAGTTTGTAGATGTTGTGAGTTTGTGAACCCTTTTTCAAGGAGCATTCGTAACTACCGAGGCGCATGCTACCGCCTAGATTGGTGATCACTTCTTGTTCAGAAAGAAGTGCAATAACTGGGTGAGGTGTATTTTTTGCTATCTCTGTTGAATTAGCATCTTTTAAATCCAAAACATGTCTTGCAAATTCTATTGCTAGGATTTGCATACCTAGGCATATTCCAAAGTATGGTAAGGTGTTTTCTCTACAGTACTTTGCTACTAAAATCATATTTTCAAAGCCTCTTGCTCCAAATCCTCCTGGGATTAAAACTGCGTTAACATTTTCTAAGGCTTTTTCGATCGCGTCATCATCACATAAACTTTCAACATCTATTGGTAAGATAGTAAGATTTGTTTCATTTTCAAAAGCAGCGTGATTTAGGGCTTCAAAAACAGATTTATATGCGTCTTGGTGAGCTATGTATTTACCGATAATTGCAATTGTACAACATTGCTTAGGATTTTTTTGCTTAAAAAGCATTTCATCCCATTTTGTTGTGTTAGATGGTTGTAGAGGAAGCTTTAATAACTCAAAAACTTTCTGATCAAGTTTTTCTTCAGAAAGTTTAATTGGAACTTCATAAATGGTTGTGTCTATATCTGGTTCATCAAAAACAGAAGAGACATCGACGCTACAAAAGAGACTGATTTTTTCCTTGATGTCTTGCGGGAGGGGATTTTCGCAGCGACAGAGGATTAGATCTGGAATAATCCCAATTTCTCTTAGTACTTGAACGGAGTGTTGGGTTGGTTTTGTTTTGAGTTCACCAGCAGCTTTTAAATAGGGGACATAGGTTAGGTGAATGTTGATGCAGTCACCACTATGTTCATGCTTGAACTGCCTAATAGCTTCCAAAAAAGGGAGGGATTCGATGTCTCCAACAGTTCCTCCGATTTCAATGAGAACAACATCGATATCTTTTTGTGAAGCGTAAGAGTCTTTAATCCTAGATTTGATCTCGTCGGTAATATGGGGAATGACTTGAACAGTTGACCCCAAATAGTCACCCTTTCTTTCTTTTTTTAAGACGCTATCGTAGATTTGCCCAGAAGTTGCATTGCTTTTTTTTGAGATAATTGCATTTGTAAAACGGTGGTAGTGACCAAGATCTAAATCAGTTTCAGCCCCATCGTCTGTGACAAAAACTTCTCCATGTTGAAATGGGTTCATCGTTCCAGGGTCTATATTTAAATAGGGATCAAGTTTTAACACCGATATTTTAAGTCCTCTAGATTCTAAAAGAAGTCCAAGCGATGCCATAGTTAATCCTTTTCCAAGTGATGATACAACGCCGCCTGTCATAAAGATGAATTTCGTATTCATAAAACCTCTCAGTTTGACCCTAAAAAAAATAAAGCCATACTAGAGGGTTAGAATCTTTTTGTAAAAGCAATAAGTTCTAGGAATTTCCTTTAGAAAAAAAATAGTAATTTAGATACTGCAAAAAGATGTAAAGGGATTGAAAAATTATGAAATCATTTGTTGATCTAAGAAAAAAACAAGAGCTTCCATCTCCTAGGGAGTTGGAGAGCTTAACGAACATTTGCTTTGAGAATAAAGAGGTGTTAAATCCTAAAAAAGATGCTGAAGAGGTCAAAAAACTTTTTCCTCATACTTGTGGAATGCCTCTTTTAAAAGCTGTAGAGAAAAAAGCAAAATCTCATAAAGCTTTAAAAGTGGGAGTAGTTTTTTCTGGGGGGCAGGCATCTGGTGGACACAATGTTATTGTTGGTCTGCATACAGGATTACATCAGCTCCATAGTCAAAGTCAGCTTATAGGTTTTTTGGATGGACCTTCTGGAATCACAAAAGGAAAATATAAAGAACTAAAAGTTGATGAGCTAGATGGTTATAAAAATACTGGAGGTTTCAATCTCTTAGGATCAGGAAGAGATAAAATCGAAACCCAAGAACAGCTAAGTAGCGCTCTGCAAGTTGTGAAAGATTTAAGCTTAGATGGGCTTGTGATTATCGGGGGAGATGATTCAAATACAAATGCTGCTGTTCTTGCGGAGTATTTTTTATCACATGGATGTGAAACAAAAGTTGTGGGTGTTCCAAAGACCATTGATGGAGATTTAAAAAATGAGTGGGTAGAAATTTCATTTGGGTTTGATACTGCTTGTAGGACCTATTCTGAAATGATTGGCAATATCCAAAGAGATGCGCTATCTGCAAAAAAATACACCCACTTTATTAAATTAATGGGTAGATCTGCATCCCATATCGCTCTCGAGTGTAGCTTGTTGACTCATCCAAATTTTGTAATGATTAGTGAAGAAATCGAAAAGAATAAAACCTCATTACAGCAGATTGTTTCTGAACTAACAGAGATGATTATTAAAAGATCTAAAAATGAAAAAAACTATAGCGTCATCTTAATTCCTGAAGGAGTTATTGAATTTATCCCAGAGATGAAAGAGCTTATTAATGCTTTAAACAAGCTTTTAGTTGATAAAAAAATCCTTAGCAAAGAAAGCTTAGAGCAATCCTTGAATAAAGAGTCTTATAAAACGTTTCAAACACTACCAGAAAGTATCCAAGAGCAGCTTTTGTTAGATAGGGATCCTCACGGCAATGTTCAGGTGTCTCATATTCAGACAGAAAAACTATTTATAGAAATGGTTCGAAAACAACTAGAGATAAAAAAATTTGAAGGCGCTTTTTCACCTGTAGCCCACTTTTTTGGGTATGAGGGAAGATCTGGTTTCCCATCAAACTTTGATGCTATGTACTGTTTAGCTCTTGGAAAGACAGCTGCTGCTTTAATTTCTAACGGAGCAAGTGGCTACATGGCTGCTATTAAAAATCTGAGTCAAGATGTTTCAAGTTGGGAAATTTTCGGAGTTCCAATTACATCTCTAATGAATATGGAAACTAGAAAAGGAAAATCAAAACCTGTGATAAAAAAGGCATTGGTTGATTTAGGTGGTAAAGCGTTTCAGTTTTTTGCATCTCAAAGAGTTTCTTGGCAAGTAGAAGACAATTATTTATTACCAGGTCCTATGCAATTTTTTGGACCTCCTTTAACTGATCAACAACGATCCCCTAGCTTGCTGTTAGAAAAATAAACTGACAAAAAAAAATAGCTCGTTTTGATAGGGCTTTATGGATTAGTTCTAATATAAAATAGTGAACTCAGCTTTGTCTTATTAAAAGTTGTTTTGTGGTGTTGTGTTTTATTTATTTTGATTTAAATAGTTAATAAAATAAAATCAAGTTATGCGGTTAATATAATTAAAAACATCGTATCTTGTAAATGTCTAAAAATCAAAATGATAATCGGTTTGATCCCTGTCCTAAAAAAAGGGGAAGGTACTTCAATCCACACGTTAGATCTATAAAAAGGTCTTTATGGGATGTTGTTTTATGGCAACTTGGGGCATATAATGATCTTTTTTTTCCAAAAAAAAGACCAGAGGACTTTTCATATCCTAATCCTCAAGAAGATGTCGATTTAGAAAAGCCTTATGCGATGTGGGTAAATCACTCAAGTTTTTACCTTTGTGTCGAAGGTGTTCATATAATTACAGATCCCATCTGGAGTGAAAGGTGTTCACCTTTTGCAAATTTTGGACCTAGGAGACTTCATCATCCACCTTGCAAGGTGGACGATTTACCTCCTATTGATATTGTAGTGCTTTCTCATGATCATTATGATCACTTTGATAAAAGAACCTTGCTTGAGATCCTCAAACGTAATCCAGAGGTGATCTTTTTAGTTCCTTCAGGAGTCAAAAGAAGAGTTCTTTCACTCGGAGCTAAAAACATAATAGAGCTGTCATGGGGTGAAGCTGAAACGATCTGTTTATCAAAAGCTCAGGATTTAGACATTCAATGCACATTTGTTCCATCTCAGCATTTTTCAGGAAGGACGCCGTTTGATAAGAATAAAACCTTATGGGGTGGTTGGGTTTTAGATTTTAAAAAACTGGGTCAACCCTTTAAAAAATTCTATTTTGTTGGTGACACGGGATATAATGAGCAAGATTTTGTTAAAATTGGAGAGGTTTTTGGAGGGTTTGATTTAAGTCTTATTCCAATTGGGACTTATGTTCCTCATCTATTTATGGCTCCAGTTCACATAGGTCCTAAAAGCGCAGTAAAAATTCACAAAGAAGTAAAATCAAAACTCAGTGTTGGAATTCACTGGAATACGTTTAAACTTTCATCAGAGGGGCAAAAGCAACCCCCATATGATTTATTTTTATCGATGCAAAAAAGTAAGATAGATCCATTGAAGTTTAGAGTGTTAGATCCAGGTCAGTGCATTAATTGGTAAACATCGCTAACCGATGTTGGAAATAAACTAAGCCTATATTTTTAGTCCTTTGCATGTTATCTTCTGCGGCCTTTTGTGCAATATGTGAGGCAATTGTGACTTTTTCTACTGTTTCATTCGATAGTAGCTCTATTAACTTAAATGTGCAGCCTGCAGTAAGGATTTCAGAAGATACAAAATCTGTTATTCCTAAAAAGATGTTAAACACATTATGTGATTTTGTCTTTGGGAAAGGACGACAGGGTGTATTTATCAGAGACTCTTTCCCGAAGGGGTATTCAGTGACTAAAGTTTTGGGAAAAGGATCTTTTGGAATAGTATTAGAAGCAGAGCGATTGCAAAGTGTTGATAAAACGGAAAAAGTTGCGATTAAGTTTTTTAAAAGCGCCTTTAAACAAGCTGCAAGAGTAGCGGTTAGTGATCACAAAAAATTGTATGAATTAGCTCCAGCTTTAGCTTTACCTTTGTTAGAAGAAGGAGTGATAAGAACTTCGGGAGTGTTGCGTCCTAGCATCTATTTTATAACTGAATCATTTGGTGCAAATGTGCTAAAGACCTTTAGTCATAAAGCTGTTGGTTTTGATTTTTCTGCTACACTCGAAGTTTTTTCAAAAACTCTCGATCTTTATAAAATTTTACGAGAAAAGGGCTTAACACTAAGGGATTGTAAACCTGACAACATGCTTTTAAGGGGAGTTAACGAGTTTAGGTTTATAGATGTCATGTTAGGTAAACTTGAAGAGGATGGATCTAGTTATCAATGCACAAGAATGTATCGATCTCCCTATGAATATCTAGGGAAATATCATGAATCGGAAATGCCGTTTGCTTTAGGGGCAAATTTGTATTTTTTAATAACAGGAGAAGAGCTCTTTTTTACGCCTTTTGATTCAAAAGAACCAAAAAACAGGACTATGCTAAAACATCTTACAAAAGTTTCATCATTTATTGGCCCTTTATCACAATCTTTGCTTAAGTCTTTAAAGGAAAAGTATCACAATAAGTTTATCACGATAGATGATGATGGTCTGTATTCTTTGCATCGGGGAAATTTTAGCTTATTAAACCCTGAACAGGGCGCTGCTAAGGTCCATAAAAAGATTATCGCTAGTTTGACTTCAGAGAGGTTTTCTAGTCTTCCGGGGGACTCTAAGGTTTTAGCAGATGAAATCTATTGTATGATTAAAGGGTTAACAAATATAGAAAATCCTTGGACTCCAGAGCAGGCTTTATCGTCATCTTTGATTCAAAGAGTAACTATCAGAGAAAGTGAAGATTGCGCTTGAAATTCTAAGGGAAAAATTGGATCCTGTCTTTAAATCTTAGGTTTTGTATTGTTTCTCAATCTGTTAGATAAGCTCATCTCTCCCTATCTTTGTATTAAAACTCGGTTAAAAAAACTGAGGCGATATGATTTTGAAGTGAGTCGGTACTATGGTAATAGCTTATTTAAGGTTTTAGATTTAAAGCTCAAATATCATTATAAAAATCTGACACCGTTTGAGATTTCTAAAGAGTATCAAAGAAAATTTCCAAAGAAAAAGCATCTGTATCTCTATGGAGAGACTCCTTTAAGAGTTTACGAAATGATGGCTTCAAGATGGGATTTAGGCTCAAATGATCGGTTTACTGAGCTTGGAGCTGGAACCTATAGAGGAGGCTTGTTTTTAACTAGTTTTTTCCAATGTGATTATGTAGGCGTTGAGTGGCTTCAAGAATATGCTAAATTTGCTATGCAATTGAAAAAGATGCATAAACTTAAGCCTTTCACAATCATTTGCGATGACTTGTTTAATGTAGATTTAAAAGACAGTAACTTCATCTATCTTTTCGGAACGTGTCTTAAAAAGGACGAAATTCAAACCTTATGTCAAAAATTTTCCAAAGAGTGTAGAGCCTCTAACATCATTACAGTAAGCTTTCCTCTGTCTGATTACTCGACTGATTTTATTACCCTGGATCAAATGCTTTTGGAATTTGAGTTTGGCTTGACTACAGTATATCTGCAACGAGTCAAATGTTAATTGACATCTTATTGAATTATATCACCTTAATTTTCTAATATGCGCTAGGTAATTAGCTAGAGGATAAGTTGTGGGAAGAGTTGCTGTTGTTTTATCTGGATGTGGACATTTAGATGGATCTGAAATACATGAGTCTGTTTTGTGTTTGTTGCATTTGGAAAACCAAGGTCATTTTTATCAATGTTTTGCTCCGGATGTAGAGCAGAAAAAAGTTGTAAATCACCTTAATGAAGAAAAACTAGATGAAACAAGAAATGTCTTAACCGAGTCAGCTCGTATCGCTAGAGGTAAGATAAAGCCTTTATCAGAAATAAAGGCCTATGATTTTGACGCGTTGCTAATTCCAGGTGGTTTTGGGGCAGCTTTGAATTTATCTACATTTGCTGAAGGCGGAGAAGATTTTGAGGTGTTAGAAGATCTTCACAATGCGATCGAAGAGTTTCATAATCTTAAAAAATCCATCGGTGCTACATGTATTGCAACTATAATTATCGCTAAGGTTTTCCAAGGAAAAAAAAGACTAAAACTCACTTTGGGAACAGATGCAAAATTTATCAAAGTATTAGAAAATTTAAATATGGATCCGGTGCCAGCTAGCGTCGATGAGTCTGTTGCCGATATAGAAAATAAGATCTATACAACACCTTGTTATATGCAACCAGATGATTTAAAAGGGCTTTCTGAAGGGATCGAAAAAATGATAAAAGAGCTTGTTATATGACTTTTTCAAATAAAAAAAATATTCCTGAAGTTGTGAATGTGTCACTTTTAGATGAAGAAAAGATTAAAAGCTTATATCTAGAACTTGGCGACTCATGGACTTTAGTTGAGCTAAAATTTCTTAAAAAAAATTTTAAATTTCAGGGGTTTTCAAAGGCTCTTGAATTTGTAAATGACATTGCTACGTGTGCAGAGGATATGGATCATCATCCCAAGATAACCATAGATTTCAATAGTGTATTCGTAGAGCTTAGCACCAAAAAAGTATTAGGACTTACTTTAAAAGATTTTATGATGGCAGAGAAAATTGATGCACTCTTCACATCAGACACAGGAAAGCTTCCTTAAGGATTTATTTGACGAGGGCCTAGTCTTTTCTATAGAATAGATTCCTTAATTTCAAAGGAAAATAATGAAAAAGCCCTGGAAGACAAGAGAGGTTTTTGTCGGTAGCGTTGGAGTAGGAGGAGATAATCCTGTTAGAATTCAATCTATGACAACAACCGATACTAAAGACGTTTTAAAAACAGTTGAGCAAGTTATTAAACTAGCTGATGCTGGGTGTGAAATTGTTAGAGTAACGGTTCAGGGGAAAAAAGAAGCGATAGCTTGCGAGGAGATTAAAAACCTATTAGTTCAAAAGGGCTATAAGACTCCACTTGTTGCTGATATTCATTTTTATCCTCCAGCTGCTATGTTAGTTAGTGATTTTGTCGATAAAATAAGGATTAATCCAGGTAACTTTGCAGATCGAAGAGCTACTTTTAAGCAGATCGAGTTTGAAAAGACGGCTTATGAAAAGGAGCTAGAAAGAATTGAGGAAAAATTTGCTCCATTAGTTCTTAAATGCCAGAGTTTAAAAAAAGCTATCCGTATAGGCTCTAATCACGGCTCTCTATCAGATAGAATCATGAGTCAATATGGTGATAGTCCAATAGGCATGGTTGAATCTGCTTTAGAATATGCAAGGATCTGTAGAAAATACAACTTTCATGACATCATCTTTTCAATGAAATCCTCTAATCCAAAAATTATGATAGAGGCTTACAGGCTTTTAGTTCGATCAATGCAGGAGTTGAATTGGGATTACCCTCTACATCTAGGAGTGACGGAAGCTGGTGGGGGATCAGATGGAAGGATAAAGTCCTCTGTTGGCATTGGCTCGTTACTATTAGATGGGATAGGGGATACGATTCGAGTTTCTTTAACAGAAGATCCTTGGCATGAAATCCCACCTTGTAAAAAGCTTGCCAAGCTCGCAAAAAAAACAGCTACCATTATTCCAGTTTTAGAAAAAAAATCTCCAAAAGAGACTAAGTTTTACCCTATGATCACACAAAGGGATATACTTTCTGACCATTTTTTTGATGACCTAGGTTTTAAAATGCAGTTAGGAAGACCCGAAAATAATAGATCAACTGTCGATGGGGTTATTTTAACAGATGATGTTTCAGACTATATTGCCTTAGACAAACTAAAAGCTATTAAAGATCTGGGTAAAAAAATCTATTTTATAGATAGCTTAGAGTTTAGTGAAAAATATACTTCTAGTGGATTTAAAAAACTTTTCACAAACCCACAAAAAGCTAAGAAAGAGTGTGTTGATGCTATTTTATTAACTATGTCTGAAAAGACTTTTCACAATGATCTAATACATTTTTTCGAGATACAAAAACAATTTCCCAAGAATGAGATTGTAATAGCTTTTAGCTCAAATTCTTGTGATGAAACATCTATTGTTGAGTCCTCTGCCATCTTAGGTAAGATGATTTTAGATTATGAGATAGAGTCTTTTGGGCTTGGGCTTGGGCTTAAAACAAGCTCTCTTCAAGATCAAAAGGAGCTCGGTTTTGGGATCATGCAAGCGTGCAGAAAAAAACTCTTTAAGACGGAATATATAGCATGCCCTGGATGCGGGAGGACTTTGTTTAATCTTCAAGAAGTGTCTGCAAAGATCAAAAAGGAAACAGATCATTTGCCGGGCGTTAAAATTGCTGTTATGGGGTGTATTGTTAATGGCCCAGGAGAGATGGCTGACGCAGACTTTGGCTATGTAGGATCGAAAACAGGTTTCATAGATTTGTATGTTGGTAAAACGTGTGTCAAAAAATCAGTTCATGAAGCAGAGGCTGTAGAACAGCTTATAAAGCTAATAAAAGAAAAGGGACGGTGGATTGAAAAGCCTTTGGTATAGCAATAGCTTAAAAAAATATTCCTTAGTAGCGGCCCTGTTTGTAACGGGTGCTATAGGAGCTTTTTTTTATCTTTTCGTTAAGAAAGAGCTCTTTTCGCAAGCTCTAATTATAATAAGTAAGCTTGGAGCTTTTAAGCTTCAACACCTTCTATATCTTTAGGGTGTTTTTTTTAGAAGTCTATAGCGCTAAAACGACCTATTTGTTTAAAAGAAAGTTTTAGCAGAGCTTAAAATAAGGTGTAGCTTTTATGAATACTGTATGGATCAAAAACAACAGCTTAAAGCTCATTGTGATAGCCCTAGCATTTTCTGCTCTAACCATGGCTATGAAGTCAAAACCTGAACAATCCGTTGTTGAAGCCAATAAAATCATTTTAAAAGGTCCTCAGGGTCATAATGTCTTAGTTTTAGATGCTTCATCAGGTGTAGCTAAAGTTTCCTTTTTGGGTCAAAATGAAAGAGTTCAAATGCAACTGCTAGGTGGAGATAATCCAACGCTTGTCTTAAGTGATAGCTCAGAAGTTTCAAGGATGCAAATCCAAGGTGGAGACCAACCTGCACTATTTATTAAAAATCAAAATGGAGAGATGGTAGCAACACTATTGACTATGCAAGATGGTGGTACGGCTTTAGGTCTTGCTGATAGTGAAGGAGATGTCTCTGCATTCTTAAGAGGTGGGGATACTCCCAGTGTGAGTTTTTTCAAAAAGTCTGTAGAGCCTAGTGTTGCTCTTGGAATATCCAAAAGTGTTCCCCATCTACTGGTTTCATCTCCAACAACAAAAGACAACTTGATTCTCCACGGTGGTGAGCCTACGAGTCTGCTCTTTGTTGATTCTCAAGGAGAGATACCAGTTCTTTTATCGAAGCATGGTTTGTTCCAAGGTAAGAAAGAACAAACTCAAACAGAAGCACCTCAGGAGAATAAGATATTTACCTGGGAGAATTTTATTAATCCTTTAGAAAACAAAAAATTAAATTTAAAGCAGGTTAATTAAGAGCTAACTTCGAGGTTTTTTTTAATTATGTGTTTTTATTATTGTCTAATTTTATTAATTTAAAGATTAGGGAGGTTTATTTAACTAACTATTAACATCAATAACTGAACTTAAGCATTTTACAACAACCCGTTGGAGGCTTGAATGGAAGGATTTAATCTATTCCAAGATCGAATTGAGGGTGAGTCACCCCAAATTCATAAGATTGAACATGATTTTGAGAAGATGAATGAGTACTTAGATGAGTACGTAACAGATTGTGAGATCAGAGAAGATTTATACGATCAGCTTTCATGGCTTAAGTTTCAGATAGACTATACTAAAAGCGGAAATGACCCTCAGATGTTAATTGATAACTACAACTGGGTGATCGCCAACTTCAATAATGACCTAGCGTTAAATGATGAAGAGCTTTTTTTATTTTTGTATCAAGACGATCCCATAGAGTAAAAACTAGCGGTCTATAGGTAATTTCCTGTAAATAGACTCTCAAAAAAGAGCTTTGATGATATCAAAGCTCTTAGAATCAACAAACTAACGGAGTTTATCTCGTTAGTTTTTTTGTTATATTAGAAAATTTTTATAGCTTACCTTTTATGTATTAGTGACATAAATCTATACTAAATAATTTTGGTTCATAAATTATTTATAAAATATGTTATCTTGAACGTGAGGGAGTTTTTGTCTCTCAAAACAAAAGAGGTGTGACAAAGTCCGCGTTTTTGTTTTTTTTGTAAGAGACTAGGTCTGTCCATTTGCTTTATTGCTTATACAGACACCTCAAGGTAACACAATCTCTCAAAGAGATAGGCTAAGGTTGGTTTTTTAAGCCCTTTTAGCTTGAGGTAAACATAGTATTCTTACCTTCGCGGGTGGCTAGATTTTAAGCTCTTAACCAGGTTTGGTTTAGCTGCCCACGAAGGTTTTTTTATTTCTTTCTGAATTTATCAAAATAAGAGAGTCTCTTTTTCATTTCCCTTTCGAAGCCTCTATCAATCGGTTCGTAGAAAAAATCTCTTGGAAGTTCATCAGGAAAATAATTTTGACCAGAGCATCCCGATGGCATGTCATGATCGTATTTGTAGTCTTTACCATGTCCTAAATCTTTAGCAAGCTTTGTGTGGCTTGTAAGCAAGTGTTTAGGAGGGGGCAGGTGAGCTGTTTTTTTAGCGAGCTCAAAAGCTTTTTTAAAACCTTCATAGACTTTGTTGCTTTTTGGTGCTAAGGCTAAATATACGACAGCTTGGGCAATGGTTAAATCACCTTCAGGTGACCCGAGGAGTTCGTATGATTTTAAGGCATTAATAACAATACTAATGGCTTCTGGATCAGCTAGACCTATATCCTCTGAGGCCATGCGAGCTAGGCGTCTTAAAATATACTTTGGATCTTCTCCAGCGTAGAGCATTCTTGAAACCCAGTAAAGTGCGGCCTGTGGATCAGAACCTCTGATTGATTTGTGTAGCGCTGAAATAAAGTTGTAATGCTGGTCGCCGTTTTTATCATAATCGGGGAGTTTTTTCTGAGAGATCGTTTTGAGAGAATTTAGATCTACTTTAGAAAGGCCGTATGCACTGATGTTTTCGAGTAAATTAATTAAGTGTCGTCCATCTCCAGATGATAATTCAATAAGCGCCTTTTTGGCTTCAGTTTGAAAAGAAACATTAGATCTAGAAATATAGCGATCCATGATTTTTTCTAGAGCGTCAGTTTTTAAAGGCTTAAGAGGAAGGACTCTTAATCTAGATAATAGTGCAGAGTTTAAGCTAAACGATGGATTTTCTGTTGTCGCTCCAACTAAGATGATTTGGCCTTTTTCAACGTAGGGTAAAAAAACATCTTGCTGAGCTTTATTAAACCTGTGAATTTCATCAACAAAGATCATGATTTGTCTCTTAAACAAAGGCTCTTTGCTTTGCTTTTCTATGAGCTTTTTAACTTCTGACACACCATGGGATAGAGGAGAGATTTCAAAATAGGGAAAATCAAATGATTGGCAATATAGTTTAGCTAGAGATGTTTTTCCACAACCGGGAGGCCCCCAAAGCAAAAGTGATATAGGTTTTTTGTGCTTGAGGAGCTTTGTGATAAATCCCTCTGAGCTTAAGAGGTGCGATTGGCCAAAAATTTCAGAAAAAACTTTTGGCCTAAGTTTTTCCGACAAAGGAAGATCATTCATGTGGTAGGGCTGACTGCTTTTGTTCTGTTATATCATTAACTTGAAGCCAAGAGGGTTTCCTAAACTGATAAATAATAAGAGGTATTGTAATCATTATCAATAAAGATCCTGCTAAAAATCCATCATAGGCCCATATGCTTCCAACGTGGAGTTGAGATGGTGGGAAAAATGTTATGATAATTGCAAAGATAGATGAAAATAGTCCAAGGCTTGCGATAAACCACATTCCTTTATGTGGATGAGGAATCTTATACGCTCTTGGAACGTCTGGTCTTAAATAGCGAAGTCTAATTGCTGAGATAAACATCATGATATACATAACAAGATACATCTGGGCGCTCAATGCACTAAGTATCCAGTAAGCTGAGCTAAGTGATGGCATCCAAAGAATGACAAAAGATGATGCCGTTACAATAAGTGCTTGGAATAGCAGTAAGTGTGTTGGCATTCCATACTTGTTTTGGTTTTGTAAAATTGGAGGTAGGTTTCCGTGAATTGATGTTGTATAAAGAGCCTTAACAGGTCCCATGATCCAAGAGTTGACTTCTGCTACGGAACCGAATACAAGGAGAACTCCTACAATAGGTAATAGCCATCCAATGTTATATTTACCAAGCAATGTCTTAAAAGCGTCCATAACACCAGCTACGAGACTAATCTCTTTGTTAGGGATAACAATTGCAATTGAAATGGACCCCAAGAGGAGGACGCAAAATGTAATAAGACCACCTAAAATTATTGCTCGCGGATAGTTCTTTTGCGGGTTTTTTACCTCTCCTGCATACGCAGCAGAAACTTCAAGTCCTGCAAATGTTAAGAAAAGACCACCCATAAAGACAATGTTATCTATGCTACTTAGGTCAGGGATAACGGAGGATAAATTTGTAGCTATTTGAAGTTTGTGGCCGCCTAATATCCAAGCTAGCCCAAGTCCTATGATGAAAGCACCTGGTAACAAGGTTCCAATAATAACACCAACTGTGCTCACTATCGATGATGTTTTAATGCCGAAATAGTTGATTATAGTCATGCCCCAAAAGCACGTTAATACTACTCCTAGAATGAAAAATTTATTTGTGGCTAGTGTACTATCAAAAATATAGGCAATTGTTGCTGCCACAAAGGATAGAATCGCGGGATACCACGAGACGTTATGAATCCACTGCATCCAAATAGCAAAAAATCCCCAACGATCGCCGAAAGCTTCTCTAACCCAAACATATATTCCTCCAGATCTTGGCCAGCCAGTTGCCAGCTCAGCAGATACGAGTGCGCAAGGGATTAAAAATCCAAGGCCAACGACAACGAAAAAGAAAATAGCGCCCAGACCAAATTCTGCAATTAAAGGTAGATTTCTTAGGCTAGCCATAATCGCCACGTTGAACATAGCGAGAACAAAGATATTAATGACTCTTTTGTGGGTGTCTAGTGGTTTGACGTCCAAAACCAACTCCTATATTGAGTTATAAATTACATAGGTTCAAACACTCAGATATATGATTTTATGATTATAGTGAATAGTTTTTTCTTTCATGATTCACTAAAAAAACACACAACTCACTAATCCTTATGTGGTAAAGATGTTATGTGTCTGTTAACTTGTTTAACTTAATAGCGTTTAACGGTTTAAGAATTAATTAATTTATTTTATTGCTTCGTGTTTTAATTAAATTTGCCAAATTGTAAATTAGAGTTATCTGGATTTAGGGTGTAATAATAAATTCAGAGGTATTGCTAACTTTAAGTTACATGGAGTCAATAGCATGAAGCATCGTAAATCAAGTCGTAAAAAACACACAAAACAGCACCCGAAAGAACATAAGTACATATCAAAACAGATGCAAGAGCAGGATGTAGATTACAATACAAAACGCTCTCTCGCTAGAGGTCAAAAAAGACATCAAGATTAACTATTTAATATTTAATACATTAAGTCTTAAGGCAAGATTTGCCTTAAGACTTTTTTAAATACTCAATAATGTCATCAGATTCGTAGAGTGCTTGTTTGTAATTGATTACAAGGCATGGTACTTGAGATTTCTTTCCAATCTCAATGAGTTCTTTCTTCACAAGTGGGTTTCTTACGTCCTTTATCTCTAAAGAGATGTGATTTTTTTTTATAAAAAGTAAAACCTTGGAACAGTAAGGACAGCAGGGATTAACATAAAGTTGTAACGTTTTGTTTTTTTGTTTTAAGGTTGTTTTTTTAAAAAATTTTGGTTTTGTAGCAGAAATCCCCACAAAACATGTAAAAAGCAAAAAAAACACACTTAAAACGTAAAAAAAACCACTTTTTGACTTCATATAATTCTTCCAATGCTTCAAATTATTCTAAAAGACCTTCTTATAACTTCAAATTAGGTAATCTGTGTTTAATATTCAAAATCTTTCGATGAAGATTGCTGATCGTGTTTTATTTGAAAAAGTTACGCTTCAGCTTAAGCCCAAACATGTCTATGGTTTAGTTGGGGCGAATGGAAGTGGTAAATCGACGTTTTTAAAAATATTAAGCCAAGAATTAGCTCCGAGTAGCGGAGATATTTTCTTCCCTAAATATTCAAAAATTGGTGCATTAAGCCAAGATTACTATCTTTATGAAAATCTCCCTATAAAAGAGGTAGTCTTATCCGGAAAAAAAGACCTTTATGAGGCCATTTTACAAAAAGATAAGCTATTAGAAAAAGAACTTTCAAACGATGACATTCACACACTTAGTTTGATAGAAGAAAAAATACAAAATTTGGGTGGATATGAAGCAGAAAGTGAGATTGAAACGCTACTTTCAGGTCTAGGGATAAATTTAGAAAAACAAGAAGAGACTCTAGCTAGTTTTTCTGGTGGATACAAAGTGAGGGTAATGCTTGCTAAACTGCTTTTTGATCAGCCAGATTTGTTACTTTTAGATGAGCCAACAAACTATTTAGATATAGAGACAATTAAATGGTTTGCTAGCTATTTAACAGAGTTTAAGGGATCCGTTGTTGTTTGCTCTCATGATAGGCAGTTTTTAAATGATGTAAGCTTATCTATTATAGATTTAGATTTTGGAATGTTGAAAATTTATCCTGGGAATTACGAAGATTTTGTCGAACTGAAGAAAGAGGAAGTTTTGCAAAAGGGAGCAGCTCTTGCAAATATCTCAAAAAAACAAAAACAACTGAGTCAGTTTGTGGAGAAGTTTGGGGCAAAAGCTACGAAAGCCAAACAAGCTAAATCAAAAGAAAAAATCATAAATCGCTTAGAAATGGAAAAGTTGTCTCATGAGCTTTTACCCTCTTCAAGATGTTATCCCAATTTTTTCTTTCAAGTAGGGGGGAGACTTCCGGCTATTTTCCTTAAGGTTAAAAACCTATCAAAATCTTATGGAAACCACCAGGTGTTGAATCATGTTTCATTTGAAGTTCAAAGAGATGAAAAGGTAGCAATTATTGGAGCTAACGGTATAGGTAAATCTACTATTTTAGAGATTATCACAGGTGACAAGCAAGCAGACTTAGGATCTTTTGAGTTTGCAGATCGAGTGCAGGTTGGCTACTTTCCACAGCTATTTGAAAAAAAGCTAGATTTTGAGCAAAGGCTGTTTGAGTTTTTGAAAAATTCTACTGTAGATGTTCCAGATCAAAAAATTTACGATGCTTTAGGGAAAATGTTGTTTCATCAGGATGATTTTAACAAAAAAATCAAAGTATTAAGTGGGGGAGAAAAAGCAAGACTTTATCTTTGCACGATCATGTTAAGGGAAGTAAATGTTTTGATTTTTGACGAGCCAACAAACCACTTAGACATGGAGAGCTCTGAAATGCTTCTAAAAGCTTTGATCGAGTTTCCTGGAGCTGTTTTGTTTGTGTCGCACAATCGGTTTTTTATTGAGAATTTAGCAAGTAGAGTAATCGAAATTAGACATGAAAAAATTGTTTCTCATCTAGGAGGATATCAAACGTATTTAGATGCAGAAACAGAAAATGAAACTATTAAAAATATAAGTTCATCGAACTCAAAAAAACAAAACTCTAAACAAAAAAAGACATCTAACAAAAATCAGCTGATAGAATGTGAAAAAGCGATCAATTCTAGTGAATTAGAGCTAGAAAAAATAAATT
Organism: Chlamydiia bacterium; assembly: GCA_030427725.1. Classification (GTDB taxonomy): domain Bacteria; phylum Chlamydiota; class Chlamydiia; order Chlamydiales; genus JAUICV01. The sequence continues at coordinate 663,691 of JAUICV010000001.1, read as the reverse complement.
CAAACCTTTCTAAACCAGGCTTTTACGAAACAACAACACAAACAGAACAGCAAAAGTTATTAAACAAACGTGAAGAGCTTGAAAACAAGCTAAATGAACTATACCAAAAATGGGAACAACTCACAGATTAAATCGTATCTAACTAACAGTTAGGTGGATAATAGAGTAATTGTGACGGTTTGAAATTTAAATAACTGTAAAAAGTGAATGCTTTTACAAACATTCGAATTTGCACAAATAAGAAGTTCTTTTCTTTGTTTTTTTAAGATTTATTTTTCAAAAATGTAGAAATTCAAAAAAAAATTATTAAATTTTATTAATTAGTAAATTTAAGCCTAGAAGATGGTTTGAGCAGCATATTACAAAATTAAATTAATTAAGTAAAATAAAGTTTATACTTTTTTGTTTTATAAAATATTGAATTATTTGTATATTAAAAATTGTAGGAGATATTGTATTTTTTATTAGCGTTATCTTCGTTAATAAAAATCCTATTTGGTAATACCATCAAGGAGAAAACAAAATGGCAACAAAAAGAAAAACTACAGCTAAGAGAAAGCCTGCTGCAAAGAAGGCTGCTCCAGCTAAAAAAAGAGTTGTTCGTAAGAAAACAACTGCAAGAAAGACTACAGCTAAGAGAAAACCAGCTGCTAAAAAGACTACAGCTAAAAGAAAACCAGCTGCAAAGAAAAAAACAACTACAAAAAGAAAGACTACAGCTAAAAGAAAACCAGCTGCAAAGAAAAAAACAACTACAAAAAGAAAGACTACAGCTAAGAGAAAGCCAGCTGCTAAGAAAAAAACAACTGCAAAAAAGACTACAGCTAAAAGAAAACCAGCTGCTAAGAAAAAAACAACTGCAAAAAGAAAGACTACAGCTAAAAGAAAACCAGCTGCTAAAAAAACAACTGCAAAAAGAAAGACTACAGCTAAGAGAAAACCAGCTGCTAAAAAAACTACACGTAGAAAAACAACTAAGAGAAAAACAACAGCTTCTAAGCCTAAAGCTAGAAGAACTGTTAAAAGAAAAACTTCTAAAAAGTAAGTTTTACTCTCTAATACGTTAGTTTTGAAGTCTTTAAGACTTCACTACCACTCCATGTATATCGAGCAAGTTTATGACTTGCTCGATTTTTTTTACTCAAATGCAAATGAATCAAAACAAATAAGTTCTTCTAAGGGTTTTCTTTCTTTTGGGTACTCAACTTTCTTAAGTTCTTCAGGCAGAGAGTTTTTGTCTCCAGGTTTTCCAATGGCTATCGCCATTTCTATTTGATAAATATCTGGAATGGAAAAAATCTCTTTAGCTTTTACGTAATCAAAACCAGCCATTCCATGAATAACAAGATTTTGAAAGCACCCTTGAAGAGCTAAATTTTCCCATGCGGCTCCTGTGTCAAAGCTATGCGTTTTCGAAAATTTATCATTTTTTTCAAAATGTAGCCTAGAGATAACAAGAACTAGCAATGATGCATTTTTCGCCCATATACGATTACCTTCAAATAATAGTGATAAAAACTGCTCAAAACGCTCAGTTTTAGCTTTTGTGATCAAAAACCTCCATGGCTGACTATTTGAGCTAGACGGAGCTAAAGAAGCCGCTTCAAAAAGCGGCATAAATTCCTTTTCAGAAAGGATTTCTCCACTCATGGCTCTTGGTGACCATCTATTTTTGATTAAGGGGTGTGGCTCATTCATAGGCTGTTTGTAGGAAATGATAAAAAACAAACTTAACTTTAGAGGTTGCTTGTAATTTTTTAAAGAGATAAAACTATTTTGATAAATAACGACAGGAGAGACGCAAATGGATGGTGAATTAGAGCTCTTTTCACATCTAAAAGGAACTCTAGTTTCAGAGACAGTTGAGTCTGAGGACAAAGAATTATTAGAGTTTATAGCTGCACCAGATGGTGAAGTTGCAATTGTTTATAACACTGCATCTCAACAAAAGCTAATGTTAGCAAATCTTGGTGAGGGTTTAGTAAAAAAACACAGTTTAGGGTTATGCTCAGCTAGTGTGCCTGTGATAAGGTCAGGTGATGATGATACTTCATCGTTAGGGGTGATAATAGCAAGCTCAAACAACAAAAGCTATTGGGAGATTGTAGCACTAGAAGTTGGTCGCAAAAAACATGTCATGGAGTATCGAGAATTTTGCTACAATGGTCAAGATATTGACACAGATGAGGTGACAGAGTTGAGTTTGTCTAAACACGGTAAATATTTCAAATATTTACCGTATTTAGTAGGGGCTATCGGGAAAGATGATGGTTTTCTAACCTTTGTTGAGGAGATTGATGAAAATTACGTTACAATAAAAACTGGAACTATCAAAAAAAAATAAGTAACGAATCAAAATCATCTTTAAATTTAACAAAAGCTCCTAAACGTAAGTTTAGGAGCTTTTGTGTATGAGATCTGAGTCTTTTTCTGATTGTGTTTTACAGGACATGTAATCCAAGTAAGCTGTGCTGTTATTAAATCTATAGAATATAAGCCAGGTGATATAAAAACCTAAGAAATCTCCGGTGAGGACATCACTGATGTAATGAGCTCCTATGAAAGCTCTAACAGTTGAAAGTAACATCCCCCCAGCTAGTATTGATAGAGCGTGTCTTGGATATTTACAAGCTAAATAGCCAATAAAACATGCTAGGGTAGCCGAGTGTCCTGATGGAAATGATGAAAAGTTCCTATCGAATGAGAAAAAATCAAAACGATAGATGCTTTCCATAAGAAAGTAATCTGGTCTTGATCTTCCTATTGTGAGTTTAATAACTCTGATGATTGCATTTGTGTAAATAAGACTTGCGACTAAAGGATAGAGCCAAAGAGCTTGTTTTTTTGATTTTTGGATAAATAAAGCAGAAAAAAACAGGGTAGGAAAGATGAAAAGCAAAGTGGGTGGAGAGAAGAGGATTGATAGAATTTTCAAAAGAACATAATAGTCTCGTCTAATGGCTTGGGTGTTAATAGCAAAATTTGGATCGATATAAAAATAGCAAAAGACGTTTAACAGCCCAAAGAGAGCAATAAAAATAACAAAACGTTTCCCCGTCATGCGAATACAATTGATAAAGATAGAAAAAGCCAACGATAAAAAAAGCAATACTTTTGGAGCAACAGATTCTTTTTCAAAGAATCGCTAAATTTAAAAAATGAGCTCTAGGCTATTTTTGTATAGACTCTTTGAGTAGTAGTAGATCTTGGATCTTTAATCACATCTTTTCTTTTAGGAGTGTTGCTTTTAAAGATACTTAATGTCTTTAAGTAATTATAGCTATCTTTAACCCAGTTCGGAATTAGGTTTTCAACATGGAATTTCTTATCTGGACTATCGAGTAAACCAACGTTTATAGAAAGGTCAAGCACGCCCCATATAAAAAATGTTACACTGATAAGAACAGGAATCGCAAAAGGCAAAGCTACTGTGGTTGCCGCTAGCATTATCAGCAAAATAAAGTTCATGACACAAGCGTTAAAGTGAACAGTTTGTTTCCCGGAGGCTACAAAATTTATGTCGTTTAAAAGATCTAGTCCTTGTTCTATTCCTTTTTGTACAAGTTTTGGGTCTTCACTTTGTAAATTTTTGATGATAGTGGCACTTTCTCTTGTGAATTTTTCAACAACCCATGGCCTAAGTAGTCTAGACAGCTTGTTTTTTTTATCTTCGTGAGCTTTTTGAATTTTTTCTAATGTAAGATAAAGAGCTTTTTCTGCAGGTAGAGATTTGTATGCCTTCCTAGCATACTCATCAAGTTTTTTAATGTCTTTTGACTTTAGATCTAGCCTAGATTTCTGAAGGGCTTGAATCGATTTTTGTATGGTTGTTGTGTATGTTTTTAACAACTTTTTATTCAAGTTTGTGTGTACTTCTTTTATATTGAAGGTTTTGTTCATTCGAAAATTTGCGTGAGCTACTGCAGCTTTAGCTTCTTCTAGAACTTCTTTTCCAAGAAGTTGTTTTAAGTCGCTTGAATTGGCTTTTAATTGTTTATCTAACGTTTTTAAAGCTTTTGAAAACTTAGCTTTATTTTGGTAAATGCTACTATCTTTTAGAGGAGCCAAGGCTTTGATCAAGTCTTCGTTTATTGTTTTATTGATTGTGTGTGTAGATTGTAGCATCCATACATTATAAACAATTTCAATAGGGTAGAAAATGGCTCCAGCAAAAGTGGCAATAAGAGGAGATGCGAATTTTACAGCAAATACATACAAGTATTGAGACAATAAGCCAAAAGCGTGAACAAAAGAGGCGGTAGTTGAAGCGCTTTTTACGAAAGCTTCTTTGTAATCAAAAGGGAGTTGGTTAGATTTCGATGTTTTAATAGCTTTATAGGTAATAGTCGCTAATGTAATAGGAGCTGTTACTAAATTTGTGATTCCTGTGGCATTGGACGTTACTGGAAGGCCTAATCTATTTAGTCTTTCCTTGGTATAAATCTGGTGATCGACTTTTTGAGCTGTTTTCACAGCCTTAAAATACTCACTTTTAGAGATGCTTGATTCAGGCTTGTCTAACGAGGTATTTTGAGGGTACCTGTACAGTGAAATAGTGTTAACCATAACGTTATCAATCTTTGACTTAAATTGACATCTATTATACCAGGATAATTAATTGGGGTTAAGGTTTCAAATAAATATTTGATGTAAATCTTAATTGTTAGTTTTGTTAAAAAATATAGTTAACACAATTAATTAAAAAGTTATTTTAGTAGGGTTTAAATGAAAAAATGTTTATTGTTATTTATTTTTTTAGCTTCGGTACATGTGTCAGCTATTGAAAAAATATCCTCATCTTTTGAGTTCAAAAGTAAAAATTTTTCTCATCTTTTATCGGAGGTTGTAGGACTTGATCAAAAGCTGTTGAAAATGCATTTAAAACTCTATGAAGGCTATGTGATAAATACTAATAAGCTGTTAAAGCAGATTGAAGATCTTAAGTTAAGCAATCAAGAAGGGAGCTTAAATTTTGGTGCTTTAAAAAGGCGGCTAGGGTGGGAATATGATGGTATGAGACTTCATGAACTTTATTTTGAAAATATGGGCAAAGTTAAGCCCCTTGATAATAAGGGAGCGTTATATAAAAGAATTGTTCGTGATTTCAAAAGCTATGAAGCGTTTGAAAAAGACTTTATTTCCACAGGTTTAATGAGAGGCATAGGTTGGGTTATCTTGTATGAAGACCCCATTGAAAAAAGACTTTATAATTGTTGGATCAATGAACATGATTTAGGTCATTTAGCAGGTGGAAAGCCTTTACTTGTTATGGATGTATGGGAACATGCTTATTTAACAGAATTTGGTTTAGATAGGATGGGATATATCAAAACGTTTATAAAAAACATTTCGTGGGAAGTGGTCTCTGAAAGGTTTAAGTCGAGAAATCTGCTCTAGTTGTACTTTCTTTCCTTGGCTTTTGTAGTAAGATATGAAAGCAGAGGGATTCCGATCAAAGTTGTAGCTACGCACATAACTCCTGCAGGAAAAACAGCGAATGATTTTGTGAAGCGAACTAAGAAAAAAATATTCAAAGCTACAATCTGAACTGCTGCGAAATATAGGCCCCAAATTTTTCCAAGTTTACCAACGTAAGCAGATAGAAACAGCCCTATAGAAAAGCAAAGGCTCATAACAAGAGATGCTATAGATGAGGCCTTGATAAATCCCATGACACCACCACAGAGTAAAAAGGCTGCAAACAAACTGATTAAAAGGCTGTATTTTTTCATAGATAGAGACCTCAACTGATGGGTTTTCGTTTTTTTCTTTTAAAATCTATATAGCAATCTTTTATTTTTAGGTAGCTAATCTTTATTTAAGTCGTCTTGTATATCTTGAAAAATACAATATAATTGGTTATCAAATGCATCAGAGTAGCTAGAGAAATCTTTTAAAAGATGTTTTAGAGGCTCTACTGATTCATCGAGACAAGATTTTGCCGCTTCGATTAATGTGGCGTCTGCTACAAATGGAGCGCCCCATGGAGTTGATAGCATATAAATTGCTAGCTCTGCATCTTCTTTGAGTTTGGGGTTTTTTAATAGGGTATTGGAGTCTTCGTAAAGTTTCACAATATCTGTTGCCATAGCTTTCAAATGAGGGTCTGAAAGGTAATTGTCATCTTTAGAAAAGCTCTCCCAATCGGAGAAAAACTTTTTAAGATCCTCTTGAATATTTTCATATTGATTAGAGCTCATTAGACTTTTTCTCCAGTTGTTGATGCAAGTACGATTGATATGTCTTCAAAGACTTTATCGATTGAATGTTCACCAGATATAGTCTTTAAAACATTTAGCTTTTTGTAGTGATCAATTAGAGGCTTTGTTTGAGTTTTATAAACAGAAAGTCTTCGTTTAACAACTTCTTCTTTGTCGTCTGGTCTTTGATAAAGCGTTTCGTGACAATGATCACAGAGACCTTCTTGAGATGGAGGATTTACGATTTTGTGGTAAATTCTGTTACATGTTTTGCATGAGAGTCTTCCGCTGATTCTTTCAACAACGGTTTCGTCGCTAGCTTCCAAGCTAATAACTATGAGATTATCAGTTGGTTTCAACTTTTTATCAAAACTTTGAGCCTGAGCTAAAGTTCTTGGAAATCCATCTAAAAGATATCCGGTTTTACAATCTTGCTTTTCAATTCTATCAAAAAGCATTGATAAAACGAGCTCATCAGGAACTAAGGCTCCACTAGCCATGATATCTTGAGCTTTTTTGCCAAGCTCTGTTTGATTTTTAATATTTTCTCTAAAAAGATCTCCGGTTGAGATATGAGTTAGTTTGTATTGACTGCAGATTTTTGTAGCTTGTGATCCTTTTCCAACACCTGGTGGACCGAGTAAAATAACAACTAACGTTTTCTCCACGACTATTCCTTTTATTTGAACTTTGCATTATGAGGAGAGTATAGAAAATGGTGGAATATTTAAAAAGTAAGGCTTTTAAATCTGGTCAGGGTTTTCCGGAATAATCATGACACCAATTACATAGGTAATCAAAAGTGGCGCTACGGCCGTACTGATACAAAGAATTAGGTAAGCGATCCTAATGATAAGAGGGTCAATGTTGAAGTACTCTCCAATACCACCGCAGACGCCAGAAATTTTTCTGTTGGTACGAGATCGATATAGCTTTCTACCTGGAATTTCAACATAGACCTTAGGTCCAAGGGGGGTCACAAGATAAGCAATAAAGTAAGCGACAGCTACTGGTAGCATACCTGTTAAGAAAAAAAGAGCCGTGATTACAATCCGCACAATGGTCGCATCACATTGAAAGTACTGCGCAAGCCCTCCGCAAACACCACCAATTTTTTTATCCCATCTGCAGCGATATAGCTTCTTCACCTATAATGACCCTTACATCGATAATATCTTGTAATTCTCTTGGAAAAAGAGATTTAAAGCAAAGAGTTTTCTTTTGAGTTGGATGCGTAAATTGTAATCTATATGCGTGAAGGGCAAGCCTTGGAAAGTTGTCATCCATGAGTTTGTACTTTTTATCACCAAGAAGAGGCGATAGATTGTCTAAGGCTTGGATTCGAATTTGGTTTTTGCGGCCAGTTTCTAATTTAATATCTAGTAGCGAAAGGTTTTTTGTCGTATGAATAACTTTATAGTGAGTAATTGCCAAAACTCCCTCACTATCGACTTGAGAGGATCTCATCTTAAGATCAGGTCCTTCTGATAGAAAGCTTTTCCACGTGCCTTTTTCTTCTTCTAGTTTTCTGTGGACAATAGCTAAATAGTTTCTAGATAAAGATCTGTTTTTAAATTGACTTTTGAGGCCTTCTTTAGCGGTTGCATTCAGTGCAAAGACCAAAAGTCCTGATGTATTTTTGTCGAGTCTATGAACAGGGTAGACTCTTTTTTTAAAGTAGTGTCTTTTTAAAATGCAATGAGCTGATAGATCGTCTGAAAACTCAGTAGCAACGCTAAGCATGAAAGCTGGCTTATCAACAACTACAATATCAGAATCTTGGTAGACGATTTTAAGCCCTCCTTGAAGGTGGGCCGTTTTCTTTTCTAAAGCAATATGATCAGTAGGCAAAACTTGATCTGAGGCTTTAAGTGCAGTAAGACTGTTAACTAGGACTCTTTTTTGCTTAATCCACTCTCTCAAAGTGTTTGAAGAGCTTTCAGGAAATTTAGCTTTTAGAGCTTCAAGTAAGGATAATTTTTGCATTTGGCCTCTTTTTTCTGGAGATTATACCAATTTGAGAATTTAAAGGGCTCAAAAGTCCATGTTTTAATTAGATCTATTATCGAAGATGTTAAGAGAAATAACGATCTTTTGTAAATTTTTTATTGAATCCTGCGCATTTTTTGTTTATTTGTTGTCTAAATGCAAAAAAGAGGGCGCTATCCTATGGATGATAAGTCTAGGGCTGTACACATTTTTTCTAAAATAGGCTACATCTTAGGGTGTGGCATTTTATATTTATTATCCCTTTGGATCATAGGTTCTGCAGTTTATTCGATTGTTTTAGATGTGTTGAATGGGGGGTTTACAGTTTACAATCTCCTAGATGAAGTTGGCTTAATTGTTTTTTCAATAGCTGTAATCGATGTTGCTAAGTATTTAACCTTAGAAGAAATCATCAAGCATTCACATATAAGAAAACCTAGAGAAGAAAGGGAAATCTTAACAAAATTTGTGGTGATTATAGCGACAGCTCTGGCTTTAGAGGGGCTTGTGTTAACAATAGAGGTCGCAAAAACGCAGCTTGACCAGCTTGTTTATCCAGTTCTTTTACTATTGACCTCAACGGTATTTATTATCGGTGTTGGTGTTTATCAAAAGCTTAACGCAAGCGTTGATAAGAGCTGACCTACTTCGGTGTAAAGGACTGTAAGAAGATATTAGACTTTTCTGCGATTTCGGTCTTTTTATTTGCTGGAAAAGTGACTTCTACTTTGTAGAGCTTACTTTTAATAAGAACAAGTCTTCCCATAGATTCAAAACCACCTTTTCGAATTAAAATAAAATCAATCGCTGGGTGATTTTTGAATTTTGTTGTGCTTTTTTTGTATATTTTCGCTCCACCAGGAGTGTGTTTTGCTAAAAGCTTTAACGAGCCTTTTAACACTAAAGAAGATCCCCATTTTGTTAAGCTTTTTGGGAGGATAGTGTAGCTTAAGTTATACTCTATTTTATCTTGTACGATTTTGATTTCAGATAAAGGTAAAGGATCTTTTCCCTCAGAAGTTGGTAGTGCTGATTCATGGGTCTTTGGAGACGAAGGGAAGTGTATAACAAATTCACCTCTTGGGTCATTAAATGCCGTCCACATGCCTGCTTCTTCTTTAAAAAGCTTTGATGAAAAAAAGCTTTTATCAGAGATCAAAACATCTCTCATTTCATATTCCGCTAAAAAAAAGATCGAGTACAAAAACACTAAAGCAGAAGCTATAGCCACTCTTATTTTCGAAGATTTTTTTAAATAAACTGTACTTGAAAGCTTTTGATCAATTTTGAGTTTATTAAATCGTTTAAGTTGTTTATAGCTGCGATAACTAGAAAAAATTGTTAAAGGTAAAATGCTGCAAGCTAAGACGCTAAGCCAGATGTTTAGAGATCTTTTTAGAGCTGGGTGAAACCGTAACGTATCTTCTTGATCATTTTTAATGTGCAATCCTAGTAGGCTTTTTCCAGGTGTTGTTCCAAAAGTTGACAGAAGGAAAGCTTCAATAGGTATCCAAAAAAGAGGGATCAAGGCCCCTATCATTAGATGAAGCATTTCATTTGGAATTAAAGAAGTAAAAAAAAGGGGTAAAATAAGAAGACTATAGAAAAAAGAGTAATCTAAAAGTCTTGCTAGGATTCTTCTAAGCAGATGGTGTGAACAGGCCTTTGATTCCATTGCTTGGCTCATTTTTTTAAATTGATTAAAAAGCGATATCATAACCAATTTTGATCTAAAAATACACCATAGAATATTGTTTTAACAAAATTTAAATAATAAAAAATTTAATCACATTTATGTGATATAATCGCTCCACCAAGACAGGTTTGATTATCATAAAAAACGATTGATTGACCAAGGGTTGCTGCCCAAACAGGATTTAAAAAAGTTACTTTAATTTGATCATCTTCAAAAGATTCAATAATGCAAGGCTCATCTTTTTGGCGATAGCGGATTTTAGCGGAGCATTTGAGGGGAAATTTGAGATTTTCTGTATTTACCCAATGGATTTGATTAGCTAAAAGAGACTTAGAAAGTAATTTAGGGTGATCGTGGCCTTGGGCAACGATGAGCTCATTTGTATGAATATCTTTGTCTATGACAAACCAAGCGTCACCTTCTCCTCCAATGCCTAATCCTTTTCGTTGTCCTATCGTGTAGTAAAAGACTCCTTGATGACGGCCAAGGATGTTTCCTCTTTCATCTAAAATGTTTCCTTCTCTCATAGGAATGTAAGTTGAAATGAAATCTTTAAAATTTCTTTTGCCTATGAAACAGATTCCTGTGGAATCTTTTTTTTCTGAGTTAGCTAAATTAGCCTGTTTAGCAATTGAGCGAACTTCCGGTTTTGTTAAGTGTCCAATTGGAAACAGCACATGCTTTAATTGTTCTTGCCCTAGCGTATAGAGGAAATAGCTTTGATCTTTATTGGTATCAAGACCTCGTACTAGCTTGAATTGATCATTTGAGCGTTCAACTTGGCAGTAATGTCCAGTCGCTAAAAAATCAGCGCCTAGTTTTTTTGCTTGATTGAGGAAGTGCTTGAACTTGATTTCCTTGTTGCACAAGATATCAGGATTTGGAGTGGTTCCTTTTTTTAGTCCGTCTATAAGCTCTTGAAAAACCTCTTCATAATACGTCTCAGAAAAATTCAGCGTGTAATAGGGGATATCTAGTGTTTGACAGACTTTGATGACATCTTGGTAATCTTTAGCGGCTGGGCAAAGTTCGTCATCTTCCCAATTTTTCATGAAAAGGGCTATGACATTATAGCCTTGATCTTTCAATAGTTTAGCTGAAACAGATGAATCAACTCCTCCTGAAAGTCCTACAGCAACTGTTAGATTACTCTTATTCATACATAATACCAATTTTTGGGAACATTTTAAGAGATTTTAAAATTCTTTTCGAAGGTAAAATTTATTACTTAATTTTTTTTTTGAAAAAACTCATAAAATTCTTGACAGATGAAAAGTTTTGTCCAAAATGCAGCTCTTGAACTGGAAAAAAATATTATGAGAAATTGGCTAATTCGAGATCATACAGATGATACGCTACTAGAGGCAATCGAGAAAAATATCATAGGGCATAATCTGTATTTTGCTTCAAAGCATCCTCAGATGAAGGTATTAAAAAAAGACCATTTTATACTTGTTGACACAGAGACTAAGTCTGAAGGGTATAACTATGTCTTTATGACAAAATCTGACAAAGAGCTGCAAAATGAAGATATTTTACAACCTCTAGATTATATCAAAAAAAACAACCGCCCGTTTACCTGGCTTATAGGGCCTACAATTTTAGATGAAGATGCAAAAAATGCCTTAAGCAAATTTGGGTTAAAAAAGGTCCAAGATAGCTTTTGTATGCTTATAAATTTATCTCATTTTAGGAAGAGACTAAGTTACATAAGAGGGTTTCATGTTCAGCAGGTTTTGTCAAAAGCTGGGATTGATGAATTTTTAAAGGTTTTAAAAAATTCTGGGAAAACATCGAAATTTATAGATGAATATTTTTCAAAACTTGGAAGTTTAAATCTAAATGTATCTGATCCCGTGAAGCTTTATGTAGGATATTTAAATAATAAACCAGCAATAGTGGGCGATCTTTATTTAGGAAATGGAATAGCTGGGATCTCAACTTGCATATCATCTGAATTTGAAGCTGAAAAAAGGGATTTAACTGTTGATTTAACATCGAAGATGCTTTGCCAAGCAAAGCACCAGGGATATCATTATAGTGTCGTTAAAGCTTTAAAGGAGCAATGCTATTTTTATCATCAATTAGGTTTTAAACCCTATTGTCAGTTTTATCAGTATCAATGAAATCGCCTTCTAAGAGTCAACACGCTTTTGTAAACCTTTACCGTTTGCAGCTAAACTACAAGTTTCCCTTTAGTTCTGTGATAGAAAGGCTTGAGTATTTTCAAAAACTTGGCGTAGATGCGTTATATCTTTCGCCAGTTTTTCAAGCTAAACCTAAAAGTCTTCATGGCTATGATATAGTTAACCCTCTTGTTGTTAGTGAAGATCTGGGAGGTAAACAAGCCCTACTTACCCTTAGTCAAAAAGCGAAAAAACTTGGGATCTCTTTAGTTGTTGATGTCGTTGCAAATCATATGTCTACAGATACTACCAATCCGTGGTGGGTAGATGTCTTAAAACACGGTAAGAACTCAAAGCATGCCCAAGATTTTGATATAAGCTGGGATGTGACAAATAAAAGCCTTAAAAACAAGGTAATGTTGCCTGTTTTAGAAGAGAGTTATCAAGAGAGTCTTGAACTGAATAAATTTCAGTTGTGTTTATCCAATCACGAGCTTTGGCTTTGTTATAACAATATAAAGTATCCTCTTGCCATATCGTCTTATAGAAGTATTATACAACATTTAGAGGGTATTAAAGCTCATAGGTTTTGTGAAGCCGCGGCTGATTTAACTACCATTTCGTATTCCAAAAAAAGTCAGAGTTTATATCAGCTTTGGAAAGAAATTGAACAAGGTAACTTAAGCAATCTAACTAACCTCTGTCAGAAAATTTCAAATGATAATGAAGCTTTGAGTCATTTGATTGCCAAGCAACATTACTTGTTTGAGTACTGGAGAGCCGCTCCCAAAAATATCAATTATCGAAGGTTTTTTGATATCAATGAGCTTGCTGCAGTCTCTATGCAAAACAAGGAGTTATTTAATAGATATCATAAACTTTTAATAGAGCTTATTAAAGAAGATGTTGTTCAAGGCGTGAGGATTGATCACCCAGATGGGTTTTATAGCCCTAGAGAGTATTTCAAATGGCTTCAAGTGCCTTTCGACCAACAGCTGTATGTCACCGTAGAGAAAATCTTAGAAAAAGATGAAGAGATTCCAGAAAACTGGCAGGTGTTAGGATCTGTTGGTTATGAGCATTTAAACATGATGACACATCTTTTTATTAATCCTATGAAACAAGATGAGGTGTATAGTTTTTATGAAAAATTTGTAGGTTCTAAATTAGATGAAGAGGCCAAGCTTTTTGAGGAAAAACGTTCTATAGCCGCTGTTTCTCTACGGTCAGAGATCGACAAGTTAGTAGAAAAGCTTCAAATGATCTGTAAAAGACAACAACTTGTTTTTGAGGATTTCATGGTTTATGAAGCTCTTGTTTGCTTGTTTTGCTCATTTCCAGTTTATAGAACGTATTTGGAAAAAGGTTTAGAAAAGCCTTCTTTACAGGATAAAGCTATTTTGAAGATTAGCTTTGCAAAAGCTAAATCAAAATGTTCTTACAAAAATGTTTTAGATGAGCTTGAAAAAGTGTTTGAGCTTCAAAGTCCTTTTTTGGAAGATAAGATATCTTTTGTGATGCGTTTTCAGCAAATTTGTCCGTCGATTATGGCTAAAGGTTTTGAGGACACTCATCTTTACAACAACAACAAGTTTTTAGCGTTAAATGAAGTGGGCGGTTGGTTAGATCTGTTTGGAATTACAAGTTTAGAATTTCATGAAAGAATGATCAAAAAGCTCAACACATCTCCATTATCGTGGATTACCTCTTCGACTCATGACACTAAACGTAGTGAAGGTGTTAGGTTACGCTTAGCAGCTCTTAGTGAATGTTTCGATCAATTTCAATATTTTTGTGAGACGCTTTATGAGCTTCAAAAGAAAAACTATATGTCAGTTAAGTATCTTGATACAAACATGATATATTTCATGTACCAAACACTTGTTGGGCTTTGGCCAGACGCTCCTATAGATCAAACTCAAAAAAAAGATCTTCAAAATAGGTTAGAAGAGTATTTTTTTAAGGCTGCGAAAGAGTCTAAAGCTTATACGAGTTGGACAGAAAGAAACGTTTCATATGAACATGCGATTTCTAAGTTCTTGATAGAGTTCTTCGAAGATAACACATCTATTTCTGCTTTAGGGGAGTTTGTTAAGCCTTTGGCTAGACTGGGTTATTTGAATGTTTTGAGCTGCATGGCTTTAAAAATTGGCCTGCCAGCTGCTTTAGACACCTATCAAGGAACAGAGTGGGTTGATTTTGCGCTTGTTGATCCAGATAACAGAAGAGATGTGGATTTTGATAAACGAGAAAAGGCTCTTTTAGAGAACGATCCAGTTCCCATGACAACTAATTTAGAAAAAATGAAGCTTTTAAGTGCTGGATTTACGTTTAGGAAAGCTAACAAAGATCTAATTTTCAATGGGGAATACATCCCTATAAACTCAAGTGAAAAATCAAAGTCACTTTTCGTCTCCTATGCCAGGGTCAGCAAAGACAAAAAGCTTTTAGTTGTTGCTAGAAGGTTTTTGTCTATGGACTTAACGGATGAATCCCTGAGTATTCCAGACTCAATTACTGGCGATTATCAGTGCATAATCACAGGTCAATTGTATCAAATTAACTCAAATGAAAGCCTAAAAGACCTATTAAAGGACCAAACCTATCTTTTGCTTAGCTCTTGTTAGATGTTTTATCTTTATTACGTACAAGCTTTTTAACTTTAAAAAGACTTGTGAGATCTTTTGCTTTTATTAATGAATTTGTAATGGTCAAACCAAGCAAAATGAGTGAGCATCCAAGGTATTCATTCCAGCCAAGGGTTTCCTTTAAAAAAACGACACCTAAGAATATTGAGACAAAAGGAAAGAGCAAGGTTGAGGTGGAAAGATAGGTAGCTCCAGCTGTTTTTAAAAGAACGTAATATATCGTAAATGACAAAACTGTTCCAAGAATAGCTAAGCTAAAGATAGCGGTAATAATTTTTGGAGAAGGGATGGAGAGAGTGTACGATTTATCAACAAAAATCGAGAACGGCAGGACAATTAAAGCCCCCATCATTACTTGAAATATAGGGCCGATCAAATTGGGAAGGTGTGATAGCTTTTTTCTAGAAAAAACCATGGCAATCGAGTAGGAGATTGAAGCAATAACAACTAAACTAATACCCGTAATATTAGCATCCAATCCTTTTAGGATCGAAGGCATAAATACGACTAATATTCCTAAAAATCCAACTAAAATCCCAGAGATTTTCTTAAAGCTCATCTTTTCATTTTCTAAAAAAATATGAGCTAAAATTGCTGTAAATATTGGAGGGGATCCATTGATAATTCCGGCTAATGATGACGGAATTTTTGTCTCAGAATAAGTGATAAGGCAAAAGGGGAGAGCTGAAGCGAAAAAACCCATAATCACAAATTCTTTCCAGTATTTTAGAAAGGGGGTTAGTTTCTTTTTTTGAGCCTTGATGATGAGATACAAAATACATGTTGCAATAGAGAGTCTAAGCGTTACCAAAGTAAATGTCGGGATCTCTTCTAAAATGATTTTGATAAAGAAAAATGATGGGCCCCAACAAAGAGCTAAAATAATCAAAAGTAAAACGTTTTTGGATCTCACAAAAGCCTCCCTTTACAAAACTTAGATTCTAAAATGCCGAAGGCTTTTGCGTCCATAATCATTAAGCTGCCCAAGTTATAATGACCTTAATTTCATCGGGGGAGTGTTTAGATAAAACTTTTTCAAACTCTTTGAAAGGGATTTTATGAGAGATGATTTTCGGGATAGTAGTTGGCCATTTTTTGAGCCCTGACTCTAGGTCTTTTACAGCTGAATGAAAGTTATCAAAGCTAGCGTTAACACTTCCTAAAACCACTTGGTTTTTTAGCACTATTTGTTTCATGATGTGTGCTCCATTGACGTCAAGGGGTTTGCCTTCAGCTGGCACTCCTGTTAAAACATACACCCCGTTCATTCCTAAGATGTCGAATAAATCAAAATCAAGTTTAGCGATTCCTGCAGCTTCTAAAATTAAATCGATTTGAGGGTGTTGTTTCAAAAGGTTATCTAATGAGGTTTCTTTTGCGTTGATATATGTTCCTCCAAGCTCTTCTAAGATTTTTGGTCTCGAGCTATCCTTATCAACGATGTCTATTCCTATAACTTTAGCTCCTCTGAGAGCTAAGACCATAGCTCCTAAAAGCCCGATAGGTCCAAGACCTGCGATTAAAGCTGTTTTTCCTTGTAGCCAGCTCTCTTTATTATGCCCTGGGAGTCGACTAGTTTGGATATGACATGCTTCTTCAATGGCTTTTTCAACAACAGTTGTTGGTTCTGTTAGTACAGCGATGTCTTTGATAGTCTCAGGTATTTTAATTAAATATTTTTCATCGTCTACTGCAAACTCTGCTTGGTAGCCATGTCTACCTTTAATGCCCCTTTCTGTGTATTGCCCGGTATAACACATGTCATAGTGATCTGCTAAACAGGCCTCGCAATGACCACATCCTCTGCGAACTGTAAAAACTGCGTAATCACCAACCTTAAAATCTTTAACTAAAGAGCCTACTTCGACAATTTGTCCGCACATTTCGTGACCTATCACAAGTTCACTTTCACCTTGAGGAGCGTCAGCCCTGCCACCAGATGCTTCTTCTCTATCTGTGCCGCAAATGCCAACGGACAAAACCTTCATCTTAACGTCTGTTGGTTTTTGGATCATTGGTTCTTCGACATCTTTTAATTGAATGGACGTTGTTCCTGGTTTTAAAACGATAGCTTTCATAAACACTCCTTTGTTTGATGTTTTAATACAGTGTCTAAAAGGTAGATTCAAGGAGAAAAATAAACGCGTTTCATAGGCGTTTGGTAGCAATGCTTTTTTTTTGACTTTTAGCAAAGAGATGCTTACTGTAAAAAAAAAAATTAAATTTTGAAAAATATAGGAGTTGTTTTTATGAAGCGTATCTACAAAATGTTCCCACATTTATTTTTAGTGACAGGAGTGATTTTATTCTGTGGTTGTGAACAGGATGAGGCTTATGAGGCTTTTTTTAAAGCATTCGAAAGAGGTCTTCAGAGTGCTGTACCGGTAGGGCAAGTATTGGATAACCAAATGATTACACCTGGGAAAAACCTTGAGTTTGACAAGAACGTTTATGATATAGTCAGTTCTTCTCTTAATGCATCTACTGGAAAATTTGTAACAGCAATAGCTAGATACCAAGGTGGCTCTAAAGCAACAGTAAAAGCTACCATTTCTAACCCTTCTGTTCTGCCATCCTATAGACAGATTGAACTTGGTGATACGGTTTGGACAACCGATGCTTCAAAAGAAAATGTAAGCGTAGATTGGATTGATGATACAACGGCCCTTTTTGCATTTCGCTCTCCTAATAACAAACTTGTGGTGAAATCCGTTTCTGTTGAGTCTAAAGAGCTGAAAGAAACGCTTATCGAAAATATTAAAGAACTAACAGGTGTTAGTAAGGTTTTTGTAGTTAAAAAAAGCTCAGGGCAAGCAGAGGTTGTTGTCGAGCACAAAAATAAAAGCAATCAAGTAGAAATTAGCGCTATTGGAATAAAAAACGGAACGCAGGTCTATAAGAAAAGTGTTGTGAAATCTGCAAGTCTTGTTGGAGCTTTTGCAAATACAGCAAACACAGCTTGTGTTGTCTATGAAAAATCTAATAAAGTCTATGCAGCTTATCAAACATCAAAAAGTGGGGCTTATGCAACATCTAAACAAGTTAGTCGGTTAGCTGATGTTGTGTCTCAAGGATCAACTATACTGACGTCTAATGAACGAAGACAGGGCTATATCGCTTACTTAACTGGATCAGAGCTGGCTCAAGTCTCTGATATTTTAAGTGAGGCTCCTACTGAAATAACAGTTCTTGCCAGTGGTAAAATTGATGCTATTACAGAACTTAGTGCAAATTCTTATGGAAGTACTGTATTAGCTGCAAATGTTGGAGGATATAGTCAAAGATTTGCTGTATTTGATGAAAAAGTAGTCACCTATTCAACTAATTCTTTAGGGAAGCCATACACAGGAGTTAGTGTTTCAGAGCAAAAAGGTAATAGCAACACAACCCTTACTCTAAACTCAAGTTTTTTATCCCTTCTTGCAAGCAAAATAGGATCTAGAAAATATCAATTTTCTCTAGTTAGAACAGATCCAACAGGGGTAAGTGATATTATTGCTAGTTATGTCTCTAAAAGAAACACAAAATTTAAAGAAGCTGATTATGACAAGGTAAGAAGCGTTGTTATAGCTGCAAAACAAAATGCATCAGCTGCTGCATTTTGTGATTATTATATTGATGATGACGGAACTATGCATCAGGTGTTATATCAACTCTCCTCGCAGAAACGTCCAGGGGAATTTATTGAAACTATCATTAGACTGGCTCAAGATTTTGGTTTCTAGTTATTGTTAAAACAGTAAGGATAGAAAATCTGTAGATTAATATTGCGTTAACCTCAAAAAAAGCCCCTCCATATGGAGGGGCTTTTTTTTGCTTTAATAGCAAAGTTCACAAAGCATCTTAAAAAGTAAAACACCACTCGATGAACAAATTTTTTTTTTGACATCGAGGCATGTTTTACTTACATTGACGGAGTTTGTAAATCTAACAATAAGGGATTTCATTTATGATTAACAAATCGAAGATATATTCTCGTTTATGCTTAGGAGTAATCGCAGCTAGCTTACTTAATAGCAGTCAAGCAGAAGCTACAAATTTCAATCTGGGAGATAAGGTGGTGAAGTTGGTGGTAGGTTTAACAAACTTTCTGCCAGAGGGATCAGAGCTAATGGAGTCAAAGATAAAAGCTAGCACAGGTAAATATGATAAAGGAGTTTTAGATTTACCAGCCTCTTGCATTGATGAGTCAACAGGAAAGTATGCGGTAGCAGTTGCTAAAAATATCGATGGAACAAAAGCAGAGGTTACACTTCATGTCTCATCCGCAGACAATTTTGATGACAGTTCAATTTCTTTGGGATTTGCATCTTGGGGAGAGCGAGGAGCTAAAGACCAGGTTGCTGTTACTCCCTACAAAGCTGATTGGAGTGTTTCAGGTTGGAGAGTGGGGGTTGCAAAGATTAATGACTCGGAGAGATTGGAAGTGGAACTTGTTGATGTCAGTAAAAAAACTCCAATAAAAAAAGCTGTCGAAAATTTAAGCAACATTAAGAAAGCTAGCAAAGTTAAAGCGGTACAAGTAGGTAGAGGTTCAATACAAATTATAGTTGAGATTACAAATACTCAAGGAACAAAAGAAATTAGAGCACTTGGAATAAAAGGAGATAAACAGATTTACGATAAGTTAGTTGCAACAAAAGCTACCTTGGTTGACGCTTGTGTAAAAAATCCTGCTAAAAAAACTGCAGTAGTTGTTTATGAAGCAGACAAAAAAGTCAAAGCTAGTTATCAGACCAAGGAAGGTGGAGCGTATAATACAACAAAAACTCTTAGCAGAGTAGGTGATGTAGTCGTTGCAGACTCATCGTTAGCATCGTGTAATGAAAATTACGACGTTGCTATCACATACAAAAACTCTGCCGATGAGGTTGTTGCGATAACTGATTCTTTGGGGGATACTCCTGATGAAAAAGTCGTTACAACATCTTCGGATCTAGGAGGTGTCCTAGGCATTGTCGTAGACTCAATGAATAATGCTATTATTTCCTTAAATGATGGAGACTTTAATAAAACGTATTCATATAAAAATGGTTCTAAAGAATATAAATTAAAAAGGATTAATTCTCTTGAAACAGGATTTGGAGGTGCTCAAAAAGCTTTTCCAAAAGCCAACAATAACCCATCTCTTTCCGGTGCTCTAGGGTTTTTAAATCTTGATGTTAATAAATTTTCTAAGGATAAATTTCAGGTTGAATTTGACTCTCTAACTCCTGACGGCGATTCTTCAGCAGATCCACTTAGCATTTCTGGAACTCTTCCAAAAAAAATGAAGTCTGTTGATTATTCGGGTCTAAGAGTGGTAGCTTGTGATTTGAAAGGGGATGCAGCGGGAGTAGGTGCAGTGATTCCTTATACTGATGAAGAAGGAAAGAAAAAAGAAACCTTCGCCATGTTTAGTTCAGGTCGAGGATACAAGGCTATTTTTTTAGCACTTAAAAAAATTATAGGCAGTATATAGTAGCTGTAAAACAAAAAGCCCTTTTTCAGAGGGCTTTTTGCTTTTAAAAGAGACGCTCTCTCTTTTTTTAGACTAGACTTATCTTTTTAATCCTTTTCTTTTGAAATAAACGCTTAAAAATTATAAAAAAAAATTTGTTAAATACTGATTTTTTTAAGGTTTTATGTACAAACATAAACAGACAAAAGAGCATCAGAGGATGCAAAATAAAGCTTCAAATGAGCCAATTTTTCCTTGGTATCGCTGGGGGCCATATGTTTCTGAAAGGTCCTGGGGAACTGTTAGAGAAGATTACAGCAATAACGGAGATGCTTGGAGATATTTGACCTATAATATGGTTCCATCTAAAGCTCTTAGGTGGGGAGAAGATGGAATTGCTGGGATATGCGATCGCTTTCAGGTTATGGCACTTAGCTTTGCTTTTTGGAATGGGCATGATTCGCTACTCAAAGAAAGGATCTTTGGTTTAAGCCCACATGAGGGTAATCATGGTGAAGATGTTAAAGATTACTATTACTATCTAGACAATACACCATCGCACTCTTATATGAAGTTTTTGTATAAGTATCCTCATAGCGCTTTTCCGTATGAAAAACTGATTGAAGAAAACCAAAGAAGGAATAAATCTGATAGAGAATATGAGTTAATAGATACAGGAATTTTCGATCAGGATAAGTATTTTGACATTTACATTGAATTTGCAAAACAAGATCCAGAAGATATCGTTATAAAAGTTGAGGTGTTCAATAGAGCTGATGAAGACGCTAAATTATACCTACTTCCTCAGCTAGTTTTTCGAAAGTCTTTTCAAAAACCCTCAAAGGGGCATGAAGATCCTTGTATATCTTCTAAGAGCCATGATGAGGTAAACTGTCTTGAATGTGACGACACAAAGGCTGATCCAATAGAGATTGTTCCTTTTGAGTATAAGCTTGGAAAAAGGTATTTCTACGGAGATCAAAAGTCTAAACCGTTGTTTACAAACAATGAATCAAACCACAAAATTTTAGAAGGGAAAGAAAATAACTCAAAATATGTAAAAGATGCTTTTCACCGCTATATCATTGAAGGTGATAAGGAAGCTATTAACCCAGAGCAGGTAGGGACTAAAGCTACTCTTTGCTATGAAGAGGTGATTCCAAAGAAAGATTCCAAAACCTACTATTTTCGCTTTGTAAACAAAGAGCTGAAAGATCCTTTAAAAGATGCTGAGAAGATTATACAGACTCGAAGAGCTGAAGCTGATGAGTTTTATGATTCTATTCATCCAAAGCAGTTGAGTGAAGATGAAAAAAATATCCAAAGGCAGGCGCTAGCCGGAATGCTTTGGAGTAAGCAATTTTATTATTTTGAAGTTGCAAAATGGCTCAAAGGTGATGATGTAAACAATCCTCTACCAGAGCGAAGGGAGATGCTTCGCAATAGGCACTGGAAACACTTAGTGTCAATGAGAATTCTATCCATGCCAGATAAGTGGGAGTACCCATGGTTTGCAGCTTGGGATTTAGCCTTTCATACAATTACTTTAGCTTTGGTAGATATTGACTTTGCTAAAGAGCAGCTTTGGTTATTGCTATTTGATCAGTTTCAACATCCGAATGGACAGATCCCAGCTTATGAGTGGGAGTTTTCAGAGATGAATCCACCAGTACAAGGTTGGGCTGTTTTAAGGCTTTTTGAAATGGAATATGAAAGAACAGGGGTTAAAGATTTTTCATTTCTTAAGAAATGTTTCCATAAACTAATCATCAATTTTGCTTGGTGGGTCAATAAAGTTGATGCAAAGGGTAATAACGTTTTTGAAGGCGGGTTTTTAGGATTAGATAACATCACAGTTATTGATAGAAGCTCTGCGATTCCAGGAGGAGGCGTCTTAGAGCAATCTGATGGCACAGGTTGGATGGGAATGTTTTGTCTATCTCTTATGAGAATGGCTTTAGAGCTAGCTACACAAGATGCGGACTATGAAGCTATGGCTATCAAATTCTTTGAGCATTATGTATATATCGCTGCAGCGCTTCATAAGTCCGACGCTAGAGATGTGCAGATTTGGAATGAAAAGGAAGGCTTTTTTTATGATGTTTTAAATTTCCCAAATGGATCTAATGAACAGATTTTAGTAAGGTCTTTAGTTGGGATTATTCCGCTTTATGCCATTGATAGTTTGAGTGAAGATGAGATAGGTCAATTTAAAGAGTTTAAACAGAGTTTTCACTGGTTTTTGACACATAGAAAGGATCTTGTTTCAAGGTGCGTGTCTGAAATCGATGACAATGGAAAAAAGCGGTACTTATTAGCTCTTTGCACAAAAGATCAAATTGCTAAAGTGTTGCATAAGGTTTGGGATCCAAGTGAGTTTAAATCTGAATTTGGAGTCAGAAGCTTATCAAAGAAATACGCAAAAAATCCCTATGTGTTGCTGGGAAAAAGCATCTGCTACGAACCAGCTGAAGCTGTAGCAACGTTAAAAGGAGGAAATTCAAATTGGAGAGGTCCTATTTGGTTTCCAACATCGTTTTTACTTATTGATTCATTAAAAAAATTAGATAAGTATACAAATTCTAAATTCTCAATTCAGCTTTCTGAAAAAGAGAATATTTCTGCTAAAGAAATGGCAAATCATATAGCAAGCGGGCTTATCAAAATATTTCAAAAAGATGAAAGTGGAAAGAGGCCTGTGTTTGGAGATTATGAAATCTTACAAACAAATAAGCACTGGCAAGACAATTTGCTATTTTTTGAGCATTTCCATGGAGATACCGGAAGAGGGCTTGGAGCGATGCATCAAACAGGATGGACAGGGCTTGTTGCAAATTTAATAGATGAATGGTCAAAAAAATAGCGGCTTACAAAATATAAGCCGCTAAGTAAACAATTCAATTAGAATGCTTTTTCAAAAAGAATTTCTACAAAAGACGGAACCACTGACTTAAAGATTGGATCAATGAAGTTATCTGGAAGTTTAGGTGTATCGGTAATGTCAATTAGATGATTAACAATTTCGATGACACAATCTTTCTTCTCTTCTTTTGGAAGAAATGGAAAGGATCCAATAAACTGCATTGAAGAATTTACAACCGTTGCTAAATCAGTCCATTGAAATCCATCTTCAAAGGTGCTTTTTAGTTTTTGTGCAAATTCGATAAGATCTTCACCTGTAGGTTTTTCTGATTCAGGTGTAGGAAGCTTTTCAAAGTTGCCAGCTATAGAATTACCGAAGAGTTCAACAAATGGTGGAACCATCGCTTTAAATAATGGGTCTGTAAATCGGTCTGGTAGATACGGTGTATCGGTGATATCAATAAGATGAGAAATAATACCAATAACAGCATCTTGTCTTCTTTCTTCAGATAGATCCTGATATTTTACAACAAAATCATATGATTGTCGTACAATTGAGGCTAGATCAGACCATTGAAAACCATCGTCAAAAACAGCTTTGAGTTCTTTTGCACGAGCTAATAAATCATCATCACTAGGTGCTTCTACTAACTCCAAATGAGCACTATCAGTGCTATCATCGTTAGTAAGCAGATCTCTAGAATCTGTAGACTCACTTGTTTTAGTTTCAACAGAAGATTCTTCTTGAGGTGGAAGGGAAGTGTCTTCTTCAGTATGCACTACAACTTGTTCTGAAAGAGTTGGTGGTGCAGTACTATCATCGTTAGTAACCACATCTCTAGAATCTGTAGATTCACTTGTTTTAGTTTCAACAGAAGATTCTTCTTGAGGTAGAAGAGAAGTGTCTTCTTCAGTATGCACTACAACTTGTTCTAAATGAGTTGGCGGTGCAGTTTCTGCTGGGGGATTTGGCGGTGGTAAATCTAACATGATTATTCCTTGGTTTAATATTAAAAACGCGCTTCCAATAGCTTCAGAATCGCGAGATAAACACATCTTTTAAATTTTTACTGATTAATTTCAAGAAAATTGTTTTCTTGTGGTTTGTGAGAAAAATGGCCTCAAAAAAACTGAGGCCATATCTTTAACTCAAGGATAGAGATAATCAAAGACCTTTTCTACCATTGGTTTTAAAAGTGCTTTGAAAATAGGATCAAGAAACATATCTGGCAGCATTGGCATATCGGTTGCATCTATGATGAAATTTACAATATCGACAGTTGATTGCCTCTTTTCATCTTTGGTTAAGTTGTGATATCCCGACACAAATTCTATTGATGATTTTAAAGCGACCCCAAGATCTGACCATTGGAAACCATCACCAAAAGAAGCTTTAAGTTCATTTGCATAAGTTTGAAATGTTTTAGGGCTAGGCTTTTCGTCTGAAATATGAGGAAGTATTTCTAAAATCCCAGCATCAGCAGATAACAAAATATCAATTAGAGGTGGAACCATTGCTTTAAAGAGCGGATCAGTATACGAATCTGGTAAATAGGGGGTGTCAGTTGTATCAATCAAATCGATAAGGGTTGTCATGATCATTTCTTTTTTTTCTTCGAGCGTGACGCTTTGGTATTTTTTTAAAAATTCCAAAGTAATACCTGAAATAGCAGCCACATCCGACCACTGAAAGCCATCTTTGTAAAGCTCTAAAATTTCTTTAGATTTTTCTTGCATGATAGAGCGAACCGCTTTGTAAGAATACTCACTTGAAAAGCTTTCATCTAACTCAGCCTTAGCGATAAAGCTTGTGTTGATATCTGGTTGTTCTATCATTTGGGGTGGTAAATCAAACATAAACGCCTCCACAGTATAACGAAACTATGTTTGATTTTGATCAAACCTTAAAAAACTTTTTATTAGCAACTAAATTTTTTAGTATTCTGTAAAGATTTTTATAATTTCTCTGAGCTTCACTTAGCTAGCAGCTTTTCAAGGCGGTTATGATAGTCTTTCATTTTGTGTAAATTATTGTGTTTCCCTTTGATGAAAGTATTCAAACGAATAGAGGCTTTACCTTTTAAAAGAGAGCAGAGCTTCTCTGATGCAGAATATGAGATGGTTTCATCTTCTGTGCCATGAAAAAGTTCGATTGGAGCTTTGACATGTTTAATCCAAAGATCAGTCCGAAGTGGATATTTAACGATGAAATTACACAAAGCATTAGGAATGTAAGGGAATGTTTTCTTAGCTTCTTCTAGTATGCTTACATAAGGAGTTTCTAGTATTAAGAGTTTACTAGGGTGTTTAGAAGCTACATAAGTTGCAATACCGCTTCCTAAAGATCTTCCATACAGAACAATGTCTTTAGGTTCATAGTGCTTCCTTGCAAAATGATATAAAAGTTCAGCATCATTTAGGAGATTTTTTTGATTTAATAATCCTTTACTTTTTCCACTAGACCTATAATCTAATGCCAAGACGTTATAGCCTTTGCTTAAAAATCTGTATGTAGAACTTGTCCAAGTGCTTAAATTACCTGTTTGTCCGCGGTAAAAAAGTAAAATTCCTTTAGGATCCTTGGCCTTATAGTATAAGGCATGGATCTTCCCCCCATCAGAAGCGTCAAAATACAATTCTTCGAAGTCATATTTTGAATCGAATTTAAAATCGCTTTCTAAAGGGATACCTTTAAAAAGTATAGCATCTTGCCTAAGGAAAAGGTTCGCCACAAATAGGGTAATGGCTAATAGGACGATGCTTGTTGAATAGACAAGAGCCTTTTTAAGCTTAGAAGTTTTCATAGAACCTCCGTTTTTATCTAAACCGTTATCATAGACTAAATAAGCAAAATAAAGAAAGATTTTAACTTTTTATTTATCGCTATGAAAGATAAACTTGCGTGTTACTAAATCTCTAGGAGTCAGCTTATGAAGTCCAATCGGAAAATTGCTTTTTTAACTTCAGCTTTAGTTTTATTTTCTGTCATCGTCGGTTGTGCAAATCAAACAAATCTCGGTAAAACATCTTCATCAGTAGATGTCGGCAGCTTTGACAATGGAATTAAATATCTTGTTCAAGAAAACCATTTTGACTCCTCAAAAGCATCACTTCGACTTGTTGTAAATACAGGTTCTGCAGTTGAAACTGAAAAGCAAAGAGGACTTGCTCACTTTGTAGAACATATGGTTTTTCGTGGTACAGAAAACTACTCCGATGGTGAGGTTATAAAGTATCTGGAGTCGATAGGAGCTTCTTTTGGCGCAGATACCAATGCGTACACAGCGTTTGATGAAACGGTTTATTTTTTTGAAATTCCGCTAGAGAAAGAAGATGCTCTTGAGAATGGATTAAAAATGCTCTGTGATTTTGCTTTTAGGGCTAAATTTGATCAAAGCCTTGTTGATAAAGAAAAAAATGTAATTTTAGATGAGTTGAGAATAAGACTTAACTCTGCAGAAGGTAGGATGTCCAAACTAACTCATGAAAGGTTTTTGGAAAATACACGTTATGCAAAGAGGTTGCCTGCAGGACTTGAGGCTGTAGTAAAAAACTGCCAGAGCGAAGATCTTTTTGATTACTATAACGCATGGTATAGACCTGAGAATGTTTCCATTGTTGCCGTTGGAGATTTTGACAAAAATGAGGTTATCAAAAAAATCAAAAACATCTATTCGAAGATTTCCAGAAGATCAAGCTTAACACAAACTATAGACCATAAGCTACCAAGATTAAGTAAAAGCAGAGCTATGGTTATTCAAGATAAAGAATTTATATTCAATTATTTTAGTGGTGTAAAACTTTTGCCAGCTCACTTTGTTCAAGATGAGAAAGATCTAAAAGAAGAAACCTTAGAAGCTCTAGCTTTTACGATTGCAAATAAAAGATTAGAAAAAATAGCGGAGCAAGATGAAACTGCTTTTAAAGGGGCTTCTATCAGTCGATCAAATTATTGCCGAGACTATGATATGCTTAGATTCGTAGTGGCTCCATGGGAAGGGAAAGAGCTTCTAGGGTTAGAAAAAGCTGTAGAAGTGGCAAAGACATTCTTCACTCTAGGGGGAGCAAAGACAGAATTTAATGAAGTTATTTTGAGCTTTACAAAGAGCTATCAAAAAGCTTTAGAGAATCTTGATAAGAGAAAGAATGCATCAATAGCTTGGAATCTTGTGGAAAGTGCTCTTAATAAGACACATCCAAGAGAAAAAAGACAAAATATATTGTTTTGCTTATCACTGCTTAATTCTTTAACCTTGGATGAGCTAAACGATTATATCTTAGCTTTGGATTTTGATAAAATAAACTGGGATATTTCATATGCAACGGGAAAAGAAGAAAGTTTTATCAAAGAGGAAGATATTGTAAGCCTTGTTGATGAAACAAGCGCTTCAACTTCAGAAGAGCCTCAAGAGGTAAGTCAGAAGCAGTTTAAGCTAAATAGTCTTCTAAATAGTGGATCCGTTGAGCAAGTGGAAAAATATGAGCACTCTCAAATTGAGAGAGTTAAGCTTTCTAATAACATGACAATTTATCTAAAGCACTCTGATTTGAAAAAAAACATAGTGCAGTACCAGATCTTTGCAAAAGGTGGATTAGCAAGTTTTGAGAAACAAGATTTCCCATCTGCATCGATAGCTTCCTCATACGCTCAAATGTCGGGTTTAGCTGGACTAACGCCTACAGAACTCACTACAGCGTTTGCTGGTAAACATGCAACACTTTCCTATCAGGGTACGTTGAAAAGTAGACAAATTAATGGTAGTGCTTCAAAAGAAAATATTCCTGAGCTTTTCCAGCTAATATGCGCGCTATTTCAAGAGAAATATTTCAGAGAATCCTCCTGGAAACAACTGATTAATCAAATAGATGAGTTTTTAAAGCAGCAAGAGAATCATCCTGGGATACAATTTAGTAAGACATATCATAAGATGATTACTTCAGATCACTATCTTTTTGAAGACCCGAAAATAGAAGATCTAGATCAAAACAAAGCTAAGCAAATTATGAATGAGATGTTTTCAAATCCTGCTGAGTTTACAATGGTGCTTGTTGGAGATTTTGATCCACAAACAATTAAAAGTGATTTAGCTAAGTACTTAGCCTCTATTCCTAAAACAAGCACTTCTGTGGAGAGTACAACTCCTCAATTTATCTTCCCTGAAGGTGTTGTAGAACAAAGTATTCCAGGTGGAGTTGGAGAAAAATCTGAAACCGTCATCGTGATGCCTTTAAAAAGCTCTGGTGTCGAAAATAGCATTGGGTGCCTTAGAAACCTTACATGTATGAGTATTGTTTTAGAGCAACGCTTAAGAGAGAGTATCCGAATGCAACAAGGCGCGACATATGGAATTAGAGCTGGGTATTTTAATTTACTATCGCCAGAGGTTGAAAAAGGGTATATCACAGTTTCCTATTCGACCGACCCAAACGATTCTAAGCACGTGTATGAGCTTGTAAAAAAGGAAATTAAAAACCTAAGTTTTTCAAAAATCACTCAAGACGAGCTAACTGTTGCTAAAGAAATGTATGCTCAAGGTGTAAAAGATAGCTTCAAGTCATTGAGTGGGCATTTATCTGATATTAATAACAAATTGGCTTATGGGGAAGATCTTTCTAAGACTCAGACTTTAGAGCAGAGACTTTCTCAAATCACTTTAGAAAAGGTCCAATCCTTAGCAGATAAAGTTTTAGACCTTTCGAACTTTGTAAGCTTGACTCAAGAATCTATAAAACAACACAACCAAGTTGCTTCATAATACTGAGTTCGTTCCACATCTCGGAGATCTTCACAATTTTATCGTTTTTAATTGTAAAGACTGAGTAGATGTGGATGTGAATTGGTTTGTTACTTGGAACTGTTCCTAAAAACTGCCCTTTCTGCAGCCCAGAAATGACAGTTTTTGCAAACACCTTGTTACCGTTTGAAAAAACCTCTTTGACATCTAAAGAGAAGTTTGGGAGGGCTTTATGCATAGCGCTAGCTCTCACTTTGATGTTCTTGCTCATTTCAGAGTATTTACTATAGGTAATTTCATGAATATCTGATGCATTTTCTATAGAGTAATCTTTTGCCATAATTTGACTGAGTTCAGATACGTTATTACTTGAGTATGCGTTAAAAAACTGCTGAACAAGGGCTGTTTGGGTTGAAATAGTTGAAGGTGCTTCTACCGTTGTTGTTTTGGATGAGCTAGACTCTCCTGATATGCATAAACCACTAGCTAACAAAGAGATGGAAACTATTGAATTAAATACGTGACTCATTGGGATAAGGCCTTTTTTAAACTTAAATGAAATACTACATCTCATACCGTAATCTATAATTTTTTTTCTACAGCTGATCTACATCCCCCCTTTTTGTGTAAAATAATAATTTGAATTAATTACGCTGCCACCCTAGTTAAAATAATGATTTAACAATTAGTGTAATGTAATTAATTTAATTATAATTATTGTTAATAATTAAAGTTATATTTTTTATAATATATATAAAAATTATAATATTTGGATAATAATATGACTGAACTACATCTAGTCAAAACACCTGAATTGGCTCACGACTGTATTTCTAGATATGAAATACCTGAAAAAACTAGTACCACATATAAGGCTCGCAAATGGAGCTATCTAAAGGTTGATGAGAGCACTTCGATTATAAAAAAAATTCTTTATGTGGCTTGTAATGTTTTTATTGGTTTAGGGAACCTTTTCGGAATGTATAAGCTTTTTCCAGGTAAGGTAGAAATTGAGTCTCCGATCACAAAAGAAAGGGAACTAGATGATCTTAGACAAACTAGCGTTAAAGATTTAGCTTTACAAGCAGTTAGTGATCCTACCATGACTGTCGGTCATGTCAGGCAAGGTTTAGATAAAAACATTGAGCACAATACTCTGAATAAAACTACTTTTCAGCAAAGTAAAGAAATTGAAGATGAGGGAATAGACACAGGATTTGATGAAGAATTAGATGGTACAATAGATTTTATAAACAGTATAAACTCAGAAGAAAGTTCAGATCGTGAACGAGTAAAAGAGCAGCTAATAAAGCTAGATGCGGAACTTAAAGAGTTAACTAAGACAGCTAACAAGCTTGAAGATACATCTGTTTTTGGCATGCAACCATCAGATATAACTAAAGCTAAGGCTTTAGGTGTGTTTGCGGGGGCTTTAGAAGGCTTAGCGACTATCTCATTTTCATTTAATATTCCCTATATATCAAAACTATTATCGCCATCTGTTACAAAGTACATCCCTAGCGAAGGTGTTTTGAGATATTTAGTAGGGATGATTGGGTTTGCTCCAGCGCTTCAAAACCTTTATTCTTTTTTTGCAAAAAGCTCAGAGACGAGTGTTGTGAATATAGCACTTTCTTCGATGGGTTATGGCGGTGCGCTTATTAGCGCTAAACCAATCGATGGAGCATTAGCGCAAACTGTAAGGCTTGCGACAAGAAAAGTGTTTTCTACTGTTACATCATTTAGTGGAAAAAGTCTTTTACATGTAACAACATCTCCAAAGACCGATGAAGAAAAACAGATGCTAGAGAAGGTTCATAAGACCTATCAACAATCTATATCTGGATTGATCTCAACTGGGGTTTTAACTCTTTCTCTTGGAAAGTTATTGATCAGCCTTTACATGTCTGGATACTTATTACCTCTTGCAGCAAGCGTTGCTGGGGGAGCTGGTGTCTTTAAAGCTGTTGGCTCATGTCAGCGCTCTAAAGAAAAAAACGAAAAACTAGACGAGCAGTCTGAACTAGAAGTTGTTACAGCTTAAATGGTGCTCTTGTAGAAGTGTTTTCTTGGGATGAAAACAGAGATTTCAAGCTATCGAAGACATCGGTACCGCTTCTTCCAGGTGATTTTATGGTATCTCGGAGCATATTCATCAGATTTTCTTTACTAAAGACCTCTCTTAAGATTTCAGACATTATGAGATTCATAATTTGTGAAGTAGGAAATCCACCTTCTGAAGAAATATTGTTAAACTCCATATAAGAAACTGGATTGAGTCTTCTAACGCCTTGATTATTTTGCCTAAAGACTAGGTCTATATTTAAATTCCTGACAATTAGCTTCTTTATAAGGACTGTTTTGTTGCCTTTAGCAGCTTTGGAGTCAGTTTGCATAGAGGATCTCAAATTATTGATAATCGTAGACCAATTTCCATTTGAGTTTAATGCTGATTCAAATTCTAAGCCTAAATAACACCCATTAAGGGCTATTTCGTCAATAAGTACATGATCCTTAAAGTAAGTCATTATAGGGGCTCTAGAGACGGTTTTTTTGGCTTTTAGAGCCATTGGTAAAATGCTCCCTTTAGGGTTACGAATCCGAAGGTCTGAAATGTTAATTGAATTTGGAGTTACTGAAATATAGCTAATTGAAACTGGAACTTTTGCCTTAGCAGACAATGCGCTAGATATGTAAGATGGTACATAACTCCATCCGAAGAAGATAACGGAAAATATTACAATCAATATACCAATAAAAACAGACCAAAATACTTTCATAAATTCATGCTCAAAAAACTATTAACCCTTAATTTAATTTATTAAAATAATTATATTTTATTGACAATAGTTTTGTTTGATTATAATTAATGTGTTTAAAGAGAGTCTGAAAGGTAAATAGCTTCATGTTGAATAAAAAAAATAGACTTAGAAAATTTATAAGACGTTTGTTCGAAGCTAAAATAGATGTAAACTATGTATTCTTCGGTTTGTTTTGCTTAGCTTTTCTCATTATCAACCTTTTCCATATTACCATCATAGAAAGCTCTTCATATCTTGCTAAAAGCTTTTTTATTTTACATAGCTTAGGGCAGACTGTTGTAGAGCTATCACTTCTAATCCTTGTGGCATCTTTCATAAAGAAAAAGAGAATCTTAAAGATCTATTATGGGTTTATTGCGATTGTGACTTTTTGTTTTTTTGTTATGATTGCAGAATTGATTACAGTCCGCATTATGGATGTTTCCATTCTAGAGATTTTTAATTTGTTTTTTGGAGCATCCCTTAGCAACTTTATCGAAGTGATTCATTTATCTGAGATAGGACTATATCAGCTGTCAGTTTCTTTTGTTCTTGCAGGTCTAATCTCCCTAGTTAGCGTCGCTTTTTATATTTTGTCTGATAAATGGTTCAAAAAGACAAGTTTTCGTATCAAAAAAGGTTATTTGATCAAGAGTGTGTTCATTGTTCCTTTATTTCTCTTAGCTATCGATTTTTTTGTCTCATATCAGCTGAGAAGTTCGGAATATAACGCTCATAAAAAAATGCTTCCTTGGAAAATGACCTTTTTAAAAGAAAATAGAAAAGCACAACTCGAGACAAACCCTTTTCATTTTCATGAGGACTTAGCAGGTCTGTATGAGGCTATTGAAGATGTGAACGTTATTTCACAAGATAAGCCAAATATTTATCTTTTTGTTGCAGAGAGTTTAAGAGAAGAGTTTTTAACAGAAAAAACGGCTAGCAATTTGCTGCAATTTAAAGAAGACGCTTTAGCTGTCCAAAATTCTTTTTCAAACTCGAACGCCTCGCATCTGTCATGGTTTTCAATTTTCTACAGCCACTATCCATTTCTGTGGTCTTACATGGCTAACAAAACATTTTCAAAAGGCTCTCCACCTCTAAAACTGTTAAAAAAAATGGGATATGATATTAACGTTCTAACAGCAGCAGAGCTTAGATATTTTGGTCTTAGAGATGTCTTATTTGGAACAAATAGTTATCTCGCTAATTCATACGAGCATTATCCTCATAAAGGTGAAATAACACCTGCAAATAGCGACCAAGACGTTATGAAAAGCCTCACATCGAAGCTTAAAGAAAGGAAGTACAAAAAGGGGCAGGTGTTTATTGTCTTTTTGGATTCCACTCATTTTACATATAGTTGGCCGAAAGATTTGAAAGTTCCCTTTGATTGCCCAGATAAATTGACTATAGCAACCTATTTATCGTCATCTCCAAAAGCCTTAGATGGAATAAAAAATCGATACAAAAATTCAATCTTTTTTATTGATTCGCTTTTTGGAGACTTTGTTTCCACTTTGAAAAGTGAGAAAATTTATGATGAATCTATCGTTGTATTTACGGGGGACCATGGGGAAGAATTTAAGGAACAAGGAAAGCTTTTTCATGCCTCGAACTTGTCTGAGATGCAAACCAAGGTACCTCTTTATCTTAAGCTTGGCTTACGTAAATCAAAGACAACAATTGGTGTCGCATCACATATAGATATTTTTCCAACCCTTATTCATTACCTGACATCTTCTAGTGATTTTAATAAATATTTTGAGGGAGATTCTCTCTTGTTAACTCCACAAAAGCGCTATGCTATTTCAGCTAGGTATAACACTTGTAAAAGGCCAAATTATTTTGTAGCAGATAACGGAAAAGTTAGACTTTATATGAAATTTTCTGAAGGCTTATCTTCTCGCAAACGTCGGATTAAATTTCTTACGATGTATCAAAATGGGAAAGAAATAAAGGTGAGCACAAAAGAAGCTAAAAGGGATTTTCCAAGCCTATTTTCTTCTCTCAAAGATTAAACTCTCGTTTTGTTTCTAAGTAATAAAACATTTCATAATCAATCTTTCTAACATGATTTAATGAGGTTGCAATCCTTTTGAATTTGGGAGGAGAAAGTACGTTGTGAATAGGCTTTTCCAGTGTTTTATAGGAGCTTTTTGACCAAAAGTCCTTACCAGAAAATGAACCTTTAAATTCATTTTCAATAAGGTTTGACCAATCTTTTTCAAAGTGGTGACCCCAACATTTGGTTTTTTTTAATAGCTCTTCTTTTGTTCTAGACCAGCTATAGTGATGAACCATAGGCTTTGAGCATGAGCTGAGCGCTATTTTTTTTTTAGAACCATTGTGTAAATCAAAAAGCCCTAACCTCTCATCGGGGAGCAAAAGCTTCTGTTTATCAAGGCAGCTTCTTTTTGCCAAAAGTGAAGTGTTTTGAAACTGTGTAGATTGATAGAGAGGTGATCTAAAATAGGCATATGCTAGGAATAGGTAGAGCTCGTAGGGTTTTTCTAAAAGCGTATCAAGCCAGTTTAGAAAAAGGTTGGGTTCAATGATTTCATCAGCATCTAAAAATAGAATATAGTCGGGATCTGAGGAAAAAAAATAGCCTAAATACCTCGAAGAAGCAGTCCAAAGCCTACTCCAGTCTAAGTCTTCTTTAGATTTCTCTAACTCGACTCCATAAATTTTATCTTTCTGATAGGCAAATTGGACAAATTTTACATTTGGGTAACTGAGATAGATTTGATTTAAAAGAGGAAGGTTTTCTGGAGAACCATCATAGAAATGATCGCAAACTGGAATGATTATCTCATCAGAAAATTTTAAAGCAGCTTCGATGCAAAAAGGTAAAAATCTAGCATCGAGGCTGCAAAAACTTATCACTGTTGTTAATTTGAAATGTCTCAAGCGAACCTAAAGTTTAAAAGTAGTCTTTAACTTTCTCTAAACTGGTATAAAACTCTCAAGTTTAATTTCAAGCTTTTGAACAGGTTTCATGGAGGTTTTTGGTGCAGCTTGATCAAGAAGGTCATATAACCTTCTGCAATCTTTAGGTCTAAGGGTGGCTCCTAAAAGATTAATCACAGGAAATAACGCTGTAGAAATAATAGCTGCTGGAATTGTAGCTAGATCTTTTACCCACATGATAGCTCTTTGCTTTAAAGAGTATTTAGGAGTTTTGCTCTCTTCTAGTCCTGCTTTAAAAATATCAGTAATAAAGGTAAGTCTTAATACCTTTTCTATCACTACAGAAGCTAGATTGAAAACTTTAAAAGGTATATTAGCTACAAGAAGAGCTACATGACTCAGGCGCAGTTCATTATTTGTTTGGAAAGGGTAAAAAGTTCCTGAATTTTCTTCAGTTGTTAATTTATACCTATTTCTGTCACTAAAATCATGACCTAAATGACGCCATTTAAAACCTAGACTTATATCACTTTTTTCCTGGAGTTCATTAAACTGCTTTCTAAAGTCGTTAACGCGAAGGGCTATTCCATTAAAAACAGAGCTGGTAGCGTCTGCGACGGGCTTAAGATGCTCGCTGAGAGTTTTTCTTTGAGTGTACGAATGTTGAGGATAGTTCACTGGGCGGAAAGGTGCACTAGGTTGGGGGCTATAGAAATTATTTGGCATAGGAGGAGCGCTAGGTTCAAATTGATTAAATGAAGGGGGCATAGGAGGAGCGCTTGGCTCACGATTATAAGATTGACCTGTCTTGAAATTAGAACTTGGTTTTGTAAACGTATATGCAGGAGGAGAATCTAGTTCCCGCGTAAGTTGACTAGTATCTGGATATAATCCGCTGCTTGTAGTCATATCAAACACCTTTTATTTTTTATTAAATATAATAATTATAATTAGTTTTATTTTATCATTTAATTTTAAATAAAAACACAAAATTAAAAACTATAATTATTTAAATTTTAAGTTGTTGTGTTATTGTTTTTTTTATTTTAAGTTTCAAAAAAATAAATACAATAAATCAAAATTCATGAATCAATATTCAAAAAAATAATTAAACCAGACGCTTGTTTGTTAGCTCTTAAATAGATTAATTTTTTTTATAAACCATTAATTGATTTCTTCAATTGTAAACTTAAAAATTTACATACCGTTTATTGTGTAAAGTTTTATATTTATTTAATCGCCACAGACACGCAATGTTGGATTCTTTCTATAAATCGCTAACTTAATCGATGTAATGTAAGTGTCTAATTATAAGTTGTTAACGAGGGTTTTTTCTATCAAACAAATGATGAATATGAAAACTCAGAAGGTTCCATCGGACCTCCATTACGTATAGTGGCTAGAACGCAAGAGATTCTCGCGAAACTAGCTTGATAGTGTAAATCTTAGAGTTTTTTTAAGAGTCTATTTTTGAATGACCCATGCAAAGCATAAGGTCTGCCAAGACAATGGCAGCCATTGATTCAACAATTGGAACAGCTCTGATTGCAACACATGGATCATGCTTAGATCCTTTCGGAAGATTAAACACCTGTTTCGATAGATTGTGATCAAGTGTACCTTGAGGTTTTTTGATAGAAGATGTTGGCTTGAAGGCTACTTTTACATCTAAGGGCATGCCGTTTGAAATTCCTCCTAAAACACCACCAGAGTTGTTTGAGTTAAATGTTACGTTGTTATCCTCATCTACAGTTGGAATGTCATTATGTTGAGATCCTTTAAAGGACGCAGCTGCAAATCCAGATCCTATCTCAAAACCTTTAGAAGCTGGGATGCTCATCATAGCCGATGCTAAAATAGCTTCAAATTTATAATAAAGTGGTTCTCCTAATCCAACGGGCAACGGGGATGAGATTAACCTGACTATTCCGCCAATAGAATCATTATCATTAAGGCTTGTTTCAATAAGGTTCATCATGCTTTTTGATGCAGTAGGGTCTGGGCAAAAAATAGGACTTTGATTTCTTTTAGTTTTGATTTCTTGAATATGAGTTTCTAGGTTTATGCTAGAGCTAATGTTTCCAACTTGGTGTAAATAAGCGCAAAGCTTGATATTGGCTCTTTCTAATAGTTTTTTTGCAACTGCTCCGGCAGCTACTCTACAAACCGTTTCTCTAGCAGACGATCGACCACTTCCACGATGATCAAAAAGGCCATATTTTTTTAAGTAAGTGTAGTTAGCATGACCTGGTTTAATCAGGTCTTTTACTGTGTCATATTTACTAGAGTCAAAGGCCTTATTTTCTATAATAATGGAAATAGGTGCTCCAGTTGTTTTTCCTTCAAAGATTCCAGAATAGATCTCAGCTATATCGGGCTCTTTCCTCGGTGTGGTGTAAGAAGTTTTTCCTCCTTGTCTAAGGGTTAACTCAGAATTGATAATGCTTTCATCAATCTCTAGACCTGCAGGACAACCATCAATGACAACGCCTAAAGCTTTTCCATGGGACTCACCCCAAGTGGTGATGCGGAATATCTTTCCAAAACTATTATATGACATTAAATTTCGTTCCTTTAAAGTATAGGTCTTTCAATTCTTGTAAAACCATAGCATCACTTTTTGTGCTTATATCGATTTTATAATCAAATAGGGAGTTATAAAGGGGGTATCTTTGCTCAAAATGTTCTAAAAACGAGGTTTCCCGGTTGTCGCTGTCTAAAAAACTAGGAAAATTTTTAGCCTTTAAAAGCCTTGTAAATAGAATCTTTTTGGGAGTGTCTAAAAAAATTAAAAGACCCATTTTTTTTAAGATATTTTGAGATCTTCGAGATAAAATAGTACCTCCACCTAAGGAGATGATTGAATTTTGTGCAGGACTTAGTTGCTGTATGATTTTTTTTTCTAAAGATCGGAAATAATCGTTCCCATAGGTTTTATTAATCATATAACATGAAAAACCGAGTCCTGTTTGCTCGTTAAATTCTTGCTCAATTAATTGATCAGTATCAATGAATGGACAGTTTAGATGGGAGGCTAAAAGCTTTCCATAATAACTTTTCCCAGATGATTTAAACCCAAACAAGATTAGATTCACTATAAAACCTTTATATGGGCGGACATATTTTTAAAATCTTCCACAAAGGTAGAGTATGTTTTTGTTATGGGATCGGATGGTGATATAACGGTTTGCCCATCCACTCCAAGAGCTGCTACAGATAAAGATAATATCACTCGATGATCAAAGTAGCTATGTAGCGTAGCACCTTTTAACTTTGATGGAAAAATCTCCAATCCATCTTTAGTTTGAGTTATGTTAGCTCCCATTTTTTTTAATTCAGTTTCCATGGCACTTAGTCTGTTGCATTCTTTTGTTCTTGCTATTGATGCGTTATAAAGTGTTGTTTTACCTTCCGCAAAACATCCAATAATTGCCATCACACAAATTCCATCGATAAAATCGTTCATGTCGATTTTCTTCCCTTGAAGAGCAGGGCTT
Organism: Chlamydiia bacterium; assembly: GCA_030427725.1. Classification (GTDB taxonomy): domain Bacteria; phylum Chlamydiota; class Chlamydiia; order Chlamydiales; genus JAUICV01. Next base: position 625,784 of record JAUICV010000001.1, on the reverse strand, counting down.
CTATGTACTTTCAAGGTTTGTTTGTTTTTATCATAACTAAAATTCGCTCCCATGGAGCTTAATACTGAAATAAGCTTTTTATCACCTTGAGGGTCATTTAAGTCGATGTGATTTAAGGTGATTTCTGAGTTGGTGATTAAAGCTCCAACTATGGGGAAAGCTGCAGAGCTTAAATCAGATGGTACCGTATACTCAAATCCATGAAACTTTTTTGTGGGGTAAATACGGTATCTTGTAAATGCCTTATTTACTTTGTAGGGGATGTTAAATTTATCAAGCCAATAAAGGGTTAGTTTAACCCAGGGAATCTCTCCAGGAGACGTAACATTTAAAGTAAACGGGTTTTCAGAAAAAGCGCCCATCAAAAGTAATGCCGAAACAAATTGAGAGTCTGAACCCTCTACAGTTGTTTCGGATTTGTCGATGCCTTGTGTAATTGTAAAGGGACAGAAATACTCTTTTTTCTCAAATGTAAATTTTGCTCCAAGTTTTTTCAAAGCTTCAATCAAAGGCTTCATGGGTCTTTGATTTTGTAGAGATTCATCTCCTGTCATTGAAATCTTCACTTTCTGTAAACAGCTAATGGCAGTTAAAAAACGTAGAGCGATTCCTGAGTTGTTACAGTCAATGACTTGAGAATCTTGAAAAGAAGCATTATCAACCCCTTCAACGGTAATATAGTCTTTAGTTTTTTTAATCTTAGCCCCAAGCTTTTCCATAGACAAAAGTAGAGCGTCAGTGTCAGGAGAATTTAAGTAGTTTCTGATGGTAGATTGTCCATCAGCCATTAAGGCAAAGATCAAGGCTCTCATCGTATGAGATTTAGATGGGGGCACTGTAATAGAGCCAGTGAGTGTTGATTTTTCAATCGATAGAGAGCTCAAAAGGGCACTCCTGGAAATTTTCTAATAAATAATCTATACAGGTCTCTAGTTGCTCTAGTGAAAACAACTCAGTATATGGATAACCAATGGTTTTTCCGATGCTTTTTAAAATGACCACACCAATTTTTCCGTGTCGGTTTTTTTTATCTTTTAATAAAGCGTTTACAAGATCGTTTTTTTGAACATCGTTTGGAATAGTGGGGATCATGGCAAGGTTTTCAAAGGCTTTATAAATTTGCAAAAACTCATTGTATGTCAAAAAACCAAGTTCTTTGCTTAAAAAACTTTCAGATAAGATCCCCAATACCACAGCCTGTCCATGAGATAATCTATGATTTGATGCAGTTTCTAATGCATGACCAAGACTATGGCCAAAATTTAAAATTTTACGAAGGTTTTGATCGAAGGGATCTTTCTTTATGATTTCTGTTTTGATTTGAAGAGATTTTTCAACAATAGAAACGATTAGTTCATTATTTAGGTCAGAAAGTGTCTTGATAGAGTTCAGTTTGTTAAAGAAATCAAGGTCAAAAATTAACGAGTATTTAAAAACCTCTGCTAAACCATTTTTGAGCTCTTGTAAAGGGCTTGATAAGATAAGATCAGGGTCTATAAAAACTGATAAGGGATGGTGAAAAGCTCCAATTAAATTTTTCCCGTGAACAGTGTTGACTGCTGTTTTTCCACCAATTGCTGCATCAACTGCACTAAGAAGAGTTGTTGGAATAGAAATATAGGGAATAGATCTTAAATAAGTTGAAGCTAAAAAACCTGTCAAGTCTGATACGACCCCTCCGCCTAAAGCGATCAAACAAGAATCTTTTTCAAAATGATTCGAAGTTAGAAAATCTTCAAGTTTGGCTTTAGAATGTCTGCTTTTAGACTCTTCTCCAGGAATTATGGTTTGTAAAAAAGTTTCTAGTTTATGATGCCTTAGATGATGAAGCAGCTTGTCTCCGTACAGATTTTTGATATTTAAGTCGGTGATAATACAGATTTTCGATGAAAATTTCTTCAGGTATCCTATAAGTAAATCACTAAGAAATAGTTCTGGGTTAATGAAAATATTACAACTGATTTTGGGAGGAGAAAACTCGTAGGAGAGAGTTTTCATAACTTATATGCTCCAAGATACTGCAAAGTAGGATAGAGTTTTTCAAAGTCAACGAGATGAACATGACTAATTTGATCAAAGGAGACTAGAAATAAATTTTCTTCGCTCTCATCTTCAACAACATTTTCTATAAGGCAGGCTTCTTTTGTAAGAGATTTAATTTCTGATTTCACGGTAGCTCTATCTTTAGTGCTTGAGAGAAGATACAAAGATCGTTTGGGAAGTTCGTGTTCTGGCTTTTTATTAGATGTGATCACAAATTCAAAAGTATTATTTTTCTCATCTTGGACATCTTCAGCAATCAAAGCTAATTGGTAGTGATCTATTGCTTCTTTTGTTGTCAGAGCGATACCTTCAACATCATCTTGTACTTTTAAGGCTGAGTCTGCATTTGATTTAGTGATAATAATTTCGCCTAAGAATTTTAGTTTTTTGAGAGTGTTTTTACACTGTTTATAAGCTCTAGGCTCAACATAAAGACGTTTTGCTTCAGAAGGACTTAAAAAACCTGCTAAATGAAGAGAGCTTGTGAAAAAATAATGGTCATGAATATAAAATGAGCGGTCTTTTAAAAGATGAATATTAGATTGGATGAGTCCCGTTTTTAAAACCCTCAAAACTAAAAACGCTGAATCAACTTGACCCTTTTCAACTAAATCGAAGGTGCTTTCAGTTTGCTCACAAAAGGTTAATTTTGCATCCGGAAAAATCATGCTAGCTGCTGTGGACGCGACAGTCCCTACCGGTCCAATTAGCGAAAGTCTCATACAACACCTATATAAAATTCTAATCTACATACTAACGATCTTTTAGGTTTTGGAAAAGCATCTTTTGTGAGAGACTTATTGCTTTGCTATTTGAGTGCTTATGCTAACAGTTGTATTAAAAAGATCTTTAGATTGCTCTTTAGAGCAAATAAAAAAAACGAAAGACATCGCTGGTTGTTATGAAATTCGGTTAGATACCTTTCAAAATTTATCTTACAAAGACATTGCCACTCTTGTTGAATGTATTGATCAGCCGTTTATCTTAACACTTAGAAAGGAAAATCAAGGCGGGTGGTTTTCAAACGATCCTATCAAACAAATAGAAACACTTAAAACGTTTTTACCCTTAAATCCTGATTATATCGATCTAGAGTACAATACGCCTTATAAAGAGGTTTTGAAGATTAAAGACCTCTGCCCGGGAGTTAAAATCATTGCCTCTTACCATGAATTTCGCCTTGCATCGAAAAACTTAGAGAAGCTGTTTGATTTTACATTTCAATGGGAAGCTGACCTTTATAAGATGGCTTTAATGCCTGCATCTATTTTAGATGTGATTGATATGCTCGAATTTACAAAGAAACAAAATCAATCCGGGACAGCTTTTATTGGCATTTGTTTAGGGGAAATAGGGCAGTTATCGAGAATCTTAGCGCCCATTTTTTTAAATCCGATATGTTATGCAAGCTCTGATGAATCAGAATCAACAGCTCCAGGTCAGATAACAGCAAGATCATTGCATGATATTTATCGATATAACGAGCTCAACCCTATGACTCAAATCTACGCATTGCTAGGAAATCCCGTAGACCAAAGTCCATCACATAAAACTCACAATCAAGTTATGAAAGCGTTTGGCTTGAATGCTATTTATGTGAAAATCAAACTAGAAAGAGATCTGTTTAAACCTTTTCTAGATAGATGTTTTGGGCTTGGATTTGCAGGGTTTAGCGTGACAGTTCCTTACAAAGAGTTAGCTTATGAGATTTGCTTTTCAAGAGATCGGCTTTCTAAAAACATAAAGTCTGTAAACACCTTGAAATTTGATAATAACGTTTGGAAGACTACAAATACAGACGCATCAGGAGCCTTAGATGCGATAGAAGAATTATGCCCTATCAAAAATAAAACCTGTATCATTTTAGGAGCTGGTGGAACGGCTAGGGCAGTAGCCTATGAAGCAAAATATAGGGGGGCTAAGACTGTTAAAATCGTCAATCGCACCTATGACAAGGCTCTAAAACTTGCTAAAGAATTTGATTGTGAAGCTTTTGATTTTAAGAAACTCGAGCTAGCTTTTGACGAGCCCTATAACGTTTTAATCAACACTACAACAGTTGGTATGACAAATCCTAATACAACACCTATAAATCAGCTGTATCTAGACCCTGGAGTTGTTGTGCTCGATGCGATCTTAAAGTCTACTAATACTAAGCTTTTATCTGATGCAAAAGACAAGGGGTGCAAAATTATTTCTGGAAATGAAATGTTTATTAGACAAGCTGCCCACCAATTTGCATTTTGGTTCAATCTTGATGGACACGAAAAAGAAATTATTCAAATTTTAAATAAAACTCTTTTTGAAAAAGAGTTTTAAAACTTGATATCTTTTGTTGCCTTTACGATCTCTTCCCATGTCTCTTTTGACATTTCGGCTCCAAGAGTTTCAACAACTTTGGACGCGACTAAGGATCCGATAATAGCGCATCTTTGAAGGGGCTCGTTTTCTAAATATCCGTATAAAAAGCCACTCGTAAACAAGTCTCCAGCTCCTGTTGTGTCTAAAGTGTCTGCAGGAAATGCTGGCGTATAGAATTTAATCTTACCGCTCTTAGCCCAACTTCCTTTGTCACCCATAGTTACAACAGCTACGTCACATAAAGTAGCAATAAAATCACAGGATTCTTGGGGGTTTAAATGAGTTAACTCAAACGCTTCACCTTCGTTAGCGAATACAATATCTACGTATTTGGGTATAATGTTTAGGAGTTCATCTTTGAAACGTTTGACAATCTCTACACTAGAGAGGTCTATAGAAATTTTTGCGCCTGACTCTTTTGCGTATTTCAAAGATCTTTCAAAAAAATCTAGATTATAGAGCTGATATCCTTCTGCATGGAATACTTTAACATTAGAGAAAATATGCTTATCGATATTTGTCTGGCTTTGTTGCTCGTTTTCAGCTCCTAAAGATCTCATGGTTCTTTGCCCATCAGGTGTTATAAAACAAATGGCCTGAGCTGTTGGTTGCGAGGTTTTTGTCATCAAAGGCTTAACAGCTAAATTTTCCATACTTTTCAAATAGAAAAGTCCTTGTTTGTCGTTGCCAACTTGACCTAACACAGCACATTTTTGACCTAAATTAGCAAGGCCTCTGATTACATTTCCTCCACTTCCTCCAGGAGAGGTCGTGACGGTTTTAGCTTTACTATCTAGAACAGTTTGAAAACTATTCAGATCAATTGCTCCCCAAGACCCTTTTTTGTACTTGAGATCAGAAAGCTCTTTATCGTTAACCTCAATAATATAGTCGATAAAAGCCGTGCCTAAGCCAACTACGTCATAGTTGTTGGCTTTTTGAGAAGTATAGGTGTTTGATTGAATTAGAATAAATAGTGCAATACAAAGTCTAAATATTTGGTTCATCTGCTATCTCTTGAATATAGGTTTTGGCAGGACTATAAAAAATGAGATCTTTTATGTGAAGCAGCTCTTTAAGCCATAAAAGGCAATAACACTTTAGAAAAAATAAAAGTTTTTTTTGTGATTTTTATTATGATACTTTGTGAAATTTATTCTCTAGCTTACCAAATAGATGACCAAACAACTGAGAATAGAATAGAGATATTTTCTTTAACAAGTGGTAGTAGATTATGGAAAGATATAGTTACTGAGTAAGGATGGGAGTTTGGAGATGCCCTCGTAGGAATCATTCCAAGAGGAGAAGGAGCTTCAATTTACTACATAAAAGATAAAGTATTGTTTGTAGATACTGTATCTAATGCAGATGCAAGGTTCGGCACTCAAAAAAGGGTTTCTCTCGAGGGAGAAATTGTACAAAAGGCAATTGTGTCATCTAATTTAGCAGGAGAGCATGCTGCAGCCTATTTGTTACCCGATAATACTTTTCGGGTCATAAGGAACATTTTTTCTGGTTCACCTACAATCATTGCAGCAGAGCTGTCAGAAAGCAGAAAGCCTAGTAAGTTACATTCTATGGCCTATTCAAATGACCAAATGACTCTCATTGAGTATGAGGTAAAGGGCTCTGGCATGGAAGGGCTAATGTCTTGCGGGGGAAATTACGCAGAGGAAGAAGATTTTTTAGATCTTGGAGTTTATTCAGCTCAAACAGATGTTCCGTCTCAGCTTGTTGCTGCTGAAAAAGCTTCCACAAACTCACGAACAGCTAGGCTTGGACTTGGATTCTATGCATTTCTTTATGAAAAAATTGAAAATAGCCAAGAAAATACCACCACAGATGCCTTGAAAAAGTATCATGTAGCAACAGACGGAACATTTGATAACGGCAAGCTTATATGGACTCAAACTTTCAACAATAAGAAGTTAATAAATGCTTATTCTAAGTATAAAACTACTGATGAACAAATTGTCCGAAATTATTCAGGAGTAGTGGTTGTTAATACAGATGAAGAAAAATTAACTCAAGAACCAGTATTTATTGTAACTGAAGATCTATCTGTAGTAGAATCTGAGTGAGTTTTAATTATGTTTTATTAGGGATTTAGCGCCTAAAAAAAACTCCATTTAAATGGAGCTTTTTTATTTATAGCCACTTTAGTCAATAGGTGTTAATTTACCTGTTCGGCTTCTTTAAAAAATCCTAGCGAATCATCGATAACTTCCCTACTAACACCTTCTTGTTGAAGTTGATTAGCAAGTTCTGTCATATGAGAGCTTTTCTTGCTTAATAGTAAAGCCTTTGAAGTCTCGAGATTTTTTAAAAGCTCAATATCAATCATTTTACGCTCTAATAGTAAAGTGTCAATGTTGCTTGATAGCTCGTGCGTATGAATGTCTTTATCAACCCAAGATTCAAAAAGATGAATTTCTAAAGCCTTTTGAGCTTCAATCTGCGATGAAAAAAACTGACGAACAAGAGCTTGGTCGATGTCATAGCTTGAGGCTAGCTCACTAAGATCTTTGAGATAAATCGATTCTTCTTTAGGGTTTTCGATTGGCTGTTTTAGATTCCATTTATGGTGGGCTATTTTATGAGATATAGAAAGTCTTTTAACTAAGAGATCGCCAAGATGATTTCTCTTTTCTGTTAGAAAAATCCTGACATTGCTCTCTTCTGGAAGAGCTTCTTTTGCAAATGAAAATGCTCCAAACAGCGCTACAAAGGCTGTTAACGCAATAGTAATTTTTTTCATAAAATCTCCCTAAATTTATCAGGTTTTAAGAGTCAATCATACCATGGTTTGAGATTATATTGAATGTTAAAGAAAGATTTAGCTTGATAGGGGAATATTTTTAATTTTAAAGTATAATCGTTTATACCATGGTTTATGATAAAGCTTTTTTCGAAGGCATCTGACTTTTGAATCGTTTGGAGCAATTCTAGAAGCTAAATAGTGGTACCTTTCAGCTAAGTTTTCATTTTTTTTTATTAGATAATAAAATCCTAAATTTGTCATAAATCCTATAAATTCCTGAACAGAAAAGACCTGTCTTTCAGGGTATAGATTTCTTAAATCAAATGTATTTTGAAATAATTTTTCAAAATCTTTTACTCTTTTTTTTCTGAGCAAAAAATCTGCATAATTGATTCTAGCTAGTAAATGCTTAGGATTGGATTGGTAGCTATTAAAAATGGATTGATCAGCTTTTTTTATTCGTCGTTTACGAATATATGAGTATGTCAGGAGATTGTGAACTTCATAACAACTTGGGTACTTTTTGATAAGAGCCTCTAGATCCTTAATGGCTTTTTTGAGTCCCTTCCGTTCGACTTGGCAAAGCGATGTGTAATGATTATAATCATTAGGGCTTAAAATTTTTTGTAAGTTATTAAGATTTACACTAGAAGATAAATAGAGCTCTTTTTGATAGAACATATCTGATTTCTGCTCAGGGATGTGAAGAAGGCTTTTTTTGATACTCATATTTAAAAGAGGAGTCAATTTCGATAAAGTTGCTAAAACATAAAGAATATCAAATTATTAAAATACAATGGGAACTTTCTTACTTTTTTCTACGAGAATAAAATTGAAACTTGATTTTTTTTTCAAAAGGAGATTTTCTGGTGGTCTAAAAATTCAATTTAGGAAAGGTGTACTGTAGTGAACAAATTAGCATTAATTTTTTTATCTATTTTATCGATGGTAGGTACTCAGTTAGAAGCAAAAAATAATGTGCTTTTACTCAGTTATCCAAGATCCGGAACTCACATTATGAGTATCATTATTAGAAATCTGATGTTCAGACAAACTACGATTACACCAACATCTTACTCTAAAGTTTCCGATAACTATCTCAATGTTCACTCAATGGGAATGTATAAGGCGAAACAAAATGCATCATTTAACTCTGATTATGTACTAGACGTAAAAAAGGATTATTTAATCTTCCTAGTTAGAAATTACAGGGAGTGCATGTTAAGACATTTTGATGAAGATGCAGGAAAGGTTATCGAACACCTTCAAGATGATTCTAAATCTCATTTTGCAACAAAGTTTTTCGAGAACCTAGAACTTTACGATAACTGGCCTTCTAATAGAAAGCTTTTGGTGTACTATGAGGATTTGATGTTGTCTCAAGAAAAAGAGGTTAAACGCATAGCTAACTTTTTACAAACTGATGAAGATACGCTAAACTTATTATTAGAAAGTCTTGAAAAACAACGAGAAGGATCCTTAAGGCTGTATATAAAGCGCTATGGAGATAGAAAAGAAGGATCAAAAGGACTAGACATCCTATCCCACTCAAGGAACATTCCCCACAAACATCTTGTGAAAATGGACAAAATCGCAAAGAGGAGAGCTAGACATTTGTACGCAAAATACCTAAAACGATATGAGCTAAAAAAGCCTATTTCATCATTAAAATAAGGACCGCAACTTCCTTCTTAGGTATTTGATGATTGCCATTATGCAAGGATCTCTAAGAGATTTCTTTGTTATTCTTCTAGCTACAACTTCAGCTTCTGCATAAGCATTAATACCCTTAAACCTTTCAAAAACCTTGAGGAGAATTTCGTCATATTTTTCAGAATCTATATCTTTGAAATGATTGGCCATCTTAAAGGCTGCTTGTAAATACTTAATATGAATATCTTTTTCTGTTTCTTCCTTCAGGTCAAAGACGTCAAGCTGGTTAGAGGCTAGTTCATAGAGTATGTCTATACGTCTTTCCTTCTCTAGTGATCCATAAGCTAGTCTTAAATAGGTGTTTAATTTTGAGCAAAAGGGGATAAGAAGACTAAGCTGGTTGAGTAATCTACTTTTATTTGGAATAAGTGCACTAGGGCTAAAATCAACTAAGGCTTTTAAAAGAAATTCAATTTCAGGGTCAGCAAAATCGTCATAGACTCGAGCGAGTATAGATTGAGGAGTAGCTGTATTTAGTCCCTTATGAATTAGAGCGATTATAGGTGAGCTCACAGTGAAAAAAAACATTCAAATCAGACGAAGAGCTATCTGTAGATTTAAAATATAAAGCGATAAAATCAATTAGGGTAAAATATTCAAGTTTAATCAGTATTTTTTCAATAAGTTCGCGACGTAAAGACGTGTTTAATTTAGTAAGCGATTCAAATGAATTTACTTCTCGATACAGTTCGTGTAAATTTCCATACTGAGCCCGCGGGGTGGCAATCTCTCTGCTGTTTTCTATTACGTTGTCTATTATATGTGTAAAGAAAAATCTCTCAACCGAATTTTGATCAGTCCCATTGTCGGAAATTTCTGTTAATAAATTATTATACCTCGATGGTGAAGTTAAAAAAAAATCATGAACCAGATCTAACAACTTTCGATAGAAGACATATAATATTCCAATAATTTATTAAAAAATGGTTCGAAAGCGCTGAATTATAAAATAATTTTGTTTTAAGTAGAGAGTTTTTTACTCAGGTGTATTGAGTGTATGTTGCAAAAAATTCTCAAAAGATCGAAGCTATTGTGAGTTTTCAAGAAAGGGGATCATTGAATGTTTTCCAAGTATAAAGATGTTTTTTCGTTTTTGATAGCAGTTGTAGCAGGATTGCTAATCTGGTTTTCTTCTCCACCTGAAGGAGTCTCATCCCAAGCGTGGGAACTCTTTGCAATTTTTGTGTTTACAGTTTTAGGGATCATCTTAAAACCTCTTCCTATGGGTGCTATGGCGTTTATAGGCCTTACTTTAATGATTGCTACAAGAACACTTACGATGGCTGAAGCCTTTAGTGGATTTAGTCACAACATTGTTTGGCTTATCGTCATTGCCTTTTTCATAGCTAGAGGGTTTATCAAAACAGGTCTTGGATCCAGGCTAGCATATGGAGTGATCAGTTTACTTGGAAGTAGTACTCTTGGACTTGCTTATGGAATCGTAGCTACAGACCTCGTTATGGCTCCAGCTATTCCAAGTCTTACAGCAAGATCTGGAGGCATCATTTTCCCTGTCGTGTCCTCGCTTTGTAAAGCTTTTGGATCAGAGCCTCACTCTCACCCTAAAAAGGTGGGTTCGTTTTTGTTTATGGTTTCATTTCAAGCAGCTATAGTAACGAGCGCTATGTTTTTAACTTCGATGGCTGGAAATCCTCTTGTAGCTGATATGGCAAGAGAAGTTGGTGTCAATTTAAGTTGGGGAACCTGGGCTATTGCAGCCTCTGTTCCAGGTCTTATTAGCCTTCTTTTGATCCCATTTATTCTTTACAAAGCCTATCCGCCAGAATTAAAAAGCACTCCTGATGCAAAGGATTTTGCTAAAAGCAAACTTAAAGAACTTGGTAAGATGAGCTCAAAAGAGTGGATCATGCTTTTTGTCTTTGTCATTCTTATAGGGCTTTGGACCTTCGGTGCAACTATAAAGATGAATGCTACAACAGCTGCTATGTTAGGTCTTGTCTTTTTGATGATAACTCAAGTTCTAACCTGGGATGAAATCATTAAGGAAAAAGGCGCTTGGAATACTCTTATTTGGTTTTCTGTCTTAATAACTATGGCAGCGTTTATGAGTAAGTTTGGATTAACTGAATGGTTTAGTCAATGGGTTGTTTCGCATTTAAAATCACTTGATTGGAGACTCGGTTTTTTCATTCTGTCGATCGTTTATTTCTTTAGTCACTATTTCTTTGCTAGTAACGTAGCTCATATTGGCTCGATGTTCGCTCCTTTTCTTTTCTTAAGTGTCGCTCTTGGGGCACCTGCAGGCTACGCAGCACTGGTTCTATGTTTTTTCAGCTCTTTATTTGGTGGATTAACACATTATGGGTGCGGACCTGCTCCAATCTTATTTGGCGCTGGGTACGTTAAAATTGGAGCGTGGTGGAAATTCGGATTTATTTTCGGATTGATCAACATTATCATTTGGATGGGTGTCGGAGGTTTTTGGTGGAAACTACTTGGTATTTTTTAACCCTGAATATATAAAGACAACTTTATCCAAAAAAACAAACATCTGGCATGATTTCGTCGATCAAATCATCAAAATCCTTTGAAAGGCTTATAAAGAAATATAATGACGCTTCTTATCGAGACAAGGATGGGAATACACTCGCACATTTAAGTGCCCTATATAATCATATGGACCATTTTAAGGCGTGTGAAGGTGATTATAAAAAGGTCAATCATTACGGGTTAACGCCAGTTGAGCTAGCGATTTTGCTCGGAAGGCATGAAGTGAAACAAAAGGAGAGCTTTTCTGGTCTAGAAATCTATCTAACTAAAGAAAAGCGCTTTGAACTTTTTGATAAAGATCAAATACTCAAACATTTTAAATTTCAATATAGTGACCATTTGACTTTTAAAAACCCTAGGTTTTTGAAGTGGACGACTAGAAAATGCCATAAAGTCCTGAAAGATATTTCCAACAAGTGGAAAAATCATTGGACTGTTTGTATGCATGAAAAAGAACACATTGCCCATAAGCATCCAAAGGTCTTTGTCAAATGGATAGATCCAATTGTGGGATATGGATTATTTGCAAAAGAGGATATCGCTCAATACAGTTATGTAGGAAGCTATACTGGAGTTGTAAAAAGAAGACAGTCTAAAAAAGATCTTTCGAATGATTATATTTTTGGGTATGTCTGCGGGCCTTTAGAGACTCCATTTGTCATTGATGCTCAATACCAGGGGAATTTTACGCGTTTTATTAACCATAATGACAGTCCTAACCTAAACTCTACTTGGATGATTTCAAAAGGAATTTGTCATATTATCTTGTATGCAACACAATTCATTCCTAAAGGATCACAACTTACTTATGACTATGGTCCTTACTATTGGAAAAAAAGGTCTTCTCCTCTTGAGTTATAGCTTTTTTTAACTGCTCTTGAAATCCGGATAGAGATTGTACTCCTCCTGAGTGAATGATCAAAATTTTTCCATTCGATGTTTCGATAAACTTTTCAGCCGATCCATATAGTTTAATCCCATATAGCGGATCAAAAAACACTCCTTCAGACCTTACTACATTGATGATTTTCTTAAAAAGGGTAGGGGAGGTTGATCCAAAAGATTTGGGAACTGCATGCTCAAATGTGTACTTATATTTCCTCAAAGGAAATGAGAGAAGACCTTCAAGCTTCTTTAAGTAATCATTATACTTGTTTTCGAACTGCTCATTGCTAATAGCCATCGATACAACATGAACTAAAGGTGTATAGGATACAAAATTTAATCCAATCAATAGTCCAATTGCAGATAAACCAGAGCCTACATCAACAAAAATGTGATCAAAGGGACCCTGTTTTTGCAAGTCTAACGCAATTGACATAGCTCCTAATATAGAAAAAGGGCTTTCTCCTCCCTCATCTAAAATAAACGAATCGACTAAATCAGAAAAATATTTTTTTGATATTTCCACTCGATTTGACCAAAGATCTGAGGGAAGTTCCAAACGGTTAGAAGAGGGGATGATGCTTTTAAGATACACCAAGTTTCCAACTTCTTTTTGATAAGTTCTTGAAAGTGTTACAGTGTAGGGAGTGATGTTGTTTTCGATAAGGAGTTGAGGAAATCCAACTAGATGATTAGAAAAGCTTGATCCCATTAGAATACAATTTTTAATTTTTTGATTTTTCAAAAAAGGCAGTAACCCCGCGTATTTTCTATATTTTGATCCTGAGATCATAGCGCTTAGTTCATCGTCTCGTTTTATAAAAACGTGGGCGTTTTTCGATGATAGGCATAAACTTTTATGAATTCTGGAAAATAAATTTAAGCTTGGATCAATATGACCTTTCAAAATTCTTTCGTCTAACATTTTCAAAGCCTTAATGTGAGGACGTAATTATATACAAACTCTAAAAATCCTCCTACAAAACAAATCATACTTAAAAGCTCAAAATTTTTTAGACACAAAATCGAAATTAACGTAATTTACAAACTTGGGACAGGCGTGAAAAACTGCCTTTTTTCCTGGCATGTAAAATAGATAATTTAGGTTGTTCATATGGGACTCAATGTTACTCAAAAACTAATCAAATCTCACTTAGTATCTGGGGAAATGAACCCGGGTGAAGAGATCGCTATAAAAATTGATCAGACGCTCACTCAAGATGCTACTGGAACAATGGTCATGCTAGAGTTAGATGCTATGGGATTAAAAGAACCCAAAACTGAAGTCTCTTGTCAATATGTTGATCACAACATTATTCAAAATGACTTCAAAAACCCTGATGACCACCTATTTTTGTGGAGCGCCTGCAGAAAATTTGGATTATGGTTTAGTAAACCAGGAAATGGAGTGTCGCATCCGGTTCACATGGAAAATTTAGGTGTTTCTGGAAAAACTATGGTAGGCTCTGACAGCCATACCCCAGCAGCAGGAAGTTTAGGAATGCTTGCGATCGGAACGGGAGGATTGGAAGTAGCTTTAGCAATAGCTGGAGAGCCATTTTATGTTAACATGCCTAAGGTCTGGGGAGTTAAGTTGACGGGAGAGCTTCCTGATTGGATCAGCGCAAAAGATGTAATTTTAGAGCTTTTACGTCGTCATGATGTGTCAGGTGGTGTTGGTAAGGTCATCGAGTATTACGGGCCTGGATTAAAAAACTTAAGCGCTATGGATAGACATGTTATAGCTAATATGGGAGCAGAGCTTGGAGCGACAACAAGCGTTTTTCCATCAGATGAAGAAGTGAAACGCTTTTTAAAAGTTCATGGTAGAGAAAAAGATTGGGTAGAGCTTGTCGCTGATGAAGATGCGACTTATGATGAGCATGAAGAGATTGATCTGTCAAAACTTGTTCCACTTATTGCTTGTCCAAGTAGCCCAGGTAATGTGGTTGAGGTTTCAAAAGTTGCTGGGAAACCTGTCTTTCAAGCAATGATCGGATCTTCTGCTAACCCTGCATATAGAGATTTTGCTATCCCTGCAATGATGGTTAAGGGCCGAAGAACTCAAGATCAGGTTTCTTTTGACATCAACCCAAGTTCAAGACAAAACCTAGAAAACTTAGCAAACTTTGGCTTCCTAAATGACTTAGTAAGAGCTGGAGCCAGAGTCCACCAAGCTGGATGTAATGGATGTATAGGAATGGGGCAGGCTCCAGCAACTAACAAAATCAGCTTACGAACAGTTCCTAGAAATTTTCCAGGAAGATCAGGAACAAAAGAAGACCAAGTCTACCTGTGTAGTCCTGAGACAGCAGCAGCTGCTGCTTTAACTGGAGTTATCACAGATCCAAGAACTTTAGAGATGGAATATCCTAAATTTAAAGAGCCTGATCAGATAGAGATTGTGGAGTGTTTAACACCTCCTGTGAAAGATGGTCATAAGCACGAGCTTATTATGGGGCCAAACATTAAACCTCTGCCAAAATTTGAATCCTTATCAGACCACATAGAAGGACCAGCTCTTTTAAAAACTGGTGACAATGTTTCTACAGATGAGATTTTGCCAGCAGGAACAAAGGTACTGCCATTTAGAAGTAATATCCCAGAAATTAGTAAGTTTACCTATTACCAAGTTGATGAAACTTATTATGACAGAGCCATGGAGCATCAATCATCCGGTTCAATGATTGTGGGAGGAGAAAATTACGGTCAAGGGTCTTCTAGAGAGCATGCCGCAATAGCTCCTAGGTATTTAGGTGTGAAAGCTGTCATTGCTAAAAGTTACGCTAGAATCCACAGAAAAAATCTTATTAACTTTGGAATCTTACCCCTTACTTTTGAAAATAAAGCTGATTACGATGGAATAGATCAAAACGATGTTTTAGAGATTAAAGATGTAAAAAAAGCTGTCCAATCTGGAAACAGTGTAGAAGTTATTAATAAGACTAAAAATACATCTTTTAAGGCTGTTTTAGATCTGACAGAAAGACAAAAAGAGTCTATTTTAGCTGGAAGTTTGATTAACATTATTTTAGAAAAGCATAATTAATGAAAGCAGAGTCCAAAAGCTCTCCACAAGAGCCTCCTATGTATCTTATGCTTCTACTCATTTGCATAGGAACCATTGGAGGGGTATTATACTCTCCAGCGCTCCCAGCAATCACTGAGCATTTTAAAATAACAAGTGACCGCTCTGAATTAACGATGACTTGTTATTTAATTGGTTATGCTCTTGGTCAACTTCCATTTGGACCGATTTCTAACGCCTTTGGCAGAAAATCTGCAATTAAGCTAGGCCTTTTTGTTGCTGCTATTGGAGCTTTGGTCGGTGCTCTTTCTGGTTATACTAGTTATTTCTGGCTTCTTGTTGTGTCTAGATTTGTCTTTGCACTCGGTGCCTCAGTTGGGTTGCAAGTGATTTTTACAATGGTAGGAGACTTTTATAAGCCTCCTAAAAGTGCACAAGTTGCTTCTTATTTAACTTTAGCTTTTGCCATTGGACCTAGCATAGGGATTACTATTGGTGGTTTTTTAACGCAATATCTCACTTGGGAGAGTTGTTTTTACTTTCTATTTGTCTATTGTTTAGTTTTGATCTACTTAACAAAAAAACTACCTGAAACAGCTCTAAAAAAAGATAATCACGCGATTAAAATCCCAAACATTTGTAAAGAATATTCATCAAAATTCAAATGTAAAAAAATCTTATCTGGATCGATCCTGATAGGATGCGTTGTTTCATTTAGCTATATTTTTGCAACAATTGCACCATTTATAGGTATTGAAGTGTTAGGGTTAACACCATCTCAATACGGAGCATTAAACTTGATTCCATCTCTTGGGATAATTCTAGGTTCATTGTGCTCTGCATATCTGTCGAAATATTATCATTCGTTAACATTAATCAAGCTAGCTTTGGTTTTGGTCTTTTTTGGCGCTATCCCTTTATTTGGGCTCTTTATTTTCAATTTGGTAAATGTCTATACGTTATTTATTCCCTTTACGATAGCTTTAATAGGTCAGCCCATCATCGAAGCAAACGTATTGACTTTGTCTATGCATAGCAATGAAAATAAGGCCTCAACATCTGCGATTATCAATTTTATAAATTTATCTGTATGTGCGTTCTTTGTTGTATTTATTAGCTTCCCGGATACTGTCGAGCCAATAGTTATGCCAAGTGTATTTTTAGCTTTAGCTATTTTGGCGTTGTTTTTGTACCGAATTTACTCTCGCCAATCAAATGAAAAAAAATCCTAATATTTAATAAAATATTAGGATTTTAGTTTTGAAACTATAGTTCTTTTTTCCAAAGATATCTGTTAGTTAGGATGCCTATAATCCAAATAACTAAGCCTCCCCAAAAAGCTCCCCAAAAATCTAAAATATGGACACCATAGGAAATCTCTGCAGCAAGCCAATAAGTAAAGATATTGATGACTAAGGAAAAAAGACCTAGTGTAAAAAAATTAATCGGAAGGGTGATGAAGATTAAAATAGGTCTTACTGTAGCGTTTATAAGCCCAACAATTAGCCCAAAAATTACGCAATCACTAAAGTCTTTAATTCTTATCTCTGGAATGTAATAGGCTGATACAACAACCGCTATCGCAGTGAATAAAATTCTGAAAAAGAAAAATATCATTTAACTCTCCTGGTCTCTTTTACCTTTACCAAAAGATAATATTGAGCTCAAGAAGAGCTTGTTTGTCTTTGCAATAGACACCCTAATAAAGGTTGTTTAGAGTAGTATGTGAAAAAAGCGTTTTTTAGATCGCTTTGATCGTGAACAACAAACTGTACTAAGGCGTCAATAATAATTAACTTCCAGCGAGGAGAAAAATTTTCAGTTATATGTGTTGTTAGAGCTGGAAAATTTTTAGCTCTCAATAGGGGGATTGCATCTTCTCCAAAATCTGGGTTAGTCATCAGAATTTTGGATGATTGAGTGAAATTCAAATCCTGAAATTGAGCTCTTTCTTCACATCCTCGCTTAATAACTTTCATAGCAAACTCAGCTTTTTGCTCTTTAAAAAGTTTTTTATTTTCTGCAGTATTATTTCTTTTTGTCTGTGGATTAAACCTAAAAGCTTGTAAGAGAGTTAATAATTGATCATATTTTTGATTAAATTGCGCAGTAGTTGATGGTATTTCGTTGTATATTTTGTATTGGAAAATTACACATTGAGCCTCTTCTCGCAACCTTTTTTCAGAAATGTGATAAGAAAACTCTAGTGCTTGAAGAAGCTCTGGTGTTGTTGGGTTTTCTTTTCTGCATATTTGATCAACCATATTTAAAATAGATTGATTTCGGTTTTTCGCTCTTTTGAATGTTTTTGCAGCCTCAAAGCCAGCTTGATAAAAACCACTATTAAAATAATTTACAGTACTTTGTAAATCAGCAACAAATCTTGGTGATGCTATAGAAATATTCTCTCTAAAGTGCAAATCGGTTGTCAGAGATTGTAAAGGTTCTGTTTGTTCTTTTAAGACTTGTATTTGTTCTAGTCTTCTATAGATTGGGGAGAAATCAGCAATTGAGAGGAAATTCCCAGAAGTTTCTTCAGCTTGAGGAAAACGTCTTTTTGCTACCTTTTCAACTAAAGAGTTTAGACTATTCAAGGAAAGTTGTTTTAGATGTTGATCAGCTATTTGTTTGACTTTCTTAATTTCTTGGCATTGTTGAGCAGAATCTGTCGTTTGGTTAATTGTGCGCCATGCATTTTGTAAGTCGGATCGAAAAGTGTCATGAACTTGAGAGGAGAAAATCTCGTTCATTATAATCACAAATCCTTCCAACGAAGGATATAATGTTTGTTTAATGTTTCTATGAACAGCGTTGTTAATAGCTTGGCTTAAATTAGAAAGATTTTGAATATCACTTTCGTTCAATAGACCTGAAATACTTTCAAAAACCTCAGCACCTGCTTGCGACAAAAAATGTGAGAGTGGATTTCCTGATGTTACGCAGGCTAATTGAGCTTGGTGACTAGGGTTGTTTTGTGCTGAAATACTTGTCATAGTTGTCTCTTAGATCGTTTTTTAATACAAAAAAAGAAACAGTTTAAACATTCGTTTGTTATAAGTCCATAAATTAACTGTGTATAATTTTTTTTATTAGGTTAGTGTTAGAGGTGTTTGTGAGTTTTTTTGTTGATGTAAAAAATTCAACTAATTATTTATAAAAAAATAGGAAGAGAGGTGATGAAATGGAACTTAGAAAAAACAGCTTGTGTTGTTTATTTGTTTTTGTGCTCCTTTTTTTATCATCGTGTAGTGTTCCTTCAAAAGTAGCTCTTGGTGGTAAAGGAGGAAGGAATTCATACAATACAACTCTTCAAATGACAACAAGTGAGCAAATGCTCTTAAATCTTGTTAGACTTCGTTTTTGTGAAAGTCCTTATTTTCTAGATGTAAACACAATAACAACACAATTTACCTATAGTACAAAAGCTAGCCCTTTGTTCCCAATTCCAGGATTTAATAGTAGCAATCCAGCAGAGCTTGGAGGGCAGTTCTTATGGCAGAATCAACCAACTATTCAGTACTCTCCGCTAGAAGGGCAGGCTTTTGCGACTCAACTTTTAAGACCAATTGACATATTAACGATTCAGCATTTGATTTTATCAGGTTGGGATATCGATAGAGTTTTTAAGTTGACGATACAAAGTTTTGATGACATTCATAACGCGCCTACTGCAGCAGGACCTATCCCAGATCAAGTTCCTGATTACAAGATGTTTTTTGAAATGACTAAATTAATGAGAGAGTTTCAGTTAGATGGTGATCTGCACGTAGGTTCAAATGTTGTTGAAACAGAAAATAATGAAACACCTGGTAAAAACTCAGAATCTTGTGAAGATATCAAAAAAGATTTTAGACATCGATTTAATTCAATGAGGATTGTTTTTCCGTCTAAAGGTCAAGGCTCAGACAAATTAGCCTCGATGTTAAATGGTATAAGAAAAAAAAATGGTAGATATGTCTTAGATATCGATCTTGGATTTAGTAAAGATGCAGGATTTGGGCTTATGCCAAGATCTATCCTTGGCTGTATGTATTATTTAAGCCTGGGAGTAACTATTCCCAAAAAAGACAGGGTATTAGGTACAGTTCCCGTTGCTTGTCATGAAGATGGCTCAGTATTTGACTGGCAAGAAATGTTAAAAGGCCTTTTAACAGTTCATCATAGTAGTAGCTATCCAGCTCATGCTTTTGTGGCTGTCAGGTTTCGCGATTTCTGGTACTACATAGATAATAGTGACATATGTTCTAAAAGAACATTTGTTCTACTCCAACTTCTTTATAGCCTTCAATCAAATGAAGCAAAACAGCTTCCAACTCTACTTTCTTTGCCGATAGGTAGATAAAGGGGATTATTTCATTTTTCTAGAAGGTTTTTTTGAAAAAAAATAAAAAGCTGCAGCAGTAGCTATAATTCCACAATAAAAGAAATTCAAACTAGAAGGCGCATAAAGATTTAAAGCTGTAACTATAAAACATGCTATGCCTGAAAACATAAAGATCATGAAAGGCTGCATAGCAGCCCCTTCAACCTTAAGATCTCCACTAGCTTCTTTTGCCAAAGAAAGAGCTAAAGGACATAAAATCCCTGAAGCAAATGTAAACAGGCAAATCGGTAATAAAAGCGTTAAAGTTGAAAAGTTGAGATCGGACGAAAAAATAAAGAAAAAAGTCAATGCTGCTAAAAATGGAAGATAGGTAAGTTTGATCCTAAGCTGATGATTAAGTCGTTGTTTTAAAAAAGTTTCAACAAGACCTCCTAAAATAAAACACCCCACAACAAGACCATTGATTAGTAGCAGGTTAAGTGCGCTATAACTTAGGTAGTTTTTTAAAATATGAGAAGAGATTGCAAAATAACTATAACAACCAGCTAGGGTTATTGAACAAGGAACTAGATATTTCATGTAAGAGCTATTGGCAAATAATGAAAAAAAGTTTTTGGCAGTTGTTTTGATGGGGTTTGTGGAAACGTATTCAGTTTTGGTTCCGATATATGCTATAGAAACTAATGAGTTGGTAAAAAGATTCAAGACAAGCAGAAACCCAAAGATATACCTCCAATTTAGATTGTCATAAAGATAATACCCAATGAAGGGACCTATAAAACAAGCTAAGAAGATATACATAGCAGCATTGGCGATAAATTTAGAATATATTTCCAAATCAAAACCTTTATGAACCCTTGAACGAGCTATCATTAGCGTTCCGCTTATACCTATAGCCTCAACAATTCTTCCTGAAAAAAAAATAGTAGCATTTGTTGCAAGCATTGCCACTCCAATCCCGAAAATGGATAAAAGCATCGAAATGATTAACATAACTTTATCTGATACCCTAGAAGCAAAGACAAGCCAGATACTTTTAAATAGACCATATGTAAGCATGAAAATCGCAATAGTTTTGGTCACAGCCTCTATTGATATATCAAATTCAGAGGCCATATTCGGAATAGCTGGAACATAAGAGAATAATGAGAGCCCTACATAAAAAAGCAGTAAAATTGGTATGAAGTAAAACATAGATTGGTCCGAAATGAGATTTCTATCTTAGTATCACATACAAAAAAACTATATAATTAGCAATCTCATCTCTGCTTTGAAAATCTATGAGCTTCTTAAACTTGTTTCATTTGCTAAAAACCACTCGTATGTTTTTGAAAGGCCTTCTCTTAAATTGTGTTTGGGCTTCCAGCCCAGTTTTTTTAACTTCGTATTAGACATGATTTTTCGAGGGGTTCCATCTGGTTTAGATCGGTCATAAACAATCTCGCCTTGATAGCCCACGATTTCTTTGATAAGTTGAGCTAGATCTCTGATAGAAAGGTCTTTTCCATAACCTAAATTGATTGTTTCGTTGCTTTGGTAAGCATCCATTAAAAATAAACAGGCGTCTGCAAGATCTTCAATATATAAAAATTCGCGTTTTGGATTACCTGTTCCCCAAACGGTAACAAAAGGTGATTTATTGATCTTAGCTTGATGAAATTTTTTAATTAATGCGGGAATAACATGACTATTTTCTAGATGAAAGTTATCTTGAGGTCCGTAGAGGTTTGTAGGCATACAAGAAATAAAATTAGTTCCATGTTGCTTATTGAAATATTCACAAAGTTTTAATCCAGCAATTTTTGCTATAGCGTACGCTTCATTCGTTTTTTCCAACTCCGAAGTCAAAAGATGTTTTTCTAATATTGGTTGAGGGCAATTTCTTGGATAAATACATGACGATCCAAGAAATAAAAGCTTTTTGACATTTGTTTTATAAGCTGATTGAATCACATTTAGCTCAATCATCAAATTATCATATAAAAAATCTGCTGGGTAAGTTGAGTTAGCTAGGATTCCGCCAACCTTAGCTGCACATAAAAATACATAATCAATTTGTGTGTCTTCAAAAAACTTTAAAACAGTGTATTGATCTCTTAAATCAAGCTCTGACGAGGTTCTTGTGATGATATTTGTGTAACCTTCTTGCTCAAGTTTATTCACTATCGAGCTTCCGACAAGTCCAGAGTGCCCACAAACGTATATTTTAGAGTTTTTTTCTAAGGAGAAAATATTTAAAGAAAAGATGCATAGAGCGATTGTAAAAAGAATTTTCATTTCCAGCTAACCTTTTATAAGTTTTTAAAAGGTATACTTAAGAAAAGGCTTTTATGAAAGCTTGGAAATGAATTGTTTTATTTCAGTCCAAGATTGAAGGTTGGCTTGATGATGACCTTCAGTAGTGCCACCAGTTTCCATGAATTGTTTAAGGACGTTATGCCAATATTTTGTAGAGGTTGTTGGATAATATGGAGGAGTCAAAATATGCCCCGCATCTTTGTACTTACAATGTTTGAAATCTTGAGTATCGATTATTTTCTTCTCAACAAGATCTCCAAATACCGCTGAAGGCCACACTTTATCATCTTCTGCAGAAAGTAGTAAAATAGGACACAAAATACGCTCGACAGGTATGCAAGAGGCTTCTAAATGGTTTTTATGCTCATTTAAGGCTATTAAATGAGCTTTTGTTAAGTCGTTTAGATCATTCATATTGAACGCAGGAGGAATAAAGGGTAGGGGAGTACCTTTTAAAGTCCAAGATGACTTTGTGTGATCGTTTGGGCTGCACCAAACAAATGAAGAAGGTAAAGATGCAATAACTCCATCAAATACATCTGGGAAATAGCTCGCTAAACAAAGTGATAATTCAGCTCCTTTAGATTTTCCAAAGAGGACTATTTTATCAATATTAGTAGGATATAGGCGCTTAACCTCTTCGATGGATTGAATCACTTTATCTAAAGATATTTCTTCAAGTGATTCAGGAAGATATTCACCTCTAAAATATCCCAAAGCGCAGCTTGGAATCCCATGTGATGCTAAAAGTCTCGCTCTTTCAGGTGAAAGACCACCATTTGAACCAGTGAGACAGATGACTAAGGTGGAGGTTACTTGTTTGCTTGGAATACAAAGTAATGCATTGAGTTTTTCTGATATAACGTGAGTTTGCTCAATATCTTTGAATAAATAACGAGTAAATCTTTTTTTTTCCAAAACTTGATTGTTCTGAACAACTTCTAATGTATAGTCTAGTTTATCTTCAGGAGGAATGTACATCGATTCAAAAGAGCTAGTCATAGACCAAAATAAACCCATTGAGTCAGCTCCAGTATACGAACCTTCTATTGGAGCGGTTTTCTCTATATCTAAGAGACCTTTCTCGTCAGCTAAATACAAAGCATTTGAGTACCAGGTGTTTCCGAACTTATCCAAAGTTTTTAAGCTAAGTTTGATTTCTTCATTAGGAAGGAGAGGGGATAGTTTAATGTTAATTTTTTCATCAACAAGAGCATTTTCTTTAGAGATTGAGATAAGACTCATTGAATTTCCTATAGTCGATACAAAAATACATACTACGAAGAATAAATGTTTTAGCTGTTTAATCATAGGTGCTTATTGGGTTACAACTTCTATTTCCGCCGCTAGCGTTTCTAGCTTTTGTTCAACCATGCGTGCATAATCCAATGAACCCATGCTCCTATATATCGATAGGAGTTTTTTAAATTGATCAGTTTTTAAGTTACTATTTTGTATAGCTTCACAAAAAGAATATGCGTAGAATAAATCTTTTTTAGAAATAGCTAAATTAATACCTTCAACTAAAAGGCTGTCTTGATTTTCGGTAGCTGCTACAACTCTGATAAAATAGCTTGATAGAGAAAACATATTCTGTTTCAAATAAGCCTCTGCAATTTTTTTTTGAATTAGCAAACGGTATTGTTGGTTTCTAATATATGGGTTAAATCTTTCAGCTTGCTCAGGGTTGTCAATCAAACATAGTTTAATTGCAAGGTCTAGCGCTGTAGTTTCCTTAGCCTCAGAAGCTCTGTTGCTATTTGCAGGCATGGCTTGAACAAGATTTAAAAGTTGATCGTACATTTTTTGTTCAAAAAGACTTTTAATAAGTTTTTTTTCCAATGGATGTCTTAGTGAGCTAAAGGAAATATAATTTAAATGAGCCTGAGCAAACACTAACTCGCTTTTCTCTATTAGTTTTTTTACTATATAAGCATGAGAAGAGTTTCTATAGTATGGATTTAGAATACCTTGAGCTGAGTTAGATGCTTCAGTTATTTGGTCAATATCTACATAGAGCTTTGTGATTTCTCTACTTTTTCGAAAAGAATCAACATCAGGAGGCTGTATAGATGATACAATAGCTTTTGTTTTAGCTATAATTGAAAGCTTAAAAACATGCTTTAAAGAGCGAGGCAAAGAGTTTAAATCAAGGCTCTCTTGATAAAATTGCACTTCTTTTAGATCTACGCCAGCTAAATCCACACTAACTAGTCTTTGTCTAAAAGAGCTAAATGTCAGAGAGATTTTGCGCAGAGAATATAATGAAATGCCCGAGGCCCAATCATGTGTGCATAATACATCTTTTTTTGTTTCTTCTATTTTTCCACTATAATACTGTCGTCCTGGATCCTCTGGATCCTGTCGAAGGTATGTGTTAGCAAACTTCCTTATATTATGGGTTTCTCGAGAATACTCCATTTCAGGGATATATCTTGCTAAAAATTTTGATGAGCTTGATAAATTACAAAGAGATGTGTCATCCATAAAGCTCAATATGTGTTGCACAATCTCAGATGGTAGGCTTGCAAAGAAAGTATTTCCATCATTTAGATTTAAAGATTGAGAGTTGTGCTCACTAGCAGTTGAATCTGTTGATTGTGGAAGAGTAAGCGACAGTGTCAAGTTTATACCTATAGGTTTTAGGATTTAATTAGTTAAATTGCTGTGGGATTGTACCTTATGATAGAATAGAAGTCTATTATAACTCTCCTATAAATACAACATAACGTTAATTATCAGACGTTGTTGTAGTTAGTAAAAATAGAGTCCCTATTAGAGTTGATCTCTTATAATATCTGAAACAATATGGTTTTTATATGTTTCAAATTGAGCTAGATCATTCTTAGATTTGCAGGCTTTAGCCATAAAGTAGTAAAACCTATCGAGTGGCCCAGGGTTATTAATGTAACTAGAGATGATTTGAACTAAGTCACTCACCCCTTGGTAATTGCCTTTTTTTGCATAGTATTTTCCTATTTCAGTAATTCCCACAAGTCTCTGTCTAATAGCTTGAATTTCAGTTGTTACAAACATCAAAGCCTTAGATGGTTCAGCTATTTTAAGATACTGTTTTGTAATGAACAGTTTAGCCTCTTGTTTAAATTTCCCCTCGCTCATCTGGCGATTTTGCGATAGAGCAAGATCTATCTTCCCTTCTTTTAAATAAAATGAAACTAAAGCCTTTCTTAGCATGTTTTGGTTACGAGTGGTTCTAACCATAGAAAATAAAGCTTCAGCTTTTACGGCATCTTTAGCTGCCAAATAACCTTTGAAAAGATGTTTTAACGCTCTTTCATAAAAAGGTGTTGGTTCATTTTCAGAAGCTAGGATTAAAGTTAGCGTATTGAAATTTATCTCAGCAGTTAATAATTGCTTGTTCTTAGCATGAAATTTAATTAATGCAATATAACCCAATTTCTTAGAAGAAGGAGATAGCTTAAGAATAAGGTCGTAAGCTACTAGAATCTCCCCTTTTTTCATTAGCGCATTAATTAGATCTAAATAGAGCCTATCTTTGAATTTGTGGTAAGTAAGGCTGTTTGCTATGTTTAAAGCGCTAGATAACCTTCCTTCAAATATTTCATTTTTGGCAAAAATAGATGAAGCTCTCTCTTTTTCTTTCGTTTGAGGGATGCTGGATATGACTTCTGAAGCTTTAACACGATCTCTTAGCCAGAGAAAAGCTTTTACCGCATTGATTTTTCCTCTAGTTTTTAAGCCTTTGCTGTTAATTTTTTCGCAGATACTTAATATTTTTTCACAACTCTTTGCGCTTGGTTTGCGTTTGTTTTCAAAAGCATAACGTAATGTTAAGAGATAGAGGTCTTTCTCTTTTGTTGTCTTTGATGGTTGTAAGCAAATTTTCCTTTCAAGTTCATTAAGATCATGGTTTGAATAATATCTATAGAAAGTTTCTTTTCTGTCCATACCTTGATCATCATCTACTCCACTAAATAGACGATGATAGAAATTAGATATTGTAAAAATATCTTTGTAGAATTCTTTATGAAGAGCTGAAAAATTTTTAGTTGTAAACCTAGTGTAAAAGTTTTCTAACTCAACCATTTTACTTTTAGGAATATAGTCTAATACTTTATCTAAAATCTCCCCTCTCACCGTTTTCATGACAAGTCCTTTTTCTTTTAAGCCCCTGCCTTTAGTTTTCATTAACATTGGAAAAATGTTTTCAGAAATCTTTTTAATACCATTTAAACTTTTCATTAAGGGAGTAACGTGCGAAATATCTGCTGTATTGTTTAAATCAATATTTCTTAAAACCAAACTAATTGACTGATGAAGGGTTCTCAAAAACTCTTTGTTAGCGCTTAGAATATCGTGTTCACAAAAATTCTGAATTTTTTCATTAAGACCTGAGCATGAAGAGGAAAGTGCTTGAACATCATTTGCTCCAAGCCTTGAGCTAATATTATCCAAAAGTTCCTGTGGTAACGTTGTCAAAACTGACATGATTTTCCCCTCTTAACTAGTCTACTCAATAAGTAGATTTTAAATTCTTCTATAATGTTTTGGATGAAGAAGATATCATCTTCATGATTAAAATTAAATTAAACAAAGTTACAAGGGGAACTATGAGTGTAACTAATTAATGTTGATTGCGTATTATTTGTAAGAGTGTTTTTTATATTTAATGACTTGAAAGGTTTTCAAAAAACAACTCTAAAAACTCGCTTTTGTTAGCATTAATGCACACTCCAACATTAGCACCCTGAAGACAGGTCAAAAGTTGACCATATTGAGGGCCGTTAACTGTATTAACTTGCAGCTTCATGGGAACTTCGGAACCTATTTTTGAATTTAAAACATGAAGTACAGCAAAAATAGAAGAGAAGGTAATAGCACTTTGAATATTTGGGAAAAATTTAGGTTTTAATAAAGAAAGGATAATCTGGGTATTTAAGCATTTAGATTGGTTTTTAGTGGAAGCTTCTATCATTGATTTGAGTGACTCTAACTGATGGGTCAAATCTAAAGGGATTAGCGTTACAGGAAGTCCTGAGTTTAACACAATTTGGGTTGCTCTTACATCTAGCGCTATATTGTATTCTGCCGAAACGTTGACACTTCCGTTAAAAGCCCTTTGTATATTACCAGGAACAGTTATAGCTCCGCCGATGATATATACATGATCTATTTTTTTTTTGATAGAAGGGCAGGTTAAAAGAGCGAGCCCTAAATTAGTTAAAGGTCCTGAGCAAATTATGGTTACTGGATTTGTTGAAGTATTGATTTTATTTATCATCAGTTGGTGAGAAATGACTGTTGATGTCTTCTGGTTAGATTTTTTCAAACTTATGTAGGATAGATTGTCGCAAAGAGTTCGATCATTTCTGGGATAGGATCCAACACAACTTAAAGATGTGCTACTTTTATCAGAAAGTTCAATATCCCTCATTCCAATCTGGCTTAAAAAATCTAAAATATTCTGACCTACAAAATCTGAGTGACAACGGCCATTTCCTGTTGTGGTTACAGCGAGTAAATCAAACTCGTTAAGTTCTTTTATAAACATAAAGGCAAGAAGATCGTCAATATTTCCATCTGAATCATAAATTAAGGACCGCTTTGAGTGTAAGTTCGTACAAAGGGATAGACAAA
This sequence comes from Chlamydiia bacterium, assembly GCA_030427725.1. GTDB lineage: Bacteria > Chlamydiota > Chlamydiia > Chlamydiales > JAUICV01. The sequence continues at coordinate 598,241 of JAUICV010000001.1, read as the reverse complement.
TTAACAAAGTTGCTAAAATCATATTCATAATGCTACTCGAATTAAGTTAAGTTTTATAAAACGCTTTAGATATTCTAAAAATCTAGTCTGTTTGATTGAAGTCTGTAATTCTGTTGATGTTGAAATCAATATTGAATCTATTGGGTTTAATTTCTTCATTTTGAGTGGACTTAGAGCTGAGTGGATGAGCTTTAATTTTTATAAAATTGTAACTATGATTTTCTAGCAATGTTTTAATTGATTTTACTTGTTTGCGAGCTGAGGCTATCTTTGCTGTTTTATAGAATACTGTTTTTCGTAGAGAAGAGCTTTTTCGTGAAAAACTAGATCTGTTTCTATAATGACTTCTCAAAAGCTTTAAATTGCTATTTAGGTTGTCTGATTTAGGGAACTGTGAAATCTTTTCTTTTTGAAGTCGGTTTTTTGAATTTTGGTTATGTGATATGGTTAAGTAGAATCTACGAGAGCCCCGTATCTGATAGATAGATTGAATCTTTTTGGCCTTTCTTAACCTATCCCCTCTTTTTAAATCTAAAATCAGCTGACTTTTCTCAAGGAAATTAACAATATGTAAAGCTTCTTTTTGAAGTGTGTTTTCCATTCTTCTCTATATTTAAAAGGAGCGCAAAGATAAAACTTTTGTTAATATTAATCAAATCTTTACATTTAAATTATGAAGATTTCCTAAAGCCTCCGACATTCTGACCTTAAGTTTGAATTGAGAATGGTCTTAAACGACAGTTTCTTGTAAAAATATTCTAATCACCTGAAAGAGAAAAATTTAAAATCTGGACATATTTCATGGTATCATTTTTAGGAAAAACCGTAGCTTTAAACAAACCTTCTATAGAAGAATCACTCCCTACAAGTCTTTTGACTAATAGTGAGCTTCAAGATGTTTCAATAAGAGAATTTAAGAAAAAAAAGCTTTTGTATGTAATTCCAAGCATAGACACGAATGTTTGCCTAAGTTCTTCTCAAAAGCTAAACCGTGAATTAAAATCTATTCCCTCAGTGATGCTTTACTTAGTATCAGCTGATTTACCATTTGCTCTCAAAAGGATTATTAAAGACCAAAACCTTGACAAAGTACGAGGTTTTTCAACTATGAGAAGCTCGTTTGGAAGGGATTTTGGTTTAGAAATTAAAACTGGCCCGCTAAAAGGTCTTTTGACAAGGGCGCTGTTTGTTTTGGATGATGACAATAATATTATTTATACAGAGCTTGTAGAGGAAATTACTAAAGAGCCCGATTATGCAAAAGCCTTAAAAGTTCTTCGAGACTTAATTAAATAAAAACTTTAAGGTAAATTCAAAATATTTGGTGCATCAATTATTTTATTTATTATTGTTTTGGTCTTGTTTTATTATTTACAAATGAATGATATGTCGTTTTATGTAATAAATATGCTATAAAATAGCCTTATTTTTCACAAAAAGAGGGTTTATTTCAAATGGTGGTTACTTCTTCTACGTCAGTAAATAATTTCAATAGTGGTACTCAAGATGTCCATAGAGAATCTTTAAAATTACCCCTTGAGATTTTGACTAAGATATATACCTTTTCTGATGTCGAGACAAAGAGAAAATTATTGGTCACTAATCGTACAATTAATCATGAATTACGCAATGAAAGCTATAGAGATTTGTGTATCTATTGCTCAAGGCTAGAGCAATATTTATGTGATCTTTCCGTAATTACCAAATCCCCTTTAGAGCTTAATAAGTTAAAAAGAACTCTTCCGATAGAGTTGAAAACTATTTTAGAACAAAATCATGAGTCAATTTTCCCAGATTGGTTTAAAGCATTACCTGAAACAGAAAAAAATGAGTATCTCGATGAAATCGCTTCAATTCGGGGAGCTTTTGAATCAGCATCAACATCAATTTTCATGGAGTCGATAGGTGCGATTAAAAGAGGTTATGATGTAAGCGAAAAACTTGTTAGACAATTTGTTTTTTTCTCAGATCAATTAGATCAACTTTCTGAAGATTCTGTGAAACTTGTCAGAGAAATAACTGATAAAGTCCAAGATATCACTAGGGGTACATATGTACCCTCTTTTAAAGACTCTCCGATTTTTGATGATTTATTGACAGTCTCAGAATATCGAGCAAAGATTAGTGAAGATAATGGTGAGAATTTAGATGAACTCGCTTCCGAGATGGCAAATAGAGTGTCTTTACCAACTATTGAACTTGTAGCATTTGAAATATATGATCCAGAGATAGCGGGTGATGATGATGAGGAGATGGAAAATTTTGCTGTTTTTAATGCGCTTACAACCTTTCTTTTTACCGCATATCTTAAAAAAAATGATGGAAACAAGTGTATTGAGTTTCTAAAAAATATAGAGAATGATCAAAGTAGGGATATAGCCTGTATAGATCTTTTTAACAAAGCGAACCTAGATAATAACCTAAGAATCATGAAAAAAGTTATGAAAGTAGTTTCAAATATAAGCGATATTCATGAAGCTCTTTCTAGACATATTCAAAGCAAGTTGCAAAAAGATAATCCAAATGAAGCTCTAGGTCGCATAAACTTACTTGAAAAAGGCTCAGTTAAAGATACTTTATGTAAATCATTGCTCGATTATTTTGCATTAAAAGGAGATCTTAGAAGATTAAGAAGAATCAAAGCGTTAACCTCACCTCAGTTTGATCAATCTGAGTTTTTATTAAGAGAAGCGATGGCCTACGGAACGCTTAGGGACATTGATAAAGCATTTGAAATTTTAAGAAATATTTCTTCAAACCAGTTTAGTATATTAATTAAGAAGAGTCAGATTATGACAAATCTTATAGTTAAGTATCACTCAATTAACTTAGATGATTTAAGCCAAGAAAAGTTAGATTCATACAAAGCTCAGCTTGGAGACGTAGCTCTTGAAGCGGTTAATGCACTTTTACAATCTAACTAGCTTTAACTTGTTAACTTTTTAATCTGTGAGTATTTTGGATACCAAATTGTTTGATCTATAAGTTCTTCAATATTGTCGGTCTCAACTTGATTGAGGCCGTTTTCTATTGCATATTTAGCTACTTCAATTCCAATTTTTCTAGAAACTTCTCGGAGAGTATTGATTCTTGGGAATAAAGACCCTCTAGAATCTTGCAAAATTGGAGCAAACGAAGCTAAAACTTCAGCAGCTTTTAAAAACATCTCATCTGGAATACTCTTGGCTTTAGTTGCAATAGCTCCTAGGCCTACTCCTGGGAATATGTAAACATTATTACACTGAGCAATGTGAATTAGCTTGTTTTTATGTTCGATAATAGAAGGGGGACTTCCTGTAGCAACTAAGGCTTTTCCATCCGTCCAGTCAATAAGATCTTTTGGACTAGCTTCAGATTTTGAAGTTGGGTTTGACAAAGGAAAAATGATAGGTTTTTCACAAGATCTTGCCATTGTTTGCACTATAGATTGAGTGAAAATACCCTTTTGAGCCGAAACTCCAATCAAAATCGACGGCTTAGTTTCTTCAATGACTTTTTCTAGTGGGATTTCTTTCGATTTGTCATCAATCCAATTTGCCACTTCACCCATACTTTTAGAATATGCTTTTTGTAATGGGTCAACAGAATGTAGATCATCGTAAATTAATCCAAACCTATCAACGATATAGAAACGTTTTAAAGCTTCCTCTTTGCTAAGGCCGTGGAACACCATGTACTCTAATAAGATTTTAGCAATACCAAGACCTGCTCCCCCGCCCCCTGCTATAACAATTCTTTGATCTTGTAGCGTTTCATTTTTAGCATTTAAAGCTGCTAAAATTGCCGCAAGTGCTACAGAAGCTGTTCCTTGAATGTCATCATTAAAAGAGCAAATTTTGTTTTGATAGCGTTCTAAAAGATTTTGAGCATTAGGCTTTGAAAAATCTTCCCACTGCAATAAAACGTTTGGAAACCTTTTCTTTATGGCTTTTACAAAAGCATCCAAAAATTCGTCGTATTCCTGCCCTTCTATTCGAGGTTGTTGCCAACCTAAATAAAGCGGGTTGTCCAAAAGTTCTTGAGAGTTTGTTCCTAAGTCTAAAAGAATTGGAAGTGTTCTACCTGGGTGAATCCCCCCGAAAAGGGTGTATAAAGAGAGCTTTCCAACGGGAATTGTCATTCCACCAATGCCTACATCTCCAAGTCCTAAAATTCTACTTCCATCTGTTACAACGATAACATCTACATCTGATCTGGGGATGTTTTGAATCATCTCTTCCATTTTGTCTTTCAGCGGATATGATATGTATATTCCCCTATTTTGAGAGTATAAATTGCTGTAATCTAGAGAGGCATCCCCGACAGTTGGAGTATAAATAAACGGTAACATTTCCTCGCAATGCTCTAATGCAACGCGATAAAAGAGCACTTCATTTCGATCTTGAAGAGCTGTTAAATAGACGTATTTTTCAATATCGGTAGGTTTGCTTTTAAAGTTTGCATATCGCCGTTCTGTTTGCTCTTCAATGGTAGAGACGTGAGATGGTAAAAGCCCGTGGAGGTCTAGTTCAGATCTTTCTTCGTCTGTAAAGCCTGTGCCCTTATTTAAGAGAGGAGTTCTTAAAATTTCCTGTGCTTTAAGAGTAACCTCTACAATTTGATTTTCGTTTTCTTCAGACATTTATTAAGATCCTTTTTGGCCAGAGCCTTTAAATTTGCTTTGCAGCAATATCGTGTTTTTTAAACAGTATAACTGACATAGCCATCCAAACAATAAAAATAGCCAAAAGAGCCCACGATACCACTGTAGTTGTTGTTATAGTTAACAATGACTGCACGCCTAAAATCACAATAGAAGACAATGCTTTGGCGCTTCTATATGCAAACACATCGATCACAGCCTTTGCCCTAAATTTTTTGTCTATATCTAGAGGAATATAGAGCATTTCTTTTAAAATTCCAAAAATTGAGTAATCGAATGATTTAATTGTAGCGAAGCACAAAGTGATCACTCTAAAAAATGGAAAGAGTATAAAGCCAATGATATTGATACCAAAAAATAGAGGGATCAATATGTGGCTTTTTCTAAGTCCTACATAATGAACAATTATAAATGATCCGATAGCTTGAAAAAAGATGTTTATCGTATGGATTAGGCCAAATAAACGTCCACAATACGCTGTTCTAAGATCTTTTTCAGGGATAATTTTTTCTAAAAATGAATTGAATTGAAAATCCATAAGTGACGCTGAGACCTGCATAAAGACTACAATGAGTAATATGTAGGTTAAATATCTCGAGTTAAAAACCAATGAAAAGCCCCCTTTAGGACTTTTAGACTTCAAATCAATCTCATCTAGAGACTCCCCGCTTTGAGAGATTTTTTTTCTAAGGGTTAGAGCTAGCTTAAAGCTGAGCCCAAAAACTGCATAAAAAAACATGCTTGAGCAAAGCAGTTTTTCAGAGCCTACTTTAGTTGCTAGATAAGCTGGAAGCAAACTACCAATAACTGAGCCTAGTCCCCCTACTGCGTAAATTATACCGTAAAGATACTTGGCCTGTTTGATTTTAATTGTTGCATGAATCATTGACCACAGGTGCTGAAACATTAAGAGGACATAGATATCTTTCCAAGCAAAATGAAAAATCGCTAGTTTTGGATAGATAGGCAATAGATAACTTGCGGCTAAGTTAATAAAACCTACTGATAGGATGGTTGCTAGAACCATCTTAAAACAACCAATTTTTGGTAAAAATTTATTATAGAAAAATACAACTAAGAAATTTAAGGGAATTGTCAGTAGCCAAGCGTATGGCAAATAAGAGGCTTTATAGGCTGAAATAAAGACCGAGTAAGATACAGGTTTTGTTATTGAATACTCGCTGGTAATACAAAACCCGCAAATCATAGCGCAAAGAATGAAAAGCTTTTCAAAAAGAGTAAAATTTTTGATTTCTACTTTTATTTTTTGCGCTAAAGCATTCATTCAGACGTTCCTAATGCTTGCCTAAAGCGCATCTCGTGATTTGCTGGAACATATATCCAACTAGACGAGGCTATAGGAACAGTTATTTTAGATAGTTTATTACAAGAGACAATATTCCCCTCTTTTTTAAGAACTGGGAAATCTAGACCTACTTCAAAGTCGTCTTCAAAGGTGTTAATTTCCCAATGAATTTCATCCATAGATGCTCCCAATTTTTCAATGACGATTTTCAAGGCTTCTTGGTCAAGTGGAGTTGGAAGAGGAATCGCCTTACACCTACTATCATGGTCTAAAATTGAAACGGCATCTTTATAAGCCCTATGTGAAGGATCTTTTGCTATTTTCTTAATATCTGTCAGAACTTCGTTTTCTGTCATATCAATGTATTCGTCGATATCTGTCAAAAAAGGATGATTTTCATACATTATGGTCATAAATCGCTTTAAATGCCAATTATAGGCTTTGACGGTAGCATAATGACAAATTCTTTTGTGCATAAAATATCTAGACATCAGTAAAGCTTCGCACGATTGAACACCATCTTCTTCTATACCTAATGTAAGTCTGATATTATTATCGCCGTAAGTTACAGGGATTATGCGAAGCATTTCTATTAGCTGATCATAATCGAACAGCCCATAGGTGATACCTGTGTATTTTGCGTCTCTAATTAGATAGTCAATTCGATCTGCCCCAAAAAAATCAGCAGTAATAATTTCTGAAACAATTTTCTCCCATGGAGTAAAGTTATACTTGAGTCCCATCTGTCTTAATTTAAAGTCTCCAACAGCTGATTTGATTAAATCTGTTTCTACATCCTCTGGGGATTTAAATTTTGGATATTGTTCTGAAATTGCCTTCCAAAAGGGTCTTAAGTATTTACTTTGAATGATTTTAACAGTCCATGTTTCGTGGCCAGTCTCCCCTATTAGAGGTTTTTCTGCAGCGTGAGAAAACGGAAGGTGACCTAAATCATGACATAAAGCTGCAAGTCTCACAATTTGTCTATAATATTTATATTCTGGAGTCATGAATTTAGGGATATGCTCAGATACAAGTTGCTGGTATTCAGAACTAGTATCAGGATTACAGGTAGAAACAATTAAATGATCATACATCTCTGTTGCTAGTTGCATCACTCCAAGGGAGTGATCAAATCTTCTGTGAGTTCCACCTGGATAAACCAAATAAGCAATGCCTAACTGATGGACATGATGTAATCTTTGAAAGGGCTTGCTATGAACAAACTTTGTTTCCAAAGCATCTAGATATATAAAACCATGAACTGAATCGTAAATTTTCTTAGATCCGTCTCTCATAACGCCTTCTTGTTTAAGTGGATAATATTATAAAGAGGATGGGTTATAGTTCCCATCCTTTTCCTTTAAAATTTTTACTATACAATAAGGCTGTTTTTAAGTAATTATGATCAAATTAAACTCTAGGTCTTGGGTGAGACTCCTTTCCGTAAGCTGTTGATACTTCGACGAATTCGGCTTTTCTCTGGAGTTCTTTAATATTTCTAGCTCCCCCGTAGGTCAATCCACTTCGTATGCCTCCTAAAAGTTTTTCTATAAGGCAATCGGCTGATCCGGACACAGGAGCCCAAAAGTCAATTCCTTCAGCCACTGTTTTTGCTTTTAGCCCCCCATAAAAATCACTTTGGAAATCCTCAGAGGCTTGCCCTCTAAATTTAGCCTCTAACCCAGATTGAATGTCTTTATTTTTCCTTTTAGGTGCTGCACTCTCCTTTGTTAAGGCGAAAAGCTTACCGATCATTACAGAACTTGCTCCAGCAGCTAGTGCTAAAACGACATCTCTACTATTTCTTATACCTCCATCTGCTATAAGCGGAACTCGTAATTTCTCTGCAATTTTCGCGCAATCGTAGATAGCGCTAAATTGAGGGACTCCAAATCCTGTAACAACTCTTGTGGTGCAAGCGGCTCCAGGACCAACCCCTACTTTAACAGCATCTGCTCCAGCGTTGACAAGGTCATGATAAGCCATCGCAGTACAAACATTGCCTGCAATGATTTCTTTATCTGGATGGCTTTTTTTTATTTCTTCTATAAAGTGAATCATTTTTTCTGAGTGTCCATGAGCTACGTCAATGCAAACGCCTCCAGCTCCTAGATCAAAAAGCATTCTAACTTCATCGAGTTTTTCTCTTCCAATTCCGCAGGAGACAAACATCTTGTCTTCCCATTTTTTCACCCAAGATTTTTGGGTTTCAAGATCTGTAAATCTATGAAAAATTGGAAGGCTTCCGTGTTTTAGCAAAACATCAGCTAGGTCATTACATATCGTTGTATCCATATTGGCACAAAGCAAGGGAACAGATATTTTAGTGCTTTTTGTAGCCCAAGAAGCTAAAGATGGTTCTGTTCTTGAAGGGACATTATTATATTGAGGAACCAATGCGACATCATCAAACGTGTAAGCTTTTTTCATATTCTCACTCAAATTTTTTATTCAAACCCAGAAGTGTATGCCAAATTTTGTTTTGCCTTGTCAATTGAGAAAAATCAATTTTTAATATATCCTCCTGGTTTATGAATAAAATTTCCGTCATCATAATAGTCAAAGATCCAAAACAAGTGTTTCAAAAGACCTTAGAGTCTGTGAAAGACTTTGATGAAATTGTCATTGTGAATACAGGGACAAAAGAATCTTTGGATCCATTTATTCATAAGTTTTCGAATGTTAAAATCTTTGAAAAAGAATTTAATGGTTTCGGACCGGTCAAGCAATTCGCTGAAACCAAAACTTCAAATTCATGGCTCTTAACCATTGATAGTGACGAGGTCTTGTCAAAGGAAGCTATAGAGAAGATCTCGTTTATGCCTTTAAACAAAAATGAGATCTATTCATTTCCCTATAAAAACATGCTTTATGGAAAATGGATTAAAACGTGTGGTTGGTATCCTGATAGACAAGTGTCTCTATATAACAAACTAAAAACTGGGTTTTCTTCTGATTTGGTTCATGAAAAAGTTTTAAGAAAGAATCTAAAAGAACAAGCTTTAAAGGAACCTATTTTCCATTACTCTTATGAAGGTGTGTCAGATCTTTTAGATAAAATGCAAAAATACTCAAATCTTTTTGCTGAGAAAAAAAGATCTAAACACTCCCCTTTTCTTTTTAGGGCTATTTTAAGCTCCATATTTACATTTTTTAAAAGCTATTTCCTACAAAGAGGGTTTTTATCGGGCTCTGAAGGATTTATCATCTCTTTGTACAAGTCGCACGTAGCATTTTATAAGTACTTAAAATGCTGGGAACTTACAAAAAAATAATTGTGTTCTAATCGTTATGCAATCGAAGCTTTTTTTGTTTTTAGTACATCACTTTTGATACTCATAAGAGCTAAAATTCCTACAAGAATTAAAGGAATCGTTGGAGCCCAAATAAGATGTGTTTTGTGGTAAATCCAAAGCCCTAGAGGAAGTATGGGCGCTCCGAAAAGTCTTCCACCTATAGCTGTGCTAAAAGCACCAATTAAATACCTATGTTTAACAGGAGATATTTCATAAATAAAAGCGTGATAAGGAGCTGCTAAGACCACTCCAAACACCATGAGATAAATCCGCACAAACGCTGCATTAAAAGTGGTAGCTCTCTCTAACATATAAAAAAGTGGCGCGCTGCATATTATAATACCAAGCAAAGAGATGAGGATAAGTTTTTCTTTAGTAATTTTTAAGCTAACAAGTCCAAAGAGCGGTAGGAAAAGAAAATCTAACAAAAGTAAAGCTGTATTTAGCCCCATGGCTTCTGCTTTTGAAATTTTAGAAACCAATGGAAGAAAGCCGTTCATAAAATTAGTAATTAAGTAATAATTTCCATAGGAAAAACCTGCCAAAGCGGCTATCTTAAAGACGACCTTCCGATTATCCCAAAGTGTTTTTATAGGAGATTCAAAAGAAGATTTTTGCCTTTCGTTAACCTTTAATGGCTTTCTTAAAAACCAACCAATAATTCCTATAAGACTACCACTTAAGAACAGAGCTCTCCAAAAGTTATGATATGAATTAAAAAGCCAAATACAAAGCGACGCTAACAAAACCCCAAGAATTCCTGAAGCATCGTAAAAGGAGCTTACAAGGTTTCTTTTACTTGGATTGCTATGTTCAAAAACCATAATAGCACCACCGGTTGTTTCTCCTGCTGAAAAAAATCCAATTAAAAAGCGATAAAACATCAGAAGTAAAGGAGCTGTTATTCCTACTTGCTCATAAGTTGGAACAGCTGCCATCAAGGCAGAAATAAGAGCCATTCCGAGTAAAGTTATGGCTAATGATCTTTGAGTACCTACCTTATCTCCTAAATATCCAAAAACAATGGCTCCAAGTGGTTTGGCAAGTAAGCTAAGAGGTGTAATTGCATACATCAAAATAAGAGCATAAATTGGATTTTTGTGATGAAAAAAGATAGGAGCTAAAAATGGAGCTAATAGCCCAAATAAAGCTCTGTCAAAATGATATAATAGATTGCCAATCATGACGACTGGCACTTGTGATTTTTTCAAAACTAAACTCTCCTTTCGCCAGCACAACCCGGATCAAGTTATAAGGGTATAATCTCAGCCCTCTAAGGCACCCCTGAATGGAATAAATTATGCCATAAATTCCAAGTTTATCTTAAGTAAATTGTCTAAAAATGTAGGGAAAGTGAAGGTCATAGACCAATAAAAAATTTAAAAGAAAATAGCGGCAGATGGACTCGAACCAACGACTCGCGGATTATGATTCCGCTGCTCTACCAACTGAGCTATACCGCCTCTGAAAAGAAAAATAGCGGGGAGAGGATTCGAACCTCTGACCTTTGGGTTATGAGCCCAACGAGCTAACCACTGCTCCACCCCGCGTCAACCGATCTAAATTGTAGGTTTAGCGTAATTTGAAGTGTCAGCTTAACAAACACAATCTTTATCAGCAAGTATAATACAAAAAAAAATCTCTTCGATTGCATTTTATTTCTTGTTTAGTAAAAAGGATATTTTTTGCTGATTTAAAAAAGGTAGTTTGTATGAAGTTTTTTTTAAAAATTTTTCTTGAAAAACATAACTTTAAGTTGTTGTTTGTATTTGTCGCATTTGTATTGTGCGGATGTGATACATCAAAAACTCCGATTCAACAAGCAAAGTTAAGAAGTCAATCAACGAACGCTGCATCACAATGGGTGTTGTTTAATAAAGTTTCAGGAAACTCAGATGAAATTTTTATTAGTTCCGGGAAAGGTAACCTTGAATCCAGCGAGCCCGAACGGGTTTCTCTAAAAGGGACCGTATCACCTTTTGATGCAAACTCCTCTTATGAAGCCATTCTTACTGGCAGCAGCCCTACAGATACTACAAACAACCAAGCAGTCATAGCTTGGATAAATTCTGACAATCTAGTATTTCTTTACTATATAATCGTTACATTGGATGCTGATTCAAAGATTTCAAGCATTTCAGAAGTTAAAGAGACGCTAACACACGTTTCTTCTGGTATACGTTTAGCTACTAATAATTCTAAAAACATCATCTTAGGTTCAGTTGAAGATAGTGACTTTCAGAATTCAATGGCGAGTTTGTTTAAACTAAATGGATCAACCTTTGAGCGACTTGCTTTTTTTGGACCTGCTGCTAAACCTGGAGGATCTGAAACACCTTCTGTGGATAGATTTCAATTGTCTTTAGGAAATGACAACAGAGTGTTTGGAGCTATGTCTACCAAGATTGGTTCAAACTCTAACTTTAACCCATATTTAAGCTATTTTTATAAGAAAATTTCTAAGTTTGATCCGCATTCAGAAACCCCTGTTTCGTCTATTTCACATCAAAACAAACCAATGTCTCTTATTCAATGTAGGCAGTTTGGTTCAACTGTATTTCTAATAGCCTCGGATGTTAGTTCGAGCTCAACTAGTGGGAATATCATAACGTACGTTTCGAGTAATGGTGCGGCTCTATCAAAATTAGCTATACCTAACCAAAGCTCATATTATGTAACCGGAACGCCTTTATATGCTGATATATTTTCAGTTAACACACCTAGAGTCTATTATAATCTTAATATGACAAGTACTAATATGTTTACAGCTAACTACTTTTCAATAAATAAAGATCGATCCTTTGGTTCACTTTCATCTCAAATGGTAGATGTTTCAAGTTATGATATTGATTCAAACACAGAACTTCTTTCATATACCGGTTCTGGAAACTTTCTAGCCTTTTTCTTTTCAGGCTCACTGATGGCAATTCAATTCGATATGGCTACAGGGCAGGGCTCCAATGCTGTTCGACTTAGCGACAATAGTGTGTCGGAAGTGAGCTCTATTGTAACATCTGATGGAAGCGTCATAACTAGCTTTATCGACTCGAGTGGAAACTCATCTCAAAAAACTATTTCAAAAGATAATCTTTATGAAGATGAAAATGAAGATGAAAATGAAGATGGTCCAGCAAAACCGGCAGACAAGCTATTGAGAAACAGTCAAAAATATATTCCATTTAGAGAACTAAAAGGAATCTTTTAAGAGAATTTTTTCAACTGATTTTGTTGCCGCTCCTCTGATACTAGAAACTAGTTCCTGGGAGCGGTCTTTTATTTTTTTACATTCTGCATCATTTGTAAAATAGTCTGAAATAGCGCTAGCTAAAAGCGTTAGATCACACTTTTTTCCAAGCTTGTTCTGAACAAGCAAATGTTTCATATTTTCTTGATTAAAAGTGAAAGGTCCAAAAAACACAGGAATACCGTACCTAGCAGGCTCTAATAGATTGTGTCCACCAACTGGAACAAAGCTTCCTCCAACGATGGCTACATCAGCGATTTGGTAACATGAATTTAAAATGCCCATTTCATCTATTGCAATAACTTTTTCGAAGCGATCAGCTGTTTCGGGCTTCGAATAAATTAAATAATGAACATGCATTTCTTCTAAAAGCTTTTTCAACTCAAAAAACCTTTCAAGATGTCTCGGGGCTATGATAATTTTATAGTGCCGATCTTTTAAAATAGGCTTTAGAGCATTTAACAAAAGCTTTTCCTCCCCTTTATGGGTTGAACCTATTGTAATGACTTTATGGTGTTTTAAAATCCCTAGTCGGTTTTTTAAAAGACCTATCTCCTTTTCAGACAAAAGTTTGTCTTCTATATCATATTTTAGATTGCCGGTTATTGATATTTGACTTGGTTCAATACCAAGGCTTTGAAAGCGATCTGCGTAATTTTTAGTTTGAACGCAAAAATGTGTAATTGGATCAAAAAACAACTTTTTTAAAAAAGGAAGTTTTCGAAATCGCTTGTATGATCGATCAGAAATTTTTCCATTCATTAAATAAATAGGGCAATTATGTCGCTGAATCTCATTTAAAAGATTTGGCCAAAATTCTGATTCTATAAGCATAAAAAGGTTAGGATGGATAGCTCGAACAAGTTTTTTTGCCGTCCAGGAAAAATCTATTGGTAGGTAAATCTGCTTATAAACATAAGGATTGTTTTTCTTCACCTCATCGTAACCTGTTTCTGTAACAGAAGAAAAAATAATTTTAGCATCGGGAAGTTTTTTCTTAAGCCTCTTGCAAAGAGGCTTTGCAGCTTTAGCTTCTCCGACCGATGCTGCATGAATCCATATACAAAACGAATCATCGTTGGAAAGTGTTTTTATTCCAAACCCAAGTCGCTTTAGAAGACTTTTGCGATATTTTCCATAGACCGTGTAATCCCAAAGCCATTTTGGAAAATAAAGTAGCACATAAAGCGTAAAGATAAGCTCATATAAAGCTTTTTTTAAAAGACTCATTTCACAACAATATTCACAAGCTTATTAGGAACGAAAATTTCTTTGATTATCTGCTTCCCTTCAAGGTGTTTTTTTACATTTTCAAAAGCCTTAGCTTTTTCTAATAGAGGTTCTTTATCCATATTCTTTGGTAAATCAAAAGATCCTCTAAGCTTTCCGTTAACTTGAACGACATATGTAACAGAATCTTCAATTAAGTATTTTTCATCATAAGTAGGAAAGCTTTCAAAAGTAAGGGACTTATCTTCCCCAAGGATTTCAAAACACTCTTCAGAAAAATGCGGAGCAAATGGATATAAAGCTTTAACAGCCATTTTAACTATTGATTTTGGATAAGACCCTAGACTAGTAAAATCGTTTAGAAACTCCATCATTTTGGCAATGGCTGTATTAAATGACATGTTTTCAATATCAGCTTCTACACCAGCTATCAGCTTATGTCCTAGCTTGAGGGCAGCTTCCGACTCTTCTTCTGAGATCTTATCTGATGTGACTACGTCATAAAACCTATTTAGAAAACGTTTACAACCTGATATAGCATCATAGTTCCAAAGTTTTTCTCGATCAAAAGGAGCCATAAACATTTCATAAAGCCTTAGAGCATCAGCCCCAACTTCTTCTATAATTTCATCTGGTGACACACCATTCAGCTTAGATTTAGACATCTTTTCAACGATTTCAGACACTTCTTTGTCACTATCTTTACAAAAGATTGTTCCATTTTTTTTCTCAATATCTTTAAAACTTACATAACCGCCAGTTTTTAATTTGTAGGCTTTTGCTGTTACTAGGCCTTGATTGCGTAGAGTTTTAAAGGGTTCATTAGTACTGACTAAAAAGCAGTCGAAAAGAACTTTGTGCCAAAACCTTGCATAAAGTAAGTGTAAAACTGCATGCTCAACTCCCCCAACATAAAGGTCAACTGGCATCCAATAGTTTTCAGCAGCTTTGTCCCAAGCTTGCTTTGAGTTGTTTGGGTCACAAAATCGTAGGTAGTACCAACAAGATCCCGCCCATTGAGGCATAGTATTAGTTTCTCTTTTTGCTTCCTTGTTTGTTTTTGGATCTTTTATATTAATCCAATCTTTTGCCTTTGCAAGTGGACTTTGTCCATCCCCAGATGGCTTGAAGTCTGTAAGATCTGGTGGAGTTAACGGTAGTTCGTCAATATCAAGCGTTCTTATTGTACCATCTGATAAATGTAAAATAGGAAACGGCTCTGCCCAATATCTTTGCCTAGAAAAAAGCCAGTCTCTAAGTTTATATGTGGTAGTCTTTTTAGCGATTGACCTCTCTTCTAGCCATTTTGTAACTTTTTGTTTAGCTTTGTTTACATCAAGCCTATTTAAGTCTAAATCTTCAAATGAGCTATTTATAATTTTGGCCCCATACCCGGTGTAGCATCGCTCCCCTTTTATAATTTGCGCCCTAACTTCTGCTAAAGACTCTTTTTTGGTTAAAAGCTCATTAAGCTCATCATCTTTTGGATCTAAAACAGGAGGAATATTTATGTTAAACTTTTGACAAAATTCAAAGTCTCTTTCGTCTCCACTTGGAACTCCCATGACAGCTCCGGTGCCATAGGAAATCAGAACATAATCAGCTACCCATATTGGAAGCTTTACTTTGGTAATAGGATGCTCAACATATGCCCCTGTGAAAATACCTGATTTATCTTTATTTAATTCAGTTCTTTCTAAATCACTTTTAGAAGAAACATTCTTTCGGTAGGCATCTACTGCTTCCTTACAATCATTTGTTGTAATTTGATCCACAAGGGGATGTTCAGGTGCTATTGCCAAATAGCTTACTCCAAAAATCGTATCAGCTCTTGTGGTGAAGGTTTTAATCTCTTCTTTAGTTGTCGTTTCCCTAAAGGTGATGGTTGCACCTTCACTTTTTCCAATCCAATTTCTTTGGAGCTTTTTTAAATGATCTGGCCAATCTAAATCATCTAGATCTTGCAAAAGTCTATCTGCATATTCAGTGATTTTTAAGATCCATTGTTTTAAGGGACGCCTTTCAATAGGATATCCACCTTCTTTTGATACGCCATTTTCAACTTCTTCATTTGAAAGCACTGTTCCAAGATGAGGACAAAAGTTCACAAGCATTTCAGCTTCATACGCAAGGCCTTTTTCATAAAGCTTTGTGAAAATCCATTGAGTCCATTTGTAATACTTAGGATCACTCGTAGCTATCTCTCTAGACCAGTCATAGCTAAATCCTAGAGATTTTAACTGTCTTTTATAAGTCTCTATGCTTTTTTCTGTTGTGATGCGAGGGTGTGTACCAGTACGGATTGCATATTGCTCTGCAGGAAGACCAAAACTATCCCATCCCATAGGATGTAGAACATTGAATCCTTTTTGTCTTTTATAACGAGCAAGGATGTCAGTTGCAGTATATCCAGTAACATGACCAACATGGAGTCCAGCCCCTGAAGGATATGGAAACATATCCAAAACATAATATTTAGGTTTACTACGATCTACTTCAGCTTTGAAAAGCTCTTTATCTTCCCAAATTTTTTGCCATTTTTTTTCTACCTGATAGTGATCATACCGCTTACTAGATGACATAACTGCATTGTCCTTTTTATCGAAAAATCTGAGCGAAGTATAGCAACCAAGCCTAAAAATATAAATCATTTTAAGGTCTCTTTGCTTTTACTCCTTTTGAAAAAAAGGCGTTCAGATTCACTTTCATAAAAGATTAATTTTGCCTTAAACTAAATCTAATATTTTGTTTATAATCATCCTCGCAAATTTTTTGACATAGGTCGATTTCGACGCCAACGTCAAGTATATATTTTACAAAATCAACTGTAGTGCATACCTAAACTATTTTTTAGGCTGTTTAAAATATAAAGTATTAAAAATTATTATATTAATAGTTGATTCTTATATTTGAATAAGTTATTTTAGAAACTGAATGTTTTGTTACACATCTCTCAAAAGAGGAAGCTTTTAGATGCTAGAACTCAATTCCCCCTATAGGAAAAATAAGGTTAATTTAGAAGATTATGATTGGCAAGCCGATATTCAAAATCGCTTGATGCTCTCTAACTTAAAGGGTTACGAGTTTGATGCCCTTGAGGAGATTCTTTTTGGTCCCCCTAAACGCTCCATCGAC
This sequence comes from Chlamydiia bacterium, assembly GCA_030427725.1. GTDB lineage: Bacteria > Chlamydiota > Chlamydiia > Chlamydiales > JAUICV01. The sequence goes on along the minus strand of JAUICV010000001.1, from coordinate 581,385 downwards.
GATCTAGCGGATGATTTAAGTATTGATTCTCAAACCCTTTTAAGCGCCCTAGAGAAGTTTAAAGATTCTGGGCTATTCCAACTCAAAGACAACACACTAATCTTAAATAAAGAAAAAAGAAAATATTTCGAGTCTCAAATCGCCAAATTCGAGAGTAATTTTGTTCCAGGTATGGAATATTTACAAAGTTTGTTAAAAAAGGTTCCTTACCATATTTTGCTAACTTGGTACCCGATCCCAAGAACTGCTGATAATATTTTTGAAGCTATCGTAGAAAAATACCTTATTTCACCTCAGGTTTTTCAAAGATATCTTATGGAGCTGAACTTTGGAAACGAAGCGATGTCTGCCATTATAGATGATGTTTTCAACTCAGAAGATTTACTAGTTTTAGGAAAAGATCTCAAAAAGAAATACGAGTTATCTGATGAAAAATTTGAAGAGATCATGCTCCATTTAGAATTTAATTTTGTTTGCTGTTTAACCTATAGAAAAAATGGGGACGATTGGGAACAGGTTGTAACACCTTTTTACGAGTGGGAACAATATTTAAAATTCTTAAAAACAAGTCGAGCGACTCCTATTGCAACTCCAGGTGAAGTCAAAATTTTTAAAGAAGATGAATTTGCTTTTGTAGAAGATCTAACTGCTCTTTTAAATTTATGTAAAAAAGAGCCTATTGCTCTTATTCGCACTCAGGGAGAAAAGTGGACAGCGGATCCAGCTTTTTATAAAAAAATAGCCGCTGTTCTAACAGACACTCCTGGATCTGATCCAGAATCTTTCAAAAGTTATCTTTCTGACCTGATTGAAAAGTTAATCTTTTTAAGACTTGTCGATATTTCAGACAGTTCTTTAGTTATTCATAAAGATGCAGATGAGTGGTTAGCTTTATCTGTTGAGAATAGGGCACTATCTAGTTACAAGCAAACACTGTCAAAACTTGACGTAGAGCATTTTTCAAAAGAGATTGCAACAGAGAGAAATGTTAGAGAAATCGAAAAAAACCTAAACAATGTTATCCATACTGGCTGGGTTTATTTTGATGAGTTCATGAAAGGCATGGCAGCCCCTATTAGCGAAGATAGTAAAATCACGTTAAAGAAGATTGGAAGAAATTGGGAATACGCTCTTCCAAATTATAATGATGAAGAGAAAAGTCTTATTGAAAAAACCGTACTACAATGGCTTTTTGAAACAGGTCTTGTCAGCATAGGAAGCCATGAAAACAAACCTTGCTTTAGAGTGACTTCATTTGGTCAAAGCATCTTTTCATAATTGACTTCAAACATTTATTTATGATCCCATAACAACTTACTAAAAGGCTTGTTATGGGATTTGATTTTCTACATCAAACGATCACATCATCAGATATCTTAAGAGTTTTAATAGTTATAGCTCTAGAGTGCTCTTTGTCGGCTGATAATGCACTAGCTATTGCTATACTCATAAAAAAACTTCCTGAAGCTAAAAGAACAAAAGCTTTATGGATTGGGCTTTGGTCTTCCATGCTTTTACGCTTCGGAGCTATTTTATTTGCGAGTCATTTTATTAGATACTATTGGGTTCAAATTTTAGGAGGTCTCTACCTTATTTACCTAGCGATTATGCATTTTATCAAAAAAGATAAAGTGGCTAAAGATTCCTTTCAAAGGAAAGTCTCTTTCTGGAAGATTGTTGCGTTAGTTGAACTTACAGATCTTTTATTTGCATTAGATTCCATACTGGCAGCTTTTGGAGTTATTCAACCCTCAAAGACCTTTCCCCCGCCAAATTTATGGATCGTCTATGTTGGTGGGTTGATAGGTCTTGTCATAATGAGATTTGCTGCTAAATTCTTCACTAAGCTCATAGATAAATATTCCTGGATCGAAAAAGCGGCTCATGCGCTGCTTATATTAATCGGCATAAAACTGTGTTTGCAACCGGTAAAAATTTGGTTTTTTAACTGAGATTTTAGTTTTCTTTAACATAAACTATTTGTTGAAAAACCAAAATCCCCTTCTTTTAAACAAATCAGGGTTGTATACTGAAGGGTTAATGTGAGTAGAAATATGGCTAAAAAACGACCTGGTGAGCTTGTTTCAAATAGACGAGCTTTTCATGACTATGAAATTTTAGAAAGCTTTGATACTGGAATTGTATTAATGGGGACGGAAATCAAATCCCTAAGAGACCATGGAGGTTCTTTGCAAGATGCTTATGTCCATGTTTCAAAGTCAGAAGTATTTTTAAAAAATGCTTCTATAGCTCCTTATAAGTATGGGAATATTCACAACCATGAAGAAAAAAGAGAGAGAAAGTTATTACTTCATAAAAATGAAATCAAAAAAATTCAAACAGCTCTTCATGAAAAAGGCCTGACTGCAATTCCACTTGCTATGTATCTATCAGATAAAGGTTACGTTAAAGTTAAGATCGCTCTTGGACGAGGTAAAAAACTTCATGATAAGAGACAAAGCATCAAAGAAAAAGAGCAAAAACGCTCAGTAGATAGGCTTTTGAAAGAAAAAATGTAAAAAATAAGCTACAAAAAATACGAAATATCTATAATCCGGCAAAATGTAGTTTTTCTAAACAGCTCTTAAAACGAGGGTCATAAAATGACAGATCAAATTCTCAATGAATCAGAAATACAAGTTAAAACAAGCTCTGAATTAAAGCTCGTTGTTTCAAGACCAGATCTAGTTTCTTTAATTGGGAAAATTCAAAGCACCGTCCCCTCAAAACCTACGATACCCATCCTTTCAAATATATTGATTGAAGCTGCTGATAATCTCATCACAATAACAGCCACAGACCTTACAGTGAGCATGAAAGTTTACGCTGAAGCAAAAGTTGAAAAAGAAGGTGCGATAACATTACCTGCTAGACGATTTTTCCAACTAATTAGGGAGTTAACAACCCAGCAAATTGAAATAGAAACTGAAAATGAAATTATTCATATTCGCTCTGGAGAAGCTCATTTTAGGCTAAACGGTATAGGTAAGGATGAGTTTCCCAATCTACCCGACCTTCAAGGTGGCGACTTTTTCACCATGAGCTCAATGAGACTTAAAGATCTATTATCTAAAACAGCTTTTGCAGCTGCAAAAGATGATTCAAGACACGTCTTAAATGGAATTTACATGAGTGTTGATCAAACCTCTCTTACTTTTATAGGAACTGATGGCAAAAGACTTTCAAAAGTAAATGCAGAACTCCCCTCTTGTCAGTTAAGTGGACAATTTATTGTTCCTTTAAAAGCTGTTGATGAAGTGATTAAGATTTTAGATGAAGACCATCCTGTGAAGATCTTTTTTTATGAAGATAAAATCGCTATAGAAACACATGTTATTACGATTATCTCTAAACTTTTAACCGGTGAATATCCAGATGTTTCTAGGGTTATTCCTGAAAACTCTGACATCACTGTTCATCTACATAGAGAAGAATTGATTGTTCTTCTAAAACAGATAGCTCTATTTACATCAGAGACAAATCATTCGGTTAAATTTAGCTTTTCTAATGGAAATTTAGAACTTTCAGCCAAAGGTAGTGATGTTGGTGAAGGGAAAGTTTCTATGCCAGTGGACTATACTGGAGAGCTCTTTGAAATAGCTTTCAATCCTGTATTTTTTATGGATATCCTAAGGCACTGTAAGGAAGAGACTGTTTCCTTTGGTATGACAGACGCTTTCAATCCAGGAATGATTACAGATCAATCATCGGCACTATTTGTGATCATGCCGATGAGACTTCAGTCTATGTAAGACATGCACTTAAAAACACTAGTTCTAAACAACTTTAGAAACTATGACCATTTAGAAGTTTCTTTCGATGAAAAGGTTAATCTTTTCATCGGAGATAATGGTATGGGTAAAACCAATCTTTTAGAAGCTATCCACCTTCTTAGTACAGGAAGAAGCTTTAAGACAAACAAGCTAACAGATCTTATCCAAGACGGTAAGTCTTATTTTTTTATTAAGGCCCTCTTTGAAAAAGAAGGAGTAGAACAGTCGCTACAAATTGGGTATGAAAAAAACTCAAAAAAAATTGAATACAACTCAACAAAACTTGAAGCTTTTTCTCATATTTTAGGAATCATCCCCTCTACTCTTTACTGCCCAAAAGACTTAGAATTGATAACCGGAACCCCATCAGAGAGAAGGAGATTTCTTAATGTTCTGCTCGCTCAAAATGATCCTCTATATGTCTATCATCTTTTGAGATACACAAAAGCCCTAAAGCAAAGAAATGTACTTTTAAAGACTAAAAAAACACTGGGAATCGAATGCTTTGAAAAGGAAATGAGTCTTTCTGGCGCTTATATCACTAAAGCTAGAAAAACAACCCTTGAAAAGCTTAATATAGAAACTTTAAACAGCCTAAAAAAGCTTTCCTTTGAAGACTCTTCCTATACACTAAGCTATGCTCCATCTATTCCCATGAAACAAGATACAGTTGAAAGCAGCTTTTTATCTCAACTTCTAAAGCTTCGAGAAAAAGAACTGATTTTATCTTCTACTCTAACTGGTCCCCATCGGGATGATATTTCGATTTTTCAAAACAACAAGCTCGCTAAAGATTTTGCAAGTGAAGGTCAAAAACGCTCTTTAGTAGCATCTTTAAAGCATGCTGAATGGACCATGCTTCACTCCAAACACTTCTTAAAACCACTCATGTGTGTAGATGACTTTGGTGTTCATTTAGATCAGACTAGAAAGCTAGCCTTTGAAAAAAGCTTAACATCTTTTGGTCAGGTTTTTATAACCATGCCAAAAAATGAACTCACCTTAAAGCCTGGTAAGCTTTTTGAGGTTTCCCACGGCAGATTAAATATCATCTAACTTATTAAGAAAGCTAAATCCTAGAGGAAAACTTTTAGGATCAATCTCTTCACCACTTCTTTTTTTAGAAAACACATCGATAAATTGATTGGCTAAAACTTTACCAAGTTGAACACCTTCTTGGTCAAATGAGTTGATATTCCAAATAAACCCTTGAAACGCCACTTTATTTTCAAAATAAGAAAGTAGAGCACCAACTGTAAAGGGATCGCATTTTTTTGCGAGTAAGATGTGGTTTGGTCTATTTCCTGGGAAGTATTTGTTTGGATTATCATCTTTCTTCCCAACCGCTAGACCTAGGGATTGTGCAAATAAATTTGATAGAAGTTTTTCTTGGCTATTAGTTCCTTTGACAAGCAAATCATCTCCGAACTGCGACTCTTTAAATCCAATAAATTCAATAGGAACAATGGATGTTCCTTGGTGAATACACTGATAAAAAGAGTGCTGACCATTGGTTCCTGGTTCTCCCCAAATAATAGGCCCTGTTTCATAGTCGACCTGCTCGCCAGATTTGTCAATTCGCTTACCATTAGATTCCATATCAAGTTGTTGTAGATGAGCTGAAAATCTAATTAGCGCTTGTGAATATGGAATCACAGCGCAAGTTGTACAGTGAAGAAAATTTCTATTCCAAATTCCAATGAGAGCTCCTAAAAGAGGAAGGTTGCTTTTAAAGTCGGTTGAAAGTGCTACTTTATCCATTGTAGCAGCCCCTCTTAGAAAATCTAAGACCTTTTCCATTCCGAAAGCAAAAGCAAGCTCTACGCACCCAACCATTGATGTTACAGAATACCTTCCCCCAATATAGTCCCAAATATAAAAAGACTCTCTATACTTAGAAGGATCGTCCATAGGACTTCCCTTTCCTGTGACAGCTAGAAAATGCTCATTTGGAGATAGACCTTGGTCTGTGAAACGTTTTTTTACCAACTCTTCATTTGTAAGTGTTTCTAACGTTCCACCTGATTTAGAAACGACAACAACTAGCGTTTTTTTAAGATCTAACCCATCTAAAACTTTATGAGCGTCATCTGGGTCAACATTAGAAATAAAATGAACGTTCTTATCAGATTTTTTATAACTTTCTAAAGCTAGATAAATTGCACGGGGCCCTAAGTCTGAACCTCCAATTCCAACTTGCACCAAGTCTGTAAATCCATGCTTATCAGCATCCAGCAAGAAAGACTTAAGCTTTTCAAGTTCAGCGTATGCCAAAGCTGCAGCTTCTTTAGTTTTATCGGTCTCATTTTGAGAATCGAAGAAATCTCTCATCGCTGCATGCAAAACCATACGATTCTCGCACTCGAAACCCTCAATTCGATTGATGACCTCTCCATTTTGCATGGCTTGCATTTTTTCTAATGCGTTGGTTTCTTTCGCTAAATCAAAAAGCGCTTCTAAAACGTTGTTTGAGATTCTCTCTGTAGCATACAGCATAGAAATGCCAGCTGCGCTAGCTGTCATCTCTTCAATACGCTTTGGTGTTAAAATCCCTTCGTGGGATAGATCCAAAGGCATTCTTTCGAGTTCTCTTAGCTTTTCTACAGATTGCAATTGATTAAATTGCGCCATTTTGGACCCTTTTGACTAGATTCTCCAGAGATAAATATATGTCATATTTTTATGATCTATACAATGATTTTTTCTAGTGAAAAGTCTTAAGATAGTCATTGCAAAAAAATAAGCTAACTTGTTAAGCTCTGGCTATCTTTGTTTCGGGGTATAGCGCAGCTTGGCTAGCGCGGCTGCTTTGGGAGCAGTAGGTCGGGGGTTCAAATCCCTCTACCCCGAAAATTTTCCCAATATTTTATTTATGAATAAGAGCAATCTAATATCAGAAAATATTAGAGATCGTTTTGTTAATATGATTAGTTTGTACTTATAAAGTCTTCAAAAGAAATTTCACCATAAGTGTTTAGAGGGATCCCGGAGAATATAACTTGGCCCATAGCAGCGCAAAATCCCTGGATAACTCTCATTCCTTGAACACTTAAAAGATCTGAAATAACAATAATTTTTTCTAACTGATCCCAATAATTCATCCCTTCAGATTCCGGGAAGATGCGATACGGTATTTGTTTTTCGTTAAGCTTTTGGATAATTGAGTTTAGCTTTTTTAAAGCCGATTCTGAGCAAACTGATTCATCAGGGAAACAAAGACCTACATCAGGCTTCGCTTTGTCTGCATTAAAACACCCCTCTTTTAAGTCGACGGACAAATCGGCTATTGGAATAGAATGATTAGCCAATATTAGCTTCATAGGATCAAATTTTGAAAGAATCTGATAAAGATTAGCCAAGTTATGCTCTAATGCTACGTCTATTTCAACAAAGGGAATAGCTAAATCAAAAATCCTAGAAGAAAACTTGTGTATGTATTCACTTAAAACAACTGTTTTATAAAGTCTTTTAAGATGGTTTGCATATTCAACTGAACTTGATAGATCTAAACACAAATCTTGAGACCACTCATGAAAATAACTCTCAAATCCCCTATCAAAATACAGGTGATCTATATCAAATAAAGACCCACTAAAAAAACAGACTCCAAATGTATTTGTTCTATAAGGGTCTAAAAGCTGCTCGATGAAATGCGTCAGGGCTCTGTTTAGGATATTAAAGTGTCCTTCAAAGTGCAAATTAACACCTGATTGCAGCAATTTAAAATCCAGATCCCAAAGAATATATGTTCCTTCTGCAGCTAAGGTTTCAGCAAGTTTTCTTTGCTTTTCAACATCTAACGTTGAATTCATGGAAAGGTCTACATAGATTTTACAGACGTTGTGAGCTTGCTTTAACACAGACTGTGATAATGCTATTTTTGGATCGAAGGGCTTTTCGTCTAAATAGAATCCAAAATGATCTTGTGTAAACCCTTCAATTACTTCTGACATATCAATTGACTTTTCTTGTTTAAAAACTGAATAAAATGAATCGTTTTTCCAAGTTTTTTCCATAGATCGTGAAAGTATGAATACCCATAACCTTGAGGATTTTCTAAAAAATATGGCTTTTCAATGGCAGACTCGAAATGTTCATGATCTAAACAGATCTGAATAGCTTGATTTTTGTAATCAACATCATCTGTCACAATAGTGAAAGGGGCTTCATTTTTTAATACTCTTGAAACCTCTGTTAAAAAAGGCCCTTGAATTAAACGATTTTTCGCATGTTTATCTTTTGGCCATGGATCGGGAAAATTGATATAAGCTTGAGTAATCTCGTCTTTTTGTAAATAAAACTTTGAAAAAGTTAAAGCCTCCCCACAGACAATCAATAGATTTTTTATCTGACGATTTTCTCTTTTAGCCCAAATCTTTCGAACCCTATCAAATTGCATTTCAACTGCGATCCAGTTTTTTTCTGGATGAGCTTGAGCTTTTTCTAAAACCCAATCCCCGTTCCCAGTGCAGTACTCTAAAGCTATGGGATTATCATTTTCAAATATCTCATTAAAAGATGGTCTTTGGAATTTTTCGTGCTCAAAATAGTAGTCAGGAACATACAAGATCATGTCCCTTAAAAGAGGGTGTCTATCTACCCAGGAGAAAACTGGCTTTAAATCTTTTGGCTTCATAAGGCCAGCTAGTATACTTTTTTCTTCTATTCTGGACCATAAAAAGCTTTACCAGATTTTATGAATATCAAGCATTATTGAAAAAAATATTCTAGAGGCTCTTCTGTCGCAAAATATAGTATTCTAGACTAGGATGCCCTCTTTATTTATTAGAGAAATGCATCTCCTGGAATTACTTCCTCTAAGTCATGACCGATAGCATCATCTTCAGAATTAAGCTCCCCTTGAAGCTTAGCTACCTCAGTAGCTAGTGCCGAATCTTGAGGAACATCTACTCCAAGCTCATCACATAAATTTCTTATTGCAATTAGTGCCCCAGGTGACCTCTGTCTGATAAACTCTTCATTAAAAATAAGATTTGATTCTAAGAGCTCTTTCATATTCTCTTGAGAATTTACTAGAAAGGTTAGAAGGGGCATTGAAAGCACTGGTATCAAAGAGGTCATTTCGTTGGTTAAATAATTCAGACCTCTCTCTCTAATTGTAGGTCTTAAGCATTTATTTACAATCCATCTTTTCTCACTTAAGGAAAGGTAGGTAGAAGCATGTTCTAAGAAACCCAGATTATTTAAATGATTATACAAAATATCTGGGAAAATTCCTCTGTCGTCTACAAGCTCTTCTCGCGAGTCCATCCTCGGTTCGATTGTATCAAATAAATATGAATCAAATTGTGGAGTGTGAGATCCTTTGCTTATAAGCTCTTCTTTTAAGGTCAAAAGCTCACCTAAGCTAAACCCCCAACAACCTTCTAGAAAAAAACTCATGGTCAAATCTGAGTACAAGTCATCTTCATGCTTTTTAGGAAGGCTTTCAAAAATCATGACTAGTTTCTGCCTAAATTCTATAGACGTGTTACTACTTTTTATAAGTTGTTTTAATTCGTCCAGTATACTCTGAATCAAGTAACTATCCTTTTTAGAAAACCCTCTATTATAAGCACAATCATACAGAAATTGCTCTAAGCAAGAAAAGAAGGATTCCTGCTTAAGTTGCTGTTCCACTTTGAGATATTTGCATAACAATACAGCATTAAAAACCTCTGAATTTTTACTGTTTGATATTAATTCTCGAATGGCATCTTGCGACAAGGATCTGACCTTTTCTAAAAGGCTCTCTCGGCAAGGACAATAATACTCTTTTTGACTCAACTTCTTTGACAACAATGTTAGAAATTTCTTTTTCTCTGTTTCTACTATTCTACGATCATTTACCGATAGTACTTGAAAACTATTCTCTAAACTAATTAGGGATGTTTGAATTGAATCGTAAATATCTATAAGAGGATACCCAGCTCCTTGATGGGTCTGCTCATCAACAGGCTTCAAAAGAAAGTCATCAGGAGCCTTCTCAAACTCTCTGACGTTTATTTGTAGAGCTGTGATTGTTTTTTTTAAACCAACACTTTCATCAGCAATTAAATCTGAGGAAACTCTTGAAAGTAAGGCATAATATTCAGGCTCTAACTGTTTGTCTCTAAAATCACTCGATTTAGGAAACGAATCTATATTTTTAAAGAATTTCAATGCTGAAAGTCTTACTTGAGCGTCATTGGTATACTTATAGTCTAATTCGATAAAGCGGTTCTTTGTAGTACTTCTCTCTGCTGTATCGAAAAAATTTGAAACCGAACTTTTTGCAATGGAAAGGGCGCAAAAAAGCCTATTTACAATTCCTAATTCGGAACTATCACATGTCTGAAGAACAAACATCCTCGATAACTCAAGCGAGTCCTCCACACCTGTACTATGATTAGTCTTATCTGCAGTTGAACAAACTGCCACGAAAAGCTCCTATCTATTTTAAATGGATAGTATAATTTCAAATGTGCAGCATAAAGAATTTACACAAATAGTTAAATTAAAAAAAATAATAAAATAACTATTAATATAATATTTTTTTTATATAACTAAAGTTCCAGATCCTGGTCTAAAATGGCGTTATTTTCAGGCATAATTATTCTAAGCATAACTTCTTTTGATTCATCGTCCGTAATGTAATCACATAGTTGAATTAGCTGATCTTTTGTAATTAGACTGTCACCCTTTTCATGCATTGCTACAAAATTGACTAATGCTGCGTTTCGATATTCAGAAATAAATTCATCTGGAAATCCATCTTTTCTAAGTTGTTTCTCAACTTTTTTTAAAGTGGTTTCAGCTACTTTAACAGCGTCTACTGAAGAATCTTTTTTGCTCTGTATCTCACTTGTAACCACAGGATCAAATTCAGAAGCTATTTGGACTAAGAATCGGTCTCCAATTGGATAAAGTTTATTTCCCCACGCATCACGAAGCTCAGGGCTCTGAATCTTGTTAATCAACTTTTCAGTCTCGAGAAATAACGATAAATCCACTACTTGAGAATACGTTAACTCTGCTAATTTTCCGGAAAGTTTCGAGATCACTTCCTGATCTTGGATTTTTGTTTTTATTTCTTCTGTAGCAAAGGGATTGTGAAATAGATCCATAAGGGCATTCGCAGCTTTAAAATTTAATTGTTCTGCGAAATAACTAGCTAAGTCACCTAATACTCTATCATGAAATTGATTAGACACATCACGAGCATCAATGCCTGCTTTTTCTATTTCATTTCCTATAGCTCTCAAGCGTTTTTCAACCATACCTTGATATTTTGATAAGGAAATCCTAGGCGTAAATTCTAACTTTAACTCTTCGGTAACTGAAGATGGATTTTGTAAAAACTCGTAAGCTATGTCTAAAACAGAATATAATAAAAATGTATGGAGGTCTTGTTCGACGCCTTTCCTTAAAAGAGTATTTAAGGTTTTTAGATCCTTTCTTTCTTTGGCAAGTTTGAGCATAAAGTAATCTTTCTTGCTATTTGTCGTAAATAATCTCAAAAAAGACTTTTCATTAAATAAATCTGGGTTATTTTTAAACAATCTATCAAGTACCCCTATAAAGAAATGATACTTTAATGATCTAGTAGAGAATATTTGCTGTGCGGTTTTTTGTTGTTCCTCACTTAAACTACTGTATTCAGATAAGAATTTAGCTTCAAAACTACTGACAAGCTTCATGCCTATAGCTGCGTCCCAAGAGACAAGCTGGTTTATGGTTTGACATAGTGAGTCAAACTCACCAGTGCTTAATTCTAATAGCTTGCTGTTTTGAATCATTGCATCACCAAAGACACCTACGCCTTCACATAATGATTTAAAATCATCAGATGAAAGTTCACCTATATTATTGTCTTCAATTATTCTATCGATGACATCCTGTAGATGTAAATTCTTAGCACGGGGCGTTGTGGCTGAAGAATTATATCCTGCTTCTATAAGAGTCTTGATATTTAAATCTTTTTCAAAAAGTTCATCTAGAGTACAAAACTCAACACCATGAGGAGTTAAAAGTTTGTAGATTGCAAGGTTATCCTTTTTTGCTTTCATGAGTTTTAACATAACTGGGGCACTGTCTTCAGTATGAAGTAGCTCGAATTGAGTTTCCCGATCATTTTCCAACAAAGCTCGTTCGAAGATATTTAAAATAACTTTAGCTCTTAAGGATCTGCTTGTTTCATCCGATGGCTGTTTTGAAAAGTTTGTAGCAACACTACGAAGCAACGTTGCTGAAATTGATCCATCTAAATTAGGAGCTCCTTGATCTAGTACAATTTCTACAAGTTCCGCAAGTCTTTGGTTTTTTTCTGTAGCGTTTTTTGTTGTAGTTTCTATGTGCGTTACCGCTCCATCTATCCCAAAGAGATTCAAAAATTCTCTGTCAGTTGAAGGATTTACCATTAATGACATATTCCACCTTTTATTATTTTAAATTATATTTTTTTCAACCCTTCACATGCATCAAAGCGACTTTCTTAACTGCTGAATTTACAAATCAGCTTCACTAATGGAAACGAAACCGATATTAAGTGTTGAGTTTGCCAACTGGCTTAAACATTTCGCTCTAGTATCTTTACATTTTATCTTCTTAGATAGTTGCTTAAGCTCGTCTAAAGAGTGAAAACTGCTCTCATCAGAGCTTTCTTTTGCAATAAATCGCATCAGAAAAACATCATGAAATTTATCAACTTCACCCTTTTGAAATCCTTCTTTTTTAAGTTCCTTCTCTTTTTTCTGAAGGGAATCTAAAAGGTGTTTTTCAGAAGAAATTCTAAACCTAAAATTTTCTTCAAACGATTCAACTAATATGACTATAGATATGTCTTTTGTTTCTGCTATTAGTGCCTCTGCTTCTAAGATGTTTGTTTTAAAGGCAGTAACTATTTGCGGAGAAACTTCAGATTTTGATAGACCTTTTTCTTCACTCTTAAGAAAACTTAAAACGTCTTTCATATCTTGAAGCAAAAGTAAAAGCCTTTCAGAAGAATTCGAGCTATCGTCATCAAGTATCTTTCTAACAGTTTTTTCAAAATGAGAAAATAAAACCTTAGAAAATTCGCCTACTTGAGTTAATAATCTTTCTTTGGCATACGTCGCATGCTCGTTTTTCACAGCGCTAAAAACATCCCTAAATTTTTCAACACCTAATCCATTTGTTCTTATTGCAATTTTCATTAAAAATTCAGCTCGGTCTTCTTCTTGAACTTCAAAAGCCTCAAGAAACTCATCTAATTTAAATGTTTCACTGTTGTGCACAAATAAATCAGACAGAACATCTAAATACAACGGATCTTTGCATCGAATCATTGCGCCTATGCTTGCACCGGATGAAGCCTGCATTTCTTTTAACAGTTTGTCTTTAAGTAGAGTTTTTAGTTTAGAATAGGAAATTTCCAAATGATCTCCTCGAAACATATGTGTAATAGTCTGACATAAATAATCAAACTCAGAATTATATTTAGAACCACTGTCTTCCTGCATTAAAGCCAGCAGAGATTTTTCATTTATTACTTTTGAAATAACGATCGCTAAATATTCATCTTTCATTTCTTTAGGAGTATCTGAGGTACTAGAGCCTACGCTCATACCTGCTGATAATAATTGAGAAACCTTCGCCTCGCCTTCAAACAGGAGTTCTAAGCTAGGATAATTTTTAGTTCCCCTATCACTATGAACTGGGAAAATTGGGGAGGCGGTCTTGTGATTCCTCTTTAAAAGAATTAACATGTTCTCAATCGTTCGGAGATCATTAATCTGTTCTAGAGAAAGTCTTGATGTCTCACCATCCCCATACATACGTGCCTTGTCATGTATTTGTGAAAAAATTTTCGAAGGAAGCTCTGGATAGGTATCATCTTGAGTCAAATGTTCTAATGCACAATCAAATAAGTCTTTAGGAGTAATCCCTTGGCTTGTAAATAGAGTCTTATCTTCTACAGCCTGTTCTATCAACAATGCGATTTGGTAACTCCTTTCTTCTGGAGCTAACCTTTGTTGAGTAATTTCGCTTAAAGTTTTTTCAAAACCTAAACGACTATAACTATTTGCTGCTGAAAGCCCATTATCTATGGTCATATTTCACCCTCTCTTTATTTTCTTAACACTATTTTAACAAAAAATTATTATAATTCATATAATTATTATTTTAATTTATATCAGGCTGATATTTAGACACTTAGAGGCATAGGTGGTATTTTGCTAAAATATAGGTAAAAAATCACATTTTTTGAATTTCTTGTTGACGTAAAGCTGTGAAAAGATTAAGTTTATGCGCAAATTAAAGTTGCCCAGGTGGTGAAATTGGTAGACACGCCAGATTTAGGTTCTGGTGCTTCGCGGCGTGGGGGTTCGAGTCCCTTCCTGGGCATTTTAAAAAAGACGCTTATTAGTTTAAGCGTCTTTTTTTTATTTAGGTTTCGTCATATCTTTTGGAACCACAATTTGATCAAACTGCTCTTCAGTAAGGTATTTTAGCTTTAAGCAAGCTTGTTTAAGAGATAAGCCCTCTTTGTGGGCTTTATGGGCTAGTTTAGAAGCTTTGTCGTATCCGATTTCTGGAGATAAGGCTGTTACCAGCATAAGTGAGTTGTCAACGTATTTAGAGATTGTCGTCTTATTAGCTTTAACCCCCTTTACGCAGTATTTGACAAACATATCTACGCTATCGCTCATAATCAAAGCTGAATGTAAAAGGTTTTGAATCATCAGTGGGTTATAAGCATTGAGCTCAAAGTTCCCTTGGGACGCAGCAAATCCAATAGCGGCATCGTTTCCCATCACTTGAATTGCTACCATAGTCAATGCTTCGCATTGAGTTGGATTCACCTTTCCAGGCATTATAGAAGAGCCTGGTTCATTTTCAGGAATTTCTAGCTCGTCCAAGCCGCAACGAGGTCCTGAGGCAAGCCATCTAATGTCGTTTGCTATTTTAAATAAAGCTGCAGCTGTAGCTTTTAAAGACCCGCTCATCGCAGCTATTTCATCGTGAGATGAAATTCCTGCAAATTTATTAGGATGAACTCTAAAGCTAAGTTTAGTTAGTTTAGAAAGCTCTTTAACAATAGTCTTATCAAAATCTGGGTGCGTGTTTATCCCGGTGCCTACTGCCGTGCCACCTATTACAAGATCATATAGATCTTTTAAGCTAAGCTCACATCTCTTAATATTTCTATCAATTAGCGCTACATAACCAGAAAACTCTTGTCCTAAGGTTAATGGGACTGCATCCTGGAGGTGCGTTCTTCCAATCTTTACTATATTTTTAAAGGCTTTTTCTTTTGCTGATAGTGCAGCTTTTAACTTGCTCAAGCTAGGAAGTAGTTTGTTGCGTATCAGCAAGGCTGCAGAGATGTGCATAGCTGTTGGGAAAGTATCATTTGAGGATTGAGACATATTGACATCATCATTTGGATGAATTGGGGATTTAGATCCAAGCTTTCCTTTAGCTAGTTCAATAGCTCTATTGGCTATTACTTCGTTAGTATTCATATTTGTTTGCGTTCCACTACCAGTTTGCCAAACAAAGAGAGGAAAGTGATCGCCCAACTTTCCTGCAATAACCTCATCGCAAGCCTTAACGATCAAATCAAGTTTTTTCTTAGTTAGCTTTCCTAACTTATAGTTAGAAAGGGCTGCCGCTTTTTTTAGTACTCCAAACGCATGAATAATCTCTTCTGGCATACGATCCCTTCCAATAGAAAAATGCTCTAATGACCTTTGGGTCTGAGCCCCATAATACTTAGAGGCTGGAACCCTAATGTTCCCCATACTATCGGACTCTAATCTGAAATCATTATTTTTTTTTGCCATATCAAGCTCCTTGCATTTTCTTTTGAAATAGCACAGATTTATTTTTTTGAAAAATTTCAATTTGGTATAGCTATTAAATAAGAGATAAGTACCATTATTAGACGTTTTTTGACTGGAGGTTTAAGCGTTATGAAAACGAAGGGGATTGCTCTAACTTTACTAATGCTATTAGAGTTTGGATGTTATGCAGAACTTACTCGAATTAAAGAGGTTGTATCACTAGCTAACCAATACTCTGAAGCAATAGATGGGTATTATAGCACGCCTTTAGGAAAGCTAGAACAGCAAAGTAAAAATGCGCTTAAATCTGCTTATCTAAACTGTGATGGTTCTGATGAAGAACTCTTATACAAACTAGGTGCACACACTGAAGTGATGCGCAGGATTAAAGAGTGGAGACATAAATGTGCTAAAGGAATCATGCATAAAACAGGCAATGATGTAAGTGTGGAAAATTTTGTAGAAAAAGCGCAGCTTTATGCATTGCTTCATAAACAAGTCTCTCAATCTCCAGAGTATCAGGCTCACAAATCCAGTCATAATGAATACAAACAGCTAGTATTAAATTGGCTTAAACAAGGTCACAGTCCTGCTCAAATTAATTTAACTCTTCAAAGCTATGGGATATCAAACACTAGAGTACTTTCTAGAACTGAGTACTGGCTGAAAAAAGAACTCTAGAAATTTTTAACATGGCTTCAACCCTTTAAAAGTAAATATTTTTCCATACAGTCATCACCATCCCTACATGGGAAGTTTTCAGCTATTATTTCCCAATTAATGATCTTTTTTGCTCTTATATCTAGTTTTACAAGCTCTTTCAATCGGTTTTCTGTAATAGTGGACCACTTTGGTTGTATCTCTTTCTTAACCGTTTTAGCCCCTTGCATTTTCTTTTTAAGTCTTGAATAGCGTTTCCTACAAGCAATTTCAGTCTTTGGAAGACGTTTTGCAATTAGCGCCCATCTTAACCCTTCCTCTTTTAACTTGAAAAGCTCGGAATCCAATTTATCTGTCCAGTGAATATTGGTTTTTGGACTATGAGTATCGCCTGATGATACAGTAATTGAGGACATACTTTTCCTTTATTTTTACATGATAAGGCTATGTAATCTAACATAGTTAGAGGATAAATCACCACTTCTTATCAAAGCAATTTAAGCTCGTTTTACTGAATCAAACTTTGAACAAATGGGGTAAACGTTTTCCTGAGATGTTCACCAGATAAATCATTGTGAAATGGGAGTAACTTGTTCCTAACAACGTTGCTTGTCTGATATCGCAAATTAGGCTCAGAGCTTGAAGCTATATTTATAATAAGTTTAGCGATCTCATTTTCATCTTGGCCTTGGGTTTTTGCAAGATTAGTAATTTTAGAAGATAAATTAATCTTCAGCTTTTTATATTCAAAAACCTCATTTAACGAGCTGCTTTTTTTACAGTGCTCGCCCCAGCTGTTTTTAACAGTTCCTGGCTCTACTATTGAAACCTTGATATTGAATGGTGATAAGCTAAGAGCTAGAGCTTCTGAATACCCCTCCAAAGCAAATTTAGTAGCCGCATAAACACCCAGACCAGGCAAAGCTCTTATGCCTGAAGTAGATGAGATATTTATAATGTGACCGCTTTTCTGCTCCCTCATGTAAGGGAGCGTTAAATTAATAAGAGTTATGGCTCCAAAAAAATTAACTTGAAAGATCTCCTGGAGTTCTATACGAGAAATAGACTCCTCTGCTCCTATAATGCCATAACCAGCATTATTGATTAAAATATCAATTCTAGACTCTTCTGCGATAACTGTTTCAAATGCATTTTTAATAGAATTGTTATCTAATAGATCCATATTTAAAAAATGGATCTTTTCCTTGTTTGATTGAAATTTTTCTAAAGGCTTTCTTGTAGAGGCGTAAACAGTTGCTCCTTTATCTGCAAAAGATTTTGCTGTCTCAAAACCTATACCTTCTGCCCCACCTGTAATAAAGACAACTTTTCCTGTCAGATCTTCTGAGTGAGCTGAAATTACAACACTAAGCGCTACAAAAAATGCCATCAATCTCACTTTTTTAACCTCCCATTGGGGTTGATAACTCTACTAAGACTCCGTTTAAGTCTCTGACATAAGCGGTTTCTTGTCCCCATGGCTTTTTTTCAGGCTTTGCTACTTCTATACAGCCAGCTTCTAATGCTTTTTGGAAATCTTCTACTAAAGTAGTGGTTTCAAAAGATATTTCAAAACCTGCTGGAGTTTGGTTTACATTATTCGATGTAAATGATCCCACATTTGATTGAGCTAGCTCTTCCTTTGCAAAACCAAGAGCGGTATTTCCAGTAGAAAGTTGAGCATAACTTAAAGTATCATCTATAAAAGCCTTTGTGACTCCAAATGCCTTTTCATAAAACTCAACAGTTTTGACAACATCTTTCACATAGATGATAATATGACCAAATTTCATAGTTCTATTTCCTAAATTATTCTTAATGATTTTATAACCTAAAGACAACTAAATTAAAGAGCTTCACAGGTCTTTTCTAGAGTGTCGGATCTTGCAATAACAGCGGTCGTAGCAGTTTTCAACTTAGAAATAAGAAGATCAATAGCAGATGAATTGTCGTCGGAACCAGATATCACAACATCTGCAAATCGTTTAGATGGTTTTACAAATTTTTGAAACATTGGATAGACTGTCTCTAGGTATTGGCCACAAACGCTATCTACTGTTCTTCCTCTTTCGCTAATATCTCTTACAACCCTTCTTAGAAATCGAATATCATCATCAGTGTTCACATACACTTTAAGATTAAACAAGTCTCTAATTTCGGGAACGGCTAAGAGTAAAATCCCCTCTACTAATACTATCGCTTTAGGTTTGATCTTTTTTACAGATGGTACTCGAGTATGAGTACTAAAATCATACTGCGGAACTTCTATACTTTCATAACGTTTAAGACTTAACAAATGCTTTTTCAGAAGAGTAAACTCAATTGATTCTGGATGGTCAAAATTGACTTTTGCTCGTTTTTCCTTAGTTAGATGCGATAAATCTCGATAGTAAGCATCCTCTGTTAAAACAATAATCTCATCACCCAGTGTTTTTTTTATTTTATCAGCGATATAGGTTTTTCCAGATCCTGTTCCTCCTGAAATTCCTACTATAAAAACTTCCGGACAAGCCCAAATCTGGGTAGATATAAAACATATAAATAAACTAAAGAATAGAAATAGTCGGTTTGTCATCTTTTATTTTCTTTTGTTACTGATATATAAAAAAACAAGGCTACCAAAAATTACAGGACACAATTTTTTATGGCAAAATGTTTTTTTTTAAGTTTATTGTCTGTACTAGTGATCTCGTGTCAAACAAACCTAAAAACCACTTCATCAGATGAAAGGTTTTTTCAAAGTGAAGAGGGTTCTAGCGGAGAAGAATTTGATGATTTTTTAGCTTTTACTATAGATCGCTCTCACAGGTACTATCTGCCCAAGTATCCTATAAAAATGAAAACGTATCGTTGCTCTTATTTTTTTATAAAAAATTTTAATGCAAAACATGATTACTTCTCGGCAATTAAGCCCTTGGTTGGAATAGTAACCGACGATCCGCACGATTTATCTCTAGTCAATCAGCTACTGTTCAAAATAGCCAAGCAAATCCCCTCTTCAGACCAAAAAGAGCTTATGGTTTTGGAGATTTTAACTAAAATTTTAGCGTATCGCCAACTAGAAGTTGGAAATGTGGTTTTTGTGCCTGGAAAAGACAATACGGTTTTAACATATCGTGTAACAAAAGTTTTTGATTTAGGAGGTGGTATGCCTGCATTTGCTTTATTACCTGAATCAAAAACAGACACTCCTCTTCTAATTTTTAGAGGAACAAATTTAAATAATTCAAGCTCTGTTTTTGCTGATTTAGACCTTGATGGTCCAGGTTTTAGCGCATTTATGAATCATAGAGACCTCTTGAGAGACTGGGCTGTTGAAACGTCCAAGAACTATCCAAAACCTCGTGTTATGGGATATAGCTTAGGAGGTTCTTTCACTCAATATATGTATATTTACGAAAGTGAGGTTATAAGCTCTGATCCAAAGTCATACCATGTGATGTTCAATCAGCCTGGAGTTAGTCATGAGTTGTTAGACAAGTGGGATAATATGAGTCCTACTAAGTATAAAATGTTAAAAGGATATGTCAATGAAGGTGATTTAGTTTCATCTGTTGGACATTTGATAGGATCCGTACATGAAATGAGTTTAGACACACTTTTGGAACCTATTGCTGCGCATGTTACCTTTATGACAGCGCAGCCAAATCTATACTCATACCCTCTTGATTTAACGATCAAGATTGATAAAGACATCTCTCACAAAGGATCTTAAAGACTTCTTTTCTTTTGTAATATGTTCACCAATAAAACAAAATGGCTCGAGATGTCCTTTTGAATTTTCAAAATATCCAGCATAAGACAAGCTTTGAGAATTGCTTCCGCTTTTGATGTAGATTCTGTCTTGCAGACTTCGGGGTAAATCTCTTAGAAAAGCATATTTACTTCCTCGTGGTAAGCTTTTTAAAAAAGCTGGAAAATATGGTTTGTTTTTTAGTAGCTCTAAGGCTTGTACCATAGCTTTGGGCGTTATTAAATTCTTCAAAGACAATCCCGATCCGTCATACAGTTCAAATTCATCAGAATCAATTCCCAAAGATATAAGAAAATTTGTAAAACTTTGTAATCCAGTTCCTGTTGACCCAAATCCCGATTCAACATAACCACTATTTTTTAAAATTGCCTCAGCGTATAGATTGATACTTTTATCAAGCATTATGGATGCTATCTCTTGATAGTCTTGGGAATTTTGTTTCTTTAGCCAAGTGACAGGTTTTGATATGTTTTTATCTGACAATACAACCTGCCCTTTACTCGCGATATTAAGGCGTTTCAACCCCTTCTCGATCTCAGATATAAAAAACTTAAAAGGATCGGGTATAGATCCTTTGATCGTAAATGTCTTTTGCCCAATAGGAAGCGAACCTCTAACAAAGATAGTAGAATCAAATTCTTTACCAAATATAAAGGCTTGATCACCCGAGTTTTTTATACCAGTTTTAACGAAATCATTTACAATGAGTCCTTGAATGTTTGGAATGATCTTAAGCAAGCAAGCTTGCTCACCAACAGATCTCCCTAGACGAAACACAATGTTATAGATATTTTCATGAATATTTATTGAGCTAGCTCCCGCTCCATAATAATTGCCTAAATCCTCATAACTCCAAGAGGGAACCGCCAACGCCTTTTCGAAATGCGCTGTATCCAGAACTATATCTCCTTCAATAGACTGAATGGTCAGGCTTGTTAGAGGATCCAAAAGCGATTGAACCGCCTTATCTATCCCTCCAAAACGATCAGATCCAAACGTTGGATCTGAAAAACCTTTAATAACAAGATCACCCTTTATACGGTTGTCTTTAATCGTTCCGGTGTGGCCTACGAAGGTTTGAAATGGAGCCTTAGCCTCTAATTTTTCAAAACCTAAAGCTGCAGTTAAAACTTTTAACGCAGAAGCTGGATACAGTAATTTATTTTTATTGCTACAAATACAACCGTGCTTTTTTGATTTGATGCAAAAACCAACTGTAGATCGATTAAAAACTTTATTACTCCATGCCTTAGGAACAATATTTTCACTAGAAACCACAGAAACTATCCATATAAACAAAAAAATAAACCTAAACAATTTTATATTTACTCCAAATTTAATTTTAGAACGTTATTCTAAATATAATATCAGCTGACAATTAACAGTTTTTTTACTACACTCAACCTGTTTTTTTTCGTTAAGAACATAAATATTGAAATTTATATAAGGGATAAAGGTGACAAATGTCCACAACAGTTTCTTCAAGTATACAGATCAGCCATCAGCCATTAATCCCTGGATTTAGGAGTATCGGTTCAGAAGTTTTTGGTAATATTTGTAGGTATTTAGATTTTAAGGATGTCGTTAATCTATCTACAACATCCAAATCTATGCATACTCAAGTGAATGCTTATACTTCTGATCTACAAAATCATAAAATAGAATGCCTTTTAAACATTTTAATGAATGCGTTAAAACAAGATCCTAAGCAAACGGACAAAATACGGAACTACCAAGTTTTTTATCTCCAAAATCGCAAAACAGCTACCAGCTTAACTTCATTAACCCAGACGTTTTTTAAAGTGGGTCACTGGGCTGGCTCCTTTTTTAATCAATTACCCCTATCATCATTGGTGAAATCCGCTGGCACGATTAGTGAATTAAACGCACCTCAACAACTAGAAACTCTTCGTTATCCTGGGAATTTCCACTCGTACTGCAGCTTCCAAAAATTGTATACCCTTCTTGACACTATCCCCTCTATAGTACAACGCTATCAACATATGAAATTTTCAAAACCAATTTCAAAACCTGAAATTATCCGCATTAAAAAACTTGTATTTTGCGAAGAAAGCGAGGGCCATTCTTTAGTCTCGCGCTCATTTTCCGGAAACTCAAGGTATAAACCACACAGCTTTTATAATTTTGGTTTAATTCAAGCTTCCATTGACATCGTATCAGGCCTGCCCTCAACGCCCAGAAGTCAACTATGTCACAAGATAGCAACACATCTTTTATCCTTCTATTCCCAGGAAGGTTCTGTATTCACTTTCCATATGTACTCTGATGTGGAAAGATTTTTTGAAATCACCTATTTAAATCATAATCTAGCACAAAGACATTCTATCCAATTTAAATACTTGAAAAAACTTCAAGACCAAATACAAATGGATAGGGTTCAAAACCTATCAGGCTCTGATCAAGGTTCTAAAAATATTGAACTGTTCTCCAGAGCTATGGACCTCTTTAAATTTAAGCCTGGCAAGAACCACAGGGACACTTACCATCATCAGCAAGATTTTGATAAGCGTTTAAAGGAACTTCTAGAATGTTTTCTAAAACAGAACTCATGGAATTGTCTTTCAAATGAATTTACATTAACGCATCAAAGTCGTTTGAGTTTAACTAAAATGGTGAAATTTTATAACAATTATGATGAAGCAATAAAATATTTTGAAGCCGGAGAGCTTGATACATTATTGTATGAGCTTTTATCTCAAGAAAGCCGCTGTGTACAAATATTCTTAGGGCTTCATATACTTTTATACAAGAAGGTTGATTCTAGAGTTGTTGAATTTGTTTATCACAACTGCCTTCACCTATATGGAATGAATTCTTCAGGCTCTGCTACCCAATGTCTATCTTTACTCATTTTTATCCTTATTCAAAAAGGATGTTCGCAAACACAGCAAATTCACAAATTAATGAAAAAATTGGAAAATAAAACCTCAAGAGAACATGCCCAATTAGTATGGACTCAAATCCATGAAAAACTAAAAAATTCGCAGGGTTAATCTTTTATTTTTTTCAAATTATTTTGTAAGTTATAATTTTAATAACATCGTCGTTTGAATATTTATACTACAATCTACGTACAATCTTATAAATAAACTGAATTTAATCAAATTCTAAGCTATCATAACGTGACCATTTTTTAGTTAAAACTCAATTTATCCATGTTCACAGGAGTAAAAATGTCTACAACACTTTCTACCAATCCTCAACCAATGATTTACGGGTTTGATCAAATGGGATCTGAGGTGTTCGGCAACATATGTGGGCATTTAGATTTTGAGGACGTCAAACGACTTTCTATGACATCAAAAAGAATGTATGACCAAACAAGTTCTTATGTTTACAGTGAGAAGGCTCAAAATACTCATAACCTTTTTAAAAACCTTATAAAAGCCTTCAAGAATGATTCTGAGCAAGTCGCTAAAATAGATGAGTTTCAACGAAAATATTTTGAAGTTGAATCAGACAACACTCACTTACCTTCTTTTACTAAGCTAGTTTATAAAGTGACTAGATGGGTGGCTAATTTTTTAGAAGACCTCCCTTTAAAAACACTTTTAAGTTCTGAAAAAACAATTAATGAAATAGAGTTTCCAACTCAAGTTAGAGTTCTTCGAAGACCTGGAGATTTCAACTCCTATTATACGTTTGATCAAATATACTCACAGTTGGCTAAAATTCCATCAGTTATGGAGAAGTACAAAG
Organism: Chlamydiia bacterium; assembly: GCA_030427725.1. Lineage (GTDB taxonomy): Bacteria > Chlamydiota > Chlamydiia > Chlamydiales > JAUICV01. Next base: position 557,671 of record JAUICV010000001.1, on the reverse strand, counting down.
GGTTAAAAGCTATCAAGCCAGCAACTAGAGCTTCTATCAAGGGGCTGAATATGATAGCAGACAATAATGACTGGCGCCTATATTCAGAAACATTGGTCGTCACTTATTTTTACAAAAATGCATTTAAAAAAAATGGCGCCTCAATCCCCTATCACGGTTTTGCTCAAGCTGGTATTGATTTATTAGCGACACTAAGTGCTACTAACAGAAGAAAGACTATCCATCAATTAGCTACTCATTTTTCTAATTGCTATAATGGACGAATTAAACAATTTTTAAAAGTCACCCACTTAGAACCGAGACTAGAAAAAAGGCATGAATTTGAATTCAATTGCATAAAGAGTTTGATAGGATTTGAACGCTATAAGCAAGCACTTGAAGCATTAAGTTTTCTAGAGTTTAGACCAAGTGCTCGTAGCAAAAATATTTCCGATCATCAAAAAGCTTTTTACGAATGCTATCAGGAAGTTATTAGAGAGTTTCATGCCCGTACTTGGACAAGCCACATGAAGGGAACTATAACAACTGACGAGTTTATCCAGCTCTCTATAGCAATAATTAAACACCACCCAAAACTCGAGGCTACACTAAAACTTTTTGAGCAAGGAGATATAAAGACCTTATTAGATCAAGTTTCCTCTAATGAACATTCCATTACGGTAGTTTTCTTCACGCTATACTTACTTTGTAATCATGGTTTAAACGAAGAACTTATCGACACTATCTTAAATAATTCTTATTGCGCAAAAGGAAGTGTTACAAAAGACATCTTGCTAGTTCTTGTTCGCGTTATGATCGAAAAAAATTATGACAATCCGGTGAGTTTTGAGCGTGTTGTTAGCAAATTAAGAGAACTAGGGAGCGATATTAAACTTGATGTATCAAAAAGAAATCCAATAGAGCCTAAAGCAGATTCTTTAGGTCATCCAACAAAAAGGCCAAAAACTAGAGAGGAAGGTGAGTAAAATAAGACTCACTTTATTAGTTAATAATTTTCTGCAGAAAATCTTGCTTTAAATAAATAATTCAATATTCTAAGAAAAGAAAAACTGGTGAAAATTTTATTATTGAGGAGCTTTATGAAAAAAACCACCTTATTTAGATCCCTTGTACTTTCTGCAGCTTTTGGATCTTTGTTTGCTTTAACAGGATGCTCAGGCGCTATGCACAAACCTGAAAAAAAAGAGATGCGAAAAAGTGAACCTGCCTCAGATCATCACCCAAGTGAAACTAAGGAGATGTATCAATCAGGAAAAGGTGAACCACGCATGAAGCAAAGTCAACCAATGGACTCGGCTTCAAAGAAAATGCCAACTCACCCTCAAAAACCTCAACATCCAAGAGATGCTTCTTAAAAAAAAAGCCATTCTTAAAAAAACCTCGTTAAAGTAACGAGGTTTTTTTTTGCCCTAATGCATAGTTAAAATGACAACCGATCGATCATTTGCCTGTGACATCCTTCAATCGAGGAATTGAAATCGAAAGCTTAGTCATATCCCCTGGTAGAGAGTTAGATCTTTCAATACCCACAGGAGGATCTCTACGTGGCTGTGGTTGAGGTTGTGGTTGTGGCTGTGAAAAATTAAAAACTGAAAAGGTTCTTGGGGTAGTTGGTGTATTGGATGTAGATGATCGTCTTCCTACATCTGATGAGCTTCTAAAAACGCCTTCCTCAAACAGTCTTGAATGCTCCCCAAAAATCGTATCAACATTTGCAACAAGATCAAAACAAGTAAGAGGAATATTTTTAGTTATTGCTTCACCTATTATATTTTTTAATCTAATAACTCTCAATTGAAATGCATTACCCTGTTCTGGCAAAAACATTTTCTCTGTTTTGTTTGGAGGGAACAGATCTTCGTCTTCCTCAGCAAAAGGTTCACAAATAACTGAACAATTACCTCCATCAATACATACTTCCTCCTCATCTGAAGTAGACCTAAGCGTATCATCTAAAGTCGAACTTTCCTCGTCTTCAAAAACAACCTCGTCATCATCTGAAGACTCGCTAGTTTGAAGCTTATCTGTTTGATCATCATGGAAAAGTAATTCCTCAGTGTCAGAAGCTTGCTCTAAAAAATTTACAGATTCTTCACTATCGAGTGGTACCGGAGATGCTGTTGAGCTTGATATCTCATCAAAATATATATCTCGAAATGAGATTCCTTGTTTGTCCATACCTTGTAACACTTTTATTAGATCAACTTTATCTAGTTTTCTATAAAGGCTTATTAGGATCTGTTTTGGGATTCGTTCTTTTGCTATTTCATGGTCTATTACTACAGGAAAATTAATTGATGCCTTAAAAATTTTTTGTTTTGGACTAGGGTCTAGTCTAGCAGGAAAACACTCCTCTACATCGATAAACTTGTCGTTTTTTATATTTTCTTTCTTCCCATCTCTAATCCCAATAATCACGCCTAGAGTTACAAGCTCTGCAAACGATTGTATTTTCTCTTCTTTAGATAGTTCTTTAAATGAGTTGGGTTCAAATGACTCAAAAATTCCAATCACATGGCCATTTTTTGTTGCAGGGTGAAAAACTTTTTTATCTCCATTCCAAAGATCCTCAATTAGACAGTTTGTATCAAAGTCCCATTCCTTTGGGAGCTCGGGCATTTTAACAGCTGCGAAGACTCCTGGTATAGAATGGTTTTGTAGCGCAAAGAGATGAGACATATGCCTAACAGCTATTTCTATTTGCGCTCTTTTGCGTCCAACCTTAAAAACACCATCAGGTACGACAGTTCCAAGCCTAATCTGTTTTAACACTTCGTTGGCCTTTCTTTGAGTCTTAAAATCTACATTATCAGTATCTGTAAAAACGAAAAAAATACCTGGATCAGTAGAAGGGAGTAATCTAGTTTTATCACAAACAGCAGCCCTACATAATCTTGAGAGTTCTGTATGATCTTTAGGACACCCACCAATTTTTTTAAAAAGAGCTTTTGGTATCCTTTCCCCTTCTTGTGTAAGATCTGAAATTCGGGAATAAATATTGCCTAACCGAACGTGAGCTCTATCATCACCTAAATCGCTTGATTCAATCTGAAAACGATACCCTGAATCGGAGCATTCTCTTTCCTCATCCTGCATTGCTTGTTGTCTTTCAGTCTCCATAAATGGATCTACAAACAAACCGTCGTTAGTATTAGGTAACCCTCGAACATCTAAAGACATTTTAAAAACCTTTATCTTTAATGATTTTATCTATAAAATTGCCAAATACTATACAGGTTTAGTTCAGTTAACTACAATGGAAATTCAATCATCAACACCCTCTAGAAAGGTATTAGGCGTCTTTCAATTGGTCATGATCAACGTAATTGCAGTTGATAGTATCCGAACTATTCCATTTTCTGCGGAATATGGCTTTTCCCTTATCTTTTTTTACATTTTGGCTGCGCTTACGTTTTTCATTCCTAGCGCCTTGATATCAGCAGAACTTGGATCAGGATGGCCAAATACAGGTGGCATTTATGTTTGGGTTAGAGAAGCTTTTGGCAAAAATGCCTCATTAATTGTTATTTGGTTAAATTGGATTTATAACGTTGTTTGGTATCCAACGATTATGGCTTTAATAGCTGGAACCATTACCTATTTCTTCAATCCCGCCGTTGCTCAGAACAAACTGTATATGGTTTCTATGATACTAGCCCTTTTCTGGGGAGCCACATATGTGAACTGTTTAGGAATGAAAGCCTCTAGCAGGCTCAGCTCTATTAGCGCTGTTGTAGGGACTATTTTACCTATGGTTTTAATTTCAATTCTTGGAGCTATTTGGTTTTTAAAAGGTAATCCATTAGAAATTAGTATTTCTGCTAAGTCATTTTTCCCAAATGCTAAGGACACGGGAAGTCTTGCTTATCTCAGTAATGTTCTATTTGGCCTAATTGGACTTGAAATGGCAGCAACCCACGCTGCTGAGATGAAAAATCCTAAAAGAGATTATCCCAAAGCAATTGCTATTTCGGTAATCATTATTTTAGCTACTATTATGACAGCTTCTTTAGCTGTAGCTATCATTGTTCCAAAAGCTGATTTAAATTTAGTCACGGGGACCCTACAGGCCTTTTCAATTTTTGTTGCTAAGTTGAATATACCATGGCTTTTACCCATTATTGCGCTTTTTATTATCATTGGTGGTCTTGGTGGTGTCAGTGCTTGGATTATTGGACCTCCAAAAGGACTTATGGTTGCAGCCGGGGATAAAAGCTTACCCCCTTATCTTTCGAAGACAAATAAACATGGCGTACCTGTTCGCATTTTAGTTTTACAAGGTGTGATTGTCTCTTTTCTTTGTTTTGCTTTTGTGATTATGCCATCTGTAGCCAGCTCTTTTTGGCTACTATCTGCAATCACAGCTCAGTTAGCAATGATCGTGTACTTTTTCCTATTTTTAGCTGGTATAAAGCTACACTTTTCAAAACCAGATGTGGAAAGAACCTTTAGAATTCCCCTTGGAAGAGTAGGGATCATCGTTACAACTATTTTAGGATCATTAGCCTGTATTGGTACAATTGCATTTGGATTTATCCCACCTGATCACTTAGGGATCACTAAGGTTTTAGAATACGAGCTAGCTCTTATAGGAGGTATGGCTCTGCTTTGTATGATTCCATTTTTTATCCATAGATACTATAAGTAAACTATGACTGATTTGATCAAATCATCCTATTTCTCTAAATTTAAAAGACGCCTATTTTGTCTTCATCAACTTTTTTTTCACTTTTCAACGCATAGAAAGGCTATTAAAAGGCTTTTTGGAGAAATCATCGATACAGCACTAAAAGATCAAAGATTATTAACAATAAGAAGCCTTCATTCCTTTATTCAAAACGATCAGACTGTAACATTCTCAAGTATACCTCTAAGAGACGGAAATACCAGCTACTACGAACAAATAGTTCTTGGTTCATTGATAAAAGAATTTGAGCCTATACATATTTTAGAACTTGGAACATTTGACGGACATAGCACCTTACACTTTGCATTAAACGCCCTTAAAAACACAAAAATAACAACCGTCGACCTACCATCTCACCTGCCAAAAAAAACAAAAGTTTTGGATTATGATCTCCCTTTTGTTTTAGATAAGCAAAAAGCTTCAAAACTCTACCAAAATTTCAAATTCCCTTCTATTCGCCAAATTTATGCAGATACTTTAGTTTCTGATTTTTCCTCATATCTTCTAGATAATAAAGATTTTGACTTTGTTTTTATTGATGCTGGCCATAGCTATGAGTGTGTAAAGAATGATACAGAAAAATCACTGAAGGTCTTATCAAAAAGAGGGGTTATCATATGGCATGATTACACCCCTAATTGTGTGGGCGTCTTGAATTATCTAAACGAGCTTTCTAAAAAAATGAAGCTTATTCATATCGAAAACACAAGCCTTGTTATTTATAAAAACTATTGACGCTCTAAAACTGTTTTTGACACGTGCTTAGCCTTTAAGGCTTTCTGCATAACATCATGGAAGTTCTCATAGTCGCAACTATTTCCACAAGTAAATAGATCAACAAAACAAGCCTGCTTTTCCGGATAGGTATGGATTGAAGCATGACTTTCTGCTAGAAGAGCTAGAATTGTCACACCTTGCGGAGTGAATTGAAAACCTACCTTATCTAAAAGGCTCGCTCCAGAAGCTTCCACAGCTTCTTCAATTACACTGGTTAAGTACTCTTTGTCGTTTAGACTTTCAGAGCAACATTCATAATAACTTGCAATAAAATGTGTTCCAATAAATTCATATGATTCCTCTCCGAATCCTTTTATAAAACTCAAAAATACAACTAATAGCGCTACGTATCTCAATTAAATTCTCTCCAATAGTTTAGTCTTTCTTTAGTTTCTCTATTCGTTTGATTGCAGAGGCTAAATTTTTAGCTTCGTGAGAGATATTTGAGCATAGGGTTTTATTTTTTGAAAGATATTTTTTTATTGTAGAAACGGTATACGAATCTGAAACACTGCATCTTGAAAATTCACTCCAAGAAACAAAAACAGCAATAGAAGCGTTTGGTCTTGATCTTATTGAAAAGGGAGCAATTGCTGTTTGAGCTAAACTGTTGCGTAAAATATCAACGTATACCTTACCTCTTCTTTTTGATTTAGAAGCTTCTATTGTCATGAGTTTTGGATTTTTACTAATGTGATAACAAGCAACATCTTTAGCAAAAGCTCGAACAGTCTCAAAGTCTAATGAGGGTTTTATAAACACTACAACATGAGCCCCTTTTGATCCTGTGAGCATTACATAAGGTTTTAGTTTTAGACTATCTTCTAGAAATCGTTTTAACTCAAACGCTGCTAATTTAACTTTATCAAAATTTTTCCCCGATGGATCTAGATCAAAAATAACCTTATCTGGTTTTTCTATAGTTGACGCCTTGCTTAAGGGTGCATGTAAAGAGATAGTTCCCAGCTGAACTAGATACTCTAATGTTTTAAGGCTCTGACAATTGATTTGCTTAATGCAATCTCCAGCTTTTTTCGAAATTGTTAATACTTTCACAAAGGCGGGTAAATGCTCTGGGGCGCTTTTTTGAATAAAACCTTGCTTAGTAACTCCATTTGGAAATCGTTTTATTGTAAGAGCCCGCCCTTTTATCCAAGGTATCAAGTATTTTCCTACACACCGGTAATAATCTAATATATCTTGTTTTGTATGTTTAACTTTCGGAAAAAACATTTTTTCTGGGTTGGTAAATTCCACAACTATCCCCTGCCTATATTTTTACTGCTTCAAGCGCATGTTAGAAGTTAATAGACCTGCTTGCAAATTATTTTCTTTAGAAATTTCCAATTATTCAAAAATATTCTAAACTCCGGCAATTTTTAAACTTAGGGGAAAAGTTATGTCAGGACCTATTAACTCTGCAGAACAATTAGCCATAACTTCATTAGAAAAACTAGAGGCTATAGTCTCCAATTCACAGGGAAAATGTGAAACAACTAAGAAAGCTATTTACAGCCTAATAGAAAAGATTGCTGACGACAGTTTCAAAAACTTTAACACTCATTATATCTTTAAAAAATCAAGGGATGAAGAAATCACAAGAGTAAATATGAATCAAATATTTAGCAATGAATCTTCAAAGGCTGTGCTATCGAAAGCGCACCAATATTTACAACCAATATTAAGAGAAAACCTGCCTCGTTACGCTGAAACCCTTCGTTTACAGCCTAGAATTCAACATAAAGTTTTTGAGTTACAAGCGATAAAAAAGCATTGCTTAGAAATATAAGTTTTTGAAGGGTTTAATGTAATAAATTGCCTAATCGGAGGTTGCTATGACGGATAACTTAAGTGTTGTCATAGAGCACAATGCAAACATATTCAAAGCTTTCGTAGAAATCGAAGCTGACAAAATGAAACTACTACAGGTTGAAAATCAAACAGTAGTTAATCTTTTGCAATTAGCTAAAGACGGTCATTTAGCAGACCCTAACAAAGAACGTATTTTCATCCAATACCACTCTCCTTCTGGAATTAAAGAAACCTTAAGACTATTCCCATACAGATTTTTGCCCTATTGCATCTCAAGTTCTGAGCGGCATATGCAATCTTATCAAAATAAAATCCAAAAAATCTTTGAAGATACTATTCAAACTTATGCGGAACACTTGAGGCTTTTAAGGTAAGGTGTTTGGATACTCTTTCTCAGAAAAGTAAGTGTCTTTTATAAAATAAGCCACAACTAGGCTTATGATTAAAAAAATAGGGAGAGTGGAAAGTGAAATTTGATAAGCTCCTATTGAAAAGACTCTTGCACCATTTCTTAACTGCCCCTTCCAGAAAAAATCCAGTATACTCCCTGTTAAAGGGTCTGATACAGCGCCTATAAGCGCATCAAAAGAATTCATAAAACCAATAGCTGTTGCAGCTAAAATCGGAGCCGTTATTTCTCGAATCATTGTAAAAGAGAGTAAAAAGGAGCTGATAGAAAAACCAAAGCAAAACAACAACGAACTAAGCCAAAATAGCGATCGAATCTCTATAAACAAAATAACAGAGATAAATATTAAGGCTATAAATGGTCCTAAAACCATCAATTTTTTTCTAGATTTTAAAAGATCAGAAAGATACCCCATTAAAGGAGCTCCTACTGCAAATCCAATAAAAATATAAGAAACAACATGAGCCGCCTCAATATGTGATAAGCTAGAATATTCCATTAAAAACGAAACACCCCAAAGCCCTCCAAAAACAGAAACAGGAGCAAAGGCCAGTCCACTAAAAATTGACAGTAGCCACGGTTGAGCCCTTTTAAACAAACCTCCTAAGCCTTGAGATATTTCTTTTAAACTGGGTACGATATGCTGATCTAATTGGTTTTCGGGTTTATCTTTGACAACAAAAAAGAAAATGACAGCTAAGGCTATTCCAAAATAACCAATATAAGCCATAGCAGCTCTCCAACCTACAGAATTGATAAAGTAAGCCAAAGGAGCCTGTCCTCCGACAGCTCCTAGCATGCCAACTGTCATCATAAGACCTGCCATAAACGCAAAACGTCTAAAAGAAAACCAATTCGCTGTAAGTTTCAAGCAATTGATTGCTGAAAAAGCAGCGCCAAGACCTGTTAAAAACCTACCCAAACAGGCTAGAAAAAAACTATCGGTGAAACTAAAAAGTATAGAACCTACACCACACATCAAAATCGCTAAAGCAGACACTTTTTTCGGACCGTATTTATCAATAAGAAGCCCTGCAGGGATTTGCATCAGCAGGTAAGCATAGAAATAGCTTGCGGCTAAATTCCCAAGTTTAGTCCCATCAATCTCAAATGTTGACATGAGAGCCTGAGTCATAACACTTGGGCTAACTTCAATCGCGTATTTATAAAAAAGAAAGATGGCTCCAAAAAGCCAAACTACCCACGCATACAGTTTTTGTTTTTCTTTTATTTCCATAATTATTTATATAGCAACTCATCTACCTACCGTAAACAAAAAAACCGTTTTGCATTTGATGAAGAAACAAACACTAATTCCCCTATTTTTTTGCCTTTTTAGTCTCTTGAGCTTAAAAACCTTTGGTGCTCCTTGGGGAAAATCATCGTTAAAACCCCATACAATAGAAAACGAAACCTCTTGTGACTTCACTCCTTGGTTTGCAGGAACAATGCTAGAGCCCTCATCAACAAACCAAGATCCAGGTGATGTAAACTTTCAACCCTACTTTTTTTATTCGACAAGTTATGGAGAATATCAAAATAATTGGTCTCTAAAATCGATCAGTAATTTTTCTCAAACCATTTCAAATATACTATTACAAATTGGTATTACGAAACACGTTCAGCTTGAAACAATAATTCAAACGCAATCTACATTCTTTAAGGGAAAAACCTCATCTCATTTTTCAGATTATCAGTTAGGTCTTGGTATTCAACTCCTTTGGGATAAAAAAGGAGAGTTTCAGCCAAATCTCCGATTAGTGCTTGCAGAAACCTTTCCAACTGGGACTTTTGAAAATTTAGACCCTCACTTTTTAGGTAATGATGCCACAGGAAAAGGCTCTTACACCAGTTCAGCCACTTTAGATGTTAGTAAAATCTTATATTTTATCCCCTGCCATCCTCTGTATTTTAATGCTAATATCGAACTAAGTTATTCAACACCTGTGTCTATTAGAGGCGTGAGCGCATATGGGTCCGATCCTTTAACAAAAGGGAAGCTTGGGCCTATTTGGGGTTGTTCTCTGACTATTTCTTCGGAGCTTAGTATCACCCAAAACTGGGTTTTTGGCTTTGATTTAAGATATTTACAAAGTTTTTCAACTCATTTTACAAATTTTACCAACCTACCAACTCCAAAAGTTGCTACTAATAATACAAGCAGGCTTTCATTCACTCCCTGTATAGAATACAATTTTAAGCAAAATCTAGGATTGATTTTTGGAGGTTCATTTTCTTTTGCAGGAAAAAACATTGATGCAATAGCAGAAGGTATTGTATCCCTAACTTACGTATTTTAAAAAAAATTTCTACTTTATGTTTTTCCGAATAACTACCTTATCTATCACAGCATTTAGCTTTGCGTGTCTACAAGCCGAGACTCTACAGACCCCACCATCCCCTTTTGTTCCAATTTATGGGGGAACTATTTACGAACCATCTCCATTAAACCAAGAACCTGGAGAAGCATTGATTCAACCCTTTTATCAATTTGTGTGGAGTTATGGAGAATACGACAATAGATGGTCTAGAGGCTCAGGAGTTGAGTATTTACAAGGTCAAACTTCAATTTTATCTAACATAGGAATCACTAAATATATTGAATTAGAAATCCAATTGAGAACTCAGTCGACCTTTTATGAGAGCAAAACATCGTCTCATTTTGGAGATACAACAGTTGGACTTGGATTTCAGTTTCTCTGGCAGTCTGAAAATATAAATCATCCCAATATCCGCGTAGAACTTCAGGAAACCTTTCCAACTGGACGTTATGATCATCTCAATGCACACTTTAAAGGTAATGATGCGAGCGGTACAGGAAGTTACACCTCTACTTTGTTATTTGAACTAACAAAAGTTTTATATGGAATCAAAGACCATCCAGTCTTTATTAATACCAGTATAGGTTTAGATTATTCAACCCCAGTGGAAATTCAAGGAACAAGTGCCTATGGGCCTATTTCAAGAACAAGGGGGAAAATAGGACACCGTTATCAAATCAACTTTGGAATAACAGCTGAGTATAGCATAACTAGACATTGGGTTTTTGGAATCGATTTAGAATACGAATACAGGTGCCCAACCTCGTTTACATCACATTTAGATGACCTAAATGAAACATTGGATCCACTTATTAGCTCTCAGGCAACCAATCTTATCTTTATAGCTCCATGCTTGGAATATAATTTCTCTGAGCGTTGCGGGCTTATAATTGGTGGAGCTTTTACTGTTATAGGTCAAAATATTGATGCCCAGGCTATGGGAAATATCTCTTTTTATTTATTGTATTGAGCGTAAAAAAAAGCTGCACTTAAGAAAAGTGCAGCTTTCGGATATAAACTCTAACTTGAGTTTGCTATTATCACTTATTTGCCAGATGAAGCTTTTCTTGGCTTGTGAAAAGCTGAAGCAAAAGTAATAACTGCAAAGTATAGAGTTAACACTAGCGCAGAATATGTCACAATTGGATTGTGGCCGTTCTGATAAACGACGATTCCTGAAGCTAGCCAAATAGATGTACATCCAAAGGCAATGTCAGTTCTGCTGATCATGAAATATGACACGAAAAATGCATAAACAAGCATAGCAACAACTGTCCAAGCTGTTTCTCCGATTCCCCACCAAATTAGGTTATAACGGATACAAAACATTGCAACTGTAGAAATCACAGAAAACATAGTAGCAGCAGCTACAATGCTAAATGGGAAATGTACACATAAATAATGTTTTTTAGAGACTTTAGTTTTTCCAATCCCTTGAGTGATATAGATATAGAAAACTGCTACCGCCTTAATTAATACAGCGCAGAAAGCTAACCACTGAAGGTCATAGAAAAATCCAAAAGTCCATACAATGGACATTATAATTAGAATCCAAAAAGGAATATCTAAAGAGCGCAAGCCCTTATCATGACGTCTTTTAGAACATGCTTGATATAATACAAAGCAAAGAAAAAAGACATATGCTACTAGTCCAAAGATGTACCAAACATAGCCAGAAGCCATAAAGTCTGGGTTGTATCTAGAGACAACGTCCATTAAATAGTTTTTGTTAAACGGAACAGAGACAGCACAAGCAGAAATAACAACAAATGCCACATAAGCAATAATATTGATAATCTGTCTTGTCAGATTCTCCGTATTTTCCGATTTTGTCGGCATAGTATATGCTCCCATGTTGAGTTTATATACGGTTAATTTCACACTATAAACTTGTTAATAAAAAGACAAGCATTTACTCTGTATTCATTTTAAATATTCTATTTTTTTGTAATACACTTTTTTATACGAACGTATACATCAATTGAACTAATTTAGTTTTATCGTTCATTTTTTTTCATCTCTAACTATTAGTAAGCATTACTCGTCATAACGAGAGTAAATTCTTTAAATTTAAATAGTTATAATGAAACTCTAGTTTTGGAAGTACGTTTCTAAATAACGAAACTTTCCAGAAAAGGTATCTAGTTCGACTTCACAATTTAATGGAAAAGTTTGCATGTATTCCATATGACCCGATGGAAAACCTGAGATAACTGGATAGGAAGCATTCTTGAAATAATCCAAAAATACCTCTTCTAGACTTAATGAGTTCTGGTCCTTTCTATCACAGTTGTTAAAAGAAGCTAGAATAAGACCTTTTAGTTTTGAAAGCTCGCCTGCAAGCTTTAATTGATTTAGCATCCGATCTATTTTATATGGGGCTTCGTTAATGTCTTCAATTAACAATATTTTCCCCCTCAAGTCGAGCGCGTATGGTGTAGCTAGAAGAGATGTTATAAGCGCTAAATTCCCACCAACAAGCCTGCCTGTTGCCTGTCCCGGTTTTATAACCTTAAATGATGTAAAGCTACTTAAATCCAATATGGGCAATGTATTTGAAAGTAAGACATCCAAACAATTATTCATGATGGACATACCAGAAGATTTTTTTCTAAGACCAAACACATCGCCAATTGTAGGGCCTAGCACACTTGTGATATGTGAAATAGAGTTCAGTGAAGCGTGAAGTGCTGTTATATCGCTATAACCTATAAATATTTTGGGATTACTCCGAATCATACCGAAATCAAGTAGATCAAGTATTCTAGTCGTCCCATAACCTCCTCCCAATGCCCAAATAATTTTTATATAAGGATCTGATACCAGTTCCATGAAGGCTGTCGCTCTAGTTTTATCTGATCCTGCTAAATAACCATATTTTTCTGCTTTATTCTTTGGAAATACAACTTTAAACCCTTGTTTTTCAATGTACTGAGACGATTTTTCAAGTATTTCTTGATCAGTAGGCCTTGTGATAGCTGCTAAGGCTATTTTATCACCTAATTGTAATTTTTTAGGTTTTATTATCAGTGGTTCCAAAAATTAAAAATACCTTTATAATTTCAATCTATCGAATAGTTTTATATAATCTTTGTTAAAATAAGTTAGTTTATGAAAAAATTTAGTGCATTATTTATTATTTCTATCATGTTTTTCTTAGGACCAGCTTTTTGTTGGACCAATTTTACTGAGCTCAGGCTAAAGGATAGGGCTTATAACCTGCAAGATCCTATTAAGCACTATTTTGATTCTAACGCTATTGAAACAACTGTTTATGAGCTATCTGATTGTATGAATTTATTCATACAAAAAGGATCTCTCAAAAAGCCAGAAACGAAAAAATATTTTCAGTCATTTTGGACCTTTAATGACATTTTGTCTCAAAAAAATGAATTTAAATCTTCTATCGAATTGATGAAAACTCTGAGACAAATAGACAAAAGAAACAAGTCTTACTCTATTTGGAAATTAATTAGCGTCGAAAACAAAGATGATATTTATTTCGAGAAAAAAACTTTAGATCTTGGATATCAAAAGAAAAGTCACGAACTATTTCGGGCCATCAAAACAGGATCTGATTTTTGCATTATTTGCCTAAAACAAAAAGATTCTTTCTTTACAGAAGAAGAGAAAGAATCTTACCTACAAGCTTTAGAAAATCTTCATTAAGTTAAAGCTGGATGTCTCGCAGATCTTTGTAAAAATTTGAAAGAAACCTCCTCTGGAGAGAAGTATTTTTCTATAACGTCAATAGCTGTTTTTTCATCAAATGTTTTACAAGAAAAGATATCTATATATGCATCACCATTCGCATCAACAAAGTGTCCTGTAATAGAACTAGTTTCGATAAGCTGTAAAAGCGAATATCCTGCTGCAAGTGGATTATGTGTTGCAAAATGCTCTAAAATTGGCTCGCCGTAAGCTTTCATTTCTATTTTTTCTACAAGCTCTTTAACAAAGCTTGTTAATACAGCTTTATTTTTGATAGATTCTCTATTACAACCTCTAATGTCTAATAGTAAATGATAACCCCAGTACTGTTCCAAATTCTGTACTCCCTAAATTTGTTGCTGTTTTAGTTTGAAAATTTCAAAAGTTGTGTCGTAAGCAAGCAATAAATCCTCTAAATGTACCCTAATAGGATTTTTTGCTGCCAAGTAAATGAGCGCGGCCTTAAGAATTGGACGCTTCTCCTCTGACAGTTGCCAATTCTTAATAATGTGTAAGTTTTCTGATGGGCGTATACTTAAATAATTATATAAATTGCCATGCCAAACGGCTATATCTTCTATCGGAATACCTGTGACAATTTCTCCTATTGATATCATGCTTAAATGTGATGCAGCTTTTGCGCAAATTTTTGGATCATAAACAAACTCATCCTCCAAAAGCTCTAAGAAATTTGTCATATACTCCCTTTCAATTCCAGTTATCTGATCATATACATTGTGCCTAATAGCATGTTTTTTCTTTAAATTTTGAACGAAACTGTAAAAGGAAAATCCAGCGCTAAATGCTGAAGAATCAGCATGTATTTTTTCTAAAGTAATATCTTCTTCAATGGAATTAAATATTTTATTACCATCTTTAGAATCTTCAATATTGTGAAACAGTAGCCCTAAAATAAAATCTTGCTTTTCGCTGGCATTATACTTTTCAGTTGTATTAAACCATTTTTCAGCAACTAAGACTTGAAACATAATTGATTTAGCTTCTAGTAAGGGCTGTAAATAGCAACTGACTATAAATAAAATAGGTAGAAATAGTTTCATTGTATGCTTAATTTTAAAATTCCTGCGTATTCTTATCAAAAATGCTTTTTCAAGGCAACGAATTTACTATAGAGAGTCTTACTTTTTTCTTTACTTATTTTTTTAGTGAATTGTTATCCTTGTTCATATATACTTTTCAGAAAATTTCATGGGTATACTTTAATGACTCAAGTTAGCTTCGGGTATTGGCGAGAAAGGCTTTGGCCACTTCATAAATATGAAATGAAAAAAATCCTTCCTCTAATACTAATGAAGTTCTTCGTATCGCTGGTATATGCAATATTAACGTGCATGAAAGATACGTTAATCGTAACAGCCCAAGGCTCTGGCGCAGAAGTTATTCCAGTTCTAAAAGGATGGGTCGTTCTACCAGTCGCAATCATTGCGACAATTGTTTATGCAAAACTCTCAAATGTTTTTAAACGCTCAACTTTATTCTATGTAACACTCTCTGCTTTTATAGTTGTTTTCTTGCTGTATGGATTCGTTTTATATCCAAATCAAGAAATACTAACCCCCACTAAAAGCTCTCTTTTCTTATTAAATAAATTTGGAGCTCAGTTTTCTCATTGGGTCTCCATTTATAGACATTGGATACAATCTTTGTTTTTTGTCACAGCCGAACTGTGGGCCACTCTGTCTATTTTTTTACTGTTTTGGGGTTGCGCAAATCAAGTTACAAGTGTCGGTGAGGCTAAGAGAACCTACACCATCATGATTGCAGCTGGGGATTTAGCAACATTTATATCAGGACCCCTCGTTTTATACTATACCAGAAAATTTGCACATATTGATTTCCTTTTTACAATGCAATGGATGATTGGGTATGTAATCCTAGGTACGCTTATTATGATGGGACTTCATTATTACCTAGATAGACTTGTAAGAACTGATAAAAGATTTGAACTTCCAAAAAAACTCAAAGAGCAATCTGGAAAAACTAAACTGTCACTAACAGCAAGTATCAAACACATTCTCTCATCAAAGTACATGTTAAGCATTGCCTGCATGGTCATTGCTTATAGCTTATGCATAAATCTTGTAGAAGTTAACTGGAAAGCTCATTTGAAAATGCTCTATCCAAATGCGAGTGATTACCAAGCATTTGTTAGCATGACGACCATGACCATTGGAATTGTAGCCTTTTTTACAGTCCTATTTATCGGTGGTGGCATGATTAGATTTTTAGGATGGCGGTTCAGTGCCCAAGCCTCACCTATTATAATCGGCGTGACCGGAGTACTGTTTTTAACAGTTGTATTAATTTCTAAACTATTCCCTCAGTCTCTAGGATCTCTGTTTGGAACTAAAGCGCTTACATATTTAGTATTTTTTGGCGCGTTTCAAAATATATCCAGTAAAGTTGCTAAATATTCTTTCTTTGATCCGACGAAAGAAATTGCCTTTATTCCGTTAGATCATGAGTCAAAAATAAAAGGAAAAGCAGCCATTGACGTAATTGGCTCCAGATTTGGTAAGTCTGGCTCTTCCTGGATTCAAGTAGGACTAATAGATCTTTTAGGAACTGGATCTGTTATTTCAATCACTCCAGTCATTCTTCCTATTGTCGTGATAGCAGTTATTGCCTGGATGTATTCTGTTAAATATGTGGGAAAAAAATTCTCAGAACAAGAAGTCGATTCCAAAATATAAGCTAACCTCTTGCATAAACGTCTACTAGAGCTTATAAGAAGATAGTAGAACTCTAAGAGGCTCAGTTAGATTAAAATGGATTTAAATTTTGACCTTTTTTTCAGAACTTTTCGAAAAAAAACGCGTATTTGGAATGTTTTTAAGTTGATGCTTATTAAGCAAAAGAAATATTTCGATAAATTTTTAGCTCTTATTTTTAGCTACCCCTCAAGATGTTATCAAAGAGTCTCTCCGTTAGAAATTAAAAAAATAAAAGTTCCATGCAAGGAGCTCGTATATTTCTCTAAGAGTTTCGGTAGATTTTCATCTTCTAAAACCCTTATTGGAAAAGTCACTGACTCTGAAGAAGATTTCCAGATGGTTGCAAACTTAATTAAATGCGCCTGTAAAAATTACCATAAGGCTGAGTTTTTAGATCTAACCTGCTCGGAGATCTTGGCGAAGGTCATGGCCTATCGTAATCTAAGAATCAATGATCGCTTTGAATACCCATTCATTGACGATTCTGGACGAGTCAAGCTTACCACGTACTTTGTAGACAAGGTCTTCGATCAATGGAATAAACACGTAGCTTTTGGACTTCTTCCAGATAACGAAAATGCAGCCCCAATCCTTCTTTTCAGAGGAACTGATTTTACGATATTTTCTCAAGGAGGAAGAGCTTCTATATTATCCGACTTAGACCCAGATGGTCCCGGAAAAAAACTTTTTTTAAACTCTAAAAGTGTCATTAGAAAGTGGTTACAAAAGCACTCTGGGCGACTTGAAAAACCCAGGGTTATTGGCTACAGCCTAGGAGGTTGCCTGGCTGCATATACCGCTTATTTTGAAAATGACCTACTCAACCAAAAAACAAACTTTAGCTCTATAGCCTTCAACTTGCCTGGTGTTGAGAATGACCTGCTAAATCAGTGGGATAAACTCACGGACGAAACAAGGCCTGCATTTAAAAGTTTTATAACAAGAGGTGATGTGGTTTCTAAATTTGGAAGCTTATTTGGAGATGTCTATGAAGTGAGCCTAGAAAGGCCTTTATCGCCTGTTTTAGCTCATGAACACCTTATTTTCAGCCAACCTATTATTTATGTCGTAAAAATAGACACGGAAAAAGAAAATCTTTCGCCTTCTAGATCCTACTATTCAAAAATTCAAAGACAATCAACTTCCTTAGCTTATCGCTTTGGGCTCAAACTCCTACTCCCAAATCCCTTTGATGCATAAAAACAAATCAAGTACCATGTGATGATTTAAGCATTTAACCTCAGAGGAATCATATGGCAAGCAGTCAAGAGATTTATATGTTTTATAAACCTTCATGCCCATACTGCATTAAAGTTTTGAATTATTTAGAAGACTTAAACAAGAAAATGGAGCTTAAAAACACTAAGGCCTGCCCAGATAATCTTGAGCTATTAAAAAGTCTCACAAACAAAACTCAAGTTCCTTGTTTAGTTTATAATGGAGTCCCTCTTTTAGAATCTGACGCCATTATTTTATGGATTGAAGAACACCAAGATTTATTAGAAAATGCCCATAGAGCTAATTTTTAGATGGTTTTCCATTATTCGATTCGACCCATTTCATAAGCAGTTGGTCTAGCCATCTAGGTCCTGTCTTGCTAAAAGGCGAAGAAAGATAACCTAGATGGCCCCCATGGCACGTTTTTTTAACGACAACATTTTCTGGCAACTTTTCATTATCAAAAACATCAGCTTTGATAATTGGATCATCCTCAGCAAATAAAATTTGGCAAGGAACTTTAATTTTGTGAATGTGTTTTTTTGAGCTACACTCAGTATAGTATTCCAAAGCACATTGATAACCAATTTTAGGGGCTAGGTAATATTCATCAAACTCTATTAAGCTCATATCTTCTGGAAAATTTATCTGAGGCAGATTAAATTTTTTATGCCGGTAGTAAATCTCTTCTCGAAGGAGTTTTATGAAGTATCTTTCGTAAAACTGATTTTCCGGATACCTGAGTCGTTTAATCGATTCGTGTAGATCTGCTGGAGGACTTATAGCAACGACATGCTTTATTAGTTCTTTAGCTTTATCTTCAAGCTCCCCTACAAGTTTTAAAGCAATATTACCACCTAATGAAAAACCTATTAATGAAAACGGTGATTCAGGATATTTCTTTTTCAAACTTTTCAAAACATGTAGAACATCTTCACTGCTTCCTCCATGATAGGCGTTCTTCGCAAGTCCTTTTCCGCTTCCACACCCTCTTAGATTAACCCTGATAACTTGGTATCCTCGTTTTTTGAATTTTTTTGTAGCTCTTATCAAATAGTTGGATTTATGCGAGCCACAGAGTCCATGGATAAAAATAACCGTTGGATCTGTATTTATCCAACTTTTGGGAGCTACGGTCTCCACAGCCATCACATCATTGTCAGGCAAGTAAATGAAATCAGTATCAGATCTAATCGGAAATTCAAAACTTAGCAAAGAGCCAAATATTGTCTGGAAATGACCGCCTGCGAATAAGAAAAACGGCCTAAAATCATCCGATAAATCTTCTTTCATAACCCCTCTCTAATATCATTATGAGCAGAGTTAAGAAAATAATTAAACTAAAAGAATTGCTCTTTTTTGCTATTTATTCTCTTTCAGAGATTTAAAATAATAAAAAAAATTTAAATCGATTAGCCGTTATAGATAAGGGGGTTACAAAAACCCACTTTATAATAGTTTGATTACCAAAGACTTAGCGTTGATGTTTTTACCCTTTTTCTTTGAACATCCATTTAAGAGGAAATGAATAGAAAGCTACGAGCACTTCAGTTCCTGGGTTCTTTGAGGAGAAAGATCCGTTCGAAAGGTGGTAAAATTGAGCTCCAAAGCGGCTATTATTTTTAAATCTATAGGCAAGCTCAACAGAAGATCTCATCTCGTAAATATACCCTAGATCCTTTCCGTGTCCCCGAGCGTAAAACCCTGGGGCAAATCCAAGAGTTAATACGACAGGACATCCAAGATAGACTTCAAAATTTACTCCACCGCCAATCCAAAAGCCTCCTTGGAAAGTCACCATGGAAGCTAAAAGGGGTCTAACTTTAAAAAGTTTCTTTCCGAAAAAAGGAGAACCTTTGTACTCAAGCTGCAGCATGCCAGCTTTTTGGGTCTTTCTTGTAATATTAAATACACCTCCGCCAACAGAAATAAGAGAGGGAGTGGGATTGAGCCCATCAAAAGTATGTCCTTTACTAAAGACACAAACCATCAATACCATAGTTAATAGGGCTGCTAATTTCAGTTTCATTAAATTTCCTCCCAGTATAACACCCATAGAGCTGTTCCTACATAAACACTTGGGAGCCAAAATATCCATCCTATGACAGTTGTTGCTAAAATAAAACCAAAAAGCCCGCCTATTAACCCTCCACTTAATATTCCCAGGGAATTATCTTGAAGAAGCTTAAATCTCTTAGAATTTTCTACTCCGCGTACAGTAAGAGCCAAATCAGAAGCGTCAAGAACAGCAATATGCCCTATGGCAACTTGCGAAATAATAAGTCCTATGCTGCTAAAAAAGATAGCCGAAATGAACGATAAAAACAGCCATCCCAGTCTCCATATCAATGTTTTTCGAATCAAATAAAGGCTAGAGTTAAGGCTTTTGAAGAATTTAAGCTCTAAAATATCCTCGCCTTTTGAAAGGTAAATTTTTTTGACCACATTTTCAAAAGCGCCATTTAAAAAGATGGGAAACACAAATGCCCAAACAAAAAACATTGCAAAAGATCCAAGACCTAAAGCCTGAATGATTTTAAGAGTGTATTTAGGAATCGCTAAATGACTTGCTGGCCAGGAAAAATAGACCACCAAAAAAAAACACACAAACATAGCAATCCAGGAGAGCAGTGAGGTAAATAATGGACCTAACCAGAGTCTCGGATGTCTGAAAAAGTACAAAAATCCTACAATTACACAATTCCATCCATTAATTCGACTTCCTTTCATAGACACCAAATATTGATATATCGAGAAGACGAGGATATAGCATAGCTTAAAACCGATGACAATCAAATCTTAAATCAAGTTAAATTTTTTTACTTTCAATATATCTTAGATGCACACTATAGTTTCGTCCCTTCTTTTAATAACCTTTGAAAGGAACTGAATTATGAGTACTCTGACAACACAAAAAAAGCGACTTTTGACTTTTTTACTTGTCTTATCGGCGTTTTTTTTAGGATTTTCGCCTTCAAAATCCTTCACTGATCAGTATTGCCCTGACTGTGTTAATAGCTTTTTGCCGTTTCACCAACACTATATCTCCAGCATCCAAACAAATGGAAACCTCTTAGAATTTGACGACGGTTCCATTTGGATGGTTCATAAGAACTACAAATCTAGACTTAGACATTGGAGAAGTGGAGATATCATTGAGTTTTCTCAAAGCTCTCATAATATGAAAAGTACTTATAGATTTTGGATTACGAATAAAACCTTAAACTCTTATGTTCTAGCTGAAATTTCACAAGGTCCAATTATCGGACATGTTCTTTCTCAAAAAATCTCTTTTATAGACCCGAATTTAATTGTTTTAGAGTCTGGATCCTTTGTAAATTCTACATGGATATTAGATTCTAGAGATTTGAACATCTATAGATACTGGGATGTTGGAAATACAGTGATTGTAGGGAAAAATTATTCTTGGTTTGGATGGCTTCAAAGAAGTGATATCTTGCTTTATAATGTTGAGAAAAATCAATATATCAGAGCTTATCTGAGATAATTCAAAAGGAGATAAAAAAATGATTGGACCATTATCTAACTTTTTTAATGTTTCAGAAAGTACAAGAGATTTTTTTGAAACCAATAGTTTTTTGAAAAAAACTATAGCAAAAGTCGCATTAGTAGCTATTGGATTGTTTGCTTCTATCGCAGCACCCATGCCTTTTAGTTTACTAGCTGGAGTCGCAACAACAATTGGTGTTTTTTCATTATTCTCTAGCTCTGACACTCCTTCTAGAAGAGTTTATTCAAGAACATATTACCCTAGCTATCCTAATTACTCCTTTGACCCTTGGAGAAACTCTAGGACGCATGCCTCTACATTTTACAACAGAGGATGCCAAGTTCACACCTCTCCACAAGCAGGCCCTAGAGCTCAAGTTGGTGGCGATTATTGCTCTATGCGTTCCTCTACTCAAAGAACATTTAGAGATTCAGCTCCATCTTCTTTCCCGAGTCATCAAAACACTCCTCAAGTAGGAGCTAGGGCTCAAGTTGGTAGCTCTTTTCAAAGTGGATCTAGAGTTCAGCCTGGAGAGTAATATAAAAAAGACCAAGTAAATTACTTGGTCTTTTTCTTTTCTCCAATTATATAAGCTGATAACATTTTGCTTATGAGTCAGTATTACACAGCGAAAAGATCTAGAAACTTATACGATGTAGAAAGTTCATCACCTTATAAGTTGTCCCGTTCAAAAATTGATCTTTTTCTTCAATGCCCAAGGTGTTTTTACGTTGATAGGAAACTCGGTGTAGGAAGACCTCCTTCAATGCCTTTTAATTTAAATTCAGCAGTTGATCATCTCTTAAAAAAGGAATTCGACGCCTTTAGATCCATTAAAGCTCCCCATCCTATTATGGTAGAAAATGGGGTAGACGCTGTCCCCTTTTTTCATAAAGATTTAGACACTTGGAGAGAAAACTTTAAAGGACTGACCTATCTCCATAAACCAACAAATTTTTTAGTCTCAGGGGCTCTAGATGATGTTTGGATTGATAGAGATCAAAACCTCATTGTCGTTGATTATAAAGCGACTTCAAAAGATGGTAATATCTCAATCAATGCTCCATGGCAAATCTGCTATAAACGTCAGATGGAAATTTACCAATGGCTTTTGATCCAAAATAATTTCACAGTTTCAGATATCGGCTATTTTGTCTATTGCAATGCTTTGAAAAGCCACGATCATTTCGATTCCAAACTTCATTTTGAAATTCATCTTTTACCCTATCTTGGCAAGACAGGTTGGATAGAAGATACTTTAATAAGTATTTTCAAATGCCTGCAGTCGAACCAAATTCCAAACTCAAGCGATGAGTGCGATTTCTGTGCTTATACAAAAGCGTTAGAATCTCTTTAATGATACTTTTGTTTTTTATCGCTTTTTTTGAGTTTTTCTAATTGTAGGGCATTTTTAGAAAACCCATCGATATCTTCATCTGAGAACATACAATTTGACACATCTATAAACTTTAAATTAAGGCAGTGTTTAGCTATCCCTTTTAACGATGTGCTTGTCAACATGTGACAGTTTGCCAAGTTTAATGATTGAATTTCAGAATGTGGCTTTAACATACTTTCTAAAGTCTCATCTGTCAAAAGATCACAGTGGGATAAATCAAGATGTAAGATAAAGGGATACTTTTTAATTTCACTTAACAGTCGATTTGACGAGTATTTCGATAGTTTTGAAAAATCTACGATAGCTACCCTGCCTTCAAGCTCAAAAGGAGAAAATCTCTTACTGTCATATAAGCTTTTATAATACTCATGATAGTCTTTTACATCTTGAAGGTACTGAAACGCTAAGTTTGGCATTTTTTTTGAGATATCATTTTTTTCTTCTGGATCTAGCGTAAGATCATATAGCTCGATCTCATTTGAGGATTTTGTATAAATTAGTTTGTAAGACCCTTTTCGTGTGCCATAAAATCTATAAGCGTAAGGATTATGAAAAAAAACTTGTCTTTTAGCTTTTCTAAGGAGCGATGTTCCTCTGGCATGATTTAGCCCTTTGAGATTACATAAATCCATAATAGTTGGGATTAGATCAATTTGTGATCCAAGATCATCAATCACCTTAGGGGTTTTAATTTTCCCGTCCGATAAAACAAGAAGAGGTACTTTTAGATTTTCATCATAGAGATACCTTTGCTCTATATGATTATTTAGATGCTCTCCCATTGGATAGCCATGATCTCCCAGAATAAAAAAGACGATATCTTTTGTAAGTTTTTTTTCTCTGAGCTTAGAAATAAACTGACCTAAAGCATAGTCAGAGTAGTTCATTGTATATAGGAATTTCTCATACCGCTCATCCGCAATCCCTTCAAGACACGTTTTTCTCATAGACTCAGGCAAAGTCCATGGGTGGTGATTTGAGATTGTAAACATTGTCATAAAAAGAGGTTGCGAAGAGGAGTTTATATGCTGCTCAATTTTTGAAGCGCTATAGTTCATCAGATACTCGTCATGAACACCCCATGAAGTTAACGGTGCATATGGATATTTTTTTATAATTTCATCTCTTCCGATAAGTTCTTGATATCCATAGCTAGAAAAGAATTCAATTTGGTTCTCAAACTCCAAAAGACCGTTGTGATGATAAAGGGTTTTGTACCCATGCTTTGAGAGTAAATAAGCTAAGCTAATAAACGGCATGTCAATGCGAGATGAAATTTCTGATGAATTAATATCTGATGGAATGCCAAACAAGGTCGAGGAAACAGCTCTCGTAGTTTTTACAGAATTCGCGTAGAAATTTGAGAATAAATAACCCTGTTTAGCTAAGTTATCAAAATTTGGAGTAACATTGTAGCTACCTCCTAAAGAGCCAACATCTTTTGCTCTAAACGATTCTAAAAACAGCAATACAATATGAGGAGAAGATCCTTCTTCAAGGTTTATCTCACACTGCTTTTCTCCATAAAAGCCACTTGTATATTTTAAAAGAGGATACCTAGAGGACAGAGAGAAATATTTCTCATTTGAAGGTTGTAGGATTTCCTTTTTTGCGTGTCCTTGAAACTTTTTGAAGAAGCTAATACGTCTGAGGAAGTAGTAAAGCCTTTTTATAAGCCACCACTGTTGTGCAAAGAAGGCATTATCCAATCCATAAGATATTTTCTTAGGAATTATAAACTGACTGAGCACACTTAAGCCAAGTGATACAAAAGAGGCTAAAAACAATATGTTGGTGTAGTCATATGAAAATCTTTCAAAAACCACATAAAAAAAAGCTAAAGCAACCGTAAGACCTATTCCTAATAAAGGAAATAACCAAGCTATTTTTCTTTCTTTGGCAGAATCCCAAAAACATTTGATTCCACTTGTAAATGCCAGAAATGGAGCCTCTAACCTCAGCTGTGTTGAATGATACAAAAAAGCATCAACAAAGCAGTCTAAGATAATAGCTGTGTAGATAAGAGATAAAACTCCATGAATCACCGATGAGACTTCGATAAAATTTTTCAATAAAAGTCCCAAGAAAATTACCTGAAAAATAACTAAGACATCTTGGAAAGATCCAAAGAAAAAATAAAAAATCTTATATCCATAAGATTTTTCACTGCAAAAACGCTTAAGAGCTCTATTTAATATAAACGAGCGAATTAAAAAAAGCGGCGCTAAGAGGATAAGAACTGAGTGCCATAGACTGACCACAAGCTTGCCTGATCAATGTAACTTAATAATACCTAACAGATCTAAGAGTATCAAAAAGATCAAAGTTGGCGCTACATATTTAATTCCAATTTTCAAATACCACTTAAAAAAACCAAAGCGATTGAATAATTTTTGAGTTCCCTCTTCTAAATGTTTGATTGCTTTATGAATCCCATAACGCCATCCAACTAATATTAGAGCTAATAACCCACCAACTGGTATTAAGATGTTTACACATAAAAAGGAAATTGCATCAAAAATACTTAGCCCAAATATTGTCACATTTTTCCATAGGCCGAAGGAAAGAGCTGAGGGGATACCAAAAATAAAAGACGATAGTCCAGCTACTGTCACAGCTTTTTTGCGAGTCCATCTTTTATCATCGATAAAATATGCTATCAAAGGCTCTAGAGCCGAAATCTGAGATGTTATCCCTGCTATCACCAGGAGTACTAAAAACGCTACTGCTAGAAAATATCCTCCGGTCATTTGAGAAAAAACTACAGGGAGAGTTTGAAACATTAAACTTGGGCCGGCAGAAGCAGGCAAGCCAGCTGAAAAAACTATCGAAAAGATAGCAATACCTGACAAAATCGAAACCGCTGTACCAAAAAGTGTGATGGGTACGCATGTCCCTGGAAGACTTTCTTTTTTACTCAAATAACTTCCATAAGTAACCATCGTACCTTGTCCTAAACTCAATGCAAAAAAAGCCTGCCCTAAAGCTTTAATAATTGATGACGGTGAGAGTTCTTTCCAATCTGGTGAAAACAAAAATTTTAGACCCTCAGAAGCTCTTTCTAAAGTAAGTCCCTTAGCAACTAAAATAAGTAAGACAACAAACAAAAGAGGCATCATAATTTTGTTTCCTGACTCTATCCCCTTTTTTACACCTGTATACAAAATCAAAACAGACAGTAGTGAAAAGGTTGCGTAAGCCAATAAAATCCAAGAAGAGTTACTACTAACTGTCGTATAAAAGTTTAACGCATCAGAGGTCGATGCAAAGTGTGTAAGACTACCTTTTAATGATTCAAAAAGATAACCAAGTGTCATTCCGGCTATTACGCCATAAAAAGTTGTTACCAAAAATCCTGTTATAATTGTCATTAATCCAAGCTTTTTCCAAAGCTTAGATTTACCAAACGAATAAAAGGCATCTGAGGGGCTTTTTTGCGTTGTCCGACCTGTCAAGGTTTCTGCAATAAGAACAGGAAATCCAACTAAAGCCAAACATAACAAGTAGAGTAAAATAAAAGCTGCACCTCCGTTATCTCCAACAACATAAGGAAATCTCCAAATGTTACCGAGACCCACCGCAGAACCTACTGCAGCCCATATAAACCCAATTCTTGTTTTCCACTGTTCTCTTTTCATATTATTTAGATATTTCTACAAAATTTCTGGAGGTGATAGGATCTATTTTATAAGTTCTACCTATAAGATAGCAATTATTTATTTACCCATGAAAAAGCCTGATTCTCTTCATTTTTTAAGCTTAGAAAAAAGTAACTCAGTTAAGTTGCCTTTATGTACAGAAACCGTAAAAGCAGGCTTTCCATCCCCTGCTGATGGCTATATTGAAAGCTCTCTAGATCTCAATGAATATCTCATTCAAAACCCTCCTGCAACTTTTTTTGTTAAAGTGGAAGGTCACTCCATGAAAGACGCGGGGATATTAGACCAAGATTTATTAATTATCGACCGCTCTAAATCCCCTAAACACAAGCAAATTGTCCTAGCTATTTTAAACGGTGAATTTACAATTAAGCGCCTTATTTTCAAAGAAGGGAAGATCTATCTTTGGCCAGAAAACCCTCAATACCGCCCTATTTTAATTTCTTCAACAGATGATTTTGAAGTTTGGGGATGCGTTACCTATATCATACACAAAGCGATCTAGTAATGCTTGCTCTAGTCGATTGTAATAATTTTTTTGCTTCATGTGAAATTGCTTTTGATCCAACCTTAAGAAATAAGCCTCTAGTTGTTTTATCAAATAATGACGGCTGTGTGATCGCTCGCTCAAAAGAAGCAAAAAATCTAAACATCCCTATGGGTGCACCTATTTTCAAATATGAAAGTTTATTTAAAGCGCATGGGGTTAAAAAAAGATCTTCTAACTTTACTCTTTACGGAGATATGTCTAATAGGATTATGGCTATTTTATCTAAAGAGGAATTTCCCATTGAAATCTATTCTATCGATGAGGCTTTTCTAGACCTTTCTTCATTGCCAAAAGAGAAGCTTCTTTCTTACGCAAAAACCCTAAGAAAAAAAATTTATAACTATAGTGGCATTAGCGTGTCTATAGGAATAGCTCCAACAAAAACACTCGCAAAAGCCTCAAATTGCTTTGCTAAAAAAAAAGAAACTGAACACGTTCACCTAATTACAAATGAACAAATCACCGAGCACTTAAAACATTTTCTTATCAAAGACATTTGGGGAATTGGTAGAGCACATTTAGCCTTTTTAACCGCTAGGGGGTTAAAAACGGCTTACGACCTCTGTCAAAAACAAGATGACTGGATAAAAAAACACCTCACTATCCAAGGGCTTAGAACTATCAAAGAACTTTTAGGGGTAAAAAGTATAGATTCAATTGATCGTTTCTGCCCCAGAAAAGGTCTTCTACGTTCTAGCTCTTTTGGAAAGGAAATTGAAGATTATAAAGAACTAGAAAAAGCTATTTCATATTTTTGCTCAGAAGCTGCCTTAAGACTTAGAAAAGAAAAACTAACCTGCTCCTACCTGCAGGTATTTCTACACACAAATAGGTTCAAAACACCAAATTTTTCCAAATCTTTATCTCTAGCTCTTCCCTTTCCTACTCAATCAACGAGAGTATTAACAGGGTATGCGCTAACTCTTCTAAAAAAAATTTACAAACCACAAACTCTATATAAAAAGGCTGGTGTAGCTTTTGGTGACATACAAACATCCACTTCAACGCAACAAGATCTTTTTGTAAAAGAATCTCCAAAAGAAGAAAAGTTAATGAAAGCTTTCGATGAAATCAATGCCCGATATGGAAAAAAAACGTTACATTTAGCAAGTGAAGGCTCTTCCAATTCATGGAAACCTAAAAGGGTCTTGAAGAGCCCCTCTTATACAACTTCTTGGAATGAAATACTGCATATTAAAATCTAAAATATATATACATAGTATATATAGCTTTAACCCAAGGAAAAATACAAATGAAAAAGTTTCTCTTCTTTTTTCTAGGTCTTTTTTTAACCCAGTTGATTTATTCCGATAATCCTTATCAAGAATTTCAACTTGAAAATGCAGGCCTCAATCCAACCCCTCTGGATTTAAAATTCGACAAACAAGGTAACTGCATTTTACTTTATGTAACCTATGATGGGACAAGTTCATTAAAATTTGCTTATAAACCAGCTGGTCAAGAAACCTTTAACGACCCTGTGCTTATCATGAAAGATAGTGGCGCCAATGGGCTTAGTGCTAGTATCACATTCGATAACGATGGTAATGCTATTGTGCTTTGGACAAAGCTTTTTATAGATTCAACTAGCATTGGCAACCTTCCGATAACCCATTTAAGGGGCATAGCCATGACCCAAACAACCATGTCTAATCGTGTTTTTAGTATCTATTATGCCTATAGACCAGCAGGCTCTGCGACTAAATTTTCAACCCCAAGTGTTGTTAATAATTTTAGACAAAACCTAAATCCAAGACCAAAAATTACCTTCGACAAGCAAAATAATGCCATTCTTGTGATGAATGATTTTGAGTACAGTTCTACTTATTACACAGAAAGACCGGCGGGAAGCAACTCAACGTTTAATCCAACTAAGCATTTTCTCCCCCTAACAGGTTATCAAATAAACTCATCTGACAACCTTTTTCAAAAATTAATCAGTGATTCAAATGGCAATATCATTCTTGCATGGAATACTGAAGAAAATGGCTTAAGATATGCCATTAGAAAAAATGGAACAAACAACCTTTTTTCTTCGATTAAGACAATTCAAAACACGTCTAATACTCACACATCATATGTTGATTTAGCAGCTGATACAAAAGGTAACACCTTTGCTGTATGGGGAAATTTAATCCCTTTTGAATTAGAAAATTCAGATCAAAAAGAGGATTTTCAATTTTCAGTAAAACCTGCTAAAAAAAATAACTTTGGCTCAGGTATAGAAAGTGATTTAGGAACTAGAGAAGCTACTGAAGTAAATGTGGTCTATAATATTTCGGTAGCTCCTAATGGGACATCCTATCTTTCGATGATGAATGCTTTAATAACCTTACCTCTATCTGATAACATTTTTGACGGGGTTAATTTAGATAACTTAAACTATGTCTTTAAGCCTCAATATTCATATAGGCTTGCGTCAGAAACTACATTCAGAAGAGCTCAGCTTGTTTTTAAGAAAAATCCAGATAAAACAGTCGCTATACCATTTCTAAAGCTATCTAAAATAGGCACTGGTGTTATTGCATCATATATGATCGATTTGACTCAAGCTGAAGATGGAGATGATAGCCCTCTAGTGAAGGCCTCTTTAGCAGTTGCTCAAAAAGGAGCAAACTCAAACACATTTGTAGATAATGGACTATCTATACCTATTGACTATTTTCAAGACGGACCCAACGGGCTTTCGTTTTCTTTTGATGTAGACCCACAAAACAATTATTTTTTCGCTGTTTATAATCAAAAAATACCTGGCACAGAAACAGTTAAGCTTCTTTATAGAAATCTGCCTGTTTTTGCTGATTAAAAGGCGTTTAAATCACTTAATATCTGATCGGCTAGGTTTTCTAGCCGATCTTCTGAATTTGATAAAATGACAAGTCCCGTTTTTGTATCGGGAATAAATGCTATCGCTATACTAAATCCATGGTATAGACAAGAGCTTTTATAAGTAAGTAAAGAGCTTGATAAGCTAAGTTTTGAAAGCTTCAATCCTAGAGCAGACCTGTCGATAGATTGGTTTGGAATCTCTCTGTTTTCACCATAATATCGACCAAGACACTTTGAGAGGTCCTTTTCATCAATTCTGAGACAGAATCTTAGAAGTTTTTGCATATCACTAGGCGTTGATAAAACTGAGGAAACTGGAGCAAAAAAACTATACCCCTTATCAACTTTCTCACTAGAAACTAGTTTAATTCCGTGATACGATTTTGCTAATTTGTTGTAGTGCTCTTTCAGCTCTTTAAGAGAGGTCATCTCCATTTGAAGTGGTTTGAAAATCTCATTGTCGTATAATCTAGCTATCCTATCCTTAAAAATTTTTTCTAGAATTACAGATAAAATAGAATACCCAAGATCTGAATGTATAAAAACTGTTCCTGGCTTTTTAGGCAGTTTATACGTTCTTAAATAGGCTCCGATTTCCTGAGGAGACACTTGATACCTTTTTAAGATGGTTGTTGGTTCATCAGGAAGACTTGATAGATGAAAAGCTAACTGCTCTATAGTTATCTCTTCTCCGTGATATTTTGGCAGCTCCATAGACTTGGGTAAATACTTTGAAGCTTTGTCTTTTAAGCTTAATTTATTTTCATTCAGAGCTTTTGCCAGCAGAAGCCCCACAAATAAATGGGTAGTTTTGCCTAGTCGAAAAACCGTAGATTCCTTGATTGTAATTTGCGGAAATTTTTGCGCATCCCCAAACTTATAGATGTGGTCAAATGGCTTTTCTAAATCAAAACTAGCCTTGATCACCCCGACAGAAAGACCTGCCGTGTTATTTTTTTTGATAAAACGTTGAACATGTTTATCCAGAACTTTATCAAATTCAAGTTTATTAAAACTGAAAACAAAAGAAGTGCTTAAAAGCGCTAAGCTAAATAATACTGGTACCATAACCCAAGAAATTTATTTGTATTTATCTCTTAAGAATCTAGACTAGACTTTAAGTTTAAATTTTCACAATACGATAAAGGTCAATTAAATGGAATCCAATGAAAACTCGGAGCCTACTTCTTCAGTTAACAAAAAACCTCTTAGTATTTTCATCCTTGCAATGATTAACGTGGCCGCTATTTGCAGCATAAAAAATTGGCCGCTAACTGCTCAGTATGGATTTTCATCTTTATTTTATTACTTGATAGCAGCCTTAGGTTTTTTCATACCATCTGCTTTAGTTTCTGCTGAACTAGCTTCTGCTTTTCCTAAACAAGGCGGCGTATATGCCTGGGTTAAAGAAGCCATGGGACACAGAATGGGCTTTTTAGCTATTTGGCTCCAATGGATGGAAAATATGGCGTGGTATCCAACAACCATATCATTTATCGCTGCTAGCTTAGCTTTTGGATTTAAGCCAGAGTTAGCTCAAAGCCCTCTCTACACATTTATAACCATCCTAGTCGTCTTTTGGGGTGCAACGCTTTTAAATTTTAGAGGTATGAAGTTATCAGGTTGGTTTTCATCAACAGCCGCAGTTATTGGAACAATCATCCCAGGGCTATTAATAATCGCACTAGGAGTAATCTGGTTAGGAGCAAAAAATCCTATTGAAATTTCACTTAGCTTTGATTCCTTTATTCCAGATTTTAAAAATTTACACCAAGTAGCTCTATTAGCCGGTGTCATTCTAGGGTTTGCTGGAATGGAAATGTCAGCAGCTCACGCTAAAGATGTCGCTAATCCTAGAAAAAATTATCCTAAGGCAATTTTTCTTTCAACGGGTGTTATTTTAGTTTTATCAGTTTTAGGGACTTTAGCCATTGCCTTTGTGATTCCTCAAGATCAGATAAGCTTAGTCTCAGGAAGCATTGAAGCTCTTTCTTATTTTCTAAAAAGCTACAAGTTAGATTTTTTAATACCCTTCCTTTGTGTTCTGCTCGGTGTTGGTGCGTTAGGAGCAGTTGTTACTTGGATTATTGGACCAAGCCGAGGTCTATTAGCTGCTGCAATGGATGGAGACCTACCTCCTTTCATGCACAAAACAAATAGATTTAACATGCCTGTTAGCACCTTGCTTGTACAAGGTGGCTTCGTTACATTTTTATCTATGGTATTTTTGTTTATGCCAGATATTAGTGGCTCATTTTGGACGCTTGTTGTGCTTTCCTCATTGATCTATAACATTATGTATATTCTGATGTTTATATCCGGAATTATCCTAAGGTATAAAAGACCTGATATTGAAAGACCTTATAAAATTCCCGGGAAAAATATAGGAATGTGGATTGTGTCAGGACTTGGTTGTTTAGTTTCTTTTGCAGTGCTCATCGTCGGTTTTTTCCCTCCAGAGCAGCTTATCTTAGGCAATTTATTTTACTATGAAATGTTTTTAATCTTAGGGCTTGGAATCTTGGTTGGAATTCCCTTTATCATCCTGCTCTTTAAAAAACCTGAATGGAACAAGGACCAGAAAATTCTAGAAGAGCAGGATAAAGAATTAAATGAGCCACCAAGTTGCTAGTGACAGGTAAATAAGTGTTGTTATCACATCAGCAAACATTAAGACAACAGGCCCTGAAGCTACTTTAGGGTCTAGAGATCTGGAATGTATAATAACAGGAACTAAAGACCCTATAAATGCTGTGATATATACAGAAATGCTAATTCCTACCGATATAGTTAAAGCAGGCAAGACGCCCTCACCCCAAAAAAGGGATAAACAACCAACAATAACCCCACAACTGATTGCGATAATAGCAACTACATTGCTCTCTCTAAAGATTCTATAGAAAAGGTAGCGAAGCTTATGTTTCCCATGGGTTAGCTCTAAGCTTTGTGTCATTGACTGCATAGAAATGGATTCTGAAAGTGTCAGAACCAAAGGAATAAACATTGCTAAAAGTAGCACTTGAGCTAAAACATGTTCATAAATTCTTGAAATAATAGCGCAAGCTATTCCCCCAATCATGTTACAAAAAATCCAAGGCATTCTTCTTTTATAACTTTGGAAAACGCTAACTGTTTTTCCCTCTTCTAAATAAACCCCTATCATCTGGAAAATATCAAACTGACGTCTAGCATTAACAACTTCATAAGATTCATCCAAGTACATATCAACATCTATGACTCCTATGAATCTTTTTTCTTCATCAACCACAGGAAGAGCTAAGAGCCGATAGGACTCTAAAAACTCCATGGCATCTCTTAAAGATTGATTTCCATGCAAACAAACAACAGAAGTCTGCATAACCTCATAAATTCGAGCTGATGGATCTTTTAGCAAAAGCGACCGTGTTGGGACTACCCCTTTTAGCTTCTGCTCTTTATCGACCACATAGATATAAATAATTTTATCTTCGATTTTTTTATGCCGTAAATAAGCTAAAGCTTCCTCAATCGTTAAATCTTGGTCAACTACAGTAGAGGGATATACTGCATAATCTTTGACATATTTTGTTAAATCTTTTTTTTGGGATGTATCTGACATTGCTATTAACTTAGCTCCCCGATTAAAATCGTAGCCTTGATTAGTAAAAAAAGGTTTTTCTATGAACCAACATGATTCAACTTCTTGGGAAAAAGTAAGCCACTGGTATGGAAACATAGTTTCTGATCAGGGCCATTATTATCATAAAGAACTAATTTTCCCAAAATTGATTCCACGCCTAAAAACAAAAAAACAAAATGTTTCAATGCTTGATCTTGGAGCTGGGGCCGGAATCTTACTTAGTATTTTACCAAATAACTACAGCTACACAGGATTAGACACATCCGCATCTCTTTTAAAACAGGCTGAAAAAAATTTTCCAAAGGCAAAATTTGTTTGTCAGGATGTGTGTGAACCTTTCTCTCTTGAGCAAAAAAAATTCACACATTGCTCAATGATTTTGTCTTTGCAAAACATGAAAGATCCATGCTCTGCATTAAAAAATGCAAAAAATCATCTCAAGCAAGGTGGCGAGCTGTACCTTGTTTTAAATCACCCATGTTTTAGAGTCCCAAGACAATCAAGTTGGGGCTATGATCCAGAGCAAAAACTTCAGTACAGAAAGATCATTAGATACTTAAGCCCTATGGAAGTTCCTATAGAAGCTCATCCAAGTAAAAAAGATTCCCCTGTTACATACTCCTATCATCATAGTTTGAATGATCTTTCGAAAATGCTAGCAGACAATGGCTTTGCTATTCATTTAATTGAAGAGTGGATTTCTCCTAAAAAAAGCCAAGGTCGCAGATCAAAGCAAGAAAATTTTGCCAGATCGGAAATTCCTTTATTTATGTTTATTCATGCAAAATCTTTGTAATTTTCACAAAGATGCTCTAACCTGGAGCAAACATGTCTAATCGAATAAATTTATGTGCGGAATTTTTGGTTGCATCGGTGAGTTTGAAAATTCAGGAAAAGCAGCGGGTATATGCCTTGATGGACTCAAGGCACTAGAGTATCGTGGTTATGATTCATCCGGTGTAGCAATGATAAATAATGGCAATATAGCCATTACCAAGTCACCTGGAAAAATAGAGCTTCTAAAAAACATTGTTAAGCTGGACAAGCTATCAGCCTCAGTATGTATTGGTCATACAAGATGGGCTACTCACGGAGGAGCAACGGCCGTTAATGCTCACCCTCACACCGATAGCAGTAATAGTTTAGCTATTGTTCATAATGGCATTATTGAAAACTACATAGAGATTAAACAAAAACTCCAGACTGATGGGGTTAACTTCCACTCTGAAACCGATTCTGAAGTTATCGCTCAGCTTGTTTCTTTTTACTACAAAGGCGATGTTCAAAAAGCTTTAACAAAGGCTTTATCTGAACTAAAAGGCTCTTTTGCTATTGCTCTACTTCACAAAGAACACCCCGAGACTATTTTTGCTGCTTCGAAAGAGAGTCCTCTAGTGATAGGATTTAAAGAAGATTTCTCAAAAATTTTTCTCTCTTCTGATCCAAACACTCTGCGCCCTTACGATGTGTCTGTGTGTTTTTTAAAAGACTGTCAAATTGCAAAAATAAACAAACGACAAGTTCAAATTTTTGATTTTGATGGAGTTAAACAGCCTCTTGAGAGCTTAAAGCTAAAAGATGATCTATCCGAGATTTCAAAGGGAACCTTTGAACACTATATGCTTAAAGAAATTTTCGAGCAGCCCATGTCGATTCAAAGGGCTATTTCAAGTTTTTTTGGGCAGCAGTCTGAAGAAAACAAACTCAAAAACTTCAAAAAACTTGATAGGGTATTAATCTTAGGATGTGGGACATCTTATCATGCAGGACTTGTTGCTAAATCATTGTTTGAAAGCATTGCAAAGATCCCAACAGACGTGGAAATAGCATCAGAGTTTCGCTATAGCGATCCAATAATCTCTGATAATACTCTGGTTATCGCAATTTCCCAATCAGGAGAAACAGCTGATACTCTAGCGGCTGTTCGAGAAGCTAAAAGTAAAAAGGCTAAAATTCTAGGTCTATGTAATGTAGATTTTTCTACTCTATCCAGAGAAGCTGATGAAACTTTATTTTTAAATGCTGGGCCAGAAATTGGGGTGTGTAGCACAAAAGCTTTTACATCTCAGCTAAGTATCTTACTTCTTTTAGCTTTTTACCTAGCCAAACAAAATCATCAAAGCCAAATAGCAATTAACAGAATTTATCAACAATTACACTCTCTTCCAAATGTCGTTGAGCAAGTTCTAAATCAAGCGAAAGAGATAGAAACACTAGCACAAAAATATGCCAATTTTGAGCATTTTTTCTTTTTAGGAAGACGTTATATGTATCCTACAAGTTTAGAAGCTGCTCTAAAGCTAAAAGAAATTAGCTACGTCTTTGCTTCTGCATATCCGTCTGGCGAAATGAAACATGGACCTATTGCATTAGTTGATGAAAAACTAATCACAATTGTGATGGGAGGAAACCTTCAAACATTAGATAAGCTTAGCTCTAATATTGAGGAAATCAAAGCTAGAAAAGGTCGAGTTATAGCCTTTTTACCGGAGTCTACAAGAGGTAAGATCTCTAATTTTGATGATGCTATATTTTTACCAGAATTAGTTGACGAGCTTTCATGTATCCCCTATTCGGTAGCTGGGCAGCTGTTTGCTTACTACATAGCTAAGGAGAGAAAAACAGATATTGACCAACCAAGAAATCTTGCAAAATCTGTAACAGTCGAATAATTGAAATAATTCATTGAATAAAAAAGAAAAATTTTAGATGAAGGTATTTTATGTATATTGATGAAATACCATGGCAAAATCTAAAAAACGTAAAGAAAATCCTGCTTACATCTCTTTCTTTAAGCGCTATTTTAATATCCTATTAACCTTTTTGCTTCTGCTTTTTATATTCAGACCGTACGACAAAGGATTTGTCTATATTGGGATATGGCAATTTTGTTTCACAGGGCTTCTCTTATCATCTATTTTTAACTGTAATCACCATAGATACATACAAATCATCTCATCCATATTGGCTGTTCCAGCCTTGATATGTAATTGGCTAGCTCATTTTACAAATCTTCCGTACATCGAACTCATTTATCTATCCTTTTCTTTTCTATTTGTCTTTGTCTGTGTAAGCTCAATTATCGATAGAGTTATCTTAAGTGCTAGAGTGACACTTGAAACTTTAAGAGGTGTTGTTTGTGTTTATTTTATGATAGCGTTTGGATTTTCATATCTATATATGTTAGTTGAGTACTTTAATCCCGGATCATTCTACTTCATAGAAGGTATTAGTACGTATTTCCCAACAAAGGATATCTTCGAACACAACCGTATCATGTCTGAGATTATCTACTACAGCTTTGTGACACTTCTAACAATTGGATTTGGTGATGTTCATCCCCTTCGTGGAGCAGCCCAAACAGTCACAATTCT
This sequence comes from Chlamydiia bacterium, assembly GCA_030427725.1. Taxonomy (GTDB): domain Bacteria; phylum Chlamydiota; class Chlamydiia; order Chlamydiales; genus JAUICV01. The sequence goes on along the minus strand of JAUICV010000001.1, from coordinate 521,060 downwards.
AGAAGGAACCATAGGACAGTTTTACATTGCCATCTTGGTATCCCGAATTATCGCTGTTTATTCCTTTTATTCTCATAAAGTGGAAAAAGAACCTGTCGTTTTTTCCTCTGAGCATGATATTGAATAAAATGCTGAGCCTTCGTCTTAAACAAACTGTATTTCAGTTACCTTTAGTATGACAACTCTTGCTACTTAGTTTTCTAACGCATCCTTGTCCAGAAACCTTGTGATCAAATACTTTTGGAGATCCCGTATAGACCACTTTCGCTTTACCTTTGACGGTAACAGTAAGTTCTTTAGTAACATTCAACTTAATAAGACCATCTCCCTCTACATCTAGAGATGTCTTTAAGGTTTTTAAATTAATAGCGTCATAATTGGCGTTTCCATTAATCAGAAGATTTTGTCTTTTAACAAACCCTTTTAAAACGACATCTGACACTCCCTTAATTGTCACAAGAAGCTGATCAGCTGTAATATTCCCTTTCAAAACGCTGTGATCTTCAAGTTCTAAATTTAACTTTTTTAATCGCAGATTCGAAACTTGGGCCTTTGCATATTTACCAAGTTTTAACTTATTTAGATCTTTAACGGTCATATAAACTGTTAAATTTTTTATATCAGTAGATCCAATATCCATCTCTTTAGGAGAAAAAGTTAAATCACCGCCTGGCTTTAAACTCACTTTTGCATGAATAATAGATTCATCATCTCCTACGATTTTGTATGACGAGCGATTTCCTTGCCGCAACACTAAGTTGGCCGGTAGTTCAAAATCCAGTTCAACTAAATGATTTAAAAAGATTTCCTTACTCTGATTTTCAGAAGACTCTTTAGAAATAACATTTACAGAACCAAATAAGAGCAGAGAAGCAAGAGTTATTTTTGCGTATTTATACAACATAAAAAAAAATTCCCTTTTCTTTTTTAATTTCATGATAAGCATAGGATTGAAAAAAAGGGAAATAAGAATTACATTCGGATTTTGCTAAAAATGTGTTTCCAAGATGAAATATCGGACAAAGCTATTTTTAACCTTTTCAATTCTCGTTTTTATAAGCACTTTTATAGCGCTTGTAATAGTGTATGGAGAAAGTTCTCGGTTGCTCATCAATCAACTACGAGGTCAACTTCTTTCAGTATCGGTAACAGCTGCTGCATCGATAAATGGAAATGAGGTTGAAAAAATAAATGAAGAAAATTACAAAACATCCCCTTACTATCAAAAGCTAATAAAACACTTAAGAGTTATAAGAAACGCAAACAGACGCCCTGACATCTACGTTCAATATCTTTATATCGTCAAACCCAAAGCTAAGAAAAACCATTTTTTTTTCATAGCGGATGCAGAAGAAAATCCAGAAACTGTTTCAAAGTATGGAGACCTCTTTCCAACTATAGAAGAGCTTTATCAAAATATTAACAAGCCTTTTATTGAACCCAAAATGAGTCATGATCACTGGGGAACTTGGATTACAGCATATTCTCCTATTTATAATAGTGATGGTAAGGTTGTAGCAACCCTTGGAGCGGATGTTAGCATTAAGGCTATTTCAAGCAAGATGCACAAGTTGATAGCCTATGGCTTTATTGCTTTAGTTGGGTCTTTGATTATTTCTGTAATCATTGCACATCTTTTAGCAAGACTTGTCACAAATTCACTTAGCTCCCTATGTGAGACTGTAAGTGAGATTGGAGACGGAAACTTAAAAGCTCGCTCACACCTAGAATCTAATGATGAATTCGATGAACTTTCACTAGCCATTAACACCATGGCAAAGGGTTTAGAAGAAAGGGAAAGATTAAAGCTTGGATTTGCTAGATATGTTTCACAATACGTACTCGAAAAAATTATTAAGTCTGATACTCCTACCATTTTAGAAGGGGAAAGAAGAAAGGTCTCAATTTTCTTTTCTGATATTAGACATTTTACAAGCTTTTCTGAGCAACTTCCTCCAGAAAAAGTTGTTAGACTATTAAACCAATATTTCGAAAAAATGATTGAAATTATCTTCTCTCACAATGGAACTTTAGATAAGTTTATCGGAGATGGAATCATGGTTGAATTCGGGGCTCCATTAGAAGACCCAGAACAAGAAAGACATGCTGTAAGAGCTGCTATCCATATGCAACACGAACTTCATTCTCTGTCAAAAAAATGGGTTGATGAGGGGTACCCTCAAATAGATGTTGGTATGGGAATACACACAGGTTTTGCCATTGTTGGCAACATAGGTTCAGATGTTAGAATGGAATATACTGCCGTTGGTGATGCAGTAAACGTTGCAGCAAGACTAGAGAAATCAACAAAAAAACTTAATAAGTCAATTTTAGTTTCTGAAGAGACCTATAAGGCGATTAAAGATCTAGACGAATTTGAATTCGAAGATTTAGGTGAAATTGAACTTGCTGGTAGACAACAAGTTATAAGGGCATACGCCATTGTTGAAGATTTCTCGAAGGAATATCCCCTTAATCAAGCACAACCGACTAAAAATAAGAAGTAATTGATTCAAAACGAGCTAAGATATAAAAAGATCGCATACAAAAATTAAGTAATAAAAAGGATATATGGATAACTTTTCTTCTGATTTGGACCCCAAAAAAAGAAAGTGGCCTTGGCTATTTAGTATTTGTCTTTTCCTAGGAGTCTGTATTCTGGCATTTGGATTAACGCCAACTTTTTTATCAAGTAAGACCGGAAAGAATTTAGTAATAAAGCATTTGTCGAACAAGCTTGATGGAAAACTTTCCATAGAAAAGCTATCGATTAATTGGTTTAGCCCGATTTCAATCCAAGGTGTAGAATTCAAAGATGAAAAAAAGCAAACAGCATTATCTTTTGAATCTTTAACTATTACAAGCACTCTCTGGAATTTTATCTTTTCCTATGAAATTCATGGAAAAACAACCATTGATAGTTTGTACCTTCAACTTGACCCATCAGCTTATAAAAAAACACAAGGTCCTCAAAATAGTAATGGTTTATTCCAGCAGCTTAGTAAAAATTTAGAAGTTAAAAATGCCAAGATTCTAATTCTAGATCCCGTCTATCAAAATATAGAGTGGGACAAGCTTTTCCTAACAAGTTTTTTAAAGAAAAAAGATACGTTTGAATTTGAAATGCGAGGTCTATCAAAAATGGTAGCACATGCCGGTAAGTTTCAAATCCAAGGACACTTTAATCCAAATATCCTTAGAAATAAAAACGCCTCCTTTCACGATATTCTAGACAATCTCAACGTAAATTTAAGTTGCCATGCCATTAATTTTCCACTTATTGGCATAGACAGGCTTATTGACCTTTCTCATCCTCAACATAATAGTATTTTATCGTCTGCCTTTGGGCCCATCATCAATTCCGATATTGAACTCTCTATTTCAAAAGATTCAAAACAAGCTCAAATCAATATGCTTTCTAAATTCATGAAAGTGAATTTAAAATCCCTTAGCAATGACAAAGGACTTTCTTTGTCACAAAATGCCTATTTATCTTTTAATGTCGGAAGCGACCTTTATTCCTCTATCGCGCATCGCTTTGATCTAAATCCAGATCTCACCCTCACCAAAGATGGTTATTTTCAACTTTTTATAGAAAATTTTTTCGTACCAAAAGTTGGAAAGCGCTTTGATTTTGAAAACACCTCGCTTGCAGGAAGATTTGTATCCTCAGCATTAACGTTCCAAATTAAGGAAATAAAAGACCTACTAAGTTTCAACACCCTTAGTGTTGCATTTTCCAGCAAAAATATAGCAAAGCAGCTTGAACTTAGCCTTCAATCATCTATCAATTATCAAGCTAGAAACCCGGCAAATATTAATGTCTCAACGAGTGTAAACAATCCTTTTTCTAAATCATCTTGGTTATCTCATAAGCCCTTTTCATATTTTAAGGCTGATATATCAAAATTCCCAACTATCTTTTTAGATAAAGTCTTTAAACTAGACAATAAGCTTGTTGATCTTATCGGTGACACTTTTTCTTTTAAGACTGCCTCAAAAAGGTTTCCTGAAAAGCTTCAACTTACAAACACATTTTTATCTCCGAAGCTTCATATACCCATAGCTATCACATCTATAGATGAAAGCATTTATTTAGAAAAACCAGCAGGCTTTGTTTACCTACCAAATACAGAAAATCTACTGAATCTACTCTCTACAAAACATGTTCAATTTAAGGATTTAAGTAAAATTAAAGGAAAAGTTGAGGCTTTTGGAATTTCTTTAGAAAACTTATCAAAGAAAAACTATTCTAAAATAATTTTACAACTCGATGTAGATGTTGATAATTTAAAACTTGGTCTGCCCGGTACAAAAGAAGTAATTGCTTTTGGAAGAACCAAAACAAATCTAAACTTAGACACTTTAGATAAAATAAAATTTAAAACTACTTCAAACCTTCATTTTGACAACAATGACCATAAAGCACTCATCTTAGGACGAGATATTCGGCTATTTTTTAACGGTACAATTAATTTAGAAAATCTCTCAGATATTCAAATCCCAAGTTTAGCTGGAACTGCTAAAAGCGATCGCTTAGATCTTAAATTCCATACAGCTTTTGAAGAACATTTCAAGAAACTGCGATTTATAAAGCCTCTAACTATTGAGCTAATGCCTTCCTCTGAATTTATCAATTTCGTTTTAGCTCATGACAATCCTCATATAACGTATGTTCCAAGTTCGCTAGCTCTTATTTCAATTAATCCCAAACCATTACGGTTTGATTCACCGGTATTTCACGATCTTGAATTCGAAGCTGATATTTCCTTGAAAAAATTAGATCTTGTTAACAAGGATTGGTACAAACAGTTTTCGTTTGAAAACACTGCAATCGTAGTTAATGGGAACACTCATAAAAAAACGTTCTCTGTCGATCTAAAATCTCATGCAGAGGCAGAAAAAACATCTGCAGGTGTTCTCCATGCTCATATTTCGTCTAACGATTTTTCGTCTTTCGATTTTTTGAAAAAGAACATAAGCTCGCGTTTAACACTCAAAGAATTTTCTTCTAATCTACTCGATAGCTTGTTTGGATATCAAAATACATTAAAAGCGTATATAGGTAATTCTTTTGATGTTACTCTCAACTACAACAAAGAAGCTGCGCATGGTAAAGCTAAAGTTGATTTTGACAGTAGCAAACTTAAACTTGATGCAAAACTTGACGTTTCACAAAATATTTCAATCAATCCTAACTCTCCTGCTAAACTTACTTGGGAGATAACCAATGATGTCTTAACTTCCTTGCAAGGCGTTTTTAACCCCGATTCAAAACATCAATACTTAAAACTTTCAAAACCGGTTTCTCTTAGCGCTAAAATAAATAAATTAGACTGGCCTAGACAGGTTAGCAGCTCTGACAACCACCGTTTTAAACATTTTATCGATCAACTTAAAAGTTCAGCTTTCGTCTCAGAATTAAACATTGGCAGTGCTGAGTTTGTAAACAAAAGAGAAAAATTTACAACAACTTTCCACGGATTAGCCGTTAATTTTGACAAAGATTCTGCTAAATCTCCTTTTAGCTTCGATATTGTCTCTAATATCGACGAAGTACATGATAAACATCCTAAAGTAAAAGGATCTTTGCAAGCTAAAGGAACCTTAGAAACACTTTTAGCAAATAACTCCCCCATCCGCACAGATATCCATGGTAAGCTTGAGCATTTTCCAACCTTCATTATTGACTCTTTGTTAAAAACATTTGGTATAAATATTTATCCTTCCATGCTACTTGGATCAGAAGTTAGCGCTAGGCTTTCGACAAAGCTAGAAGACTTAAGTGGTGTTTTAGATTTTGATATTGTCTCACCACAAGCTAACCTAAACTTTAACACCTACTTAAATGATGGCATTTTGAAGCTCACCAAGCCTATCAAAGGTGAGCTAGAGGTGACAGAGAATTTATCAGAAAACCTTCTAAAAAATATGGGAATCTCTTTAGCTCAAGCATCCTCACCTATTTCTTTATTTGTTAGTGATAAGGGTTTTTATATGCCTGTACATCCTTTCAAGTTTGAAGATATTCAAGTTCGCTATGGAGCCTTAGATTTGAAAAAGCTTATCTGTTACAACAAGGGAAGCCCAAATGATATTGGAGATATCTTTAAACTGAGCAACAATAGTTCAAAACAAATTCAGCTCTGGTTTGCGCCCTCAGAATTCAGCATTTCGAACGGTTTTTTAAACGTTGATAGAACAGAAGTATTATTCGATAAAGCCCTTCAAATCGCTTTTTGGGGACATGTTAATATGCCAAAAAGATTTGTCAACATGACATTAGGACTTACAGAGCAAGCTCTAAGAGAAGCTCTAGGCCTTAGAGGATTACCAAGAGACTTTGTTCTGCAAGTTCCAGTAACTGGCCCTATCGAAAATGTTAAAATCAACAAACAATTAGCAGCCACTCGCATCGCCTTTTTACTAGCTAGAACTAGTGGAGCTACAAGACACGCAGGTGCTTTAGGATCTATCTTTGATGTCTTAGGTGAGTTAGCGCAAGACCAAGGATCTGTCCCTCCTCCTAAAAAACCATTCCCATGGGATAAAGAACTTGGAAAGTTATTAGAACAATCTAGAAAAGATCGCTCACTTGAAATTATTAGATAAAAAAAAGACCTAACTTTTTTAGTTAGGTCTTTTTTTTAGCTTGTGGCTCTTTATCAGAATTAGGCTATAGTTACAGCCTCTGATAGGTAAACATCTTGGATAGCATTTAGAAGTTTTATCCCTTCATGCATTGGCTTTTGAAAAGCTTTTCTTCCCGAAATAAGCCCCATACCACCAGCTCTTTTATTTATTACAGCAGTTGATACAGCATCTGCTAAATCGTTTTTACCAGAGGGTCCACCAGAATTAATAAGACCCATTCTTCCCATGTAACAATTTAGCACTTGGTATCTTGTTAGGTCAATTGGATGATCCGAGGAGAGTTCGCTATACATAGCGTCAGTTTGTTTACCAAATTTTAGATCCTTAAAGCCTCCATTGCATGTTGGGAGCTTTTGTTTGATGATATCAGCTTGAATCGTAACCCCTAAATGATTAGCTTGACCTGTTAAATCGGCTGAAGAATGATAATCAAGTGTTTTTGTCTTAAAATCAGGATTTCTAAGGTAACACCATAAGATGGTCGCCATGCCAAGATCATGGGCTATTTCAAATGCTCTTGAAACTTCTTGAATTTGTCTTGTAGACTCATCAGATCCAAAATAGATCGTGGCTCCAACCGCTTTGCACCCCATTTCATAAGCCTGCTCAACTGAAGCAAAAAGAATTTGATCATATTTGTTGGGGTAGCTCAACAGCTCATTATGATTAATCTTCATAATCATAGGAATTTTATGGGCATATTTTCTGGAAACTGAACCTAAAACTCCAAGGGTCGTAGCAACAGCATTACAACCACCTTCAATCGCAAGTTTTATTATATTTTCTGGATCAAAATAACTAGGATTAGGAGCAAAAGAAGCACCAGCTGAATGCTCGATTCCTTGATCAACGGGAAGAATAGATAAATAACCTGTATCCGCTAACCTTCCGTGACTTACAATGGACTGCAGAGAAGATAAAACTCTTGCATTTCTATCGGAACCTAAAAAAATTCGATCAATCCAATCTTTTCCAGGAAGATGTAAACCTTCACTTGAAACCTTAGCTTTATATGATAAAAGCTTTTCAGCATCCTTTCCAAGAAGCATCTCTATTTCATTGATTGACATAAACCTTTCCCAGCTTAAGATATCTTATCTTCTCATCCTAATGGATAATAACCTTTTCTAAAAGGAGATATTGCTCTTATTTAAACAGTAGCAACTTGGAATTTACTATCGTCTAATGCCACTCCCCTCCTTCTTTCAGCTTGTGGTACTGCTGGTGCTAAATGATCCCCTCTACTTGAGTTACTTGATCCTGGTGAAGAACGTTGACCTTCTAAAGAGTTTACACTAGAAGCCTTTGAAGCCAATGCGCTAGGTAAAGCTGGAGATCTAAATTGTAGATACTGATCTAAAGTCATTTCAGCTACTGTATTAACTGTTTTTGCTATTTCAGATAATGCTACGAGCCTTGAATCATGACAAATAGGACTCTTTTTCAGCGTTAACTCTTTTATAAATGCTTGATCAAGGAGAGCATCCCAGATTTCTTGTTTTGTTACCTTTTTACCTTTAAACGGCCTTTTAATCTCTTTTGCTAACTCTACAGCATTTTCTCTTGTAATCTCAAAAAGATCCAAAATATCTTTAGCCAAAGCCACATGATTAAACTTGTACGCATCGCCTTCTGTAGTTATCACTCTAGTTTTTTTAAAAAAGGTCATTCTGTGCCTTTCTCCTAATTGAGTTAATGTAGTAGCTTCAGCTCTTTGAGCTTTTTTAGCGTCTAGAGCTTGTGAGGCATGAAGTCTTTGCAAAGTTTGTCTTGCAACATTAAAATAAAGCTTCTCCGAGGCCGTTACTGCATTCATTTGAACAATATCATTTTGAGTTAAACTCACAGTAGCACTTTCATCCCAATCTTGTAATTTAGCATTGCGAGCTATGTCTTGCTCAGCTAATGATCTAACCGCCGCAACAACACAAACTTTAGGAAGACCTTTAGCCTTTATAAATTTTTGCATTACAGCTTGATTGATCTCTCGTGCAGTTTGCTCTGCGCTTGTATCATCAACGTCTTCATCTTCATCAAGTGTTGCTTGTAAAACAAGTTGTGCTACATGATTTCTAGAAAGAGGATTTATTGTTTTATTTCTATGCAATCCTACGTGCTCATCACCAAAATGCCTTCCGCTTACGACAGTGGTCGTTGAATTACAGCAATTTGTTCCAAAACAACAAAGCCATTTGTTACATGAATTTTGCGCTTGGACACTTGGAAGAGTTACATCCCCCCCCTCAGCATCTTCATCTGAACCTCCTTTACAAAAAAGACTTGCAAAGCAAGCTGTTAAACACGAAACAGTTGCTGGATCTGTCATAAATACCTCCTATTATGAAAATATATTTGTTAGAGAAAATCTACCTCTTCTCGTTGATGAGGTTCTTCTTTGTCTTTCCCTTGACCTATCTCTTGAAGCTTCATCATAAGCATTCATCAAAGCTAAAAACTCTGAAGGATCTAAATCATCTACTTTTCTTATATTGTTAAGTTTTTCACCAAGATGTTGGTTGCTTTGAATACATCGATTAAGCAGTTCATCTTCGCTCAAATCAACAGATGTTTGTAAAGCAGGTCTGTCAGAAAGAACTTTAGCTACCATATCAAATATTTCTTGTGGGGTAACCGTATCTGTAACAATCTGGTTTTCATCTCCTAATCTTTCTTCAATAAGCTTTCGCCTAATTTGTTTTGCAAGCTCTTCTGCAACAGAATCATCACAAGAAATCATCGTTTTAATGTCTTTAACCAAAACATCAATATTGAAAGGCTGAATTAACCTATCTCGAATAGACACCTTTAATTGAAGACTTTCAATAATGGCTTCTCTCTCACTAGCTATCCTTTCTTTCTTGGCCTGTTCTTCTAAACTTGCTTGTGATTGTCTCTCATCATCTATTTCAGCTTGTCGAGATAGTTGTCTTTGTTGATAAGACAAAACTGAAGAAGAATACGGAGAATCAAAATAAGAAACCGTCCATTTAGAACGATCAGAAGCCTTGGCACCTTTTTTTGATGAATAGTCATACTCTGGAATCCAAGCATCATCCTCTTCATCCGATATATCTTCATCTAGATCAAAACATTCAGCATTTGCAGTCGCATTGCGGCCCCTCGTACTATGTTTATCGTAAAATGATTCACCTACAAATCTCTGATCCTCTTCAGGAAGTGTCACATTTTGCAAGCTGTTTAAAGAACGAGTTCTTCTTAGAAAACGTCGCTCTCTATGCTCAGAACTTTTATCTAATTGATCCTCTTCTTGGTCAAATTCTTCTACTACTGCTGCTGTCGGATCAAATTCCACCATACTTTGCATATCTGAACCATAATGCTGTGAATGACTCAGATCTCCTAGCATTCTGTCAGCTTGCACACTTTTTGAAATCCTCCTAGAATCTTCTACTACAGGAGTTCCCATCGTCATTTGGTCAATGCTATCGATAGCATCACCTACGCTTAAAATTCTATGAGACGAACTTTTAACTTGAGCTGGGCTAATAGCCTCCACTAAAGAGTCTTGATAAAGTTTTGCTCTGAGCTTGTCATATAAGAGCTTTGCAGTTTGTAGTCTTATGCTTAATTCCTTTTCTTGGTCTTCAGTGATAAACTCTTCGCATTCACCAGGACTTGCAATCCAATTTCTCCAAAAACTTTTATCTGGATCTTGAATCTGGGTTAAGACAACATTAAACAAATATGAAAGATCTTTCTTATACGTTATCGTAAGATACTTAAAGTAAAGTTTATTGATTTCTTTAGCCCTAGCTACCCCATCTGTCGTTGATCTTTCAGTTCTTACACGTCTCGTCTGAAATGAAACATCAGCACCTGTGCTTGCAGTAGATGTAGCATTCGCCTGAACAACAACGACTGTGCGATTACAACATTTAGTTCTTGAACAGAATTTCCAGTGACCACAAGATCCTAAAATAGAATGTCCTCTGCTGGTTTGTCTTAACCTTGTATCGTCAATATTAATACCATCGCTCGGATCATCTATAGCTTGTAAGTTTAAAATAGTGTCTTCTACTGAAGTATATCGACGTAGCTCTACACTTGACATCCCCTCACCTCTTCTATCAAAAAAAATGAAAATCTTAAATAAATCTTTAATATTGGTAAATAAATATTTAACTATAACTACCAATTTTAGAAAAAATTGCTAGTTTTGGATTTACGTTGTCAAAAAAAAAATTATCCTTAAAACTGTAATTTTCAATCTGAAAAGATAGATCGAAAGCTACTAATAAGCAGACAGATAAGGTTTACGATGAGGAAAAAATCGAAATATTTATTAAGCAAACTTATCCTTGTTTTTCTCTGTTTTACATTTGCTTGTACAAGTAAAAAAAGACCTGAGAAAACGCTTAGAATTAACACTCTTAGTGAACCACCAACATTAGACATAAGAAAAGCATTAGATAATGTTTCTGCATTTATCATAAAGATTTGTTTTGACGGTCTTACCAGAATCGATCCAGAAAATAACATTAAGCTATCGATAGCTAAAAGCTACACGCTATCTGAAGATAAAAAAACCTACACGTTTAAGCTCAGAAATACCACCTGGTCTAATGGAGAAAAACTTACAGCTCATGATTTTGAATCTACCTGGAAAAGTAGGCTAGATCCAGAATTCCCCTCCGCAAATGCATATGTTTTTTATCCAATTAAAAATGCAAGAAATGCCAAAAATGGCGTTGTGGGATTAGATAAAGTTGGTGTTAGTGCACTAGATGATTCAACTCTGGTTGTTGAACTTGAATATCCCATGGAAAATTTTTTAGAACTTGTCTCAGGATATGTCTTCTATCCATTTCCTGAAAAAATCGCTGCCAACAATCTTAATTATATCGAAAGTAAATCAGTTCCTTATATCTCAAATGGTCCTTTTTTAATTGAACAGTGGAAGACAAATCAGCATATCATTTTTAAAAAAAATTCAACTTACTGGGATGAGAGTGTCGTCAAATTAGAAAATATCAAACTATCATTTGTCTTGGATCAATCTACAGAACTTTCTATGTATGAGCAAAATGAGATAGACTACTGTGGAAGCCCTCTTTCTTCATTGCCATCTGATGCAGTTAAATCGATTAAAGACAGAGATGATTTTTACTCTTACGATATTTCAGGAATATATTTTTATATTTTTAACACCGAAAAATTCCCTTTAAACAACGCCAACATCAGAAAATCTTTAGCTCTTTCTATTAATAGAAAAAATCTTGTAGATCATGTTCTACAAATAAATCATGGACTTGCTACCTCTCTTGTTCCAAAAACAATTGATAGCCTTAACAAAAATTTCTTTATCGATAGTGACATCGCAAAAGCAAGACAATATTTTGAAAAAGGTCTAAAAGAGCTAGATATCACTCGCGAACAATTCCCAACACTTGAGATAAGCTTTAATACAGAGCCAAACCTTCACTTTAAAATTGCACAAGCAATCCAGCAACAATGGAATAAGTCCTTGGGCATAAAAACGCGCTTAAGAAACACAGAATGGAAAGTCTATTTAGACGAACTAGCTCACAAAAAATTTGATATAGCAAGAATGGGATTTGGTTCTTCAATATCAGACCCGAAATATTTTATAGAGCAGTTTGCTTATCAAAATATAGGTTTTAATTTCTCAAACTGGAAAAATAACTCGTACACAGATTATTACCATAAAGCTTTGTATCTCACCGACACTAACGAGAGGCTTAAGGCGTTAGATGCCGCTGAAAAGATTTTTCTAGATGATATGCCTATTGCTCCCATATACTTCTACAAAAACAACTATTTGAAGAAATCTCATCTTAAAAATTTAGCGCTTCCTCATTCTGGTTCGATTGATTTCAAATGGGCATATATAGATGAGAAAAAAAGGTCTTAAAAAGTTATGATATTGATCCGCTTTTTCGGAAAGAAGATTGGCATCCTTTTCTTATCTCTGTTTCTTGTTGCCTCACTCACGTTTTTACTTCTTAAAATCATCCCAGGAGATCCATTCGCTCAAGAGCAAGCCGTTCCTGAAGAGATTTTAAAAAGTATGTATAAGCATTATGGCCTTGATAAACCTTGGTATGAACAATATGTAAATTATCTCAAAGAGATCATCACATGGAACCTAGGTCCTTCATTTAAGTACGAAGGCAGAACTGTTAATGAAATAATTAAAGAAGGTTTTCCTGTTTCACTAACCCTTGGAGCTGAAGCCTTATTTTTATCTCTTAGCGTTGGCATCTCGCTAGGAAGTATAGCCGCTCTTTATCGCTCTAGGTGGCAAGACCACGTTTGTATGGTTATTGCAGTTTTAGGCATCTCAATCCCCAACTTTATCTTAGCGTCATTTCTGCAATATATCTTCGCAATGAAGTTATCTATATTGCCAGTAGCTAGGTGGGGGTCCTTTGCGCAATCGATTTTGCCCGCTGTTTCGTTAGCTGCACTTCCCACAGCATTTATAGCACGACTTACCCGAGCCAATATGGTGGAAGTTTTAGAGCAAGATTACATTTTAACAGCAAAAGCAAAGGGCTTATCGACTACAAAAACTCTTTTTAAACATGTGCTTAAGAATAGTATGCTAACTGTTATTACCTACTTAGCTCCTCTTTGCAGCGCTATTTTAACTGGCAGTTTTGTTGTGGAAAAAATCTTTGGAATACCGGGCCTTGGGGGCTGGTTTGTTACAAGCATCACCAACAGAGACTACACCGTGATTATGGGAGTTACCATGTTTTACAGTACAATTCTTATGACAAGTGTATTTATTGTTGATTTGATATACTATTTTCTTGATCCACGAATTAAACTTGTTTACGAAAATGGCCGAGATGAACATCCCTCCTGATTTACTCAAACCCTTAGATGATAAAAAAAAGGCCATCAAAGAAGACTCTGTTGAAAGCGTATCATATTGGAAAGACGCTTGGTATAGACTTTCTGAAAACAAACTAGCTTTATTCGGTCTTTATTTTTTGATTTTTCTAATTGTTATGGCAGTTATAGGCCCTTTTCTTCGTCCCTACACCTATTATGAAACGCACTTACATTTAAAAAACCAACTCCCCTCAAAAACATTTTGGTTTGGAACCGATGAACTTGGTAGAGATCTTTTTACTAGGATTTGGTGGGGAGCTAGAATCTCTTTATTTGTTGGGATTACATCTGCTGTTATCGATATGTTAATTGGAGTCTTTTATGGAGCATTTTCAGGGTATGCAGGAGGGAAAACAGATGAGTTTATGATGCGTACAGCAGATATATTATATTCTCTCCCTTATCTTCTAATTGTTATCTTGCTAATGGTCGTTATGGGACCCGGTATTATAACAATTATCATAGCCATGACTATCACTGGTTGGATCAATATGGCAAGAATTGTACGAGCCCAAATCCTACAGCTTAAAGAAAGTGATTTTGCTACAGCCGCTTTATCGATTGGAGCATCAAGATTTAGAGTTTTAACAAAACACCTTATCCCAAATACTATGGGCTCAATAATTACAACAATGACCCTAACGATACCAACTGCTATTTTTACAGAAGCGTTTCTAAGTTTTTTAGGGCTTGGCGTACAAGCTCCCATTGCTAGCTGGGGCACAATGGCAAGCGATGGACTATCTGCGCTTCGGTACTATCCCTGGAGATTATTTTTCCCGGCAAGTTTTATAAGTATAACAATGCTTGCTTTAAATCTTCTAGGAGATGGATTGAGAGATGCATTTGACCCAAGGCTCCGCTCATGAAACCCATTCTTAAAGTTAGTGATTTGATGGTAGAGTTTCATCAAAGAAAAAAAGTAACACATGCCATTAGAGGAGTTAGTTTTGAAATCTACCCCGAAGAGATTATCGGAATAGTTGGAGAGTCTGGCTCAGGTAAAAGTGTTATGGTTAAATCGATACTTAAACTTTTTTCAGGACCGAGTTCCAAGCTAACTAATGGTTTGATTGAATATGAAGGTGAGAATTTATTAAAACTATCAGAGCAAAGACTTCAGAAAATTCGCGGAAAAGAAATTGGTATGATCTTTCAAGATCCGATGACAGCTTTAAATCCCACAATGAAAATAGGCCATCAAATAACAGAATCACTTCTACAACACAAAATACATACTTCAAGATCCCACGCTAAGATTGAAGCTCTGAGGCTATTATCCTCTGTAGGAATTCCTGATGCAAAATCGAGATTCTCTCAATATCCCCACGAATTATCTGGAGGATTAAGACAGCGGGTCATGATCGCCATGGCTTTAGCACCAAGTCCCAAGATTTTAATAGCCGATGAGCCAACAACAGCTCTTGATGTCACGATACAAGCCCAAATACTAGACCTTTTAAAATCATTACAAAAACAAACTAAAAATAGCATCGTTTTTATCACTCATGATTTGAGTATTGTTGCTAATCTGTGCACAAGAGTTTTAGTCATGTATGCCGGAGAAATTGTTGAAAACGCTAACGTCTATGACCTATTTAAAAACCCCAAGCACCCTTACACAAAAAAACTTTTAGAATCCATCCCTAGAGTGGATCTGCTTGAGCAAAATGAAATTCGTCCTATTGAGGGAAGACCTCCCGATTTATCTCAAAAAATCGATGGTTGTAGTTTTTTTCAAAGATGTCCTTCTGCTTTAAAAGTCTGTCCATTAAAAAAACCTCCTTTTTATCAACTTTCAGAAAAAACTCAGGCAAGATGTTGGCTTTATCACCCTGAGATATACGAAGGAGGTAAAAATGAATCCTAAACCATATTTGCAAGTCAATGAGCTTAAGAAATACTACAATTATAAGGGGCAGAGTTTAAAAGCTGTTGATGGCGTAAGTTTTGATATCTATGAAAATGAAATAGTAGGTCTTGTTGGAGAGTCAGGTTGTGGGAAGTCTACAATTGGAAAAACTCTTCTAAAACTAATTAAGCCAACCTCTGGAACCATATCTTTTAATCAAGAAGACATTTCGTCATTGTCAGAAAAAAAGCTGTTAGAGTTTAGAAAGAATGTTCAAATGATCTTTCAAGATCCATATTCTTCCTTAAATCCTCGAATGACTACAGAAGACATCATTAAAGAGCCTCTTCTTATCCATAAAAAATCCTTATCTAATGCACAGCTTTTAGAACGAGTTTTTGAGTTACTTGATCTGGTCGGACTTGAAAAACATCACCTCAATAGATTCCCTCATGAGTTTAGTGGCGGTCAAAGGCAACGCATTGGGATAGCTCGAGCATTAGCCTTAAATCCAAGCTTCATTATTTGTGATGAACCAATTGCTGCTTTAGATGTTTCAATCCAAGCTCAGATTATTAATCTTTTGAAAGACCTTAAAAAAAAGAAAAACCTAACATACCTTTTTATTTCTCATGATCTCGCTATGGTAAAATACCTATGTGATAGAGTCTATGTGATGTATCTTGGAAAAATTGTTGAAACAGCGCCAACAAAAGATCTTTTTGAAAACCCTAAACATCCGTATACAAAAGCGCTACTCTCTTCTATTTGCACTCCAAATCCTGAAATTGAAAAATTGAAAGAAACAGAGCTTTTGAATGGTGAAATACCCAGTCCTATCTCGCCTCCCAAAGGGTGCCCTTTTGTTACAAGGTGCCCAAAAGCTATGGGTATTTGTAATAGCACTTTTCCAAAAAAGACCCAGCTAGAAGTCGATCATTTTGTAAATTGCTATCTATTTAACTAATGCTTTCGCTTCTAAGATTTCTTTTGGCAGCTCAAAATAAACATCCTCTTCTATAAACTCTGCCTCCTGTACCGAGGTCACCCCAAGTGAGACTAAGTAATCAATGCAGCTTTGCACAACATCTTCGGGTGTTGATGCACCAGCTGTTAATCCAATTGCAGATACATTACCTAACCAAGTTGGATTAATTTCTTCAGGACTATTCACTAAAAAAGCTGCAATATTATTGTTTTCTGCAACTTCTCTTAACCTATTTGAGTTTGAGCTTTTAGGATCTCCCACAACTAAAACAAGATCTACGCTCTGCGTTAAAGCCTTTAAAGCTAATTGTCTATTTGTTGTTGCATAACAGATAGATGAACTTGGAAGAGTTTCTATTTGAGGATACTTTTCTTTTAAAGCTTTAGTTATCAAATGAACGTCATCTAAACTAAGTGTTGTTTGTGTTGTATAAAAAAGCTTTTGATCTTTTGAAAAATTTAGATTATCAACATCTTCTATCGACTCAACAATCGTCGTTACCTCTGGCGCTTCACCAGCTGTTCCAATAACTTCTACATGGTTCTTATGACCAATCAAGATGATTTGATATCCCTTTTTGGCATATCTAATCGAAGCTGAGTGCACCCGAGTTACTAATGAGCATGTGGCATCAATTTCAAATAAGGATCTTTTTTTTGCTTGATCTCTAACCTCAGGTGAAACCCCATGGGCAGAATAAATAAGCTTAGCCCCTTCTGGAACATCAGACAAATTTTCTATAAAAATTGCACCGAGTTTTTCTAGCCTGGAAACGACATGTCTGTTGTGAACAATCTCGTGCTTAACATAGATAGGAGCGCCCCAAATTGTTAATGCCTCTTCAACTATCTTGATAGCCCTGACAACACCTGCGCAAAAGCCTCTTGGCTTAGATAGATATAGCTTCATATTGGAATCTATTTTGTATATTTATAGACAATGGTCTCAAAAACACCCTTTTTGAAACAGGATTAAAGTTTTTCTTTGATGACGTTTAAAAGCCCTTTTGCGCACTCTTCCACCATATCAATGCACTGATCAAATCCACTCGCATAGGGATCTTTTATGCACTGCCCAGACAAATTACTAGAAAAATCAGTAGCTAGATGGATTTTTTTCTTGTCATTTTCACTGACTAACATTCCTTTCAAAAAAACCTTTAAGTCTTTTGAAACAACAATAATATAATCAGACGATATAAGGTCTTCTATGGTAAGTGTTTTAGAAGTGTGTGTAGATTCATATCCTCTTTGCGAAAGAAATTCCTTCATATTCCCATCTATGGGATCACCCCTGATATCTTTAGACAAGCCTCTGCTAATGACATCAGCAGTATTTTCGAGCCCTTCATTTTTTATAAGCTCTGAAAACACTGTTTGCAAAGCAACGGAGCGACATGTGTTTGCAAAGCAGACAAAAACAACTTTAACCATTATTTCACATCAGCTGCACATCTAAATCCATAGGTCCTATTAACAGTCCCAGGATTATTTCTATGTCGATTAGTACATCTAAGATCTTCTTTTAGGCTTTTCCAGCATCCACCTCTCAAGACTCTATAAACTCCTTGATGAGGCCCTTTTGGGTCATCTGGTTCTTGAGCTGATGCTTCATAATATGTGTAATCATACCAATCCTGAATCCACTCATAAACATTCCCTGCCATATCATAGAGACCAAATTGATTTGGTGGATAGCTCATAACACTGACTGTATCAGCACTGAAAAAATTTGCTTGGTTTCTTTCAATATCACTACCAGTTGGATAGATGATATCTGGAAGGCCACTTCTTGCAGCTATTTCCCATTCAGCTTCAGTTGGTAATCTTTTGCCAACCCACTTAGCATATGCTAAGGCCCCATACCAAGTTACGCCAACAACAGGATGTTTTGAGTAGCCAGATTCAATATTAAGTTTTCCTGTAGCCCTTTTGATTCTAGATTCTCTAAGTCTTATAATATCATTATTATTAGCATCTTTTTCTCCACCCATAGCATCCAAAAAACGAACAAACTGTTCGTTTGTGATCGGATGAACATCTAGAGCAAAACTGCTCAATCGGATCATATGTCTAGGTCTTTCGTCTCTACCGCCTTCGTCTGTCCCTCTGTAATACTCACCACCTGGAACAATAACCATATCAGTTTGTATGGGCTCGATATCGTGAACTTCATTTTTTTGGGGGATATACCGAGCAACTGTAGTCTCCAAATTAAAGACAGCTCCCGGATCTTCTTCGTAAACAGGTCGTGTAATTTCTTTGGGGTTCAAAACAGGTTTAGGTTCTTCCATAGAGTTTATATTTTGCTCATATCTCTGGAACTCATGAGATGGAAGAGGTTTTTCTAATGTTGCTGAGGCTACTTGCTGCACTTGAGGCTCACTTGACTGATAAGTATTCTCATAGTTCACCTCTTGCCTTGGAGTATACGAAGTGTGAACTTCATGCTTTGGCTCTTCAAAAGGTCGCTTCGTATTGAGTGTGTCATTATTTGCCGGAAGACTCTGATTTACGAAGCCTTGAGCTAAAGGTTCATGGTGAGGCTGAGTTGAATAGACAGGTTGAGATTTTTGAGGTGTCGTGTATGCGGAAGTTTTTAGTTTAGCTATCATCTCAGATAGTGATGAAGGTCTATTGTTGGGATTTTCTTGAAGACATTTTTGAATTAACTCATCCCACTCAAGTTGATATTTTTTTGGATTTTCAGAAGGTTTTGCAAAGATACCTTTAGGATAATGCCCCATTAATAGGTAGTAAGCTAAAATCCCAAACGAAAACGTATCCACTCTAGTAGAAAGTGGAATATTATTAGAAATATCTTTTTGCTCAGGGGCTAAAAATTCGTAGTGTTGTAAAAATGATTTATGAATCTTTGACAGTTTTTCAGTTTCGATTTGAGAGCTAAGAGTTGAAAAAGCCTGAGAGCTAATACACAGAGTATCTGACAGTATTTTCATTGTCTTCGTTAGGAGTTGGCCTTCACCAATAATCTTTGAAAGCCCAAAATCACTTAGATAAACATGAAACCCCGATTCCTTTTTTCCTATCAGAATATTGTTTAACTTCAATCCCCTATGTATAAAGAATTGATCCCCAGATTTTTTTTGATGAGCAAAATCAAGAGCGGCAGCTACTTGAGATAGTATACTGACGTATTCACTTTCTTGCATTTTACATTGATGCGTTGCTAAATACTGCTCTAAATTGGTTGTTTCTCCATATGAATCAACAATGCAATCCATCACTAAAAAATAATAACCTTCTGCAAATGAAACGTTATGAACTCTTACAATATTTGGATGCTCAAGATTTGCTAAATTAGCAATTTCTTTTTCAAAACGAGCAATAAATGCCTTATCAGAGGACAGCTCTACTGGTAGAACTTTTATGGCGAATTGTTTTTTTATAAACCGATGTTCTGCTAAAAAAACCTGACCTAGACATCCCATACCAATTTGTTTTAAAATGGTATAGTCTCCAAAACTTTTCTTCTCCATAAACACTCAACTATTATGAATCATCTTAATTGTTAATTTTCTTGTGATAAAAGATCGATGCTTTATTCACAAAGAGATTTTACAGTTTGTGAATGGTAACATGTATTTTTATCAGCTTTGGCTTTCTCCAGATTCTACAAAATTCCCATGTATTTACAAAAATACCAAGCTAACACTAGTAACCCCCCAGACACTCCAGCCCAAACAAGGTTCGGTAACCACTTTACTCCACCACCCATAGATCCTCTCATCTCAAGCGTCCCTATGCCGTAAGCAAAGTCATGTTTTAAATTCGATGTTTCAAAAAGATCTGGAAAATCAGTGACGATCTTTTCAACATCTAACCCTAGAAAAGTTGCATACTGTCGAATAAATCCAGAAACATATACAGAAGAGAGGTGATGATCAGATTTACCATTTTCAATGGCTTCCAAATAATTAGATCGAATTGACGTTGCATTTTCAACTTCCTTTAGAGATAAACTCATCTCTTGTCTCTTAGCTTTAAATAGCTCACCTAACTTTGCTAATTGCTCACTCATAAAATCTTACCTAAATATATGACGCTACCTCGGCCTAGGTTATCCGATTTTAATAAATCTTCCAAGCAATATGTCGAATTCATGAAAATCAAATTACCTTTAAAAGGTGATCTACTTTCTTTCGAAAATTGTAAATGTCTATTGAAGTAGAAAAATAAACGTAAAATCCACTAAGGATTCCATCTATTTGGTTTGTCCCTTTTAGTATGATACTTAAAAGAGTTCTTACATTTCTTTTGGTCAAAGAGATATCTGTTTTTATTCATGCTGGAAACTTTTTTTTTCATTGTAGTCTCATTATCACAGATAAAGAATTTACCTTTGTCGAGGCTTGAAGCTTCTAAAGAGATGCTAGAGGTCGCCGCTAACTTTAACGCTTGCTCATTAACATTATCGAATCTGATTTCAGAACTTGCATTTTGTTGATTTAACTTTCTTAATCTTAAACTTGTTTCCACTGAATCAACTGATACTCTAGCAAGAAATAAAAGTGTCAATAAATTCAAATAAGAGTCTTCTTCCATATTAAAAACTTCTAGATCTAAATACTCAAAAAGTTTAGCAGGTTGTGTAGCTCCACATAAGTTTGACACTTTAAAAGTCCTTTATACGTTATTTCATTATTTTGGTTGTTTTATTACGCCGTTCAACCCCTTAAGCCTAAACCCGCAATTATTTAGGCACACAACTTTTTTTTGATTTATAACAGGCCTTGTATGCTTTAAGTGTTTAGACGGAAAGTGCTTGCTGAAATTACTAATTGCGCTAGTTCTTGCACTTTGCAATTCAAGCAATTTAGATTTTAACTTAACTCTCAACTCTTCAACTGACACATCAGTTTTACTATTTGGAATAGTTACTTTTACAAACGGGATTGGTTTAGCTTCTAAACAACCCGGACGCGTAAAATGTCTAAATGATTTTGTCGTTGATCCTACTCTCATAAGCGCTGGTCGAGACCTCTTATTTTTTACTTTTTGTTATTAGCTCGAGCCATAGGTTGATGCACTTTAGAACTTATCTGATTCTTAACTCTAGTATTTGGAAATCTCCGCTCAGAAACTTTTGCAACTTTTTTTGTTTGTTTATTTTGGGGTTCTAATTTGATTTGCTTTTTATTTAAAATGTATTCACAGCTTTTTTCCACTTCAGACGCTGGAGCTGTTAAAATAAGGCTTATCATTATTGCAGTCAATTTAGCTAGAGCTTGATCGGGATTTGGACGTCTAACATAGTCTGAACGGTCTTCCTTACATACAGATCTATCAATTGCACTCATAAACACCTCTTAATAAAGATTACATTTTGCGGAATGCTATATCAACAAATAGATTTATGTCACGATTCTTTACCTATTCACTATAGAAGACTTCAAAGTTTTTCAATCAAAAACTATACTGTCCTTCAAACCCAGCTTGGTAGTTACTATATCCATTTCCAAGCTCTGCCTTAAAAAAACCTTCTAAGATTTTTTTACTACATTTTGAAGCGATCGACAAAGTGATTCCTGGTGAGAATAAATTTCTGCTTGGATAATACCCTTTCGTTTTAAACTTCTTATCTACTGGAGCGAAATTTGATACAAATAGTCCCCCATCAAATCTCTGTTCTCAAACCCAACTTAAATTTAAATTTCCTAAACATTTTGAGCCCCGTGTTAGCGAGAAACTGCACATGGTTTTAAAACCAAGCTCATTTCTAAAAACCTTTGGATCTCTTTTTCCAACTTGCAACCCTAGTACACCAGATTCTTTTTCTATAAATCCATCCTCTCTTTGCAAAAGAATATCAGAGCTATTGAATGGCCTAAAAATAATATGATTCAGGTTGAGATTATACCCACCGTCTATATGACAAAGAACTTGGGTCCCTTTATGATTATTTTTTGCTGTTAGGTCTACATTCGTATATTTAATGTTCCTTTCAGCAAAATAGCTGTTCCAGCCCCCGATACATGAGAAATTTAAAGAACCTTCTTTCCAAAGTAATGAAGAGTACCCTCCAAAGTAAAAACTTGATACATCCCCTTTTCCTTGAGAGTGATTCCAATATGTTCTAGCTAAAGACCCGCCAATAAAAGCACCTAAATAAATCCAATCTCTTACATTTTTATCCGTACCAACTAAGCCCATCACCGTATTATTGTCATGCCCAATTAGAAAACTATTAGTAGATAATTCTTTTTGTCTCTGCCAAGTATTTGTAAAATTTCCCCAAAAATTAAGCCCATAGGATTCTTTGTCACATGGGCTAAAATTCATCTCTTCAACAAATCCGTTAAATCTGTTTTCTAACCCTCTTTGAAGAGCAAAAAACGCATTTTGTTGAGCTATTGTTTGAGCTTCAAGCTGCGCTGGAGTTAATTGCTCCATAGCCTCAAGAAGCTCTGAAGTCGTTAGATTTTCTAAATTTACAAAAAAATCTTCAAATTCAGCTATCTCTTCATCATGAATTTTATCTAAAACCTTTCCTTCCTCTGAATAATTATACTTGTCATCTGGAGAAACAGGCTTGTCTTCAGTAGTAGTGTACACATCATAAACCGTTTCAAATGCCTTCTCCTTTTTTTTGTACAAAAATTCAACTAGTTTATCAGAGTATGCAAGTTCTCCCGAAGAAAGGTAATAAGGAACAATTAACTTAGAATATTTTCCATTGACAGTCCCTGAATTACTTTCAATGAGCGTATAAGTCTTATCTGAATTAAGCCACCCTTTTTCAACTCTTAACTTTACATTCGTCTTGTTTTTTATAAAAACATCATTCTTTACGTTTAGTTTATCTGACGTAATGGAGTTTATCTCAGCTAATAATGTTGATCCTGCAGCTTGGGTATAATCTCCGTTAATAGAGAAGATTCCAACACTATTACCTGGGCTTAAGGTTCCCAGACATGTTACAGAATTATTAATCTTTCCATTTCCTTTTAAAATGCCTGATGGAGAAACTTTAACTGATGAGTCAAGTTCTCCATTTATAGTTAAAGTTCCATTGTCTACAACAGTCTTTCCTGAAAAAGGATTCTTACCAGCTAGAGTTAAATTTCCAGATCCTCTTTTTAAAAAGACTCCATTTCCACTTAACTTTCCTGAAAAGGTTTGATCGTTGATAGGATTTAGAGTTAGAGTTTTTGACCCAATGGCCACTTCTCCACCTCGACCTCCTCCTCCAGAAAGCCCAAGGATTATTTGATCAAAACCATTTAAATCAAATATGGCATTAGCTCTATTTTGTAGCACAACTCCTGAGCTATTTGAGATAGCATCTGGTACTTCAGGCTTTAAAGTTCCGTTAAAAATAACTGTAGAACCGCTGTACGTCTTTTTACCTTTCAAAAATAATTCACCAGATCCTCCTTTTCTGAAAGATCCTGAACCTTTTATGTCACGAAGTACAGATGCTGAGCCAGATGATGTTTCTAAAGTAGACAATCCACCTGTTAGATATAATACATTTCTAAAAGTGACTTTATCTGGCACGAATAAGGTCGTTCCATTTAACATAGCTACGTCACCTTTCCCCAGGGAATTTGCGTGTGTCATATATATTGCTCCAGATGAAATTGTTGTCCCTCCAGAATAAGTATTATTTCCGCGTAAATATAATCCCCCCACACCTGTTTTAACTACACTTCCATCGCCTTGTATATTCCCATCTACAGCAGCTGCTCCTAAGTCTCTAGATAACGTTAAAACATTCCCATTCGTGTTAATTATATTTGGGATAGCTATGCCGTTATCTAACTCAAGCGAACTATCACCATCTAAATTTACAGAGCGGTAACGATGAAATCTTTTTCTAATAGGGCGATCCATTCCAAATGCTGAATTCCTTCCTACTCGAATACGACCTTTAATATAAGTTCTGTAACGATATGAATTATGGCCAGATACATAAATAATTTGATTTGGTGAATAGTTATACAATCTAACACCCACACCTGCTACATTAAGATCATCTAAAAGCCTCCCTCTAAGATATAAGCTTCCCTGTGACTCTTTATCTATAAAAAAACCAAGCCTAGTAAGCGGACTTCGATTAACACGCATGGTGGAGTTGATCGTATGGTCAGCCTTGTTTGTTGCGGTTAAGTACACCTCTGGACCACTAAGAAAATCTCCATTGTTAAGAGTATAGCTATGAGAACTATCAAAATGAATAAAATAAACTCGCTGCCAACCAGTAGCATATATTGTAGTATCTTTTTTTATTTTATCCCCAAAAATAGCTGTTCCATTCGTTCTAGGAACTGCTGTCGGCTTCCAATTGTTTCTGTTTCCCCACCGTCCGGAACCCTTCCTATTCCACTCTCTTTCGTCGTTCGTTCTCCTAGGTTCTAGGCTTGACGCAACTAATTCCATATTCACTAAAGAACATAAACAAAGTCCAACTATAAGAAATTTCATATAGTTTCCTGAAAATTTTCGATTTATGACAGCTTCTTTTTTTTGAATGATTCGTCTTTTATTTACAACTGTATATCATATCTTGTATCTCTAATCGACCTAACACCTGTCCATAAAGTACTTAAGGACTTAGTAAAATTTAGCTTATATCTTCTTTAAGTTTTAAACTCTGAAAAACATCCTGAAATTTCTACGAAAATATGTATCGGTATTTTTCTATTTTCATATAAGAATCAAGGTGATAATTTTAGTCCCATGGAAAAAAAAGCTGATATATTTGTTACAATATTAGACTCTTCAAAACTAGAACAGTTAAGAGTCGGTCTTATAGAGAAAGGGTTTGAGTTAAAAACCCCACAATACACTCACTTCCAAGCAAAAAAATCTGGGATATCTGTCACTTTTTACATGTCAGGGAAGTTGGTAGTTCAAGGTAAGCAAAAACACGATTTTATTATTTATTACCTAGAACCTGAAATTTTAAACTCTACTGAATATAGCTACCCTCATCAGAACCTAGAAATGCATGCAAGAATTGGTATTGATGAAGCTGGTAAAGGGGATTTTTTTGGACCCCTATGCGTAGCTGGAGTATATGTTGATGGTGAAAGCTCTATTAACAAGCTTTTAAAATTAGGAGTCAAAGACTCTAAAAAAATGAAAGACTCAAAAATTTTAGAACTTGCTAAAAAAATTAAATCAGAGGTCCCTTACTCATTAACCTGTCTAAGACCTATTAAGTACAATGAGCTATACAATAAGTTTAAAAACTTAAACAGTCTTTTGGCTTGGGGCCACGCTACATGCATCGAAAAGCTTTATGAAAGCAGCTCTTGTAAAGATGTCATAATTGACCAGTTTGCAAGTGAACATGTTGTTTTAAACGCCTTAAGAAAGAAAGGATTAGATCTTAATTTAACGCAGCGTCATAAAGGAGAAGAAGATGTGGTCGTTGCTGCTGCATCGATTCTAGCTAGAGCTGCTTTTTTAGATGGAATCGAAGCGTTATCCGAAGAATTCCAGACAAAACTTCCCCTGGGAGTTTCTCCTATGGTTAAGCAAGCAGCAAGAAGTTTTGTTTTTAAAAATGGCCCCGCAAGACTTGGAGAAGTGGCCAAGCTTCACTTTAAGACAACAAATGAAGTTTTAGAAATGTAACCTTTCGAGCTAGAAGATGTTAAAAGAGCTTTGTTTAGAAAACTTTGTTATCACAAAAAAACTTCATGTAAAATTCACCTCTGATTTCAACGTAATATCTGGAGAAACAGGCGCTGGGAAAACTCTGTTACTCCAGGCTTTATCTCTTCTTTCTGGTCAGAGAGCAGATTATAGCTTAATTAGAGAAGGCTCGGAGAAGGCCTGTTTAAAAGCTGTCTTTCACCTTTCAAAATCAAGCCCTGTCTTTCAAATTTTAAAAAACCTGTCATTTGATATCAGCTCTGAAGAGAGCTTGATCATACAAAGAGAGCTATCAAAAGATGGGAAAACAAAAGTTTTAATAAACCATCAAATAAGCTCTTTATCAGTTTTAAAGGAAATATCTTTATATTTGTTCGAGATTGTCTCTCAAAACATGCAAGTGGAACTAAAAACCTCTACTTTCCATAGAGAATTTTTAGATAAAGTCTCAAAAACTTCTACTCTTCTAGCAAACTACCAAAAACTTTACGAAGAAGAAAAAACTCTCACCCAAACTGTTCAATCCCTAGAGAGCAAACTGTTAGATAAGGAGTTTTTAACTAAGCTTATCCAAAAGGAGGTTGATGAGTTATCAAGCATTGAGCTAACTCAAGAAAACGAAGATATTCTTTACGACTCATTCAAAAAACTATCTCACTTTCAAGAAATTCAAGATACGCTTCAAGCCCTATTAGAGCTTTTGCAAAAAAGTGGCTTATCTTCATTAAATCATCACTGTAAATCCTTAGAAGCCTATTCAAACTATGACCGAGCTTTAGAAGAACTGCAAGAAAAGGTTCAAAATCTCTCAAAAACATCCTCTGATGTGTGTTCCCATTTAGAAACGTATCTTTATGAAACCAATTTTTCCGATGAAAAATATAAATCCATTGAAAAAGAGCTTTCTAAACTTAAGTCCCTCAAAAGATCTCATGGTCCAACATATGATGATGCACAAAAACATCTAGTCTCTCAAAAAAAAGAGCTCAATTTATTAAACCACCTAGAAGAGCAATTAGAAGATACAAAATCTCTTTTAGACCAATGCTTGGAAGAAAAGAATTCTCTAGCGAATGAAATTTCAAATTTAAGACACATTCAAGCTGAAGGCCTTTCAGAAAAAGTGACTACATTACTTCATGAGCTTGGCATGAAAACAGCGGAATTTAGAGTTTCCTGCCAAAGATGCGAATTTACTAAATTTGGATTCGATAACATACGCTTTTTAATCAAAAATAATCATAGTCAAAATTTTAGTCCGATAGAATCGAGCGCAAGTGGTGGCGAGCTCGCTAGAGTTTTATTAGCCCTTCTCTTATCTACTCCAAGCTCAAGTGGTAAAACCTCCTATATTTTTGATGAAATTGATGCCAATATTGGTGGAGAGACTGCTACAAAAATAGGAAAGAAATTAAAAGATTTAGGGAGAAACTCCCAAGTCATCTGTATCACTCATTTTGCTCAGGTTGCAACCTTTGCAGATAATCATATTAAGCTTACAAAAGCTACCGGCTCTAAAGATGTTACAACAAATGCTAAAACACTGAGTAAAGAAGAAATACAAAGAGAACTTCTTAGAATGGTTGGAGGTGATTTATCTTTACTTGCTGTGGATGAAAATCATCCATAGGAGTGCTGTGCACTTAATTGTCCAAAGAAGCGTTCTAACCCAATTATGTAACACAAGTTTTCGAATGGAAAGCCTAGAAAAACCAACCGATAGCTTTTGATGATGTTGGATTTGAAAAAGAAACGTCCATATCCAGTAAAAAATATTAAAGATTAAATTACACGTTGCCAATCGAATCAATATAGATCTTGTCTCAAAGGAAACCAAAAAAATCGAGACAACAAGATCTATAGCTAATAGAGGGCCTATAAAAAAAGCTGCTCTTTTAAGGTGGGCTTTCTCATATTGAGAAAGCCCTTCTTTTATTTTATTAAGTAAAGGATAGTGAATGAGCTGAATAAACCAAATGATTCCCAGCATAGAAAAACTTGTGACTATTTGAATAAGAAAAGTGATCACAAGCCTGTCCATTTATTTTCCAAGCTTAAAAGAGTTGATGAAGTAGTCGAATTTATTTTCTTGGAAATTATGAGATTGGCACTCCATAGCAATGAGGTACAAGTTGCTTCCGCTCATAACAGCCCGACCCTTAAAGTATACACCCTTTGTCTTGATGAAAAAATCCATCCCTTTATGTCCTTGAACCTCTATAAGATCAGCAGAAACAAGCTCGTTGTTTGGGTGTTGGGTTAGTATACCATTTAAGAAACTCTCTAGACTAAGATCTGCATACTCTTCTGTTACATAAGAAGGGTATTGAGCGACTAAAACCATAAAGACGGCTTCTTGATTTTTCTCTTGAGCCACATAAACATCATATTGCATATCTTGATCATCTTCTTCGAGTTTCATTTTCTGGGTGACGTGCTCTGGATTTTCCGGAAAAGAAACACTGCACTGCCCAGCAAAAGAATGGAACGATTTCCAATGGCCACATGAAGATGATTTAGCAACAACTTGAGCGTGCTCTTCTTCAGAAAAACCAAACGAAAAGCAAAGCATAAAAGCAGCTACAGCGCTAGTTATTGATAATTTTTTATACATATTCCCTCTTACTCTTATGAGATGAATTGAAATACTCCCATCACCTTTCCGAATAAGAAAGCTAAAAGAGTTAACAAAATCATGGTTAATATTATGTTTAAAAGAGCCATCCATCCAGATACTTTCTGGACTTCTGAAAGTGCTTTAATAAACAAGACTAAAGTCCATATAGCCATGGTAAATTGACCCAAAAATACCGCTGTCAATGCAGAAGAAAGTCCTACATTTCTTTGGGTTGCAGCAAAACTTTGAGTGAAAAAATCAGGACCTGTCATAAACATGGCAACAATCGATAAAACAGCGAACACTGTATACGGCACATATGACCAAGTAAAAGCCGCTTTCACATCAGTGAAACTAGCCTGGCCTTTGATAAGTTTACCTAAAATATAAACAATAAAGGACGTAAAGTAGATTGAGATTGCTCCAACTGGTATAGCTAGAACAAGACAAGCTAATATTACTAGGTAAAAATTAAAAGAGTGTCCCAGCGAGAAAGTCTGAGCTAAACTTACACACTGAGTAAACCCATAGATTGCACTAATAGGCAAAAATCCATGGTTTGGATTATGAGCTATAACAGCTCTTACAGTTTCTCTTGGCTTAGTCCACATTGACTTCCAAGGATTTATGTCTAACATGAGGATATCTCCGGGCTATATAAATATATAATCCTTATTAACCTCACAATAACTAATAACTGTTTATTTTTAAAATTATTTAATTAACTATAATCAAATAATTATACAAAACTTTCAGTAATAACGATTTAATATAACTAACTTAAAAACGTTGATATAGCTACAGCAGAAAGTGTCAGATAAAATGGCAGTTTTATCATTGAAAATCCCCACACTTTGTACAAAATATTCAAAAGACAAAGTACTAAAAGTGAAGGATATATAATTTCAAGAACTGGGGCTAGAAGAGCAACGATGCCCATAAACTCTAAAGTAGAAATCAAAAACGTTGCAGCTAAAATTGCTGCTAGACATAGCCAGTAAGGAGGTTTTGTCTTTTTTTTGTGAAACTGATCCCGAACAAAGTCTGCACAAAGAACAGTTAACGCAATTGCTGTCGTTAGGCAAGACATTAAGATAACAAGACTTACTACAAAACCTGCTTGAGGTCCGAGTATTAAGTGTCCTATCCGACCAAGAAGTTGATCTCTTGGAATATCAGATAGAGTTGATGTATGCATCGCTGAAACGTATGTGAATCCCGCATAAACAGCTGTTAAACAAAACGCACCAACTAATGAAGATTTAAGCATTGAGAGGAGTAAAGATCTCGCTCTCGATTTCTGAGATGTTTTTTCTTCATGTCGCACTTTTTTATAGATAAATGACGCAAAGAAAAAAGATGCTAGAAGGTCCATTGTATTATAACCTTCCCTAAGACCATACATAAACGCTTTAGCAGCAGAAAGGTTTAATCCTGACTTTCCATCATATCCAGCTAAGATTCCCTTAATAATCACAAAAGTTAATGAGCATAGCAGTATAGGTGTTAAAACATAACCTAACAGATCGATAATTCTATTTTTTCTAAGCGTGCAGAGGAATAACAAAATACAGCTAATTGAACTAAACATAATCAAGCCTGCATTAGGAAAGTAAACTTTGATGCTCGAATAGCTAAGTCCGATAAGCCTTGGTATACCTCCAAATGGACCAATGAGCCCAAAAAGAGCCAAGATAATGATATATCCAGAGATATTTCCCGTTCTTTTGAAGAATTTGTAATAATCTCCTTCAAAAAGTGATGTAGAAATAACTCCTGAAAAAGGTATTAAAATAGCAGTAAAGAAAAGACCTAAAAGAGCAAACGGAAGGTTGGTTGCTAGATGTTGTCCAATAATTAAAGGGAAAATCACATTACCTGCACCAAAAAACATAGAAAAAAGTGCCAAACCATTAACGATAAAATGACGTCCCGACGTAGGGCTTGTCAGAGTTTTAGTGCTCATGAAAGTCTCCATCAACTCAAATTTTTAGTAAAATATTTCCGGGGATTATACAAGAATATCTATAAACTGAATACCCTTCTGAGGAAAAAAGGTCGATTTGTGACTTATTAAAAAAATTTACTTCTATGTGAGATCCTTTTGCTACTTGAGCTCTTACTTAATTCACTTTTGTAAATTATTTGTTTAAACTCATGTAAATTGAGTTACAGAATCTCTAAAATATTTGAGTTTCCAGTACATGCCTATAACTTTTTTAACCTCTATTGTTACAAGAGAGTTTAAGTTTACGGTTAGAAAAATACTTCATTAACTTACCTCACAAATTATTTGATTTTAAATATTTTTTTATTATCTTAATAATTTAGAGCGTTGTTAAAAAAATAAATATAATAATGAAAGATAAATTCCTTTGTGCTGATCTTATAAATCAACTCAACTTAAGCAGCTCCCTTTCTAAAAAAACTTACCTCAAGTCCCTTTATAGTTCTCACCTTAAATCTCATCGATTTAAAACCCTGATATTAACTGCTCTGACTCTAGGATTTTATTTAAGGTTTTTAAGAAAAAGAATAAAACAACAGTTTTACAATCAACTTTCTCTGAAAAAAATCTGCTTATACCCTGAATTAGAATCAAAAATTGGTAAAATTCGAGAGAAAACTCTCTACACAAATCCCAAAGCAAGTATTCAGGCCATTTATAAAGAGATTCTTCAAAACAAAGAAGATGAGTGTATCAACAAACTTTACTCTAAAAGTGAACTCTTATTATTTATATCAAGCCCCATAGAAGATGAGCAAATTCTTACTACGTTCCAAAAAAGTAGTCTAAGAAAAGATCATTACAGGGACTGGCAATACATGAAGCAAAGCTCAAGACATGATGAGATTCAAAATATCAAAAAAATCAATCATTGTTACTCTTTACTAAAAAATAGATATTTATTAACTAAAGAAGAGGTAAACAAGCGTTTAACCAGAACCTCTTATTGTCATAACAACCTATCTCAACTGACCATTTTAAAAATTGTCCGTCTAGGATTCGAAGAACTATTAGCTTCGTTTGAAATCTATTCTTCTTTAAAAAAGAGCAATCACCCACTTTATGAAATTTTTTCTAGTTTCATGAATGTTCATCGAGAAGAAAACACAGAGATCCTAGCTCACTTAGATGGAGACAAAACACTTTTTGAATTATCCATCTCCTCTAAAAGGTTTTTGCTAGATTTTTCATCAAAGTTTGCTCAGCTTAAGTCACTGCCTATAGAAGATTTGAAAAACAGCCCATGCTTAATTTTTTCTGAAAACCAAGAACTCTTATTTAAAAGACTTTTAAACTCTGTCGATACTCTCAGGGAGAAGGTTGATCAACTTTTAACTGGCAGCTACAGTCAAGTAGCTCCTTCTAGAACAATTTATGAAAAAATCAAAAATGAAGCTAAATTTATCTCTAACACTGAAAACAATAAGTCGCATTTTCAAAATATCCCCTCAGAAATCCCCCAACTTTTCACAAAAAATTTCTTTGAAGAGCCCGGGCTTATTGAAAAGCCTATAGAGATTGGTTTTAAGGGATCCTTAAAAGAGATAAAAAATCACGAAGAACTCTACAAAGAACTCTACTCTTTTTGCGAAAGCGACGAGAACCTTTTCGCTATGTTACAAGAACTAACCTCAAGCAAAGGTAGACATCTTTTAGCTAACAGTATTAGAGAAGGATTAACTGAGCAGTTTGGGCAAAATCCCCTAATTGAGAATTTAGAGATTTCAAAGATTCAGATTCAAAGGATAGATTCAAATAAGCTTGAGATCTCTTACCGTTTATCTCATGATCTAAGTGCTAACAAAAATGAGCTGCATCAATCTTTTATCAAAAAGCAAGACCAATGGCAGCTCGCATAACTCTTAGCCCACTACTGAGGCTTATTGTCGTTATTTTGTCCGTCCGATGAGCCTGAACCACCTGTTGAATTAGATTTCATCCCACCGCACTGGCCAAAGAAACTAAGCCCCCATACACCAGCTAGGCCTATGATTGCGTAGATAAGGCGGCTAAACCATGAATAATGACCGCCAAATGCCCAAGCTACAAAATCAAACTGAAAAAATCCCCAAAGTCCCCAGTTTAAGGCTCCAATAAGAATTAAAATTAACGCCGCAACATTAATAGTTTTCATAGTCATATCCTCTGTAATATCCCACCTACAGTCCCATACTAATTCAAACAATTGGGCTTGTCATTATAAATTCTTTTAAGCCATCCGTAACTCGCTTGCTGTAAAAGAATTGACATCGAGAAAAAAAAGAGCTACTATTCTTGCTCACTTACAGATGCGAGTTGTCATGGACGAATTTGATAAAAAAGATCTAGAAAAACTTAAGAGCCTTTGTAAATTAGAGTGTTCCGAAAAAGAAGATGAACAACTTTTGAAGAATCTTCAAGCAATTTTCAATCACATAGACACTCTACAATCTGCTCATACTGAGGGAGTTATAGGAAGACATAACCTATTAGAATGCGCCTCCAACGTGATGGGAGAAGACTCAATAACACCTTCATTAAAGTCTGAGGATTTTTTAATAAATGCTCCAGCCCAAGTAGGAGGCATGATTAAGGTTCCTACAATTATTGAATTTGAATAACTGTAACCCTGATATAGCTAGTTATGTATAAACAATCCGCTTACCAATTACGCTCCTCGCTTTTGAATGGAGATCTTAAGGCTCGTCAAATCGCCGAATTCTTCTTAAAGAGAGCCCATAAAAGTAATGAAAAGACTAAAAGCTTCTTAAATTTTTTAGATGAAAAAGCTTTAAAAAAAGCTGAAGATATCGATAAAAAAATAGCTGAAAAAAAGCCATTGGGAAAACTTGCTGGAGTTCCAATAGCCATCAAAGACAACCTTAATATCCAAGGTGAAAAAACTACCTGCGCGTCAAATTTTTTAAAAAACTATGTAGCTCCTTATAGCGCTACAGTTATTGATTTACTCGAGAGAGAAGATGCTATATTGATCGGCAAGACGAACTTAGATGAGTTTGCTATGGGCTCATCGACAGAAACCTCTGCTTTTCAAAAAACGTATAATCCATGGAATTTAGATTATACTCCTGGGGGTTCTTCTGGCGGCTCAGCATCAGCTGTATCCGCAAGAGAAGCCCTGATCTCCTTGGGATCGGATACCGGGGGATCAATTAGACAACCGGCAGCATATTGTGGAATTGTTGGTTTTAAACCAACTTATGGGAGGGTTTCACGTTATGGTCTTGTTGCTTTTGGATCCTCTTTAGATCAGATTGGTCCTTTTGCTTCAAATGTCGAAGATATCGCAATGACTATGGAAGTTTTAGGTCGACACTGCCCTAATGACTCCACTTCTTACAATAAAACAGCAGAGCCCTATTTAGATGAGATTAAAGCCTCTATTTCCGGGAAAACAATTGGTGTACCTTGGC
Source organism: Chlamydiia bacterium (assembly GCA_030427725.1). Classification (GTDB taxonomy): domain Bacteria; phylum Chlamydiota; class Chlamydiia; order Chlamydiales; genus JAUICV01. The sequence continues at coordinate 487,020 of JAUICV010000001.1, read as the reverse complement.
ATTTTATAGACAATTTAACCCCACCTCTTAAAGCTCTCTTTGAAAATTCATTAGAAAAATTTAAAGCTTTGGGTGTTAATATTATTGAGATTAATCTTGAAGATCTCAAGTTTTCGATTCCGACGTACTATATCATAGCTCCAGCTGAGGCTTCTACAAATTTAGCTCGCTTTGATGGCATTCAGTTTTCTCAACGCTCATCAGAGGCTTCAAATTTAGAGCAAGTCTATACTTACTCACGTAGGGATGGATTTGGGCCTGAAGTTAAGCAGCGAATCTTACTTGGAACTTTTGTACTCTCCTCTGGCTTCAAAGATGCCTATTACAAAAAAGCTCTGCGTGTAAGAGAGCTTATTATCAATGAATATCAAAGAGCATTCTCAAAATGCGACATCGTTGCTATGCCGACAACGCCAACGAGTGCCTTTAAACTAGGTTCAATTGGAGACCCTGTTGAAATGTACATGCAGGATTTATATTCCATTTCAGCCAATTTAGCAGGTCTTCCTGCAATTTCTGTTCCAAGCGGTTTTGACGATAGTGGAATGCCATTTGGGTTGCAACTTATCGGACCTCAATTAGAAGATGCTAGAGTTTTACGGTTCGCACATCAATATCAAACTCAGGATCCAAGTGCTTTTAAAATACCACCGCTTTTTGATAAGGAGGACCTATAATGAGTGAAATTCCTTTTGCTGACTGGGAACCCATCATTGGTCTTGAAATCCATGCCCAGCTAAACACTAGAACCAAGATGTTTTCTAGGACGCTCAATAGGTTTGGGGATGAACCCAATACGAATGTTGGACTTATTGATACCGCTCAGCCTGGAACTCTTCCAATAATCAATAAAGAAGCTGTAAAAAAGGCTGTAAAATTTGGTTGTGCAATCAATGCTGAGGTCTCACATTTTAGTGCCTTTGACCGAAAATCTTATTTCTATCCTGACAGCCCTCGTAACTTTCAAATTACACAGTTTTATCATCCAATCATTCAAAATGGTTCAGTAAAGGCTTTTGTTGATGGAGAAGAAAAAGAGTTTGGGATTCGCCATGCTCATTTAGAAGATGATTCAGGCATGCTTAAACATTTTTCATCTTTTGCCGGAGTTGACTACAATAGAGCAGGAGTTCCTCTGATTGAAATTGTTTCTGAGCCTTGCATGTTCTCCCCTAAAGATGCTTCTGCATACGCTCAAGCCATTCGTACGCTTTTAATATACTTAGATGTTTCTGACTGTAATATGGATCAGGGATCACTCAGAATGGATGTTAATATTTCTGTTAGAAAAAAAGGTGAACGGACCCTGCGAAATAAAGTAGAAATTAAAAACATGAACTCGTTTAGTAACATGGAAATGGCTATCGAGTCAGAAATACGTCGCCAAATCAGAGCCTATACAAAAGACCCATACAAAAACCCTTCAGAAATTGTTAGGAATACAACTCTTCGCTTTGATTTAGAAAAGAAAGAAACTGTAGAGATGCGAACCAAAGAACAAGCTGAGGATTACAGATACTTTCCAGAACCTGATCTTCCTCCAATTTACATTTCAGCAGAGCAAGTAGAAAAAGTAAGAAGAAACCTACCAGAACTTCCTCAGCAAAGATTAGAGCGATATCAAAACTCTTTAGGTCTATCGGAATATAACGCAGCTCTTCTTGTCAATGACAAACCATTATCTGATTTTTTTGAATGTGGTTTAAAAAATTGCAAAAATCCTAAAACGCTATGCAACTGGATCACAGTTGAATTTGCAGGAAAATTAAAAGAAAAGAATTTAACGCTTGCGAGTTCTAATCTAAAAGCTCAGTTTATTAACTCCCTTGTGAACATGATAGAAACAAAAATGGTCACCGGAAAAATAGCTAAACTCATTGCAGATCAAATGATTTTATCTCCAGAAAAGGATCCTGAACAAATTTTTAATGAAAATCCTGACTTTCAACCCCTGTCAAACACGGGAGAAATAGAAGCGATTATCACAGAAGTCTTAACTAACAATGAACAATCTGTATCAGATTTTAAAAATGGGATTGAAAAAGCCTTTAATTTTCTTGTTGGGCAAATCATGAAAGCTTCAAAAGGAAAAGCTGATCCAAGTTTAGTTAAAGAAATTTTGACAAAAAAATTACACTCATAAAACGCTTTCATTAAATTAAATAAATGTTTATCTAAAAACTAGATAAGATGAGAGGGTTTTGAGCTGTGAAACTACCAGTTCAATATTTAAAAAAATCATATTTCTTTGCTTTGATGCTTTGCGTGTTATCGCTGCTAGTTGTTTCTTGTGGTGATTTTAGAGGAGCTTCAGAGCCTTATGCATATGCTCCAGAAACAGCACAAAGTCTTTGGGTTCCACCCAAGTCATTTTGCAAAGAGCCTCTGAGTCTTGAAAAAATTGAAAAGGATTTGGAAAACAAAACGCTCACTTTAGCTGAAGTAATAGATATCTCTTTAGTCAACAATCCAGAAACTACAAAATCTTGGGCAGAAGCTAGAGAGTATGCCTCCGATTATGGTAAATCCTTAAAAAAGTATTTTGTTCTAAGCAACATTGACGCTTCTTACTACAGAGCTAGAGAGGCGCTTTTTGCAATTGCCGATCAAAGAAGCATTGTCTATGAAACTTTATATGGAGGAGAGTTAGATCTTAGATATACAATTTTAGACTTTGGTCAGACAAGGGCTACATCAAAAGCTGCTCTCAACTCTTTATATGCTTCAGATTTTTCACATAACCGCATTTTACAAACGGTTGTCAAAGATGTAATGAATAGCTACTACAATTTTTTATCTGCGAAAGAAAAAGTGATTGCTTCTAAGCAAAATGTTGTAAATGCAGAGGTAGCTCTAGAAGCTGTTAATGAACGTTTTAATAGTGGCGTTGCTGATATGAGTGATAAGGTTCAAGCAACAACGAAACTTTTGCAACAAAAATTGGATCTAGTTCAAAACAAAAAAGCTTTATCTGATAAATATACAATATTACTTAGACAAATGGGTTTGAATTCTACAGCAGAGCTTAGCTTTGAGAACTACCCAAAGCAAATCCAACTGTATAATATTGATTTTGTGGCAAATCTTATCGAGCTTGCAAAAAATAATCGGCCTGACCTGCAATCTTATCAAGCGCAAGTCAAATCTGCAAAAGAAGAGTTAAAACTAGCTTTAGCTAAGAGATATCCAACAATTGATGGTAAATTTAATATAGGTAGAAGATATACGAACCTTACATTAAATGATCACTATGATTTTAAAGGAGAAGTTAGTTTAAACTACCCTTTGTTTCAGGGTTTTTACATTCAAAATAACATAAAAAAAGCTAGAGCTAACCTTGTAAAAAAAGAATCAGAACTCAAAGAAAAAATGCTCACATTGATTCAAGAAGTAACTCAATATTCTGTAGATGTCAAATACTCCAAAGAATCTTATGGTTATGCTAAGGATTTTTTAGCTTCTGCTGAGGTTGATTTTGACATAAACCTTCAAGAGTATAAAGCAGGAACTGCGACAATTGTTGAACTTATCAATGCTTTAACTGCGGTCGCAGATGCTAGATACAAACTCATCGACACAGAAAAGCAGTGGTACACATCTATTTCTAACATGGCTTATGCAACAGGGGTCTTGACAAACGACCCTATCCAAGAGGCTCAAGAAAAGGATTCTCTTCAAAAAGCGTACTGCCCTAACCTCTCGGATGAAAATTATCAAAAGAGCTAATAAGCTTTTGTTGAGAAATGTGCGTATAACGCTCAGTTGTGCCAATATCTGCATGACCTAACATATCTTGAATCACTCTAAGATCTGCTCCGTGATCTAACAAATGAGTTGCAAAAGAATGTCTGAATGTATGAGGAGAAATTCTTTTTTCTAGTGCTATTTTCTTTGCATAAAACTTCACCCTGTTCCAGACCTGAATACGATCAATTCGTTTAGCTGTCTTCGTTATAAAAAGAGCTTCACCTTTGTCATCTTTTATCGGAATTTTGTAGTGATTACAAAGATAGTTATCTATTGCCTTGACCGCAGGTTTTGCTACTGGAACAATTCTTTCCTTTCCTCCTTTACCCAAAACCCTTACGGAATTGTCTTTGATATCTTGTAAGTTAAGCTGGCAAAGCTCAGTGACCCTAAGTCCTCCGGCATATAATAGCTCCATAATAGCCTTATCTCTTAAGCCTATAAACGACGATTTATCGGGAGCGTCTATGAGAGCTAAGATTTCATCTTCAGTCAAAACATCTGGGATAAGTTGCCAAAGTTTGGGCGAAGAAAGGTTTAAGGTAATATTTTTTTTTATCTCATTTTCTTTTTTAAGAAAGCGAAATAGAACTTTGATTGCCATCAAGTTTCTATAAATACTCGAAGTTGCGTAGCATTTGTTCTGGAGAATCGACAAAAAATCCAGAATATCGTTTTGCGATACACTTGAAAATTTTGTAATGTTTTTTGAATGTAGATAATCTGAAAAACGCTTTAAATCTCTTTCATACGCTAACTTGGTGTTGGGAGATAATCCTTTTTCGGAGAGTAAATAGCTGTAAAAACAAGAAAGTATAGACCCAAAACAACTCATAAAAAAGCTCTAGTTTTACTTTCATGATAGATGTTTTTTGATAAAAGAGAAGCCTTTTCAATCTAAACAGCTGCTGCTTGATCTTGAGCTTCACGCAAATCTTTTTCAAGCTGCTTTCTTTTAAGGTACGCTTTGTACTCTGCGATTAACTCTTCTAAAGGTGTTTTATCATCGATTTTCTCAAGCTTATCTTTAGATTCCTTAGAGACTTTGTTTTTATTGACATACAGACCATATGCTACTGTTCCGGCTAGTCCAACTCCCATTGTCGAAAGCATGACAAGTCCTACAACACCTCCAGAAAAAATATTTGCAGCTACTATAGAGGCCATCACCAGAGCTGATAATACCACGAGCATGATCTTTTCTTTTTTGTTTATTTTCTGATTTTTACACGTCTCAAAGAGACCGTAAAAATCAATTCCTGTTGTAATGATAGCTGTTGCCATAGACAGGATAGAAATCACCAAAGCAAGAGTTCCGCCAGTTATAATAGTCCCCGCTATCATAAGACCTATTAACACAGAAACAGCTGCAATCGTTTGAGTACTAAAAAAGATCTTTTTGTTTAAATTTTTTCTAGCAAGCTCAATGGTATCTTTTTCTAAACTCTCTATCACAACTTTATTTTCAGGAGTGCTTTCTTGAGCGCTTAGCTTTGAATGCTCATAAAGATTTTGTAATACTTTTGTTCCATAAACTCTCACAAAGCTTTGCTGTCTTGCTGCATATTTTTTCTTAAGCTCGCTTATCAAATATGCACACACACAGCTTTTGCTGTATGTACATAAAGCTTGACTTGAGCTTGTTTGGTAAAGGTTATCAACATAGCTTTCGATAAGCTTATATTCTTTGTCTTCAATTTCAAAACCTGAGCCTGAAATCATTTTAGATATGGCTTTTTCAGGATTTTTATGAAACCTAGCTATCGCTTTGTCAAAAGTCTTAGCATGCTCTTTTTCATCTAAACATAATCTCTTTTTTAAAGTGTTTACGACCTCTAGAGTAGGAGCATTTTGCTTATAAGCTTTCACAAACTCTTTAGAATTTTTTCGAGCTTCATGAAGGCTCATGGAACTGTCTATAATCAGACTTAGGTAATACAATCCAGCAGTAGCTGCTGAGATATTTCCAAGAACTTTCGATGCCAATTGAACTTTAGCTTGTTTGCTTACAGAAGAGATTGCTAAAGATGTTGTTGCAAGAGATAAAGTGCCTGAGCTTATTTCTAAAGCTGATCGAACTTTATTTGTATTTCCTCGTTTTATTCCAATTGTGTCATTAAATTGTTCAGCAACTTTCAACTCAGAAGCTGCCTGCTTAGCTGTTAAATATCCTGTAAATATTGAAATTCCATTTGTGAAACCCAAAGTTTGCTCATTTTTTGATTTGTGCATAACACCAAGCAAATGTTTATAAAGCCCTGGGATACCAAAAACAGCATGAGTTCCAGATTTGGCAACATCACTTCTAAGATCTGTATCACTTCCCCCCACGCCTGGGAGAGAGATGACCTTTCTATTCTGTAGTTTTCGCTTAATTAAACGCTTCTTAGCATCAGAATATGTGAGCTTGCTTTTTACTATATCTGCTACGACGTCACCACCACCACCAACATGACCGGCAGTAGAATACGTATCTAAATCACCTGTTTCAGGTTGAGAACTAAGACTTATTGCACTTATTGTTGACATACACTCACCCCCTAAGACTACTCTTAGAAGAAATAATTAAAGATTTATTTATTATATTACTGGTTATTACTTACTTACGAAGTAAATTATACTATATATGGCAATAAATAGATACAATCTAAATACAAAGAACAAAGCTGAAACTCTCAATTCATTGTATATTAGTGGTTTAGCACTACATCCTTATGTCAAGATGTAAATATTTGATTTTAATTATTGTAATAACAATTTTAATACGTTCAAACACTTTATCTTTATGTAAATTATATTTATAATTATTACATATTTATTTAAATTTAAGGTTTAATTATGTCGTCCGTAAGCACTGACAGCAAGAGCTACGATCACAATATAGGATTTGTATCGATAGATGGTTGCTTATACAGAGCAAGGGTTAAATATTTTGACAAAGACAACAACCCAATAGATATTGCTGGAAAAAAGCATCAGTGCTCTTTAATAGGAGAACAAAAAGCTGCACTGGATAAGTATGTAAACGAAATTGTTCAAGAGCATAAAACGACCTTAAAACTAACTCAAAAAAAAATCCATCAAATCAAGATAGATGGCTCCGGGGTTAAATTCGATAGCTCAAAAACTCTAGCCCATGACGATACACAACTTAAAACAACTACCGAGAAAACTTGGGCCTTAGTTGAAAAGCTACTTCTTGACGATTACAAATTTCAGGCAACTTCTGATAAACCAGAATCAACACCCTTTAGATCTGAGGTCACGCTAACACAAGACAAAGATCCTGCAGAAACACATCTTCCACCAACACCTCAGAGCAAAAAAAATACGCAAGAACCCGTTCCAAAAACACCTACAGCACCTAAGAAAGCTACATCAGCAAGCTCTAAAAGAGATACTGACCTTTCAAAGGTTGTAGACTACTATTCTTACGTCAGAACCCAAGATCACGAAAAATTAAACCAAGCTTATTTTAATGCAGATGCTCAGGCGCAAAAAACAATCCTATCAAACCTACAAGCCGCCAAAAGCCAACTAGAACAACAGCGGCAAACTCTAACCCATATCATAACCTTTAATGATACTGATTATAGTTGTGCGATTGAAGAGCGAACCATTCCAGCATCACTACGAGATACCCTTGATGAGTTGTCTAGATATTCTTCAAACACCGGAAGTCATACAGCTGAAGATATCGATAACTTCACTAACTTTATTAGCGACAACGATGGCCGCACAGTTGATGAGTTAATTGACGACGCTAAACACTTATGGTTACAAATAGATGAACAACAAACTGCTACATTCAAAAATGGCATTAGGGAACAGATCATGACAAAACTTATTGATCGTATTATTGTCGAGCAACAACAAAATGGATTCATTATCGGGGATAGTCAAATCGATCAAGCTAAGTTTGAAGAAGCTAGAAAGTCTGTATTAGTTGCTCTTAGAAAAATTAAAGCTATAGGCACATCCTTTACAACCTTCCCTACAGTAATTAACAATGATAAGAGAAATATATCGACAGATTCTTCCGATCTAGCAAAATACCTTCTTTTGAAAAGAGTTACAAATCCCAGTGAGTCGGTACGCTCACAGCTTGCCAATCTGCAAAAAGCTCTGACGTAGTCCGAGCTTTTAACTTTGATAGACCTAATCTATTATTAATAGCTTTGAGAATTTCCGCAGCTACAAGAGGTTCTAACATTTGGGTTGATGACTTTAAACCCTGATTCTTTAAGACCTTCTAGATAATCAATCTCAGAACCAAGCAATCTATCTACGCAGGATTTATCAACATGTATTTCAACTCCAAAAGACTCGAAAACCTGATCTGAGTCCAAACGTTTGTTTGAAAAATCAAGAATGTATTCAAAACCTCCACAGCCTCCTGGTTTGTCTCCAAATCGCAGGGCATATGCCTCTTTTTTAGTTTCTTTTAAAATCTGTTTGAACTTTGAAGCTGCTTTCTCAGTCATTGCTATAGAGTTTTTCTGAGGGTCTTTCTTTTCTAAAATTTTATTCAAATCATTAACCAGACTCTCAATTTCTTGCTCACTCATCCCATGGCCTAACATACCAGCTTCTAAAGTTTCCCAAGTTGCCGCTCCACACCCAACACAGTGAAGGCCTGCATTTGTTAGTGCTTGCGCTATTAACGCAGCTTTACTGGGAAATGAGTTCAACACCTCATCAATTGTCATAGTTTTTGAAATTCTATCTTGTGTCATATTAAAATTTAACCTTTACGCATCCACCTTTGATTTTACACTGACAGGCTAGTCTTTCAGTATCTAGCTCACCTAAAAAATCCTCTTCTTCTTCTGTGAAATCAGAAAGGTTTTCCATCCCTTCTTCTACTTCAATTACACAAGTTCCGCACACCCCCTCTTCGCATGCAAAAGGAATACCCTCTTCTTCACAAATTTGCTTAATAGCTGAGCCATCTTCAATCTCAACTTCTTGTTCATCGTTAAACACAAGCTTTGCCATAGATCACCTTATTTAGCCTCAAATAGGAGCGCTAATTTACCTAAATTTCACCATTTATTCAATAGATAAGAAAAAAGGCCACCTTCTCATTTATAGAGAAAAGGTGGCCTTTTTTAATTCGATAAAGGACCCTTAAAACCCTTCGAGGTATACAGACGATGGATTTAGTTGATCTTCTTCAATAACTTCCTCTACGGTTTCTTTAAGGGTCTTAATCCCCTCACAAAACCCTACAGTTCTAAGAATTTTGTCTAAATAGACCAATTCTGTTTCCGCCTGGTCTAATTTAGTGATAAGTTTTGCTATTATTCTATCTTTATTTAATTCTGATGTATTATCCATATTATATTCCCCTCCTAGTAATTTATATTATGTAAAAAAGGGATGACTTAATTTTATCATAAATTGATCAATCGATCAATGAAACTAATTTATTTCATGTAAAGTTAATATTTTAACCCAACCAACTTCGTTTTTTAAAAATATCTTTTACCTTTACGTAATCTTATTTAACTTAATAAATATTTTAATATTAAAACACAACTCTTTAAATGGATTTTTTTTATTTAAACAAGTATAATTATTACTTAATGAATATAAATTTATATATAAATAATAAGAGGTTAATAATGGAAGTTCAGGGTATCAATTACACTTTCGAACAAACATTTGATTCTAGAATCAAAGTTTACGAAAAGGAATCGGTTAAACAAATTGGTTTAACACCATTTGAAAGAGTTAGCCCTTTATCAGCTAAGCTTGTAGACAAATCAAGTAATATTTCGAATACAGCTCTTAGAATTGCAGCTCTTGCTATGAGTTATTTTACAGCTGTTATTGAAGCTGTTATTTTAGTCCCTAGTTTAATAAAAAATAGCATAGACCTGGTAAAACATAGCACCTCTAGATCTTTTGCGGCTAAAGTATTAAAAACTCTTCATCAAAGAAATCTTGGTAAAAATGTTGATTCAGAAGATCTTGTTGCAAAAGAAATGGGCGGTTTATTTGCTAAATTTTTAGTGACACTTGATCCATCTAAAAGAAAGCAAGTTCTTAGTGAAACACTTAAATACCTAAACGAGGGCCCTACATCTTATAAAGGTCTAGATAAAAATAAAAGAGCGCAATTAACTCAGATATTTACCAATGAAACTGCAAGTAAATATATCGAGCTAGAAGCTAAAACAATCGTAGAATCAGTAGCGACGCCAAAAGACTTCGCAACCTTTGGAAAAAGAGTTGACGTCTTATCAGAGCAAGTAGCTGTCCTTTTTGAACAAAACTTGATCAACACTCAAGGTTTAGTTGAAAAATCTGTAAGTCAATCCATCAAAACAATTGAAGAAAAACATGGCACAGACTTTGTAACATTTGTAGAGCTTAAGGATTCATTTATCCAAGAACTAGTTGGAAATAAAGATGCTATCTCCTATCAAGAGGAAGTTCTTTTAGCTTCATTTAATAGTGAGTACACAAACGTACGTAAGCTGTTGGAAAAAAGAAATAGTGAACTTGAGAAATCTGTAAAAAGTGATCCAGTCCTCACAAAGGCAATAAAAGAGCAAGCTCAAGAGAAGAAAATTCTAACTAGAATAAAATCTAAAATTGAAAAGACTATGACTACCTTCGAAAAGGAAATGAAGTCGCAGGCTTTCAAAACCGCTGATGCTGAGTACCAAAATAACGCCCTCTTTGAATGTAACAAAAAGTTAGCCGAGTTAGTTGGTGAAAAACAGGTCATAGAAGAGGACATTAACCGTCTTCAAATGATCATTGAAGGAAGAAGATTTGTTATACAAGATCAAATCAAGACTAAGTACAGTGGACAGATCGCTCATGAAGAAGGTCTTCTTGTAAGACAATTCCTTCCAAAGCTTATCCCTCTGTATGAAAAAATGATCAATTATGATGTAGCTGCCACTTATGGAAAGACTATGATAGAAACTGTGATAGCACAGCTATCTGGTCAAAAAGAGCGTATTGATATCGAAACACCTCTTTCAGAAATAGCAAGACAAGCTTACCACCATTTTGAAACAACAGATGAAGCTGGAAATGTTGTAACTGCTTTTGATGATTTCCAAATCTCAATCACAGAAGATATGGCAGCATATTTATTTACAAGAGCACTCGTAAACTCTGCCAAAGAAAAAGATCAGCGATATGATGCGGCTAATTTCTTAATGCAAAGATACACAAATTTACCACTATCGAATCAAAATTCAGAAGAAGAGCTAAATGCTCTTATTGAATTTGAAAAAGATGAGTGCGCAGGAAATGACTCAGAGTTCCACGGTCTAGAGCAACTAATTCATGACCAAGAAACAGATGAAGAGGAATTTTTTGTAAATAAGCTTGTTGGAGAGACCAAAGAAGCTATGCTAGCAATAGAAGCTTAAAATCTTTCCATTCACTAGATAACAACTCAAAGGGCTTTCAATGTTCATCGAAAGCCCTTTTTATTTTTAAATGTGAAGAGCCTTAAAGTCTGCCTGCATACAAGCTTCTTTAAAAGCTTCTGAAAGCGTAGGATGTGCATGACAACTTGTAGCAATATCTGTCACTGTTAATCCTTTAGTAATCGCCAAACTAGCTTCAGCTATAAGTTCTCCTGCATGGGGACCTATGATATGAGTTCCTAGCAAGTGCTTGGTTTTTGTATCGAAAACAACTTTTACAAAACCTGCATCTTCACCCATACATCTAGCTCTGGAATTCGCCTTATATGGGAAATTTACAGCCCCATAGTTAAGGTTCATCTCTTTAGCCCTTTCCTCCGTAAGCCCAACGGCTCCAATTTCAGGGTCTGTATATACAACGCTTGGAATAGCCAAATAGTTGATCTTTGCGCTATGACCTGCCAAAAGTTCTGCACAAACCACCCCTTCTTCCTCTGCTTTATGAGCAAGCATAGGCCCTGCGACTATATCCCCGATGGCTAAAATATTGTCTTTTGTCGTTCTAAAATTATCGTCAATTTTAACAAATCCTTTAGAGTCCTTTTCGACGCCAATACCCTCTAAATTCAAACCATCTGTATAAGGCCTTCGACCAATGCATAGCATAGCTTTTTCAGCTTCAAAGCTCTTTTGAGAGCCATCAGACATCTCTGCTGTCAAAACAATTCCATCATTGGACATCTCTGCCTTTGTGACCTTAGCTTTTAAGTGAAACTCCATATTTTGAGCTTCTAGCTCTTTTTTTAAGGCCTTGCTAAGCGCTGAATCAAGTGGAGGACAAACCCTATCCATAAACTCTATAAAGGTAACTTTGCAACCAAGTCTGCTATAGACAGAGCCAAGCTCAACGCCAATAACACCTGCTCCTACAACAATTATTGATTTTGGAACTTTGGGTAAGGATAGAGCTCCTGTGGATGAGAGAATTTTTTCTTCATCCAACTTTAAAAAAGGAAAATCAATCGGTTTAGATCCTGTGGCTAATATAAAATATTTAGCGGATAGCTTTTCCTTTTTTGAGTCAGTATTTATTTCAATTTCATGATCTGAGATAAAACTTGCCGTTCCGTGGATTTCCTGGACCTTATTTTTCTTAAACAATCCAGAAATCCCCTGATTGAATCCTTGAATAACTTTTTGTTTACGCTCCATCATTTTTGAAAAATCAAAACTTAGATTTTCTACTTGTATCCCATGGTCTTTAGAGCTGTGGGATATCTTGTAAAGAAGCTCAGATGATTGCAAAAGGGATTTAGAAGGAATGCATCCAACGTTTAAGCAAGTTCCTCCTAATACTGGGTATTTTTCAACGCAAGCGACTTTAAGCCCCAGCTGAGCAGCTCTAATAGCAGCTACATACCCTCCAGGGCCGGATCCAATGACAGCAACATCAAAATCAAAATTCATGGCATTTTATTCCTTTTAGAATTCCAGTAATAATCTAGATGGATCTTCTAAGCTCTCTTTGATGTGAACTAAAAACCCTACAGCTTCTTTACCATCAATAATCCGATGATCATAACTCAAAGCTAAGTACATCATTGGCCTGATTTCTATTTTATCATCCACGACAATCGGACGTTTTTGGATTTTATGCATCCCTAAGATTGCACTTTGAGGAGGATTCAAAATAGGCGTTGAAAGAAGAGATCCAAAAACCCCTCCATTTGTGATAGTAAACGTTCCACCTTGCAAATCATCGATGGATATTTTCCCCTCTCGAGCTTTTTGCGCGTAACCACCTATTGTCGACTCAATCTCTGCAAAAGAAAGGCCTTCACAACCTCTTAGAGTTGGAACCATAAGACCTTTATCTGTAGAAACAGCAATCCCTATATTATGATGCTCATTGTAAACAATTTCATCACCATCTATGAATGCATTGACATCTGGAAATGCTTCTAATGCCGCTGAGCAAGCTGTGACAAAAAAAGATAAAAATCCAAGTTTAACGCCATGTTTTTTTTCAAACGCATCTTTTTGCTTTGTTCTTATTTGCATGACCTTTGTCATATCAACTTCGTTAAAAGTAGTGAGCATGGCCGTCTGATTTTTAACCTCTACAAGCCTTTGAGCAATTGTTTTTCGAAGGCCCGACATACGCTTTCTTTTCTGTCCTTCTGAGGAAGGAATTTTCGGTTGATTTGATGAGGTTGCTTTGTTCGTAGAAGGAGCGCTAGCTTGAGGCTTTGTAGGCTCTATTTGAGGCTTATTTAGTTGTTTTAAAGCCTCTTCTTCGCTTATCCGAGCCTTGGATCCACTCGACGTATCCTTTTGAGGAGAAGATGTCGCTATATCTGTCTTTTCTGGAGGTTTTTTATCTTGCTGTTTCTGTTTAGAAGCTGGTTGCTCACTTGAGGCTTTGTCCGTATCAATAGATCCCAAAATCTCACCAATTCCGACTTTTTGATCTACAGAGACAGAGAGTGTTAAAAGCCCAGATTCTGGAGCATGGACAACTTGATTAACTTTATCGGTTTCTAATTCAAGGATCTCGTCATCTTTTTGAACAACTTCCCCGCTTTGTTTGATAATTTGCGCAACAGTAGCTTCTGTAACGGACTCACCAACAGGTGGCACCGTAATGTCAACTTTCATATCTCACCTTTTTTCTACCTTCTAAAAGAAAACTTTTCTAGCTTTCAACTTTCCCAAAAGCTTGGTCAAGTAGGCTTTGCTTTTCTAAGTTATGGAGGACACCGGACCCAGCAGCAGTGGATGCACTCCTCGACCTACCTACATAACAAAGTTTTAATTTATCAGGAAGTATTTCCCTTAAATAAGGAGCTAGATAACTGTAAGCTCCCATATTGCTGTGCTCTTCTTGAACGTAAAAACACTCTTTAAGATGAGAATATTTATGTAAAATTTCTTGTAGTTTTTCTCTATGAAATGGATAGAGCTGTTCGATTCTTATAATATCAATATCGTTTAATGCTCTTTTTTCCCTTTCAGTAACAAGGTCATAATAGATTTTACCAGAACAAAGTAAAACTCTAGATGCTTCATAATTTTGTTTAGGATCTTCTAATATTTCTTCAAACTTTCCCTCAAAAAAGTCACTTAAAGGACTAAGTGATGGGGGGAATCGAAGTGTCATTTTAGGAGTAAAGACAACTAATGGTTTCATAGCATTGGATAAAACATGTTTTCTGAGAAGGTGAAACATTTGCGCTGTATTAGACGGCAAAACAATTTCCATATTAAAGCAAGAAGCTAGCTGTAAATATCGCTCGATCCTTGCTGATGAGTGCTCCGGACCCATCCCTTCATATCCATGAGGAAGAAACAAGATAAGAGGAGATTTAAGACCCCATTTTTGCTCTGATGCGCTCAAGAACTGGTCTATCATAATTTGAGCACCATTTGCAAAATCTCCAAACTGAGCCTCCCAGATCGTCACCCCTTTAGATGCAATCGACGCATAACCAAACTCAAACCCCAATATACCATACTCGGAAAGACAAGAATTATAAGCTGTAAAAAGAGCTTGATCCTTGCCTAAATTAGCTAAGGGAAAATAACGCTCGTTAGTTGATTGGTCAACTAACGCTGCATGTCTGTGGGAAAATGTCCCCCTTTTTGAGTCTTGACCCGAAATCCTCACAGAGTGGTTTTCAACTAACAAAGTGGCATAAGCTAAATATTCTGCAAGCCCCCATTCAATCGCTTTTTCTTCTAAAATAGCGCTCAACCTCTCATTAAACAACCTCTGGATTTTTGAGTGAACATTCAATTTATCTGGAATTTTACAGAAACTTTCCGCAAGTGTTTTAAGAGTATTTTTATCTATTTTAGTCTCAACGTCGAAAAAGATTTTAGATAGGGGTATATTTTGATTAAGATCACTTTTTGAAAAAGACTGGGTATTTGCTTTTACCCTCTCTTGAGTTTTTTGGAGAGCTTCGTCTAATTTCGATTTAAATTGAGTTTGAATAGCTTCTGCTGATTCTTTTGATAGTTCTTTTGATTGAAGAAGCTTTTCTTCATACAGTCTAACGACACTTGGTTTTTGTTTAATTTTTTCATACAGAGTTGGTTGAGTAAACGCAGGCTCATCCCCTTCATTGTGACCATATTTTCTATAGCATAGAAGTTCAATAAATACATCGATTCCGAAGATTTGTCTCACCTCTGCTGCAACCCTTGCAGCAAAAATACAAGCTTCTGGATCATCTCCGTTTACATGAAAAACTGGACACCCAAACGTTTTGGCTATATCTGTCGGATATCTTGTAGATCTAGACTCTTTAGCCTCAGCTGTGAAACCTACTTGATTATTAATAACAATATGAATGGTTCCCCCGACTTCATAGCCATCTAATTGCATTGTTTGAAGGGCTTCGTAAACAACTCCTTGTCCAGCTATTGAAGCATCACCATGTATTAAAATCGGCGCAACCTGCCTTTCATCACCCTCACTTTCATAAACCTGCTTGGCTTTGGTCATGCCTAAAACAACTGTATTAACAGCTTCTAGGTGCGAAGGGTTATCTGCTAAAATCAGATCCATCTCTAACCCTCCTTCAACCTCCAATTTTGATCTTTGGCCTTTGTGATACTTCACATCTCCACTTCCTGCAAAACTAGAAGGAATATAGCCTGGCTCAAATTCATAAAAAATCTCTTCATACGGCTTATTGAAAATATTAGCTAAAACATTAAGTCGGCCTCTATGAGCCATCCCCAAAACACTTGATTTTCCACCCGTTTCTGCTAGGGTTTTATAAAGCTCGTTTAGAATCGGTATTAAGGATTCCCCTCCCTCTAAGGAAAATCTTTTTTGCCCTTGATACTTCATCTGTAGAAAGGTTTCAAACATCTCCGCTTTACAAAGAGATTTATAAAAGGAAACCTTTTCATCAGGGGCAAAAGGGAACTCCAAAATAGGTTGAATTCTAGAATAGATGTATTCTTGGATAGGCTTCGAGCAGTGATATGCTTCTAATCCGAGAGTTGTACAATATGTTTTATTTAATGCATCTATTAAAAGCTCTAATTCTATTAAATCCTGAGGCAAGAAATTAAAAGTTGGAACTAGTTTTTTTAAATCCTCTTTGGAAAAACCAAAGTTTTCTATGTGCAATTCCTCGGGTAGCTGATCTTTATTTTCTTCATGAATTGGGTTACAAAAGCAGTTTAAATGCCCAAAGTGCTTATAGGCCTCGATTAGATTTAATGACCGAACATCTAAACAGTCCTCAGGACTTGGCTGAGTCTCACTAAAATGGTTTAAGGAATTGGCAAATTCCATGCCTTCAAAAAAACGCCTAAAGGAAAGGTCGACAAGACTTGGATCTTGCAAGTACTTGGAATACAAGTCTTCTATATATCTTAAATTTGACAGGTTAGCATATCCTAAATCAACAGGATCCATGATCAACCTTAAATAAACCCTCTATTAATCAATTAATAGCACAAATTAACTTAATTAACTAATACCGATCTTAAATTATAAAAAAATGACGCAGAAGACAATAACTATCAAAAATTTATGTTTTTTCTCTTTGAAAAAAACTAAGTTTTGAGTAAATAGAGGCCAAATCTATAAACCAAAGAAACTTCTGGTCTTATATTAAAGAGATTATTAAGATATACCCCAGGCAAAAAGAGGTGTTATTTAAAATATGAATGTCAAAAGTGAACGGCTAAAAAAATTAGAGGCTGAACTAAAAGATCTTGAGCAATGGAAAAACCTAGGACTCGTCCCTAAAAAAGACCTTGAAAAGCACCAAAGCGAAATCGATAGTATCAAGGCTAAAATAGACGAAGAGAGGCAAAGACTCCAATACATTAAAGAAAGTGGCGAAATGGATGAGTACATCGCACCTAAAAGAAACCCCCAAGCAAGATCTGGGTTTCAAGACGCTCACACAATCCCAGACATCAATGCAGAAGATAACCAAGTTACTGAATCTGATGCAGACTACCCTACTGAGTCAGTGACCGAATCCGAGACGGTCTCAGATGACTCTCAGTCTGAAGATATTACTTCATTTGACGATGATGATGATCCCTTTAGCGATAGAAATCGTTGGAGACGAGGTATTCTAGAAGATCCAGAATCTGATGATTGGTAATCTTGAAAAACCTAATCATATAAGTCTTTATATACATGTTCCTTTTTGTGCAAAAAAGTGTCCCTATTGTCACTTTTATGTCCAAAAAACCAGAGACGAATCTGTTAGAGACTATCTAAAAGCTCTGGAAATTGAAATTCAAAAAAGTGCGATTAAACTTCAGGGAAGGGAAATTGTCTCTATCTATTTTGGAGGAGGAACCCCGTCTCAACTAGAGCCGAAATTACTTTTAGAGATTCTAAATTGTATTGAAAAACTTCCTGTCTCATTTTCTCCTGATTGCGAAATAACTTTAGAAGCAAATCCAGACGACATTTCTAAAGATTATCTAAAAAAACTTTCTCAAAGTAAGGTCAATCGATTAAGTTTTGGAGTGCAAAGTTTAGATGAAAAACTTTTAACCATTCTCTCTCGAACACATAGCGCGAATAAGGCCATTGAAACTGTTGAAACCGCATATAGCCTGGGTTTTGATAATATCAGTATTGATTTAATGTATGAGCTTCCTCATCAAACCCTTGAGTCTTTTGAAAAAACCCTTGATAGGGTCGTGAAATTGCCTATTACACATTTATCTCTATATAATCTAATTTTTGAGCCCAAAACCAGCTTTTATAAAAACTATAGCTCTTTAGCTCCGCATTTACCCACTGATACGGAAGCTAAAAAAATGTTAGATCTAGCTATTTTAAAGCTTAAGCAAACTAACTTAAATCGTTATGAGATTTCAGCATTTTGTCGTGAAGGTTATCACTCAAAACACAATACGGGTTATTGGCTTGGGAGAGAATTTTTAGGATTTGGACCTTCTGCATTTTCTTACTATAACAAACAGCGCTATCAAAATGTTTGTCATTTAAAGAAATACTCTCAAAAACTCTTTCAAGGTGAAGATCCTATGGATTTTCATGAACAGTTAGACCCTTTCATGCACCTTAAGGAATTGACAGCTATTCGACTAAGGCTATTAGAGGGCATTGATTATAGAAAAACAAGAGACAATCACCCTGAATTGAAAAACATCTTTGAAGAACTGCTCAAAGAAGGATTTTTAGAAGAAGGGGACTCTAATATAAAGCTTAGTGAAAAGGGACTTCTTTTCTACGACGATGTTGGAACGTACTTTGTTTAATTTCCAATTAAAAATACTGCTGGATTTTTGGGAATATACGGAGTGTTTTTTTTTAAATTCCCTACGGTATCTTTTATAACCTTTTCTTCTTTGGTCATCAAATCTATTGCTACGCAAATTGTTGTCTTAGGATGCAAAACCTTTAGCATAAATTCGAAAACTTTCTGATTACGATAAGGCGTTTCAATAAAGAGTTGGGTTTGACCTGTTTTAAATACAATTTTTTCAATAAATTTAAATTGATCTAAAATGATTTTTTCTTCCCTTGGTAAGTACCCATGAAACGAAAAATTCTGTGCGTCAAAGCCTGAAAGAATTAAAGCGTGAGTTATAGATGAAGGACCATGATAAATATCCACTTTTATCTGGTGCTCTTTCGCCGCAGCTACTAGCTTAGATCCCGGATCGGCTAAGCAAGGCATACCAGCATCAGAAAGAACTCCCCAAGTTTCCCCTTCCAGTAAATGCGTCAACATATCTTTATAGTCATTTTTTTGACTGTGTTCATTAAGCTGTTTTAGCTTTACGTCCCTAAAGGTTGTCTCACCAGGAAACTTAAAACACTTTAAAAATCTTCTAGCACCTTTTTCACTTTCAACAAAAATTCCATCAAGACTTGTTACAACTGCCTCTAAGCTTTTTGGTAAAACACTCAGACTTCCATCAGAAAGGTCTAAGTGGTTAGGTAATAAAACAAGCTTTCCTTTCCTCATGCTCCTCTCTCCAATAGTAAGTTTGATACAAATCCATTTAGCAACGTTTTAGGAGAGATGTTTGACAATCGTGAAAGCTTCTCATAATTGGATAAACACTGATAGCTTTTAGAAAGACTTTTAAAACACAACTTCTCTAAAGCTAGCTTGTATTTATCTAAAGTCTTCTTATGAATATTTTTATACGAATCCACATGAGAGGCGCTGCCTTCAGCTTTCATTAAAAGAGCAAGTTCTAGGTGATATCTAAAAGCTCCAAAAAGTGTTGCCAAATCTACTAGTTGTAAACATGTCTCTAAACCTTCTCGAACAACGTCCTTACTAGTATTGAAAATTAAGGATTCTGAAAATTTCCAAGCTGTTGTTTCAACGCTATGATTACACAAAAGATCAATATGCTCTTTTGTAATTTTCTGATTCGAACCTGCAAATAAGGCTAGCTTATCTAGTTCATGCTTGATCAAATCAAAGCTATGATATGCACTGACGAGTTCTAGAAGGTCTTTATGCTGAATTTGTACATTAAATTTTTTTAAATACCCCAAGGCCCATTTCAAAAGACGATCTTGCCTTTCCCACGGCTTTTCTAGCGTTAGGTCTACAGCTACTAGATGCTTTTTATTAGCCGGATAAAACCCTTTAAGAGCAAGTGGATTTGTAAAAGTAAATATAACAGGATCTTGGCCTAAAAGGACTTTTTCAAACGCCTTTAAGTCCCTAGCGAGCAGTTTGTCTATATTTTTAATGACAACGATTTTAGAAGATCCAAAAAGAGAATACTCTAAGCTAGATAAAACCTTAGTGATCCCTTCTGAAAAATCTACCGTCTCAACCAAATAGTTTGGGTATAAATGACTGAGTCTTTTTAATGTAAGCTTCACCAAGACATCTCTTTCTACCCAAGAGTTAGAAACTATGGCAAATTGATGACCTAGTTGCTCGTTAGAAACTTCTTTTAAATGCTTCTCAAAGCCCTGAAAGTGATGAAATTTCACCTGGCGTATTCTCCTGAAGTGTTTCCCCCCAATGGAAGGTAATACTTTGCTCGATGCTTTCAATCAAACTATGATGAACAGGACAATTTTTTGCACCCTTTTCCAGTTTAATTCGAACACTTTCCTCATGGTCAGTTGGAATATAAACATGGACGTTTAAAATACCTACATGACCTGGTTTAGCATGACCTTGCTCTTTGTGAACGATAGCCTGTGTTCCTGTCATATCGATCCCTAAAGGCTTGGCATAAAGAGCCATTACAGTCAAAATGCAAGATCCAAGCGATGCAGCTAGTAAATCTGTTGGAGCTTGATGGTTTCCAGACCCACCATGAGCCTTTGCAGCATCAGCTATCATTTTCGTTCCATCTTCCAAAATACTTTGAGATACAGATCCTTCTAAAATTTCACAGTAAACCTTAGACATGTTTCCTAAACTCCTTATTTGCTTCATATACTAGCCGCGATTATACCCTGAATTTGGTTTAAATCAATAGGATAGATATATTAAAAACTAAAACAAACACCAAAAACTAATTATTATTAAGTTTTTTGTTTAATAGCTTTTAATTCAATTATAGTTGATAATCAATATCTTAAGATTTTAACAAATCAACTAACAATTTATAAAATGTATAACCAATTAAACATCTGCTAGTTATACATTTAAAACTAAAATTAACCATAACGCCTTCAACTTCTGCCAGTTATTGCTGAGACGTTGCTATCAAAAGGTTTTTTTATTGACTAAGCCCTTAAAAAGGGCTTAGACTGAAGATGGGTGAGGTTAGGAGATAAGAGGAATCAAAAGAGTATGGCTAAAGTAACAAAAAAAGCTGCTCCCAGAAAGTCAGGTCGCCTTGTTTCAAAACTAAAAAAAGTTTTGAAGGGCTCATCTAAACCAACAGCAAAAAGCTCCGCTAAAAAGAAAGCTCCGGCTAAAAAGACACCTTCTAAACCAACTAAAGCTAAAACAGTTAAGACTAAAGCAGCTCCTAAAAAACGAACTTCTACAGTCAAAAAGAAAACGCCTGTAAAAAAAACAGTTTCTAAACCAACTAAGGCTAAAGCGGTTAAAAAGAAAACTGCTGCTAAAGCAACAAAGAAAATTGTAAAAAAAACCACTACCTCCAAAAAAATTGCTCCAAAAAATACTAAGGCTAAAACAACTCCTAAGAAACAAGCTTCTACAGTTAAAAAGAAAACTGCTGCTAAAACAACAAAGACAGCTGTAAAAAAAACCACATCAAAAGCAACGACGAGAAAAACTGTAGCTAAAAGGCCTATAGCTAAACCTGAAGTGAAACGACGAGGTCGCCCCAAAAAAACTGAATCAACAGAAAAGCGCTTAGAAGCGATCATCCCCAAAGAAAAAGAACTTAGCATGAAGGAAATCTTAGCAAATTATAAACCTGACCTGTTTGTTGCTAAGCCTAAAATAAAAACTAACAAAAAACTCACCGCTCAAGGTCACAAAGACCTCTACGAGTCCAATTGATAATAGCATTGTGAAATACCATATATTTTGATACAATCTACAACTAATTTCTTGAATTATTTTCATATAGGTTAAATAAATTATGAGTTCGAAACACCTACAAGGTAAGATTGCCTTTATTGCGGGAGTTGGCGATGACCAAGGATTTGGTTTTGCTATTGCAAAATCTCTAGCAGAAGCTGGAGCAACCATTTTAATTGGAACCTGGACTCCTATTTACAAAATATTTACCACCTCTTGGGACAATGGTAAATTTGATGAGTCTAGAAAGCTATCTGATGGCTCGCTAATGGAGATTGCTAAAGTATATTCTCTTGATGCAAGCTTTGATGTGCCAGAAGATATCCCTGAGGAAATTTTAAACAATAAAAGGTATCAAGCGGCATCAAATTACACAATTTCAGAAGTTGCTAGCCAAGTTGAAAAGGACTATGGAAAGATCGATATTTTAGTACACTCACTTGCCAATGCACCAGAAGTGAAAAACCCCCTTCTTGAGACATCAAGATCTGGCTATTTATCAGCTCATAGCAATTCTTCGTATTCGTTTGTTGCTCTTATAAAATATTTTGCCCCTTTTATGAATAAAGGAGGCAGCGCTTTAACCTTAACTTATATCGCTTCAGAAAGGGCTGTACCTGGGTATGGCGGAGGTATGAGCTCAGCTAAAGCAGCCCTAGAATCAGATACAAGAACACTAGCTTATGAGGCCGGAAGAAAATATGGCATTCGAGTTAATGCTATTTCTGCAGGAGCTTTAAGATCCAGAGCTGCAAGAGCTATTGGAGACAAAGGTGTTAGCTTTATAGATATGATGATTGAATACTCTAAACATAACGCGCCAATCCAAAAAGATTTATCTTCTGGTGAAATCGCTTCTGCTGCAGAGTTCTTGCTCTCTCAGAAATCTTCAGCTGTGACGGGTGTTACTTTGTATGTTGATAATGGACTTCATGCAATGGGGGTCTCTGTTGATTCTCCAGCACTTTCTTCACTAAATTCGTAGATTCAAGATCATAGATGCTCAGCTTAAGTTTCAACTTTAGATGAGCATCTCTTCTTAGTGTTCTAAGTGACACTATCCAGTCGTGAGCTTTAGAAAATTCTCCTTCTATGGGAGTTTTATCGGACGGTCTATTCCCTTTAGAAATTTGTCCAATCAAATTCCCTTGCCCTTCAATAATTAAAAAACTCAGAATGATTTTTTTGGTTAGGGTCGAAATAGACAAACTATCATCTAGATAAAAAACCGTAGCTTTTATCTCATCCACAAAAAAATCAACATCATCTAAATCTGAAAAAAACATTGAAAATTCAACTTGATCCAGTCCATCTTCAGGAACTTCTTTAGGATACGTTAGGTCACACTCTAAACAATTCCTTCCCGCTTTTGATTCGATATCTAAAGCGTGATTTTCAGATACTAGACTAAAAATGTGATCGTTTTCTTTTATCAAAACTTTGAATAAGGCCTGATAATATCTATCATTTTCAGAATTGTTTTTTGCTACAATTAGCGTATCGTCGCAATCTTCAGAAGCAATTTGATTTTGAAAAAGATTCTGCAAAAGTAAGACACTTTTCATCCAAAGATGGTCAGAAATCTTAACCCCCTCGCCCATCTTTCCTAAATAGATAGACATAGCAAGTTCAAAAAAAGACAAGCCTTGCATCCCAAAATAGCTTTTTTGCTGAGAGTAGAGCTTGTTATAAACTCCAATGTTTTTATGAAAGAATGTCTCAAGGAGTAGCAGTTGAGCTTTTTGATCGTTTAAAGGCAAAAGACTCACTTTAAGAACTATTTCAGAAAGGTATTCTAAAGAGATTGAATTATCGTCATCTAACTCTAATAAACAAGGCTCATTACCTAAAAGAACATTAAACCTCTCACTCGTAATCGAAGAGGGATCAACGATATTTTTTAAAAATCCCTCCAATAAATTCCTTGCCACAGAGAATTTTTCAAAGAGTTTTCTTTCAATCACAAGTGAGAAATTTTCAATCAACAGCATGAAAACATGAAAGATATCTAAGTTTACAAGTTTATCATAAGAGGTAGGATATTCATGCATGTATCTAGGAAAGGATCCATAACATTCAGTTTCTTTTGATTGAAAACTAAGTAATCTTTCCAATAGTTTTGAAGCTTCTAAGATCGACTCTTTTTGTTTTTTTGAAAACAGTGCATACACATATAAAAAGCTATGATAGATCGAAGCTTTTTCTCTAGAAGAAGAAAAAGGTCTATGCTCATCATAATGGATAAGCCCAGTATCTTTTGATAAGTGAGTTTCAAAAGCTTTTAATGCTTGTCCCAAATAAAATTTTTTAGTCTCTGATTGATCCATTTTTTCTCTAAAATAAATTTTGGAGGCATTTTATCACAAGATGGAGCTGATTTCCATAGTATCAATATTTTGATCTAGTAAAAGACGAATTTCTATCACAAATAACCTTTTTTTTGATTTAGAACTTCATAGGAGTCTTATTCCCATAAACCCAAAAGGGTCATATTTAATATTTGCAAAAAATGAAACACTATTTAAAAATGCTTACCTTCTTATTCCCCAACACAGGAAAGCACCATGACTGCGACTATATTTTCTACACATGTAAGCCCGTTACTAAATCAAGCCATCGAAGAGTTTGACCAGAAAGAAACAAGAGCTGATACTACAGAAAAAATCCAAAAATTTAAATCATTAGAAGAGAGTTGTTCTAGTCTTAAACTGACTGCTATTAGCCTAGCCGTATCTGCAGTTGCTATACCTTTTTTTGGAGCGCTGCTAGCAAGCACGCCGCTCTTTGGATTAGCACTGATTGCAACATTTACAATCTCTCCATTGATGATAGCTTCAGCTGGACTAGCTGCTGCGGTAGCTCGGGTTATCAACGATCTAGTCTCCCCTGCATTGGGAAGCTTGTTACAAATTGTAAACAATAAAGAGATGCTTAAAGAAGTTGCTAACGATGTTGAAAGTTTTTCTTCACAAATCACTAAAGACATCAAACCAACTTCATGGATGAAAAAGTCCACTGCTAAAGAATTTGTATCAACTATTATGAATACACCTATTGACCAAAATAATACTAGATTCCAAACGTCAATTTCTATTAATTTGGGGAAAGACTGTTCAAGTTCAAGTAGTTATGTAAGAGCTTAAAAGGTTCTGTTTTTTGATTTAAGATAATTTATCGGTAGCTATTTTCATCGCTTCTATGATTCCATCACTTTTGGAATCCTTTGCGATAATATCAGCTATAGATAATAGTTGCTTGGGAGCTGTTTCCATTACGATTGCTATATCAGCCAATTTAAGGTTAGAAGCATCGTTATAATCATCTCCCGCTGCAATTAAAGGTCTTTTAAGATTATAAGAATCCATTAAAAATTGAACAGCCTGGCATTTGCTTGCTTTTTGATCCGTGATCAAAAGAAGGTCTAACTCAGGTGACTTAGGATTTTTGATGCAAGATATCGTTAGATCAAAAGTTTTTAAAAGCTCTTTTTCAATGTCTTTAAATTCTGAGGCTATTCCGATGCACTTGATCATTGGAAACTTAACTTGGACCACCTCTTTGAAATCATCAACTTCCACCCAATTGGTGCTGCAAGTTTTTTGAAATTTCAAAACATCTTCTAATCTTTTTTCTGAATATTTGTTTGGCCTGAAATAGCAAAAATCATTACGTTCAAACCCTGAATAAACTATAAAATCTTCTGGATAAGAGGTGTAAATATCCTGAAGTTTCAACGCCACCTTCTTGTCTAGATAATGACTTTGTAATAGCTTATTTTCTGGCATAGAAATAATATCTGCTCCGTTTTGAGTAGCTAAAAAATAAGGAAAATCAAGCTTTGATAAAGCTTGCATTGAAAAAGTATACTCTCTTCCTGTAACAAAAATAATTTGCCAGCCATTGTTTTGATAAAATCTTAGAGATAATAAAGTCTCATCTGAGATCATCTATCTTTCGTCTGTAATTGTCCCATCAATATCTAACGCAATCGTTCCTTTCATCCACATACTCATCTTAGAAAAGTTTGATAGTCAATTTATCATTATTGTGTTATCAAAATCAACAATACTTAGGAGTATAAGTCTTATGCTTATTAGATCATTTTTACTATTGCTGATGATAATTGGTTCGAACAACGCATTTTCAGAAGAGTCTATACCTGAAACAATTGCTTATGAAGCAGTTGATCAAAATGCTGATAATTTAAAGCAAAACACTCCCCCACCTAGAAAATATCGAGCAAAAGTAAATCAACAAGAGATGGAAGACTCTGTTGATCAAGACTATCCAGATTCGGCTATTGAAAATACTTCATCGTTTAAAAAGGCTTTTTATAAAACCATAGCCATATTATTGGGTGGAATCATTTTAGTTATCATTGGGGTATGGTTTTTTAAAAGGTATTCAGGTGGGTCTTTACAACCTGGAAACTCAATGAAAACCATTAAAGTTTTAGAAAAACGACCTATCAGTCCTAAATCAATGCTATATCTAATTGAAGTGGGCGGGCAAAAGATTCTAATATCTGAGTCTCAGTTTGAAGTGAGAACAATCTCCGAACTTGAGTGGCTAGAAAACACTAAACAAGGCCTGTAAACAAAGAAGAGCCTATTCGTAGAATTGTAGAGCCTTCTAAGATAGCCTCTTTAAAATCTAACGACATGCCCATAGATAGCTCTTTAAGTTTTATACTAAATTGAGTTTCGAGAGATTCTCTTAAGTTATACAGTTTAGCAAAACATTCTCTAGGATTCATAATAGAAGGGTCTTTTGGAGCCATTGTCATAAGACCTGAAAGGTTTAAGTTTTTTTCTTTCAAAACCTTCTCTACTGCTAAACAACACTCTTCTTTAGAAAACCCATATTTCGTCCTTTCTCCCGAGACATTGATTTGAAGCAAGATATCTTGCTTGTTAGACTCATTTGCTAATTTCTCAATAAGTTTAGGGCTATCAACACTATGAATAAGCTTTACTTTGCCACCCAGATATTTCACTTTATTTGTTTGTAAATGACCCACAAAATGCCACTGCACATGTTCTTCATTTAAAATTTCATCTTTTTTTAAAAGCGTTTGAACCTGACTTTCCCCAAATTCATTAAAACCTAATTTCAGCAAATCAAACAGTGTTTGCTCATTTTGATATTTTGTTATGGGTAAAAGAAGAAGATCTTTACTAGATCGATTTGAAATCTCTAGAGCCTTTTCTATATCCGTTCTAATTCTCTCAAGATTTTTTTTGATCTGCATCTGCGACGGGTTCAACAACTAATTTTCCATTTTTATGATCAACAATTTTTACTTCGAGATGCTTATGAATTTCTTTGTCATCTTTTGCTACAGCATCGTAAATTCTATCATCTACAACGACTTTTCCAATAGGGCGAAGAGTACAATGAGTAACACCAATTTCATTAATTTTGGGAAGTTGTTTTTCTTCAAATTCCTCTAAGAAATCAACTTCTCCTAATTGCTGAGGAGTTTTCACAGTTAATCTAGACAGACTTTTGAAATGCTTTGAAAAAAATCTTTTGATAACAACAATTAAAACGAAAGAAATAACCAATGAACACACAAGGAACACAAGTCTCTGAAGTAAAGAGTTTGCGGCAAAAGAAAACGATTCAAAATCAAAAACACTGAATTTTTCTATCCCAGGAAGCATGAGACTAAACAGTCCCAAAATAATAAGAATGATCCCAAAAATACCAATTGTTCCAAATCCTGGAATCACAAAAATTTCCAGAAGGAACAGTAATACTCCGAGGATTAAAATAACGGTTTCTAAAACTGAAAATGAGCTAATCATGTAGCTAATTGTCAATACGACTAATAGACAAAAAGTTCCCAAATATCCAAAAAAACCAAACCTTTTAAAATGAAGCTGAAGGTAAAAGCTAACGATAAGCAGTATGAGTAAAAGTGATGCGATGTATGGCATCGTTATGATCTTGTATAAAGAGATCTTCCAATTATCATACATATAGATTTTTGCATTAGGTATAGCTCCTAAAAAAGACTCTTTCGACAGCTCACTATTATGAAAAGGTGTGTATTTTTGCGTTTGGTTAAGTAAATCGTCAGCACCTGTAACACTAAAATCAGCCACGCCAAATTTTAAAAGATCATTTGTATCTAGAGTAAGCGTTGAACCTATATTTGATAAAATAAAATCCTTACTCTCTCCTAAAACTTGGATTTGGGTTTCACTATCTAATGAAACAACTTGATTATTCCGATAGGCTATGATCATACTTGGGTCAACCATAGCTTCAGCTAAAATTGGATTTCTATTGTAAAAGCCCGCTAAAGTGTGAAATTCATCTTTTAGAGCCGATCTAATTTTTTCAGAAGAAGAGATGAAAACTTCACTTTCTTTACCTGGATAATGTCCTCCGATATATGCTCCATCTCTTAAAGCTATAAATCTCGAAGCATATGGAATCATGGCTGCTGCAGATAAAGCATACTTATCCACATATGTCAGCGTCGGTATCCCGTGATTAATATCTAGCTTTTGTAAAAGGTCTGCAATTTTCTGCGTAGGATAGATATCACCACCGAAACTATTTATGTGGAATATCACAAAAATAACATTTAATTTTATGAATTTTTTTAGAGCATGTTGCACATATCTGTATGAGGCTTCGTCGATAGTATCCCCATTCAATATCTTGATATATCCAATTAAGTTATCTTTGGTATCTAGATACTCAATGTGTTTTTTTAACTTATTATTAAGTTGTTTCTCTCCAATAACCCCATACTGAACTGATGGTATATCTTTTTGCTTATGTGTGTGTTCGATGGGCTGAAGCCCAAATAAATGACAGACGCACAATATATAACAAAAAAATACCATCAGATGCTTCATAACTTACTCTGGCTCCTTTTATCTGATGTAAGATCAGCTGCGCTTCCCAGGAGTTTCCCCATATAAGAAATCGCCAGAGCCAAAGATCCGAATATCAAAACAAATAGACTAATCAAGTATTACCCCTTATTTGTTAAACAAGGCCTACATACTTGATGTAGCACACTCCTTTTTTAAAGATCTAGATTCAATTTGATTACTTAATCTTTTCAAAGAAGCTATAATCTCTTTTTGTGCATATTCTAAATGCTCTTGAGAATGACTCGATGAAATAAAGCAAGATTCAAATGGTGATGGAGAAATATAGATACCCTTTTCAAAAAGATCTCTGAAAAACTCATTAAACAAAGCTCTGTCTAGCCCTTCAAGATCTTCAAACCTTTCAACTTTGTCTACTCCAACAAAAATAGTAAACATAGCTCCAGCTTTATTTATACAAGCCGGCATCTTAAGAGCGGAAATAACCTCTTCAATGGGTTTTAAAAACTCATTAGTCTTTGCTATAAGATTTTTATAGAAGGTTTCATCATCTATTTGACTTAAGACGCTAAGACCTGCTCTCATCGCGACAGGATTTCCAGACAAGGTTCCCGCTTGGTAAACGCTACCCTCAGGAGCTAAAACATCCATCACCTCTTTTTTTCCACCTACAGCTGCTACAGGAAAACCTGCACCAATGATTTTACCAAGACAGATGAGATCTGGAGTTATTTTAAAATACTCAGAAGCTCCTGATTTAGCTACTCTAAAGCCTGTAATCACTTCATCAAAGATTAAGAGCGCTTTAGATTCTTTTGTTTTCTCTCTTAAAAGTTTTAAAAATGACAAATCAGACTCTACGCAGCCCATGTTTCCTGCTACAGGCTCTAAGATCACTGCAGCTAGATCTTCTTTACAACTTTCAAAAACTTCTAAGAAAGCTTTCTTGTCGTTAAAAGGAATGGAAATTGTTTTTGACACCATCTCTTTTGGGACACCTTTAGAAGAAGCGTCATCAAAATGATGGGCTACACCAGATCCTGCTTTAACCAAAAATGCATCACTATGCCCATGGTAATGTCCATTGAATTTGATAATCACATCTTTTTTTGTGTACCCTCTAGCAATTCTAACAGCTGTCATAGTCGCTTCGGTCCCAGATGAGACAAAACGAACTTTTTCAATTGGATTAATCATTGAGCAAACCTTTGAAGCTAAACGTTGCTCAATTTGTGTGCTCACTCCAAAAGATGATCCTTTTTTGATTTGATCTATTGTCTCTTCACACACATATGAATCCACATGACCTAAGATAAGAGACCCCCAAGACATATTAAAATCAATATACTCATGACCATCAGCATCAATCAAAAGGTCTTGTTTTCCCCCTTCTGCAATCATTGGCATAACGCCTAGAGAGGAAAAAGCTCTAGCAGGTGAATTACACCCTCCTGGAATGACCTCTTTTAATTTTTCCAGCACTTCTTCGCTTTTCTGTCTTTGTTTCATAGTCGATAGCTCCCTGTGGTCCACTTTTTTTTACTGAAAAGTTACTCGAAGTAAAGCTATTCTGGCAACCCTTCACTTTCCTTTAAAAATAAAATATTTATTTTGTTAAAAACTCAAATCAAACTTTTTTAATTTCTAAATTACCACCAATTAAGTTGATTTATTTTGTACTCAGAAATAAACTCGAGGGCCTTGGAGGACGTTTTGATCTTCCTAAGAAGGAGATGTAAAGTTATGGCAGAACAAATCAAAGATATCGAAGCAATTAATAGTCTTAATAGCTTCCAAGATCAAAATTTTGCTTTAGATGCAATCGATCTTCTTTGTAGAACAGAAGATCTTCATAATTCAAGACTAAGGGATTTAGACTCTGAGCATGCCACCCTAAATGAAAAAATTTCAGCTTTAAAAGATTATTTACAGAAAGCCTATAAGCATATCAAGTCAGGTTCGGATGAGTCCTTAGATTTAAGTGAAGCTAAAGAACAAATTTTAGCTTTGTGGGAAGAATGGAAGGAAGAGCTTAAAAATTCTGATACAGGTGAATATCACGACTTAAGCAAAGACATAAGTCAGCTTGATTTTTCTAATTTGGACTTAGAAACGCTAGATGATGTTTTAATTAGAGAGCTTGAAAAAATCCAAAGACATCACGAATTCAAATTTGGTCAAATCCCAAGCAAACTCCGCATGTATATTGAGCTATTTTCTATCCTTGTTGAGATACTGAAAGAAATTCCAAAAAAGCAAGATGAAGTAACTAGTCATATGAATAGAAATTCAGCACGAGGATAAGTCATGCTTTGCCCAGACCTTCTAAAAAAAGCTCTAAGAAAAATATCTATTGAAACGACCCAAACAGGCTTTTTAAGCCCTGAAGCATTTACTCAAAATGATATCGATCTTCTCTATAAACTAGGCTTTAGTTTGTATGAATCAGGTGATTACGAAAAAGCTAAGGATATTTTTCAAAGACTTGTGATTTCAAAGCCTATGAAAAAAGAATTTTGGCAAGCTCTTGGGGCTAGCTGCCAAATGACTAAAAATTTTGAAGAAGCCTTAACTGCATGGAGTATGGTTTCATTAATGGACGATTTAGATCCTAATGCTCATTTTCATGCAGCAGAGTGCTTACTCTCACTAAAAAATATTGAGGAAGCTTCTAAAGCCTTAAAAGCCGCTAAGTCAAGATTAGCTGGCAGCAGCGATAATAGTTTAGCTGGGAAAATAGAGGCCTTAGAATCTGTGTGGAATAAAACTACCAATGGGGTTCCAGATGGCTCAGATACAGTT
Organism: Chlamydiia bacterium; assembly: GCA_030427725.1. Taxonomy (GTDB): domain Bacteria; phylum Chlamydiota; class Chlamydiia; order Chlamydiales; genus JAUICV01. Next base: position 455,721 of record JAUICV010000001.1, on the reverse strand, counting down.
TAATACAGAAGAGTATGACATTAATGCTTTTCAAACTTCCCAGCTTTCATCTAAAGAGCAAAAAAGTATTTCATCCCCTCACCTTCTTGATACATGTGTTGAATCACCAAAACAAAGGGATTCTCTACAGCTTGATATAGACCGATATGAAGTATCTAAACCAAGCCTGCAATCTTTAGCTGAAACAAAACAAAATAAAACCTCAGATGTGGATATCATTATAAGACTAATGGATATGTCTCAAAAATTAGTTGAAGATGACAGAAAATTAACAGAGCTCAAAATAGCAGCTCGAGGACAAAAGCTTGATGAAAACAAGCAACAGATCAACGAAATAGCCAGAAAAGAACACGACTTAGAAAAAGCTCAACAAAACTGGGATTGGAGAAAATCTGTCGCTACAAACCTTTTAAATCTTATTACAGCCGGAGCTGGCGTTGGGCTTTTATATTGCGGAGAGCCTATAACTGGTACTTCTATGCTTGTTTCTGGAGGTGGAGGACTAATTTCTTCAGCTCTAGAGTTTTTTGGAGTGGATAAATCAATTACCAATCCTTTAAGGGCTGGCACAACAATAGCTGGCGCTTTGGGGTCGATCGGAGGGATCTTATATAACCCTTCACAGGTTGTAAATAACATGATCAATGGAGCGCAGTTTGTCACAGGATTTATATCCAGTATGTTCTCTGGTTATGCCAATTACGCTCAAACAAAAAACCAAGCCCAGGCTGCAAATTATGACTCTATGCATACAGAGAAAGAAAACCAAAGGCGTCTTTTGGATGAAAAGATGTCCTCATCAATTACATCGCATAGAGCTGTCGTCACACCAACATCCAATATTTTAAAAACCCTTGTCAAAAGTCAACATCGGATCAATCTTGCTATGGAAAATATGATCCGAGGACAATTTGTATAAACTAGGAGAAATACAATGGCTCAAGTTCAAAAAATAGAAAACGAACCTGTTTCGAATTCTAGAGATAAGATTTCAAAAGGACTCATTGTCGGAACCTATGATTTCTTAAGAAAAATTGAAGCAAAATCACATAAATTCACGTTAGATGCAGCTCAACTCTCAAAGCTTAGAGAAGCTCTTTGGAAACAAACGGGCGTAGATAAAGTATCTAAGGAAAAAGAGCTTGCAAACTTTTTTATGAATATGGCGTATCTATCTGCTGCAACAACTGCTGTGTCTCTCGTCGTTTCAGCATCAGGTGCCTATCAAGGATTAACCCCAGCCACTCAAGCTTCAGGAGACCTTTACAAATTAGCGGGAAATTCCATCGGATCATTAAATTCAACTGTATTTAGTGACATGAAGCAATCTTATGCAACGCCTCATCAAAGTGAAATTTCTGAATATATGAATAAAATGCAAGCGACCTGGGCTCATAAACAAACAGAAGACGATTCTGATAAAGAAAAGAAAAGCTCAAATGAGCAAAGACTTAATGATACTATCATGCAAACTCTTGAAAAGCTAGCCTCAGTCTATTCAACAAGAGGTTAATTTATTTATTTCTTCAAAGCTTGATGAGATGTCTTATCCATCAAGCTTTTTTTTTGACCCTAAAAGTTTAAATCCCTACAATCCGAAAAATGACGTGAAAATTCGGATATTACACAATGTGGTTTGAACCCATCCTAAAAAGGTTAAGTGCGCTTAGCGCTGTTGGCGAATATACACTTCTTATTTTGGATTCAATATACGTAGCTATCAAAAGGCCTCCTAGTTGGATATTAATCCGAGAGCAGTTATATAACATCGGCGTACTATCTTTACCTGTTGTCTCAATGACAGGTTTTTCCACTGGGATGGTTTTAGCAGCTCAGTCATTTTTTCAACTGGCTGATAAAGGCCTTGCTGGAGCTACAGGGATAATGGTCGCAAAAGCCATGATTACAGAGCTTGGCCCTGTTTTAACAGCATTTATGGTTACGGGAAGAGTTGGCGCTGCTATGTGCGCAGAACTTGGCAGCATGAAAGTCACCGAGCAAATAGACGCTTTAAAAACTATGGCCGTGACCCCTAATAGATACTTAGTTGCACCACGGCTTATGGCTGGAACAATCATGATGCCTCTTCTGACTGTTTTTAGCATTGTTATGGGGATTTTTGGAGGGTACTTAATCGCTGTTTATTATTTTAAAATGGCCCCATCTGCTTATTTTGATCCAATGCCTCAATACGTAACAAATTTTGATTTTATAACAGGCTTTGTAAAGGCTTTTATTTTTGGAGTTTTTATCGTTACCGTTTCTTGTTTCAAGGGAATGACAACAACAGGCGGAGCAGAAGGGGTTGGAAGATCTACAACTAATAGCGTTGTTATTTGTTATACCTGCATTTTATTTAGCAATTTTTTAATCACTGTAGGGCTGAATTTGGTTCAAGATCAAATCAATAGGTTATTTTTATGATTGAAATTTGTGATCTTTGGAAAGCATACGGTGAAAACCAAGTTTTATCGGGTTTGAATTTAAAAATCGAAGACTCTGAAACCATTGTGATTTTAGGGAGATCTGGCGTTGGTAAAAGCGTCTTATTAAAACACATAATAGGCATTTCTGAGCCTGACAAAGGGAGCATTGATGTTGATGGCGTACGAGTAACCGATTTATCTGGAGAAAAGCTTTCTATGGCTACAAAAAACATGGGAATGCTTTTTCAAAGTGCAGCTCTTTTCGACTCTATGACAATTGCAGAAAACACTGCGTTTTATCTCGATCAACATGGGGATCCCAAAACTGGAAAAAAATATACAAAAGCTGAAACAAAAGACATGGTCGACCATGCTTTAGAGACAGTTGATCTTCAAGGAACTCAAAACAAAATGCCTTCAGATTTATCAGGAGGCATGAAAAAAAGAGCAGGACTTGCACGCCTTATTGTTTATAGACCTCAGTATCTCCTATACGACGAACCAACTACAGGCTTAGATCCGATAACTGCCATGCACATCAATGAGTTAATTGTTAAAACACAAGAAGAGCTCAAAGCTACAAGTATTGTTGTCACACACGACATTGTTTCGGCGCTTTTTGTAGCAGATCGTTTAGCACTTCATAAGGATGGAAAGATTGCATACGTAGAAAAACCTGATACTTTCCTAGAAATCCAAGATGATGTTATTGATTTTTTAAAGAAGACAATATCAACAGACCCTAGAACTTTTAGAGAAAAAAAAGATGCTAAACCAAACTAAAAATCTACTTATTGGCCTATTTGTCGTGGCAGCTTGTTCGCTTATTATCGGCATCATCCTTTTTATTGAGCCCAGTATTGGTGATGGCAAGCAAACAATTAACTTACGCTTTAGCAATATTAACGGAATCTCCTTAGGAACTAGAGTCTCCTTTGCTGGAAAGCCCATTGGAGAAGTTGTTAAAATCGAAACAATCCCAGATGCTCGGAAGCAACCTGTAGATGGGCTTAGCCAGATTTTTTATTATCAATTAGAATGTCATATTGATTCTCACATAAAAGTATATACAACAGATGAGGTAACCGTCCAAACATCTGGATTACTTGGAGAAAAATCGATCGCGATTTTACCAAAACTTCCCCCTCATGGGATCTCTCCTCAAAGAGTAACAGCTGCTCACCCAATTTATGCAGACTCTGAAGATCCAATTCAAAGTGCGTTTAATACCATCTCACAACTTGCAAACAAGTTAGAAGATGGTGTTGATATTTTGGTTGATTGGATTCACAAAAATGGCCCTGTTTTAGGCGATGCTGCTAAATCATTTGATGTAGCCATGCAAGAGTTTGGAAATACAATGCAATCAATCAACAAAAGCCATCTTGTTAATGAAGCATATGAAACTTTAGACTCTTTAAAAAATACATCCAATCGTATTGATCATGTTATAGCAAATATGGAAGATCAAAATGTTTTTAACAATGCAGCTGATTTAATATCCAACTTAAGGTGTGCTAGCTTTTCCCTAGAAGATATTTTAAAGGATATCGAAGAGGGAAAAGGAACTTTGGGAAAATTAATTGTCGACAAAGACTTTTACTTAAGAATTATGGATATTTTATCCAAAGTTGACGTAACACTAAACGACGTAAATCACTATGGTCTTTTATTTAATCTCAACAAAGAATGGCAACGATCTAGAACCAAGCATGCTACAGAACTTGCTGCATTAGAATCACCTAGCCAATTCAAGGCCTATTACCAAGAAGAGATGGACCGCATTAATACAGCGGTTGCTAGACTCACGAAACTAATCGATAGAGCTGAAGATTCAAAAGACCGGGAACGTATCATTCATAATCCAGCCTATCGACAAGATTTTGCTGAATTTTTAAGGCTTGTAAAAACTCTAATGGGGTCTCTTAAGCTCTACAATGAAAAAATGCAAGAAGCTCAGACCCAAGGATGCCCCTAAATATGATGAGTATACCAGAAAAAGGCTCTCTACTAATAGCAGGTCCTGAATTTAACGGGACTATCTTAGCAAGAAGTGTGATCTTACTTTGCGAGCATCTTCCTTCTGGATCGTTTGGCCTCATTGTTAATAAACCGTTACACACAAATATTCCTGAAGAAATTGTCGATCCAAATGATCTTCAGAACCCAAACATTTCTATCCGCGCAGGTGGGCCTATTGAGCCCAACCAAATGATGCTTTTACACACAAGCACTCAAGCTTCATCAGATCATGTTTTAGAGGTCTGTAAGGGTGTTTATCTAGGTGGAGATATGGAATTTTTACAAAATTCCATTGGAATAGCCGATGGACCCTCTATACTTATTTGTTTTGGTTATATGGCCTGGGGCACTGGGTTATTAGAAAACGAGCTTTCAAGCGGAGCTTGGATCTCAAGCCCTGCTAGCATAGAAAAAATCTTCCAACTACCTCCAGATACCCTTTGGCAAACCCTTCTTAAAGACATGGGAGGTAAGTATAGAAACCTGTCCATGCTCCCAGAAGATCCCGAGCTCAATTAATTTTTTAACCAAATAAAAAATTTATTCACACTACTATTTTTTTATAAAAAAAATCTAAAAATTTAAATATATTTAGTTCTGATTTTATTCGTAATAACTTAACCTTTAATAACATATTTTAATTACATTTTTGATATACTTATTGTTATATTTTAATAAATAGTATTTGGAAGTAATATGTCACAAGTTCAGGGTCAAAATTTTAATTTTGGAAATGTTCTAGCAGCTACCTCAAAAGCGTTAGATTTTCATTTAGATGTGCAAAATCAAGCTGATAAGTTTCATTCTGAAGTTGCTTTGGTTATTTTACAATCTGTCACAGCTCACCATCAGTTTATAAACGCTGAAACCATGACTGCTGGAGAAGCTACACATCTAGTTGACAGTCTTAAAGTCAGGGTTGAAGATCTAACAACCAAATTAAAAACCTTATACAGTAATTTTTCAAAGGCTTTAGAGTTCATCCAACAAGCTGAGAGAGCTTCTATAAAAACATTAGAAGCTTTAACTTTTCTACATAACCAAAAGAACTTTGATGATGAATTACAAATCCAAAATTTAGAAATCATCACAAAAACAACATACCCTCTTCTAAAAAATACTGTTGAATATGAAATGGTTGAGCTAAAAAATCAAGTTGCAGATCTGGAATCTGTTTTAATCAATTTTTCAGCTTCATTATCTAATGCCTACTCAGTAGATGCCGTTTGTGCAAAAAGACTTACCAAAACTGATCAAAAGATCTCAGCAAAATCTCATAAGCATAACCAATCAACGTTGAGCAGTTTTAATAGGGCTCTAAAATCTGAAGTTAGAAGCTCAAATTCTGTAGAACAGCTAAACGCTGCGGAAAAATTCGCTTACGATCAAAAACTGGCAAAATTTATTGAGCAAAGACAACTTGCTCTAAGAGATGTTAGATCACAGCTTCAAAAAATTTCAAAAGAGCCGTCAAACTCAGTAGAGACAGCTCAAGCACCTGTTCAAGGTCCAATTTATACAGGACCAATCATAGAAGAGATTGAAGAGCCAATAAAACCAACCTTTTCTAATGCAAGCAAAGCTCTCGCCATCACCTTCCCAAAACAAGAGTCCATAATCGAAGAGAAAAAACCAGTTGTTATCGAACAAAAAGAAGAAAAGGCTCCTGTCTTTGTTGATATTAAACCTGAAGTTAAAGAAGACACTCCTACAATCATCTTTGAAGAAAGTGTTCAACGTAAACCAACGACAGAAAAGACTGTAAAAACTCGTTCTTCAATAGATCTTGATACTAAATCTACTATGACACTTAGATCGCGATCAAAATCTCCAAAAGCAAAACCTCAAGCAGCAAACAAAAACTCCAAGAAAAAAACTCCAAGAAAACCTAGAGCATTAGCAGGCCTAGATTCTTCTAACATTCTCGACAGCTCTGTAAAAAGAACTAGAAAGACTAGATCTAAGTAAAAATTACCCTTCCATATCACACACCAACTTGTGTGGAGATGCATCTTTTGAAGATGCATCTCTTTTTTTTTCTCTATGAAACATCTCTTAAATCAATTTTTTTTCAACATTTTGTTTGATTTAAAGATAGTGTAAAGATATGTTAACCGACTTTTTAAAACCGAGAGAAATTCTCTCGGTTTATTTTAAATTAAACCCTTGAGATTTAGGAGGTAATAACATGTCAGTTAACTATGCAGGTTCTGAATCATTTCTTAACCAACAAATAAAAGGATTTACTCACGACTATCTTGATTTAGAAGATACCTTTACAACCCAACTAGCAGAATCAGCAGACACACTCGCTTTGGTTTCTTGCGCGAAAACTTTTTTTCAACACAACTTAAACGTTGAGCAAGCCGAAGGTAAACCTGCCGATCCATGCAAACCGCAACTGCTAGAGCACTCGGCTGTTCAATTAATTGGAGTTTCTTCATCAGAAGAGCTTTCAGAAGAAGGTCCCTCTACAATCCAACAAAAAATAGAAACCCTTCAAACTTCTATTAGAGATCTATATTCAAATATTGATACTTTTCAAAAAAACGCCTCCAATGGAAAAGTTTTAGTGCAATCCGCTAAAGAATCAAAGGACTCAACAAATCAGCAAGTAATTACCGCCCTCTTAACAAAACTAACCAGAATGTATTCTAAACTTGATAGTTATAAAATTCTTTTGGATAAAAGAAAGGGAAATATCGAATCAATCTCAAAAGAGCACAGTTCTCCTGCATTGTTTACAGCTGCAGGATTTAGAGATCCTCTTGGTTCTATAGGAAAATTAGCTCAAGCAGAAGAGGAAGCAGATGCTGTGTTAACCGAGGTTGAATTGCATCACAAAACTGAAAGTGATTTTTCTGACATCGTAGAACAACATAGATTCTGCGGACGGCCAAGAGCTGATTACACAGAAACTTTTTCTGGGATAGACGGTCTTGATGACATCTCTAAAGAAACAACTGTCGAGGAATTAGCAGACAAGGTCAAAGCCCTTGTAGCTAAGCTAGTAAGCGAAAAGCAACAAGCTGAAACTCTAGAAAGAGAAGCTACAGCTGCCCTAGCTAGAGTTAGAGCTCCTTTACAGACAATTGCTGAAACTTCTGTAGAAGATGGTCTTGATGCAATGTTTGCAGCTTTAGAAATCTCAGATACTGAGGTAAAAAAAAAGGAAGTAGAGGAAGAATAACCTCTTTCGGTTCAAGAGGAGAGTCTGTTTCAAGAGACTACTCTCCTCTTTCTTTTGCATCTGTTGATTCTGAAGACAGGTTTAACACAGCATCCTCACCAGCAAGCTCTAAGGTTTCTGGAGTAATGCATGAGGATTTCGAAGTCTCAGACCTCGGTGATCAAGCATCTTTTATATCTCAACCACCATCCCTACAAAGCTCTCTAAGTAGCGTTTCTCACTCCGCAGCTCTATCCCCAGATGTTATATCTACTGCTCCTCGATTAAGAAGACAACAACCTTCAGATAATCTACAACTGATGAGACGTTCACCAATACAAAAAGGCTCCATAGAAAGTTTGGAACACGAAGATGCTCCTGAAGAGTTGTCTGCTGTTTTTTCTACCTCAAATGTAGACGATTTAGAAGCTCAAAGAGCTAGGGTGGAAGAAGCCTATCAAGCTATAACTTGTATGGATATTTTTCACCTGTGCACAGAAAGTCTTAGACTTCCTTTTAAGCTTCCTAAAGCTGACAAATCGTCTTGGATTAGCCAGCTATCATTTGAGCAGTGTCAGCAAGCTCTTGAAACACTAACAGGCTATAAAGATGAATTGGAAAAAAAAAACTTAAATAACGCTGCAGCCAAGGGCCTTCAGCTTTTAAAAGCTACGTTAGAGCATCAAACAACCCCAAAAGCATTTTTTGGCGAAAGATTTAATGAGTTTATGGACTTATTAAAAAATATGCGAAGCTTATTGGGATTTTCTGAACAAGTCCAGCCTGCTAAATTTTTAAACACGTTAATCAAGCAATCAGCAGGAAATGGAAAAGGAAAATTTAAATCTTTGGTAAATAACAGAGATGCTTTATCTACTCTTGGACAAATTCTAAAGATGATCGTTAAACTAAATCCGGAAGCAAAGGCTCAGCTAGATGTTTAATCTTTGATCTCTTGAGCACAAAGGCTTTTGAATATTTTGTAACCAAAAAGATCTTCAAAGGCCTTTGTGAGTTTTGTTTTATTAATATCTTTGTCGGCATTGATAGTTGAAAGGGCACTCAAAGCTCTTTCACATACGTGTAGTTTAATAGCTCTTTGCCTTGTAATAAGAGCCGGACTAAATAATAGATATGATAAAAAGTCTTCTTCTTCTTTGCCCCAGGTGTCATCAAAACCTAGAATCTTTACTAACGAAAATAGTGATGCCGAAAAAGCAGGCCCTAAATCTACTGCATCTTTGCAAGAAAAACTCATATGTGTAGCTTTCGCTGTATCCATTATCTTAAGGATAAAAAAGAGATAGAAAATCTGAATAAAATCTTGTCTGTTTTTCTGAGAGAGAATTTCCTTTGATCCAAAAAAATGCTCATGAATAATCTCTATAGATTTCTTTGAAAAAGTTTTTGCTTTTGAAGAAGATAAAATCTCAGAGTAACAAAATCCGCAATCTTTTTCAGACTCAACCTGTTCTAAAAACATCTTTTTAAAATCTACTGCGTCATGGATTTGCTCATAGTCTTCTGATTGGTGATAAAAGGCCGTATCACATGGAATAGTACATACGAGGAGGTGATCCTTAAAAGCTTTTTTCTCAGGAAGCGTCTCTATAAATTTCGCTCTGGTGTGCTCTTTCCACCCTGTTCTATCTTGTAGATTAAACAATAAATAGTTTGTATCTTTATTCTTCGATTTTACAGCTCTAAAAAATCCTTCAAAAAGCTTAGAAACCTCTACTTCATCAATTTTAATTTGATGCGTAGGCCCTGGCATTTTCACAACAGTCGTCTTAAATATTTCATTGTGGACTTGATATAATAGTGAGGGATGACTCTGCTGCAAAAGAGGATCAAACATCTTATGCCCACCATTAAAGTAAAGGCTGTCTACCATGTGAAAAACAGGACTACTTGGAAGCTTTAGTAACACCTCGCTCATGAAATTCCTCTCATCTAAAAGCGAGTTCCATAAATGATTAGAATTAATTCCTACATATTCGTCATGGTCGAGTGAGTCTTTTTTGAGCATTTTATAAAGAAAGCCCATCATGACATCTTTTTGATCAACTTTTAGAAATAGATGATAGCACAGTTTATTTACAAAACTAAGCAGCTCTAAGATATTTTTATCTTGTGTGCTTTGCTTCTCTGATTCGAGTTGCAGATAATCTGGGGAATTCAAAGCTTTTGAAAGATAGTTCCAAGCATCTGAGTAATACTCAAAACAAGTTTTTATCCCTCCATTAGAAAACTCATTACTAGGTACTGAAGCTAAATAAAGCGCATACACACAGTTTGAAAAATAAGAACAAAATTCTTTATTTTGAAAATGCTCATTAAATTTTAAAAACTTTTTTAAATCGTTTTTAAGAGATTCAGTCACTGCCTTTGAACTCAAGCGGCTATTTTTATCCCTTAATACCTTAAATGCGCCAAAGGGATCTTGAACCTGATCGCTAATCGATACCTTATAGGCATCCCCCAAAAGTTTTAAGTGCCTTAAAAGCTCATAAGAGAAAAACCTGCGACCATTTTCATCTCTTAGATAAAATAGCTCATAGTCTTCATCCTTTGAAACAGACGCGATGTCTTCAATAATTTCTAAAGACTGCTCTTCCTCTACAACCTCTCCCCATTCAGACCTCCAAAGCTCTTCATGCTCTAGAGTTTGACTCAATCGTTTGACTAATTTCTTTTGATAAAATTCAATAAGTTCTTGATATTCTTTAAGTTGCTTTAAACTTTGGGTTTCAAATTGCCAAATATCTGAAAGTTTATCCAAATTGTGAACAGCTTCTGAGCAAATTATCATTAGAGCTCTTATGCCGTTTTGTACTCTAAGGTCTTTAAGCCTTTCCTTTTCATGAAAATAAAGGTACTTTAAAAACTCATGCACAACTTTAAGGTTTTCTCCAATAAACCCTTCTCTACCACCCCGATCAAAACCTAAATACTGTTCCAGTAGCTTAAAATTACCAACCTTTTCAGATCTTTGAAATGTTTTAATTTTCTCTTCCGTAAGATCCATCAAACTCTCTAACCCTCTAATAGCCAAAAAGATTGATTTAAATTCAGATTGATACATCTTGACCATTTGAAAACCTTTCGCTAATTATAATATAGCGTCCCTTATAGATATTATGGTAACAAAACAATTAAAATATCAAACTAAATTTAAATTATTTTTAATTATTAGTTGTATTGTTTATAGAACAGTCGCCTTTGTTTCTAAAATAGAAAAAAGCTAAGAGAAAGGCTAAAAAACTAAGACTTAAGCATAAGATATGGAGGGCAAAGAACCCCCTAACAGAAGATTGTCTAACAATAGCCTCAATAGATTCAATTGATGTTGGTGATAACTTTGGAAAAGCTGCAGCTAAAGATTTACCCTGTAAAAAGTCTAAAACATAGTTTTTATACATCTTTGGATCTCCAAATAAACTTCCCTGCATATGAAATTTAAAGCGAAGATGGATCACATAAGAGACTAAACTACCCAATATCGCAACTGAAAAAGTCGAGGCAATATTTCGAGCTGTAGAATACATTCCTGATGCAATCCCCCTTTTGTGTTCTGAAACAGCAGAAAGTAAACTAGTCCCTATTGGAGTCATAACTAAGGATATCCCAATTCCAAAAAACAACAGTCCAAAAATTGATAAAGCTGTTTTATCAAAAAATGGAAAAACTAAAATCCAAGCAAAAGAGAGTGTCGTTAACCCATAGCCAATAACTATTGGCCACCTGGGACCAAATCTATCCGACATATAACCAGAAAGAGGTGCACAAAATATAACTGGAATAGATGGGATTAAAAGAAGTTTTCCTGATTCAATAGGAGAAAGTCCCAAAATTTTCTGAAAATACAACGACCAAAACACTGTCATCATAATCAAAAATTGAGCTATAAAAATAAGTATCATTCCCCCTTGAAAACGAGGAATTTTAAAAAGTTTATAATCAAAAAATGTATGAGTTTGCCTTTTAAGCTGATATACAAATAGAGCTATAAAAAATAAAAAAACTGAAAAACAAGATAGAATCTGTATGGAAAAAAGACCATACACCTTGATTTGCATAATTGCCAGAGTCAATGAGATCAAGCCACCTAGATAAACAACAAAGCCAGAAAAATTAAACTCAATAGCTTTAAGATTATATTTTGGCACAAAAACTATTGCGAGTATTAAACTTGCAAAGATTACTGGTAGATTAATCCAAAAAATATAGCGCCAAGTAAAGTACTGAGTAAGATACCCGCCTAAAAATGGACCAAGTGTCAGAAAAATAGATCCGACTGCCACTAAAGAACCAATCCCTTTTCCTCTTTCGTGTTTATTTAATGAGTGTAAAGTAATAGACATAGACGATGGTAGCATCAAAGCTGATCCTAGACCCATGACAGTTCTAGACACTATTAACGTAACCTTTCCTATAGATAAAGCTCCTCCAATTGTCGCTATAGAAAAAACCATCAAGCCTAAAACAAAAATCTTTTTTGCCCCAAAAAAATCAGATAGCTTACCACCTACATAGACTAAGCAAGCTAAAACAAGTAAATATGCGTTGATAATCCAATATAATCCATCCTGGTCAATATTTAACTCTCTTTGAATGGTTGGTAAGGCAATCGGTAAAATGGTTGACTCTAAAAAAATCAAGGCCGTACATAAGGCCATAGAGAGTAGAATCCAAATTTTTCTTGAGCTTGGAAGGTTAGAAAACTCTTGCACTACAACATAGCTTTTAGGTATTTAAAAAATTCCGATTCTAAGATCTTACCCAATAAAAAAAAAGACAATTACTGATTCATGAAATTCCCTATATCCAAACTACTCAACTTAATATTGAAGATCTCATTAACAGTTTTTCTTTTCTTATGCATCGAAAGGCTAACTCACACGGCAACTGATGGATTTTCAATTATTAGAATCACTCACCCTTTGCCAAAAGCCCCTCTTTCACTAGAACGTCATGAAGCTATCATCACAGATCATCTCAAAGAGATTTTGTCACAAAAATTTAGATATTTAAGCTCTGGTGCTCAATCTTACGTTTTTCAATCAGATGACAAAGGTTACGTCCTAAAATTTTTTAAATTTCATCACTTAAGAGCTCCTTTGATTGTTCAAAATTTATTTTTCAAAACGCTTTTTGCAAGTTATAGCGAAAAAAAGTTAGAAAAAAAACAAACCCAATTAAACAAAGCATTTACAAGTCATGAAATTGCTTACACCGACCTGAGAGAACTAACAAACTTAAAATACCTTCACCTGAATCAAACAAATCACCTAAATCAGACTTTACATATAGTTGATAAAATAGGAATTCACTATCACCTCAGCGCTGATGCTTTTGCTTTTGCCCTTCAAAAAAAGGGATCATTGGTTTATCCGACTTTAAATAAACTGATCATAGAAGGGAAAACATCTGAAGCAAAAAAAGCAATCTATGATCTTTTAGATTTAATACAATCTCGCTGTAAAAAAGGAGTAGCTGATCTAGATCCTGATTTTTCGACTAATTTTGCATTTTTGGATTCCAAACCGTTCCAAATTGATCTCGGAAGGTTTGAATACAACCTATACTTAAAAGAAGAAAACGAACGCCACAACGAATTGATTCGATCAACAAGTCACTTTAAAAAGTGGTTAAAATCCCATCACCCATATTTACTTTCTGACTATGAACAATATTTAAGTAAAAACAAGTAAAGAACCATCATATACAAAGATATTAGCTTTTAGCTTGCTAATAAATAGTTTCAAGAAGGATTATGCTACTGCTTTATATATTGCTTTTGACAAATAATGACTGTAGCAAAGTTTTTTTTATTCCTTATCCTACTGTTTGGAATAGGATGTCAAAAAAAGAGCTCCGTTGCTAGAGAGCCTAGGCTTCGGTTGGCTCTTGTAAAAGATCCTCTTACCTTAGACCCTAGAAAAAATAGCGACCCTATGTCTTGTCAGGTTATTTCGCTTCTTTTTGAGGGTCTTACTAAACTGGATGCAGATGGAAATCCTAGTTTAGCTCTTGCAAAATCTCTTTCTATTTCAGAGGATAAACTCACCTACACTTTCAAGCTTAAAAATAGCCTTTGGTCTGATGGTCATAAACTTCGTGCTCAAGATTTCGAATATTCATGGCTAAGCCTTTTAAATCCAAATTTTCCTAGTTTAAATGCTTACTTTCTTTTCTGCATAAAAAACGCTTATCAAGCAAAAAAAGGACTTGAAGACCTAGATAGAGTTGGAGTTGTAGCAGTAGATGACGAAACTTTAGTAATTAGACTAGAAAGACCTTGCCCTTACTTTTTAAAAACATTAGCTTTTTGCACTTTTTTTCCCGTCCCAAAACATCGCCTTGAAAAAGACACCAATTTTTTTCAAAAAAAAAATTCAGAGCTAATATCTAACGGACCTTTTATTTTAGATAGCTGGAAACAGAACAATCAACTTATCCTAAAAAAAAATCCCCATTACCTTGATCAGCAAGAAATAACTTTGCAACACATTCATTTTTCGATCTTGCCAGATGCTTATACTCGGCTCAATCTCTTCCAAAAGGAAAAATTGGATTTTTTAGGTGGCTTCACAACCCCGATACCGATAGATGCTCTAGAGAGTTTGAAAAAATCTCCAAATTATTATTCAAAAGCACTTGCCGGAACAATTTGCTGTTTTTTTAATACCAGAACTTTTCCCTTTAACAATACTCATATTAGAAAAGCTTTTTTTTATTCTATAGATAGGCCTGATATTGCAACCTATCTAGACCCGTGCAGCTTAAGCCCCGCTTACGGATTAATCCCAAGCATTTTAAACAAACAGTCTTCCAAACTCTTACCTGAAGGATCTAAAGAATTAGCTCAAAACCACCTTAAACTAGGTCTTAAAGAACTGGGTATTCAAAAAAAAGATTTAAACCATTTAACCTTTTCATATTTTACATACAGCTCTAATGGATTAATAGCTCAAGAGCTTCAGCACAGTTGGCAAAAAAATCTTGGGATATCTATTAGATTAGAGGCTTTAGACATCAAAGTATTTTTGAGCAAAATTAACAAAAAAAACTTTCATTTCTGCCTGATGTCGATTTTAGCCCAATATAACGATCCATACAACTACTTAGAAAGATTTATTTCGGCTGAGTCATCAAAAAATTATTCTAGCTTTGAAAATGCAAAGTATCAGAATTTACTACTCATCTTAAATGAATGTAGGGATGAAAACTCGAGACTCAAATTAATAACAAAAGCTGAAAGCCTACTTTTGTCAGATCTCCCTTTTGGTCCATTATTTCATTGTTCGAATACATATTTGAAACAAAGCTACATCAACGAGCCAAATATTTCCGCCATCTCATTGATTGACTTCTCCAGAGTAAGATTTGATTAATTTGCTCGGAATAGACTATTCTTAACATTAACTTTACAGTAAACCCTCCCTGAGATATGTTTATCTCCCCTTCTATTAAGATAAAATAGGTCTTCTAAA
The DNA here is from genome assembly GCA_030427725.1 of Chlamydiia bacterium. Lineage (GTDB taxonomy): Bacteria > Chlamydiota > Chlamydiia > Chlamydiales > JAUICV01. The sequence goes on along the minus strand of JAUICV010000001.1, from coordinate 440,608 downwards.
TAATGTATTACAAAACTTTATTTATCAGTATTCTATCTGTCTGTTTTTTATTCACTAGCTGTAACAAGAACAATAATGTGAAAAACCGTTATCTGAGAATCAGTTCTCCACAAGATCTTTTAACCTTAGACCCGAGAAGAGGCGCTGAAATTACTTCTTGTTCTATCCACTTTATGCTTTTCGAACCTCTAACCAAACTTACAGAACGTTCAACCGCTCAGAATGCCGTAGCAAAAGAAATCGACCTCTCTAAGGACATGCTCACCTACACCTTCCATCTAAGAGATTCAAAATGGTCCGACGGAACGCCCTTAACAGCAAGGGACTTCGAGTATTCATGGAAATCGATGTTAGAACCTGATTTCCCTTGTCCTAATGCTAACCTGCTTTATCCAATAAAGAATGCTGAAAAAGCAAAAAAGGGACTAGTTTCAATAGACGAAGTTGCTATACATTCATTAGATGACAAAACTTTACAAGTACAGCTTGAACATCCAACCCCCTTTTTTTTGAACCTGATTTGTTTTTGTTCTTTTGCTCCTGTTAAGCACGACATAGTCAAAGACAATCCTAATTGGGCTGACAAATTGACTTCTTTATATGTTACGAATGGTCCATTTAGACTTGTTGAATGGAAGGCTGATAACGAAATAATTATAGAAAAAAACCCCTACTATTGGAATGCTGAAAATGTCTCACTACCCGGAATCCAGATTAGCATAATAAAAGATGAAAATACTGCATACTCCATGTTTGAAAAAAAGCAACTCGATATGCTAGGAGCTATTGCTTCAGATATTTCCTTAGATGCTATTGAAACTCTAAGTCAACAGAATATCCTACACTTTGTGCCTGTTGGAATGACTTTTTTCAGTGCTTTTAACACTCAGCGAGATCCTTTTAATAACCAGTGGATCAGAAAAGCTCTATCCCTTGCAATCAACAGAGAAGCCATTGTTTCTTCAGTGGCAGACTCTCGAGGTCTTGCAGCACAAAATTTTATTACTCCAACCTTGAAAGATGGCATTAATAAAAAGTTATTTACCCCCTTTGACTTGTCTTTGGCTAATACGTATCTTCGCAAGGGTTTAGAGCAGCTAGGAATGACAAAAGATGACTTTAAAAAATACTCCATGATTTATACCAGAGGAGCTGTTCACCATAGACTGGCTCAAGCTATTCAAGATGATTGGAAGAAAAACCTTGGCTTAGAGATTACTCTACAGTGTTTTGATAAAAGTTACTTTCTTTCTAGAATCAATAGCGGTGACTTTGATATTTGCATGCACTACTGGGTTGCACAATATTCTGACCAAATCAATGTGTTTGATAGGTTCCGAAATCAGTTTAACCCTAAAAATTACTGCAAATGGAAAAACACAAGATATGGAGAATTGATTGATAAGTCCTACTATTTAACAGGATCTGATAGAGACCAAGTACTAGAACAAGCTGAAAAAATTTTCTTAGAAGAGATGCCTTTAACACCTATTTATCACTCAGAAAGAATCTACGCAAAACATGAGAAAATTAAAGGACTTGAGACTACAACTTTGGGATCGACAAACTTTGAAAAGGTAGTGATTGACGATCGATAAATTTTAAAAAATGATTAACACTTTTTTAAAATTAGGTTAACCGATACACTCCTAATATGATTTTTTTGGAATCGGTATGAGAGACGAGTTATTAAGAATCAAATCTAACTTTACTCCTCCAAAGAGTTTGGCCCACACCAAACTCGACATCTACTTTGAGTCAATGGAGGCTCTTGTAAAAGCCGCTATCCCTAAGTCAGCTTTTCCCGATAATGTTACTATAGAAAATTCAACGGAATATTTCGAAAAATTACACAGAATGATGCCATTGATTACTTGGGGTAATCTTGATGCCATTGATGAATATATATCCGTAACTTGTATATGCCAAGCATATCAAACAGATGGTATGGGTCGTTTTACAAGTGATCTTTTTAGTCATTGGCTTATACCAGGAAAACAAGTTGGTATAGTCAATATTAGGTCCCTAAATTTCCATTTTGTCCATTACAAAGATGTTGATTATTTCATCCATGCAATGGTTTTACATGTTCCAGATGTCAAGGATCACTTTTCAGTTAAAACGAATCTTCCCACTATTGCAAATGATTTGAAACTAAACATTTTGTCCGTCCAACATATACGGCAAGTTGTTTCGATTAAGCCTTTAACACTCGACCAGAAAAAAATCCTCATTCAGGAAAATATATCATCTTTGCTTAATAGGAGTTCTGAAGAACTGACACCTTGTATATATGATATCATGAATCAGCTTCTTATTAAGGCTTCTGCAGATAAAAAAATTAACCATATCAAAGATCAATTAGAACCTCTTGTTCAACTAAGACCAACAGCTTTTAATAGAGATATTTTTCCCGAAGTTCAAAAATACGTTTCAAACTTAAAAGATTCTTTCATAGCTCTTAGGGATCTTAAGTATTTAAACAGAGTCATTTCATATCACTATATCTTAAGAAAATATTTAACTAACTCTCTTCATATCCATCCTAAAAAACGTCATTTAAGTATTAAGCTACTTAGATCTAAACTTTTGATGGATAAAAATCCCATTCCAATTCTTGGAGTTATTGTGGGATTAAATTTAGTTAAAGAAAACGAAGTCTTTGAAAGCAAACATGTTTTAAAGGCACTTCAAAGTATTTTACCAGAAGTTGACAAAGTCCAGGAATCTTCAATAACAGAAAAATACGAAAATAATAGAGTTGTTACCATCTACTTGGAAATTAAGCATCCAAACAAAGCTGCTTTTAAGCCTAATGATATCAAGCTTCTAAGACAAAAGCTTCCAAGAGAGATCAAAAACAGAATCGAAAGCGTCATGAACCCTGTCTTTGTTCATAGAAATGAAGAAGAGGTTATGAGAAACATTTTAGACCTATCCAAACAACTTAAGTACATCCACGATCTACCTCAAGTTATTGTAAATTTTCACAAACAAACAGCTTTTGAAATTTCATTCTTAGTCATTCTATTAAGACTTGTAAAACCCAATGAAAGAAACCTAAAGGAACTCTTTCAAAGCAGTAACACAATCTTGAAACTATATGAACATGATGTTCGAATGGTAGGGATATTAAGAAAACGCTATCCCAAAGAAGCTAATGTCTTTGAAATACGCCTTGATAAGAAACAGTTTTTAAGAAAAGATTTCTCTTTAGACCTGCATAAAGCCAGACTTTGTGTTGTCTCGGAAATCACGAGGCTTATTGGTGATGTACGCGACTATAACGGTGGAATGATAGCAAAACAGCACGAAGTGCTTACAGAGTTAAAAGCCTTACTCACTCAAAGTAATATACGGAATGATTTTCTCTTAGAAAATTTTTTCTATGCTTTGACTCCAAACTACATGCAGAGTCTACTTTCTCCTCATATACTTAAGGAACTATTCTTAAAACTTCTCAGTGTTTTGGAGCATGATTTTAATAAAGACATCTACTACATGCAGACAAAAATTTATGAAGAGCACTATCTTTTGATGTTAGGAGCCCTTCACCCATCTTTTTCTAGATTTATTTCTAAGTTGTTAGACGAGTTATTAACTTCTTGCCATGAATTCACCCATGCTCTAGTCAATGTGTACGATATTACCTGTGTTGGCTTCCTTCTAAAATTCGATCAAGCTGATGAATATCGTCTTTTTGAAGATCATATTATCAAAGCGCTTGGCTCCTGGAAAAAGGAAATAGAAAGCGAAACTGAAGAAAATACTTCCTTCTTAAATACATCCAGACTTTTACCTTAAGCGCAATTTATTGAAATACAAGCTTTGCGCAAGGGGAAAAAAGATCTTCCTTAGTAAAAAAGACCGAGATTTCTTTCTTTGCAGATTTTACAGAGTCCGAGCTATGAACGGCATTTTTTTGTTTTGAAACACCAAACTTCCCACGAATTGACTTTTTATCAGCTTCGTCCGGATTTGTTGTTCCATGTAAATCTCTCACTTTATTGATAGCATTCCGTCCTTCTAAAACAACTAAAATTACTGGGGAAGAACTAATATAACTAGTCAAGTCGTTATAAAAATCTTTCTTTTTATGAACTTGATAGAGCCTCTCAGCCTCATCATTGCTTAATAGCCTCATCTTTAAACCAATAATACGAAGATCACTAGTTTCATATATTTGCAAGATATCTCCAATATGTCTATCTGTGACAGACTCTGGCTTTAAAATAACCAACGTTTGCTCAACAAGTTCGCATGCCTTGTTCTCTTTTTGAAAACGAGCCATTGTTGAGAATACTGGTAAAGATATACATAGGGCTAAACAAATATATAATTTTTTCATATAAACCTCGAAAAAGATAGCTTACTTACTTGTCTATCATATAATCAAGGGAACCTTCCATGTCAAATTATAAAACTCACTCTCTTTTTAGCTTACTTATAACGCTGCCTCTTTGTTTGTTTGTCATATTTAGATATTTAGACACTAACTTCAAAGAAACACTTCTTTTTACTTCAACATTTCTATATGCCACACTGTTTATGAATCCAGACATGGATATCGCTTCTAAAATAAAGCTCAAAAGTCTTAGAGGTATACTAACATTTCCTTTTAGGAGTTATTCCAAGGTATTTAAGCATAGAGGAATCTCTCATCACTTCATATTTGGATTTATAACAAGAGTTCTCTGGCTAGGTCTCTGGGCAGCTTTGATCTTATATCTCGGCAAAAAAACCTTTAGTACTGAAAAGATTCTGCGGCTTAGCAGATCTTATAAAGATGAACTTATCTGGATAATAGCTGCAATCGTTTTAAGTGATGCAAGTCATATTCTTTTGGATAAAATTTCAAAGAAAAGACCTTGATGATCCAAGGTCTTTTGTATAAAAAATTACTTATTCTTCGAATACAGTTATATCTTCGACAATTCCCTGATCTGCTAGAGTGAACACATAAGTTTTCTCATCAGTCGTGATTTTACGAATATATTTATCTTTATTTCGTCTTAAAAAAACCTTTTCGCGAACAAGAAATTCTTCAGGGTCTGATTTATAAAACCAACTTCTTCCAGGCCTGTCAGAATAAATATCAACATAGAGCAAGAACTGATTGATATGTTCTTTATACCCCTGGTGAAATTTTTCTACGCATGTATCGAGTAGCTTTTGAGAGTCATTAAAGTAAATATTAGCAAATCCTGCCAAAATCTCTTGTGGAAACTGTAAAAAAAATGGAACGCCTCTTTTATCAAAAGGACCAGCTTGTCTTGCCCAATTTAGATTCTTTTCTCTTCCTGGGCCAAAACGCCAATATCTACTCCAGGTGTTATCCCAAGAAGACTCCAAACCATCCCAAAGACCTTTTTCCTGGAAATGCTCCTTAGTAGCCTTTAGATCAAACGCATATGTCTCAGGCTTAAATTTAACATCTTCACCAGCAACCCTTGCTAAGAGATACAGTTTTCTGACATTTGGGTGCCAACCGCCACCAAGCTTAATTATGTCCGTATACAACGTGTGATTTAATTCATGAGCAATCACAGGCAAATTGCAATTTGTGAAAATATTGACCCCGGTTTTTTTTACAAATCTTTCGTCTTTGTATATTTGCATGCCTATATAATCCCTAATACGGATACTTTCTGTTTTAATAAGCTTACGTGGAATCAATGATAATGTTGTATATACGTTTTTTCGTTTCTCTTCAGTCGTGGAGTCATTTTCTACGAAAAGTCTCCCTTCTTTTAAAAGAATTGTCGACAAATAGGAGCATGGAGAAAAACCAATTGTTTTAGCTATTTCTCGACGATCTTTCCGATCATTAACTAGTTGAATCTCATCCCCAATTTTTATTTTACACTCATATAGATTAATCCAGACCTGCAAACGAAGCTGTGGAAGATATGGATACTCCGTATAACTGATATGATTATGTTTGAAATATTTAGCGTTAGAGTCAATATGACTTTTATACCAAGAAAATAACTCTTCTAAGTCCTCTTGAGTTACGGCAGAACGCCTCATCGAATAGTTAAGAGTTCTATGATAATTAAATATTTCTCTTCTTGTTGATTCATCTCCTTTAATTGATTCACCAAGATCTGGGTGCTTTTGCATGAATTGCTCTATAGCATCGGTCTGCTGTTTAAAAAAAGTCGGTAGCTCAGCTAGAAGCTGAGTTGAAATAAGCAAAGCACTAATAGCAATGCCCTTTGTTATAAATGCCATTTTAAACCTCCTTAGTAAGTGGTTTTGTCACAAGTTTAAAATTAAGAGAAAAACTCTTGAATGGCTTTTTGATTTTTTGAAAATGCTTCTAGTCCTTGCATAAATAAAGTTTCAGCTTTAGATACATCATCTATTTCAATAATCTCTGGCAATAAACCGTTAATCCGTAAATAATTTTCTTTGAGAAGATATTGACTCTCGTCTGAAACATTTTGAGCCATCGATTCAGTAAACACAGTCATCAATGGGAAATTACAAATTTTTTCTTCTCTAGTTTCTTCACACCAGGTTTTTGCATTCCAAGAAATTTCATCCGGGAAGCATAAGGGAAGCTTTCCTGTTCCAATCGATAGTACTTGGATAGACTCCAATGACACACCCGTTTTCAAAGATTCAGTTATCGCTGTCATTGTAGGATTAGGGGCGAAAACTCCTCCATCAATGGACCCCTTAAAGGATGGAAAATAGACAGGAGCGCTACAAGAACTAGCTGCAACATCTGTTAGCAAGGCCTCTTTATTGACGCAGTTATCGAAATTACTATAAATTTCTGGAAAAACACCTAGTTTATCTGCTGTTTTTAATCTCAATGATGGGATAACTACCTTTTTCTTAAGGTCACTAAGTTTCAATCCATTGCTAAAAACCTTCTGAGATAAAATGTCAAAAAGCGCTTTATTTTGGTAGATTGCCTGGTTCTCGCTTTCAGATTTAACAAAAACGTAAGGACCCATTTCACTATAAAGCTTCAAAACCTCTTCGGCTTTCATTCCAAGCGCTAAGCAAAGAGCTATTATAGATCCTGTTGAAGTTCCAGAAAACAAATCAAATCTATCATGAAGTGCAACTGATTTTTCAAGAGCTGCAAGCACACTTAAGGAATAAATACCTCGAATTCCCCCTCCATCTAGGGATAAAATTCTAAAACGCTTCATCTTAATATTTCCTTTTTATTTAGTTTGAGAAGCGACTCTATGCTAAGCATCATTTCATGTCATGGAAAATTTTGAATTTTTATGTTTTTTTGGATTTCGAGTAGATTTTTTTCACTTTGCTACAGTAGATTCAAAGGCTAATTTAAAATGTGTTATGTAAGGCATATGAGAGCTTTATTTTATCTACTCAGCTTACAGTTACTTTTTCACGATACAGGAGATACAATGCAAACTAAAGCTTATGGTTCTTGGAATACGCCGATTTCTAGCGATATGGTTGTAGAAAAAAGCCATGCAATAGATAGAGTTCATGTTGATAAGACAAGCATCTATTGGACAGAAAGACTTCCTGAAGACAATGGAAGAGTTGCCCTTAAAAAATTTCACTCAAAAGGTATTATTGAAGCCTTACCTAACACCACTAATGTTAGAACAAAAGCCCACGAGTATGGAGGTAAATGCTTTACCGTTCAGAATGGTACAATCTATTTTGTCTCTTATAAAGATCAACAACTGTATATGCTATCCCAAGATAAATTAAGACAAATTACTGATTTACCGGATTATCGATTCGCAGATTTTGTTGTTGATCAAAGCGGCAGATACATTTATTCAGTTGCTGAAACACACACAAACGGAACAGTAGAAAACTCACTTATATGTGTAGACACTAAGCTTTCAAACGTTATCCAAATCGCTTCTGGGTATGATTTTTATATGTGTCCACGAATCTCCCAAGATGGAAAAAAAATCACCTGGGTTTCTTGGAATCAACCTAACATGCCCTGGGATGGATCGGAGCTGTGGATAGCAGATATTGAAGGCAGTTCTTTATCTAACGCAACCCTTGTTGCTGGAGGTATCAGTGAGGCTATTGTTGATCCATTATTTTCTGATGATGGGCATCTTTACTATATTTCCGACAAATCAGGCTGGTGGAATTTTTACCGTTTAGAAAATGAGCAATCAAAACCTATCTGCCCTAAGGAACTTGAGTTTGGAAGACCTATGTGGGTTTTTGGAGATAGTACATACTGTTTTGTCAATGTTAACGGGAAACAATCAATCGTAGCATCAGGAACAAACAAAGGGGTAGATTGCCTGTATTTAATTGATGTGGAAAAGGGAAAACTTTCTGAACTTTCAACTCCCTATACATGTATAAATAACCTTTATACTCTTGAGGAAAATGAGGTTGTTTTTACCGCTAGTTCTCCAAAAAGTCCACAAACCCTTATTCGCTTGAATTTAAAAACTGAAGAATTTTCCACTATAAAAACATCCCAAGAAATACACGTTGATGAAAGTTATATTTCAAAGCCACTTCCTATAGCATTTCCAACAGAAAAAGGAGAAACATCTTATGGCTTTTACTATCCTCCTCATAACCCAGATGTAAAAGCTCCAAGTGATGAAAAAGCTCCAGTTATTATCAAATGTCATGGAGGACCCACTGCCAATGTATATCCAAACTTTAGTATGCAGACACAATACTTTACTTCCAGAGGAATTGGAGTCTTTGAAATCAATTATGGAGGAAGCACTGGCTATGGAAGAGCCTATAGAGAACGACTTAACAAAAACTGGGGAATAGTAGATATTCAAGACTGTGAAAATGGAGCTAAATACTTAATAAAGCAAGGCCTTGCTGATCCTCATAAAATAGTTATCAAAGGTGGTAGTGCGGGAGGATACACAACACTTGCTGCTTTAACCTTTACTGATACATTTAGTGCAGGTGTTAGTTATTATGGTGTTAGTGATTTGATTGCATTAGCAGAAGATACTCACAAATTTGAAGCTAGGTATTTAGATCATCTCATAGATGTTTATCCAACAAGGAAAGATATTTACCAAAAACTCTCTCCAATTAATTCAGTTGAAAAGCTATCGTGTCCAGTCTTACTGCTTCAAGGATCTGAAGATAAAGTTGTTCCCAAAGAGCAAGCTGAAGTAATGTTCGAGGCTTTAAAAAGGAAAAAAATCCCTACTGCTTACATTCTTTTCGATGGAGAAGGTCATGGGTTTAGAAACTCTGAAAATATTAAAAAAGCATTAGAATCTGAGCTTTACTTCTATTCTAAAATTTTCAATTTTCCAGTAGATAAATCTCTTCCTAAACTCAAAATTGAAAATCTTTAAAGTAGACAACTTCTCTTACCAAGTTGTTGCAACTTTTTTGAGCTTTTGCAAAAAGGCTCAAAAAAAACATTTAGACAAGCAACAATAAAAGATTAATTTTTCATAAAGAACAAAACACCCTAACTCACAGTTAACTAAAGATCTACGTTCTAAGTGCTTAGGTAAATGACTTAGCTTTTTAACTAAAATTAAAATTGCTCTACTTACAAAGCCAAAGTCTTGTTATCCTCCCTTATCACATTGTTTTTTCCAAACTCAAAATGAAGTATGTTGAAGCGGATTTTAGTATATTTAGCGACGCTCTTTCTTTTTTCAATCGCATCCGGAAATGCGGAATCAAGTGATTTTATAGAAAAAAAACATATTGTAAACTTTAGCGAAGTCAAAATTAAAGAGTTCATCAAGTTTGTTAGTAAAGTCTGCAAGAAAAACTTTATCTTTAAAGATCATGAGCTAGATTTTATCGTTTCATTTATATCTGGAACATCTTCATCAGAAGAAAAAATCTTAAAAGCACTCAAGCATATTTTGTTTCAACATCACTTCAAAATCATTGATCACGATGATTACTATCTAATCGAGAAGATGAATGAGTATGAAATCCGCAATAAAACCCTTTCACTCAGTCACAAATCTGATCTCAAGCTTAAAAGTACCTCTTTGAAAGATCAACAAAGCCCCTACAACATTTCTCATAACGGTAAATTCCACTTCTACAAACTCCAATACCATGTTGGAAATGACATTTTGAAAGTCATTAAACAAATAGCTGGGTCACAGTCTGCAAACCAAACCAATGAAGATTTTATCCAAGCAGTCAACTCTCTTCAATGGATAGACACGACAAACAGCTTAGTTTTCACTTCAAATTTAGCAACTTCCTATGAAATTTTAGATCTTATTAAATCTTTAGACAAACCTCAAAAGCAAGTATTTATCGAGGTTCTTGTCTTAGAAACTAGGGTCAAAGACAACATGGAGTTTGGTCTTGAATGGGCTGGGAAAGGCTCTATCGACAACAAACTCAACTTCGGTATTGGAAATTTTCAGAGCGGCGGATCGACTCTTGGTAAAGCAATCCGATCAATTACTCCAGGGCAACCATCAAATCAAACAATTCCATTAGGAAAAGGTTTTGATCTAGGTGTCATTGGAGATCTTATTTTTCATAAAGGGAAAAGCTTCGCAAGCCTTGCCTCCCTTATTTCAGCGCTACAAAGAGATGGAAAAGCTTCGGTTGTTTTAAATCAAAAAATTTTAACTCAAGACAACAAAAGCTCCACTATTTTTGTTGGAGACAACATTCCTTTCACAGGATCTGTCATAGAAACAGTTGGCGCTGCGCAACAAACCTCATCAAACATCGAGTACCGCGATGTAGGAGTATCTCTTAGCATCACTCCCCTTCTAGGTGATGGCGATGTGATAACTTTAGATATCAAAGAAGAAATCACTGAAGCAAGGGAGGATTTAAGCGACCTAGAGATACGACTTGCTAATGGTATTATTACTTCAAAGACAAACATGGTCACAAAAGCCCATGTCCCTGATAAAAACTTTTTAGTCCTTAGCGGAATGGTAAAAAATTCTAAGACAAGAAGAAAAACAGGGATTCCTTGTTTAGGAGGTCTTCCTTTAATAGGAGCTGCCTTTAGTAAAACAAAGATAGACAAAGAGAAAAAAAATATCATTGTCTTTGTAAGACCTCATATCATTCATAATTTTGAAGATTACAGAAGGCTGTCTCAAAAACAAGAAGCTAGTTTTGAAAAAGATCTAGATAAAAAAGACTTTGAATTTATCAGAGAGAAAAAATCATCATGAAAATCGATCAATCACCTCCTCAAATACCAACCTTTAATTACAGAGATGAAGATTTTAAAGAGTTATTTTCAGGTTTTGATATCGAACTTTCAAAAAGTGAAAAAGATCAAATGGTCTATCACTTCATGAGCTTTATGTCTAAAGAGATTCAAAAAGAGCTCAATCGAATGGTTCGAGCTATAAAAAAAATGAACGAAAAAAATTAAGTTATGCCCATACCCGTCCAAACAGACTCTACAAGCAAAACAAGTATCACATGGGCTAACGGCCAAAATGTCTTAATTGATACACACTTATTAAAAGAACCTACCCTCGTTGTAAAAGATACACATAAGGCCTTTTCCAAATTTTCGACAAAATCTCAATTTGAGCAGTTTCTTGGGCAGCATCTAAAATGTCCTCTTTGGGCATCATTTTCTACTCCACCAAACTACTACGACGCTAGCAATAGGTTTTTTACATACAATTTACTTCCTTGGCTAAAAGTTGAAGCGTTAATTAATGAATTTGAAAGAATTGCGCTGCAAAAACGTATCGATATTAAATCCAATAAAAACGTCCAAATGATCTATGGATTGCTAAACACCTTAGATGACATTGTCAAAATGATCGAAGAGATTTTATCTAGAATTTTACAGTACCGAAAGGGGTAGAAAATTCTAAGAGAAGGACTAAAGACATGTTATTTAGCTCTAATCTAAATACTTCCAAGCAAGAGTTGGGTTAGATAGTTGATGCATGAAATAGTCATTAAAAAAAGCCAAAGCAAAATAAGGGTCTTTATAAGGAACGAATGGAGGGTGTTCTAAATGCTCATATTTTTTGGCATCCAAGTCAGAAAGTGTTATACCACCTAATTTTTGAATATTTTTCCAAAAATTTTCAAAGTCAGGATCGTATTCAATTTTAACGACATACGGCCTTCCCTTAAACAGCCCTTCTGGGAAACGTGCTAACACCTTTAGGTCGCTTGTCCTATATATAGCGCACGGTCTTTCATTTTCTATTTTCATTAGCTAAAGTCTCTATTTTTGAGAATTGTTATATAACCTAAGCTTCTATAAGCAATCCTCGGAATTATTCTACAAGATACACTTTTGGATCTAAACAATCTAATACATTAGAAAAATTTTTCAATAAGTCATTATAAAAAGCTATCGGGTCACTTAATGTTTGTGGGTTTTCTTGCAAAAATCTCTCTGCAACATACGACCTTTTGTTAACCCCTTCCAATTGTTCCTTAATTTCTTCCAAGCTAGGTTCATCGGAGGCGTTGAAACCAGATAGTATTGATTTTTCTGTAGGAAGACGATTAGCATTTTCGTATAGCATGATAAGTTGTATTTGCCCAAACAAACCATTTCCCTTACCAAAACTTGACAACATTCTAGCAGCTTGCTGCAGGTTAAATCCTTTAGTTATGCATAATTTTAAAGCTTTGTATCTGAGTTCAACACCACGAATTTGATTATCTGTAGCTCCTTGAGCTTTTAGTTTTTTAATAACCTCTTCTAAAGGGAACTCTAAAATAGCCTCTTGCACGTTTTCTTCTAATGGCTCAGTTAGTTGACTAGAATACAAATACCCTACCATATCAAGCCCAGAGAGAGGAACAGGAATATCCTTAGAAAGGATAAGGTCTTCTCCAACGCTTAATCCGTGGTCTATTGGAGAAATAGTTTGTTTTTTTAGATCACAAAAGAAATTAAAAGCATGCCTATCATTGTTACCGCTAATAATATCTAATACTCCAAGCATCTGGAACTGCATTGCCGGAAGAGTATTAAGCTCGTCTGGAGAAAGGTTGCCAAACATAATCCCTTGAGCTAAAGCTTGGAAAGAGCCTTCTTTTAAGATAATTTTTGATTTTGGATCTGTTTGCATCTGAGGGAATTTTAAGGTGACAACACCTGTTTCAGGAGTAAAGCCCGGAAATAGCGCTTCAGAAATAGTGTAACCAAACATTTCTGCTTTTGTTCCGCAATCTAATGTAAAACCCTTTTTAGTCGGAAAAAACCCTTCTGCTTTTAGCAATCTTTTCAACTTCTCTGGCGTTAATCCTTTTGGATTATCTCTTAGATACGCGCCTTCAAGCGTGGGTTTGAACACTCCTAGTTCATTTCCTAAAATATCTTTGACAAAATAAACCCCTGACATTCCTCCATCGATAAGCTTTGGTTTAATGAGATCTTTGTAATAGCTGGGCACATCGGGATCATATAGCATCATATTGGCAGCTTTTACCATTGCCATAGTTGGAGAACATTTTTCAGCTCTAAAAATATCTTTAAAAACAGCTAAGTACTTTTTTGTAAATGGAGCCACAGCAAAGTCAATATTTTCGAGTTTCGGAGCTAAAATAGAGTGGAAATATTTATGAGCTTCGCCTGGAGCTTGTAACAAGCCTCTACCAGAGATTTTTTCAAAAATCGAATCTACATCTTGAAAGTCTTCAAATTTTTTAATACTAACTCTTTCAGCTAAAGTACCTAAGGCCCTACAAATCGTAGAATCTAAATCAAAACGATCTGTTACAGTTTTAGGAAAATGTTTTCCTACAGCTAAGGAATGAGTCTTCGATTTTTCTGCTTTAAGTTTTCCACTCTTACCATCATAAATTAAAGCTTCATCAGGTTTTAAAGTGCTTAGAACATAAGCGTTATGCTCATCAACATTTAAATCTTCTGGGTTAAATTCAGAAGCGCCGTAGTTTGATTTAAAATTAATCCTTACCATGCTTTACATGTAAATAAATTATATTTTTTTTTACAATCTTTATATTTTAAAATTTAAAGATATCTAATTTAAAGAAGTGGTTAGAAATGGATTTAAGTAAACTGATTTCTCTATGATAGAGTAAGAAAGAACTCTCTTTAACTGACAATAATCAACACCGTCTTTATCATAAAAGCTTTGAAGTTAACAAAAAAGGCTGTCTTTTGGCATTTAAAGATACTCTAAGCCATTTAAGGAGCATTAGCTCTAAAATACTTCTTGATTATTGTGTGGGATTAGAAAAAGAAGCCCTTAGAGTAGATCAACATGGTTATCTATCTCAAATAAAGCATCCAAAAGCACTCGGAGCTCCTTTAACTCATCCGAGTATTTCTACAGATTTTTCCGAATCTCAACTAGAGCTTATCACTCCAGTTTTTTCAGATATCAAGCAAGCTACTACGTATCTAAGCCATTTACAAAAGCATGTGTCCGCTCGCCTAAAAGATGAGCTTTTATGGCCCTTATCTATGCCTTGCCTTCTAGATGATCATATTCCCATAGCTAACTATGGATCGAGCACAACCGCCATGGAAAAGCACATTTACAGAGAAGGCTTATCTCTTCGCTATGGGAAAAAGATGCAGCTTATTAGTGGAGTGCATGTCAACTTCTCCTTTGGCCAAAAACTTCTAAAGAAACTGTATAACCTAAAAAAATCTACGCTCGAATTAAAAGAGTTTAAAAACGAGCTCTATTTTCATCTCTGCCAAAATTTTTTAAGTGAAAGCTGGTTTTTATCGCATCTGTTTGGAGCCAGCCCTACCTTTGATAAAAGTTATGCAAATTTAGAAGATATCAAAGCCTATGAAGGCTTTGCAACATCGTTGCGGATGAGCCCCTTTGGTTATTGCAATAAGACAAAATGTCCCCAGAAAATTTCTTTCAACTCTTTTGATCAATACCTTTCTAGCTTAGAACATGCTATCAATTCCCCTTGTAAAAATTTTCAAAAGCTAGGACTTATAAGGAATGGTAAACGCGTTCAGCTCAATGCAAACTCCTTACAAATAGAAAATGAGCATTATGAGCGCATTAGACCAAAACCTCAGAACAATACACTAACTCCCTTGGAAGCGCTAAAACAATTCGGTATTGAATACTTAGAAATTCGATCCATAGATTTAAACCCATACTCTCCAATCGGAATCGAAGAAAACCAGCTTCATTTTTTATATTTATTTTTCCTTTACTGCGCTTTAAAAGAAAATATCTGCCAAACAGAGTTAGAAAACAGTTGGGACAATCAAAATTTAGTCAGTCTTGAGGGATTAAAACCAAATCTTCTATTAAAAACAGCTAAGGGGCCTATCCCAGCTCAAAACTGGGCAAAAAGCATTTTTAAAGATCTCTTTGCTTTAGCGAAAGTTCTAGACAAATCTCAATGCAAAACATCTTACGAAAAGATTGTCGAAGATCAATTTAAAAAAATTAAAGATGTAAAACTCTGCCCAGCGCACTTAATAGCTTTAGAAAAGTCCCATATTGAGTTAGGGCTAAAGCTTGCAAAAAAACATCTAAGCAATTTACAGCAGGTAAACGCTATAAAAAAATTTGACCAAGAATTAACTAAAGCATCCAAGCAATCATTGATAGACCTAGAAGAACTTGAAGATTACCAGAGCAAGCATCTAAAAGGTTTCGAAGATTTAGAACAATCAACTCAGTTATTAATACGCACAGCATTTAAGCAAGGGATTAATATCAAAGTCCTAAATCGGTTAGAGAATCTTATAGAGCTTGAAAAAGATGGACAAGTAGAGCTTGTAAAACAGGCTACAATAACTCGATTTGATAGTTATTTGACGTATCATTTACTAAGCAATAAACATGACACAAAAACTATTCTTTCGAAAACAAACATCAATGTTCCCAAAAGCTTTTACACAGACGACAAAAAGCAAGCATTACTGCTTGCCGAACATTTAACCTCAGATCTTGTAGCGCTAAAGCCATCAAGAGCAAATTTTGGAGATGGTATTTCTTTTGTCAGACGATCCGACAAACTCGGCTTAAAAAAAGCAATCGACAATGCTTTTAAATGCGACACTCATATTTTGATTGAAGAGTTCATAGAAGGCTTCGAGTATCGATTTTTAGTAATTAATAATAAGCTTGTAGGAGTCCTTAGAAGAGAACCTGCTAATGTTATTGGAGATGGAACAGCTTCAATAACAGAGCTTATAAAAAGAAAAAATCAAGATAAAGCGTTCCCAAAACCCTTAAAAGAACATATCAAGCCTGGGCCTGTTGAAAAAGCTTTTTTAAGAGCCCAAGGGCTAGATTTCCAATCGATTTTGAAAAAAGGACAAAAAATTTACTTACGAAGAAACTCAAATGTATCTACAGGTGGAGATGCCATAGAATGTACAAAAGATATTCCCAAGTATTTCAAAAATCTTGCAATAGAGGCAACAAAAGCCATCGAGGCAAAAATCTGTGGCATTGATATGATTATACCTAATCTAAAAGCTAAGAAATATTTCATTCTAGAGCTTAACTACAACCCAAATATAGCTATGCATTACTATCCCTACAAGGGTACTCCAATAAATCCTGCCATAGATGTTTTAAAGCTTCTTAAACTTTCAGGGTAGTCTTACTAAATGTTTTAATAAGAGAATTTTCCTTATCTTGATACTCAAAAGATAGATCTATAAGTTTAGATATCAAATCCTGGTAAGCTATGCCTGAAACATCCCACATCTTCGGATACTGACTTATATTAGCAAATCCAGGAATTGTATTAATTTCGTTTATGTAAACCGTCTCATCTTTTGTCACAAAGCAGTCTACGCGTGCCATCACTTGACAGTCTGATGCCTTATAAGCTTTTATCGATTCTTCTTGAATCTTTCTTGATAGCTCACTAGGAAGTTTCGCAGGGCACTCAATATACCACCCATCGTTATCGAGGTATTTTGCATCATAATTATAAAATGCATGACCAGTAACTATGACTTGTGAAGGAAGGGATGCTATAGGTTTGTCATTTCCTAAAATAGCGCACTCTATTTCCATACCATCTATGCTTTCTTCAACAATCACTTTGTGATCATATTTAAAGGCTTCATGAATAGCTTTTTTCAACTCTTCTTCATTTGAAACTTTTTCTATTCCGACAGATGACCCCGATCGGGAAGGCTTTACAAAGACTGGAAAACCTAAGTCTTCTTCAACTTCTTTTGCAGAAACTTTTTGAGCCCTTCTAAAAACTTTGTGCTTGGCCACATTCAAACCAGATTCTCTTAAAATCCTTTTTGATATGTCTTTATCCATACAGATAGCTGACGATAAAATATCACATCCCACAAACGGAATATTTAAAACTTTTAAAAACCCTTGAACCGATCCATCCTCACCAAAACCATGCAAGACAATAAAAGCCATATCCACGTTTTTTTGAAGAGATCCAAAATCAACTTTCTCTATAAAAACACCTGGTAAATCATCTAGAGCAAGATAATCTGATTTTAAATACTCAATGAGTAGTTTAGAGCTATCTAAATGATACCACTTACCTGTTTTAGTGATTCCAATTAGAAGTGGAGTATACTTATTCAAATCTAAAGCGTTTAAGATATTTATTCCTGATCGAATAGACACTTCATGCTCTAAACTCTTCCCTCCAATAATAAGGGCTATGCGTTTTTTGATGCTCATAATCTTGACTCAACGAGTTTGTGATTGATGTTTTACCATTGACTTATTAATCTACTGCAACTAAACGTGGAATTTAAAGCAAAAAGTATCTACTCATCTTAAAATCAAGGATCTTTATGAGCAAAGAAGTCAAACAAGGTGATGTCGTTAGTGTACATTACACAGGAAAATTAGAAAATGGATCAATTTTTGATTCATCTATGGAAAAAGATCCAATTACATTTAAAATTGGTGAAGAATCCATTATACCTGGGTTAGAAAATGCTCTTCTTGGAATGCAAGAAGGTGAGACCAAGTCCATCACAATCTCTTCTGAAGAGGCTTATGGTCCTCATATGAAAGAGCTCGTTTCAGATGTTAACAAGGAAAATTTCCCTACAGATATAAGCCCCGAGCTAGGACTTCAGCTTGAGCTAAAACAACCAGAGGGTCCATCTATTATTGTTACAATAACTCATATAGCTGATGACACTGTAACACTAGATGCTAATCACCCTCTTGCTGGGAAAGATTTACACTTTGAAATAGAGCTTTTGAAAATCGCAAGTTAAACACCTGAGTGCGCAATTTCAGATTGAATCATATTCCTATCATATGAGGTATTATGGTCTGAAATTTTGCTTTTAACTAAAAATCCCTGAGACGCAGGAAATTTTGAATTTTTAGCTTTGTAATACCAAGCTAAGTCTATATAAAATGTGTCACTTCCATCAAAATATTGGATTGGAGATTTCTTTGATCCAATATTTTTTATACAATCTCTAATATCATGTCTAAGATCAGACGGTGATTTGCTTAAACCATATGACGTGTCATTTAAATTCTCACCTTTTTTAATCAGCTCTACAGTAGGCAAGCTTGCAGTGACAGCTTTTGTAGCATCTACCACTTTGAAAAGTGGATAGAGAGTATGATATCTATCAATATCATTGAACTTCGTGATATATTCTGCATAAAATGCTTTTCCAGAACTCTCTGTAACTTTACACAAAGATTTTCCAAGCTTTGAACTTAAACTAAAGTCAGCTCTTCTTAAAATTTTGGTAAGCTCATCTGCATTCGCAATTGAGCTCGAGTAAAATGTAGAAAATTTTGATTTAACCATTGTTGGAAGCTGAAATCTACCTAGATAGACCCCTGTGTCTAAATTTATGGCAAATTTTGTAATATATGCAGCATTTGCATCGCCAGGTTTCACATAATGCCATCCTTTTCCATTACCAGTTGGAGCTGTTAAGTGATCGATATTTACAAAAACATTTTTTAGCTCTTCTTCAAAAACATGTCGTGGAGTTTTTTTATGCTGTTTGAGAACTGGATCTAATGCATCATCTTTGTACCACATCAAATCTCTAGCAGCATACACATCTGAATGCCCTCGTTCTGTATCAACATGAAAAGAACTTGCAGCACCTAGAATAGATTTAGCAACTTGAGTCACTTTCTTATCTGCAAAGTCTTTTTGTGGTTGTGTCGAAGCGTCGTCGTACATTTTCTCAAGAGCTGATACACCAGAACGAATCTTAGATCTTCTCTGAGGCGTAACTGTTTGATTAGCATTTTGGATATGACTTTTCGTAGTAGGACTTGAAAAAACCTGGGTAAGATCCCTTACTTTTTGAGGGGTAACTTGTTGTGCAGAAGCTCCCTTTTGTTTTTGAGGAGAACTAACTGGTGTTGTAGGTTGTGAACTTAATGTAACTGATGCCATTTTTTTAAACGATTGGTTGAGTAATGTTCAAAAATTATAACACATTAATTTACTTAAAAGGTAGTTATATAAATAAATTAAAACTATTTTAAACTATAAGGGCTTAGGTAGCGGCCTAAGCCCTTTATTGCTTAAGATGCAACCATTATAGAAATTATTTTAAGCTCTTTAACAGGCCTGTCTTGGATCCCTGTTTCTGCATTCTCAATTTTTTTAACAATGTCATAACCTTGAGTCACTTCACCAAATATAGTGTGAGCGCCGTTCAACCACGGTGTTTCTGCTGTAGTAATAAAAAATTGAGATCCATTGGTATGAGGACCTGCGTTTGCCATAGCTAAAAGTCCCTTTTTATTAAACTGCACAGAACTTGTACACTCATCTTCGAAAGGTTTTCCCCATGTAGACTCTCCTCCACTTCCGGTTCCTGTAGGATCTCCACCTTGAATCATAAAGTCTTTGATAACTCTATGGAAGATCACTCCATTATAGTAACCCTTTTTAGCAAGTGTTAGAAAGTTTTCACAGGCTTTTGGAGCGACATCTGGTTTTAGTGTTACTTCAATTTCCCCTTCGCTTGTTTTGATTTTTATTTTTGGCTTAGACATTACTTTCAACTCCTTTTACTAAGTGTTTCACGTTTTGATTTTTTTCATTATGAGATGCTTTTAATAATCTTTCATAGATCGTTTGATAAAGACCATTTTTTGGAAAGTCCATATCAACGTAAGCTTCTTTGACATGCTCATGATCTAACTGCCTTAAAATGTTATAAAGGCTCTGACAGATACCTTCTGGATCATTTACAGATGAGAAGAAATAAGTTTTCTTTGTATTTTTATAAACTCTCTCTCTAAACCCCAATATTACTTTTCCTCTTGTATCACTTAACTCAGAAAGAGATCTGAGCGTAGCTTTTGGAGCATAGTGTTTGTATTTCGTTCCAGGAGAAATAACTTTTCCGTCTCTTTCAAAGGATTCTACAGGTTTTTGTAAAACCTCTTCTATTTGCTCTTTGCTTAGAAATCCTTGCCTTGCAATTTTCCAATTATCCTTATCTTTTACAATAACTGTTGATTCAACTCCTTTTGAGCAGCATCCTCCATCTACAACTGGAACATGAGATCCAAAGTCTTGCTCAACATGACTAGGAGCTGTTGAGGATGGTCTTCCAGAGAGATTTGCAGATGGCATCACCAATGGACCAACTTGTCTAATAACCTCAAGTGTTTGTTCATGATTTGGCACCCTGAAAGCTACTGTCTTAAGACCCGCTCTAACGAGGCTTGGAACAAGTGTTGTATCTACTTTCAGTATAATGGTAAGAGGGCCCGGCCAAAAGGCTTTTGCTAAGCTAAGCGTTTCTTGATCTAATGGAAAAACAAACCTCTTTAACTCTTCTAAATTTGCGATATGTACTATCAATGGGTTATCTTGAGGTCTTTTTTTTAAGGAAAAAATTTCCCTAACAGCCTTTTCATTGTCAAATTTTGCTGCAAGACCATAGACAGTCTCTGTAGGTAAAGCTACAACCTCACCTTCTAAAAGAGCTTTTGATGCCTCTTCAACTGTTATAATCATTAGATCTTCCTCAACAAGTAGAGGAAGGTATTGTAACAAAAAGTAAGAATTTATCGTCAGAGATCTATTATTTAAAAAATAATTTACAATAAATTATTATTTTTCAGTTCTTTGGATAAAAGAGAAATTTTCTTTAATGGCCTAGCTATCGACCTCTCAGAATTTAAATGTAAAATGTCAGTGATTGGGTGCCATTTGACATCTTTAGATTCAGAAGACACTATAACTGGCTTAGAGTCATCTGCAATAAATAAGTATCTTACATCAAAGTGATAGTGCTTGGTCACTTGTTTATACTCTGGAATAAGGTGAATATCTAAATCAAAAATTATCGGCTTGTCTGGTGCTCGATCTAAAAAATCATCTATAGGACCATCTTCAAAAGATGTAAGCCCGGACTCTTCCTTACACTCTTTTAAGGCCACGTTATAAACATTTTCATCTCCATCGCAATGACCTCCTAGCTGAAGCCATTTATCAAGCTTTTTGTGGTGAGTTAAGAGCATTTTAGAGAAATCATAATTAACAACAAATCCAGAACCTGTCACATGACCAAAAAGGCATTCTCTATCGAAAGGGTTGGGATATTCATTTATAAATTTTTTAAATTGCTCTACAACGCTTTGCTGCTCTTTAAAAAAATCTGAGTTAAGCCTTCTCCAAACATCTTCGTAACAATCTAAACTCTCTAAAAAAGCTAAAACTTGGTTACTTTTAAGCAAATGGTTCATAATACCTCATTTACGCGTTACAGTTTTTATTAGCTTATCTTATCTAAGACCTAAAAAGCTTGGATGTCTAAGCTTACCATCTCGCGTCCATTCTGTGAAACCAACTTGACAGACATATTTTGGACTCACCCAAATAGCTCCTTTAACCAAAACTTTCTTATCCTTGAAAGGAGAGGAAATTCTTTCAATGGCTTTTAATTTTTTTGAAAAAGTGTTTAAAAATACCTCGCTAAAACCTGTGCCAACCTTCCCAGCATATTGGAGCTCCCCCTGTTTATAATAGCCAATCAGTAAAGCTCCAAATCCGTTTCGAGATTTTTGAGGTTTTGTATATCCACAAACAATCATCTCCTCTTCGTTCGTGCATTTAAATTTGAGCCAATTACTTGAGCGTTTAGATAAATATGTACTATCAGATTTTTTGGCTAAAATATTTTCCCAACCCTTTTGTTTTGCGTAATTAAAATAAGCTTCTCCATTTGTTCGGCGATGAGATGTCCACCTTATGTTTGAATTGAATGGGATTGTTTTTTTGAGGATTGTTTTTCGTTCTAAGACTGAAAGTGAAGTTAGTTTTTTTTGATTTAAGTGTAAAATATCAAAAAGAAATAAAGTCTCCTTCACGTTTTGTTTTGAATCTGGATCGAAAAGTTTTCTATTGATGCGAGGCTGAAGCTTAGAAAAGTTAGATAGCCCTTTTTTCAAGCTCACAAGCTCTCCATCAACTAAAAAATTATCCACTCTCATTTTTTCAAACCAAGACACCATCTCGGGAAAAGTTTTATTTAGAACTTTTTTATTTCTAGAATAAACTGTAACTCTTTTATTTTTTTTTAGTATTAGAACTCTGATGCCATCAAATTTTCTTTCAAAGATCCAACCTTTATCAGAGAAAATCTTTTTAGATAGCCTTGCAAGCATGGGAGGCTTAAAACTAGGCCCTTTTGACACGCTAGCGCTTTTCATGATTTTTCTTTCATTTTCACTGCTAGCCACTGCTTATCTTTAAACCTTACTAGAGCATATGACCCTTTGAATTTTTCTCCTTCTAGATAAATTTCAATGTGACCATCTTTTAGACTGGTTCGCATTGAAACTATCTTTCCACTCTTATCTTTTTTTATATTGTAATACGATCCAATATCAAAGGTCTCCACGGTACCAGCTCCATATTCCCCTTTTGGAATAGTCCCTTCGAAATAAGCATAATCAACCGGATGATCTTCTGTTTGAATCGCTAGACGCTTATCCTTTGATTTTTTCGACAATCCTTTAGGTATCGCCCAAGACTTCAAGACTCCACTAAATTCAAACCTAAAGTCATAATGAAGTGATCTAGCTCTATGTTTTTGAATCACAAATAGCTTCTTTTCTTTTGAAGACCTTTTTTTAGCTTTAGGCTCACCTGTTACATCAAAATTTCTTTTCTTACGATACTCATCAAGAGTCATAGATTAGCTCCCAAGTAAGTGTTTCAGTGCATCAAAAAGTTTTGGATATGAAAAGTAGGCTTTTTCGTCTAAAAGCCTTTTTGGAACTGCGTTGATATCTGAGAGTAAAAGTTCTTTGCCTCTTCTACCATACACTAACACAATGACCCACTTAGGGATTTTGAAGTAAACTTTGCGAAATAACTGTTTGGAAAGCTCTTCGATAAATTCTTTTTGTGAAACTGAATTTGGAGAGACTAGGTTATAGACCCCGTTTGATTTTTCAGCTGTGATTAGATGAAAAATTTGATAAATCAAATCATCTATCACAATCCAACTAAGTTTTTGATCCCCAGATCCTGGTATGGCCCCAAGATAAGATTTACAGAGAATAACCGTTTTCTTAAGCATTCCGCCTCTTAGGCCTAACACAGCTCCGAAGCGAGTGTGAAGAACGTTGCCTTTTTGGTATATTTCTGCAGCCTTTTCCCAATCGTTTACTACATCAGACAAAAAGCCCGTTCCTTTTGGAGCTGTTTCATCTAAAACTTCTCCAGGGCTAGATCCATAAAAATGAACTCCGGACGCCACTAAAAAAGTTTTAGGTGGATTGTTCAGTGTGTTTAAGGTATTTGCTAAAGAGGTCGTGCTTTTTACTCGACTTTCGTAAATGTTTTTTCTTTCTTTTTTAGTCCACCTTTTATTTGCTACATTGGCGCCTCCTAAATGAATGACTGCATCAAATCCTTCAAGAGAGCTCTTATCAATATGTGAGGAGCGTGTATCAAAATAAACTTCTTTTGGATGTGTCGATTTTTCTCGAACAAGCGTATAGACATCCATTCCAAAAACATCTAAAGCTAATTCTAATTGTGATCCAACAAATCCATGGGAACCCGAAACTAATACTTTTGTACGTTTTTTTCCTTTTGCTAAAGCTAGATGCTTAAGATCTTCTGAAACAAGTTTGTGTCTATATCTGAAAAGCTTTTTGAACGATCTTTTAACAAGCCAGCCTCCTAATATATATCCAAAAAAACCGAAGGGTAGCTCATAGTCTAAATGATCTATCAGATAGGTTTTATTATCTTTTGTTGTAAAAATATGATCATGAACATAACTTTTAAACGGTCCAATTTCTTGCTCATCTTTAAAACCATGGGGAAGCTCTGTTTCAGTATGTTTAACGATTAAATCTCTTTTTCGACCAAAAATTTTAAGTTGGATGTGAGTTTTTGCTCCCACCTTAATTTCAGGATCTCGGTGAATAACTTTTAAATATCCCCAAGGGGGAACTAGCCTGTAAAAAACAAGTGGATGACTATGATAGCGACAAAGCTCTTCTAGGCTTGCTTCTACTTCTGTCTGAAATTCTAAAGTAACCTTCATGAATCAATCCTTTTTTCTTCGTATAATCGAAAAGAAAAAAAGATCTCAAGAAATTCTCTGTCTGAAAAGAAAAGAAGAAAACGGAAGAAGAGGGATTCGAACCCCCGGTTGGTTTCCCAACTGCTGTTTTCAAGACAGCCGCATTCGGCCACTCTGCCATTCTTCCGCAATCTAAGTGACCTAGAGTATATATACATCACGCTTAAAATCAAGAGATTTTTAAAAGAAAATTGCTAAAAGTTCAAAATGAGATTAGGAAGACTTGGGAAAGTTTAGGATAAAGGTTGTGCCCTTTCCTCTTTCACTTTCAACAGAGATGGTTCCTTTATGAAGCTCTACAATTTTTTTTACGATAGCTAGTCCAAGACCTGTCCCAGATGAACCTGACGAATTTCCCTTGTCAAACTTCTCAAATTTTAGAAAAATTTTATTTAGGTTTTCCTTTTCAATTCCATACCCCGTATCTGAAAACCGAACTTCAATATGACCCGATTCAAGTTTCAGTTGTATTGAGATAGAACCTTCTCTCGTATATTTAAGAGCATTTGTAAAAAAATTCGTAAAGATCTGGACAATTCGTTGCTTATCGAAACTTCCAATAACAGGACTTTCCGGAAAGTCCATCTTTAACTCAAGATTTTTTTCTTTGCATTGCTTTTCAAACAATGAAGCACTTTGTTTGATAAGCTCAATAAGATCACTAGACTCTATATTTAAATCTAACTTTCCAGATTCAATTTTAGAGATATCTAGAAGATCGTTGATCATGAAAGAGAGCCTCTCAGTAGCATTTAAACTTACTCTTAGAATTTCTTTAAAATCATTCGATAGATTTGTTACTTCTTGTGACTCTAATGCAGCTGAAAGGCCTTCTTTGACACATGCGATAGGAGATCTTAACTCATGCGATACCATGGCTAAGTTCGTTTTAAAGTCCACAACCTTATTAAGTTCTTGGTTAGCAGTTTTTAAATCTTTTTCATTTTTTTGACGCTCAATAGCATATTTGATAACCCGTTTTAAGTGAACCGCACGAAGTTCACTTTTAACAAGGTAATCTTGAGCTCCTTGAGCTATTAATTTAAGAGCTACCCCGTCATCAATAAGACCCGTCAATAAAATAATCGGAATAGTCTCATCTATGGATTTTAGTGTCATAAATGTATCTTCAGGTCCCGCAGAATCAACCGGCATTAAATCAGCTATAATCACCTGGTAATCTTTTTTATGACTTATAATAAGCTCTCTAGCTTCATTTATTGTTTTTACCTGATCGATATGGAATTCGTAATAGCTTTTAGAGAGTAAGTTGAGAAAGAATTTAGCGTCTTCAGCATCACTTTCTAGGTACAAAATATTATTCATAAGCTTTGAAATGTTTTTTCTTCTGAGTACCAGTCGGTTATTTAATTGTAAATATTTAAATTATTAAATATAAAAAAGAAATTAGAATAAAAATCAAAAATATTTAGGTAGATTATGGATTACCCTCCTGAAGACCTGTTGAAAGCCTGTACTCAAGCTTCTCCAGCTGGGTTTATTTTAGTGAATACTGACGGGATAATAGAATTTATTAATCCAAGAATTACAGAAATCTTTGGTTACAGTGAAAACGAACTTCTCAAGCAAGAATTGGAGATGTTACTTCCAGAAATGATTCGATCCAAACACAAACAGTTGAAAATGGACTTTATCTCCCATCCAAGCCACAAGGAAATGTATCAAAGGCAGCCTGTACAAGGTAAGACAAAGGATGGCAAAATCGTTTATCTTCGAATTGGTTTAAACCCTGTCCAGTTAAACCAACGTTCATTAATTACAGCTACTGTCATTGATATTACAGAAGAGAAAAAAAATACCGACCTTTTAAAAGAAAGTGTTGAGAGGCTTAAAAGATTTATCAAAGAACTTGAGACATTTGCATACATAGTGTCACATGACTTTGAAAAACCTCTAAGAAAAATTGATAATTACCGTGAGATCCTTGAAAAAGATCTCGGCCCGTCATTACAAGGTGATGCCTTGAACAATCTGTATTCAATGAAAACCGCTACAGATTATCTAAAGTCTTTAATTTATGAGTTGCTAGAATATACTTACCTCTCAACTAGAGCAGAAAAACCCAGGCCGATTAATTTAAATGAAGTTTTAGATCATGTGATTAAATCTCATGAGGATCGGATTAAAAGTCTTGGTGCAAATGTTCAAATTGATCAATTAACGGAAATAGAAGCTGAACCCAAACAAATATATACACTTTTCGAAGAGCTCATTGAAAATTCTCTTAAATTCTGCAAAAAAGATGTTCCCCTCAATATTCACATTTATGGAGAAGATCAAGGCGATATTTATCAAATTATGTTCGTTGATAATGGAATTGGGTTTGATATGAAGTATGCAGAAAAAGTTTTACAGGTTTTTCAAACCTTAATTTCAAGTGGAAGCTTAAAAGGAATGGGCATGGGACTCCCTATCTGTAAAAAAATTACCTTATTGCATAAAGGTGATTTTTATATAGCCGATGCAAGCCGAGAGGGAATAAAAATTTGTATTAAATTCCCAAAAAAACAAGTCAACTTTTTAGAAGACTTTAGTGATCTACCAAAGGAAAGCGACGCTCTATTCCCTGAAAAAAATAAAGATAACAACCAAACTCCTTCAGAAAACTCTAACACACCCCCTCCCCCTAGTACTGAAACTCAGCAAAATCAACCAACTGAAGGTCAGCAAGCTCCTAATCCAGAAAAACCTCAGCAAAATCAACCAACTGAAGGTCAACAAGCTCCTAATCCAGAAAAACCTCAGCAAAATCAACCAACTGAAGGTCAACAAGCTCCTAATCCAGAAAAACCTCAACAAAATCAACCAACTGAAGGTGAGCAAGCTCCTAACTCAGAAAAACCTCAGCAAAATCAACCAGCTGAAGGTCAGCAAGCTCCTAACCCAGAAAAACCTCAACAAAATCAACCAACTGAAGGTGAGCAAGCTCCTAACTCAGAAAAACCTCAAAATCCAGATGATCAAGGACAGAATTAGGCAAATTGAGATAAAAATCTTACATCGTTTTCAGTGAACATGCGGATATCAGAAATACCGTGGCGAAGCATAAAGATCCTTTCAATTCCTCCACCCCAGGCAAAACCTGAATAGACCTCTGGATCTAAACCACCTTGTTTTAAAACCTCTGGATGCACCATTCCAGCTCCACAAACCTCTAGCCAGCCTGTTTGCTTACATAGTCTGCAACCTTCTCCTTTGCAGGATGTGCATTTAACATCAACTTCCATTCCTGGCTCAACAAAGGGAAAATAGCTAGGTCTAACTCTAAGCTCAACATCTGTTTTGAAAAGCTTTGAATAAAATTCTTTCAGAGTTGCTAAAAGATCTGCAAAGGTTACGTCTTTATCGATATATAAAGCATCAACTTGATGAAATAGAACATGGGATCTAGATGTAATGGTTTCATTTCTATAGCATTTACCAAGAGAAATCACTCGAATTGGAGGTTGCTTTCTCTCCATGATTCTTTGCTGAATTGATGTATTGTGAGATCTAAGCAAAACATCTTTTGAAAGATAAAAGGTGTCTTGCATATCTCTTGCTGGATGATCTTCTGGATAATTCAACCCACCATAGTTGTAATAATCCGACTCGATTTCAGGGGTCGTTTCAACTGAAAAACCCATTTGAATCAGAGCCTCTGCTGTTTCTTCAATCATCGATGAAATAGGGTGCATACGACCTGTATAGGTTCTTCTGCCTGGCATGGAAACATCAATCTCTTCATCTTTCAGAGATTTTTCAAGCTCTTTTCCTGCTAAAAATTCAAATCTTTCCTCAATCGAACTCGCGATAAAAAGCTTGAGCTCATTGATCTTTTTTCCAAGGAGCGGCTTTTCCTCATTAGCTGCATCTTTCAAAAGAGGCATTAGTGACTGAATAGGTCCTTTTTTCCCAAGATATTTAATCTTGATATCTTCTAACTCTTTTGTTGATTTAGCACTTGATAACTGATCTTCAAATGATACTTTAAGCTCATTGACTTTTTCTTGCACTTTCACACCCCAACTTAAAAAAAAACCCATGCAATCTCTAGCACGGGTTTAAACATAGCAAAATAGATTTTTTTTCGAAATTAACCTAAAGCTTTTTTTGCAGTCTCCGCTAGAGCTGAAAAGCTATCAGGATCATTTACAGCTAAATCTGCTAGCATCTTTCTGTTTACAGAACACTTAGCTAAAGAAAGACCATGGATCAACTTGCTATAAGAAATCCCGCAAGCTCTAGAAGCTACGTTAATTCTTTGTGTCCATAACTTTCTAAATTCAGCTTTCTTTTTCTTTCTATGGATATAATTATACGCCATAGCCATCATCAGAGCATTTTTTGTCTGACGAATGTGGTTTTTTCTATCTCCGAAAAAACCTTTTGCTTGTTTTAGAATCTTTTTACGCCTTCTTCTAGAAGAAACGGCACATGTAACTCTTACCATTAATCCATCACCCTTTTAATAACTTTTAAGAAACACCAATTAAACGCTTGTACAGCTTTGTGTGCTGATCATCAAGAAGAGTCTCTTTTCTTAAATGACGTTTTTTGTTCCCAGATTTTTTTGTTAAGATGTGACGACGTCCAGACTTATTTCTCACAAGCTTGCCTGTACCTGTCACCTTAAAACGTCCTTTAATGGACTTATTCGTTTTCATCTTTGGCACTGTTGTAGCTCCTAATTTTTCTTTTTCCCAACTGGCGCAAGCACAAGAGATAGCGTCTTGCCCATCATTTTCGGATCGAATTCTTTTGAAGCAACATCTTCTAGTTGCTCACAAAATCTATTTATCACCCTACGCCCTAGCTCAGAATGAACGATTTCTCGACCTCTGAAAAAACAGGTGACTCTTACTTTATCACCTTTCGATATAAAATCTCTAGCTCTTTTCACCTTAACCATAAAGTCATGGTCATCGATGTTAGGCTTCATTTTAATTTCTTTTAGCTTACTCTGATGCTGAGCCTTCTTATTTTCTTTTTCTTTTTTAGTCTGTTGATAGCGAAATTTGCCATAATCAATCAGTTTACATACCGGCGGTGTCGCTTGACCTGATATTTCAACTAGGTCAAGTCCCTTCTCTTCCGCTAGTTGCAGGGCCTTTCCTATGGCAAAAATTCCAAGCTGGGCTCCAGTATCATCAATCAATCTAACTTGGCTTGCTCGTATCTGCTTATTGATCTTCAAAATGCTTATTCCTTACCTAGAAAATACTTAACTCCCCATAGAGTAACCGACCAGAGTATTTTAGAGATATTCTTTTTTAGTCCCAAAAGCAAATTTCAATGAAATTTTTAACAAGACTCCATTTCAATTATAAGCCCTTGCCAAAGCTCAAGATTCTCTAAAGCTGTTAAAATACAATTTTGATCATAGTCAATTGAAAGCGTTGCTACGAGCCAATTTCTTTTAAAGGAATCAGCTTTATAACATGAAAGCTCGAGGAACTTAGATTGAGATTTAACACTCTGAAGTGAAACATCAAGGTTATTTTCTAATAAAATCTCATTAAGATGATCGGCTTGTTTCTTACAATCTTTAGAAAAACAAAGAGTTATAATTGGAGAAGTTTTGATCAGAGAGCTCGCCTTTAAGACAAAGTCCGCAGCAGTTTCTAGTTCTTTAAACAATTTTTTTTGATTATATGGAGAAAAACCAACATTGCTTGTTCTAATTGGCAGGGCAAAAAGCCCTTCTTCTAAGTCAAACGTATCATAAGCACTCTCGATATACACACCAACACTATCGACAAGTGTTTTTTTGATAATATCACAATCTTTTAGAGCACTTATAAAAAAACCAAACTTTTCACGAAGACGACTTATTTTATCTTCTAAAGCTTTTTTAACTTCGATCAAACCTTTAGGCTCCCAGCAAAGTATAGGTTTAGATTTTAAATACCCTTTTTTCTCTCCAATTAATAAGTGAGAGCCTTTATTTGCAATTTTCAAATCTTTGATATATTCAGCGTATATCTTCTTTGAAGAGGTTGCTGCAGCAACGAAGTGATAGGTTAGTCTAGCTTTTTTCTGAAAATCTTTTTTAGAAATCAGTTCCATTTCTCGGATGTTTAGATATCTGATTTCTTTAAAATTTTCACTTATAGGCCTTAGAGGAATAGATGTATATCCCATAAGAGATACAAGCTCAACTAGCTGATTGTCCTCATCAATGCTTTTTGCTAAATCAAACAGCTTTTCATGCTTTAAATACTCTATAGCATTATCTCGGACCATTTCAAAGGATCTAAAGCCTCCATTTCGAAGACACTCCTGATATCTTTTGGTAATATGATCTAAACTCAAAGTATCAAGAGGATGATCAATCACAAACTCACATTCAAAACCAAATATAGATGTTTTTTTTTGAACAATCCTTCCCTTTGGAAAGAGCGTATGAAGCGCTGCTGAAAAAATCTCTAAAGCAAGGCTTTGGTCACTAGAATCTAAAAACTTATTAGACATACATGATATAATTTTATGGGAATAACAGGACTCGAACCTGTGACCTCTACCATGTCAAGGTAGCGCTCTAACCAACTGAGCTATATCCCCTCATTAGTACAGGAGATATTAAGCCTAAGCTCAATTCTTGACAAGGTATATTAAAACCAAGCAGAGAGGTCTTTTCGGTTAAAGTCTAAATATCAAAAGAAATTCCTTTAAAAAAGAGAGGGCTCATCCTCTCTTTAAAACCTACCGATAGACCTAATCGGGGCATAATCATTACAGGATTTAATCAATTTATCTACAGGACTTAAACCGGTATCAGGACTACCAACTAACAACTCTGTTGAATAGGTCTTACTCTTTTTTTCATACGTCACTAACTTAACTACATAGTTTGGTTTTTCTCCATCCTTTGCCGGAAGAACTTTAACGTCAATCTCTTTCACTTCGGTGTCACTCTCAAGTGCCTCTTCCGGAATTTCATCTGCTTGTTTATAAGGGGAATTCAGCTGATTTTTTCCAGAATCGTCTCCAAGAGGCATTGAATAAACAACTTCAGATTCCTTTGTTAATGTATTTTTTGAGCTCAGATCCACAAATACATATGCTAAGATAGCTACAGAGTTGCCTTTAGATGTTGTGGCATTTTGGATCCAGATAATAATACCTTTTTTCAAATTTCCTATTGCTATTCTGATTTTAATAGCAACATTACTCACAAAGTCCTTTCTTGATTCACTGTCGAAACCAGGAGACGGTTTCGCTTCAAAGTCCAAAGAATTATCCTCATAATCAGAAACTGTTGGGTTTTCTCCTTGGCTAGAATTTTGAACAGTAACCATTTCAAGCTTCTTTTGAAATTCCATGCTATCTAGAGATGCTACAAACGGAACTTCTAACACAAGAGTTCCTGAAGTAGCTCCAGGACCTACTTTATAAACGTTCCCTCTTCTCAGAGGATTGCGATAGATAAAGTAGTGTGTATTTTCAACTAAGACCAGCCTTACTGAATTCGTTGGAGACAAATTATACTTAGTCCCATAAGTTTCAGTTCCAACCAAAATTCCTCCTGCTAAAGCAGACTCTTCAATTTGATATAAACCTAGTCTCCTTTCAGCTAAATTTCTATCTATTAAAGAAGCTCCAAGCTGGAACATATTTCCAGACAAAGTCAAATCGTAGTTTTCAAAGTGCACATCAGAGAGTGTTTGTTTTACAAACCAAGCTTCACCTGCTTTCTTTTGACCTATCTGACAGGAACGAAGCTCCACTTCAGGATAAAAATATCCTAGTTGATCTGAATTGTTGTCAGCTGCAGCAATTAGATAAGTTGCAAAGACATTTTGTGTTGTATCACCTTGAGTAGGAGGGGTTTCAAAAACATCTGCTGTATTAGCCGTAACGCCATTAACTCTTAAAGCTCCAGTCTCAGTAATGGTCAATTTATATATAAAAATTTTTTTAGCTCTGTAATTCGCAGTGATAAGGTACGTATTAACACTAGCTGTCGAATCGAAAAAATTATTTTCATTCGTAGTAACCACCGCCGCATCACTACAATATTGAAATGTTCTAGTCTCTTTTATAACGGAAGGGCCTGTGCCATCTGTTTGAACAAGATGTTGTAACTGACACAAATAACCACCCGAGCCATTAGGATTGATTACTATACTAATGAAATTATTCCCATTCTTAACAGAGCGTATAGGAGCTATAGACTGCTTAGGAATATACGGTTGTATTTTTAACGTTTCTTGCTCAACGTCTTTAAAAACGGATTCTGAAACAGACCCAAATAACGAAGATGAGCAAATAGATATCAAGAAAAGCATAAAATTTTTAAAAACAGCCTTCATTTTATAACCCCAAATTTGTAACATTTATTTCTTAAACTAAATAACAATCCTTCCGGTGTCAATTAAATGTTTTAATCTTTAAAAGATCAATGAACACTAAACAATTTCCCCTATTTAGATCTCATCAAGATCAAGCTCATATTATGTGGTCGAGGTTTTTAAAACCTGGTATGACAGCAATTGATGCTACATGTGGAAATGGTCACGACTCTCTTTATCTTGCAAAAAGTATCTTAAATCATGGAAATGGAAAACTTTATTGCTTAGACATTCAAAGTACCGCTATAGAATCTACAAAAAATCGGGTTAAAACCCATGTGAGCAAAGAGAGTTTTCATAACATTGAATTTTACAACCAGTCCTTTGAAACTTTTCCTAGCGATTCAAAAAACTGTGATTTTATAGTTTATAATTTAGGGTACCTTCCAGGGGGAGATAAAACAATCACAACGGATGCTGAGACAACTCTAAAAAGTATAGACATTGCTCTTAATTGGATAAAAGAAGGAGGGCTTATTAGTGTTTCCTGTTACGTTGGTCACTCCGAAGGCAAACGTGAAACAAATCTTCTACTCGAATTTTTATCTCACGTCTGTCCTAAAAGCTATAGTGTCTGTTCTTATGACTTGGTCAATAGAAAGAACGCTCCTATATTAGTACTTATTCAAAAAGCTATCTAAAAAGCACTATTTACTTTAATCGGTGTATAAGTGTCGATAAGCTTAATTAACGCATCTACCGTACTCAAAGATGAATCATCTGCATTTCCAGATAAGTACTCTACAGAGTACGTCTTGCTGTTTTTCAAATATGTTATCAGCTGGATCATATAAGCTGGTGTCTCACCTTCTTTAGAAGGTAATGTTATCGCATCTACGTCTTTGACTTCTGTATTACTAGTCAAAGCTTCGTCTGGAATGCTTGTAGCTTCCACACTAGGCATATTTAGCTGCTTTGACGCCGTATCGTCTCCAGTTGGAGTTGAATAAACAACCTCTGAATCTTTCTCAAGATTATCAGTAGATGTTTTATCTAAGAACATATACGCCAATATTGAAACAAATCTTCCTGATGTAGTTCTGGCTTTTTCAATCCAAACCACAATTCCCTTACCTAAATTTCCAATCGACAATTTTATTTTCACAACTACATTTGATGCAAAATTCGACTTCGAGTCATTATCAAACTCCTCTGAAGCCTTCCCTTCGAAGTTTTTTGAAGCGTCCTCAAAATCGGTAACAACGCCGTTTTTACCGTCAGTAGAGTTTTTTGCAACCATTGTCTCTATCTTAGCTTGCAAAGCTTGAACATCTACTGACTCAGTATTTGCTATCGATAAATATAAACTAGCCAAGGTCCTTGCTTGATTGACCTTATAGACTCGAGCTGTCTTGTTAGGTGCTCTATAAATCATATATGAGCTATTTCCTGCTTTCACGTAATCCACTGTATTTAATGGAGATACTGGATACTCTTGGTCAAACGATAAGAGGTTACCAACAACGGTATCGGAATCTATAGCTTCATCAATAATTTTATAATTCCCAACAGCTCTAGAATCGAGTGATTCTGTATACGAAATTGTAAGCAAGAAATCACTTCCAGATAAAAATAAATCATAACTTTCAAACGCTGCATCAAAAAAAGAAGCATTAAAAGACCAAGCCTTTCCTTCTTTTTTTAATCCTATAATTGTATCCTCATCTTTTACTAAGATAAACCCTAGTTGATCTGAATCTCTATCTGCAGCAGCGTAAAGATAAGTCGCTATTTGACCAAAACCTGGTACGAACCCAGCAAGATTTGGAGGTACACTAAAAACTTCTACTGAAAAGGCTTTTTCTAAGACTGTTGTTAGATTGCCTTTTTGATTAATGCTAAGTTTATAAATCCTGATTTGATTGACCCCATAGTTTGTTACAATGAGGTATGTGTTTACACTTGCTGTCAAATCGTTAAAATTCTTCATGTTCGTCGTAACAACAGCAGCATCAGAGCATTTATCAAACACCCCCACTTCGATTGAAGTTGGTATCCCATTTGCATCTGGCTTGAAGTACCTAAGCTCACACTGATAATTATTGGATGTGTTTTTAGTAATCAAGGCGCTTACACACCCAGCTCTTAACCCAGGTCTGTTTCTTATTGCTGCAAACGCCTGTTGTGGTTTGTATGGTTCAGTTTTTGTTGTTTCTGATGATACATCTGTAAAATTGGGATCAGCAACATTACCAAAAATTTGACTCGTTAAAATTAAAAAACCTAAACAAAATTTACTTAAATTATTCTTCATTTTACCTCTCTAGTTCTAATGATATATTCGTAATAGTTAAAAAAGATTCAGAGTTTTTACAGGTACATAGGTATCAACAAGCTGAATCAATGCATCAACTTTACGAAGACCTTTGTTAGAGGTCCCAGATAAAAATTCTTCTGAGTAAGTATTTTTGTCTTTCAGATAAGTTACTAGCCTAATCAAATAAACAGGTTTGTTATTATCTTTTACTGGTAGTGCAATGACTGTCACATCCTTAGCTTCTGTGTTAGAATCCAAAGCATCCTTTGGAATCTCCTCTGCAGGAACTTTGTCTGTATTTATTTGATTTAAAGCAGAGTCTTCTCCTATTGGACTCGTATAAACAACCTCTGAATCTTTTTCTAATTGTCCTTCAGAGTTAACCTTAGTAAAGACATATACCAAAAACGAGACATAGTTCCCTGATTTTGTCTTCGCACTCTGAACCCAAACAAAAATTCCTTTTTTTACATTATTAAAAGACACTTTGACTTTGATAACTAAATTTTCAATAAAACTTTGTTTACTTTGGTTGTCAAAGTCTGGCGAGGCCTTGCAGTCAAAGTCTTTTTGAACATCTTCATAATCAGTAACAACAGGGTTTGTCCCACCTGAGAACTCTTTTGCTATGACAGTTTCTAATTTACTATTGAAAGCCGATGAATCTATACTTGTTACATTGGAAATGCTTATAATTTTTACACCTGCGTTTTCACCTGGCTTCAATCGATAAACAAGAGCATTTCCTAAAGGATTTCTATAGGTATAGAATCTATCATTTAGTACTTGATCAACTCTTAATTCATTGTTCCTAGAGTAGGGATATTGCTGATTATACATTTCACTAAAAATAGTAATTGAATTTTCGAACGCTCCATTTACCCATTCTGAATCCAGTATTGATCTAGATTTCAACGGATATCCCTCTATTCTATCTACTGCTGTAAACCTTAAAGAATTTTCTCTCAAATACAGAAAGTAATTTTCAAATACATTGTCACCTTCTAATACTCTTGTTAAAGACCACTCTCCATTACTTGATTTATGACCTATAGCAAACCCCTTGCGGTCATCTTGATTATTACTTATATAAAATCCAGCTTGATCAGAATTGTGATCTGCTACAGCTGTTAAATAAGTTGCAACTTGTGAGCCTGAAACAAAACCTGTAAGACTTGGAGGAAGAGTGTATACAAAGGTTTCCACATGATTTAGTGCAGTAATCACAATTCTTCCAGATACAATGTTCACCTTATATACCCATATTGCTTGATCGGCATAACTTGCAGTAATCAAATAGGTATTTACAGAAGCCTTTTCTTGAAAAAAATTATTCTGGTTTGTCGTTATTATTGCAGCATCTGAGCAACGCCCAAACCAAAGGCTTTTTGGACGTAACACCCCTTCACCTTTTTCATCTGGTGGAAAGTATTTTAATTCACATCCATAGGCACCTCCTTTTTGTTTAATCGTAACAGTCACAGCACCAGGAAAATCAGATCCGTTTTGAATAGCAGCTTCTGATTGCCTAGGAATGTATGGTAGAGTAGTTGTTGTTGATTGATTTGCTTCAGAAAAATTATAAACCGAACCATCTCCAAACAGAGCAAAACCTGTGCAGAAAAAACTAAACACAACTAATTTTTTTAAAATTTTTCTCACTACATTCCTCCTATTTCACTCTCGAGCAACTGTAGAGTTTTTTTTTACTATTGTCAATTTAGTTTTTTAATTTCTGCTTACAAAGACGAAGGGTTAATTATCTTATCTAACTTATTATAAATTGGTTATGATAGGAATTTTACAAATTATTATATAAAGTATTTATTTTAAACCTTTATAAATAAAGCGCTTACATTGTAAAATAGACGTAGGGAGATTAGGCTCTATTAACCTAATATATCATTTTTAGATAATGTCCCGATAATAAATATAAAATAATATAAGAGGCATTCTATGGATAAAATTATTGATTTTTCTTCAGTATTTGAAGGGACTATGATCGATAATGAGTTAAAGAGTATTCACAAGCAACTTTTGAAAGAAAGTCTTGATCAAGACAAGTTGTACGACTTAACAGAAAAATTAGAAACTATTTTCGAATACATCTCAGAAAAAATGTCAAAATCAGCACAACTTACTGATATAATTTCTGAGAAAAAACTTGAAGTGGGTAGGCTTTTAAATAGCTGCTATAGCAAATGGATAGATAAAGAAATCAATTTAATCACAGAAGATATTCAAAAGCTATCCTCTGTTGATTCAAACGGCAACACTCTAGAAAAAATAGACGATTTAAAGTCATCTATTTCAGAGCTAACTTTTAATAACGCTCTTTCATTAGAAAACAAACACTTAATCCAACTAGCCAAAACTCATTTAAACGAGATTGAAACAGGAAGGGCCAACTCTGATCTAAGCTCTGCACAAGAAATCAGAATTGAATTTCAAGACTATCAATCCAAAAGAGACCCTATTGATGACCATGAGATAGCTTTAACCCTTTATGAAATGTCCGGCCGATTTTACAACAATGACATAAAATCAGCTATTGAACTTTTTTACTCTCTTCCTGAAAAAAACCGTCTTGAATTAACCGACATATTAGAAGCTAGAGGAGCCTCTATTGAGGCTATAAAAACTGTTGAAGATTTTGGATCATGGCAGAAAAATTTATTTATTGTAATTCAGACATCGCTTGGATACGCTAACCACGTCGTCGACGGACTATCTGCCTACCATTTTCCTGAAAAAGATGAGATTATCGAGCTATTCAACGATCCATTTTTTAACCAAAATGACACTGAGCAATCAATATAGATGTTACTTTAGGCGCTTGGAAGTTTTTCAAGTGCCTCATCGACGCAATCTTTAAATCCAAAAGCTGCTCGCACGTCTTTCATAATATAAAAGGATCCACAAACAAGGAGAACCTCTTCATTTTCTTTAGCTAAAAGTAATGCTTCTTTAATGGTCTCCTTTAAATCACAGTTGTAATAAACCTTTTCATAATTTAAAGACTGGATCTGCTCAAAAACTTTTTTAGGGTCCTCTAACCTTTGGTGTGAAATAGGAAGAACATGTACAGCACTAGCTTTTGTTATCATCTTTTTTACAAGATTTTGTCTAGTATTCGATACACCAAAAAGCACCCTTACTTTAGCCTGACCAAGCTTTAGTTTTATAGCTTCGAAAACAGCATCTATACCAGCTTCGTTATGGGCTACATCCATAACAATAAATTCGGGTAGTGTATTTTCTGGCATTAGTCTTTTCGCTAAAAACGACGGTAAGACCTCAAATCTAGACAATGGTCTTTGTTTGACTGCCTGACAAATAACTTCATCTGTGATCTGTGGATATGTTTTTGATAGGGTTTTTAAACAAAGAGCCGCTAAATCAATATTCTCCTCATCAAAAAAGCCCCCCGTGGCACTTGAAAACATAAGAGGAGATTTTTTCTTTTTTGCTTCCGAAAGAATGGTTTCATTTTGAGCAGTAGGCCCTAAAGCCACTGGAATACTTTCTTTGATTATTCCTGCTTTATGAAAAGCAATATCTTCTAAAGTCTGACCTAAAAACGGAACATGATCGTTTGAAATAGATGTAATAACAGAGAGAATTGGTGTAATGAAATTCGTAGAGTCTTCTTTCCCTCCAATGCCAACTTCTATAATAGCTATATCAACTTTTTGCTCAGAAAAATATAGTAGAGCCATGACTACTAAAGTTTCAAAAAACATTGGTGATAGATTTTCTTGACGAGCTTTACTCCAGATGAGTTGAGCTAGTCTTGAAAAATCTTCTTCAGAAATATACTCATCATTAATTTTTATCCTTTCCCTAAAACAGGCAATATGCGGAGAAGAAAACAACCCCACTTTATATCCTGCTAAAGAAAAACCTTTTGATAATTTTAAAGCGACTGATCCTTTACCGTTAGTGCCTGTAACATGAATCATAGGAAACTTTTTCGAGGGCTGATTAAAGACCGCTTCTAAACTTTTTGCAACCTTCTTATCTTGAAGGCTTAGCTTTGTTAACGTGGGCTCTACAGATCGTATTGACCCGATTAACATTTGAAGAGTCTCAGCATAATTCATTTTTTACTAACCTCGAATTTTATTGAATGCTTCTTGATTGGTAAACGATGCTCCAAGCGGTATTTTAGGTTTTACAGCTCCATGAAAATCAGAGCCTCCGCTAGACAACATTTTATATTTGCGAGCAATTTCTACCCACTTTAAATTAGTTAACGCAGAAAAGGTCCCATAAAAGCTCTCAATGCCATCAAATGGAAGCCTTAGTAATTTTTCTAAGACTTTATTTCGGTTGATCAGGTGTGGATGCGCAATAAAAACCTTACCCTTAGCCTGTTTGATAATTTCAATACTTTCTTCAACGGAAATAGCCTCTCCTGGATCATATGCAGGCCTTCCCTCTCCGATGTATCTTTTGAAAGCTTCATCAATTGTCTCAACGTAACCCTTATCTCTTAGTAGAGCCGCTATATGAGGCCTGCCAATGACTTGATACACATCGGATTTTTTAAGTTCATCAACAGATAGATCAAAACCTAACTTTTGAAGCTTATAGAGAATCGCTTCATTGCGCTTGATTCTCCTTGTCTTATGTCTTTCACATAAAGAACAAAGTTCTTGAGAATCTAGAGAAAAATTATACCCTAAAATATGAACTGGGAACTGCTCAACTTGGCAGGAAAATTCAACACCTGTGATAATCTTTATTTTAAGTTCTTTTGCTTTTCCAAAAAAACTATCTGTGTAAGCTTCCACAGTATCA
Organism: Chlamydiia bacterium; assembly: GCA_030427725.1. Classification (GTDB taxonomy): domain Bacteria; phylum Chlamydiota; class Chlamydiia; order Chlamydiales; genus JAUICV01. The sequence continues at coordinate 400,740 of JAUICV010000001.1, read as the reverse complement.
TGATCTGTAATAGAAAGGCCGCTTAGCCCAATCTCTTTAGCAAGATCTAGGATTTCACTAGGTGTAAATGTACCATCAGAGCAAGTACTATGACAATGTAGATCAGCTTTAAATTCCATTAACTCTCCATTTCAACAGAGGGAATATACCTGATCTCTTCTTGTAATTCGACACCTTTTTTTTCTTTAACCTTTTTCTTTATTTTTTCAATCAAATTTAAAACATCCTTCGAGCTAGCTGTTCCAGTGTTTACAATAAAGTTTGCATGAACCTTAGACACCATAGCTCCATTTTCACAAAATCCCTTTAGTCCCGATTCTTCAATTAGCTTACCTGCACTTTTTGACTCGGGGTTTCTAAAAATACAGCCTATTGAAGCCTGCTTGTAAGGCTGTGACTGCATTCGATATTTAACGATTTCTTTCTGATGCTTTCTAGCCGAAGAATCTTTTTCTAATTCGAAAAGACCGTAAATAATGATTCCTTTTAGATTTTGAAAAATGGAGCTTCTGTAGCCATATATAAGATCAGGTTTTGTAAAAACCTTAAAGTCTCCAGATTCTGTAACAAAACCGACTTCTACTAAGCTATCTTTAGTTTCTTGTCCATTAGCTCCTGCATTCATATAAATAGCTCCACCAACAGATCCGGGAATTCCTGAAGCAAATTCCAAACCCTTAAAGCCATTTAATGCTGTTTTGACTCCCAAAAGGGCAAATGAGAATCCTGCTTCAGCTTTCACAAACTGATCTTCGAACGAAATAGATTGAAGTTTATTTAGAATAACAAGCCCATCAAATCCTTGATCATCAAATAAAACATTTGACCCCTTACCAATAACTAAGTAAGGAATTTTATGATCAAAGATATATTTCATTATATTCATTGCATCTTCTTGAGATTTCATCTCAAAAAAAAGACGAGCAGGACCTCCAATTTTGAAGGTGCTGTAGAGACTTAAAAGAACAGATTTTTTAAGTTTAGGTTTAAACGTCATACATTGCAGCCAGCTTGCGAAGAAGCCGCTGCATCTAGTATCCCATTTACAAACTGACTTCCTTCGACAGATCCAAATTTTTTAGAAATTCTCACCGCCTCTGAAATTGCCACAGGCAGAGGAATCTCATCATCAAAAAAGATCTCAAAAAGAGCAAGCCTTAATACTGTTTTTTCAACTTTTGATATACGACCCATTTCGTATTCAATCGAGTGTTTTTGAATCACTTCATCAATTTCATTAAGCTTTTCATAAATCGTCTGAGCTCTAGAAAACGCCATCTTGATATTTTTACGCGTCATTGCAAGTTGCCGCATGAAAAACCCTTCATCTTCAAAGCTCGAAGAAGAACCATCCATAGCAAAAAGAATGTAAAAAACAGCTTCACGAAATTTTTTAATAGGGACCATAAACACTTTTTAAATAGTCAAAGTTACTGGCAAACTATAGCAAATTTACGCTTTTATTCTGAAGCATCTCTTTTGAGTAGAAAAAATAAATTTTTTTCTATCACAACAAGAAGCTAAATATTTCAATAAAAAAATTGACAATACGCTTAAATTCAACATAGTTTATGAGAAAATCACAATTTATAGGTTTCCTATGCAACAAGTCCTAAAAAAATTAGTCTTTTTTGTTCTTTTCTTTATCACAGGAACTAGCTTTAGCATAGTACCAGATCAATATTTCAGGGAAACTATCAGTCAAACCACTTCATCAATACCCTATAGCCCTAAACAATCTCTAGCTCCTATAAAAGCAGATAATGGCCAAAGTGGTTGTGTTTCTATCGAAATCACACCAAACGGACTAAATTTTCAATGTGAGCTAAAATATTTGAGTCCAGATTCTGCTGGTAAACTGACAGTTGCCCAAACCAAAATTTTCTCTAATTGTTCAGATGCAGCTGTTGTGACCACAAATATAAATAATTTTTATAATGGATCAGCGGCCAAAACATATCTGATAACAGCCAACTATGAAACAAAGCTATTAAATATATATCGAGTAACTCTAAATAAAAACGGTTTGTTAGAGTTTAGCTTAAGTAAACAAGCCTCTGCATCTATCTATCATTTACCACCAAATCTCACAGGAACCGATGCAGAAGTTGGAGTAATAGCAACTTATCTAGAAGCTGTAGCCGACCCAGATAAAGATCAGTTAGGGTTTTTATACCCTTCTATTGATTTAGAAACTGAAATAAACCACCTAACAATTGGTCTAAGGGAAGCTGGAGCTAACTGGAAAGTAACTAATAGTAATTCATTTTTCACAGAGAACTATTCTCTTTTGCTTTCTGATGAAAAATTTCAAATTGCTCTTGTTACAATCGAAGACACAACTTCCAGAAACCTTTACTTTTACGACATAGTAAATCAAGTCCTTAGTAACACTCCAATAACTATAGCTCTCAAAACGTACCCAAAGGGTCCCCTCTATACTAGACACAACACAATTGAAGCATTAACCATTAATTCAGATATTTATATTATCTACAAAGACCCATTGGACAATGCTCTAGTCTATAAATTGAAAAACGGATCTGCTCCTAGTGCTTTATTTTTGTCATCGTCAAATGCTAGAAGTATTGATACATCACGATTTGGGAATAAAATAGAACTTGGAACAGCTCATAATTCAAATTATGGAGCAAATGCCGTAATCACAGCATATGAAAACACCAATACAAGCTTTAGTAGTTCTGCCTCTGCAAGTTTTGATAGTAGCGCGTCCTCAAATTTTTCCGTTAATCTAGCTACTTTTTTGAAATACAAGATCGGCAATCTAGGGAAAGGGATTTTGGCTTGGACACAAAATGCTCTAACAAACAACCAAGACCCTGTGGCAATTTTAGGATATATTTTTGTAAAATCCAATAATTCGCAAATCATTCCGATTTCCGACCCTATTTATTCCACCCCAGTTGGTATAAATACCGCAAGCAATCAGTTAAACGAATTAAATACCCAAGCTGCAAAAATCCCAACGCGCGCATTAGACAGTAATGCAGAAATTGTTGATTTAGATGTAATAACCTTACCTGGAAAACCTGGGACTAATCCCACTTTCATTATAAAACTAATAACGTACCTATATGGCACAAAGAGTTTTTCTATTGAACTACTCTCAGGTAATTTATCGGGGGGATTAGGTTCTTACGATACTTTAATTAAACTTGTTGATACTTACTCTCCTATCAAAGCGAAGGGAAGCATGTAAACTAACAGGGTAAAGCATGAAAAGTTGTTTTTTCCAAATAATTATTTGATTGATTTCGAACTCTGTTTGTGGTAGATTCTCGTGATTGGGGAGATGTAAAGAGTTATAAGTTATGCTAGGTGTATTTTTAGATACTGAGGCTAATGGATTAAATGCAACAAAGCACAAAGTAATCGAAATAGCCTTTAAAATCATTCAATTAACGACTGGAAAAGTTCATGCTGGTTATCATCAAGTTCTTTTCGTAAGTAAAGAAGACTGGGCCTTAAGTGATCCATCTAGTTTACATGTCAATGGTTTTACCTGGGAAGACGTGGCCCAGGGATTAGACCCTAAAAATGTGTCCAATCAGATAATTGATTTGTTTAAGAAATATTCTATCGTAAGAAATGAAGCTGTATTTATTTGTCAGAATCCATCTTTTGATAGGGTTTATTTCTCTCAACTCATTCCTGTTGAACTCCAAGAAGAGCTAAACATCCCTTATCATTGGCTTGATTTAGCTTCTATGTACTGGGCCTCTGCAATCAAAGGATCAAGAGGCAACACTAGCTCTCTACCATGGGAAACTGGGTATACAAAAGATAAAATTGCCAAACATTATGATTTAGGTAGTGAAGAAATGCCCCATAGGGCTATGAATGGAGTTGACCACCTAATCAAATGTTATGAGGCAGTCGTTGGATTTCCTGAAAAGATTCTCTCAAAAGAGCAAGTCAATCTATAGAGCATTTATTATAATCTTTGTAGCTTTTTCCTTTTTTTTCTTAAGCTCATGCAACAAATTTCAGTTTAAGAAAAAAAGCTCTATTATTTTTGATGCTCTGATGGATTTAGACGATCTATACTCACTTTATATAACTGCAAAAGATCCTAGAGTTGATCTCCTTGGGGTCACCGTATCAGGTACAGAAATTTTTCATTTCGACAACGCTGCAGAGAATGCTGCAAGTATTTTATCATTAGCTGGTAAAAACAATATCCCCATATCACAAAAACTATCCCCTGCATTTTGTAGTGCTAGATCCGCTCCTGGATATTTTAACGAAATGGTTGAAGCTATAAATAGCTATGAACTTCCTCAATCCAATCTTGAGATTTCCTCATACTCAGGAACTGAGCTTATTAAGAAAATCTCTAATGCATCAGTGGACAAGGTCACTATTTTAGCTTTAGGCTCTTTAACAAATGTTGCTCATGCAATCTCTGAGCACCCAAGTGTCCGAGAAAAAATAGAGCGCGTGATCTTGTTAGGAGGAGGTCTTGAAATTAGCGGCATCTCTGTTCCTGTAAAAGAATACTGGTCTTTTGCCTCAAGATATACGCTTCTTTTTGATCCATGTGCTGCAAACATTGTACTTACGTCTGGTATTCCAATTACTATTATTCCTCTTGATGTAACAAACCTTGTTCCACTTACAAAATTTGTATTGGACAAATATGCACACCCTCAGAAAACAGCTGGCAATGAATTTGTTATGAAAGTCTTAACCTCTGGGCTCAAACATGACCAACCAACTGTTAGAACTCCTTTTTGGAACATGATTGCTTTAATGAGCATAACAGACCCAAGCATCTTACAGACTCAAAAACTCCCCGTGCAAATTATTACAGATCCTGGAAAGGATTATGGTCGACTTGTTGAATCCTCCTCTGGAACATTAGCTGATGTTTGCATCTCTATAGATCCTGAAAAATTTTATGAGAGGTTTTTTTCATTATTAAATGATCAATGATGGGCATTTCAAAAAGCTTTTAGAACATGCTAATTTTGAAGAGAAATTAGCAGCTGCTTTACCAAATAACGACTTTGAAAAGCTAAATATAGACCAAACACAGAGACCTTTAATTTATCAGAGACTTCCCAGGCAAAACCTTAGTTTGAAACCAGGTTTTGATCACTTTGAAACAATTTTATCAAAAGCCCTTTTAAAAACTGTCTGTTCTTTATATCCTTATAAATTTGAGAAGCTTAAAACTAAAGTCTGTCTATTTACTTATGTGATGGAAGGACTTGGTGATTTAGCAATCCAAAAACGGCTATTCCACTTATTTAAGAAAAAATTTCCAAATATTGAACTCTCACTTATTACACTCATTCGTACAAAATATCATGACTATGTGAGAAAACTTTCTCCTTCACACGAAATTATTTTTTACGAAAACACCCCTTCACCAAACCTTTCACAAAAAGCTCTGGTCCTACTCGAACAAGCAACAGTTATCTGTATGGTGCCCACGTATTTTGAACCACTAGATAAAGAACCCTATAAAAACAAACTACTTGGCATTGGAGAATATGGATTTTATCACTCTAAAATTTTTCATCCAGCTTCGCCCTTTACAAGCTTTGGAGTCCATTTTTTAGAGCTAGGCTTACTTTTAGAAAAATTACCTCTATTCACACATAAAGACCTTTTAGACTTCCGAGATAAAACGACTTTGACATATTTATTAAAGACCAATTCTTGCTTCACAGAAGCTTTAGAGCTCTATCAAAAGGATCACAATCTCTATTTTGCATACCTTCAATCTAAGAAAATGCATGAGATTTACTTAAAGCTTATATTGAATATTGAAGAAGAGAGTCAAAAAAACATTGATCTTGTAACTACGGATCTTTCAGAATTTATCCAAGCTTTACAAAGACTTCTTGATCAGAAAAAACTCAATTCAATTCAAACGATTGAGATTTTTTTTGATGGCAAACGATCTAGAAAAAAATTAAGAAACTCTGGGAAACACTTAAGACTCATTCATTTAGGACGTCTAAGTGAAAAGGATTTTTTATTATTTCTCTCTCTTTCAAAGGAACCAATTGGAATAAGAGGAAATTTGTCACTTACAGATGCTATTTATTTAAGAAAAGCCTTTATTTATGACTGCCCCCTCCACTGCAGAAGTTTTTTATATAGCCTCATCGATTTCATTGAGCTTAACCCTGAAATTTCAAACACGTTATTGCCATATTTTCACGCTTTTGATCCAAAAGCTGTTGAAAATGGATCTCTTGAAATTTTGAAAAATGCCTTCAAAGATCCCCTTTTTTTTATGGAGCTTCAAATGCTTTATGACAGTTTAATTAATACCTATGACGGAAGAAACAACATTTGCAACGTTGTTGCTCATAAAATTTTTTCTGTTACAAATAATTCGTTTCGAAGCAATGAAAAAGCTCTTCTAAACCAATTCAAAAACAGAAAACTAACCTTAGAAGAGCTAATAGAACAATTAAAAATATCCGCAAAAAATTTGCAGATTTTTTAAGTTTTTTACTTGTTATAACAAGATTCTACAAAATCCCAATTAATTACATCGAAAAACTTCTCGATAAATTGGGGCCTTGCATTTCTGTAATCAATATAATAAGCATGTTCCCAAACATCTAATGTTAGAACGGGTGTTTTACCATGTTTTAAGGGAGTATCTGCGTTGCTTAAAGGCATAATCTCAAGTTTTCCAGAATCATCTTTAGCAAGCCATGCCCACCCAGATCCAAATAATGCTGCAGCTTTTTCAGAAAGCTCTTTTTTAAACGCCTCAACGCCACCAAAATCTCTTTCTAAAGCATTTAAGGTGTTCTCTTTAGGCGCTCCACCTCCATTTGGTGACATACACTCCCAAAAAAAGGAATGATTCCAAGCTTGAGCAGCGTTGTTAAAAACCCCGTCATTTGAAGCAATGACTAAGTCTTTAAGATCCATCTCTGATTCTTTTTGACCATCAACTAAAGCATTAAGCTTTTTAAAATATGCTTCGTGGTGCTTGTTATAGTGGTAATCCATTTGCTCTTCAGAAACAAATGGAGCTAGTTCATTTAAGCCGTAAGGTAAATCAGGTCTTTTAAATGCCATAATTTCTCTCCATATTTTAAAAAATTTCAATAAAACATTTTACTGTTTACAAACTCTATTTATGTTACTTAATGTAAAAAGATTATCTGCTAAATCTACTGCAAACCATTACTATCTGTCTATCATTTTCTAATAGCTATATAAGAATAAAGTTCTTGAAATTTCCAAAGCAAAGAGATAGAAGAAGCTTATGATCTCTACGATCTAAAAGAGGGTATAATTCATGAGCTATAAATCTTATGGCGCTGTAACGCTATGTTTAATCTGCACTTTGCTTTCTTCATGCGATAAAGTAAAAGATTATGCTAACCAATATTTTTTCTCTGAAAAGCAGCCTGAAAAAATCAAAGAAAACATCGGTTCTCTTCCAATAAACAATTCAAGTGATTCCAGGTCTTCTACACATCCCTTAATTCAATATCACCCTCGAAGGGGCGTTGAAAGTTTACAAAAAGAGTTCACCTATTTTCTTAGAGGAAACAATACTTCTTTGTTAAAAGCTCAGAGCCTACCGGGCAAGTATGTACTCACTCTTCATGGAGTAGGAGAGGATATGATCTTTTTATCAAATGGGAACAAAGCAGACAAAGTGGGTTATATAACCCTTGATGACTTTTTATCCCACTGGAATAGCAAAAAAATCAAACTCGAATCTACTCTAATCTTACTTCGTAACGAATCCGATGGGTCTCAAAAAGATATCGCTTTATACATTACATTATCGGATCCCAAATACGATAGTATGAAGAAAGAGTTATCCTTTCTGCTTACCCCTGAATCTGATTTTAAAACAGACTATGTTTCAGCTGATTTAGGAGCTACAATTTTGCTATTTGATGTTGAGTAAGAAGATCTTGGATCGTTAAGAAAAACTCTAAGATTACAGCTTTTGGTTTTATAAAACTTTTAAGTTTGGCTTTAGATAAAATGATCAATTTTTCAAGACTCTCTAACTCGACTGAGGGCGCTACTTGAAGCGGTTTATCAGTCCATGGGAAACTTACATCTACATCACAAATACTCCCTAGCGAAAGATCTCTGAAAAGAAGATAGACAAGCTCAAAAAACTCATCTTCGCTAAAAACACTTTCTTTTACAAAGCACAGCTTTTCAAAAAGCATTGCATTTTCTAAAAGTGCGCTGAAGTTTTTTCTAGGAAAATCTTTGAAAAAATGCTCTATTTTCTCATGCAGAAAAACCTCTTTCGTCTCTAAAAGCCTTTTCGCTCGCGTCAGTGAACCAAAACAAACCTTTGAGATCTTCTCTAATTTTTCATCTGAATGAGTTGCGTTTCCTTTAAGAGTCTCAAAAATACTGGCTGGAGAAATAGGATGAAAAGGAACCTTAACACATCTTGATAAGATAGTAGAAGGGATTGAATCTAGGCGATTTGCAATCAAAATAATGATTGTGTCAGTTGTTGGCTCTTCTAAAGATTTTAAAAGAGCTTGCATTGAAACATCTAATGCTTTTTCTATGTCGTAAATGATAAAAACTTTCCGAATAGACTCTAGAGGGGGAAGAGTGATTTCTTTAATGAAAGCTCTCATAGAAGCAACGAGATGAAAACCACCTTTACTTTCCGGAAAATATTCATGAAGGTCTGGATGATTTCCACTAGTTAATTTCTTCTCAGCATTACTTTGTGATGTCTTCGACAAGATTGCCTTAGCAAAAGATCTAGCCATCGTTTTTTTCCCGATACCACTCTCCCCTTCGAATAAAAAAACTTTCGAGGGCATTTCAGAGCTGAGATAATTTGTTAAAAGATGGTGGGCTCTTTTCTGTAGAGTCTTTAACTGATCTAGGTGCATATCAAACCAAACCGTTTTTCTAATATCTCTAAAGCCTCTGAAAAAACAACTTCTTTCGACTTAGAAGCGTCCAGAGTAACAACCCTTTTTGGCTCGTTTTCGGCTATCTTTAGATAAGCTTCTCTCACTTGAGTATGAAATTCTAAGGCCTCTTGCTCTAATCTGTCATAAGAAGCTTTCCCATCTGTCTCTATTGCTTTTTTAGCCCTAGTTAAACCAAGTTTTGGGTCAACATCTAAAAAAAATGTAAGATCTGGCTTCAATCCATCTGTTGAAAAAAGAATCATCTCTTCAACATCGTCATACTTTAAAGAGCTTCTAGATGCTCCTTGATAAGCGAGAGTGGAATCTGAAAACCTATCACAGAGAACAATTTTGTTTTGTCTTAAGGCGGGTTTTATAATCTCATCGACATGCTGAGCTCTATCAGATAAAAATAAAAGCATTTCAGCTCTATGGGATAGTTCAAGATCTTTTGTATGGAGTAAAATCTCTCTGATTTTTTTTCCTAAAGAAGTACCTCCTGGCGCCCTTGTTTTAATAGACTCATGCCCAGAGCTTACTAAAGAATTAAAGGCGGCTTCCAAAAGAGAGCTCTTACCAGAGCCCTCTCCACCTTCAAAGGTTATAAAAAGTCCTTGATCAAGATTCTTTTTTATCACCATCTTCTTCTGCTGACTCAATCGTTTCTAGTCTTTGGACTCTAGCTAAGATGTCATTCGCTTGTAAAGCTACAAGTTTAACACCCTGCGTTGAGCGACCCATCACTCTAACATCAACCATTCTGATACGAAGCGTTTGACCATGATTCGACATCATAACAACGCTATCTTTATCAGCAACTTTTGTAGCAGCAATAACAGATCCGTTTCTCTTTGAAGTGATGATTGATCTTACTCCAACTCCACCTCTATTTGTTTGTCTAAACCCTTCTACTGCAGAGCGTTTTCCGAATCCATTTTCACATACAACTAAGATAGACTCATCTCCAGTAACAACTTCGCAAGAAACAACTTCATCATCCTCACCTTTGAGTGAGACTCCCCTTACACCTCTTGCAACTCTTCCAACAGGTCTTACCAAAGACTGATCAAAGCGTACTGCCATACCATTTTTAGTAAAGAGCATGATCTGATCTTGTTCTTCAGCAAAGCGCGCAGCGATCACTTCATCACCTTCATCGATATTAATTGCATACACACCTTTTTTTCTAGGAGAGCTGAATGCTTTAATATCTGTTTTTTTCACGACACCTTTTTTTGTTGAAAGTAAAATGTATCCAGGTTTTTCAAATGAAGAAACCTTTAGAACAGCCGCTATGTTCTCGTCTTTGCTTAAACCTTCTAAGAAGTTGATGATTGGTCTACCTTTAGCTCTTCTCGATGCCTCAGGAAGTTCCCAGACCTTAATCCAGTAACACCTACCATAACTTGTGAAGATAATGAGCGTATCATGAGTGGATGCTGAATATAGATCCTTAAGAGCATCAGACTCTTTTTTCATATCCATACCCATTACGCCTTGTCCACCTCTTCGTTGCTCCCTAAATGAATCAATCGGCATTCTCTTGATGTAATCGTCAGAAGAAATCGCAATTAACACAGGCTCATCTGGGATAAGATCTTCCATATTAAGCTCTGTTTCAGCTGCGATGATTCTTGTTTTTCTATCAGACTTTTCATGCTTAACAAGTTCTTCTAGTTCATCTTTGATGATATCTCTAACCATCTTCTCTGATGCTAAGATTGCTCTATAGTGAGCTATTTTTTCTAAAAGATCTTTGTATTCATTCTCAATTTTTTCTCTTTCAAGACCTGTTAATTGATAAAGTCGTAAATCTAAAACAGCATTGGCTTGACGATCTGTCATCTCAAATCGTTCGATAAGTTGAGTTTTAGCAATGTCTCTGTTGTCAGAGGTTCTAACTATTTTTACAACTTCGTCTAAATGATCTAGAGCTTTTAGGTATCCTTCCAATACATGAGCTCTAGCTTCAGCTTTCATCAGCTCAAAACGCGTTCTTCTTCTGATAACCTCTATTCTATGATCAACCCATGCAGAAATCATCTGCTTGATGTTCATAGTTCTTGGAAGACCTTTATCTAAAGCTAGCATAATACAGCCAAAAGTGATCTGCATATCAGTGTACTTATAAAGCTGATTGATGATCACCTCAGGGATTTCCCCTCTCTTAAGATCTAACACAACTCTCATACCATCTTTATCAGACTCATCACGAATATCTGCAACACCTGTCATAGTCTTTTCGTTGATAAGCTCTGCAACCCTAGCTACAAGTCTTGCTTTGTTAACATTATATGGGATTTCGTCGATGACAACTCTTTTTCTTTCTCCAGATCCTTCTTGATCTTCCTCATGAAGAAGTCCTCTTAAAGTAAGTTTACCACGACCTGTATGATACGCTTCTTTAACGCCTCTATAACCACATATAATACCACCTGATGGAAAATCAGGAGCTGGCATCACCTCCATAATCTCTTCAATTGTCGCTGCTGGGTTTTCGATAACAAGCATTGTAGCTTTAACAAGCTCTTTAAGATTATGTGGCGGGATATTTGTTGCCATACCAACAGCGATACCAGAAGATCCATTAGATAATAAGTTTGGAAATTTCGCAGGTAAAACAGTAGGTTCTTTTTTTGTTTCATCGTAGTTTGGTAAAAAATCAACCGTGTCCTTATCCAGATCTTCCATCAAAGCCATTGAGGGTCTAGTCAAGCGAGCTTCTGTATAACGCATCGCAGCAGGAGGGTCTCCATCAACTGATCCAAAGTTTCCTTGCCCATTTACAAGAGGGTATCTCATGACCCAGTGCTGAGCAAGCCTTACTAAAGTTGGATAAATAACCGACTCACCATGAGGGTGAAAATCACCAGATGTGTCTCCGCAAATCTTAGCACATTTACGATGCTTAGAACCGGGAGATAAATTAAGTAATCTCATAGCATAAAGTATTCTTCTTTGAGAGGGTTTTAAACCATCCCTAACATCAGGAAGAGCACGAGAAATAATCACAGACATCGAATAACGAAGGTAACTCTCCCTCATTTCTTCTTCGACGTTGCGTGGAACTATAATTTCACCTTCAGTGTATGACATGCTTTTTTATTTCTCCTTATTAACCGTTATATATCAAGATTCTTTACTGACAGCGCGTGACTTTCAATAAAGGCTCTTCTAGGTTTTACATCTTCTCCCATAAGCATAGAGAACATATGATCTGCTGCAACTGCGTCTGGCAGATCAACCTGAATAAGTGTTCTAGTTTTTGGATCCATTGTAGTCTCCCAAAGTTGGTCTGCATTCATCTCACCCAAACCTTTGTAACGCTGGATCATAAGCCCTTTACGCCCGTTTTCTCTTAAGAAATCGATCGCTTCTTTAAGAGTAAACATAGGTGCTTCTACAAGTTCTTCGTTGATAATATCGAGGATCTTACCTTCAGCAATATTGTACTGCTCAAATGTTAGACCGAAAATAGAGAGCTTTTCTCTAATACTTCCAAGACGCCCTTCTTCGTAAAGCTCCATAAAAGGTAAAGGTTTAGACTGGAATGTACTAACTTCAGCTGTTCTTTCTTCTTCTGGTATTGAAGCTAGAGTTTCTTCGAAGATCTCTTGCTGTCTTTTCTTATCAAGTTCTTGGATTTCTGCAAATTCATCTGAAGAATAAACAAACTGATCCTTATCCGCTAACTGGATAAGAAATCTTGGAAAACTCCCTTCTTCATTTCTCATTTCGAGAAACTCTCTAAACGGAATTCCCTTTTTCTCTAAGCTTAAAATAAATGTCTCAACGTCTAAAATTGATGCCACTAGCTCTTTTACAGCTTTAGCATCTAAAAGCTCTGATTGAGATGCAAAACGAAGTTTTAAGTCAGATGTTCCCAGTTTGATCAAATAATCATCCATCTCTTTTTCTGAGTGAATATATTGAGCGTGTTTTTTTCGAGAGACTCTATATAAAGGTGGTTGAGCTATATAGATATGATTGTTTTCAACAAGAGCTGGCATATGTCTGTAGAAAAATGTTAGAAGTAACGTTCTAATATGAGATCCATCAACATCGGCGTCAGTCATGATGATAATTTTGTGGTACCTTAACTTCTCTAGGTTGAAGTTATCTTTACCAATACCACATCCAAAGGCGGATATCATTGCCCCAACTTCTTCATTTTTCAAAACTTTTTCAAGTCTTGCCTTTTCGACGTTCAGGATTTTACCACGAATTGGTAGGATTGCTTGGAATCTTCTATCTCTACCAGATTTTGCAGAACCTCCCGCAGAGTCACCCTCAACGATATAAATCTCACAAAGATTAGGGTCTCTTTCTTGGCAATCAGTTAGTTTACCCGGAAGGCGTCCACTATCTAGTGCTGATTTTCTAAGTGTAAGCTCTCGAGCTTTTCTAGCAGCTTCCCTAGCTTGAGCCGCTAAAGCTGCCTTTTCGACAATTGTTTTAGCTATCTGTGGATTTTCTCCGAGATAGGTTGCAAACTCTTCACCAACAATTGACTGAACAACTGAGGCCACTTCACTATTACCAAGCTTCTGTTTAGTCTGTCCTTCAAACTGAGGGTTTGGAACTTTTGCAGAAACAACAACAGTCAATCCTTCTTTTAAATCTTCACCTGTAATATTAACCTTACTACCTTTAGCTGGTTGGTGAGATTTAATATAAGTGTTTAAAACACGAGTTAATGCCGTTTGAAATCCTGTTAAGTGTGTACCACCTTGTCTTGTAGAGATGTTATTAACATATGAGTGAATAGATTCAGTGTATGTATCATTCCATTGCATAGCAACTTCAAACTCAACAACACCATCATGAACTTCCTTTTGACCATGAATATAAATTGGTGGTTTAAAAAGAGCTGTTTTAGATTCATTGAGGTAAGAAACAAAAGATGAAATTCCTCCTTCGTAATTGAAGGTTACATCTTCATGATCGTCACTTCTTTCATCCTTAAAGACAATTGTAATACCTCGATTTAGAAAAGCTAATTCTCTCAATCGTTTAAGCAAAATATCATAGCTATATGTAGTAACTGAAAAAATTGTCTCATCTGGAGTAAAAAAGACCTTAGTTCCCTTTTTTTCTGTCTTTCCCAATTTCTTAAGTGGCTCTGTTACTTTTCCTTTAGAAAATGAGATTTCATATTGATAGCCCTCTTTATGAACTTCAACAAGCATTTTTTTAGATAATGCGTTGACACAAGAAACACCTACTCCGTGAAGACCGCCAGAAACTTTATAGGTATCTTTATCGAATTTTCCTCCAGCATGAAGAATTGTCATTACAACTTCTACAGCAGAGACCTCTCTTCCTTGCTTTTTAGACTCTTTCTCATGTTTACCAATCGGAATACCACGACCATCATCCTGAACAGAAATCGAATTATCTTCATGGATCACAACCTGTATAGTCGAGCAAAAACCAGCCATGGCTTCGTCAATGCAGTTATCCACGACTTCATAAACAAGCTGATGCAGTCCATTCGAAGACGTATCTCCAATATACATTCCAGGTCTTTCTCTAACGGCTTGAAGACCTTCAAGAACGGTAATCGAACTTGCATCGTAATCTTTCTTATTGGACATTGTGGTCATACCTATCTCTTAGATTCAATAATATTAAAATTTATCCCAGCCTAAACTGTATGTTTTTAAAAACAATAGATGGGAACTTATCTTTTAAAAGTTTAAGAAGTTTGTGTTTTTCATGCAGTGTAAGAAGAGTGTAGAGCGAAGAGTTATTGACTAACACAAAAAGAGTTCCATCCCGAAACTCAACAGCTTTGGTCATTTCTGAAATATTGTCACCAACAATTTTAGGCCAGTATCCTAAAATATCTTCTGTTGGTATCAAGCTCATTTCCTTTAAATGCCTTTCAAACCCACCCAAGAGATCTTTAAGATGTTTTGAGGTTGGTTTGACATTCTTATAGCGACCCATTTGACCTTCTTCATAAGCTAAAACAAAACAGTGGCGTAAGTATGGAATATAGTTAACTTTTAGGAAAAGTGCAAGTATTTCACGCGACTTAAACATGAGATAACGCATACAACTTATTTATTTTTAAATTTGAGACCAAAAAAGTTATATTGTCGTACAAGAACCCCGCCTCTTTCATTTTTCGAAACACCATTCCTAAATAATAAATTAATAGGATATGAATTTAGAACTTCACCAGCCTCAACAATCGACTTTATTTCAAAGACCAAACCTTCTATAATTTTTGGATAATAATTTCTATTTTTTCATTTAATTCAAAAAATTAACTTTAATTAAAGAGATCATTTTGTATGACTTTTCAAATGAATTTATCCGATCAATTATCCGTCCCTCAAAAAAGTCAGATGTCTTTGTATGACAACTTTTTCCAAGACACAAACAACGAAATACCAGATCTTCCTCTATCTCCATTCGACCCTCCCAATCTTAACTCCATGCCAACAGCTCCCTCTAACTCTTTAGAAAATAGATTAACACCACTTCCTCAAAGCCCTTTTTATCTCCCTCTATCTCCTGACTTCGTCACGTCTTGCCTTAATCATGACCCTGCTTTTCAAAACGAATCTCTCTTCACTCCAGTAAATTCCTCTACAACCGCTTCAAGCACTATTGAAAATAGATTAACTCCTCTTCCCCAAAGTCCTTTTTTTCTTCCTCCATCTCCTGACTTCGACACATCTTGTCTTAATCATGACCCTGCTTTTCAAAACGAATCTCTCTTCACTCCAGTAAATTCCTCTACAACCGCTTCAAGCACTATTGAAAATAGCTTAACTCCTCTTCCCCAAAGTCCTTCTTTTCTTCCTCCATCTCCTGACTTCGACACATCTTGTCTTAATCATGACCCTGCTTTTCAAAACGAATCTCTTTTCACTGCGGCAAGTTCCTCTACAACAGTTTCACACTCTATTGAAAATAGCTTAACTCCTCTTCCCCAAAGTCCTTTTCAACTTCCTTCGCCTCCTGACTTTGATCCGTTATACACTTCATTCGATCCAGAAATTGAATCATTTTTTCTTGAAACTGGTGAGATAACCCTTCCGCAAACACCTCAGCAAAGAGACGACACACTTTCTTTAAAAACTAAAACCGTAATTAAAAATAGACAAAATCTTATGCTCGCTCGTATTCAAAACCCTTCTTTGCCTTGTGCGGAATTAGCTGAGCTCCCTTCTATCAATTATAAACGCTCCTCTACAAAATCAGTTCTTGGTAGACTGAAAACATCATACTTAAAAAATCCCGAAGCTTTTATTAAAAAATACAAAGATAATGGCGTTTTATCTGAGCAAAATATCAACGACCTATTTACAAAAAATCGAGAGCTCCCAGATTTAACACGAACTAAAATCGCAATTATAAACAAACAAAATCTTATGCTCGCACTCATTAAGCATCCTACCATGTCTTATGAAGAATTAGCTAATCTCCCTTCTATTACCTATCAAGCCAACGCCTTATACCAACAACTTCTCCATTTAGAAAGAGACTATTTAAGCAACTCAAAAACTTTCGTAGAAAAATATAAAAAAGATGACATTTTATCTGAAGAAAATTTCAAAACCATATTTGAAACTATCCTTCCCAAGATAAAGCTTCAAAAAAATTCAGCTTTCACAAGGAAACAAAATCTTATGATCGCTCGTATTCAAAACCCTTCCTTGCCTTGTACGGAATTAGCTGAGCTCCCTTCTGTCAATTATGGACGCTCTAGTGTAAGAGGAGCCCTTAGCAAACTTAAGGCCATATATTTTAAAAACCCCGCAGCTTTTATTAAAAAACACAAAGATAATGGCGTTTTATCTGAGCAAAATATTAACGAGCTATTTGCAAAAAATCCATCTACCTCAAATTTCAGACAAACGAAAATCGGAATAATAAATAGACAAAATCTTATGGTCGCGCTTATTAAGCATCCTACCATGTCTTATGAAGAATTAGCTAATCTCCCTTCTATTACCTATCAAGCCAACGCCTTATACCACCAACTTCTCTATTTAAATAAAGACTATTCAAGCAACTCAAAAACCTTTGTAGAAAAATATAAAAAAGATGGCATTTTATCTGAAAAGAATTTCAAAACCATATTTGAAACTATCCTTCCCAAGATAAAGCTTCAAAAAAATTCAGCTTTCACAAGGAAACAAAATCTTATGATCGCTCGTATTCAAAACCCTTCTTTGCCTCGTGCAGAATTAGCTGAGCTCCCTTCTGTCAATTATGGACGCTCAACTATAAAAGCAGCCCTTAGCAAACTTAAGGCCACATACTTAAAAGACCCCGCAGCTTTTATTAAAAAATACAAAGACGATGGCGTTTTATCTGAGCAAAATATCAACGACCTATTCAGAAAATAAATTTTTCAAAGCAATTCCCAACTAGCCACAAAAGTACTATAAATTTCCATTCGTAATCTTAGACCCAATTGAAGTTATTTTATGATTACATAAGACACTCTCAAATTCAGCTTTATTCATTTTACTAGATCATAAAGTGTTACAAAAATTACCCATTAACGTAGAATCCTTAAAATATTTTTTTTCCAACATAGGAGGTTTGAATTGGAATCCAAAGCTTGTCTTACGGATTAGTGTTATGAAAAGACCTTCATCTAAGAAGTTATTCAATCTACAACACCCATTATGTGAATTAGTAATCCAGGCAAGATAAATAATACAACTTTATATTCGTAATCATAAACCTAATGGAGGTTCTCATGGGATTACGTACTACATGCTCAGATTCAGCTTTACATAGTCCGCTAGCTCACTCACATATTCCGATAACTCACAAAGACGATCTAAGCACCCTTGTTCACCAAAAACTACTTCAGTTAGTGGAAACGCTATATGACATAAAACTTTCTCAAAATGATGCTACAAAGCCATTCCAACAAACATTATTTCATAGAGCAAGTACATCTATTAAAACTCAAATGCAAAAGATTCGTCGATATTCATCACTTGACTTTAGGAATTCTATAGAAGCCTTACTTTTAGCAAATTCTAATAAACAACCTGCATATCCAGGGAATTCTTCAACAGACTACAACTATTTCCAAAGCCTTTCTGGAGTAATTGGAAAAATAAATCGAGTACTAGAAGAATGGAACCTATTCGTTCAGTGTAATCATGATTTTATATACCACCACCAGAGTCTTTCAGAAGAAACAGTTCTAAATATCATCAGCTGCGCAAATGAGTTTTCTGTTTGTATTTTAGAAGGCTCAACAGCAGATTCTGAACAAGTTATTTCTCAAGGAGAAATGTCAGATGTCGCTGTACAGGTATTTTCCGAGAGATTGGTGGTAAAAAAAACAGATCGTGGAGAGCATTACGATGACGACAACACCATTATAGAGGAAGCTTTTAAAGCTCTTTCCCTTAACTCTCAACAAGTAGAAAAGCCAATAGCTCTTGGTAAAGACTCAGCATATTATGAATTAGAAGAAAATGGAGATCTTTCTTCTGTATTAAACAATCAACAAGAGATGTTAACAGCCCAAAACGTGTTAACAATCATCACAAATGTTGCCCATGCTCTATGTGCTGCTCATGAGAAACAGTTAGTTCACAGAAATGTCACACCAGAAAACATATTTATTACCCACAGTTTTGCAGCTAAGTTAGGAGGATTTGGTTTAGCCAAAACAACAGAAGAAATTAGCAATCTTTGCTTTCCAGTCAATGGTGTATTAGAATACCGAGCGCCTGAGTTATTACCAGGGAGCATAAAAAATGGTTACAACGAGAAGATTGATGTATGGTCCTTTGGGGTTTTAGTTATGGAAATTATCTTAGGCGAGCTCCCAATCCCTTTAGAATATCAAAATATAGGGAATCAATTGCAGCAATATATAGCTGCAGAAGAACGAAACTCTTTACTCACCTTTCTAGAAAGGACACTAAAAGCTCAAGAAAAATACAACGAACTTCATAGATCACTTACTGGATGGATAAAGGACACTCTGAGCAATCGCAACTTACTTACAAATTGGATTGAAGAGCAAAAAAGAAAGAGTCCCAGCCTAGCTATAACCCTTTTAAATAGAGATCCAACTGCTGAACTTCTGAATGTAGCGCTATCTTGTTTAAAAAAAGATCCCCATGAAAGACCTACAATGACAGAAGTTTTAGATGGTTTGTCTAGAATTGCCTAAAAGCTCATAGGAAGAGGTCTCAACTCATGAGGCCTTTTTTATTCTTAACGAAGGATCAATTGAAATAAAAACACTGTTTACAAATGTATTAAAACAATTGCTAAAGCAATATATTGGAAAGTCCCATGGCTATTAGAAAATAGATCGACATGGATAAAAAGTCGTTAAATGCTGTGACGATAGGACCAGAGGCTACCGCTGGATCAATACCTATTCGAGAGAAAACGACAGGTGATAAGACTCCTAAAATAGACCCCGCAATACAAGCTCCAAAAAGACCTACACCTACAATAACGCCTATTGCTAAGGGATCAACTGTTATAGAGATGATTCCTTGAGTGTTTAGAAGATAAACAAAACCTCCTGAAACCACACCAAAAAATGCGCCAGTTAAGAGACCTAAGACAAGCTCTTTAAAAACCACTTCTCTTCTAGCTAGAGGAGAAAAAAGTCCTAGAGCCATGTTTCTAACTAAAATCGTACTAGATTGAAGACCAATATTTCCAGAGAGTCCAGTCACTAACGGCACAAAGAAAAACACAAAAGTTAGTAAAATCCCTTCAACTTTTTGAAACATATTCATAACAGACATATTCAAAAGACCTGCAAAAAGCGTGACAAAAAGCCAGGGAGCTCTATGCATAAACTTTTTAAGCATTGATTCCGGCTCACTTACCTTTTCAGTAGTACCTGCCATGCTTGCGATGGTTTCATCTGCAATATCTTCAAGAACCTCAATCAAGTCCTCTGAAGGAATAATCCCTTGAAGAACATTGTTTTCATCAACAACAGGGAGCCCTTTAAGCTGATAACGACTCATAATCTCTATAACATCTTCTCTTGGAGTATCTGTTACAACTTTGTGACAAGCAGGCTTTAATAAAGCACTAAGCGGAGTAGATTTGGGATTTACAATTAAACTACGTGATGGAACAAAACCAAGCAGTTTACTTTCTTCATCAAGAATATAAAAACATCTTGTAAACTCAATACCTGGGTTTTCCTTTATGATTTCAGATACCTCTTCGATTGTCATATCTGAAGTGAAGGCGAAGTATTCGTGAGTCAGAAGCCTTCCAGCACTTTCTCTACAGTGTTGCCTTAAGTTCCTGATCTGTTCAGCTTTTTGTTCTTCTAACATATCTAAGATGCGACGATATCTCCTGTCAGATAGATCTTCTAACATGTCAACAACTTCATCTGTAGGAGATTCCATGAATAGACTTTTAGCCTCATCATCTGAAATATATCTGAAAATAGCGACACGAGTGCTAGAGTCAGTATGGATGATAAATTGAACCTTGCGATCTAGAGATGTAAAATTTTCAAAAAGTAATGGTCTTAGACTCGAAGGGAGTCTTGAAACTGCGTGAGCTAAATCTATAGGAGAGTATTCTTCAGCTATTTTAGCTAAATTTTTGAGACAGATCTGAGCTGTTTGCTTATGAAAAGCTCTATCGATACTTTCTGCTAATAATTCATCTAAATGGTAGGGCTTGAACTCTTTCTGCTTATCTTTGAAGGATTTTGAGAGAAGTTCAACATTTGAGCAGCTTTCCATGGCAGGCCCCCCTGGATGAATTAATGAAATAACATCATCAGATCAATTTTAACTTAAAAACGATTGTAGAGCTTAACCCTAAAACAGTTAGATTTCAAGGAATATCCCTCTCTTATATGACCTTATTGAAATATAAATATAGTTTTTTTTTGATCCTAGTTTATTATCCAAAAAACTGTTATAAACTAAGACCTTTAACAATCAAGCAACCAAGAAGTTATGTCAGAACATATCCCTCAACCTGAAAAAATCAGAAATATTGCCATTATTGCACACATTGACCATGGCAAAACAACCCTACTAGATAGTTTGCTACAGCAAAGTAATATTTTCAGAGATAATGAAAAAATCCCTGAAAGAGCAATGGATAATTACGAGCAAGAAAAAGAGCGTGGTATCACTATTTTTGCTAAACATACTTGTTTATATTTTGAAGATTACAAAATTAACATCATCGACACTCCGGGACACGCAGATTTTTCTGGAGAAGTTGAAAGAATTTTAGGAATGGTCAATGGCGTATGCCTTTTGATTGATGCGCAGGAAGGACCGAAACCTCAAACACGCTTTGTCCTTTCTCAGGCACTAAAGATGAAGCTTAAAGTCCTCGTGGTTTTAAATAAAATCGACAAACCTCATGCAACCCCTGACGAAGCTTTAAATAAGGCCTTCGATCTTTTTGTTGAACTTGGAGCTGATGACGAGCAGCTTGATTTTCCTTACCTTTATGCTTCAGGTGTCGAAGGTTTTGCTATGATCGAGCTGAACGATCCTAAAGTAAATATGAGACCTCTTTTTGAAAAGATCATCGAAGAGATCCCAGCCCCTCCTGGAAATATTGACCTTCCATTTTTAATGCAAGCAAGCACTTTATCATATGACGACTACGTTGGTAGGCAAGCTAGCGGTAGAGTGTTAGAAGGAATCATAAGAAAAGGTGATACCTTTACAAGAGTTGCTAAAGACGGGACACCAACTCAACACAAAGTTACAAGAATAGAAAACTATCTTGGGCTAAAAAAAATTGAAGTCGATTTTGCATCAGCTGGTGATATTGTAAACGTCTCTGGTGCTGAAGACATTATGATTGGAGATACCCTTTGCACTCCAAGTCATGTAGTTCAGTTGCCTCCGATTGAACTTACAGAGCCAACCCTTTCGATTGAGTTCATGGTCTGTAGCAGTCCTTTTGTTGGTAAGCACGGTAAACACGTGACTATGAACAAGATCAAAGACCGTTTACTCAAAGAGAAAAAAGCTAACATCTCTTTGAAAATTGAAGAAATCCCTTCTAGAGAAGATGCTATAAAAGTGTGTGGTCGTGGTGAACTTCACTTAGCTGTTTTAATTGAGGCGATGAGACGTGAAGATTTCGAATTTACCATCTCTAAACCTCAGGTTATTTTAAAAGAAATCAACGGGGCTAAACATGAGCCTTATGAGACAGCTCACGTAGAAGTTCCAGAAGAGTTTTCTGGTTCTGTAATCGAAGAACTGTCAAAAAGAAAAGGTGAAATGAAATCACTTCATACCAACGAACATAAAATTACCTCTATGGAGTTTTTGATTCCAACAAGAGGCTTAATGGGCTACAGAAATGAGTTTTTAACAATGACTCGTGGTGAAGGAATTTTAACATCTACCTTTGATAGTTACGGACCTTGGAAAGGAACAATTCCTGGAAGAACTCAAGGGGTTATGATCGCTCAATCCCAAGGAAAAGCGACACCTTATGCAATCTTCAACCTTCAAGGTCGTGGAGTTGTTTTTGTATCTCCTACAGATGAAGTTTATGAAGGTATGGTTGTTGGCGAACACAACAGAGATAATGACTTAGTTGTTAATATCACAAGAGAGAAGCAACTTACAAACGTTCGAGCATCTGGAACAGATGATAACGTTATGTTAACGCCTCCTAGAAAATTCACCTTAGAACAAGCTATTGACTTTATTGAAGATGATGAGCTTGTGGAGATCACTCCTCAAACCATTCGTCTTAGAAAACGCTTTTTAAAAGAAAGTGATCGAAAAAGAAAAAAGAGTTAAACCTTATAAAAAAAGCCTAGAGAGCTTCTCTAGGCTTTTTTTATAAGCTAAATACATGAATTATTTTTATTTTTTTCGAAAACACATAACTGTTCTCTGAAAGACCTTAAATCTAGACTGATTCCTTAAAAATTTTTCAGTTTTAGAATCATTTACATAGCCCAAAGAAGCCATTTTAGCTTTGATGTAATCATTATTTTGATTATTAACATGTCCATGTCCTGGCTGACCCTTAATAGCCCATGAAAGGATTACCCCTTGAGTATTGTGTTCATGAATATTCCTAAACAAAACATTTTCGTATTGCTTTGGAATATGTTCACCCACTTCAAGACAAACGACCCAATCGTATTTTCTAACTAAATTAAATGGAACTGTCAAGTCTTGAGTAAAAGCAATTCCTCCTGAAAGATGTTTGACATCAGGATTTCCATCGAGTCCATCACAATAAATCCCACATTTTCTAAGAGCCTTCACATATGAACCATTTCCACAGCCAAAGTCAACAACCGAAGAAGCCATTTCCTGTTTCAAAAATTGACAAATAGCAGCAGCTAATTTGTCATCATAAAAATGTCTAACGTCTTCTCCTGTCCAAAAACCAGATTCTGAAATTGGAGGAGAACGATCAGTACCTCTGCTAATTACGCTTCCATTTAGTGAAAATAAATAGAAAAAAAAAGAAAAAACTACCATTCCTTTAAAAACTTTAGTCATGTAAATCCCTTTGGTTACTACATTTAAAAAACTACCTTTCTAAACTAATCGCTTTCTTAATTTCAAGAATTTATTGGCCATTAGAGCTTGCTTATTTTCTTTTTATCTAGTAAAAACCTTCTCGTTACGAACTTAGCCAAATTACTTCCATGGAACACTCCAAAAGAGAAATACACACTGTTTTTAATGAAATATCCTCAACGTATGATCTTACAAATCAGGTTCTCTCTTTTGGGTTAGATAAAGCCTGGAGAAAACGACTTTCTAACTTCATAAAACCTCTTGGAAAAATTTCTGTTCTAGACATGGCTACAGGAACGGGTGATCAAGTTTATTCTCTCTTAAAAGCAAACCCAAATATAAAAGCTATAACAGGTATCGATTTAGCAAAAGATATGATTGAGATTGCTAAACAAAAACAACAAAATCATCAACTAAAACCTGTTGTCACTTTTCAAGAAGCTGACGCCCTGCAACTCCCTTTTGAAGACGAAAGCTTTGATATTATTACCATGTCTTTTGGCATACGAAATGTTATCGATACACAAAAATGCTTTAAGGAAATGCTAAGGGTTTTAAAGCCCTCTGGAAAGGCCTATATTCTAGAGTTTTCGATCCCCAAAAACCCGTTTATTAAACAGCTTCACCTTTTTTATTTAAGACATGTCCTTCCAAAAGTTGGAGGCCTTATCTCAAAGAAGAAAAGTGCTTATAGCTATTTAAATCAAACGATTGAATCATTCCCCTTTGGAAAAGATTTTTCAAATCAACTTGAAAAAGCTGGGTTTGAATCAGCAAACTTCTACCCTCAAACATTTGGAATAACAACAATTTACGAGGGAATTAAGTGCTCAAATGTGCAGTAAAGGATAAAATCCAGCTTACAATTAATGATCAAAGCTATTTGATCTATCGATCTAAATCGACCTTCGAGTGTAGCGATCCCTTAAACTTTTTAGAGCAAGTTGATGTGTACCCAAAAGTGTTTTGGGAATCTAAGAGCTGTAATAAAACTCTCTTAGCATTAGGATCTTTATTGGAATTTGAGAAAGCCCCTTCTTTTGACGCATCTGAAGAAAGCCATTCTATTAAGTTTTTTGGAATGACATCATTTCCATCAAAATGTGAAAAAAAACTAAATCCTTGGAAGCAGTTCAAAAAAACACTCTTTTTTTTACCGAAAGCTTACATTGAAATAAAAAATAATCAGCAAGCTTTTGTAACATTTTACTCATTTGACGATGACTTAGACATCGATTTGAAACAGGACAATGCAGCCTCTTCTAATCCCTCAAAGGCTATATGTCAAAATCAAACATTTCACCCCAATTATGATGAGTATACTCTAAACCTTGAAGAGCTATTTAAGCTTTTTAAAACAACTGCTTTAGAAAAGGTTGTTTTTTCAAGAACGTCTGAATTAACCTTCGATCAAAGCGTGTCCCCATATTTTCTTTTAAAGCAACTTATAGAGATTTCTAGTAACTCTCATTTTTTTGGCTTCTTCCCAGAAAAAGACCTTGGATTTGTTGGGGCATCTCCTGAGACTCTATATGTCAGAGACAAAAATACTATTCAAACACATGCCCTAGCCGGAACTAGAGCCAGATCACAGGATAAAACCTTAGACCAAAAATTCGCTAAAGAGCTTATGCAGAGTCTAAAAGACAGAAAGGAATTTGAGCATGTAGCCGTTTTTATAAAGAAACAATTGTCGACGCTATCTGATGCTTTAGAAAGTAGCGATATTCAGATTTTATCCTCAGCTTCAGCCCATCACCTAAATCAAAATTTTTCAGCAACGCTTAAAGACTCTATAACTGATCAAGATTTAATCAATGCATTACACCCAACTCCTGCCATGTCGGGACTTCCTCAAAATCTTGCAATCTCTGCTATCGATACCTTAGAGCCTTATAATCGAGGTTTTTATAGTGCCCCTTTGGGTTGGTTTTCAAAAGACCATGCTGAAGTCATAGTTGGAATTAGAAGCTGCCTTGTAAATCGCGACAAAGCTTATCTGTTTAGTGGGGGAGGTATTATCTCTGACTCAATCATTAAACATGAATGGGAAGAACTCAATCTAAAAATATCACCGTTGGTTAAACTTTTATGCTAGACAATGCTCAACTTACTGAAGTTTTTGCTGATACCATAGTTCAACATCTAAACAGCCATGGCATAAATCTTTTCACGATTGCTCCTGGCTCAAGATCTACACCTCTAGTTCGAGCCGTTTGTAAACTAAACAACACTTCAAAAATTGTCCACTTCGATGAAAGAGGATGCGGTTTTTTCTCTCTTGGAGCTTCAAAAGCTAATAAAAACCCCTCATGTGTGATCGTTACATCGGGATCGGCACCTGGTCATTTGTTGCCATCTATTATGGAAGCTAAAAATACTGAAATCCCTCTTATTATTTTAACAGCAGATAGACCAAAAGAGCTCCATCACTGTGGAAGCAATCAGACGATAAAACAATCTCAGATGTTTCAAAATTATGTGAAGTGGCACGTAGACCTTACAGAGGCTTCAGAGCTATCAGAGTCAGACTATATACGATCGATCATTGCAAAAGCCCACCTTGAAGCCACCACACATCCCAAAGGCCCTGTTCATATCAACATTCCCTTTAGGGAACCTTTCATCTCAAAAGAATCTTCTAAATCTCCCCTATGCGCTTATCTAAAAACAATCCAATCAAAACCTCGCATCTCACCTGAAGATTTAAAAGAAATTGCAGATAAGCTAACGAAACATCAAAAGGGTATCATCATTGCAGGGTATGAATCCTTTTCAAATCAAGAAGATGTCAGTACCATAGATGAGCTTTCAAAAAAACTAAACTTCCCTATTTTTGCAGATGTAGTCTCATCTTTAAGAGGAAAAAAATTAGAAAACTCTATCGATCATTACACTTACTTATGCTCATTAAAACAAGTTCAAGAAAACTTAAAGCCTACTTGCATCCTTCACTTTGGTAAGCAATATGTTTCAAAACCGCTATTATATTGGCTGAAAGATATCACCCTAGAGCTTATGGTCAATGTTCAAAATAGCACTGAAATCCAAGACCCTTTTCACCACACTACACATAAAGTAGTTTCAGATCCTTTAGATTTTTGCAGAGAGCTATTACCAAAGCTTTCTCAAGCTCAAAACCCTACCTATTTAAACTCATGGAAAGAACTTTCTAGCGCTTCTAAATCTGTTTTTCATGAGATAGCAGAAATGGAGCTGAGTGAATCTTTTTTGTTTCATAAACTTAATGGAATGAAGTTTAAAAATAACACCAATCTCTACCTATCTTCGAGTATGCCAATCCGCAATGCTGATGCTTATTTTTTCCCAAATGACTTCATACAAACATATAGCTCACGTGGCGTCTCTGGAATTGATGGTAACATTGCAACTGCGCTAGGGATTACCTTTTCGACAAATCGTCGATCTATTGTTGTCTTAGGAGACCAAACAACACTACATGATTTGAACTCATTAGCTCTGACCAAACAAGTTAAAAAACCAGTCATTTTCTTTGTAATTAACAACGGAGGAGGTTCAATTTTTTCCATGCTACCTATCGCTAGACATCAAGACTGCTTCGATAAGTACTTTAGGGCACAACACAATTATGAATTCAGCTCTTTAGCAAAGATGTTCGATCTAGATTATCGATCAATTACTACAAAAGCAGCTCTTGAATCAGTTTTGGAAAATATTGAAACCGTTACAACTCATACGCTGTTTGAAATCAAGACCCCTGCAAATCAAAATATCAGACTCCACAAGAACGCTTTAACAGCCTTGGAAGAACTTCATGCTTTATGCTCGTAGGTTTGGAAACCCCAGCTATCCAAAATTAGTTTGTTTGCATGGTTTTTTAGGAAGCTCTGTTGATTTTGAGCCTTTAATTGCTCACTTAAGTCAGTTCTACCACTGCATCTGTGTTGATCTCCCTGGGTTTGGCTTATCGCCTTTCAAGGCTAACTTAAGTTTAGACACCTTCCCAGAAATTTTTGATGATTTTTTGAAGCAAGAACAACTTTCATCATTTGATCTACTTTGTTACTCGTTGGGAGGAAGACTTGGATTACATCTTAAAAAGCAATTTCCCCATGTTTGTAAAGCAGTCACATTGATTGGAGCGCACACAGGTCTTAGCTCAGAAGAAGAAAAAACGCTTCGCAGAAAAAAAGAACTTCGCTGGTCTTCTACATTAAAAAAAGAAGGTTTGCATAATTTTTTATCTCAGTGGTATCGTCAACCTCTTTTTAAATCACTTTGCTCTACGACAGAAAAGTTAAATAACATGATCCAACTAAGATCCAAGCAAGACCCTCTCGCTGTAGATCACTACCTTACAAAACTTGGACTATCTAATATGGAAGATATGACAGATGTTATTTATAAGCACCTTAATGATTTTACGTTTATAGCAGGTAGCAAAGACAACCTTTTTAAAAATCTTTACCAACAATTCGAAAAAGCTGGCGCCTCTAGTTATTATATCGATGAGACAACTCACGCCCCCCATCTAGAAAAACCAAATGAAGTTGCTAAGCTTATTCTTAAAAAAAAGGCACATGGATCATGACAAAAAGAGAGTGGAAGGCTTATTTCAATTACGAAGACATCAAGTACGAAAAAGCAAAAGGTGTTGCTAAAATCACCATTAATAGACCCCATGTCCATAATGCTTTTACTCCTAAGACCGTCGAGGAAATGATGCATGCTTTGTATGACGCTAGACAAGACCGTCACATTGGAGCCATTATTTTAACTGGAGAGGGAGATCAAGCTTTTTGCTCAGGAGGAGATCAAAAAATTCGAGGGGATAGCGGTTATGTTGATGATGATGGTGTCGATAGACTCAACGTCTTAGAATTCCAAAAACAAATCAGATCTTGCCCTAAACCTATCATCGCTATGGTTGCAGGATACGCAATTGGTGGAGGACATGTTCTCCATGTTATGTGCGACTTAACTATAGCTGCAGAGAATGCCGTCTTTGGTCAAACAGGTCCCAAAGTTGGATCTTTCGATGGTGGCTTTGGAGCAGCTTATTTAGCTCGTATTATTGGGCAAAAAAAGGCGCGAGAAATCTGGTATCTTTGCAGACAATATGACGCTCAACAAGCATTAGAAATGGGTCTTGTCAATAAAGTCGTACCTTTAGAATCTTTAGAAGAAGAAACCCTAAAATGGTGCGATGAAATACTAAAACACTCCCCTATTGCCATCAGGTGCCTTAAATCTGCTTTTAATGCTGATTGTGATGGTCAAGCTGGAATCCAAGAGCTCGCTGGAAATGCTACTATGCTCTATTACATGTCCGATGAAGCTCAAGAAGGTCACAGTGCATTTTTAGATAAAAGAGTCCCCAACTTCAGTAAGTTTCCAAAAAGGGCTTAGACGACTATGGTAGGATCAATCAAACTTTGGGCCTACGGCGCTAGACCCAAAACACTTTTAGTCAGCATAGCTCCTGTTATGATAGCTTCTGTTATGGCTTTTAAAGCTGGAAATTTTTCTCCTTCTATTTGTTTTTGGACACTCCTAGCTGCCCTTTCCATACAAGTTGGAACAAACTACTCCAATGATTATTTCGATTACAAAAAGGGCGTCGATACGAAAGCTAGAAAAGGATCATACAAGCTACTAGAAAGAAAACTTGTCACGCTAAGTCAGATGAAACTAGCTTTTATAATTTCTTATCTAGTAGCCGCCATATGTACTCTTGCTTTGATAAAACAAGGAGGAAGAGCACTCTTAATTATGTCATGTTTATCAGTGTTTTTTAGTCTTTTGTATACCTATGGACCATTTAGCCTGTCTTCAACTGGTCTTGCTGATCTTTTTGTTTTTATATTTTTTGGACCAGTCGCAACAATTTTTTCATTTTATTTACAAACTCAAAACATAACAAGCGACGTGATTTTAGCCTCTATTGCTCCTGGTCTGTTGTCGATTGTTCCGTTAACAATAAATAACATTCGAGATCATGTAGAAGATAATAAAGCCGGAAAAAAAACAACTATTGTTCGCTGGGGACCAGCCTTTGGGAAGTTGCAATATTTCTGTATTTTGGTTACTTCGTTTTGCGTGCCCATTGTTTTTGTAGTTTATTCGGCAAAACACCCTCTTTTATTGCTAGCTAGCGCTTCACTTTTTCTTTCAATTCCTCTTGTTAAAACTCTATTAGGGTATAAAAATCCAGAGGAGCTTAACCCTCTTATTGGAAAATCGGTATTGATTTTGATTCTCTATAGCACTCTATTTTCAATTTTTTGGGTGCTATGAAATTACAAATAGAACCATTTCAAGTCCCTTTAAAAGTTCCCATTAAAACCAAGTATGGAACTTTTACTCACAGACGAGGATGCTACGCCCATCTCATACTGAATAATTCCATTGTTTCAACAGCTGAACTGTCCCCTCTTGAAGGTTTTAGTGAAGAGTCCTTAGACGATGCTATAACACAACTGCAAAGCACTTTTGATAAATTCATTAACAGCTTTCAAAGCCTTTGTCAAAAGCCAAGTAACATGAGTCTTTTTGCAAAACTTCACAATCTCTTTCCCAGCGTAACGTTTTGTTTGCTTTCCTTTTGTTTATCTAATACTCAAGCGATAGCCAATCCATATCAAGGGCTTATATCTGGAGATTTTAACACCAGTCTCAAACAGGCCTGCGAGCTAAAAGAACTAGGTTTTACTCACGTTAAAATCAAGCTGTCACATTTTACCCCTTACAGCGTGATTTCTTTACTAAGACGCTTAAAGCATTCCGTTTTTTCTAATTCTGTAAAACTACGACTAGATTTTTCAGGGGCATTTTCTTTGAAAGAACTTATTCTGATTTTGAAAAGTTTTTCTCCAAATGATTTTGACTATATCGAAGACGTATCTCTTAGTTTGGACACTTTAAAAAAATTATCCACTCATTTTCCATTTCCAATTGGTTGCGATGAGCTACTAAGGCTACATTCATATGAAAGCCTGTTACAAATACCGACAGTGAAAGCTTTTATTATCAAACCAACAATAGATATGAGCTATCTTTTAAAAAGCGAAATACCCAAAAATATACAAATTATTCTATCTAGCTCTTATGAAACAGGTGTCGGACTCTCCCAAATTTTAAAGCTCTCAAATGCCTTTAATCTTAAAGGGCCTCATGGCATCGATACCTTTTCTCACCTTGACCCTAAATATTATGCATCAAAAATTACTGTAAATCCTCCACAGGTTTCGACGGTTTTACCAAAAGATAGTAGATGCTTCTTACCCACATAAAACGACACGCCTCAAATATAGCCTTAGAAATAAACTCTCAAAGCTTAACGTATCAAAATGTATTAAAAAACATACAAATCATTCAGTCTAACCTTCTCAGAACATGCACCAAACAAAATATAGCCCTGGTTGCTGAAAACAACCTAATAACAATTCAAACGCTTTTAGCCTCACTTATGCTTGGCAAAACTGTTTTCTTACTGAATCCAGCTCTCACAAGCTGTCTTCTAAAAAAGGAGTGCCAAAACCTCAATATAGACTACCTTTTAAGTAACAATGAGTCCTTTGAAAATTTCATAGATATAAAGACCTTTGTCAACCCCACAGCAACGCTCACCGATATCATAGACAACTCAAAACTTGGAAAAACGGTTATTTTTTCCTCTGGAACAACGAAAGAGCCAAAAAAAATTGTAACAAGTACGTTAGCTTATTTAATATCAGCTAAAAGCTGCTGTGAGGCTTTAAACATAAAATCATCTTCTAGGTACTTACATACACTTCCTCTATGTCATGTTAGCGGTTTAAGCCCCCTATTTAGGTCTTTATATGCTGGTGGCAGCTTAGTTTTAAGCGCTGATATTAATGATTTGTACAAAACTTTAAAAAACCTAGCTATTACTCATGTTTCCGTTGTTTTAACACAACTTAAAAGACTTTTGGACAACTACCACCACCGACTAACAAGCCTAGAAGCTGTATTGGCTGGAGGCTCAAAAATTTATCCTGATATGGCACAAGAAGCCTATACCAAAAAACTCCCCTTATATCTAAGTTATGGCATGACAGAGACATCTTCTATGATCTCATGTCAAAATGTTTTAAAAACAAAGAATTTTATTTCTAGTGGCACACTTTTACCACACTGTAAGTTAAATTTTTCCAAAGACAATAGCTTTCAAATTACTTCCTCAAGTCTTTTCGATGGCTACCTTGGAGAAGATGGAAGTCTCTTAAGAGAATCCCCCTTCGAAAGCCCCGATTTCGCAAAAATGGACGAAATGGGCTTTTTGTACATACTTGGAAGAAAAGATGATGTCTTTATTTCTGGCGGTTATAATATCTCCCCCAGTGAGATAGAAGATGCCCTCCTAGGCTTCGAACACATTACTCACGTGAAAATTCTTCCAACAAAAAGCTTAGAGTATGGAACCATCCCCGTTGCTTTTTATCAGTCAGACAAAACCATAAACTTGAACAAACTGAAGGAGTATTTAAGGTCAAAACTTAAATTCTATCAAATTCCGAAAGCCTTTATTTCTTGGCAATTTCCACATGCCAAACCTAACAAAAATGACTACGATAAAATGTTAAATCATTTTCAAAATATCAATCAGTGCTCTTGAAATAGGTGTAGCATGTTTAGTTTGTTTATCAACTGTAACTTGCGTTATTTTAACAATCGCTACATCAAAATCAGACTGATCTTTCTTAACTTCATACTTAATAGTGAAAGATGAAACTCCAATTTTTTCTAGCGTCATATGCACACTGACAAGATCTCCTGCCGTAATTGGCATTAAATAATCTG
This sequence comes from Chlamydiia bacterium, assembly GCA_030427725.1. GTDB lineage: Bacteria > Chlamydiota > Chlamydiia > Chlamydiales > JAUICV01. The sequence goes on along the minus strand of JAUICV010000001.1, from coordinate 368,507 downwards.
CAGTTATATGCACTATTGGAGCTAAAAACTCTTCACTCTCAATGATGTGGAGTACACCAAAACCTCTCGTATGTAAATACTCTTCAAATGCCTCAATCGCAAATTTTTGTATCTCGGTAAAGTATACTATACCTGTAGCATCCGTTTCTGATAATTTCACTGTTCTAGAATGAGCAAACATACCTATACAAACCCCGTTATCAATAAATAACTTGATTGTCTAAATTCGCACGTATAAGTGCAAGTTCTTTAACAACACCATTTTTTTTTGAATTTTATAAGTAAATTTTTTATTAAGATTAAAATCATCTAAAATTCTTACTCTAAATAGATCAATAAAAAATTAGAGACCCCATTATGCATACATATATGCTTAAAAAAAAATCCTTCGATTGTAGAAAAAACATCCCGTTTTTTATAATCAATACCTTTTACTACTCTCAGAGGATGGAGACTGTTTTTAATGGAAAAATACCAAGCTGACCAATCCGAGAATCAAACTCAGACAAAAAACACCTCGTCCACAATGTTAAAAGAAAATTTCAATAAAATTCATGCTTCAGAAGAATCCTTTGAAAACTCACATGAACAAAAAGTTGGAGAATCCTTTTTAAAACAAGGAGAGCTTAGACTGCTTCACGGGGATCCTTCAGGGATCCAATTCTTTGATTTAGCCATCCAACTTGATCCATCTAATCCTGAGCTATATTATAGCCAGGGCCTTTCTATATTAGAATTTGCATCAGAACCTGGTCGGGAAAAACACCTACTTATAGCTTCAAAAAGATTCAAAGTAGCAACACAATTACGGCAAAATTATTTTGAAGCCTGGAACGCTTGGGGCAATTGTCTATTTCACTTAGGGAAAACCTTTGGTGAGCATCACTATTTTTTAGAAGCTGAGCAAAAGTACAAGAAAGCTTTAACTTTAGCATTTGGCCAAACAGATGATGTCATGTCTGACCTCTATTGGTGTTACGGCTCAGTTTGGTTTTATATTTCTAAACGATCAGATGAGCCTTCTGACATGCACCTAGCTCTAGACGCCTTCAACAAAGCATCAAAATACCAAGATAATCTTAGCCCTGAATTTTGGCATGATTTTGGTGATGTCTGTCAAAAGCTTGGAACAAAGCTTAATGATCTTAGATTCTTCTTTAAGGCTATTAACTGCTTTAAAAATGCTGTCTCCATCTCCATTTCAAATTATGAAAGTTGGCTACACCTTGCTTGCTCCTTAAAAACGCTTTATGGATTTACCCATGATGAAGATCATTTTTCACAGGCCAATGAATGTTTCTCTACAGCTGCCCAATTAAAGTCTACTGACGCTAAACTATGGCTTCAATGGGCAAAAATCCTTAACAGCTCCGGAAGGCTTATAAAAGACCCAAAAAGATTGAAATCAGCCATTGAAAAATGTAAGAAGGCTGAAAACTACAATCACAACTGCCCAGAAGTTGTCGCAATTTGGTCAGAAGCTTTGACCATGCTTGGTCTTTTAGGAGACAAAGTTGATGAAATCTATGAAGCCCAAAATATGATCATAGACGTCATAGATAAACACCCTGACCTGCCAGATCTGTACCACTCGTTAGGATTTTCGTTTTTTGCTCTTGGAAAATATTTTCATGACTTAGATTACTATTACCAAGCTATTGAAAAATTCCAGGAAGGTCTTTCCCTAGATAGAACCGAGCATAAACTTTGGCACGCACTAGGTTATTGTTATTGCACCATTGGTCAAATCGAAGATGATAATTCAATCTTTGACCGTGCCCATAAATTTTTCCAAAAAGCTATAGCTATCCAGGGCAATAGTTCCTACTACTATGACTTTGCTTATAGCCTCCTAAAATATGCTGAAATTATTAACGATGAGAAAACGTTAGATCTTGCGAGGTTAAATTTTGAGCAAGCTCTAAACCTGCAAAAAAACGCTATCTATCTTCATCCTGACTGGCTCTATAATTACGGAGTTACATTGGACCTATTAGGCGGGTTTTCAGAAGATAGAGCCATATATCTCAAGGCGTTAGATGTCCTTAATCATGTTCTTATGGTAGATCCAGATTTTCCTTCAATCCATTACCAACTAGCAATCACCTGCGGGCACTTAGCAGAGCTTACCTCAGAGATTCCTACCTACCACAAATCTCTTCATTATTACCGCCTTGCCCATAAAAAAGATGAAGAAAATGACGCTATTATTTTGGACTGGGCTCTTATATTGATTTCTCTTGGAAATGAAATTGAAGATTCTCATGAAAGAGAACTTTGCTTTAAAGACGCAGAATACAAATTAACTCAAGCTGCTAAACTTGGAAACACACACGCTTACTATCACCTAAGTTGCCTTTTTTCAATTGTTGGCCAACTTGAAAAAGCTATGCTTTTTTTATATAAGGCAGAAGAGTTTGACGCTTTACCATCTTCTAACGAACTTTTGGAAGACGATTGGCTAGAAAACCTAAGGATTACACCAGCTTTTCAAAGCTTTTTTTCTTATCTTGAAAGCCAATCTAAAATCAACGATTAATCTTTTTATTATTCACTTTTTCTGATACCCTTGAGCCTTCTCTGGCAAAATAGGACATTTATGAATAAGCGTAGTTTACTTCTGATATTTTTTTTCACAATTGTGATGTTTTTTGTTCACAATTATTTCCTTTCAGACTCTTCTTCTGCAACTAAACATGAAAATAACACGGAAGAAACAACAGAGAAAGTTTTCAAAAAGCATACACCTCAATCAATCTCCCTATCTAGTCTTCCTGTTGTTATGTTTTTCGATTCAGATAGTGAATCAGATCTTATCGGATATGGCCTTAAATTTGACGAAAGCTTCTTAGTATACCAAAACGAAGAAACTCCCCTTAAAGATTCTCTTTTAGCAAAAAACCAAAACGATCAGAAAACCCTAATAAAAAAAGCTAGCTCTCCAAAGGGATTCAACGTCCCTTTTATCTACACAAAAGATGGAACTCTGCCGAGATTAACGTCTTTTTTCATGCCAGAAGCTTCTAAATTTCCAGTACAGCTTGTAGAGTTTGATAATCAAAACATGCCTAAAGTTACTCCGGCATTTTATGAAAATCAACACATTCATTTCGAAGGAAACGCTTCGATGACAAGAGCTGTGGTTTTAGCTAAATATCAATCGAAGTATATTCCAGTAGGTTTTTACAACCCATCCGACTCAACTTTTTTAGCTCTTTCACAAGCTCCTAGTTTTTCTGATGTTACAACCTTTATGTCTTATAAATCAGACACACCTTCAGTAACTGGAGAAAGTTTTTATGTTTTAGAAAACGATTATCAACAAGTCGTCTTCTCAAACTTTGGAGGAAGCGTTGCTGAAATAAACCTACCGTTTAAATCAAAAACAAACATAGCAAGCGTTGTTTTACCAATAGGTTTTGATAAAATCATTAAAGAAAGGTATCCCTTAAATGCCTTTTTTCCAATCCAGCCCTACTTTGTAGCAGGTTCTACTCAGTTACAAGATCCAAAAAGAGGTGGGTTTCATCCACTAATCCGTAGAGATTTGGAAAATGGAGAAGGCAAGACTAGTTTCATTACTCCTCCAAGACTTTATGCTCTTAACCTAGTTTCTAATGAAGAGCAGGATCTAGCTAAAAAAGTCTATAAAGTTACTAAATTTGAAAAAGATCTTATTCAGTTTCAACTTGTACAGCCTCACAGAAGAATCACCAAAACCTTTTACTTTGTTAAAAACAACGATAAGCACATTCCCTACACTCTAAGAACAGATATTAAAGTAGATGGAGATTCTAAGGGCTTATATATTACATCAGGTGTGCCTGAAGTTGAGTTAATCTCTGGATCAGCCAGTCCAGATATCAAATATCGATATAATAGAAATCAAAAAAATGTTGTTGAGAAACTAAAACTTCCTAAAAATTCATCGAGTGTTGTTAAAGGAATCTCTCCTGATTGGATTTCAAATAGCAATGGATTCTTCGGCCTGATTTTAGACCCCACTTCTGAGACCATTCCTGGTCTAGAAGCTGAGTATATTTCTGGAACACAAGACCCCACAAGATTATCACTTATCGATGCTAAAAATGATTTGTACCCACCAGAAAAATACCCTGGATACATCACAAGACTTCCTATCAAACCTTCATCAAAGACCTCAACATTCACTCTTTATGCAGGTCCTTATGACCAAACCGTTTTAAAGGCTGTCGATAAAGCATTAACAAATGAGAAAACTGGATACAGTCCTATGTTTTCTAAAGCTCAAAGCTTCCACGGATGGTTTTCCTTTATCTCTGAGCCGTTTGCTAAATTTTTAATGATTTTGTTGAATTTCTTCTATTCATTCACAAAATCATGGGCGCTTTGCATTGTCCTTATTACCATCGTATTGAGACTATTACTTTACCCACTGAACAGCTGGTCATTTAAGTCTATGACTAAGATGCAAATGTTAGCTCCAGATGTCGAAAGGATAAAAAAACGCTACGCAAAAGATCCAAAAAGAGTTCAGCTAGAAACAATGCAGCTTTATAAAGAAAAAGGAGCAAACCCTTTTTCTGGCTGTCTACCAATGATTATTCAAATGCCATTTCTTATTGGAATGTTTGACCTTTTAAAGTCTGCATTTCAACTTAGAGGCGCCAGCTTTATTCCTGGATGGATCGACAACCTAGCTGCACCGGATGTTTTGTTTTCATGGAGTTACCCAATCTTCTTTTTTGGAACAGAATTTCACCTTCTTCCATTTATTTTGGGAGCTATGATGCTACTGCAGCAAAAAATTACAACATGGACCTCTAAAAACAAAAAGATTGACCCTGAAGCTCAAAAACAAACCATGATCTCAGGAAACGTTATGACAATTGTTTTCACACTCATGTTTTATAATTTCCCTTCAGGATTAAACATCTATTGGATTTCTTCAACAGCCCTTGGTATTTTACAGCAATACATGACAGCAAGAAAGTTGAATAAAGCCTCAAGTGTTGAAATAGTTTAAACCATGAGATCAGCTCATGAACAATTGGCAGCTTTTTGTAACTTATTTAGAATTGCAATTTGGGAAAACTACTCTTCAGAAATGGTTGAAAGGAGTAGAGATTGAAAAATACGATGCCAGAAATATTTATTTACTGGCATCTGATTCATTTCAAATCGCTTGGCTAAATGAGCATCTGATTCCTGAGGCACAAAAAAAACTCTTAAATCATCAAAGTCTCCCTTATAAAGTACATATAAGACTAAAGGCTGAAAAAGCGCTTATTAAGAAAAAATCCTTTCAAGCGCAGGTTAATGAAACCTACCCCCTTTCTAAAGTTTCCTCAGACAATTCCTTTGAAAACTTTGTCAAATCTGAAAAAAATCTTCTAACCTATCAAGCCCTTCTAGAATTTAGCAACAGCCTAAATAGAAACTCTCTACACAAGATGATTCACGCAAATCCTATCTATATTTATGGAAAAGCTAGTAGCGGAAAAACGCACTTACTACAAGCTCTAGCTAACAAAATGCGGCAATCAGGACTTAATCCACTCTATATGACACTCAACACGTTCACTGAGCATTTTGTAAAGGCTTTGCAGTCTGCTGACATGAAAAATTTCAGGTCATTTTACAGATCATTTGATGCAATGATTGTTGAAAATATAGATAGCTTATCTCAAAAGACAGCGACTCAAGAAGAATTTTTCCACATGTTCAACACCTATCATGCTGCAGAAAAACCTATTTTTCTAAGCTCTAGACTCGCTCAAAAATACTTAGAAGACATTGAACCTAGACTTGTCTCACGGTTTGAATGGGGACTTACTCTGACGCTCAGCCCTCTCGGACCAAATGAAATTAAAGCTTACCTCGCTCAATCTATCCACCACAAAAAACTTAATATCCCTAAAGATTGCTATGACTATATGGTCACCCATATTTCAAGTATGAGCGATTTATCTCAAGTTCTGCAAATGCTTGAAATGAAGATGAAATTAGCTTACGAAACCAACTCCCTTATCACTCAAGATCTTGTCAAAGGCCTCCTAAACAAGTTAAGAACTCAAGCTAAAGCCTTATATTCTGAAACTAATGTACTTGAGGTCACATCAAAATACTTTAATATTTCAGAAAAAGAACTCTTATCATCTAGTAAAGTTAAAGAACTTGTCTATCCCAGAAGAGTTGGCATGTATGTCATGAGAGCGTATGGAAGAATACCGTTTACTCGTATCGGGAAGTTTTTTAATAGAGACCACTCAACGATCATGACATGCGTAAAAGATATTGAGAAAAAATTAGCCTCAAACGACGCTAGAGCAACCCAAGATTTATCCCAAATTATTAATTTGATCAAAAAAAAGACCCAAGCCTTAGCTTGAGTCTTTTTTATAGCGAGTTTTACCAAAGAATTAAATCTTGATAAACTGACCACCTGGATTAGGTTGGCTATCACCACCTTGATCATTGCTAGCAGGAGCACGTCCTTCAACGATATCTTTAGCTTTCTTTCTCTGCACTTCAACCTGTTCAACAAATACTGGAGCAAATCGTCTAAGAGCAGAAGGATCAGCGCCTGTTCCCATCTCTAAAACGCAATGCATTAAGATCAACTCTTCTTTCACAGCAACACCAACGCCTCCGCCGGCCATTTTACCACCTAGCATAGAATCTTCTAGTAGGCTTTCATATAGAGCAAGCTTAGTCTTGTCGTCTTTTGGAAGACCATCTAAAACTGGAGAATACAAATAAAGACGATCTGAGTTTGGCTCGTAAGTTAAATGAAGCGAAAAAGCATTGTCGATGCCTAGAATACAGGTGTGATTTTCATCAAACGCCAATCCTTCCAGATTCAATTCTTTACCAAACTCTTTTAGGTTCGCTTTGGCATTTTCTAGAGACATTTATATTCCTCCTTGGAATTTTAAAATTATTCTATCAGGTAAGACCAACGCTGAGTGACATCACTTTGAATTGTCAATAAACCTTATTTACACTGACCTTATAGAATAGCACATTGTACTTAAATTTTCAATAGTTGTAGCCCACATCTACATGAGCTGTCAAAATTTAGGCCTAAACTCATACCAAAGAGGTATTTTTTTTCCTACGAAATTTACATTCTTTCTTACCACTCTCTATTGGAAATGATGAATTTTTAATAATAGATAAAATTCAGATTCATTGCCTCCGCCATAATTTCGTTTAGAGGCTGAACCTCTTTGCCCCTTAAAGGAAGAGAGTCTGACAAAGCTTCTATAGCTGTAGTAGCTTCTTGAGCAGTAAAGATTTCAGAACTTAAAGGTCTGATGTATTTATAAAATTTATAATTGCTATAGTGAGGTACTTTTATACTTGGGTCTAAAGCTTTATATTGCTCGAACGTTTTTTCATGAACTAAAGGTCCTGCTTCTCCAGGAGCGCTTGCAACAACCTTTAAAAGAGAAATATCTTTACCTTCTTCTTTCGCTACAATCTTAACACCTCCTCCATTGCATACAAGCACCTTTGGATCTTCAAAAGTGTCTAATTCATTTAAAACTTTGGAAAACCTGAGTGTTTCGCCTTCGATAATGGAAGCTGCGATGCGTTTTTTATCTCCTACCTGGCTTTCATAACCGCAAGCTATAAGATTGTTTTCAGAAATCCCGACGCTGATATTTTTATAGGATTTTTTTAAATCAGGGTCTTCTGGACTAACCCTAATTGGCGCTTTTGACCTTTCACCCCCAATATATCCATAAGCAAAAATCGATCCTTTATCTGTGTTATTTTCTGTTGTTTGAAAAATGGCATAAGACGTTCCATCTCCGTTAATATCAACCTTGACCTCAGCAGATTTGTCTTTAGTATCAGCAGTAGTTGAGACTTTTCTAAAACCGCTTCTTCTAATTTTTCTTAAAGGCTTATGTATATATATATTTTTCTTGTTACCATCTCTTGTTTCTATCGCTCCAAATTTAACCCCTTTCTGATTGATAGCAACTTGAATATCTTTTGATTTTCCTGAAATACCGATTGGAGAAACTAAAAGCACTTCACGATCCCAAGAGTCAAGCTCATACTCTAGAATATAAGCATCCCCTGCTCCCTCTGCCTCTGATGTTTTTCCAAGAGCCCCTACGATCACCATATCTTCGGAAACTGAAGCGCTTTTTAAGTATGCGATATTTTCTAGAGCAGTTCGAATCGATAGATCAATGAAGGGTCCTTTCTTTAGCGCTCGTTCGGAGGCAAAAATGTTATGGTCACCTCCTAGCTTTGTTTCTAATACAAGAACTTGGCTTCCTGTAATGCCTCTTTGACGCAGCATCAGCTTTTCTATATCACCTCGTGGTAATCCTCGAATCCATTTTCTTATTGATACCCCCCCTGAATTATCTATCGCCCTTTCATATAGCTTATGGTCTGTTGCTTCGAAAACAATCTGAACTTTATTACCATTACTACAAGCATCATAACGTACTATTTTTTTGGGATCTAACAATCGAGGGGTAGAATAAACCGTGCCATCGGCAGAAAATGAATACTTCAGTTGACCACCCTCTTTCCAAAGAGCGACCGATCCCCCTTTGCCTAGTTGTAAAATTTTTTGATCACTTACTTCTGAATAGAGTACATTTATGCAGCAAATAAAAAGTATAAAGGAAAAAATCTTCATGAAACCCCCAAAAGTTAAAAAAAACTTTTTTAAACTTTTTTCTGTATTTGCTGCAAGTGATCTTAGTGAGTAGAGACTTCTTCCCAAAGAAGATTTGATTGAGATCTAAGCTTTTTAACCGCTTTTAGAGCCATATCAGGATCTACGTGATGTTTATTAAACTCATCGATCATTGTTAAACCTGTTGAATAAGAATCAAACATGGGGCTATTTAGAAAGATATACTTTCTGGCTTCATTTACAAATAACGTCGTTTCTTTTCTAGAATTGAATCCTGACATAGCAAACAAGTTCGGATAAGCAAGACGATCTAAATGATGTTTCCAAGCTAAGATACTGAACACAGCTTGCTCTGGCGCAAAGTTAAAATAGGACTTTACATATCTAGATGTATCATGAAACTCCTCGATAAAGTCCCTGATTTGTGGCTTTGTTGTATCTACACCAAATATCCTTAGGTTTATGTGGATAATGTTATAGACATCTTTTTTCGAAAGAGAAAAATCATCGGCAAGATCTTCTCTGAATATATGTTTAAACATAAATGGATCTTGATCATACGTCATGCCATATTCTTTAATAAATGCAACAAAATCTGACACATCATTTTGAGGCTCAATCCAAGAATCTAACCAAATTATTGTCTTATAGCCTAGATCCATAGCCTCTTTTAACGCACACACTTTAAAAAAGTAGGGAATATGGCTATGGGCTAAACATCCCTTTTCCATATTTGGCCATCCTCCATGCCTGTAAAGGTAATGGCCTTTAAACCCGTTATTTTTCAGAGCTTCTATTTGTCTTTTATTACTTGCTTGATAATCAACCCCTAAAGCTTTGTTAATGGAAGCATATGTGATGACACAAGTTTCAAAGTCGTTCTCATCTGCATTTATTAGAACTTTTCTAAGGCAATACTGATCTAGTTTTTTACCATCATATATTTTAATAACGTCTCTAAGTCCTCCGCGGGTGAACTCAATAGAGTCTATTGCTTTTTGGGCTCTCGTCAGCTGTGAGTGTGTCACGTTGACTTTTTGATTTGCAGACGATTGAATAGTCTCTATTGTTAGTAATAATACAACTAAATATAACCATCTCATTTTAACTCTCCTCAAAATTTTGAAGAGATATAAAATAAAATTATTTCATCTTGCAAGCAATTTTTTATCGACTCTATCTCTATTTTTTTGATAGCCTGGTGGATAGAGTTGTTTCGAAACCTTAAGGTGTATAATATGAAAAGAGCTTCTACTTTATCTGTTTCATTTGCGTTTTTACTTTTACTATCTGGGTGTTCAAAACAACCAATAAACGATCAGGCATACAAAGTTCATGATGATGGCAGAAGAAAGGCAATCACTTGCATTACACCTATTTATGACACGCTACAAATACGTTTACCTTGGAGCTTAAGCGAAGACCTAACTCAAGGGGTCAAGGCTCGTTTAGTAAAAAGAGGCAATGTGTTTCTTTCCAACCTTTCCGTCCAAGAAATTGATCTAGAAGAAAAATCTTTAGAAGAAGCAGAAGCACAAATTGAGAAAGCGTCCTTTCTAGATGAAAATATTGCAATTAACCTAGATACCAAATCACTCAAGACAAAGTATCCAGACAGTGAATTTGTGGTTTTTATGGAACTGACTAAGCATAGTATACGCCCTAAAACATCACAAAGTGGCCTGCTAGATAAAATTACACCTTCGCATGTTTTAGAAATGGCTGCAAGAGTTCGAGTTGTTGATTTAAGAACAGACACTCCTCACGTTATTTTACATGAAATTGTTGAACAAACCCACTTAATGCCTAAACAGTTTGCAAAACTCGACACTACAAATCCCATGTGGGGGAAAAAAACATACAGCATTTCTCCTTTAGGATTTGCTCATAGCTCTTTTGTTAAAGAAGTCGCTGATCGAATTGAAAATTACCTAGTGTTAGCTAAGACTCAATAAATGTTTGTTTTTGGTGCTCAGAGCCTCGGAGATCATCTCTCCTTTTTCTTTTTATTTGCAACGTTAGGACTTGCATTTAATTTTATCGCTTATAAAAAAGGATTCTTCACCCTTCCTACTAGTTTCGACTCCAGACGCTGGCTTTTAAAAGATACTGTCATTTGCTTAGCAATTTATCTGACGATAGCCTTTTTTATTACACCATTTCTCGGGCACCTATTCGTAGCTAAACTCTCACACAAGATCTCTCTTGAAGAGCTTACTGTGTTACTACATGTAATAAATATAATGCTAAATGTTGTCTGTCTCGGACTATACCTTCTCTTTAGCAAAAAAGTAAAAGCTGTAGCTATTTGGAAAGACCATTCAATGAGATCCCAAACCTCGATCCCTGGTGATATTATTTTGGGGGCTCTGACTTACTTTATGGCGTTCCCAGTCGTTGTCATCATTCATCAACTCTGTACACTCATAAATGAAAAGGTCTTTCATATCAAAGAAATCGACCAGGTAGCTGTTAGATATTTAAAAAATGCTACAGATAACCCATTCGCTTTTGTAATTGCTCTTTTTTCAATAATTATAGCAGCTCCTTTTATTGAAGAATTTATTTTTAGAGGCTGTATTCAAAACACCATCCGCTACTATTTAAACTCTAAATGGTCCATTGTCCTATCTTCTATTATTTTTGCCTCTTTTCATTTTTCCATATCTCAAGGAGCTAGCAATTTTCCATTACTGACGTCACTCTTTTTTTTCGCACTTTACCTAGGATTTCTTTACGAAAAAAGACGTTCGCTTTTTGCAAATATAGCTTTACACATGACGTTTAATACTATTAGCGTTATAAGAATCCTAGTTTGACGTGAAATCTCTTTTGAGGACTATCTATGAACCGCTATCGCTTAGTCTGCTATCTTTTTGCAATTTGTTTTTTTTCAAGCTCCTTACACACATCTGAATCAAGTGTATTTCAAACTGTCATCCAAGATATAGCTGACAGTTCACAAAATTTATGTCTCTCTTCTTATGGATTTACTACTTCACTTTCTATGGCTTTAGAAGGCGCTTCTGGAGAAACTGAAAAGCAACTATCAGAATTATTAGAATTTGATGATTTTGTCAGTACTCCTATTTACATCTCTTCAAATACCCCTGAAGGTTTTCAAATAGAAAGCTCCAATGCAGCTTTTGTAGATAAGGATGAAATCTTACTCAACTCATTTTCAAATGCTTTGAGAGAGAAATTTAAAGCGTTAGTTTCTGCTATTGATTTTAAAAACCCCGAGCAAAGTGTTAACTTAATCAACAAGTACATAGAAGAAAAAACCTCAAATACAATTCAAAATTTTTTATCACCGGGAGATATCGAAGATAGCTTAAAGCTATTACTTATCAACGCATTAACCTTTAAGGGACAATGGCTCAAACCCTTTGAAACGATCTATTTACCATCAAAGAACAATAAGAAAAAAAAATCCCCTTACTTATCTCATATTCAAACCCATAGATACTTCGAAGATCATAATATTCAAATCGTTGAGCTATCACTGAAAAAAGCCCTTTCAGATCCAACTATCAGTGTTTTACTTTGCTTACCAAAAAGCTCTACTATAAAACCTTTGGCACTAGCCACAACTTATCTAAAAAATGTCCACTCTCTTGAGTTTGAAAAAAGACATATTGAACTTACTTTTCCTAAATTTTCTGTTGCTCATACCCAAGAATTTAAACCCTTTTTAATGAACCGCGGAATTCAAGAGCCTTTTTCTTATCAAGCTGATTTTTCTAAAATTAATGGTGAAAGAAATTTATTTATCAGTCGAATCATGCAAAAATCTGTCATCGATTTTACAGAACAAGGACTCTCTGCAGCAGCTGCTACTGCTACATTTGTTAACTTAAAATCTTGCTTACCAAAAGAAGCTGAGTTTCAATTAACAATCGACAAGCCTTTTGCATTTGCACTACTAGATTACGATCATAAGCTTTGTTTATTTGAGGGTCAGTATTTCCCGGAATGAATACTAAAGAAGTCGAGAAACTAAAACCTACTTTTAACATAGACAGCTTTGGTCAAACAGATATTGGTCCAATACGTCAAAAAAATGAAGACGCCTTTATTGAATTTAGAAAACATAAATTTTATGCCTTAGCTGATGGTATGGGTGGTCATAAAGCTGGAGAAGTCGCTTCTCAAGAAACAGTAGTCTACCTTTGCAGCTGTATACACCAAATGTTCCAAAAGTCTCACCACCTAGACACTCAAAATATTTCACAAAAACTCAATAGCTTTATTAAAAATTCAAACACCAGAATCTATAGACTAGGGAAAGAAAACCAATCTTGTAAAGGCATGGGAACGACTCTTTGCTCGTTATTATTTTATGACAAGTTTCTCATCCACGCTCATGTAGGAGATAGTAGAATCTACCGCTTTAGAGATCAAAAACTCACTCAAATGACCTCGGACCACACTCTGTTGAATAAACTTATCGATACTGGAAAACTACAGGAATATATCGACAAGGGCATTCGTTATAAAAATATTTTAACAAAAGCTATAGGAGTCTTTAAGCATATTACCCCCGATCTTGGCATATCAAGGGTCTTTTCTGACGATCTATACCTTATGTGCTCTGATGGCCTTTCAGATTTCGTGACAGATGAAGAGATTTCGTGTATCCTATCAGATAAACTTCCACTCGATATTCTCTCAAAAAGACTTATTGAAAAAGCTAAGAAAAATAGTGGAAGCGACAACATCACCGTTTTACTTATGAAGGCATGCCCAACTGCAACATGATTTATTTAGATTGCAATGCAACAACAGCTTTAGATGATGTTGTCATTAAAACTATGACAGCACATGCTAAAAACCCTTCTAATCCATCTAGCGTCCATTATTTTGGACGAAAAGCTAAAGAACTCCTGCTGAACGCTCAAGCCTTTTTTGCATCATCACTTGGCGTTAAAGCAGATGAGATCATCTTCACATCTGGTGGGACAGAGAGTTTAAACTCTTTGATACGAGGTCTATATGACAACAAGGGTACGGTTTTAACAACAGATCTTGAACATCCTTGCATCTTAGAAACTTTAAGCCAGATCAAAGCAAAGACTATCTATCTATCTCCTAAATACGCGGGAGCTCCAGATCCGAGTGAGATTGAAAAGGCTTTAACAGATAATATAAGTCTTATGATCTTTTCAGCTGTTTATAGTGAAACAGGTGTTATGACAGATCTCAATGCCATCGCTAAACTAGCTTATGATAAGCAAATTCCTCTTATAATAGACGCTGTAGCTATCTTGGGTAAGCAACCTTTTAAGATATTGCCCGGAATGACAGGCGTTGGTTTTTCTGCTCACAAATTACATGGCCCTCAAGGAGTTGGAGCCATGTATTTACATGATAAAGCCTCTTTTAAGCCACTCTTAGTCGGCGGAGGTCAACAAATGGCAAAAAGAGCTGGCACTGAAAACATATTAGGAATCGTAGGATTTCATAAGGCCTATGAAATAGCTCTTAACGCTATGCCTAAGTCCTATGAGCATATGAAAGCTCTGCAAGATCTATTTATATCTGAGTTAAAGGAAAACATGGTTGAATTTAAGATCAATGGAGACGGTCCCAAGGTATGCAATACATTAAACATTGCATTCGAGCCTATTTCTGGCGAGACATTATTGATCAATTTAGACCAAAACAAAGTGGCAGCATCTCTTGGATCAGCTTGTTCTTCGGGATCTTTAGAACCTTCCAAAGTGCTTTTAAATATGGGCTATGAGATAGATAGAGTTAAAAAATCTTTAAGATTTTCTTGGTCAAGACATACCAAACAAGAAGAACTACAGCTAGCTGCTAAACTAATAGCAGCCATTATCTCTGCATCAAAATAATCTCTATAAAAGAGCCTGCGCTACAGCTGGTTCCTTTTCGAATGGAGGACTTAGTAATTCTGCTTTTTCGATATACTTGTTTAATCGAGACAGCATTTTCCACTTGATAGCGATATCCTTAACCTTACCAACTTCTACAAAAGACTGACTTTGTCGAGGTCCTTTAACCTCCCCATAGTCTATTCTTCTAATCTGTAACGTATCCAACACTTCTTGAGCTTCAGCCGATCTCAGATCAATTGGCTCTTCAACCCACTGACCATCTGATTTGATATAGTAAAGGTTTACTTTCGAAGCCATTTCTTTTAGAACCGGGAGCTCTCCTTGCCAAAATGCAGATGAAACATTTAAAGCAGAGTCTTGGTAACCTAGGAAATAATCTACTTCTTTACCTGCTGCGTATTCAGCTAAAATTGAAGAAAATGCAACGATAAGTTTTGTGTGGATTGAGTTTTGTGTTTGACCCTGAGCATCTTCAAAACTTTGATAGATTCCATCTTCTGCCTTACTAACAAAGCCATCTAAACCCCAAAGAGCTTGTAAAAGCAAAATCTCTTCATCTGTTACCCCGCCTTCAATTTCTTTTGCTTTTTCTTGAGCTAGACGCCCTGACCAAAACAATAGTTTATCTTCAGGTCCTTTAAATCCTAAAGAAACGAGTTGCTCCACAACTTTATGGGATAAATCTTTTATCTTTCCTGTTTTGATCCTTCTTTCAGGATCTAGGTCATGGTGCCTTAAAACATAATCATCTAAATTTTTCCTGTCTAAAAGAGCTACAAGCTCTGTCAGATCACTATAAAGCCTATCAAAATCTTGTTTACTAACCGGATTACCTAAACCTTTATCTCCGATCATGATATTTAAAAAGACCTTGTACTTACTCTTTATTCGCCCCATCACATATCTAGCATGATCTTCGTAGGATTTAGTTTTCGACATATGGATGTTTAAAGGTTTTAAACTACCCTGCACACTAAATCCAGTCATTCTCGCCGGATCAGACCTCCTACGTCTCATCATATCACTTGAAGAGCTGCTTAACGGTGTCCTTGAAGCCATGTAGCTTGTTTGAGGTCTTCTATGAGTAGCTACCATGACCGGCTTTTTTTCTTGTTCGCTTTCTTTTCTTACCTCAAACATAGCCAATGCAGTTTTTGCTATCATCAACGAATCTCGCTTAGGCTTGCTTTGCAAAGGAGGCAGATCTTCTTCCATTTCAGCTGAAAGATTTCTAGGTTTCATTGGCTCAAGCTTTGAGAGTTGTTTAGCTAGATGTGTCCTTGGACTATCTTTAAGAGCTCTGTTGGGACTACTGTTGGGACTTGTATGAGGACGCTGAGAGACATCTCCTTGAAAAATCGTAAAATCAGGTTGAGGCAGACCTTCTTGTATTTTTGAAGATGTTTGACCAGGTCTTTTTGGACTTTTCGTTAAAGGCTGGTCTGAATCGGGCAAGAAATCATTCTGAGCAGAAGTCCTTTTATGGGAGAAATCAGGCTTAGGCAATCCCCTATAGATCTTAGCTACAGATTCAACTACAGCCGATTGTTCCTTATCAACATCACTCGCGCTCAGCTGGCTCTGAGAAAAATCTTTGAGTTGAAAATCATTAGTAACTGACATGCCCTACCTTCTTATCTTTTTATTATGAATTCTCTAATAGTTTGCTTTGTGAACGTTGAAGTCCTTTTTTACTTAACGCTTTTGTTTTCCATTTGCCAATTATTGATGTAAGTTTCTTAGCAGATATCGCCTGCCCTGTCGAGCGAGGTCCTTTTTCCTTCCCATAATCAATTCGACCTATCCGGAGATTTAATAAAGCTTTTCTACCTTCCGGTGTCTTAAGATCCAATGGGCCAATCCACTGATCATTCTCGATATAATTGAAATTAATTTTTGCAGCTTTTTCTCTTAAAGTAGGAAGCTCACCTTTACAAAAGGCAGAAGAAACATTAAGCATTTGCCCGACTGCTGTGTCATAACCTAAGTAGTAGTCAACTTCTCTACCCTTAGCAAATTCAGCTAAAATTGATGAAAAAGCTACAATTAGCTTTGTGTGAATATCTAGTGTGCGACAACGAGTCTTTGAAGAAGCTTTCTCTTTCTCTGCAATTAATGAATCAAACGCCCATAGAGCATCGAGTAATAAAATTTCTTCGTCCGTAACTCCATCAGATGCCATTGCTTTTTCCTTTGCTACAGAACCTGACCAAAAAACAAGCTTTTTATCGTCTGGGACAGTAAATCCAAAAGTCTTCAAATGGCCAACAATTTTACCAGTTTGCGCTGAAATAATAACCGCGGGATCCTCATCAGAGCTTTGAGAAGAAGCGTATCTTAAAACATATTCATTCAGTTGTCGTTGATGAATCTCTGAGACCAATTCTTCTAAATCCTGATAAAACAAGCTAAATTCTGGAATACTGATTCGAGCAGAGTCTTCTAAACCAACTGATCTTGTTAATTTTTTCTTTTCAATAATGGCATTTAAAGCTCTAAAATAATCCATTTTAACAGCTTTCATCATCGAAGAAACATGGGTTTGATACGCATCAATTTTTGACGCTTGATCAGTTCGAGCCATTTCATCTGTTTCAACTTCTTTACCAAGCTCTGCGAAAAGATTTCTTCCTGGAAGGGAAGCTCTTCTCATTTTATATTTATCAAACGCTTTAAAGCGTTGATCCATACCCTCGCTTAGGCCTGTCTTTAAGAGTCTAGACGCCAAAGCGCTTCTCTGAGGACTACATTTTGCAGATTTCGGACTATGAGTATCTTGGGCGTGTTTTCTTTTTGGACTTGATTTAGGACTCGCACTTGGACTCGAAACCGGAGTTGTTACCGGACTCTCAGTAAGATCTTGTCTTTGAGCAGCATTGAGCGCATAAATAGTTTGAACCTTCTCCACAATTGGATCAGTTCCTTTGTCAGACTCCAATCCGCTAGAAAAATGAGAGTGATCAACTGCTTGATCAAACTTAACTTGTGATGACATACTCCCCCTAACTTTTAAGAAGTATTATACAGACTTTTTGTTTAATAAAAAACCAACATAAATCAAACTAATATAATTAAAACAAATCTTACAAAGAATAAAAAAATTGATTATCGTTACGTTTTTTTTACTATGTCTGTTTTCTGTAATCATTCCACTTTTTGATAGACAATAGGTTAGGTGTATAACTTCAATAGTACAATCTTTATCTAGCACCTATCTCGCTATACCTTAGATAGTTACAAATTCGCCCCCCCCTATAGGTAATCCTCACAATGCAGGTCGAGAGACTTATGACTTTAAAAATATGCTTAGTTTGGAGTAGTATTTCCCTTAAGTTTTGTAACAATCAGGAAGAAAAAGTGTCTTTTACTATCCATGGTAAAGAGTATTTCGAAGCAGGCATCCCATTTCAAACATCTTTAATCAGAGAGACTCCCCTAACAAAGCTCGAAGCCCCAAAGTTCTCAGCTTATATCACTATGCTTTTTTCTATTGATGATTCTGGAAAAAAGACTAAATTTGAAAAACCCATCAAAATCACAAAGTTAAGCAAAGAAGATTTGGATATTGATTTGCCTGAATATCTATTTGATACAAGACAAAAATCCCCTTCTGTTGATGAAGATACATCTTATACGCTAACCAGATTATTTGCTGAGATCAACACAGCCATTATCGATCCGGAGATTTCAAAACCAACAAAAACGAAAGTTCTTGCTGAAGGATTAATCATTTTACAAGCGTATTTCAAGAAGAGATTTGAAGCAGATCAAGAAAATCCCTTATTAGAAACTGCTGCAAATACAGCTAAAGCCGCTTTAGAACGTCTTCCAAAAACTTTAAATCTTTTTTCTTATCAGGCTATAAGAACAAAGTCTGCCCCTAATTTATTCAGAACGCATACTCCCGACGATGAGGAGGCAACAAAAAGACCTCGAACAGTTTTCTCAGACACTCGACCAACATATGCCTGTCGTAAGCTCATATTCAAGCCTAAAGCCGTTAAAATGAAACCCGTTCAGGATCTAAGCTTTAAAGAATCGTCCGAATAGAAATTTTCTTTCCTTTCAAAACACCCACTTTTTGCATAGTAAGCTCGTACTGCTCAATTTTAATTGACTCCCCTTTATTAGGCCTATGACCTAAGTGAGCAATCATCAATTCTTCTAATGTAGAAACACCCTCAGCTGGCAAAAAAATGCGTAAGTTTCGATTAATTTCGCTGATTTTTGTATCACAAGCAAATGTCTTTTCAATGATAATTTGTTCTTTTCGATTAAACGGTTCTCGTGAGGTAGCCCAGTACCCCTTTGATCCAAAAATCTCTTCAATGATCATATCCAGAGTTAGAAATCCTGTAGCTAAACCTGAATGGTTTAGAACAACAGCCACTGTCTGATTATTTCTTCTAAATTGTTTTAGAGTTTGTAAAATCGAACTTTTTTCCAAAATAAACCAAGGTTGTCTTGCATGCTCTTTTACATTTTCTTCGTCACCAATTCCAATCAGATCCCTAGGGAATACAATTCCGACTATATTTTGTTTAGATATATGAAAAATCGGAAGATAGTGAAAGTACTCAAAATCCAAAGCAGTTCGAAGATCTGATAGGGATGTATTTGAAGAAAGAAGTTTTCCTTTTTCGATTGGATACATCAAATCCTTAGCAATTTTGCTTTTTAAAGAAAAAATCGAGGAAACAACGCTATCAAACTCGCCTGAATCAATTTTGGATTCTATCTCATCTTTAGCTTCAATTGCTTTTTGCAATTCTTCTCTAGTTAAGTGCATGCCACTTGTCGTAGGAATTCTCAAAAGTTTATTAATCACAAAGCAAATGCCATTTAAAAACCAAATAAGCGGCGTCATAAGCTTTGAAAATACGTAAATTATGGGAATCCCAAGCATTCCAACATGTTCAGCATATCGCCTTGCAGCAAACATAGGAGAAAGCTCTGCAAAAATAATGACCACAAAAAACTGAGCAAAAGGCGCTATATCAGGACTTAAATCCAAAGACATAAAAAAGCGCCTTGCACACTCTGAACCAAACTGAAGCGCGACATTCACTCCGATAAGTGTTGTTCCAAAAAGCCTCGCTGGATTTTTTAGAAGATAACTAATCCACTTTGCTCTTCTATTGCCTTTGCTGATGAAATACTGAAGCTTCACTTTGTTAAAGGAAACACACGCCATTTCCATCATAGAAAAAAATGCTTCCATGACAACTGATGCAAAAATCAAAACAAGAAACAGTGTCCACGTTTGCATTTATGACCTCTGCCTTTTTCTTTGATGTGTTGCACTTAAGCGTCTTATATAAACTCTTCTTACCCTTCGTGCATTTGAAGAAAGAATATGAAAAAGAAAATCATCGGTTACATACTTTGTCCCTTCTTTTGGAATATCGCCCATTTTCTCGGTTAAAAATCCTCCAATGGTTGCCATATTACTCTCACTTTCTAAATGCACATCAAAAATTTCTTCAAATTCAGATAGATCTAATTTTCCTGAGGCAATGATGACATCTGATCCAGCTTTTGTGTAAAGAGTCTTTTCATCACGTTTATCTGTGATCTGACCAATCACAACTTCTACTAAATCCTCTAGAGTAATCAACCCTGAAAAGGCCCCATACTCATCGACAACAATCGCTATTTCTTGATCTCTTTCATAAAACTGACAAAGCAGAGTTTTGGCTCCTGTTGATTCAGGGATATAAAACGGCTTGTCCAAATGCTTGATTATATCTTGGGGTGTGTGAATCTCTTTTTCGTGCAAGAAAAACAAACTTGAGCTCAAGACCCCAACTATATTTTCAAGCTCACTTTCATAGACAGGTATTTTTGAGCATTCCATTTTTACAAAGCAGTCACGCAAAACATCTAAAGTATCATTAAGATTGAAAGCTACAATATCTTGTCTAGGTGTCATAACTTCTTTGACATGATCTTCATCTAAATTCAAAAAACCCCTGATTAGTTTCGCTTCTTCTGGATTTAAAAATCCAAATTGCTTGGAGGTCTTTAGCGCATGCTTTAACTCTAAAAGCGAGACATTGTCTTCTTTTTTTAAGAAAAAAAACATCACTCTTGAAATCACATTCGTTATAGAAGTTAAAACAAATCGAATAGGAGATGTAAGTTTTGAAACCCTACTAATAACCGGTGCTGCAACAAGGGCTATTTTTGAATTATTTGCTAATGCTATAGATTTTGGAATAACCTCTCCAAAAATCAATGTTAGAGCAACTGGCACACCGACTGTTAAAAGCCAACCAGA
Organism: Chlamydiia bacterium; assembly: GCA_030427725.1. Taxonomy (GTDB): domain Bacteria; phylum Chlamydiota; class Chlamydiia; order Chlamydiales; genus JAUICV01. The sequence continues at coordinate 347,716 of JAUICV010000001.1, read as the reverse complement.
TAGTGTTCCAAAAAGTGTCGAAACCACATTTTGCACCAAAATATTCATCAATATATTTAGCATCAATATGGTAACTAAAAGATTCTTAGGCCTTGTAACAAGGTAAGAAACTAACTGACCTCTTTTGTCTTTACCAAGTTTTAAAGCTCTGATTTTCATTGAGGAGAGTGAAAAAAAAGAGGTTTCAGTTGCAGAGAGGAATGCAGATCCTGCAATAAGTAAAACAAGTAAAGTTATCAGTAATATTTGGAACATAACTTACGAATCAGTTCATTACTCAGAATATAACTCTATATCACGACTACGATTTTTAAATCTCACTTGAATCGAATCTTGAGGAACAACTCCCATTTCCTTAATCAAAAGCATCTCAACATAATCGGGATCTTGTAAAGACTGAATCTCAAGTAAAAGCTTATCTCTTCGATTATTAGCTAGAAGTTTCTCATTTTCAAGCGATTCAAGCTTCGATGCCAAAAAATTTATTTGCTTATCTTTAGCTTCGTGCGTTTTTAAATAAAGCATAGAAATAAAAATCAAAACAAGCACAACCCACCAAGAGTCATAAAGCTCTGATACAACAGTATTTTTTGATAAGCTAGGCTGTTTTTTTCTTAGTTCCATGGCAACGATGAAATGCTTCCCTTATCCTTCTTGATACCAGTTTTTCTACAGAAAAAGCAAGCACGAAAAAGCTGGCGCTCTCAAAGTTTTTTCTAAATGAAAATCCCATCAAAACCGCGCCAGCTGAGCATCTATTTTTCCAAGCTAGAAATTAAAGAGACACTTTTAAGCTAGTGGCACTGTAATTTCTTGTTGGTTCATATACTTTCCTTTTCTATCTAGATAAGACGTTTCACAAATCCCATCTGCCTTATAAAAAAGAACTTGTGCAAGCCCTTCTTCTGCATAAATCTTGGCAGGAAGCGGGGTTGTATTAGAGATTTCTAATGTAACATAACCTTCCCACTCTGGTTCGAATGGAGTCACGTTGACAATGATACCGCACCTAGCATAGGTAGATTTACCTATACAAAGCGTCAGAACATCTCTAGGAATTCTAAAATATTCCATGCTCATAGCCAAAGCAAATGAATTTGGAGGAATGATACAATAATCTCCCTCTATATCAACGAAAGCATCATCTTTAAAATCTTTAGGATCTACAACTGTATTGTGCAGATTTGTAAAAACCTTAAATTTTCTTCCGACACGAAGATCATAACCATAACTTGAAAGCCCGTAACTTATGATTTTTTTTCCATCAATAACTTTTACTTGACCATCAACGAATGGCTCAATCATCCCTTCTTCTTCAGACTGTTGTCTAATCCAGCGATCTGATTGCAGACTCATTTTCACCTCTTTTTATATTTTTATCAGAATAACTCTGATTTTTTTCTATTGGAATAACAATAGGTATAGCGCTTGAAATCCTTTTCTTGCTAGATTTTTCACAAGGAGATATTTATGAAAAAAACGTTTATCGAATCTACATTTTGTAAAGAAGACCAAGTTTTTGATACAAAGATTAGACCCTCGAGCCTAAACAACTTCATGGGACAAGATCTTATTAAACAAAGACTTGAAATCTTAGTAAAAGCTGCCAAATCTAGATCTGAACCTTTAGGACATTGCCTTTTTCATGGACCACCCGGGCTAGGAAAAACAACATTAGCCAATATCTTAGCAGAAGAGATGCAAACAAAACTTGTCACAACATCTGGTCCAGCTCTTGACAAACCAGGTGATTTAGCTGGAATTATGACTTCATTAGAAGAAGGAGATATTTTATTTATCGATGAAATTCACCGCTTATCAAGAAACATCGAAGAATATCTTTATCCAGCCATGGAAGATTTTCAACTAGACCTTCTACTAGACTCAGGTCCAAATGCTAGATCTGTCCAAGTCAAACTCAATAAATTTACATTAGTTGGAGCAACAACTCGCATAGGACTTATCAGCAGCCCGTTACGTTCTAGATTTTCTTTTCATTCAAGACTGGATTTTTATACAATACAGACGCTAACTAAAATCATCAAACGTTCTTGCTCAATTTTAAATGTTGATCTTACAAATGACCAATGTAAAGAGGTCGCTAAAAGGTCCAGAGGGACTCCAAGAATTTCTAATAATTTACTAAAATGGGTTCGAGACTACACTTGTATTAGACACCAAGAAAAAATCACAACAAATCTTGTCAAAGAGGCCTTAGACATGCTATGCATTGATGAAAAAGGCTTGGATGAGATGGATAAAAAAATCCTCATGACGATTATAGATCATCATGATGGAGGTCCAGTTGGCATTAAGACTATTGCAGCAGCTGTAGGCGAAGATGATTCTACTTTATCTGAGGTATACGAACCCTATCTTTTAATGCTAGGGCTTCTTAAAATATCGATGAGAGGGAGAGAAGCTACTAAGTTGGCTTATGACCATCTTAATCAAACCATGCCAAAAAAACTGAAAACTGATGGAGAGTTATCATGAGAACAAAGTTCATGATCAGTGCATTAATAGCTTTTTTATGCACCGTATCTTTTACACACGCTGCACTAACTGAAGAGGCCAAAATTGAATCAGCTGAACTTAACCATGCCGCATGTGTTAAGGTTTTACTCAGCAAAGATATAGATGGAGCTTTGATCGAAGCTAAAGGCAGCTATAGCGTGAAAGATCCCCTCGATGGAAAAAAAATTAGCTCCGGTGTTAAAGGAAAACGATTTTACCTATATCCTCATAAGGAAGGAATCAAATGGGGTGAAGACTTTATAGGAACCTATCAAATAAAGCTTCTTCCAAACAGTAAAAAAACATCCTTTTTAGTTAACGGCAGACAATACCAAGGATCTTTAGAAATCTATTGCATCGATGATAAGATAACCATTATTAATGAAGTAGATATTGAAAATTATCTTCAATCCGCTTTGGCTCCAAGGTTTGCAAGTCATATTCATAGTACAGTTATGGATGCATTAGCTATTGTGGAGAGAACAAACACATATTACCAAGTCATTCATAACAAAGACGCTTTTTGGCATGTTAACGCTCAAGAGGTGGACTATAGAGGATACGGAGTCACTCAGTTTAATCACAATGTTGATAGAGCTGTTAATAGCACAAAATTTCTGGTTATGACCTACGAGAACAAACCTTTTGCAACAACTTGGAATCAAAATTGTGCTGGAAAAACAGCTAGCTATCAATCTATTTTCAGGAAAAATGTCTCCAGTCCAAATGGGATTACTTCAGCCTTTGCCCAAAGAGCTAGAAAAGAAAACCACTGGTCTTTTAGCGTCCCAAGAGCCACTTTAGCAAAGATAGCCAAAACAAATAGAATCACAGGGTTAGAACTCTACATTGACAGTGGCTCTGAAAAAGTTTATGCCCTACGAGTCCAAGATGGGAACCATCAAAAAGAAATAGATTTTTTTCACCTGCAGAAGGCTCTTCAAAAATCGAACCTTTTAAGCAATGATTTCACTGCCTCTATCCAAGGAGATAGCATTATCTTTGATGGCTTCGGTGAAGGTTGTAGTGTAGGTCTTTGTATTTATAGCGCCACTCAAATGGCAAACCGTGGCGATTCAGCTCCTGAAATTTTAGGCACTTTTTATCCATACAGCCACATTGAGCAGATCAAAAATTTGCCATCAAAAGACTTAACTAAAACCATTTCAGTTCCAAAAACAGTAAACGAAATCGAAGATCGAACTGTTCACGGCGAATAAAGGAGACATGAAATCTTATGCATAAACAAATTACATCTAAAAAAAGAGCTGGAGCCATTTCATTAGCGCTTTTCTTTGTAGGTCTTGGAATCGTCTCTATTTTTGATGCCTGGTGGCCTGCTCTAATGATTGTTATCGGATTTCCCCTAGCTTTAAGACAATTTCTTGTAGGCAAGTACTATGAAATGCTAATCACTATTTTAATATTTGGGGGGATTTATGCTATCGATCAGTATAAATTTTCAGGAAATGTCATTTTACCTGTAGTATTTTTTGTCTGCGCTCTTTTCATCTTAATGAGAGAGTATGTCGATAATAAAACCGAACAAGAAGATCAAAAAGAGGAAGACTTAAACCATGAGATCGAAGAAGAAAAAAAAGACGATTAGTCGCTTGTAAAATCTTTGACTCTTTCAATAAAGCGAATTATTTCAAGATGAGATTGGTCGAAATTCCCTTCCTCGTTTTCGACAACCTTTAATGGAGCTCCAGAAAAATAACTACAAGCTGCAATAAATGATTGCGTCAGCTCTTGTTGCAGCTTTATCTCTTCTAAATTTTGTTTTTCCCTATTTCTTAGCTTATCTCGAAGGCGTCTGTGATAGATTTCATCTGGTTTAGATTTAACAAAAATAAGTCCTTTTGGATGAAAAATATTCAAAATTTCTTCAGGAATACCTGGCATAAATCCAAACTTAGTCTTAATGAAACAGTGTGTATCAATTAGCGTAATACCTTTCGCTTCAGTAAAAATTTTCTTAGCAGCCAAACTCCTTAATTCTTTTTGTGTCTCTTGCGATTGCATACGAATTGTATCTGGCTCTAAATTCTTATCCGACGCAACTTTTAAAATAGCTCGTCCATAATTAACAACTGAAACCCCTTCAAGAGATTGTTTTAATTTAGCTAACAACGTTGACTTTCCACTCCCAGATAACCCAACTGCAATCACAAATTTTCCCATGTTTATCCAAAATAATTAAGTTTCATAGCTTGTTTAACCTCGTCTAAGGTTTTTTGAGCGGTATTAGCTGCAAACTCACTTCCTGCTTTTAAAATACTCATAACCTCAGATTTGTCGTTTTCTAACTGTTTTCTTTTCTTTCTAATCGGTTCCAAGAATTCATTGAGCACTTCAAAAAGATAATTTTTTACAACCATATCTCCAAGGCCACCTCTTTGATAATGATCTTTAAGCTCTTGGATTTTTTTTGTATCATGACCAAATGCATCTAAATAAATAAAAACAGGATTTCCCTCAACTTGACCCGGATCTTCAACCCTTAAGTGGTTAGGATCGGTATACATTTTTTTTACTTTTTTTCTCAAAAGATCTTCATCATCTTTTAAATAGATCCCATTGTCTAAACTTTTACTCATTTTTGCATGTCCATCGATCCCAGGAAGTCGTCCAACTTTTGGTATGTGGGCTTTACATGTCCATAGAACGCGGCACTTATAGATTCTATTAAAATTTCTCACGATTTCATTTGTTTGCTCAATCATTGGAAGCTGATCTTCCCCAACTGGAACTAAAGAAGCTTTAAAAGCTGTGATATCTGCTGCTTGAGAAATTGGATACGTCATAAACCCTGCTGGAACACTTTCCCCAAAGCCTTTTTGAGAGATCTCTTGTTTAACTGTTGGATTATGCTTTAACCTATTCCAGGTCACCAAGTTTAAATAAAACTGAGTAAGCTCCGGCAATTGTGGCAGTTGCGATTGAATGAAAATTGTAGACAGCTTTGGATCTATGCCACACGCTAAATAATCTAGAGCAACCTCTAAAACATTTTCTCTAACTTTTTCTGGAGTTTTTGCATTATCTGTCAAAGCCTGAGCATCAGCTATCATAATATATTGCTTATACTCGTGTTGCAGTTCTACTCTTGATTTTAATGACCCAACATAGTGCCCCAAATGTAAAGCTCCTGTTGGTCTATCACCTGTTAAGATTACTTTTTGATCAGACATATCACTCTCCTATTTTCAAAGTTTGAGTATAGGAGATTGGTCTTATTTTGTTAAACTAGCAAGGTTAAGAGAAAATAGATTAACCCCAAGATTGATAGACGAATGCTTCCCCCTCTATCTGCTTGTAACTTAACTCACTCAGCAGTTAATTCTGTATTTTCCCACCTGACAAAAAAACTGACCGAACCTGTTAATAGCTATTATAATAACCCCTATAGGACAAATTCACTTAGAGGGGTTATTATAGTGTCTATTAAAAGCAATACACTTTTATTAACAAACTCTTGGATATAACCTTGCTTTTTTTTCGAAAAAAGCTGATAAACGCTAGGCTAATTTAAAAAAGTTATGTATTTGTAAAACATGGCAGAGAAAGTAAGACTAGATTCATTTTTCGATCACAATGACAAGCTTCCACAAAAGATTGATCATTACGTAATCAAAAAAAGTTTAGGTGTTGGGGGTATGGGCGAGGTCTTTTTGGCCTACGACCCTCATTGTGAGAGAATGGTGGCCTTAAAACAAATATCACCTAGGCTGCTATCTCATCCCATCATTAGAAAAAGATTTACGAAAGAAGCTAGATTTGCCTCAAAGCTTACTCATCCAAATATTATCCCGATATATTCAATCCATGAAGGTTCGTCTCAAGTCTATTATACTATGCCCTATGTCGAAGGTGAGACACTTAGGCAAATTATTAAAGGAACCAAATTAAGAGAAAAAAAAGGTGAAACGCCTCACGAGATCGGTGTTTCTGTTCCCGAGCTTGCTCGTATTTTCTTATCTGTTTGCCAAGCTGTAGCCTATAGTCATTCAAAAGGCGTTATTCATAGAGACCTCAAGCCAGAAAATATTATGGTTGGAAAATTTGGTGAGGTCTTTTTACTTGATTGGGGAATAGCAAGAGATTTAAGCTCAGAAAAAGAAGAAACTGTAGACCTTGAAGATGAAAAAAAGGACCCTAATTTAACCAGGCCTGGGAAAATTTTAGGAACTGTTAATTATATGGCTCCAGAGAGAGCTGAAAAAGCTCCTGCAAGTGAGTTAACAGAGATCTATTCACTTGGTGTCATTCTTTATCAGATTCTTACCCTAACACCTCCTTTTCAAAGGAAAAATTTAGAACATTTTAAGAAAATCGTCTCTTTTGAAAGGGTTTTAGTTCCTGAGGAGCAAGCTCCCTATCGAGATATTCCAAAACAGCTCTCAGAACTTTGCTTGAAGTGTTTAGAAAAAGACCCATCAAAACGTTGTCAAAGTGTCTCTGAGATTATACACATCCTAAAAAATTACGTAGAAGGCAGACCTGAGTGGATCTTAGAATCAAACTTAGACATTTTTAATCAAGACCATTGGGAATTCCAAGAGAACATCTTAGTATCTAAACATATGGCAATCACTCGCATTATTGATATTATGGAGTGGCTTGCCTATATGATATCCAAAAATCCCTTCCCTGGAAACTTACGTTTGGAATTTGATCTAGAACTTCCAAAGCAAAGCCAAGGAGTAGGTATTTTACTTTGCATCCCAGAGTCTTATGAAAGAAACGGCCTACAAGAAGGCTTTTGTATTTGGCTAGGCTCTACATTAAACCCCACTGCTACTTTATTTAGATCCAATGCTGAGTTAATCTCAGTTCCAATAGAGATGGCAAGCCATGACGAGCCTTCACGAGTCGTTATTGAAAAAGTTGAAAATAGCCTTAAGCTTTATATCAACGGACTAATACATATTAACTATGTTTCGCATTTGCCCATCGTTGGCACACATTTAGGATTTTGTTATAAAACCGCTGATTTTGAAATTTCAGAACTAAAGGTTTTTGCAGGGGCTCAAAATGCTATGGTCAACTGTTTGTCGGTACCAGACACTCTTCTTTCCTCAAAAAATTTCCCCAGAGCATATGAAGAATATAAAACGATCTCTAAAAGCTTCAATGGGAGAACTGAAGGAAGAGAAGCTCTATTTAGAGCTGGTATTACTCTTCTTGAAAGAGCTAAAATTGAAGAAGACATTAATGAAAAAAAGAATTTTTTATCTAAAGCCTTTGCTGAGTTTGAGTTATTAAGATCAGGCCCTGGCGCTCCTTTAGAATATCTTGGTAAATCACTGATCTATTACGCAGAAAAAGAAACAGAAGAAGAGTTAAAAAGTTTAGAACTAGCCTTAAGAAAGTTTGCAAAACACCCTCTACTCCCCATTCTAAAAGAGCATGTTATTTACAGACTTCATGAAACGTCAAACACCCATAGAAAAGAAGCTTATCTCTTTGCTCTTATGGCATTTAGACTTATGCCAGAAATTTTCTCAAGTGCTGAAAATGAAAAATTTGTAAAAAATTTAGTCAAACACTGGCTTGAGTTAGATTTCATTGATTACACAATCAGCTTTAGCGATAAAAAATATGAGTATTTACACTTAGCTGTTATTTTAGCTTTTTTTACAGAAAAGCCAAAAAGCCTCTGTGAAATTATTCATTATATCCCAGATACCGTTCCAGAAAAAAAATATATCCTCTGTAATGCATTGTTCTGCCTTTTCAACATGGGTGAAACAGCTTTAGCCTTTGACCTTCATAAAGAATATCATCACCACCTCCCTTCCTTAGGCTGCAATGAATCAAAACGAATTTTAAAACAATTTGAGCTCACCCAATCAACCGAACCTTTGCAAACTAGACTTGAATCGTTTTTTTCTAGTGTCAACACTCCTATCAAACTAGACGAATTTAGAACATTTACCTCTCTTATCAAAACATCCCTTCCAATTCTTAAATTTGAAGAAATTAACCACTTTTTTGATAAAATGAAGCAGGTAGAACTTGAAGCTTCTTTAAGGTCAAAATTTCAGCTTCTAGAAATAAAGTTTTTAACTCATTTCCAAAAAAGCGATTTGCTTCAAGTTTTGTATGAAAAGATAAACTTAAAAGTCTTACAAGATTTTAGAAATCCACTTTCATTTTTCTATGGATGCTTCTTGGCTCTAAGTGAAGGAGAAGAAAAAGCTCTAAATTTTTTTAAAAACCTTTCTCTGTCATATCCTAAACCACATACCCTCAGCATCCAGTATATCTTAAATAAAATCTCTTTAGAGAGTTTAAAAACTAAAGATCTTTTTCCTTTTGAACTCATGACAATTTGCGAGCAATTGACCTATTTCTACAAATCTCTAAACGATAAAAAAAATCTAGAAAAACTCAAGTCATTAAAGGGCTATTAAGCTATTACTGTTATTAAAGAGTGTTTTAATGAGTGGAGTAGTATTTAATGAAGGTCATCAACAAAAAAGTCATATACGAAGGTTTTTTTGATTTTAGAGAAGATATTGTTTTAGATCACAATGAAACAGAATATAAGTACAATTTCTTGATTGCAAAAGCTGAAGCATGTGCTATCTTACCTGAAATTGCACCTGATAAATTTCTCTTAACTTACGAATACCGCTACCCAGTTGATAAAACCATTTTATCCTGCCCAGGTGGACGATTAGAACCAGGTGAAGATCCTGAAATTGGAGCTAGGCGTGAATTGTTAGAAGAAACTGGTTATGAAGCCAAAGAAATGATCTCATTAAATTTATTCTATCCCTTTCCATCTGTATGCGATCAGAAAGTTCATTTATTCATAGCGAGAGGATTAGAAAAAGTAGCCGAGCCCAATCTAGACCCTCTTGAGCAAATTGCTGTTAAAGAACTTTCAATAGATGAGATAAAGAAACTTGATTTCTCTTTGTTCCCAACTGATGGAGTGTTGCATAGCCTACTATTTCATAGAGATCTTTATCTTACTTCTTGAAGGAACTCTCAAAATCCTTTAAAGCTTCAAGCTGTTTTCTATTAAGGAAAATAGCTCTCATAGATTTAATATGTTGATAGGCTGAGTTAACCGACTCATTTTGGTACTTAACGAGATAGGCTATTAATGCCGAAGGGGCTCTGCCCTTCCCTGATTTACAATGAATATAGATTCCATTATGACACCTAGAAATGAAATCTGCTGCTTTATGTAAATCTCTGTCATTAAGCGGCATTAAATCTTCTGAACTTATTTGATATTGAGTTAACCCGAGCTCTTTCCAATCTGATTTTTCTACTGGGCAGGAAAAAATTGTTGCAGTCGACAATTCAAAATCTTGAACAACAGATAGAACCGCCCCAACCTCCAGATCTTTAGATAGAAGATTGTGGTGGTTGTGAGATTTCAAGGGAAGAGCTCCTAAATAAATTCCAGGGAAAATCTCATGGTAATATTTCGTACGATTTCTTGAGACAAAAGCTAAGTGATTGCCCACTAAATTTCTAGCAATAGCAAGCTCATAGAGCAACTTCTTTGGAATTTTTTCTGGATAGATTGTTAGGTACGTTGCTGTCACAGCAAAAATAAGCACTGCAAGCATTCCCATATCTAGTGCAAAAAAAGTTAAAAATAGAATTACTATTAAACTAAAAAATAAAACAATTGGACTAGTTATAAACAAAATAAAACTTTAGACCTTTTAGACACACTTCACCTATTTCTTATACCTACTAATTTTTCATTTTCGTAGCAAGTAATACTTTAATGAGCTCTACAATATATAGAGACCAAAAGCTTTTTGACTTTGCCTAGCTACTGTGGTAAATTATCTTAAAAAATCTTTATGTTGAGAGACTTAAACAAAATGTCCGATTCACTACCAAAAAATTATACTCCTAAAGAAACAGAGACAAAATGGTATAAACAGTGGGAAGAAAAAGGCTTTTTTAAAGCTAATCCAAAATCAGAAAAACCACCCTATTGTATCATCTTACCACCTCCCAATGTAACAGGGGCTCTGCATATGGGCCACGCTCTTGTTGATACGGTGCAAGATGTTCTGATCAGATGGAAAAGGATGGCGGGATTTGAAGCTCTATGGATGCCAGGTGTTGATCACGCAGGAATCTCAACACAAACAGTGGTGGAAAGGCACCTCATAAAAACCTTAGGAAAAAGACGAAAAGATTTTTCTAGAGAAGAATTTTTATCCCATGTCTGGAAATGGAAAGAACTGAATGAAAATAAGATCATCGACCAGCTAAAAAAAGTTGGGTGCTCTTGTGATTGGGATCGCAAACGCTTCACGATGGATGACACTTCCAACAAAGCTGTTCGAAAAATCTTCAAAAAGATGTTCGATCAAAATCTGATTTATAGAGGAGACTATCTCGTTAATTGGGACCCTGTAACCCAGACAGCTCTTGCTGATGACGAAGTAGAATACGAAGAGAAAGACTCCTTTTTATGGCACTTTAAGTATCCTTTAGAAGATGGGTCTGGTTTTGTAACTATTGCAACAACAAGACCTGAAACTATGCTTGGTGATGTTGCCGTTGCAGTCTCTCCTAAAGATGAGCGTTACAAACATCTTGTTGGAAAAAATCTAAAGCTTCCCATTGTAAATAGACTAATCCCTATTATTGAAGATCGCTATGTTGACCCTGAATTTGGATCAGGAGCCGTAAAGATCACTCCCGCTCACGACCCAAATGACTATGAAATTGGTCAAAGACACGAACTAGACATGATTAATATCATGACTCCAGATGGGAAAATCAATTCAGTCTGCAAAGAGTTTGAAGGACAAACAATGGCTGAAGCTAGAATTTCTGTTGTAAACAAAATGAAGTCCTTAAATTTTTTAGAAAAAGAAGAACCTTACCACCTAAGAGTTGGAACATCTTATAGGTCAAAAGCCGTTATAGAACCCTACCTTTCGAAACAGTGGTTTGTTCGCATGACACCTTTTAAAGAAAAACTTTTAAGATTTGTTAAGGATAAAGACATCAAGATGGTTCCAAGCCATTTTGAAAACACTTATTTCCATTGGATCTCAAATCTTAGAGATTGGTGTATTTCAAGGCAGCTCTGGTGGGGTCATCAGATTCCTATTTGGTACAACATAGACAATCCAGACCAGATGATCTGCCATGATGAGGAAGGTCTTCCAGAGGAAGTGAAAAAACATCCAGAGAAATGGAAGCAAGATGAAGATGTGTTAGACACCTGGTTTTCTTCGGCACTTTGGCCATTTAGCACTCTAGGCTGGCCTGATAACACAGATGAATTAAAGAAGTTTTATCCTACCTCTGTTTTGGTTACAGGACATGATATCTTATTTTTCTGGGTTGCCAGAATGATTCTTATGGGAGAGTTTGCTTTAGAAGAAATTCCTTTCAAAGAAACCTTTTTACATGGATTAATTTATGGAAAATCCTACTGGCGCGTTGATGATGATGGGGCTGTAAATTACCTACCCCAACAAGAAAAAGTTAAATATGACATGGGAGAGATTCCTGGAAAAGATGTCCATTCAAAATGGGAAAAAATGTCTAAATCCAAAGGAAATGTCATTGATCCTATCGAAATTATTGATAGCTATGGATCAGATGCTATGAGGATGGCTTTGATGTCATCTTTGACACACTCAAGACAAATCGATTTGGACAGAAGGCGTTTTGAAGAGTTTAAAAATTTTGCTAACAAATTTTGGAATAGCGCTCGCTTTGTTTTTATGAACCTAGACGAGAATAATTCTCTACCCAAGCTAACATCAAAGTCGCTATCAGAAGGTTTGAATATGGACCTTTTACGACTTGAAGATAAGTGGATTCTATCTAGATTTCACAAAACTCTACAGATGTTTGAAACGCATTTGGCCGATTACGAATTTGATAAGGCCTCTATGCTAGCTTATAGCTTTTACTGGGATGAATTTTGCGCTTATTTTGTAGAAGTATCAAAACCCTATTTATATGGAAAAGCATTATCACAAGAACATCGTGAAAACAAACAGAAACTGCTTGCTATCATATTATTTGGTTATGTCAGGTTATTACACCCTATCACACCATTTATCACAGAAGAGCTGTTCCAAAGGCTTAAAGAAAGATTTTCAGACCTTATATTATCTGAAACTCTAGATCCCTATACATTTGATTTTATTCAAGCTCTAAGCTCTGAAGCTTGTATTGTTTCTAACTTCCCTAAGTTTAATAAAGAAGCCATCTCAAGTGATGATGAAAGTAACTTTCAGCTTGTCTCTGATCTTATTTACCATATAAGAAATGTTAGAGGCGAAATGCAAATGCCTTTAGCTACAGCTTGTGAGGTGTACCTTGTAGGTCATGAGGAGAATGCATCCCTTAAGCTTTTTAAAGACAATACTCATCTTATTGAATCTCTTGTCAAAGTGTCTAAGATTCATTTTGTATCTCAAGATCCAAAGCTAGAAATGGTATCTACTTCTGTCTCAGGGTCTGTTAAAATTATCATTCCATTGCCATCTGAAATGAAGGACAAGGAAAAAAAGAGACTTGAAGGTCAAATAGAAAAGCTAAAACCTCAAATATCAGGACTCAAGGCAAGGCTTTCAAATGATAGCTTTGTCTCTAAAGCTCCTACGCAACTTGTAGAAAGCACTAAGAAATCATTAGAAGATAGCATTGAAACGTTAAAGCAACTTGAAGAAAAGCTCTCTTTATTTTAAGAAGAGCTTTTCTCTGCTCTAATTTCTCTTCGTCTCAGATGTTTGAAGGACTTGGTTTCAGAGGCTACTACACCCGCTAAGAAAAACAGTCCTATAAGGTTCGGAAAAGCCATAAGACCGTTTAAGATGTTTGCTATATCCCAAATCACCTCAAGGCCTAAGATTGCACCCGGAAGAACTAGTAGAGTATATATGATCCTGTATGGGGTTACAGATTTTACTCCAAATAAATATTCAATACACTTTTCGCCATAATAAGCCCAACCAAGCATTGTTGAAAAAGCAAAAGGAATTAATGCAATTGTAACAACAAGACCTCCTCGAGGAATGACTGCATCAAACGATTTTAAGACTAATGACGAGCCATTTAATAAAACACCACCACCATCTGTTGCTCCTAAAGTTCCTGTCAAAATTATGACTAGGGCTGTGATCGTACAAACAATCCCTGTTGTTATAAAAACACTGCACATTGAAACTAAAGCTTGTCTGGAAGGTGTGTCTGTCCGAGCCGCTGCTGCAGCTATTGGAGAACTACCAAGACCTGCCTCAGAAGAAAAGATCCCCCTTGAAACCCCCATCTGAATAGCTTGCATAACAGTTGCTCCAACAAAACCACCCATTGCAGCTTGTCCATTTAATGCGGCTTTAAAAATTAACTTAAAAGCCCCTGGAACTCGTGGAAGTTCAAAGCCAACAATAACAAGACCTCCTAAAATATAAAACAGAGCCATTGCAGGAACTAAAACAGACGTAATCTTTCCTATGCTTTTAATCCCCCCTAAAAGAGCTATTCCTGTAAGCACTAGAAAAATAAGCCCTGTGTAAATAGGCTCTAAATGAAACAAATCTTGGAGAGCCGATGCAACAGAGTTTGATTGAATCATATTCCCTGTCCCGATAGCTGTTATCGATCCAAATAAAGCAAATAAAATGGCTAGCCATTTTTGTTTAAGGCCTTTTTCTAGATAATACATAGGTCCGCCGCACATCGAACCTGTTTTATCAACTTGTCTATATTTTATTGCTAAGACAGCTTCAGCATATTTTGTTGCCATACCAAAGGCTGCCGCAACCCACATCCAAAACAGCGCTCCAACTCCACCTAAGGCAATAGCTGTTGCAACTCCTGTAATACTTCCAATACCAATTGTCGCAGCAAGAGCTGTCATCAAAGCTTGAAAATGGGAAATATCACCTTGCGCAGAAGCATCGCTTCTTGTGAAGGCCAACTTATGAGCATACCAAAGAAATCTAAACTGAACACCTTTGAGCCTAATAGTCATATAGACTCCTACAACGCAAAGTAAAATAAGCAGTGGATAACCCCAAACAATACTATCTAATTGCTTTAAGAAGTGAGAAAATGTGGTCATAGTTTACCCTTCATTTTGTTTGCTAAAGTTTAGGTATTATTTGATTATATTTCCACTTAAAAAGTTCTATCCAGTCAAACAAACAAATTAACTAAAACTATCGAAGAATTATATATTAAATCATAAAACAAAACAGAAGCTATACCAAAACTTTTTATAATATTAAAATTAATTCAAGCATTTATACCTTTGATAGAATAGCCAAAACACTTCAATAGCCGTTGAATTTTTAAAGCAGACCACTTAAAGTATCACTAAAATTCACAGGGAAGATTTTCATTAAAGCCATGATAACTCGATCACTACCTTCTCCCTCAGAGCTCAAAGCTTTATACCCTCTAACCTCTTCTCAAAAAACCTTTATTGAGTCCTCTAGAAAAACTGCGAAAAATATTTTATTAAAAAAAGATCTGCGAAAACTAATCGTTGTAGGACCCTGTTCTGTACATGATTTCGAGCTTTTTTTAGACTACGCTAAACAGTTAAAAATGCTGACTCCTGAAGTTTTATCTTCCTTATTTATCGTTATTAGAGCCTATATCGAAAAACCTAGAACTTTCCCTGGGTTTAAGGGGTTTGTATACCAACCATTTTCTCAAAAAGCAGAAGATCTTGAGCTTGGTCTAAAGATGAGCCGTCAGCTTTTTATTGAGCTTACAAAACTCGAAATTCCTATTAGCATGGAGATTTTAGAGCCAAAGCTTTTTTCTTATTTTGACGATTTATTAACCTGGGGATTTATAGGAGCTAGAACATCTAGCTCTCAAATTCATCGTGAAATATCTTCTTTAGCCTCCTTTCCAATTGGATTTAAGAATAGCTTAGATGGAAATATCGACTTAGCTATTCAAGGAGCTCATTTTTCAAGATCTCCTCAAAGATTTTTCCATATTGATGACAGCGCTAAACTTGTAGAGATCTCATCTTTAGGCAATCCATTCACTCATATTGTCTTAAGAGGATCTAATCAAGGCCCCAATTATGATGTAGATTCCCTTGAACTAGCAGGGGTAAAAGGTCTTGAGCATGGACTTAAAAGCCCTATACTAATTGATTGTTCACATGGAAACTCCCAAAAAGATCCTGCAGAGCAGGAAAGAACTTTTCTTAAATCCCTAGACTATTTAGACCATCCAAATCTCTTGGGGTTAATGTTAGAGAGTCATTTAGAAGCAACAAGTTCAAAAACTGACCTCTGTATGGATTTTGAAACCACTAAAAGACTTCTTAAGTTGGCTCACTCGTATCAGTTTTCCGATCTTTTAGCTTAAGTCTTTCAAACCACATCTTTTGACTCCAAGAGCAAAGTTCTTGATCATCAGCTGTATTAAATGAAATTTTATAAGTTAAGATACCTTTGGTCTCTTTGAATTTTTCTCCCAAAAGGAAAAAACTTTGAGTTCCTCTACCTTCAGAAACGTTATATGTAATTTTCTCATAAGATAGATCCTTATAGATTAGCTCTATCTGCAATGTCCTTGCTCTCTTATGTTGACTAGCATGTAAGCTATAAAGCACGAGAAGCTGCTCTCCTATTATAGGATCCATTTCTCTAAAGTCTTTCGTCTTAGTAAATTCACTAGCTAGAGATGATTTATTTACAGGAATCCTAATGGCATGGATGGGGTACTTAGAGCAAGCACTACAAAGCAAAGCTAAAATAAAAAGGCATCTCAACATATAGGAATTAGATTTTACTCAAAACTTACCTACAGACTATACTCAATCGCTTCAGCACAAATCAAGTTTTACTCTCATGAAAAATCCAACTAGCGTTGCAGGTATAATCTTTAGACATAACAAAACAGAAGTTCTTTTAATTAAAAGGCGTGATGTTCCTGTCTGGGTACTTCCAGGTGGAGGTTTAGAGCCAGATGAACCCCCAGAAATAGGAGCCGAGCGAGAGACTGAAGAAGAAACAGGCTTTAAGCTTAAGTTAAATCGCTTAGTAGGGATTTTCCTGCCTAAAAATCGTCTAACTAAAGCCACCTATCTATATGAATTTGATATTGTTGGGGGCACAATGTATCTTGGAGATGAAACTCAGGACATTAAGTATTTTAACATCAAGAACTTACCGTCTTTAATGCCACCTCCCTATCAAGAGTGGATCTTAGAGGCTTCTAAAAATCACTCATCTCCCATCAAAAAAATAACCGCAAGTGTTACTTATCTCACTCTTGCTCAGAAACTTATAATGCATCCGCTATTAGTTATTCAGTATTTTATCCTAAAATTAAACAAATTATTAACTAAATCTAAATAATTTATATATATTTTAAACATTTTATTACGTATAATTAAATTAATTTTATATAAATTAAACAAATTAATAGGTAATAAGATGAGTTTTAATATTAAAAAAGCAGACTCTCAGCTAACAAAATTTCATGAAACAGATGCTCAGAAAAGAACAGCAAGACACACTACTGACGCTGCAGCTAGCTTTATGGGTTGTTTTGCAAATAGAAATGTAACAACAGATTATGACTTTAACCACGATATTAGGGCTGTTTCCTCCAGGTTTTTTAAAGGAAACACTTCTTCTTCAGATTTAAGTGAAAAAAACACATTAGCGGCTAATTTAGGAAAAGAACATAAAAATAAAAGATACTACGAGCTACTTTTTAAAGTATCTGAAAGAACTGATATGGGCGCTAGAGGATATGAGGGAGGAACAGATGTTCCAGGTCGAATGATCCAAGATTCAGAACAATATATGCTAGCTGTTAAATTAAACCTTACTGCTTTAGAAACTCTATATTCAAGGAACGACGCTTCATTAGAAGAGAGTCAAAGAGAAGCTTTTATTACGCAAGCAACTGGCATGTTAACGAGTGAAATTGAGCTTTTGAAATCCCATAATAAAGATACTACTGAACTTGAAAAACAATTATATAGCATCTACTTAAATTACGATCGAGAGCAGTTCATGAATGAGCTACTCTCAAATGATACTTCTCTAGACATTAAGAAATTTGTTGCATCACATGCAGATTTAGTATCAAAACTCGACCTTTCTGAATCAGTAAAGTTAGCGGAAATTCTTTTTAAAAATGATGTAAAAATCAAGGGAACTCCTCTTGAAAGTCAGATATTGGGATTAATCTCAATGGAGAGGGCAGAAGAGAAGGAATTTATAGACAACACACATGTTGTAGCAAATATGCTTAAAGACAACCCTGACATCAATATCTCTCAAGATTTTTATAACAACGTCATAGTAGCTACATTGAATCAAATGGCAAGTGATGGTGATAGAGCTGCCTATTTAGAAAAAGTTACTCAAGCTATAGAAAAAACAGCCGAAACCAGCCATATAAGATTACTCCATCCAACTATAAATGCAACTAGACGTAGTATCTCAATAGCATTTGCTAAATCAGAAATCCTCTGTACGAGATACAGTTCATCTATATTCAGCATTGTATCCAATCTAATAAAAGACAACGCATTAGAACCTAATACTCCTGCAGCCAGACATCTCTTTAATTTGGTAGGACAACAAACTTACAGAAAAAAAAGAGCCCAAGTTTTTTGTAAATTACACGAGCAAAACATGGGGCAACCAGGCTTTGAATTATCAGTGAATCACTTTGAAAAAATTATTGTACCACACTATAACACTTTATATAGAACAAACCCTACTGAGGCTTCGAGTTTCTATAACACAGTTAAAGATGATCTCGTTAAAATGGGTGAATCAGGTAAACTTACCCAAGCTCAAATAGATACCATGAGCCCTTTAAAGAATTTTTTCGATGCCAAGCAGGCTAAGTTAGCTAAACAGAACAGGGATAGACTGATTAACTTTGGTTTAGTAGCTGTTTCAACGATTGTTGTAACTGGAGTTGCTTATCTAATAAATTCGATGCAAGCAACTCAAGATAACAAGTAGTAAACTTAAACTTTAGTATAGAAAAAAGACCCTAGGGATAATCTCTAGGGTCTTTTTTTATTAGATAAGCAGTAAGGCAAAAACAAATGCAAAAAGAGAGAACGATTCAACAATACCTAAAGCTGCAAAACACTTACCAAAAACTGCTGGCTGTTTAGCTGCCGCCTGGATCCCTGTTGCTGCACACATACCTTGATAAATCGAAGAGATCATAATAGCTAGACCTACAGAAAATCCTATCCCAATACCGCCTAAAGCCGACAATGTTTTAGCTTCGATGCTATTTTTCATAAGCAACATTAAAACAAAGGCATAAATCGCTTGAGACGATGGCATAGCTGACATCCCGATAAATTTACCGTGGTTTTCATCAACACGACTCATAACTCCGTGAGACGCCATACCACCGATACCACATCCAATGGCACTTCCTAAACATCCAAGTCCTAAAACCAAAGCTGGACCAATGACATCATAGTTCATAAGATTATTTCTCCTTATGGATTGTTATTTTATAATTTTTAAAGGATTAAAGAGTTTTCCACCCCCATCAAAGCAGTAGTGATACCACTCTAAGAAGTTAAGACGAAGACCGTGGATAAACCCTCCCATGATCCCTAAAACCATATTGGTCAAGTGACCAACAATAATAATGATAGAGCCTAAAGCAAACCCAACGTCTTTACCTATTTGATTAAACGTCGAAGCCATAATCATACCAGCTAGTGCTAGTGCATAAAGACGTAAGTAAGACAAGATATCGGCAAAAATTTGTATTGCCTGCAAAGGCTCTTCTAAACCTTTTTTCCTCTTTTGGATTAAAGCTATAATCCAAGCAAGTGAAATTCCGACTACCAAAAGCTGAAGCCCGAACTCTGTTGTAAATTTTTTAGTTAAAAGCCCTGTAAAATGTAAAATAGAGGTCGCTTTTAACATCGATGGAAAATATAAATACCCACCGATAATAAACATGATCCATCCAATCGATGAAATATTTCGTTTTAAATACCTTAGAAGTGATAAACAGATGTGAAGCACTCCAACTAATAGAGCAACCTCTATCAAGATATTATCATTAAACTCGTCTAATATTTCATATGAGATCGTCTCACCTTGTTTTTTCTTAACAGAAAGTAGAAATTCGATAGGCGTTTTTGCTTTAGACACTAAACTTGATTTATCCGCCCACTCCTTATAAACACCATCCTTTTGAGCCATATGATACTTGGCTTTTTGAATTGCTACATACTGAAGCACTGACGCTTTTTGAAGGGGGTTATTTGGACTAAGTTGAATTCCGAAAAAAGAACCAATACATATTCCCCAGATAACGCAACAAGATGAAATTGTAACAAAAAGCTTCATCATTCTACGGATGAGCATAGATTTATTTTTTAACTTAAAATAGCCTAGAAGCGAAAGAGATAAGTAAAGCGCTCCATAACCAGCATCTGCTACAATCATTGCAAAAAAGATTGCAAACGCTCCCATCACGAATTTAGAAGGATCATTATCATCTTTTGCTGGGATATCATAAATTTTTACTAAATCCTCACCTACATGTGCTAAGCCTTTATTATCCATACAAGTTGGCACGTGATCATCACTTTCAATAGCAATCGGATGCATAGTAATTGAAAATTCTTGTAACAAGGTTTTTACTTGTTCTACATGTTTTTTTGGTATCCAAGCTTGGATAGAAAAAATGGAATCGTCTAAATGAAAAAGAGCTTCTTCTTTCGAAAACGTTAAATGATAGCTATTTAGCTCGTTTGAAAGAGCTTCTTTTAAATGATCTATATAATAGACAAGCTCAGAAAGCTCACTTTCGTAAGAAGTTAAATTTTCTTGTAGTTTTTTGAAGTGCCTGTTCAGATCCCCAATTGGTTTTTCTATCCTAAGTTCTGAAAATCCTTGATGCTCAATTAGATCCGGACTTAAAAGCAAATAATAATCGAGCGAAGAGTCTGTTCCAATATGAATGAATTCTTTAGGAACTTCAATCAGATCTCTTTTAGACACTTTCGATGTGAAAAATTTTGCCTTATAGCCTGTCTCTTTTTCAAGTTTTTTTAATTCTAAAGGTGAGTAGTCACCAACAGCAGAAACTTTTTGAACCTCATGTTTAATCTGCCGTTGCTCTTCATGATTTTTTTCAATCGAAGTCTTTAGAAAAATTGTTCTTTCAGCTACCTCTGTAGCATCTCTTTCTTTTGTGTATTTTTTTTGAGGTTCTTTTACGACTTCTTTTTTTAAGATTTTTATAGCAGAGACTAGTCTTTCAGCAGACTTGGGCAAAGACATATGTTTTTTTCCCTGGAGCGGTAAAAATTCAATAAGTCCAAGATTTTGAGCCTTAATGAAGAAAGCGTCTAATTGCTTTTCAAGCCCAACAAAAAGATATTTTTTCACATCAATAATCATAGAAAGCCTTAAACTGCTTGCTTTTCTTCTAGTTTCTTCTTTGCCATTTTAGCCTGTGATACAGCTGCTAATTGCTGATCACCTAAAAACACTTTAATTTTTTTAATATTTTGCTTGGTTCTAGGAATCATAATCTTTTCAAAAAGATTGACCCGAATAGAAACATCTTTAAGCTCTTTTTCTAAGATGTCTTTTTTCTCTTCAGCGACATAAATCTTTTGTTTAGCTATTAAAGCTTTTTTGATTGCGCTCACTGCATCATCAAACCAGAACGGTGTATCAAATAGGCTATAAGATTGCTTAGAAAACACAACTTTTTGAAAATGAGGAATATCAACCCCTGCAATGCATTCATAGCTTTTATTAACAGTTTCGATAGTAACCGATTCAAAGATCTCTTGGATGTTAGATTTAGCTAATAAATGTTGAAATTTCGTTAAAACAAGCTTGTCTTTTTCATATTCAGAAACCAAGAGCCTTATCTCGTTTACAGCAGCACTAACCTCAGATTGAAGCATAGCCTTTTTTAACTGAAGGGTCGGCAGATATCTCTCCAACTGAGAAAGCTTTGTCTCCTGATCTCTTAGTTCTGATTTAGTAAACTTTATTTCAGCCACTGACGCCCCAAAGCTTTATTGTTTTACTTTTGGCCAGTACTTATCAAGTAAGGCCTTCTTGATTCCAACTTCATGTTTATCAAAACATTCAGCTAAAGTTTTCCATCCTAAATCTAAAGCTTCTTCTAAAGGAATGTTAACTTTTAAATTCATCATCCGATCTTCAAAGCTTTCTGAAAACTTAATTAGTTTTTTGTCCCACTTTGAAGGTTTGAAACCCATTGATTCTCTTTCTTTAGCTTTTTTAGATTCTGCATAGAGACGAATCTGAGTGTTAGCGATATCTCCGTGGTCTTCCCTTGTCACTTCACCTATAACTTGTTGCTTTAGTCTAGACAATGATCCAAAAGGATCAATACGCCCTCCGTGAAGATAAAATTGACCTTCTGTAATATACCCAGTGTTATCAGGAACTGGATGAGTTACATCACCACCTGGCATAGTTGTGACAGAGATAAGAGTAATAGAACCACTACCATCAATATCCACAGCTTTTTCATACCTAGAAGCTAGGTCAGAGTATAAGGACCCTGGATAACCCCTATTTGATGGGATTTGATCCATAGTAATCATCACCTCTTTGATAGAATCAGCAAAAGCGGTCATATCTGTAAGTAATACCAAAACATTTTTACCATGTGTGGCAAAATGCTCTGCGCTAGCTAACGCCATGTCTGGAACTAAAAGACACTCAACTGCAGGTTCTGTTGCTTTGTGAATGAACATAACTGTTTTTTCTAAAGATCCAGATGTTTCTGCATTATCGACAAAAGCTTGGTAATCATCATAACGAAGCCCCATACCACCAATGATAACAACATCGGCATCTGTTTGATTTGCAATCCTCATTAAAAGCTCGTTATAAGGCTCTCCTGGAATAGAAAAAATTGGTATTTTTTGGGACTTGACGAGACAATTAAAAACGTCGATCATCGGAACATTAGTTCTCACAAGCTCATGAGGAACGATTCTTCTCACGGGATTAAAAGAAGGTTTTCCTATCTCTAGAGACTCTCCTGAAACTTTTGGACCTTCATCAATTGGATCACCAACCCCACTAAATCTTCTCCCTAAAAGCTCTTTGCCTGCTTGGACTGTTACTCCATGATTTAAAAAACAAACGCGATCTCCTGTAGAAATCCCTCGAGTATCTTCAAACGCTTGCAAAGTAACTTTTTCCCCATCAATCCTTAAAACTGATGCGTAAGTTGTTTTTCCATTAGATCTTTGAACCTGAGCTAGCTCTCCTAAGGAAGCTTCTTTAGCATTGACGGTAATCAAGCTACCTCGAATATCTATAATTCTATCGTAAAATTTTTTCATAACTCACCCTTTTACGCCATTTGCATACTTGCTTTTTCAACAAGATCTGCTATTTCTTGAGCAGACTTTTCATAATTGTCTGAATCAAACGGCATATAGTTCATGTTCTTTAATAGATTTTGAAGGTTCATAAAATAGTTCCGAGCCTCTTCATGGGAATTAAATGAGAAATTCGAATCGAATATTTTTTTGATAATTTTCACAGCACCAATTTGCCTTTTTTGTGGACAGTAAGCATCTTCTTTATCAAAAGCATTTTGTTGAAGGTAAGCAAACTCGTAGAGCTCAGATTTTAAGTATGTAATCAGATCTTCAATACTTATCCCTTCCTCTCCAACAACTTCCATCCTCTTCCCGATTTCATCACCTTCTCTCAAAATACTAGCCGCGCTTTGAACAAAATGACCCCAACCTTTTAGTTTTTCCTCAAGCTCGCCTGAAACGATATGGATATATTTTGACCAAGAGATTAATGGATCGATAGCAGGATATCTTCTTGCATCAGATCTAGCTCTTGATAGACCGTGGAACGCACCAACAACGGCAAGTGTTGCTTGAGTTACAGGCTCTTCAAAGTTCCCTCCAGCTGGAGAAACCGTACCGCCTATTGTTAAAGATCCTTCTTCATGATCTTTTAGCTTTAATACACCAGATCTTTCATAAAACGCTGCAATACGAGAGCCTAAATAAGCAGGAAAAGCTTCTTCACCAGGAATTTCTTCAAGTCTTCCAGACATCTCCCTCATAGCTTGCGCCCATCTTGAGGTTGAATCAGCAAGAAGTAAAACGTTTAGCCCCATCTGCCTATAGTACTCAGCTATAGTAGCTCCCATATAAACAGAAGCTTCTCTAGCCGCAACTGGCATTGAAGATGTATTACAAATAATCACAGTCCGGCTCATCAAAGATTCGCCGCTATGCGGATCTACTAAATGAGGAAACGTTCTTAAAACCTCTACAACTTCCCCAGCTCTTTCTCCACACGCTACGATGACAACTAAATCAACTGATGAATATTTAGATAAGTGATGCTGCAAAACAGTTTTCCCAGCACCGAATGGGCCTGGAGCGCAAAATGTCCCCCCTTTAACAACTGGAAATTGAGTATCCAAGGTTCTAAGCCCGGTATCCATCATTTCTGTTGCTCTGATTTTTTTACCATGAATCAATGGAATTTTAACCGGCCACCTTTGAAGCATGGACACTTTTATAGGAGCTCCTTTTGAATCCTTTAGCTCGGCTATTGGATCTTCTATACTATACGAGCCTGATGGTTTAATCGATTCTAACGTATAAGATCCTTCAAGATGAAAAGGAACCATGATTTTGTGTTGAAATCTAGATTCTAAAACCGTTCCTAAACAGTCTCCCTTTTCTAAGGTATCTCCTTCTTTAGCTACAGGCTGAAAATCCCAATGTTTCTTCCTATCTAGCGGAGGAAGATAAACTCCTCTTTGCAAAAACAACCCAGAAGCATCTGCTACATCTTCTAAAGGATTTTGGAGACCGTCAAAAATAGAACTAATAAGACCTGGTCCTAATTCTGCTTCTAAAAGATTCGTTGTAAAAGAAACTGTGGTTCCAAGTTTTATCCCCTTCGTATCTTCAAAGACCTGAATTTTTGCAAAATCTCCATTGATCTCAATCACTTCAGCTTTGAGCTTGAGGTCTTCCATTTCAACAAAGGTTACTTCCCCCTGTCTAATATGTCCTTCGAACTTTACAAAGAGAAGGTTTCCGAAAGCTTTAACAACTTCCCCTTTTGCAGAAGCATTTTGTTTTTGACTCATTGATTATTCATCCTTCATCATCTTGTTTAAGACATTTGCTCCAATAGAAGAGTTCGTATTGTGATACTCCTCTAGAAGAGAAAAGACAGCGATATATCCCAAAAACCAACTTAAACAATAATTTTTTGTTTCTATTTTTTCTTGAATCTTTCTAATCCTGTAGGCTGTCAGACTTGCGTATTGATCCATAACGTTATCTTCTTCCACCTGAACAACCTCAACTAGATCTTCATATTCACTTGGTGGATCAAAATGAGGACTATCTTTTTGAGAGACAATCTCTGAAACTATAGGATCTAATGGATCTTCGAAATTAATTTCCTCAGACACATCCCGGCCAAGCTTCTTACATCTAAAAGCCGTTAATATTAATCGTGAATATTTCTCTAGCTCGAAATACCATTTTAGAAAACCTTTTTCATTTTCAATTCTCGCATCGAAAAAGGTTTTAAGTACTTTAGGAAACAACTTAACTTTTTCAGAGGGCTCGTCACTTTTTTCAAGCACCTCAAAAATTGCCTGATCAAAATAAACTTGATCATCTAAGGCTTTTTCTAATTCTTCCTTACTCAAATTGCCTTTAGGATCTATTGGATAACCAAGATAAAGACTCCTAATATTAAGAATATCAAAGTACATTCTTAATTTTTCTAGAGCTCTCTTATCATGATCGGATAACATATCTGAACTCAAAGCTAAAAGATCAGAAAAACCAATCTCTGGTTTATCAGGAAATTGTAAAGGAGTAAGAGCATTTTCTAAATAAACAAAATAGCTCATAAACTACACATCATTTTGGAAGATCAGTTCTCTAAATTCTTCTCTAACAAATCTAGCTAAGAGTTGTTTCAAACTCTCATCAGATAATTCTATTGTCATGTCACTTTCTTTGACTTTGAGCTCAACACCACTTTGTAAATTAGACAAGCTGATTGCTTGTCCCTTTAGTTTACACAAAACATCTTGAGTGAGAGCTGCAGATAATTTTTCTTTTGATATGTGCTTGCTGATAAAGGCCGAAATATCTGATGTAATACCTTCTTTTTCTAGAGCCTTAACAACCGCTTGAATAAATTCAGCAATCACATCTTCTTGATTTAGTTTTTCTTTAAGAAGTTTCGAAATAGTCTTATTGAAAACATTTTCTTCAATCTCTTGCCTTAGGGCTTGAATAACTTGTTTGCAAGATAGGTTCAGAGCCGACTTCAAGACTGTCTTTTCTTGTTGGACTTTTTTCTCTGTTTCTTCAAGTAAATGTTTAGCTTCTTCATGAGCCCGTTTCATAATCTTTTCAGATTCTTCGATAGCATGAGCGATAATTTTTTTTGCTTCAGCCTTAGCAGGATCTAATGTCTGTGATCTAATTGCATCACAAATTTTTTTAACTTTGTCTTCGCCAGAATCTAAAAGCTCCATACTCGCCCCTTTTGAATGTTTGCCAGTTAGGCTGTTCCTCTACGACGGCTTCATTCTAACGACTTGGAGAATAAACCCCAAGGTAAATCCTGGAAGGCCGGAAAAATCTAAGTGAATTTTTCATTGATAATTCACAAAACTGATTGCATGAATTTCTATGAGTTGGCACACTCCAAAATTTAACGTTTACATATTTGTGATGTATGAAAAAATTACTCGTGTGCTTTCTTTCATTTTCTCTTTGTTTTGCTCTTCCCATGCAAGGACATGCTGATGAGGATAATATATATGACGAAATAACCGGTATTAGCGCCACTGATGCAACAAATGCAGGCATAGGAATCTCAATGATGGGATGGGGTCTAGCAATAGTTGTTGGTATTACTATTTTAGCATTGGTCATTCATCAAAGCACAGCAACTACAGCTCACAGTAGTTCATCATAAGATGTTTATTGCTGCCTTTATCCTATTCTTCACTCCCTTTCTATCATTTTCAGATGACTGTTTTTATTCGTTTAAACTGCCTCCCAAATGGGAGATAGTCAACCCTAAAAGCTGTTCAAAATCTGTAAAGATGGCATGTATTGCAAAATCAAAAGGGTCAATCAAACCTTCCCTAAATGTAGTAACTGAAACAACCAAGAAGACTTTTGACGACTATATAAAAATTGTCAAAGACCGCTATCTTTCAAATAGAAAATATACTTACCAATCACTAGGCTATTTAGATTTAAAGGCAGGACGAGCTCACCTTTGTCAAATCGATACAAAAACTGGCAGTCAGTTAATGAGAACACTGCAATGTTTCATCTATAAAGACCAAACTGTTTACATTCTAACAGGTGTCTGTAAAAAATCTGATTTCCTAGACCAATACAATCTCTTTTTAACAGCCTTTCACAGCTTCGAAATTGAAAAATCACCATTTGATTCTATCGTCGATTTAAGCAAAAAAGCTTCTTTAGAAAAGGTCATTACATCTGTTGAAACTGCTTGGAAAGACCTGCTTAAACAAAAACCTCAGCTAAATCATGAAAAGCTCTTTTTAGACAAAGCTTTCCAAAAAAAATATTGGAAACCCCTAGAATCACATTTAGCCAAGAATTTCGATGAAAAAGGTCTCATCTGGCAAATCAAGACCTCTGCCTATATAAAAAGCTCCATTTTATGAATTTCCTTATTGCTCTGTCTTTCATAACATCTTCACGCTAAGATCTTTAAATTTCCTTAATATCAACATTACCTATCTACCTAACTATCAAGATGTTGAGAATTTGTAAAATATTTATTATATATGTTATAATTTATTTAATAAAAGAGAGAGAGACCTTAAAATATGCCTGGGCCCGTAGCTACCCTAAAAAGTGTAACTTTATCAGACGGTAATAATGTCTATGAAGCCAAAGATTTTAGTGACATCGCAAGTAGAGCTGACGCCCTACTTAAGTTTCCTGATCTTAAATCAAGCATTCAAGACCTGATCAAAAAGTCTGTAAGTTCCGCAAAACTCTTAGTTACTCCAGAGGGGAAGCTTAAAGTTTTTAGTGAAAACAAATGGATAGATTTAACACTTGCAGGAACAGATAAAATAACAAAGGAGATCTCCACATACTCAACTAACACTTTAACAGCTCTAAATAGCCCTGAAAGTTCTAGCCCAGCTCCTGATGAATCCGTTAAAGCTAACTACAATCTTATCTATAGCACTAGCTTGCGTAGTAGAAACATTTCAACTATTAACCCACAAGCTCTCCCAAATGTATCAGGCACAGATTGTTGGGTTAACTCTCTTTCTCAAATGATTAACCTAAATCCTTATCTTAAAGAAAAGTTCCAAGCTACTTTAGGAGATAATTCTGCTATATTAAAATATGATCAATCACAGTCTACAGAAAAAAGAGGCGAGGTAAATAGACGATCTCCTGAATCTTTCAGCTTTGAAAGTGGTCAGCAAGACGCAGTTGAAGCAATGAAATTTTTATTAACTGACTCGCCCGATTTAACCCAAGAGTACACAGAATCCTATATCACAGAAGGAAATCATGTTGATCCTAAAAGATCTACTAGTCACGACATCTTTCGCTTAGGAATTGACGAAACAATATCTGACTTATCACTAGATGATATGCTTGATAGCTATTTTAATGAACAGCTTAACGATAGTAATCCCATTAATATTGAAAGAAATGGTGAGATCTGCCAAGCAAAAAGTGTAGAAAGAAGATTTAAAACGTCTCCAAATCATCTCTTTATTTCACCAAATAGATTTGCCTTTCCATCTCAGCCTGATCGTAATCAAGCCGTTTTAGAACTAGTACATGATCTAAAGAAACTTCTAAATCTCACTGAAGAGCAAAAAGAAAGAATTGCAGGATTTGCTTTTGACATTTCAACAAGAATTAACAACGCCTCTCTAATTGAATTAGCACAATATATAGAAACCTTAAACCATATTGACGATTCAGCTAAAGGTGATTTAATAGCTAAAACTATACAGCTTTTAGTTAACGATGAGGAAAGAAGAGCATATAAAATAGACCGAGACATTGCAGTCCCTCTAGAGTTAGATGTAACAAAGCACACAAAAGACAATACGACAAGCAAACTAGAGCTTCAAAGCTTTATTGTTCATATAGCAAAGGAGAGCGTCGATAGTGGTCACTATGTCAACTATTCAAAAGTAAATGGTCAATGGTATTTACTGGACGATGGTAAATCTCCTAAACGATGCACAGCAGAAGAAGTAACAAAAGCCTCTTCAAAAGCTTATTTACTTTACTACCAGAAAAAAGAATCTATGGAGGTGTCCTCATGAGTACAGCTCCATTAATTACAAACATTACGAATGTTGATATTTTTAAAGGAGGCCAAGCTCTTGATTTTACTGAAAATCAAAAAAAACCTCTTGAAGAGAAAGTTAACCTCTTAGTCTCCAGTGATGTCTTTAAAGAGTACTTCGACTCACTTAATTTAGCAGAAGCAAATATCAGCGTCATTGTCTCTGGTAACACTATCCAATTTTCAGCAGAAGAACGTGATGAAAAGCTTCAATTCAATATAGACCAGTCAAGCGTTGAGACCATAACTCCAATAGCTCATAAAATCAACGCAATGGCTCAAAGATACTACCAATACGATGGTAATTCTCAGGAAAGTGCAACTCCTGATGACTTTTTTTCTACAACAGATGAATACTATCTTTTAGATGAAGAAAGACAAGATCCAGCTCATACTCAAACTCACCTCACATATATAGCTAAAAAGGAACGGTTACAAAAGCAAATTAATGCGGCAGATGCATCGTTAAGTAAAATAGAATCTAATGTTCGAGATAACATTCAATCTGATGGGCTTTTTAAGGTTTTTAACCACACTTTTAATACAAATCAAAAAGCTAAAAATATTTTAAAAAACATCGTAGACCTAGGTAAAATTGGACAAGAACTTTGGGGACAAACATCTCTACTTGGAGGTTTTTTGAACAGCACAACTTCCTATGAAGATATTGCTATAAATGAACTCTTAAAAGATCAAACCCTTTTTGAAAAATACATCTCAAATGCCTATAAAAATGACAAACAACAATCTGACAATTCTGTACAAGAATTGGTAACTCAACAAATCTATTTGGAACAGAGTGACACAGAGGATGCAAGTGGTGAAACTCCCCTTGCCAAACTTTCTAGTTGTCAATATGAATTGGACGAACTTGAAAAAGGTTACAAAGAAGCTAAAAGCCTTGCAATTTACGAAGATCGCATCCCATTTTCTGCAAGCTTAGAGTCTACTTCTCACTTTACTAGTGAAGAGCTTGAAGCCCTAAGTGTAGAGCTAGCCCTTTATGACATAGGAACTGTCGATGTTCAAAAACATCTAGATTCTCGTGTATACTACTCCGATCTTATTGGATTTTGCTTTAATGAAGCCATGGCTCATAAAGCAAAAAACAGACGTGTCACAGAAGAAGAGAAAATCTTTTTAAAACCAAAATATTTAAAGATGTTGTTTCCTCTTCCAAAAAAACAATGTAAAGACTCAGACGAAACAACTTTAGAAAAATTATTAAACCTTCTTAGCGGTGATCATCAGGATTTAGAGTCTATCAATGACTCTTTTTTAAGCGCTTTTTCTGCTTTAGGATTTGAAATCAAAAAAGATAACGATTCGTATGAAATTACTTTGACTGATAACCAAGCGTTTACAGAGCTTTTAAAAGATGATGAATATAAAGAGCTTGTTTATCGCATGTATAACGTTTCAAAAACTATCGCAGAGAAGTTATCTATTGAGTCCCCATTCCATCAAGCTTTATCTCTAAATCTCCTTAAAGCCAAAGAGGATTGTTCAAGTGCTGAAAAAACAGTTCTTTTCGAAAATCAGTGGCTTTTAGGAACTGATGAAAATCCTGGTTTATTCAATCAGCGCATGAATTAGCTCCTCTAATCAAAAAATCGCCCATTGCTAACATATTAATCTTTTTGCTATGAGAAATTGCCTTAAGTTGGATATAAAAACAACTTGGTTTAACAAAGAAGGTTTCCCATGCAAAATACTATTAAGACAGTCTTTTTTTCATTCGTCACAACCCTAACTAGCGTTTCATTAATAGCTTCCCCCCCTGCAAAACAACCTTCTAACTCACAACAAAAGAACACTGAAATATCCAAAACCATTAAAGAGCAAAAAACAGAAGATAAGACTGATCCCAAAGCAAATGAGCCTATCTCAGAAGAAAAGGAACTTCAACTAATCATAGAAAACTCAAATTCCCTTCCTGATGAATTTGAAAGTTCAGAGATCGAAGATCAAAGCCACACAGCAGAGAGTGTTAGCGATACTCTATATGACCCCAATATGGACTATGGAAAAGGCGCTCCTGCTCCCACTCCAAGTCCTAGATCAACAAAAAAAAGAAGTATCACAGCATTTTTTGCTTCTGTGATTTTAGCAGCTGTTGGTATGCTTGTGACAGCTCATAATGAGGGTAGATCACCAACACCTGGATCACCAAAGTGTCCAACCTAAGATTTGTATATTTACTTATTCTGATTCTTACAATATCTACAAGCTGTAGTAAAAAATCGAATTGGCAGTGCTCTAGAATCATATCTGGCTATAAGGATCACTCAATAACAAGACTTGTCTATCCAAACACAGATCTTATCCATGATATACAGCTAGAGATAATTGCCTCAGACCAAACGCTTAAGGCGTACTTAAACCTCTACTCCATCAAAGCTCCTAGCATTGATGGCGATGACAAAACGACTTTAATATCTCTCCTCTCACCAAATGGCACTTGGCAACTTTATTGTGATAGACTCAGCGGGGGTCAAAAGCTTAAGTTTACAAAAAAAAGTTTAGATACCTTAATTAACCTGTTAAACACAGAGCCCTATCTTGTTCTGGCAATATCTGATACTTACCGCTTAAAACTAACGACAGATGATTTTCAAAGCTCATTTAATAAGCTTAATCAAAGACCTATCTCCATACTTCCTAACAAAGCCTTTGATGTAGCCTTTTAATAATTTCTCAAGAAAGTTATGATAAGTGTTAGGTCAAAGATATCTAGATTTAAGTAAAGGATACATATCTTATGAGTAAGCTTGATATGCTTCAAAAAAACACGGTCATCGTAGCTGATACCGGAGAAATTAATGAAATTAAGAAATACAAACCAACAGATGCTACAACTAATCCATCTTTGATTGTTGCCGCATCATCACTTCCTGAGTATAAACACCTCATTGAAGAAGCGATTGAGTTCGGCAAAAAAAACGCCTCTTCTTCAGACAAAGTTTTAGATCTTATAATCACCAAAATTTTTGTTAATTTTGGAGTAGAGATTTTAAAAATTGTTCCAGGAAGAGTCTCTACAGAAGTAGATGCTAGGCTATCTTTTGATGTTGAAGGCAGCATCAAAAAAGCACATGAATACATTAAGCTTTATGAAGATGCAGGCATTGATAAAAAAAGAATCTTGATTAAGCTCGCTTCCACTTGGGAAGGTGTACAAGCTGCTAAAGTTTTAGAAAGCGAAGGAATTCATTGCAATATGACCCTAATGTTTTCATTAGCTCAAGCTGTAGCCTGCGCTGATGTCAACGCTACGCTTATCTCTCCATTTGTTGGAAGAATTTTAGATTGGTATAAAAAAGCTGAAGGGAAAGACTTTGGACCCTCCGAGGATCCTGGAGTCAAATCTGTTACTCAGATATTTAACTATTATAAAAAATTCGGGCATAAGACTCAGATTATGGGAGCTAGCTTTAGGAACTCTGGAGAGATTTTAGAGCTATGCGGCTGCGATCTTTTAACAATAGCGCCAAAACTTTTAAAAGAGCTGAGTGAAACAGATGGGGATGTCCCTCAGAAACTTGACGCAGAAAAAAGCTCTTCAATGAATCTAGATCGTCTTGAAATTGATGAAAAGGCATTTAGATGGCACTTAAATGAAGATGCTATGGCAACTGAAAAACTTTCTGAAGGAATTAGAAAGTTTGCTGAAGCTACAGTTGGGCTCGAAGAACATATTGCTAAAATGCTCTAAATTTTTAGCTTTTGGCTTTTATATAAAAAAAAGACCCAAGATCCTTTCGGACCTTGGGTCTTTTTTTATGACTGTATCACCTTTCCTTAATCAGCAAAGGCAAAGTCTAAAACTTCATTTTGATCAACGTCTATTAACTTCTCTACGCGATCTTCAAAGTCAAAGAATCCTGTTCCACCTGGAATAAGGTGTCCCATAATTTTGTTTGCTTTGAAATCAAGAAGGTAATCAGTCTTCCCTTCACAAGCTGCATCAGTTAAGACACGTGTTGTTTCTTGGAAAGAGGCCGCTGATACGAAAGAGTCTGTTCCAAGCGAAGCTTTTGTAATACCAAGTAGTACAGGAGCTGCTTGAGCTGGTTTTCCACCTTCGCCATAAACTTTCTTGTTTTGCGCATGGAAAGCCTTCTTATCAACATCTTCACCATATAAGAATGTTGTATCACCTGGATCAATAACTCTAACTTTTTGAAGCATCTGTCTTACAATGATCTCAATGTGCTTATCGTTAATATCCACACCTTGTAGACGATAAACTTCTTGAACCTGGTTAACGAGGTATTTCTGAAGCTCTCTAACTCCACAAATCTCTAAGATCTCTTGAGGGACAACAAGTCCATCTGTTAGCTGTTGACCTTTTACAACGTGATCACCTTTTTGAACAATAAGGTGTTTTGTTAAAGGAATTAAATGCTCTTCTTCCATACCTGACTCTTCATCAAGCACGACAACAATTCTCTTAGATTTTTGAACACCTCTAAAGTCAACAACCCCGTCAATCTTAGCAATTTCAGCAGCGTCTTTCTTAGGTCGTCTAGCTTCAAAAAGCTCTGCAACCCTTGGAAGACCTCCAGTAATATCTTTTGTCTTAATAGCTCCTCGTGGAAGTCTAGCTAAGATATCACCAGCATTGACCTTATCACTTTCATCTACAGAGATAAATGCTCCAGATGGAATAGCGTAAGTACCCACAAGTTCTGTACATGCTTTATCAGAGTAGATAACAATCTGTGGGTGCAATTCCCCTCTATGTTGTTTAACAATTAACTCTGACTGTCCAGTTTGCTTGTTCACATCTTTTTGAGTAGAGATCCCTTCAACCAAGTCTTCGTACTTAACATATCCAGGCTTTTCACAAATAATTGGAATGTTGTGCTGTTCCCAAAGTCCAATTTTTTGACCTTTTTTGACATGTGCACCATCTTCAATTAGAACATGGGTACCAAGTTCAACTGGGAATGACTGGATTGGTTCAAGAGATTTAGTATTAAGTAGGTTTTGATACTCTTCTAAAGTTCTTCCTTCATCTCTAACAATATGGATAAATCCATTTTTGTTTAGAGCTAACAAGATCCCATCAGAGTTTTTAACGGTTCTAAGATCTGTAAAGATCGCAACACCATTACCCTCAGCTAAAAGCTCTGGGCTAAGCGCTGCAGAAGCAATACCACCCAAGTGGAAGGTTCTCATTGTTAACTGAGTTCCAGGTTCTCCAATTGACTGTGCTGCAATAATACCAACCGCTTCACCTTTAGCAACAGTTTTTCCGTTTGCCAAGTTTATTCCGTAACACTTCGCACAAACGCCACGAGTGGATTCACAGGTTAACGCAGAGCGTATCTTTATGCTCTTAATACCAGCATCATCGATTGCTTCAGATTGGTGAAGTGTTAGAATATCACCAGCTTTTGCCAATAACTTAGCGCTATCACCAGGCTGATAAATATCATCACAAACAGTTCTACCAAAAATTCTATCCTTCAGTGGTAAAAGCTCTTCTTGACCTTGCTTGATAGCAGCTACTTCAATACCATTTAGAGTACCACAATCAGCTTCTGTTACTAAAACATCTTGAGATACGTCAACCAAACGTCTTGTTAAGTAACCAGAGTCAGCTGTTTTCAACGCTGTATCTGCAAGACCTTTACGAGCACCGTGAGAAGAGATAAAGTATTCTAAAACAGAAAGACCTTCTCTAAAGTTAGCTGTAATTGGAGATTCAATAATCTCTCCAGATGGTTTAGCCATCAAACCTCTAAGAGCTCCAAGCTGTTTGACCTGAGATTTGTTACCTCTAGCTCCTGAGTCCATCATCATGAACAAAGGATTCATCTCAAGTCCGTTTGGTTTAGAGATTAGGTCAAATAAATCAACAGATAATACTTCTGAAACTTCTGTCCAGATACTGATAATTTTAGACTTTCTCTCACCTTCTGTAATGACACCATCTTCGTATTGAGTCAGAACTTCGCTCACTCTTTTATGAGCCTTATCTAATATATCTTTTTTGTTATCTGGAACTGTAACATCAGATACACCCATTGAAAGAGCACTCTTAGTTGAGTAGGCAAAACCAAGATTTTTTAGATCATCTAGGAATTTAACAGTAACTTCAAGACCAAGCTTTTTATAAGTTCCTAAAATCAGCTCATTCATTTTTTTCTTTCTAAGAGCATAATTTTGGAAACCCATTGCATCTGGAACGATCGAATTGAAAATAACACGACCAGGTGTTGTTTCAATGATCTCACCATTTTTAAGTCTTAGCTTAATCTTTTCATGTATATGAAGCCCTGTTCCTAGCTCATCTACCTTCTCAGTATCACTTTTCATCTCATTGATATACCAGCTATAACTACCAGATGCATATAGAGCAACGGAGACTTCTTCTACTGACCTGAAAACTTTAGTTTCCTTTTTATGCTCTTCTCTAATGTAAAGAGGTTCATGCATTAAGTAATAAAGACCTAATGTCATATCTTTTGACGGAGCAGAAACCGGTTTTCCAGAAGATGGCAAGAAAATATTATCAGGAGCCATCATCAAGACTTTTGCTTCAATTTGAGCTTCTAAAGATAAAGGAACGTGAACAGCCATTTGGTCACCATCAAAGTCAGCGTTAAATGCTGTACAGACTAGAGGGTGAACGCGAATCGCTTTACCTTCGATCAACACAGGTTCAAACGCTTGGATACCTAATCTGTGAAGAGTAGGTGCCCTGTTTAAAAGCACTGGGTGACCTTTAATGATTTCTTCTAAAACATCCCAAACTTCTGGATCTTTTCTTTGAATCATCTTTTTTGCTGATCTAATCGTATAAACGTGACCACGATCTTTTAGTCTTTTGACAATAAAAGGCTCAAATAGCTCTAGGGCCATTTGTTTAGGAAGACCACACTGATTGAACTTTAGCTCAGGACCAACGATAATAACAGAACGTCCGGAGTAATCGACCCTTTTTCCCAAAAGGTTCTGTCTGAAACGACCTTGTTTACCTTTAAGCATTTCAGAAAGTGCTTTAAGCGGTCTGTTTCCAGCTCCCATGACAGGGTGCCCATGACGGCCATTGTCAAATAAAGCATCGACAGCTTCTTGAAGCATTCTCTTTTCATTTCTAATAATGACATCAGGTGTTTTTAACTTTAAAATCGACTTTAAACGGTTATTTCTATTGATAACTCTTCGATAAAGGTCATTAAGATCTGACGTTGCAAACCTACCACCATCTAAAGGTACTAAAGGTCTAAGTTCAGGAGGAATAACCGGCACACAAGCCATAACCATCCAGTCAGGATTATTCGGCGATGCAGAAAAACCTTCTACAATCTTTAGTCTTTTAGCAAGCTTAACTCGAGATTGCATAGATTTTGTTTTTCTAAGTTTCTCTTTTAGCTCAGTAACAAGCATTGAAAGGTCTTCTTTCTCAAGCAAGTCTCTTACAGCTTCTCCACCCATAGAAACTTTAAAGCTATCTTGCCCCCACTTCTCTTGAGCTTCTTTGTACTCTGCATCATTGAGAAGTTGCTTCTTTTCTAGAGTTGTCGAACCTGGATCAATAACAACATATTCTTCGTAATAAATAACTCTTTCAAGCTCTGCTGTTGACATCCCCAGAATATTTCCAATCCTAGATGGTTGAGTTTTAAAGAACCATATATGTACAACAGGCACCGCTAGATCAATATGAGCCATTCTTTCACGACGTACCTTTGAAAGGGTTACCTCAACACCACATCTATCGCAGACAATCCCTTTATGCTTGATTTTTTTGTACTTTCCGCAAGCACATTCCCAATCCTTAGTCGGACCGAAAATTTTCTCACAAAAAAGACCACCCTTTTCAGGCTTAAACGTACGATAATTGATCGTTTCAGGTTTTTTGATCTCTCCTCGGGACCAATCACCACGAACGACGTCATCAGAAGCGATTTTTATCGTCAGTTTATCAAATTGTGATTCATCAAATTCTTCGTGCATTTACTTCTTCTCCTAAAGGGGATGCTAGGTTTTAGTCTTCTGCTTTTTCAGCGCGAATGTCAAGGCTTAGACCTTGCATTTCTTTTACGAGTACGTTAAAGGATTCTGGAGTACCAGCTTTTAAGATATTATCTCCTTTTACGATCGATTCATAAATCCGTGTTCTTCCAGCAACATCATCAGATTTTACTGTTAACATCTCTTGTAGTAAGTAGGCTGCTCCATAAGCTTCTAGAGCCCAAACTTCCATCTCTCCAAATCTCTGTCCACCCATTTGGGCTTTACCACCAAGTGGTTGCTGAGTAACTAAAGAGTATGGTCCGACAGCTCTTGCGTGAATCTTATCT
This sequence comes from Chlamydiia bacterium, assembly GCA_030427725.1. Classification (GTDB taxonomy): domain Bacteria; phylum Chlamydiota; class Chlamydiia; order Chlamydiales; genus JAUICV01. Next base: position 310,491 of record JAUICV010000001.1, on the reverse strand, counting down.
GCAACTAAGTGGGAGAGTTTAAGCATATAAATATATCCAACAACTGTTTTGTTATCGAATCTCTCACCAGTTCTACCGTCATATAGGTAAAGTTTACCATCTGTAGGAAGATTGACATCTTCCATCATTTTCCAAATCTCGGATTCAGGAAGACCTTCGAAAACCGGAGTCCTCATATATAGGCCTTTTTTACGCGCTGCGTATCCTAAATGAGTCTCTAATAACTGACCCATATTCATACGAGATGGAACCCCCAGAGGGTTCAAAATGATTTCGATTGTTGAACCATCTTCTAAGTAAGGCATATCGGCTACAGGAACAATGTTAGAAACAACACCTTTGTTACCATGTCGTCCCGCCATCTTATCACCAACTTGAAGCTTTCTCTTTGTTGCAACATAGACTTTAACTTGTCTAATAACTCCAGCTTCTAGCTCAGTATCACCTTTCTTCATGAACTCAATTTCAGACTTATGCTGCATTTGCAGAGTTTGATATTTGATTTCATGCGCAGTTAAGATATCTTTTAAAGTATCATAGATAGGGTTCGATGGTAATATCAAATCATCCACAGACTCAGTTTCTAATAGCTCAATGACTTCTTGAGTGAAAGCTTGACCTTCTTTAACTAAGATATCACCTGTTTTTCTATGCATAATAGGCTGAGGAGCGTCTTCATTGAGAAGTAAAGCTCCAAGTTTATCATGAAATGCCATGATAAGCTCAGATTCTTTTTCCTTGTAATCTCTATGAATATCTTTGAGTCTTGTAGCTTCTTCAACAAGTTCTTCATCTGTTTTAGAAAGCCTATCTCTTCTTGAGAAGACTTTAACATCCATGACAACACCTTCAGTTCCTGGAGGCGCTACTAAAGATGCATCTTTTACATCAGCTGCTTTTTCTCCAAAAATTGCTCTAAGAAGTCTTTCTTCTGGTGAAAGCTCAGTTTCAGACTTAGGCGTAATTTTACCAACTAATATATCCCCAGACTTAACTTCAGCTCCAACTCTGATGATTCCATCATCACCTAGGTTTGCTAAAGCTTCCTCAGATACATTTGGAATATCTCTAGTAATTTCTTCTTTACCAAGCTTTGTATCACGAGCTGTCAGCTCAAACTCTTCAAGATAAATTGAAGTGTAAGCATCATCTCTAATCAGCTTCTCTGAAATAATAATAGCATCTTCATAGTTGTATCCACACCACGGCATGAAAGCTACTAAAACGTTTTTACCAAGAGCTACTTCTCCTTTATCAGTAGCTGGTCCATCTGCCAAAATATCACCTTTTATTACCTTGTCTCCAACATTACAAAGAGGTGTTTGGTTAAGACATGTTCCAGCATTAGACTTTAGAAACTTTTGTAGATAAAGGGTTCTTTTTTCAACTGGATTATCATCTGGAGCAATAACAATTTTGAAACCATCTACATATTCGACGACTCCATCAACATCACAAGTTAAAACCGCGCCTGAATCTTTCGCCACTTTGGCTTCAAGACCTGTTCCTACGATTGGAGCATCTGTGATAAGCAGTGGTACAGCTTGTCTTTGCATGTTTGATCCCATCAAAGCCCTGTTAGCATCATCGTGCTCTAAGAATGGGATAAGTCCTGTTACAATAGACACAAGCTGTTTAGAGGAAACATCCATATGAGTTACCGTTGCAGTATCTACTATAATCGGCTCAGTTTTATATCTTCCCCAGCAAGTTGTATTGACAAACATATTATGATCATCTAAGTCCGCAGAGGCCTGAGCAATAACGCAACTTTCCTCTTGATCAGCTGTCATATATTCAATTTCTTCAGTAACAACTCCGTCACGAACGATACGATATGGTGTTTCGATGAAACCAAACTCATTAATCTTCGCAAATGAAGATAAAGAGGTTATAAGACCGATGTTTGGTCCTTCAGGAGTTTCAATTGGACAAACCCTTCCGTAGTGAGAAGGATGAACATCTCGAACTTCAAAACCAGCCCTTTCTCTATTCAAACCACCGGGTCCTAAAGATGAAAGTCTACGTTTATGTGTTAGCTCAGCAATAGGATTTGTTTGATCCATAAACTGTGACAGCTGAGATCTTCCAAAAAAGTCTTTTAAAACTCCGGCTAAACCTTTCGCTGAAACAAGTTTTCCAGGAGTTAAAGTATCAGATGAGAAATCAAAGAGATTCATTCTTTCTCTAATGATTTTTTCCATTCTTGCTAAACCGATTCTGCATTGGTTTTGGATTAACTCTCCAACTGATCTAACACGTCTGTTTGCTAAATGGTCAATGTCATCAACTGCGACATTCTCATCACCTTGCTTAAGTCTTATCAAATATTTTAAGGCTTCAACAATGTCTTCTTTTAAAAGTGTTACATTTTCTAAATCTTCTTCAGATGTCTCTATTCCAAGCTTTCTATTAAGCTTGTAACGTCCAACTCGTCCAAGGTTATATCTTTTCGGATCAAAGAAAAGTCTCATAATCGCTGAACGTGCATTTGAAAGCGTTGCAGGTTCACTAGGTCTAATTTTTCTATAGAAATCTTTCAACGCTGATTCATACGAATCCGTTGGGTCTTTTGAAAGCATCTTAATAATTGGTGATGTCTCATCAGCATCTTCTGCAATTCTTACTGAAGATATTCCTGCATCAAGCATACGCTTAAGCATAGCTGTCGTAAGCTTTTCAGAAGCTGATCCATGGACCACGCCAGATTCTTCATCGACAACGTCTTCGGCTAAAATTTTACCTACTAGTTTGTTGAAATCTTTATCTGATTTAAGCTTTACTCTGTATGTATTGAAAAACTCTTCGATAATATCTGCATCAGATGAATAACCAAGAGTTCTTACAAATGATGTTGCTAATACTTTTCTTCTACGTTTTTTTCTATCAACGTAGATATAAATCATGTCATTACTATCGAAAGCTGCTTCTAACCAACTTCCTCTGTAAGGGATAATTCTAAAGGAATAAAGAGTTGTACCTTTGGAGTGACTCATTTGTTCGAATGCTACACCAGGTGATCTGTGGAGCTGAGATACAATAACTCTTTCCGCCCCGTTGATGACAAAGGTTCCTTTGTCTGTCATCAATGGGATCGTTCCCATATAAACTTCTTCTTCTTTTATACCTGTTTCATCTGTTAGTTTAAATTTTACTCGCAGGGTGACATTATATGTAATACCTCTTCTGATAGACTCTTCAGGAGAATATTTCGGGACACCAAGGCTGTACGATAGATATTCAATTGTCGTCTTTTCATCATAAGACTTAATCGGAAATATCTCTTGAAAGACCTCTTCTAGACCCATATTTAATCGCTCGGGAGATGAAATATCTTTTTGAAGAAAATCCCTGTAAGACTTCACTTGGATTTCAATCAAATTAGGTAGGTCTATAATTTCTTCTTTGGTGTTAAACGAGACCCTTTCAGGGGGTTTTTTTAGCATTGACACGTCTCCTAAACTATCAGACTTTATAAGCTCTAAAAATTTCAGCACATCTGCTGAACAATGGATATTAATTGAATACTAAAGAGCAGAAGCATCTAACAAATGATCTTCTGCCCTTTCAAAGCTAATATTTAGCTACTAGATGATTTACCTTAAACACCTTTAGCGCTAGCCTTAGCACCAGCGTCTGTAAGTTTTTTAACGATTTCATCAGACTCAGCTTTAGGAGCGGCTTCTTTAACCACTTTTGGAGCTGACTCAACAAGTTCCTTAGCTTCTTTTAGACCAAGACCTGTAATCTCTCTAATTACTTTAATAACAGCAATTTTCTTATCAGCAGGCACTTCATCTAAAGAAACGTTAAACTCTGTTGCTTCTTCTGCAGCAGCAGCGCCATCACCGGCTGCAGGAGCTGCCATCATCATAGGAGCTGCAGCAGCAGCTTTAACGTCCCACTTTTCTTCTAAAGCAGACTTTAGCTTTGACATATCAAGAACTGTTAAACTACTTAGTTCTTCAACTAGTTGAGAAATTTTTTCTTCACTCACAGTGTTATCCCCTGTTATCGACTTTAATGTTCAATTTAACTTTTTAATTTTGAGAAGCTTTGTTCTCTAAGCAATGCACGACGCTTGTTAATAATGCATTGACAACAGATAGCGTTTGACTCATAGGTGCTTCGAACACGCTGAGCAACTGAGCTCTCATCTCATCTTGTGATGGTAATTTAGATATTTTTTCAAAATCTGAAGCTACGCAAGATTGGCCCTGAAACTGACCACCTAAGACTTCAAGCTTATCTGCATTATCTTTTTTAAATGTATAAAGAGCTTTTGTTGATGCAACTGCATCGTCAGCACCAGCGCACATAATTGCAATATGCCCAGGAAGCTCCTTCAAATTAAGGTCTAAACCTTCTTCTTTAGCAGACTTAATCAAGACTCTTTTTTTGATAACATAAACATCGCCACCGGCATTGTTAATGCTATCTCTAAAATCTGCATTGAGATTTGCGTCCATCTTAGAATAGTTAAATGCAACCATAATATCCGAAGCGCTAATCTTATTTTGTGCTGCGTCCTTTAAAAATTCTTTTTCTTTTCTCATTTTGCCTTATGCCTCACTAATATATCTTATGCTACGGAACTAATATCAACTCTAAGTCCAGGTCCCATAGTAGTAGACACAAACATAGACTTTAAATACTGCCCTTTTGCTGTTGCAGGTTTTGCTCTAACAATAGCTGCTAAAAGAGTATTTATATTATCTTCTAAGCTTTTAGAATCAAAGTTCGCTTTTCCAACTAGATTGTTGATCACTCCACCTTTATCAACTTTAAACTCAATCTTACCTGCTTTAAGTTCAGTAACAGCTTTTGCAACATCTACTGTTACTGTTCCAGCTTTTGGGGTTGGCATAAGACCTCTAGGGCCTAACACTTTACCAAGCTTTCCAACTTCTCTCATCATGTCAGGTGTTGCGACTAACACATCGAAATCTGTCCATCCACCTTTGATTTTAGCAATAAGTTCATCAGCTCCAATTTCATCAGCACCAGCTTCTTTAGCCTTTTCAGCATTTTCGCCTTTTGCTAAAACAACTACTTTAATGTTTTTACCGGTACCATTCGGAAGAGCTACTGTCCCCCTAACTTGTTGATCAGATTTACGTGGATCAACTCCTGTTTTAATCGAAACTTCTACTGATTCGTTAAATTTTACTTTAGGACAATCAATTAACAGCTTAAGCGCTTCAGAAAGAGCGTAAGTGCATGAGTTATCAATCGTCTCGTATATTTTTTTTAATCTTTTGCTTTTTACTCTACGCATTTGTCTTCCTTACCTACCCTAGTACTTCTACACCCATAGATCTTGCTGTACCTTTGATAAGCTGTTTTCCAGCTTCATCATCACGCACACGCATATCTTTCTTTTTTATCTTTAGAATTTCGTCTAAATCTTTATCTGTGAGCTTTCCAACTTTATCACGGTTAGGAACCCCAGATCCTTTTTTGATCTTCGCAAACTCTTTGATCAGTTCTGGAACCGGAGGAGCTTTAGTTATGAAGGTAAAAGATTTATCTGAGTACACAGAGATAACTACAGGTAGAATTTTTCCACCTTCGCTCTGTGTTTTAGCATTAAATTCCTTACAAAAAGCCATGATATTAACACCTGCAGCACCAAGAGCTGGTCCAATTGGAGGCGCTGGATTAGCTTTTCCCGCAGGAATTTGAAGCTTAATTGTTTTTTCAAGTTTCTTTTTTGCCATTACCAATCCTTATAATTAAATCTAATCTACTTCTGCATCAGCAGGCAGTTGTTCAACTTGCCAAAACTCAAGATCATCTACACGGGTTTCCCTTCCGAAGATCGAAACCATAGCTGAAAGTCTTCCTTTATCATGGAACACTTCAATTACATGCCCTGTAAAGTTAACGAATACGCCATCAACAATCTTGACTTTGTCACCCGGTTCAACGTTATGCTTATGAACAACTTCTTTTTTCTTTTCTTTAAGGTCTAGTAAGATTTCTTCTACTTCTTTATCGCTAAGAGGTGTTGGTTTACCGCCACCTAAAAACCCTATGACCCCATTTGTATTTTTAATATATTGCCAAGACTCATCACTCAGATTCATCTTAACAAGAATGTAACCAGGCCAGAGTCTCTTCTCTGTAACCTTTTGCTGACCTTGCTTTACTTCTGAAACATTTTCAGTTGGAACTAAAACTTCGAAAACATCGTCTTGCATTTTGTGAGCATCACGATTCTCTTCTATCGCCTTCTTTACTTTCTTCTCATGTCCAGACATAGCCTGAACGACATACCAATGATTCATAAAAGACTATCCTCCAATCATCCTAACAAAGTTAGAAAGACCCTTTAAAGCCCCTCTGATGAACAAATCAGCTACATAAATCCCAAGACCAAAAGCAAACGTTGCACCAACAACTACTTTTGTACAGTGGATAAGGTCTTCTTTTGATGTCCAAGATACTTTTTTGAGTTCGTCTTTAATACTTTGAAGAAACCCAATTTTACCCTTTTTCTTTGACAGCTTTTCAGCCCTCTTTCTGCTTTGTTCCAGAAGACTTGTTTTATGAGAGACAGTCATATGTTCTTTTCTTTTTTTATTCATAAATTTCTCAACGAGTGCGGAGGGATTCGAACCCCCGACCGGCGACTTTGGAGATCGCTGCTCTACCAACTGAGCTACACACCCCACGCACGAGCCTCTAGACCGTCAAACGATCTAGAGCTCTAAGCACCTTAAAGGTTAAGCAATAATCTCAGTGATTGTTCCAGCACCAATAGTTCTACCACCTTCACGGATAGCAAATCTCATTCCTACTTCCATAGCAACTGGTGCAATTAGCTCACCTGTAAGCTCAACATTATCTCCAGGCATAACCATTTCAGTTCCTTCAGGAAGAGTAACAGTTCCTGTTACGTCAGTAGTTCTGATGAAAAACTGTGGTCTGTATCCTGAGAAGAAAGGTTTGTGACGTCCACCTTCTTCTTTTTTAAGAACATAAACAGTTCCTTTAAATTTAGTGTGTGGAGTACAAGTTCCAGGAGCTGCAAGGACCATTCCTCTTTCAACTTCTTTCTTGTCTATTCCTCTTAAAAGAACACCAACGTTCTCCCCAGCTCTTCCTTCATCGAGAAGTTTGTTGAACATCTCAACTCCAGTACAAACGGTTTCTTTTGTTTCTTTAAGTCCAACCATTTGAAGCTTATCATTAACTTTTAGAATTCCTCTTTCGATACGTCCTGTAGCAACAGTTCCTCTACCAGAAATAGAGAAGACGTCTTCAATTGGCATTAGGAATGGTTTATCAACTTCTCTTTCAGGAGTTGGAACGTGAGTATCAACTTTTTCCATTAACTCTAGGATAGACTTAACGTATTCAGCATCACCTTCTAGAGCTTTTAAAGCAGACCCTCTGATAATTGGAGTGTCAGCAAAACCTTTTTCTTCTAGAAGCTCTGAGACTTCCATCTCAACTAACTCTACTAGCTCTTCATCACCTTTGCTGATTTGGTCCATTTTGTTTAAGAAAACAACAATAGAAGGAACTCCAACCTGTTTTGCTAATAGGATGTGTTCTTTAGTTTGTGGCATTGGTCCATCTGTTGCAGCAACAACTAGGATAGCTCCATCCATCTGAGCCGCACCTGTAATCATGTTTTTAACATAGTCGGCGTGTCCCGGACAGTCAACGTGAGCATAGTGACGTGTATCTGTCTCATATTCAACGTGACTTGAGTTGATTGTAATACCACGAGCTTTTTCTTCTGGAGAGTTGTCGATAGAAGCATAATCTCTAAAGTTAGCTCCACCTTTCTCTGCTAGACATTTTGTAATAGCTGCAGTAAGCGTTGTTTTACCGTGGTCAACGTGACCAATTGTTCCGATATTGATATGCGGTTTATTTCTCTGGAATGACTCTTTTGCCATTTTGTAATGCTCCCGTAATGAAAGATTGTCCCAACTAATTTGTGTTTAACTGTATTTTGCCCAAGACAGGACTTGAACCTGCGACCCCTTCCTTACCATGGAAGTGCTCTACCACTGAGCTACCCGGGCTTTTGTTCAACTTTCAACCCAATTCAAAATTGAACGCTCTAAGCTTACTTTTAGTGTTAAAAAATTGCAACACTAACTTCACACGTGTAAAAAAGTTATCTCTGACGATATACGATCCGAGCTTTTGATAAATCATAGGGAGACAATTCTACGGTGACTTTATCACCCGCTAGAACGCGGATGTTTCTCATTCTCATCTTCCCGCAGAGGTGAGCTAAGACCTTCATGCCGTTTTCGAGCGACACCATAAAGGTCATATTGGGAAGAAGCTCCTCGATTACTCCCTCGAGTTTTAACGTATCTTCCTTTTTTGACATCTTTGTGCTACTTAGGTTAATTTATTATCGTTATTCTGGATGACATCCATCCATGCTATTGGCCGGTCATTGTATGTTATTTATGAATTTACAGCAATCGTATAAAACAATTATTCAAACTTTTTTCATCGTGATAATCCAGCTTTCTGATATGATGCTCATTTTTGACAACAATACGCCCTGAATATCATGCAAAATGTTTTATCTAGAAGAGAAAGTATAGAAAAACTTTTTTCTAGTACTAACAAAACAGATATATATAACACCCTTCTAAGCCTTTCGAAAGAAACCAACCCCCTCGACAAGGGTTTCCAAGATGAAAGAAATAGAGTTATAGGGTGTCAAAGTCAAATGTTTGTTTACGCAACAAACGACAATTCAAAAATCTATTTTACAATCTATTCTGATGCATTAATTTCAAGAGGAATAGGAGCTCTTTTAGCCAAAATATATAATGGACTTACAGCAGAAGAGATCCTAAAGCTTGATATAGCCTTTTTAAAAGACCTTGGAATTACCTCCTCTCTGTCTTTAACTCGCTCCAATGGCTTAAGTGCACTTAACTTAAAGATCAAATCTTTGGCGCTAGGGTTTATCGAAGACACCATAAAAAGGAAATAAAGTCATTCAACACAAAACATAAAACAGCTAAACTCTTTGCCTCATTACACAATAGGTTTAGAATTAATGTTCTCTTCTCCATCTTTAATTAATAATTATACAACTCCTCTAGAAGTAGCTGATCGCCATCAGATTTCTCAATCTCTCAATCGCTATATATTGATAAACCCAAAAGAAGAGCTGGCTAAGACACGGTTCAATCTAAAATTCACATTTGTTCAAAAAAGCACTTTATATAAAACAGCTTACAGAGTCAGCTTAATAGCTATAATATCTATTTCTTTAATCGCTATGGGAGCTTTAGCTTTATATGCATCTACATATCTTTTCACATTTATTGCATTTTATGGTCTTGGCTGTTACCTCGTTTGCCCAAAAGTTGCACGTTTTTTAAAAACTAAGGAGCTTAGAGCAGCTCTCCATGAATCAAATGTTAAACAATACATTCAAGAACTGGAAGCGCTTCAATCTCTATCAAAAAAAGATTTAGAAAAACTTTTTTTTGATGCTGGTGTCAACGTGAAGCATTTTGCTCCTGTTTTAGGTGACAATCGACTGTTAACAGAATCTGAAGCAATAAGTTTACTGCTACCTCTATTAGCAAAGTATCGATTTTGGATATTTCAGCTAGTGAAGGCTCATACCTATCAAACAGAACTAAAAGAACAGTTATCAACAATAAGAAATCAAATTTTGAAAGATGACCAATTAACAGTTGAACAAGCACTAAAGAACAAAGTTGATTTAGACAACAAGCTAAGGGAGATACAAAACTTAGCGGAAGAAGAAAAGGATCGGATATCAGTTATACAAAAAGATATTGAACGACTAAAAGCAGAAAAAAAACTTTCTAAAGGAGAAAAAAACGATCTGATCAAAAAAGGAATTGTACTTTTTTATCAAATCGAAGCCTTAGAACAAGGTGGATCTTTCAAAGGACTGTACAATTCAAAATTAACCTCAGCTATAAAAGCCGCATACATTCTTGAGATTTTACAAAATCCAACAGAGCAAAGATCTTTGCAGCAACTTGGATCATTTAATCTTAAATATTTTCATACTAGACAAATATACAGAGCCACACAGACAGGCGATGGATATTTTATTTTAAAAAACAACACTACAATTAACCTTACAGAACTTAGTAAAAATGCATTGGATATCGAGTGGATTAGAAATCGCCTTTTTCAAAAAGGCCCCAGAGCTAAGCAACAGCCAGCTTAAGAATCTGAACAACCACAATAAAAATAGATATAAGCGCTAAAATAGAAAGAAAGGACCTTCCCCCAAATACAACAAAAGGACCTTCAAGTTTTTTTACATATCTTCCTATCCACACCATAAGAACTGGAAATAAGTTACTTAAAAAAGCATCCCCAAACCCCCCGGATATTTCAAGCCCCAGTAGAAATGCTCGTGGGTAACTCACTCCTAAAATCAGTGAAGGAATCACAGCTAAAGCCCCCATTACAAATGGCCCAAAAGGCCCTTTTCGGGCTTTAAAAAGGTCAGATAAAAAATCCTTTAAACCAAGCCCAATCCCTAGATATGAGGTTACTAAAGCAAAAAAGGCAAATAGCTGCGCCGCTAACGATAAATACCTACTTGAAACATGATAGCTAAAAACATCTGCTGCACTTCTACCACTATTTAGAGCATTTTGCAAACCATGAGGCCCTAAGTACGGTACGGTACCTAAGACTATTAACTGCCATATTATATATACAATATAGGGAACTGTTAACCCAATAATAATAGACCTTTTCAGAGCCTTTGGATTTCTTTTCAAATAAGGGGTTAAGCTAGGAACCATCATCTGATAGCTAAAAACTGCTAGAAGAAGTGGTAACGTGAAAATACTTTGATCCCAGTTAGCTCGTTTAATGTATTGCAATTGAACATCTCTTAAACCAACACCGATGAGCAAAAAATATGCTGTGATCATTCCTATAATCAGCACAGTATTAATGCGGCCAATATATTTTGTACCCAGATAAAGCATTGTTCCAAATACTACCGCAAAAAGGCTTCCACTTTCCCATCTAGACAGATTTATTTCTAAAAGATTTTTAAAAAGGCTCTCGATGAGTCCAGCTCCCGCTGAATTGTATGCGATCAGGGAGGCATATCCCATGAAAAGATAAATCAAAATAGTGCAAAACTTCCCAAATTTTCCAAAAAGTCTTGCTGCCATGGTCATAAAGTGAGCACCCTCTTCTAACCAAAGGGTAACTTCAATAATTAAAAGCCCAGTTACCATCATAAAAAGATAGATAAGTGAAATCATCAAAAATGATGGCCAGAATCCCGTTTTTGCAGAATCGATTGGCAATGCCAACATACCACCGCCGATGCAAGCGCCCGCAATCAAGAATGCTGCAGAGATCACTCTCATAAAAGAAACATTTGAATGCGACTGTGTATGACTCATCTTCTTTAAGCTTTTATTAATTGTTACTAGAGGATAACTAACCTAGATTAAATAGTTAATGATATTTTTCATCGGAGTCGTTACTTCTAGTTTTCCGTCATGAATTAATACATCTATTTCTAGACGGATTCCAAACTCCCCTTGGAAATAAATCCCAGGTTCAATGGTAAAAGCTGTATTTTCGATTAAAGGTCTATCATCAACTGTTTCAAAGCTATCAAGATGCGCTCCTGGACCATGTAGTTGCATATGTAAGTTATGTCCGGTTCTATGAATAAAATAATCACTAAATCCCTTTGATTTAATGACATTTCTACAGATCTCATCAACCTCAAAACCTCTTACAAGACGCTTTTCTTCCAATCTGTCGGAGATAAAAGCCAAAGCTTCATCTTGTGCTGATTTTACAAGGTCTAATGTTTCTTGAATTTTTTGAGGAAGCTTTGATCCGGTATATCCCATAAAGCAAATATCGGAATATATACTTTTGGGCTTCTTTTCTTTTCCAAAAATATCTAGAAGGATTAGTTGATCATTTTCAAGCTTTAACGCTGAACTTTTTTGAGGACAGTAATGAGGATCTGCCGTATTTTTTCCAAAGGCACATATCACATCGTGATCTGTATAGAACCCCCTTTTATCAAACTCTTCATGAACAAAACTTTGAACGTCATATTCAGATATTTGTTTGTTATTAGTTAAAGCTGATTTTATAAACTCAAAAGCATTTTCGACCGTTTGAACCAAAAAGCTTGCTGAATTTTTGTGAGATCTAATTTGCTCTTCATTCAAGGTAGATGAAAAATATTGTAAAATATTTGCAGAGCTAATTACATCTACTCCCAAACTTTTTACAAGCTCATAAATTCCTGCGTCAATTTTCGACAAATAAGGGATATCACACATTGGAGAGTATTCCATCGCAACAGAGGATAGATTTTCCAAAACACTTTCCAAAGTTGTTTTTAATGAGTCAATGCTTTGATAAGTTATCGTTTCTCCAGGAAGATGACTCAATATATTCGGCTCTATTTTCGAAACAATTTTAACAGGTTCCCCTGTCTTTGGAATGAAGAAAAAAAAACGTCTTGTAATCAAATTTTTTTCAGGGATTTCAAGAAATTCCAAAGCAAAGGGATTTAATTTTTGAAAGTCATAAAGCAACCACCCTTCAATGTCATGCTGTTTTAAGTATTTTTGAGCATTAAGTAGTTTTTCTCTCATGATATCGCCTCAATGGTTCACGCATTGGATAATAGCCGATGCTGCGAGCATTCGGTTTGTATTAAACGGATCATCTAAAAGGTTTGTTAAAAAGGGAATAGCTTTTTTCGATCCTAACTGTCCTAAAGCTTCCAATATTTGGGCTTTTAATTCTTTATCAACCTCTCCATATGCTTCTTTCAAAACTTCAAAAGCATTTTCATCCTCACCATAAAAAGCTAGGACAAGACCTGCTTGGACACGTACATGCCTATCTGGATGACTTAAGAGTTTTTTTATCGATTCTTCGGCCTCTAAACTACCCTCTTCTAAAAGCGCTCTGGAGGCAAAGAACGTTGAACCCAAGTGTTTAGATTTCAGATATTGCTTGATAGCGTCTTCTGCTCTCGGATCTCTTAAAACAGCTAAAATATTAAGTAAAGAAAGTCTAGTTTGGCTATCGATTAGTGCTGGATAGTCCATCATCTCTGGGATATGCCTAATCAACGAGGGACTGATCATTTTAAAATTTTGTGACATATAAAATTGCCACATTATTTTTTCATGATCCGTTTCTGCTAAAAATTTATGAATTAGCTGCCTGATTTGCTTTGTTTTATCGCTCACTCCAGTTAAGCCTAAGCAGATATTAATTTTTACGTATGGATCGCAAGATTTACTCATTGTTTCTAGAGCTAATTCCTCACCTATAGATCCTGTCCGTCCTAAAAAAGCTGCAGCAAGTCTTCTAATTTCAGGGTTTACAGCAAACACAAAGCTCTGAAGTTTTTTTAGACTAGCTTGGTTGCCCAATAATGTCCTCAACCACAGAGTATTCATTTTTACGAAATCGTGCTTTGCGTTTTCTAATTTTTCTAATGGATCTAATAAATCTTCTTTCTCTCTATCAGATAGTTTTAGGGTTGCAAGGGCCATCAAGATAGCTCCTTGGACCTCAAATGACGGATCATTAAGCAGGGTTTCGATCTCTTGAATATCTAAGTGTTTGTTTAAATAGGAAATGATCTGACAAGCGAAAAGCCTATGCCCCGATCTTTTGCTTTTAATCAATTTATGAAGCTGCTCTTCAGTAATGTTATCATAAAGTAATAGAAGGCTTTGAATAGCTACTACTTTTTCCTCATAGGTTGTTTGGGAGCTCGACAATAGTTCCTGGAGATCTTCTGCAATATCTTGACATCTAAGCGAAGCTAAAGACTTTATTAGTTCTAGCCTGACATACCATACTTTTTCATGCTTTAGAACGCTTTTCATTGTATCGATCAGCAATTTATCACCAAAACGACTTGATAGCCTAGCTGCTATTAAACGAAGTGTAGCATCACTTTGGCAAAGCGCTTCTTTTAGAAAATAGACAGCTCTAATATCTTGCGTTGCAGCAGCTCCGACAAGAGCAGAATTTTTTACTGATTTTAAAGAGGTAAGTTTTGATTTCTTCAAAACCCCCCACGAAATCGTTTCTATGGTTTTAACATCTGATGAAAAGTCTTCAAAAAGGTTAGAGCTTTCTTTCCAGAGCTGAATCGCTGCCATATCATCAGCGCTTTCAGAAAACACCTTGATCAAGGCCTTTCTAAGATCTTTAGAATCTGGTCTACAAGTAAGAGCCACTTTAAGTTCTGATGCAGCTGAGAGATAATCTCCTATATCTAAATATGCATAAGCCTTTTCAATAATCTCTTTATCAGACCCAAAAAGAGATGTTAAAAGGAGTGTAAAAGATAAAAAGCATGTGAACAAATGTGTCATAATAAGGTCATTTCTGCATCACCAACTAAATGCGTGACATTACCACACTTTCCAATACTACGCCATGCCTTCTAAAACACGTCCGCTAATCAAGTGAAAGTGAAGATGAAAGACGGTTTGCCCAGCATCCTCTCCACAGTTTGTCAAAAGTCTGTAGTGACTTAAGTTTAATTTTTTTGCCAACGCTTTCGCTGCTTTAGTTACTTCATGTAGTAAAAAACTGTCTTCGTCAGCAAGTTCTTGGATACTAGGAATTTGCTTTTTTGTAATGATAAGAATATGAATTGGCGCAACAGGATTTATGTCCTTAATAGCAATGACGTGCTCATTTTCAAGTAAAATCTCTGAAGGAATCTCCCTTCTAATAATTTTTGCAAAAATACTACTCATAGATCACACGTACTTTTTACCTTTCATCACTAAATCTAAAGCTTTTAAAGCATCTTCTTTTGTTTTCCATATTGAAATAAACCGACCCTTGTGACAGAAAATGGCTCCTGGAATTTTACATTTTTCTGCAAGCTCACCCTCTAAAAGTCCAGCCCACTCTTTAGGTAAAGGTTTTCGAACTTTCATTTTCTGATCATATGATGGTGGAATACCTCTTAGCTTCCAGTAATTTCCCGCTGGCATTACAACAAAAAGTGCTGGATGATTCTCACCCTCTAGTTCAAAAAAGTTATCCATCCAAGGCAACGCTTTATCAAACATTAGATACTCAGTCCCCTTTTTCATGCTCTCTTGCACAGCATCTTTGCAAGAACTTGTATAAACAAATCGATCGATAAGCCTTTTGATGTGTCCATAACAAAAATCTAGAGCTTCAAAAAAAGCTTCTGTCAAGATCTCTTCTTCAAGACCATATTCAGGAGGCACGAAATTCGTTATCACACTAGAAAATGAGCAATGGCCAAGTTTTAAAGTGTTCAGCCCATTATCAATAGCATCAACACCGATCACAAGAGATCTATTGATGTAATCATAAAGTTTCTTCTCCAAAAAGTTTTCTTCGAAAAGATACTTTAGGATCATTCCCGCACTACTTAATGTTCCTTTATATTCTTTTTGATGATGATCAAATCTTTTGATATCTCTATCGTAAATTCCTCCAACATCACAAACAAATTCACATTGGTCTAATAACTCACGATCTCGAGTTCTTACAATTTTATCCCTATCTATTAAATTACACAAAAGTAACAAAGCACAAGCGGTTATCTCATCTGCATGAAAAGCGCCATCATGTGTTCCAAAGCTCCTAGAAATCAATCTGTTATCCATAACTGTCCATAACTTTCCTAACTAGTTAAATAGTAATGTTCAGATCAATAATCTACAAGCTATGATTTAAACCTTGTCAATTCTAATCATCTATTTGGGTTTATCAACAAAAAACACAAAAACTTATCAACAACAAGCTTCTTTTAAAAATGGTGTAATTCACTAATTATAAGAAAGTTGCAAGGTGTACAGAAAGAGTTTTAAACAATTACCAACAAGTTATGAACAGTTTTTCCACAAATTGTGGAATTTAGAAACCGTATGAAAATCTAATGCTGAAGTAATCAGTTCTATCATTAAAGAATTGACCTACGCTGTACCCATGATAGTACTGAGCGAATAGTCTAACTTTTCTTCCAACCCCTTGGAGCTTACTCCACTCATATCCTAACTGAGCTGTCACATTGAACTGCCAATGATGTTGCTGCCAGTTCCTGACATTAACGGCTAAAAATGGGGTTCCATAAATCATATGATAATAGTCCCTTCTCCCAAAAAATCTCATTTCAGTTCCATACTCTACATAGAATGGTTTTAGAGGGAATGTTTTATCACTGTGAAAAATCCATCCAGGTCCAAAATATAACCTAATTCCCTTTGTAACTTGATAAGATGAAAAGAAGTCTAAGGCTTCCATACTAGGATTCAACCTGACAACCTCTGGATTATTTCTCATATACTCATCTCCTAAATGAGACGAAATATGATAAACTCTAAGCCTATATGACCACTTATTGATAGCGTAAGATAGTGGGATACCAACCAAATAATCGGTTGTCACAAGCTCAGACCATTCACCATTAGGATTATCATTGTGTCCCATGTTAAAATCGGCCCAAACGCCTGCTTGAATATCAATTTGAAGATCTCCTTTCCAAGGAAGTACATTTCTCCACCTAAAAATAGGAAATGTATCTCCAAATGAAACTCCTATAACATGTTTTCCCATAACGTCATCATTGAATCGATACCCTACCGAATAGACTGGGTCGTATAAATCTGCTATGAGTGGCTGAAAAAGAACCGATGACTGAGGAAACCATATCCCATTTACCTGTTCCCGGACCATGTGCATTTCTTGCTGTTCAGCTCTTTTATCTGCAATTTTAGTGGTGCCTTTTTGAACGGAACGAACTTCTGGTAAATGTTTGACAAAGGTTAAAATACTATTTGTGAGCAGGGCATTCTTAGGAAGGTTATATAGAGTTACGTGTCTATTTTTAACAATAACTACTACGTTAAATTCATAATAGTGAACATCAACTAACGCTTGAATATATCCTTCTAAATAAGCATCCGTATAATCAGAATATTCTCGTTCGCTTATAGAGTCTATATTAGACAGTAGAAACGACTTTCGAGTTTTGGTTATAGCTATATGATCTGAATCATCAATGCCTTGCTCTTGTTTTTTCCTTTGAATCGATCCTGCAATCTCTTCAAACTCTTGACTTAGAGCGCTATTATCCGAAGCAGTATACCCCTGCCCCATTAAAAGCAAGCCCCCTATCAGACAAAAACAAGTAAGATTTTTCATAACTTATTGCCTATTACTAAGATACAATTATCACCAAGAGGCCTATACCTCTTTCAATCTTCATAATACTAATTTTAATAAACAACGAAATAATATAGTATAATTTATTTTAAAATTTGAAATTATTATCAACATTTATTAATAAAAACAAAAAAACAAGTTGTTGTTTTTGTTAGATGTCTAATGCTTTAGATAAGCTTTTAAAAAGACGCAAAAAACTCCCTCTAAGAAAAATTTCTTGCTTTACTTGATAGTTTCTATATAATGTCGTGAGTTCTTAGGGGGGGCAATAGCTCAGTTGGTTAGAGCAACGGACTCATAACCCGTTGGTCGCAGGTTCAAGTCCTGCTTGCCCCATATTTTTTATCAAAAGTCAAAAAAATCAGTCTCAAGAAACCATCTCCTAATTCAATATACATATCTTCAATCAAAAATATAGCATTTCGTAAGGATATTCTATGACCGGCCCTAACCCTAATACTCTCTACCCAATACAAGATTACGATAAGGTTATTTTTCTAAAAAACCATATCCAGGCTAAAAATATTCATATTGGCGATTATACATACTTTGATGATCGTCGTTATGGGCCTGAAAAATTCGAAGACTATAATGTGTTATATAACTATGACTTTTCAAAAGTTAAGCTTGTTATTGGAAAATTTTGTGCTATAGCTGCAGAAACTCGATTTATTATGACAGGAGACCATAAACTTGATGCTATCAGCACCTATCCTTTTCCTATTTTTGGAAATGGATGGGAAGAAGCATTTGATATTTACGACCTCCCGGTTAAAGGAGACATCATAGTAGGAAATGATGTTTGGTTTGGATATGACTCGCTTATTAAAAATGGGGTTACCATTGGCAATGGAGCAATTATTGCAACTAGAGCTGTCGTTGTAAAAGATGTCCCACCCTATGCAATAGTTGCAGGTAATCCTGCCAAAGTTGTGAAAATGCGTTTTGATGATAAGACAATTGAGCGCCTTCAACACATTTCTTGGTGGGATTGGGACATCTCTAAAATCAATCAACATTTAAAATTGATCTGTAATTTAGATATTGATCAATTGGAATCGGCAGCTAACGAATCCTAGAAAATCCCTTTTTAAGGGATATCCTTGCTAAAAGCTGTTTTCAACAATTGTCTGATACTCAAGTTAAGATCTGTTTATGATTTAGAAAAAAAATCGAAGAATTTTTCTGCTAAGACACACGTTACTCTACATTTTTGCAAAAACTCCTGAGTCATCTCATGTTCAGGCCTGCCTGTTGCTTGCGTCCATCTTCTTTCGCAACATCGTTGAGCCGAAGTTGAGCTTTCTGTGTGCCTATCCATAAGTTGACTAAAAGCTCTCATCGTTTGCAAAACAGATAAAGACTTAACTTCTGGGACCTTTGATTCGTTATTTGGACTTCTTGAAAAAACATGGTTATTAATTTGACAAGACATAACTACCTCCATTTATTTATCAAAGCAAAAGCTTCAATCAACAATTTCCTAAACCACATTAAGTTCTATATTTTACCCCATTTGAACCAATATAAAGCATGGGCGATTTTGAACATTTAATCTGATATCTATTAAAATGAAGAGCCAGACCTTAATTGAATTTTTCAAATTTTTTCAAGAAAGTTTTTACCTTTTTCAATTTAATGAATTTTTTTTACTAAAAATTTCAACCTCTAAGAACAAGCAAGCTTCCTTGACTAACCCAAATAAGTTAGGTAACTTGTATCAATTGTATACACATTCCATAAAGGATCTTGTATGTCCGTAAAGCATATCAAACACAAAGATGCAATCAAACATCAAAACTCGTCCCTTTGTGTCGCTTATGAATATCCAGTAGAAGAGTCTGATATCAGTATTGCGTTAGCTGAAGTTAAAGGCAGATATCCAGACCAAGGATATGCTGTTAATCATAGTTGCACTGAAATGGCCTATATCATAGATGGAACTGGTTATTTAGTTACTAAAAACTGTAGCTTTGAAGTGAATAAAGGGGATGTTTTATACATTCCTGCTAATGAAAAGTTTTTTTGGGAAGGTGAATTAACATTAATTCTTCCAACAGCTCCTGCTTGGTCGTTAGATCAACATGAGCATATTTTAGACGCCGAAGAAATTAGCTTCTAAAATGGCGACATCATATCACAAACTTCATGAGCATATTAGTCTACTTTTAAATGAAAAAAACCATGTTTTTGTGGCAATTTCTGGATTTGGTGGATCTGGGAAAACAACCCTAGCGGATAGACTAGGTCAGGATTTTCAAGTTAATCAGGATCAAATTATTCGAATCGATCACCTGTACAGCTTAAATCCTGATGGACCAGGTATACTCGATCAAGTTGACTGGGAGCTTTTAGAAGAAATTTTGACAGCTGCTCAAAGCGGAAAAAACCTTAGCTTTGTTGGAAAAGGATTCAATAATGAGCCTATTCCCATAAACACACTTCTACCAAGACTCTTGATTGTAGAAGGCATTAGACTGCTGCAACCAAAACTACTGCAATATTTTGATCTTTCAATGTGGATTGATTGCCCACAAGACATTGCCATTAAGCAAGCCAAAAAAAGGGATTTCGATCAAGGAGAAGATCCAAAAAACATCCAACGATGGGACACAGACTGGGGGCCCAAAGATAAAGAGTATTTTGAAACGTTTAGACCTGATTTACTTGCTACATATTTGCTTTGATTGAAATGGAATTTTCAATCAACTTCTCGATGAAATCTTTAGGATAAGTAGGTCTTAATAATTCCGCGGCTTTTTCAATATCAAGCCAAAAACTTTTCGTGTGCTCTTCGCTTAGTGTAATAGCCCTTTCTGGGGTATCACATGAGTAAATTGAAAAGATAAGGCCAACCTCTCCTTGCTTTGTTACAATTCTAAACTGCGTGATTCCTGTATACAGATGTTTTGTGTTTAAAAGCTTTTCAATACCGGTCTCTTCAAAAACTTCTCGACTTAGTGTGTCTAGCGGTGATTCGCTTTTTTGGACTCTACCACCAGGGAGGTCAAAACCTTTTAAGCTACTAAGAAGAAGCATTTTTTTATCTGTATTAAGAATGACTGCTTTAATACCCAGATGAAAGATTTTCTCGTCCATTTACGCTCCTCATATCCCGCTCAAAATTATATACAAAAAAACTATTTTTACTATAGCTTGACGCATTTGGAGATTCGATGAAATATTTTTTCTTGTTTTTCGGCTTATTTCTGACATCTCTTAGTGCAAAAATCGAAATCCTTAATCTAGGACATAACGGATCCGTTAGATACATTTCAAAAGGAAACCAACTTCATAAAATTCAAAGGGTTTCATCTTTGAATGAAATCATGTACACCCATGAATACCTATACGATAAAAATGGACAACTTTTCGGTGAACGACTTTGTGATGCTTTTGAAAACATTTTTCATTCTAATAAGTTTAAGCTCATCAAGAAAAACTATTTTTCACCTTCCTGTGAAAACAACGCCTTTACAAAGTACGATCAAAAGGGCAACATAACCGCAGTAGATGAAAAAAAGTTTACATACGACAATAACAATCGCTTAATCAAAGTTACAACTCCTCATTTCTCAATAGAATATGATTACGATTCCTCTGGGAAAAGGATCTCTCGAACAATTAATGGAACGATCCAATATTTTGTATATTTAGGGACAAATGAACTAGCCATTTTAGACAATCAGAACGATATCATCGAGCTTCGTATCCCAGGCTTATCTTTTCACAAAGGCATTTGTCGGCTTATTGCAATAGAAACACCTGAAGCTATTTTTTCTCCAGTTCTAAACGCTCAAGGAAGCTGTATAAAATTAATCAACATTCTTTCTAAAGAAGAAATAGATCTAGATATTGATTCCTATGGAAAAGGATTTAATAAAACCATTCCAACCTCTTGGGTGTTTTCTGGAAAACATTATGACATAGAAGCTGGGCTTGTCTATTTTGGAAACAGATATTACTGCCCAGAAATTAAATCTTGGTTAACTCCAGATCCCTTAAATCAAACAAACAATCCCTACCTTTTTTGTTTAGGAAATCCGTCAAAATACATAGATCCAGACGGTCTTTGGGCTATTGCTATTCCTAATAAAGATGTGAATTGTAAACCGTCTTTCAATTTCAATCTAATTGAAAGACGCAAAAAAGGAGGTATTGATCCCAACCTGCCAACGAATCCCAAAAAAGATAAAAATTGGAGAGCTATTAGTCATCCCGAAGCTAAGCGTTTTGGGCACCATAAATACAAAAATCAAAAGACCGGCGAAGAAATAAGATTGGATAAAGGAGATCCTCAAGGAACAGGACATGAGGCACACGATCATTTTCATAGAATAAATCCTAATACTACAGGTAATTATAATGAATATCTAGATCAACATGGAAACCCTGTTCCCAAAGGAAGTAATGAATCTCATCTCTATCCACCTAAGTGGGTATGGTGGGAATAGATTTATGTATATTGATAGAGCAACAATTTCTAAATACACTTCCTATTTTCATGATGGATTACTAATTGATATTGAATATGGAAAAAATAATTCAGAACTAATCCTAACCCTCGAAAGCGCTGAAGTTGATCCGGAAAATATCAAAGATCACATTATCCTTTCGAAAGAAAATCGTATAAAGGGAAGACTGTTTTTAAAAGGAGTTAAAAATATTCATACAAATGGCAAACAAATTTTAACACCTCTTAAAATGAACTATGATAGTGGAGATATTTTCCGTTTCAAAATTAAAGGAGACGAAGTATTCTTTCATATAATCTGGATAAATTACCCCCCTAAGAAAAGCGTAGACGTTTGTTCTTCTGTTGTTATTAATCAAACAAATCTAGTATGGGAAAATATTCCTAACCTAGAAACATAATCACTTCTTAGATTAAACCAGGCAGTCTTTGGATCATTTCTACTGTTACCTTACAATTCGCAATTGGTACTGGAGCTGCAATAGGATATTT
The DNA here is from genome assembly GCA_030427725.1 of Chlamydiia bacterium. GTDB lineage: Bacteria > Chlamydiota > Chlamydiia > Chlamydiales > JAUICV01. Next base: position 288,302 of record JAUICV010000001.1, on the reverse strand, counting down.
AGGGCACAAAGGCTATAAATATTGGGATAAAAAGAAATCTACCAGATACAATCTAAATCTTAATAAATCCGGTAGTGTTGATCCTAGTTTACCAGTAAACCCTGATGAACTTTTAAAAAGACCTGGCTGGGAAGAAACTACTCATCCAAGTGCTGAAAAAAAAGGCCTTAAAACTTTTGAGAACAAGAAAACTGGTGAAAAACTGAGGCATGATAAAGGTAATCCAAAAGAACAGGGACACGAAAAACACGATCATTATCATAAGCTAAATCCTAAAGCAACTAGTAAACATAATAGATACCTGGATCACAATAACAATCCCGTAGGAAAAAATTCCGAGAAGTCGCACCTTTACCCCCCCAAAAATGTTTGGTGGCAATAATGAATATTTCAAATTATACCTCATACTTTCATGATGGCTCAATTATAAATATAGAGCACTCTAACTCAAATGTAGTTATATCTATGGATAGTGCGGAGTTGGCTCCGCAAGAAATTGTGGATGATGTCATCCTCTCAGATCGAAAAACAATTAAAGGAAAATTACATATTGAAGATGTTCTATCAATAACTGAAGATGGAAATTTATCTATTGATAAATTAACCATGCTCTATGACAGCGCTGAAGTTTTACATTTCGAAATGACTAAAAATACAGTTTACTTAGACCTCGAATGGACCAACTATCCTCCTAATCCAGATATTACCGAATATAGTTTTTACAATATCAAGGCACAAAGAATTTGGTGGGAAAACATCCCCGATTTATATGATCCCTTTTTGGTAGCTTGTAAACCTGAAAATTACTTACATCCCCTATCAGTATCGAGGTATTCATACTTAATTCTCTGTTTTTTCGAAGGCCCAGACACTTCCCAGTTAAGCTCTAGATTATTCTCAGAATTAAATCTAAGAGATGCTGAATAGACATCTTCTCCGCAAAAGTGTTTTTCTTCTGAAATAAGTTGATTTCCTTTAGGAACAAGTCTTACTAGGATCACTTGCTGCTCCTTTCCTCTTCTTTCTTGAGAGACTAAAATTGCCTTTAACTCTTTTTCTAATGTCCAACGATAGGTATTAGTAAAGGACATGTTTTCATGTGATAAATCACTCCATGTCCCCTTTTCATAAAAGATAATACTTTGAGAATCATTCTTAGTGATTTGGACAGTTCCTTGACCCTTTCTAAGCCATTTTTGATCTTCAATTTTGTCAGAATACGCCATATATTCAAAACTTTGAACTTCAGACAATTTTTTCCAAAATAAGTCTATCATCTATCCTCATAATGTACAGGTTCACACTAAAGAACTCTCCAAGTAATCATTCATTAACTGCTTAAAAAAGAAAAAGCTCCTTTACTTTAGAACTTCCAGCCAAACTTAACCACTGGCACAAAAGCTATCGGATGAGGAACAGTTAGTCCATCTGAAGGTTGCGATACCAAATTAATAAACAATTTTTCTGTTTCATACCCTACTGACAAGTTAACACCAGGAAAATAAATGATTGGCGGAAGCCCACTGTTCTTAGACGAGAGTGCGACTTTAAGATCTGGTCCAAAACCAACATTAAATCCTGTATGTTTCCCTAAATTCTTCTTGTTTAAATAAAAAATCCAAGAATAACTTACATCAAAAATAAACACATCTTTTCCTAAAAAGGCAACGTTAGCATCTAATTCCTGACCCCGATGCTGATTATTCCATCTTGAAGAAACTCCAGCTCCAGGCAAAACAGCATTCCTAACCTGAGCATATGGAATTGTCCTCCAAGATTTTTCATTTGCTTTTGGAATCTCTGAAAAATTTGTCGCATCAAATTGTTGTGATGTTTCAGAGAGTTTCGATGTATCTATAAAGGATTTTTTATTAGAAAAACTCATCATACTACATAAAACAAAAGCACTCGATAAAATCATCTTAAAATTCACGCTCAACCTATAAGGTTTTTGTAGACCAGAAAGATTATATTAATAAAACACAAATTCAGTCAAATTAGCTGATATAAATTTGTTTGTTATTTAAAAAGGACATAGAAAAAAGATATAACTCACTGATTTAAATTATAGTAAAAACATCATCAATATTGTAGATTTTACACTGAAATGTGTATCTATTTCCAAAAAGGCTATAGTTTGTGTAACCTCAATGGCTAACATCTAACCCAGGAGAATTAGAGTGAAAAAAACGCTAACCGCTTTGACTTTTTTAGTCCTATGTTTTGGAGCAAGTTTTGCGTCTGAAACATCTGCAAAAACAAACCCACAACCAGAAGATTTTCATATCGTTACAATCTATGAATTAAACGACAACTTTGATACAGAAATAGAAGACTTATCTCTCCTAGCTGTAAAATTCCCAGAAGGTGCTCAAATCAAATTAAAAGGGGTTTTGTCTGGTGATTTTATAGAATTATCTAGTGACAATGACCAATTAGGTACTATCAAGGTGAAACAACCCTTTTACTGCCGTATTGTCGAAGATGACATCTTGGCAAGCTCTGATCTTTTAGATTGGGAATCATTTTCTGATTTCGTAACTGGCCAGTTAGACATATCAGCTAGTGCTGACATAGAAGGGCCTGTTATTAATATCAAGTTAGACGTAAATAAAAAAGACTAACAAAAAAAAGCAATCGCTTACAAAAAGAAGCCCCTTTTTTCTTGAGGGCTTCTTTTCTAAAGAAGATGTCAAATCTTGTTTTTCCCATAAAGTTATTCCGTATAAGGTATCATTAACTTATCCGCTGTGTGTCGGATGTTTCAGTATGTTACAAGCTTCTAAAATCAACTTTTTCACAGTTTCAACAGGGATTCTTGATTCGTCTTTTCCTCTCAGAACAACCCCTTGAATTTTACGGTATTTATCTGAGAGATCTATCCTCACTTGATTTTGTGACATTAAAGAACAGGTCGTATCTACAATAATAATCTTAGAGAGGTAGAAGCTAATCTCATAAGTCTTATCCAGGTAACCTATTCTTGCCTGTACCAGTGTACGCCTTTTATCATCAAATCCTTTATACACTTCAGCTCTAAATTTACGTGTTAGAGAACCGTGCCAAGTTACAAGATCTAATTTATAATGATAAAGCTTAATAGCGGGGCCTTTTTCTCTTAAGTAAGAGTTTATCTCTTCGTCATATTTACTATTGGTGCGGGTATTAAACGCTCTAAAAAAATTATCCACATTTGAGAAAGGAATAACTTCCCAAGATACTTTTTTTAATTTATTTAAAACATGCCTAGGATCTGTGGAAAAATAAAAAGGCATATAATCTTTAACACTTCTCATAAACATTCTAGTTAACCCGTTATATTTATCACAGATACCAAAGGAACTTTGACTGTGATAGATCCACTTATTATCCAAAAGACCTTGACTTAATTCCTGTAGACCTTGTGTCGAAATGCTCATGAACTCCCCCTTTTGAGACTATGTATTAAAAAAGATTTAGAATAGATGCTACAACTGATATTATTTAGTCTATTAATTTATCCTTAACGAAACTACAATAAGACCCCCTTTCAATACTGAGGCATCTTTATGTTTGCCGTCATTTACCAGGCTTATGTTAAACCTGAAAAAGAACATCTATACCGAAAATATTGGAACCAAATAGCGACCTATTTTATTGAAAATAGAGGAGCGATTGGCTCCACTCTTCATAAAAGCTCCGATGGAGTGTTTGTTGCTTATTCTAGATGGCCTGACAAAGCCACAAGAGATGCTTCATGGCCAAAAGATACTATAGCCTCTAATCTACCTGAAGACATTCAAGAAACAGCTCAAAACTTAAAAGACTGCATTGACTCCTTTCTGCCAGAGATCTCTATGGAAGTCATTGATGATTTATTAAAATAGGAACGAAAAATATGTTTAAAGCGATTATTTACTCAATCATAGGGATTATGTCTATGGTTACACCAGGATTTAGCAAGGAAAATATCATGTCTAGTTTTGAAGAAGTCAAAAGAGAAAATACGATATTAGTAGGTATAGAGTGCAGAACTCAAAACACGCCAGATAAAGCTCCTATAGATATCGCAGCTCTTTGGGATAAATTTTTAAAAGAAGATATCTTTAGTCAAATCCCAAGCAAAGTATCTGACGAAGTGTATGCCCTCTATACAGATTATGAAGGAGATCACACGAAACCTTATAGCATCATCATAGGATGCATGGTCTCATCTGTAGACAACCTTCCAGAACACCTTGTGGCAAAAAAAATCCCTGGTGGAAACTTTGCAAAGTTCAAAGCTGTAGGAAAACACCCTGAAGCATTGATTACAACCTGGCAAAATATTTGGTCTGACGAAACCCTCTCAAGAAGGTATTCAGGAGATTTAGAGGTTTATGGACAAAAGTTCCAAAATGACCCTCAAGAAGTAGATGTCTTAATAGCTATTGAGTAATTTTAGTTATTTTCTCTTGAGAGCTTTTCTAAAATTTTCAAGGCCAATCTTGCTGGAAGCACATTCAGGGTTAAGCTCAAAAACCTATAAAATATTGAAGGGTGTGCATGCGCTTTGCCAGCTCGGGCCATAGCAATCATATATCTGGCCATGTGTTTTGCAGGCCAGGTAAATGGCAGTTTCCCGGCAAGACCTGCTGTGTCCACTGGGCCACAGTAAATGTTTGTAAATTTTAAATTATCATCCAAATGTGTGAGTCTTAATCCATCAAAAGCTTTTGAGATTGCGGCTTTAGATGCGGCATATGAACTTCCTCCCGGAGGTGCAAAAAAAGCATTGATAGAGCTTGTAAGAGCAAACGTCGCTCCACCATTTCTGATACAGGGTGAAAGCCAGAATTTCACGACGTTCAAGACTCCAAAGTAATTAATCTCAAACATGTTTTTATGAAACGCGATATCTAAATAGTCTCTTGGTTCTACAGCTGAAAAGCCAGCTAAACCTGCGTTTAGGAAGAAAAGCTTAGGAATTCTATTTTGAGATTGGAGAGATAAAAATGCTTTTTCAAGAGCCTTTTGATCTGTAACATCGCACGAAATTGTCCTTAGATGATCGTTCGAACATTCTTTTTTTAAAAGCTCTAGCTTAGTCTCCGATCTCGCTAAAGCTATGACCTCGTATTTCTTTTTTAAAAGCTCGATCGTTAAAGCTTTTCCTATTCCTGAAGAGGCTCCCGTAACTAGCGCTATATTTTTCATGTCTTAATCCCCGCTTTCATATCATTGAAAAAAGAGGATTAAAACATAGACATCGACTTTTTATGCAAAACTATCTTAATGGCACGTATATTTTTGTGATAAGCTCATCTGGTTTTGAGTCTATAAGCTCCATATTGGTGTGTTCACAAAGACAAACATCCTCAGCAACTTTGTCTTTATTCTCTGGGTACCACTCCATAAAAATTTTATCAAACGTAGTATTTTAAGGTCTCATAGCTTCCTTTATGGATAAATTGCGCGTAGTTTGTTCCTCCGAGGGTTTGCCTACTTATAGTTTGATCTCCTTCAAAATCCTTTGGAATACAAACACATCCATCAAAGCGAAGCTTTTCAGCATCTGTGATACTTGGATCATCATGAGCAACACTAAATTTCCGACAATGACTCAAGCTATTTTTATGCTTGTTAATAAAGTAATGAAGCTTTTCCCAGCCTATATCTGCCACGCTTTCATAGGGCCCAACAGCTCTTACGAAAAACACGTCAAACTTTGGAAGGTTTACAAATTCTGGTTTTAACACTTTTTCACTCCTTAATTGATTTTCATTCTCTTCAAATTCACCAAAGTGTTTCTTTCTATATTCTTTTGGAGACTCTCCCATAACCTGAGAAAAAGCCTTATCAAAAGATGAAGAGCTCTGATAACCAGAGTCCAAAGCTATATCTGTAATATTTACCTCTGAATATTTTAGCTTTCCTGCAGCTTTCTCCAAGCGTAGTCTTCTAATATATCCATTTAAAGACTCTTTTACAAAAGCCTTGAACACTCGGTGAAAATGAAATGGAGAAAAACCAGCCTCTTTTGAAACCTCTTCTATACTCAAGGGCTTATCTAGATGGATTTGAATATATAGCTGAGCTTTCATTATCCCTCTAATATGGGCTTCTTTGGTGGTTGTTTTTTTAGTCATCTGTTCTCCTATTTTTCGTCCCATTATAGAACAAGGGTTCCAGTTTTCGCTTTTCTCATCTTGCTAATTTTTTGTCTGTTGAAACTAAAGCATTTGAGCCTATAAACTACCTTCTAAAATTTCACTTAAGTTAAAGGAAAATTCATGCAACTCACACCTGAAACACCATTTGAACATCTTACAATACCTTTTTCTTTTTATTTCGAAGCAAAACATTCAAGCACTCCTATTGGGTTAAGCATGGATCCGTGGCCTGGTGTTTTTTCAGAAAGCCATTCTTTTGCAAATCTTGTCTCATACAATTTTAAAGAGAGGATTTATCAGATAGTGCATCAAGAAATAGCGGAAAAAGATCAAGGAACTTTTAAAGTAAGTGGAAACCTTGAGCTGATCAGCTTTCCTTTCGATGATTCATCTGACGACGCTACGGTAGTGGAGAAATCTTATCTTGATTTAGCTATGCGGATACATTCTCTTCATGTGACTAAGAGCAAATCCTCTGTTCAAAAGTTTAAAACAACCCAAGACCCAGGGCAAACTAAACAGAGCACCATATTGTTTAAAGATCTAGACAAAGCTGTACAAGTTCAATCAGAACAAATGATTCTAGAATCATTTACTCAGAAACCTTAAAACACAATTAACAGAACCTCAGGAATGTGCCTAACTCATCTTTGGAAGCCACATGCCTGAGGCTATTGTTACAGCAGTTCCTTCCATTAAAACACGGTTGTTTTCAATTTTTAGGGCTATAATACCCCCTCTTTTAGAAGCTTGGTAAGCGACAAATGCGTTTTTCTGAAGTTTTTGACTCCAGTAATCAGCTAATTTACAGTGCGCTGAACCGGTTACTGGATCTTCATTGACACCAATTTTTGGTGCAAAAAATCTAGAAACAAAATCATAGTGATCTGAACCCTTAGAAGTAATAATCACCCCTCTATAGTCTATATTTGTTATTTCAATAAAATCGGGTTGAAAGCTTTTAACCTCACTTTCGCTTTTGAGCTCAACTATGAGATCTTCCCCAGCCTCTACCATATCTATAGCTGTGGGGAAAAGATTTTTTAAGTTATCCCCGCTACTCAATTTTTTTATGCTTTGCAAAGGAAAATTCAACACATAGCTATTTTTTGAGTTAACTTGAACCTCTAAATGGCCACTAAGAGATTTGTATAAAATTTTATCAGAGTTTAGGAAGCCCTCACTTACCAAAATGTGAGACGAAGCTAATGTGGCATGGCCACATAGTTTTATCTCTTGCTGTGGATTGAACCATCTAATATGAAACTCACTAGCACCAAGTCTTTTTAAAAATGCTGTTTCTGACAGATTAATTTCTTCAGCTACCTTTCGGCACATTTTTTCTGATGGAAATTCATCCACAAGGAAGACTGCTGCCGGATTTCCTCTGAATGGTTCTTTAGTAAAAGCATCTACCGTCCAAAATTTCATTACTTGTCCATTTTCGTTTACCTGAATAGTAAGTGGAGACTACAAAGGTTATCTAATTGTTTTCAAACTGTTATCCACTAATATCTTCCAAAAATCTATCGATCTGTTTTTGAGATTTAAGATGGATCATAGGATATTTCTGAGAGCGCAACAGACGTTTATAACGAGTTTTCTTTTCTAAATAGGTCCTTAAGATCCACCAGTGAATGGCACTTTTCCCTAAAAACTTACTAAAAGTCACATAGTTGCCATTACAGATTGGCTTTTTGTCTTTATAGAGTTTTAGTCCTCTTTTGAAACCTCTAACAAGTAAAAGGTGCAGTGGCAGATCAAGCCAAACAATCAAATCTGCTTTGGGCCAAATATGAAGATGTGAAACTTTAGAGTAGTTCCCAGCAAAAACCCAGCTGCTAGTTTTAGAGATTTCCTCTACTCGTTTAAAAACCATTTCTTGAGGAGCTTTAACCCAATTAGGCATCCAAAAAATATCGTCTAAATCATAATATGGGGTATGTAGTTTAGAAGATAAAGCCTTTGCCAAAGTGGTTTTCCCTGAAGCGGAAACTCCAATAATGCTAACTTTTTTAGATTGAATAGAGTCTTTTATAGTCATAACTTTGATAGAAAAAACCGTGAAGAAAACCCCAGAGTTTACATCTCCTATATATATAACAAAAGAAAAACCAAAGGGCTTTTCTCCTCAAGCTGAAGTGGGTTTATGTTTTATTATTGTTAACGAAAAAACTTTACTTTTAAAGACAGCTGATCATAAAAAAGCTAGAGGCTATTGGACAGCGCCAGCTGGAATTATCGAGCATGGTGAAACAATTTATCCTAGGCACTCAAAGAGAGGTGTTAGAAGAAACTGGAATTACTCTCAAAGAGACAGATCTAACTTTTAGCTCAACATTTTATATATCTAAACCCAAGATCGACTACAATCTCCATGTGTTTTACTCAAAACACTCAAAATTTCCAGAAGTAACTTTATCTTTAGAACACTCTGAATATGCTTGGATCCCCCTTACACAAGTTAAGGAAATACATCTTATCCCTGGTGGGCTGGAGGTTATTCAAAAAACTAAAATTCATTATAATTAGCACTTTCGTATTATAATTCAAGTTTAGTCTTTATATTACAACAGACACATCTTCCTAACTATCAACATTTTACAAAAAATTAAATTATTTTTTTACTATACTCTTATTTTAAAATCCTAATTGTGGTATCATATAAATATAATTTTAATTTATTTAATAACAAGAGTAATACTATGAGTAGTTTTATTAATACAGTTTCAGCAGTTGCAGGCCCCTCAATAGCTTTTACACTATTAACAGCTGGATGGAATTTAACGACCGATTTTTTTACAAAAACTTATGGAACAACTATGGAGCTCCCAGTAGAGCAACAAATGGGCCCCGATGGAAGATTGTATACACCGATTGGCTTTACAGGACATTCAAAAGATACATTTGACAAAGGCCTAGACTTTGAAAAAGGTGTTTATGCAACAGATAAATATACTGAAGCCGCAGACTATGCCTATCTAAACAGTAAAGAAGGCAAGCCAGTGGTTGGCGTATTAGCTAGTGCAGGAAAATGTCAGATTGGAATGCAACGCTTTGAAAATCAGCATGCGCCATATTACCCAACTAAAGAAGGTGATTTTATCATTCTGGCGCAGATCGAGTTAGATTCTGAAAATGACCCTAGATTCGGAACATGTTTTAAAAGAGCGATATCCTCAATATCATCTCCAAACAGCACAAACTCTACAGCTTTTTCTACAAATCTAATAGATTCTAAGTTCACTAACTGTCATTTTACAAGTTAAAATTTGCAGCTTATATATCCAAAAATGAACGTAAAAGTAGGCTGTAAACAGCCTACTTTTTTTATTTCCTGAGATTGAGAAGATCTGAAAATAAGCCGTTGATTGTTACCTTTTTTGGAACCTGGTCAAATTGTGAATATAATCCCAACTCCCTCTTGACAACGTTTGATGTTTGCTGATAAAATCCCCTTGGAACCTACCTGGAACGTCTTAGCTATGCTACTTTACATTTGGCTTTCTCTTGGTTGCTTATTTCTTATTTTTGAAATGTTCACTTTGGGATTTTTTCTTTTCTTCATAGGTCTAGCTGCTTTATTTGTTGCGGCCACCTTATTTTTTTTCAACTTACCGCTGATGTCTCAAACATTATTATTTTTGTTCCTATCAGTGTCTTTTGTCATTTGTTTTAGACATTTATTTGTGAAGAAATCTAAGAGTATTGAAACCATGGGAACCTCTCCTGTAGGAGAATGGGGTATCGCCTTTGATGATTTAGAAAGTGGTAAAATAGGAAGAGTTATAATACGGGATACAATCTGGAATGCCACTTGCAAAACTCCTGTTAAAAAAGGAACGTCGGTTCAAGTAATTGCTAAAAAAAATCTAACCCTGGAGGTTGTATGACTGTATTAATTAGCGTGGCTATGTTTAGCCTTTTTATTTTAATCACTATTTTTAAATCTTGCGTCATAGTACCTCAACGAATGGTTTACATTGTAGAAAGACTAGGTAGATACCAAAACCAGCTTCACGCAGGTCTTCATATCTTAATCCCCTTTATTGACAAGATCTCTTACAAGCACTCTCTCAAAGAGATGGCAATTGATGTTCCAGTTCAGGTATGTATTACAAAGGATAATATCTCAGTTGAGGTTGATGGTATTTTATACTTACAAGTTATGGATCCGCAAAAAGCATCCTATGGAATTAATAATTATCTTTTTGCAACGACTCAAATTGCTCAAACCACGATGCGATCCGTTATTGGTAAAATGGATCTTGATCAAACGTTTGAAGAAAGAGAAAACATCAATGCTCATATCGTTGAAGCTGCTGATAAAGCTTCCGATCCCTGGGGTATTAAAGTAACGCGTTATGAAATTAAAGACATCAAGCCTCCAAAGAGCATTAACGATGCCATGGAAAAACAAATGAGAGCTGAAAGGGAAAAACGTGCTGTTATCGCTCAATCAGAGGGAGAGAGACAAGCTCAAATTAATAGAGCTGATGCGGTTAAACAAGAAACAATAGCTCACTCTGAAGGCTCTCAAAAAAAACGCATGAATGAAGCCGAAGGTAAGGCTTATGAAATTGCGCAGCTTGCAAAAGCTACTGCTGACGGAATTATAACGATAGCTCAATCAATTCGAGAAGATGGTGGAGAAGAGGCTGTGAAGTTAAAAATAGCTGAGCAATACCTCTCAGAATTTGGAAAACTTGCTAAGACAAATAACACTATGATTATTCCTTCGAATTTAACTGATTTATCATCTGTGATAGCCTCTGCTACTGCAGTTTATAAACAAGGAGCAAATAAAACTTCTTTTACTGAGTGTGTTATAAAAGATACTATGCAATAAAACTCAGAATAAGCACCTGGAGGCACTATGGAACAATCACCAAAAGTTGGACTTGGCATCTTTTTATTCAAAGATGGAAAAGTGCTTATGGGCAAAAGACTTTCCAAGCACGGTTATGGATACTTTGCAACTCCAGGTGGTCATTTAGAGCTTGGGGAGTCTTTTGAAGAGTGTGCTAAACGAGAAGCTTTAGAAGAGACGAATCTAACTATTACAAAGGCACATTTTGTCGATGCAACCAATGTTATCTTTACAGATAATAATGCTCACTACGTTACCTGCTATGTCATTGCAAAAGAGTTTGAAGGCCAACTTAAAAATTTAGAACCAGACAAATGTCTCAGTTGGGATTGGTACGATTTAGACAATCTACCAACCCCCATTTTACCTTCCCTTGAAATTCTTTTTAGAAAAACCTCCATTCGAACGCTTTACTCCTATCTCTTTCCTAAAAAGCCTGTTGCATACTTAGCTAGCCCCTACGCCCACAAAGATGAGTCAATAAAGCTATATAGACAACAAGCTGTTACAAAAGCTGCTGCAAGACTTCAAGAGAATGGGCACTTTGTCTTTTCCCCTTTGACTCACAACATCCCCCTGATTGAGGAAGGTATTACAAACTCTTGGGACACCTGGAAGAGTTACGACTTATCGATGCTTTTAAAGTGCGACGCTCTTTATGTCCTAAAGTTAGAGGGATGGGAAACATCGCAAGGCGTTCAGGAAGAAATTAAAGCTGCAAAAGAAATTGGTCTACCTATTTATGAACTCGATTATGTGGATGAAAAAATCGACTTAACGCAGCTTTTAAATGCCTCAGCTTTGGTAAAAACATGACGATTAAGAGCATTCGGATTGAAGTTAAAGTATTACCAAAATCATCAAAAAGATCTATTGTCTCATATGAAAATGATCTCTTAAAAGTGAAGCTTACTTCTGCGCCAGAGAAAGGCAAAGCTAATAAGGAGCTTCTCGATTTTCTATCAAAAGCTCTAAAGATAAAAAAGTCCTCTTTCTCTATCCTCAGAGGACAAACATCCCCTCTAAAACTTTTAGAGTTGCAAAGTGTAAATTTGGAAATTTTTCTAGAGAAACTTGAAAATTATTTTAAAAGCTCTTGAGACGAAACTACTCCAATATTATGGCTTCGCATTTCTTCAAAATAGGAAATGATGGAGTCTTCGCTTTGATCTAAAAAGGCAATAGCATCTTTTATAACATAAGTTTCAAATCCCAGAGATGCGGAATCCAACGCAGACTGTTTGACACAATATTCAGCGGCAACGCCGACTATGTAAACTTTTGAAACGTTGTTTGCTTTTAAATACTCTAAAAGCTTTGTGCTAGTTTTAGTGCTGTCATCGTAAAATACACTGTAGCTATCAGAGTCTACTTGAGTTCCCTTAACAAATAGTTTTGTTATTTTTTCAAAAGCGAGCTCATCTGTTAGATTTTCTCCATAGGTGTTTTCAACGCAATGATCAGGCCATAGCTCTTGATCAATCTCCCCTATTTTTATCGTTGTGAATGGCTTTTTATGGTGTGTTGAAGCAAAGCTTATGTGTGATTTTGGATGTTTATCTTTTGTTGCTATGACCAAATTAAAACAATCACATAATTTATTTACAACCCCTACAATCTGATCCCCATTAGGAACTGCTAGAGTCCCACCAGGCAGAAAATCATTTTGCATATCTACAATAATTAAAGCGTCCATAAAACCTTACAAGTTTTAGCTAAAAGCTTAATTCTCTATAGCAAAGATCCAAGCCTGTCATCGCACTATTTATTCCTTCTTTAATAGACGATAACTCTAATTGTTTCCACTCATTCCAAGGTTTCATTAGATGTTGATATTTATTAACAACTGCAATTCTTACACTTGAATTAGCTATATCACGAAGTGTAGTTTCGCTATTTTTATCATAGAAGTACTTCTTTTTAGAGTTGGCTAAGGCCGTTAATGAGCTTAGGGATAATAAATACCAGTTAGTAAATGCTCTCGTACCATTTATATAAATCTCATCAGCTCTATTTCTATCATCTTTAGAACAGTTCTCGATTGCAACTTTATTGTCATAAAGTGTTGAAATTTTACTGTAATATTCAAGCTTGCCCAGATTGGACTGAGTCTTTATACGTTTTGCCAAAAGATCATAGCCAATTAAGGTTTCAAACGTATATTTCCGACTCACTTCAGCAAAGCTTGCTGTCATTAGTCTGTTTTGAACTTTTAATCTTGTTGATTCTTTATCAAGATTTTCCTTAAAAATCTCTTTTACGAAACTAACTATGCAAGCTGTTGTCACTACGGATCCTACAACTGCACCTATAATGCCTACTGCTAAAGCCACACTTGTGATTGCAGGGAGCAAGGCATAAAGACCTGCTGAAAAACTACCTGATAAAACCGACAAAACTGACCATTTCGTTAAACGCTCAGGCTTAGACATGCGGGTGTGAGGTTGTAAGACATATTGGTTGATTTTTTCATCTAAACCGCTTTTAAAATATTGACTGCCTTCAACTCCCCAGTCGCAATAACTTTTACGAAAAACCAAAGCCTCTGGGAAAGTATTTTCGGGACATGTTGCTAACACCGTTCCAGAAACAATCACATCATCAAGATCTAGATCCATAAAAAACCGCCTACTTTTTCCAGAAAAGTATAAATGAAAATGGATTTTCTCACAAAAAAAGACCTCTAATATTTTTTAGAGGCCTTTTGCTTACATAGGGCTTATTCAAGAACCGTGAAAAATCCACTATCTAGTCATTTTTATCTCTTGGTGAATAATTCATCCCATGTTTCTTGAAAAATGATTCTCTTTGATTCTCTAGTGTATCGATCTCTTCTTGTATTCTTGTAGCAATCTCTCGATTAATCTGAGCTTGTTGCCAAGCTCTTCTCGCATCAATGAGATTATTTGATTCGAACTGAAGACGATCTCCTTGATTTTGCAATCTGGTAGCTTTTGCCAAGTAAAGATTTCTTTGATTAATCAATTTATCAATTTCTTGATCCATTGTATCAGCCTGGCTCTCAATACCGACGCGATTATTCCCAGTCACGGCAGACTCAGAATACAGAGCTGCAGACAATAGTAAAGATATCGCTAAAACTAAATGACGTGCTCTCACGAAAAAACCCCTTTTTTACCATCTTTCTTTTTTCTCTATACCTCAAATTGATATAGGAGTCGATAATCTTTTTATCGAACTTGATCGCTTGCAAAGCATCATGATATAATTCGGAAAAAACTCAAAGGACAATCTCTTGAAATTTCTCATATTTTGCCTGAGCTCTATATTTTTTCTTTCTCAAAGCGTGCAAGCCTTGACTCTCAAGGAAAAATTTCAAGAAGCCACCGAAGGAAGCTATATTTGCTTTGAGCATCAAAATATGCTTTCTTGTCTGATATTTCACTCAATTGATGGTAATCACCTCTATTTATATGAGATTTCGGCGCCCAAAGAGTCTTTAATCAAAAACAACTCTCTTAAACATCTACTGCTCGAAAAAAAGTTTAACGCGACCTCTACAGTTCTTTACGCCATAAACTTACAATCTGACTCGATAGAAACCTGCTTTTCTTTTACAAGGAACAGTTACATTTCCATCACAGATCAGTCCAATTTCCTACCAAAACTTATGAATTTAGAACTTTCTATCCTACCCGATTCCAAGAGAAAGCACATTACACCAAAAGCTGGAAATGTCTCAAAAGTGACAAGTGTTTGGAATCCTCCGAAAATTTTTGAAGGAGTTATTGTTAAAGATCGGGATTTTGTGGTCATGAAAACTTCTTGGCAAAAAGATAGCAGCGAACTGTCTGGGAAAGATATTTGCCTGTACTTTGACAATACCAATGGCAAGTTCCCCTTCCCTTACTGGATTGAGATCGGAGATGGAGCCTTGAGCATCAAACTTAGAGCAAAAGATTCCGGAGTCTTTGAGAAACTTCCCTTCAAATTTTTCCCTAAAAAACCCATCGAAGTTGCAAAAATCGATAAGAAGGACGGGCTGAGCATTCATTTGACAGGTGCTGAGAAACATCAAGTGTTTCAAGTTGTGGCAACGGCCTATCAAAACGAGACATATGAAACAGAAAGTTTTTCAACTGGGGTAACTCATAAAGACGGCATAACCACCTTAAGTTTCTCTAAGAAGGATCTCTTAGAGAAACTTAAGCCAGGATTATGTTATCAAGTCTATCTTTTTCCAATCGATGATCCAAAAGAGACCATCGAATTGAAAGCAATTTTAAAACTTTAAAGGATCTCAGCTTTAGCTTCACTAAGTAACAGACTTATTCTCGCTTGATTAGACTGAGAACTATCTTGACTATCTTGACTTTGACTTGAAGAGCTCCCTCTTTCTTTATAAAGCTCTTGCAAAAACTCTTCTATGGGCTTTTGGTTTGCAGTTTGGAGAATAAAATCTTCTCGCATTGTTAATTTTAGGCTAGCTTCTCTCTGCCCATAACCACCTGGGACTAAAATGAGTATTTCTACTCCAGAGATCCCCTCGCCGCTTTTGTTAAAGCTTAGTGAAAGACTTGAAATATCTTTTGCAATATCTAGGGAGGTGTTTTTATCTAACAAATACTTTCTTACTAAAATTTGATCTGTTATTTCAAAAAGGTTTTTTTCTCTTAAAATTCTCTGAATTTCAGACTCACCAATAATTTTTGGATTAGCTGGCATAGGTCTTGATTCTACGCCTCCTTGAGCTGCTCTAGTTTGAAGTAAAGCCTTCTCCCATTCTTTGAATTCTAGAACTACAAGTCTTTCTAAGGATCTTTGTCCAAAAAAACCTTCAGATAAATCTGTTATTTTCTTAGCTCTATTAAACTGATAGAAATCTTTCCTACTTCGATCAGGCACAAAGTTTGTTTCTAAAAACACATTGGATGAAAGCAGGTGTTGAACCGTTTTTTGCTCAATTTTTCTAAATATTCTCATATTTTCTGATAGGATCTCATTTAAGAGAGAATCTTGATCAGATTTCATAGATTTAACTATTCGAACTGCAATACTATTTGTAGCAACAAATGCTTCATTTTTTAATAGTTTTGCAGCCTGCCAAGGCTCTATATTATCTTTAAAAACCGCTTCAATACTTAGATTTAGACCTTGAACTTGCTTTTCTAGGGCCTCTACCATTGGTTGATAAATATCTTGAAAATTGTGAGAGGCTGTTAAATTTGTCCTTGCTAAATTGAGGTCAAAACGAAACTTTTGTAATCTTAAGGATAAGCTTTTTATAACTCTTAAAGCCTCATCTATTTTCTGATCAGATTTAAAAATTAATCTGTAGGCGAGCTTTGTAGCTTCAGCCTGTTTCACAAGCTCTGTTTTTTTAGTGCCTTCACCCATAGCTTTAAACGAAGATATAACAGCTTCTATCTCTTTTATATTTTCAAAAAACAGCTCCGGAAGTTGAAAAAATTCTTTTGATTCGATATCGATCAACAGAAAAAGATCGTTAAGCTCTTCAAAAACGTCTAACTCTAATCTTTGCTTCTCAACTTTATAAAAAAGAGGAATAAACTCTGTAGGTCTTAAGCTTCTAGAATGAATATTTTTTAACACTTGCCATTGAAAAGGAGATAGCTTTAAAACAACCGATTTCTCAGTTTCTTTTTCTACAACCTGAGGATACTTCGTTAATATTGTTTCTTTTGTCTCAAGTTTAATTGTTTTACCAGTAGTCTTATCAGAAAAAACGATCGGCACTCTTAGCTCATTAATTGAAACCCCCGTCCCCTGATCTACTTGATGACCCGCTTTAGTAACAACAGACATTTTTCTCTCCTGATAAATTATTGAACCGAAGACTGTAGCACAACCCGTGGCTTTTCTTGAACTATTTCAAACAAGTGATATAGAATCATGATCCAAACAAGGACAGAAGATAGCCATGTTATTTAAAAATCGAACATATTCACTTAGAAAATCAAAACACATTTTTTTTCAAACTCTTAAACTCTATAACAAAAAAAAAGAACTGCTTCTCTCTGAGCAAAAGCAGCAAATTAAAAAAAACCTCGAGTTATTACAGCAAAACATTATCGACAAAGATAAAGCGCATGCAAGTGATCTAGCTAAAACCTGCGAGAGCTACAGCAAATCATCGCTAAAAAAAACCAGCTTTGAACAAACAAAAACATTTGTGTTTCAACTTATTTTTGCTCTTATTTTAGCTATTATTCTAAGACAAATGTGGTTTGAGTTTTATGAAATTCCCACCGGGTCGATGAGACCTACTTTGAAAGAAAAAGATCGCCTTGTTGTATCTAAGGATCAATATGGAATTAATATCCCTCTAAAACCATCACATTTTTACTTTGACCCCTCTCAAGTAAAAAGAGGAGGTATCGTAGTTTTCACTGGGGCAAACATGGACATCTTTGATGTCGATACTAGGTATTTCTATATCTTTCCTGGGAAAAAACAATACATCAAAAGAATGATAGGGAAACCTGGAGACACCCTGTATTTCTATGGTGGAAATATTTATGGTATAGATGAAGAGGGTCACGATATCTCAGCTCAACTTCAACTTCCTCAGCTCTCTAAAATAGACCATGTTCCTTTTATTTATTTTGAAGGTAAAGCTTTAACCCCTCAAACTCCAAACCACGGTGTATACTCCCCTGTTGTCATTTGTCAGATGAATGAACCTGTGGCAAAACTCGATGTTCTACCGGGTAATAAAGTGCATGGAGAGCTGTTAAGAGTCTTTCAGAAAGATGATGTGAAAAAATACGATAATCTATGGGGATTTAAAAACTATGCAACAGCTCGACTTTTAACGGCAAACCAGTTTGAGAAGATCAACAACTCTGCTATGGCCACTACAGAAAAAGGTGCACTGTATCTCGAACTCACTCACAATCCAAGTCTTTCTACCGCTAGTTTAGAGCGTGATTATTTTGGGAGGCTTAGACCAACACTTGGACTTAGCAGATCCTATATTCCTTTAAATGAATCTCATTTAAAAACTCTTATGGGCAATCTATACACAGCTCGGTTTATCGTTGAAAAAGGCGGTAGAATTTACAGATATGGCTACCAAAATGACCATAAGAAAAAACAACCTTTTGCTCCTAAAAACACAGACATTCCACCAGGAACATATGAGTTTTACGATGGAATCGCCTATCAAATCTACTGGCAAGGGATCTCTAAAAAATTGCCAAAATCACATCCAATTTATCAATTTTCCTTAGAGAGAGCTCAACTCTTTTTTAATTTAGGAATCGAGTTTGACACTAGATTTTCACCAGAAACTCTAAACCAGCCATTGACACCTTCTAGATTTGCTTTTTTTAGAAACCAAGACCTTTACGTTATGGGAACAAAACTGCTTTATAGAACTGATCCTGTACTTAAGGAGTTCGTAAAAAATGAGCACCTAAGACAAATCAGGTCTCCTGTGGGGATTCCGTACACACCTTTTATCGATCATGGAGCTCCAGTCCTTGAAGATGGTAAGATTGATAAAAAATTCATTCAAAGCTATGGGATCAAAGTTCCTTCAAAAAGCTATTTGGTACTTGGTGATAATTATGCAATGAGCGCCGATAGTCGAGATTTTGGATTTGTACCTCAAGGAAATTTAAACGGTGTTGCCGAAGCTATATTTTGGCCATTTGGAGATAGGTTTGGATCTTTAAACCAACCTGGCTACGATATTTTCACACCGTCTAGAATCATAGTTTGGATTTTAGTAGTAATCACAATCACTGTGTGGACAATCGTCCACAGAAGATTAAGAGCACTACCAAAGACTATTGATTAGGCTTTTGAAAGGGCTATCACAGCCCTTTCTCCATTTAGATCCCACTCAGATCCTTCGCATGTTTCAAAGCTTACGCTTTTTGCCAAAATTTCATGGCAGATATAACCTTCATGCTTTTCAAATGAGCGTTTAGTTTTTTCTGATGATGCTATTTTAACATGAACACGATCTGTCACCTCAAATCCTTCACTTTTTCTTAAAGTGTTGATTTTATTGACAAGCTCTCTAGCTAACCCTTCTAAGATTAGCTCGTCATTTAGCTTGGTATTTAAAACAACCGTGACATCTCTTTCCGCTTTGGCAACAAGGCCTTCTTTAGCTTCTCTTTTGATAAATAGATCTTCTTTCTGAAGATCAAAGTGACCTCCCTCAATGTCAACAGAGATAGAGAATCCCTCTTGAACTTTTTGAAGGTCTTCACTTGTTAGCTTAGAGATTTTCTCTTTTAAAGCTTTCATGTGCTTACCAGCTTTTTTCCCAAGAACGGGATAATTTGGCTGTACTAAAATATTCACAAATTCTGACTCATTTTGAGTAAATTTTAATTCTTTGACATTAAGCTCATCACATATAATTTGTTTTTGTCTTTGAAGAGTTTTTTCAGCTTCCGTATTTGATGTTACAATAGTAGCTGCCTGAAGTGGCTGTCTAACTTTTAGCTTGTGTTCTTTCCTGAGACCATGACCTAGACTAACTACAAGCTGAGCTAGATCCATTTGCTTTTCTAAATCTTCATCCCGAAAACTTAAATCAACCTCAGGAAACTTTGCTAAATGCACAGACTCAGCGTCACTGTCACTTTTAAGCTCTAAATAGATTGATTCACTCAAAAATGGAATAAAAGGAGCTATCACTTTAGTTAAAGTGATTAACACATGATGAAGTGTTGAAAATGCCTCCTGTCTATCTGGACTGTCTTTATCTGACCAAAATCTTTGTCTAGATCTTCTGATATACCAGTTTGTAAGTTTATCAATAAAACTCACAAAAGGATCCACAGCCTTAACTAAATCATAATTGTCTAAAGCCATTTCAACATCGATTATAAGTTTCTGCAGGATCGAGAGAATCCATCTATCAATATCAGCTGATGGTTTTATTACGTCTTTGCTTGGTTTCCAATTATAAATCGTGGCATAGGTCGCTAAAAATGAGTAACTATTCCAAAGCGGCAAAAGGACCTGTCTTAGGGTCACCTCAACCCCTCTTTCACTAAAGCGAAGATCATCTGCTTGAACAACCGGACTATGCAATAAGTAGAGTCTGATAGCATCCGCGCCATACTTATCGATGACAATTTGCGGATCAGGATAGTTTTTTAAGCTTTTAGACATCTTCTGCCCATCTTCTGCTAAAACAATCCCATTGACTATGGCATTTTTAAACGCTGGCTTTTCAAAAAGAGCTGTCGATAAGACATTGAGCGTATAAAACCATCCCCTAGTCTGATCAAGCCCTTCAGCAATAAAATCAGCTGGAAAAGACTCTTCCATCAGTTCTTTATTTTCAAAAGGGTAATGTTTTTGAGCATAAGGCATAGATCCTGATTCAAACCAACAATCAAAGACCTCCGGAACCCTTTTGTAGGTCTTTCCATTTTCTTCAAATGACAAATCATCAATATAGTGTCTATGAAGATCGTCTATTTTTTTACCAACCCTTCTCTCTAAGTCTTCGACACTTTTAATAACTATAAAATCATCGTCTTCACTTTTCCAAAGAGGGATCGGAGTTCCCCAGTATCGGTTTCTAGAAACGGCCCAGTCCCTTGCATTTTCTAACCACTTACCAAATCGTCCTTTTTTGATATGAGAAGGAACCCAATGAATCTGCTCATTAGAAGCTAGAAGCTTATCTTTAATGCTCTCAACTGAAATAAACCATGTTGTAACTGCTTTATAAATTAAAGGAGTATTGGACCTATAGCAAAACGGATATCTGTGATTTACTTGTGTATGCTTAAAGATGCGTTTTTTTTCTTTAAGTCTTTTGATGATATCTTTGTCTGCATCTTTAACAAACAGGCCTTTGTAATCTTCTACTGCGCTATTATATCTTCCATTTTGATCCACTGGACAAACAGGTTCGATTCCCTCTCTTTGACAAATATAGAAATCCACTTCACCAAAGGCTGGCGCGGCATGCATAGCACCTGTACCATCTTCTTCACTGATTGCCTCATCTAAAAGGATCCTATAAGCGCCGCTATTTTTCCGATCACTGAAATAATCAAAGATCGGCTCATAAATTGTATCTTTTAAGCTATCTCCAGAAAAGGTCTCTAAAATCTCGTAATCTTGTTCATCTGGGAAATAAGCCTTGAGCCTTCCTTTTCCTAAGATGTACTTCTCCCCTGATTTTTTATCTTGAATCTTCACATATTCAATCTTATCCGAAACAATAACGGCTAAGTTCATTGGAAGAGTCCAAGGTGTTGTCGTCCAAATAAGGATGTACGTATTGTCTTGACCATTCAACTTGATCTTTACTGTCAAAGATGGGTCTGAAACATCTTTATAGTTTGAGTTTGCTTCAAAGTTAGAGAGCGGAGTTCCAAGTTTTGCAGAAAATGGCATCACCTTAAAGCCTTGATAGACAAGCCCTTTTTCAAATAGCGAGCCAAAGACCCACCAAACCGATTCCATAAAGGATTTATCCATAGTTTTATAGGCGTTGTCAAAATCAACCCATCTACCCATTCTAAAGACAGACGATTTCCAATCACTTACAAACCTTTGAACAATCGATCTACACTCTTCATTGAAAGCGGCTATTCCAAATTTTTCAATCTCAGGAGCCCCTGCAATATTCTTAGCTTTCTCTATTTCATTCTCGACTGGAAGTCCATGACAGTCCCATCCAAATTTTCTTGGAACATGAAACCCTTTCATCGTTTTGAATCGCGGAATAATATCCTTGATCGTTCCGGCTAACAAATGTCCATAATGGGGAAGTCCCGTTGCAAATGGAGGTCCATCGTAAAACGAAAAAACAGGATTTTTTTTCGTAATTTCTAAAGACTTTTCAAAAGTCTTCTTTTCCTTCCATAGTTTTAAAATTTTTTCTTCTCTTTTTGAAAAACTATCTTTGTCTATTTCGAACATGGAACCTGAACCAAAACTATTAAAAATACCCCTCAATGTTAGCCCATGGAGCGAGTTTAGATCTATACCAGAGGTAAAAAGTTTCTCCTATTTTGAATATTCTGGATAAAATCGCTCGTATTCTCTATAATCTTCTCTTCTAAAGTAAAATTTTACCTCCTCTTCAAAAGTGTTGGGACAAGCTCAGCTCCTCAAAGAGTTTTCGGATGAAGACGCTTTTTAAGTGGTAACTACAAACCCTTTTTGGAGTATATTAAGAATGAGTAAACCATTTTCCGAGTTTGACTTTAACGACAAACTCAAACAAGCCATTAATGATGTCGGATATGTCGATGCAACGCCTATACAGGCAGAAACCATTCCTCACATCTTAGAAAAAAAAGATATTATCGCAAAAGCTCAGACAGGGTCTGGAAAAACTGCTGCTTTTTCCCTTCCTGCTCTTGAACTTTTATCTCAAGATAAAGAGAACACAATTCTAGTAATTACGCCTACTAGAGAACTTGCTATGCAAGTTTGTCATGAGATGAAGCTCTTTAGTAAACATCTTAAAATTGAGCCCGCTCTTATTTATGGTGGTGAGTCGTTTGAAAAACAAATTCAACGTGTCAAAAAAGACTCAAGAGTTATTGTAGGGACACCTGGAAGACTTTTAGATTTCTTTAGTTCTAAAAAACATCTAAAAAACTTCAAGCCAAAACTAGTTGTGCTAGATGAAGCTGATGAAATGCTAAACATGGGATTTTTAGAAGACATTCAATCGATTTTCTCTCACTTACCAGAAGAAAAGCAAACACTTTTATTCTCTGCTACCCTACCTTCTCAAATCAAAAAAGTTTGCAAACAAATTTTGACAGATCCGGTGACTGTCGATCAGTCAAAAAAAGACGAGCACAATGCAGACATTCATCAGGTTTATCACCTGGTAGCACACAGAGAGAGGACTCCGGCTCTTGTTCGCATTTTACAATATCACATGCCAGATAAAGCAATTGTGTTTTGTAATACAAAAAGAGAAGTCGATGAAGTATATTCAGAGCTTGTTCAAGTAGGTTTTTCAACTCTTTGCCTTCATGGAGACATGTCTCAATCAGACAGGAAGAAATCTATCGATCGCTTTAGAAACTCTAAAAAGAGCCTGCTTGTAGCTACAGATGTCGCAGGAAGAGGTATTAATGTGACAGATATTTCCCATGTCTTTAACTATGAACTTCCATACTCCCCTGAGTGTTATACCCACAGAATTGGAAGAACAGGCAGAATGGGTAACAAAGGTGTTGCGATTACTTTATTAACTCAAAAGCAAATCCCAGTTCTTCGACGATTTGTTAAGACAAAAGCATCTAACATAGATTTTTCAGATCTACCAACAGTTGATGAAATCAAGTATCGTCAGCAGATAAAATTCACTGAAAACCTTGGTGAAGAAACTATCCATGTTGAAGCTGAAAACATCTTAAATGACCTTAAAAAGAGTCACAAACTAGAAGAAATTTCTCTAAGACTCATCTCGAGATATTTCAGAAAAGAAGCTCCTGTAAAAGTTGTTAAACTAACTGAGGTTTCTGAGCTTGATGTTTTTTCTGCTAAGAAAAAACGACGAGGTGGTGGCCGCTCTAAATTTGACTCAAAGGGTCCTAGAAGACGTTCTTCTAGAAGAGATAGAAGATAGTTTCAGTTTTCTGAAACTATCTCTTATTTAAGTTTGAAGTAGCACTATAAGCAACCACAGAAGCAGAAGGTATTTTAATGACAGCGATTACAAATTTCGAAAAACTACAAAGCTCAATTAATACTCCTTCTGATAGCACTATTCAGAAGTTAAACACACTCCACAAAGTCAGTGAGTTTGCATCGATTACCTCTTGTGTTGCAACAGCTTTTTTTATAGCGGTTCCTCAAGTTTCTTTACTTTACCCTCTAACAGCTGCAACAGCAGCTGTTTTATCCCAAGAGATAAACATCTTATCCGAAAATACCTTGCAGATTTTATCTAATAAAACCACTCGAGATTTTTCTACTACCGATGTTAAAACGTTAGTTAAAACAGTTACAAAATCTACAACTACAGCCAGAGTATTTTTTAGCAAAACCGCTGAAAAATACTTAAGTAGTGATTCTAAACAAGGCGTTTTTTGTCTTTTTGGATCCTAGATATAGTTTCTCTATCTATCGTATCTCTTAGTCGAACAAACAACTACTGTTAGATCAACTGTTTTACAATCACTTAAGATCAGATATTGATTTTTACTAAACATGAAACTACGTTTAGACTATGTTTTCATATTTTAGAGGAAGATTTGAGACCTATGCAAAGAAGATGTAACTTCGAGTCAGTTACGGCCTATATAGAAAATAGCATTAACGCAACGTCTTTATTTGAAGTTCGCAATCTAAACAAGTTTATCCTTCATTCACGAGAAACTGCTATAACTTCAGCATTAGCTGCGACTGTTTTTTGTTCATTAAATTATAACTCCCTCTTAGGTACGGCTACTTGTGTTGTCACGCCTTCTTTAATATCACTTACATTCTTCAATATCTCTATTGTTGCTCAAAATATCCGCTCTCTGATCCTAGAGAGGAGATCACCATCGACTCCCTTGGATCTTGCAAACAAATTAACAGTGAATACTGTTCCGGCAAGCATGTGTAAGTTTATAGCTAAGTGGTATTTGGAGTGAATTTAAGATTTGCGATTCTTCTGTATCCGACACCTATATCTCACAGAAATCGCCTAACAAGTCAATCATTCATCTTTTGAACCAAGATGGTCAGGCCCCTAGCATTTAACCCTTTCCTTAAACCCCCTCTATTTAATAAACTAAGGGGACATTTGAGCATATTTTTCAAATATGTTATAATATCCCATGGGGGTGTACTGGTTTCGACTTAGAAATGAAGTAATAGTGGCATGCAGAGGGTATCGGTTGGCCTCTTAAAAAAGCCGATAAAACAATAATTGCAGAAAAAGAAACTCAAGAAGATTTCTATCTTGCAGCAGCTTAAGACCTAACAGTCTTTAAGCAGCCGATGGTTTTAAGTTCGACTAGTGGCTTAGAAGTCCATCGTCATATAGCTAGTATGATAGCCTAGAGTTGCACAGTTAACGATAGTCTATCGAGATTTTAAAACTGTGGATTGATCTTAAGTAGAGCGCCTTCTATCAGGATCAATTAATTTAAAGGCGATAAGCATGTAGTCATTATTATGACGTTGGCTAAGGACGAGAGTTCGATTCTCTCCACCTCCAATCAAACAAAAGGCTTCAGTTTTAGGACTGAAGCCTTTTTTAGTAACTGATAGCCCCTTATTTCCCTCAACATACTTTTCGAAAATCTTATTTTATCTGTCTATGACCACTTAACCTGTTTTAAGTAATTTTTGAAAAACACCGATCATATATTCGAGCTCTTTTTCTGTAAGGTCTTGAAAAAACACATCATCTTTTACTTCAACTGCAGGCATTGCTTTTTTAAGAAGATCAAAACCTTTCTTTGTTAAAATGGGATTTTTAGCGCTTCCATCAGAAGAACTTTTGCGTAGGATGAACTTTTTTAGCTCAAGGCCTCTTATAATTTGAGATACAGTGTTGGGATCAAGTCCTGCCATTTTCCCAATTGCGGCCTGTGTAACCAGGTCCCCTCCTCGGTTAACCAGCCTAAAATAGCCAAAATGACAAATTGAGGATGAGTGAGATCAATAGATCTTAGTACACGTTCAATTGATCCACGCCATAACGTGCCACAAAAGAAAATTAAAACTTTAAAATCTGATTGTAAACAATAGGAGTCAAAAAGAAATTATATGATTCCTAGAGGTTCCGTATTGTCTCTGCTGGATGGTGATCAGTTGTGAACAATTCCCCATTTCCACGACAGGAGGAATGGCTCTTACTAGGAAGTTCTTGACTTCCTAGCGCTTCCGTGTTTATTTCCTAGTTAAAATTAAAAACTAGGACACAATAATGAAGGGGAAACCCTTGAATTTAAGGAAAATACAACCAACTTAAAAGGCATTATCAAGTCAATCATCGCATTTGCAAACACAGCTGGAGGAACTATCCTAAAAGGCAAATCATAGAGCGATTCGGAGACCAAGGAAAAGTTCATATCGAAGAAAGTAAAAAAAATGTTAAGAAATGGACTAAAGAAGACGAGGAAACATTAAAAAAAGAGTTTACAGCTATTTGTGAAGAACTCACTCATCTGCTATTGAATAATTTCAAGGTCGACACAATAGACGTGCAAAAAGCTACTTACAAACACTATAAATGGCTAAGCAAGTTCTGGACTCCTACGAAAGAGTCTTATGTTGGTCATGGAAAATTTATTGTGGATAGCGATCTTCGTAAAGCATATGAGCCATACCATCCTCGTTTACCTGAGTTCATCTCAGAAGCT
This sequence comes from Chlamydiia bacterium, assembly GCA_030427725.1. Taxonomy (GTDB): domain Bacteria; phylum Chlamydiota; class Chlamydiia; order Chlamydiales; genus JAUICV01. The sequence goes on along the minus strand of JAUICV010000001.1, from coordinate 262,008 downwards.
ATTCAGGTATTTGCCAACAAAGAATTGAGTTAGCAACTCAAACAAACAGCCGGGAAACCTCCGGCTGTTTGTTGATCTAAACGAGAAACCTAACAAGACTTAGTTTTCTTACTTTTTTTTTAAAACAAAAAATGGATCAAAAGTTTTAAGTGCACCCAATATCCTTCCGTACAATACTGTAAATCAATTTCTTTCTTATTGAGAAAATCGTTTTTAATGCTTTATAATTTCGCCCCTATTACTTGGAGTTTTTATGAAAAATGCAGCGTTATGCTTAGCGATTATTTTATCTACAAACCTGTTTTCTGATTTAAATCAGAAAAATGTGTCATTGTCTAATGCGCAACAACAAAAAAGCTTAAAAGTAATAGAAGACTACTCAAAAATGTCGAAAGCTGAGTTAAATGCTGCTTTTATTTTAGCTGTAAAAAAACATCAGACTAATACAGTGCAAAAACTTATAAAGGCTGGAGCTGATGTAAATACACAAATACCTTATGTATGGACTAGTGGTGACTGCGACTGGGACATGAAAACACCAGCTCTAGAATTTGCTATAAGACATCATCATCGAGATATGGCAAAGATCTTTATCCAGTTAGAAAAAAATCCAAATAAAGCCCTAGATTTAGCTATAAGAGCAGATTGTTCAGACATGATCAAAGATCTTGTAAAAGCTGGAGCTAAAGTTAATCGTAAAGACGAAAACGAGACGACTCCTCTTTTCAATGCTATTAATGGAAGCTATTTGGCTACTGTAAAGGAATTGATAAAAGCTGGAGCTAATGTAAATTGTAAAGACAAAAACAAGAATACCCCTCTTATTAAAGCTATTCAGCGTCAAGGTGAATCAATGATACAACTTCTCTTAAACGCAGGGGCCAATGTCACATATTCTAACCAACATGGCAAAACAGCTCTTATGGAAGCTGTAAGAATGAAAGATTTCAAGACCGTTCAAAAACTTTTAAAAGTTCCAGCAATTCATGCGGGATCATTTTTTGGTTTTGGCACAAAACCAATCAACTCTGTTGATGAAGACGGAAATACAGCTTTGATGCTTGCTATAAAAAATGTTCGTTACAGCTATTACGACACAAAGGGATATAATGCTTGTATCACTACTCAGAAAATTGTAAAGGTTCTTACAGAGACACCAGGGATTGATCCTCACCCTGTTAATAAATACAATGAGACTGCTGTCACTTTGCTTGAAGAGTTAAATAAAAACATGCAGCGTTATTAATCGCTTAGACCATAAATTCATTGCTTCTTCCATACTCTTAACTGTTCAGGAGAAATACCAAGTCCAGCTAATCTACTTTCATCTATCTGCTCTAAATCCTCTAAAACATCTTCAATAAAATCAGACCGCGCTGTCTCTGGTATTTTCTTAGTCGACTCTATATCCACATATTTTTTTATTTGATCACCGGTGAGCATGTTAACAATAACCTCTCTAACCAAAACTCTTCTCTCTTGTCGATATCGTACGCGCACCTCATCAAATCCCATCGACTTTACTGTTGAATCATAAGCTGCACATGTACGCAAATAAGAATATACGTATAAATCTATAAGAGGTTGTACATTCTGGAGTTCATAGACTGCAATCATGGCTGACATATAATCTTCAACGCGAACATCACTGAAGGCAAGAGGAACTAGATTTTTTTTGATAAGAGGTATATTGGCCGCTAGCCTAGCAGTTCTTTTATTTACATCAGCAAAAGCTTGTAAATAACTAATATGAATTAAAAGAAAAATACTTTGCTCATATGGATCTATAATTTGAGCAGACATCTCAGCTATTTTTCCTAGCAGTCTCTCTAGTATTTTTGGATCTTCAAATGGAATATAAGTTGAACCCCCAACTCGAACGCTATATCTTCTCACCTTACCTGATTCAATAGACTCCAAAAGACCATCAGAGAGCAGAAAATGCAGAGTACAGATATTATTTCGACTAATTTCGAGCCTTTGGGCATTGTCGACTAGATAACGAATAGCTTCCTTATGGTTCAAAATCATTGCTTTTTCTTCATTTAGCTTTCCTTCTGCAGAATCGCCATGAATCAACAGCCGCTCTGTATCTAACAAAGAGTACGTATTACCCTCTAAGCGTGATGAGTTATACGATAAGTCTATAATTAATCTGTTAAAAATCTGATGAGCATATGTGCCCGCTGGATCTTGTGCACTAGCTCTCTCACCTGCAGCATGTAGCTGTTTCCTTAAAATCTCTGGTAAATAATAGCTTGAGTTGGGTAAATAGCTATCAACCCATTCCTCTAAGTAGGCTATCGGCTTCCGCTCAAATAAAGGTTTTTTGATCAATCCAATAACTGTTAGACTAGCTGAGCTAAAACAACTGCTTATTTCATTTATATCGTCCTCTAATCTGCCTGCTACAATGTATTTAGTCCCACGCTTGTGGCCGACCTTCCTTACCGCTCCTTCTTCCACTAGAAGGTGTAGCCATCTTCTAACCGTTCTTTCCTTAAAACCCTCACCCAACTTAAGCATCAACTCTGGCAAACCCACTGGTTCTGATGATAAACCCAGCAGTCTCAATATTGCCATTTTATTATCTCTTAAACTCATAATACGGCCACTTTTATCTCTTTACGGCCATTTTACCCCGAATACGGCCATTTTTTCAATGTTTTGGCCGTATTTTTACAAAAAATGGCCGTATTTACCAAATACGGCCATTTTTAGTGTTATATTTCCTAGATAAATTTCTAAACTGGTTGAGTGAGAATATAGAAATTACTCATCTTCACTGAGATCTATTTTTAGGCTCGACTTTGAAATGATTGTATCCATTGAAAACAAGAATCCATTTGCTCCCTGGCAACAGCAGCAACAATAGAACTATGACCTACCCCGTTAATGATATGAGCTTTTTCTCCTTTACCAAGTTCAGGCAATGTCGATGAAAGATCGGGAATTAATAAATCTTCTCGAGTCGCATAAAAATCATAGCTACGCGGAGCACAATTCTTAGGAAGTTCTTTTTTAACCTGCTCTAATAATCGCTCTGCTCTTGTACTACCAAATTTCAACTCCTGCTTGACTTTACCTGGGCAAAACCACTTGAGAATCCAATGCTTTTCAAGCCGATTAACCCGGGATGATCCAAAATGAACTCCTGCAATAGAAGAAATTTTCACCGGAGTTCTTGGTGTGCTATAGCGCAGCTTAGATTCTAAAGATAGCGCAATTCGGCCACCATTGGAGGCTCCTAGTAGACAAACAGGTTTACCGGGGTTTTTCTTAGTATAATCTATAATTTTTGGAAGTAATGGTTTAGTAGCTTCATCTAAAGAGCATACGCCCCTTTTAGGCACTATTGGAGCATAACTATCGACTTTTGTGTTTTTTGATAATAGCAAAGCTTGTTGAAACCAAGTAGATGGATCGCTATGCAACCCATGAATAAAGATAATTAATCCCTGACTGTCTTTATTCCAGGTTATCTCTTTATTATAAAATTTTGGCTTAGGAGAACTATACCGGTAAAAAAGTACATTAAGGACATATTCTATTTCTTTAAATAAACTTTGTATAAAATGAAGATGTTTTAATACAGCAGGCCGCTTATCAACTTCTCCAGAGAACCCACCATCTTCTGGTATTTTTCGATTATAAGCTTGCAATGCATTACTCATAAGAACTCCTCTTTCTCTGGGAGACATTTTACACGAAAAATACAAAAAAAAGCATCAGAAGATATATGTAATGCATTCTTTACAAGAGATTAACTAATTATGTTACATTTCACTTTGGATTTACCTAACATAGGTCCTATAAAAAACGAAAAACTTAAGCACCTTATGATAAGTAAACGATTTATATCAGACTTAATGATCAGAGACTGTTTAAAAAATTATTATGACATAGACTGCAGAGCAATAAAACCTCTTCGTATTGGAGCTGACCTAAACGCTTCAACTTACAAAATCGACGCTTTGGATCACTCATCATATTTTATAAAAATTAAACAAGGGACCTCTCCAGAGATTAGCCTCGAAATTGTAGAGCTATTACATGAGTTTGGTTTAGCTCAGATCATTTCACCAGTGAAGACAAGTCAGGGGAAACTCACTCAACAACTCAATAACTTTACGGTCATTGTCTATCCATTTATTGATGGACAAAATGGATTTGAACTGAGCCTATCAAACAATCAATGGATAAGTCTTGGCAAAGCGCTTAAGAAAATTCACACTTTTAAGCTACCACCTCCCATCCAACAAAAAATCCGAAAAGAGACCTACTCAAACAAATGGAGAAAAGCTGTTCGATCTATCTATGATCATATCGAAACAGATCATTTTGGAGATGAAATAGCCATAAACTTACACCTGTTTATGAAAGAGCAGAAGGCTGTTATTTCACAGTTGGTGAATCGCGCTGAACTTTTAGCAAAAAAACTCCAACACATTTCTCTTCCCTTTGTTCTTTGTCATTCTGATATTCATGCAGGTAATATATTAGTGGATGATAAATCTCATCTCTACATAGTGGACTTAGATGAACCTATTTTAGCTCCAAAAGAGCGAGATCTCATGTTCATAGGCGGAGGCGTCGGAAATGTTTGGAATGAACCATCAGAAAACAAGCTTTTTTATAAGGGCTACAGTACAGATGAAGTTAACGACACAGCCTTAGCATACTACAGACACGAACGCATAATTGAAGATATTGCTATTTACGCCCACGAAATACTCCAAAAGAATCCCCAAAGTATTAATAAATTAGAAATGTACAATCACTTTCTGGATATGTTTGTGCCTGGAGGTGTCGTAGACATAGCCTTTGAAACGTTTAAAAGATTGTAGAAGCAGATAGTTACCCGCTCATTTCATTTGCAATGGCGCTACAAAACTGTCTCTTGCCAAATTTTCAACAAGATAAAACTTATTTGTTTTAGACACCGACAGCCTTAGTTAATTTTTTTTAAAAAAACTTGAAACTTTTGTAAATGACCTTCTTTTTCAGACCATCTTTTAATCTCGGTTAAGTTAATTCGATTTGGAATTTCTTCGTAAATATTTATAGCCTGATCCAAACTTTGATAATCATTCCAATAATAGTAACTGGCAAGTCTGTCCTTAATGCTATCTGTTGGTGTCAACATTTTAATCGTTCCAAATGCTGTTTTGTGATACTCATAATCATGAACAGGTTCAGATCCAATCGAAACTGGAGGCGCAACAAACTCAATAAAATATTGACAATCTTTATGTTCAAAATGATGTCCTTTTCTCTTAAATCCTAATTCCTTTAACGCTACTTTAACTTTGTTCATGTCTTCATAAGTTACATAATCTAGATCATAAGATTGATATCTATTTTTCGAATAAACAGATACACACCCTCCTCCTACTAAAATACTATCAACGCCATATTCTTGTAGTTTACTTGAAACTACAGCTGCTAACTGTTCTATTGTAATATATTCTAGTTTCATAAGGGCTTCCTTCTTCTTCGTGGGCGGGAACGTGTTTGTTTTTCATAATAAAGATCTTTGTATTCCTGCGGCAAAAAGAGGTAAGCTTTTTCTAAAAAAAGTTTAAGCTCTGCTAGGAATGGATATCTGGGATTAAACTGATATACTCTAGTTTTCCCTTTCAAAAAACTCACAAGAACACCCCCAAGCTCCAACCTATCCAATGCTTTTTGAAATGGAGACAAAGCTTCTTCAAATGTTTTTGCTAGCAAACTTCCATAACAACTCTCATTTAAGAGAAGGAAAAACAATATTTTCTCAATTTTTTTTGATCCAAAAATTGACTCCAACACAAGCAACCTCCTATATAGATCATATAACCTATTATATAGGTTATTGTGCAATTTATCAACATATGTCATCAACTATCTAATTAAGAGCTGGTTGTGAAATCAAAATCAGTAGTGTTTTGAGTTAAAAAATCAAGAACAGGCTTTTGACAATTGCTTAGGATAGTGACTTGCTGCTAAAGCTGCTGTCATTCCTCACATGGAATGTCCTAATACTACTGGAGACTCAATATTGAGCTCTTCGATGAACCCCTTAAGATCGGTAGCTAAATATTCATATGAATAACCATTTTTTGGAGCGCTTGAGCTGCCATGGCCTCTAGCGTCTGGCACAATAACATCATAATCTTTTTCGAAAATGCGCGCTAAAGGCATCCAACAAGCTCCATTTAACATGAGTCCATGAAGTAAAATAAGAGAAGGCTTTTTATTATTTGCTCTGATGTAAGATATGTCGATTCCATTTGCTTTACATATCCCTTTCAAACATCCCCTGTCCAACTAAAACCTACCTTAACTATCCCCTGTAAAATAACGGCTTTCCATTTCAGTTAATAGCTCACTCACCTCTTCAATCGAAGGCCTGTCTGAGGGAGTATGGTTTATACAATTTACTGCAATCATAGCAAGCTGGCGGTTTGGGTTAAACTCTTCGGATTCGCCTTTAAAAAGCTCATCCACTCTATTGGACAAAAGCCTCTTATTAGAGCCTAAAGCTAACATTTTTCTATCAGCTACTTCCTCGCTCATTTGATAATAGTACTTAACAGGATGCGCTTTTGTAGCAAAAAGAAAAAGTGATATCCCTAAACTCCAGATATCTGCTGAAGGATCAGCTCTAACTTTAGATCCTGAGAGATATTCTGGAGGATAGTAAGATCTGGTACCAGGATGGTCATTGTCTTCTCTTGAAGTTTCAACTAACAGACAAAACTCAAAATCAGTCAGCTTAGCCTTGTACTCATCTGTGACCAACACATTTTCTAGTTTCAAGTCCCTATGAACATACCCCTTACCGTGTATGTGCCTAACCGCATCAACAATATTACGACACATTAGAAACTCTCTGTGAGATAAAGGTCTAAAAGGTTTTCTGTTAAGATAATCAAAGAGATCCCCATTTTTGAAATAAGGAAACCAAATAGCACCAGCTTCTATACAAATAGGTTTTAAAATAGAGTCGCCTTCAAAAGATAGGGAGATGGAAGCCTCATTCTCATCATCAAAAGCAGTTGATTTTCTCACGAGGTTATGTTTTTTATCCAATCGAATAGCTTCACAGTTTTGCTGTGATCCTGCCAGTCGGGTGAGTTCTGGTTTATCTTCATTCAGCTCCCTAACAAAAAAATCATGAGACCCTTGAATAATTATATCTTTTGAGGATACAGGAAGTTGAGAATGAGAGCGTAAAAAATCATAGTTTTCTCTTAAAACTTTTATTGCTTTTCGAAAAACAGCTACTGCTCCATCAGAAAGAGGAGATTCACTGTCAAAGGAAAACTGAATCTGCGATCGCATCTTAATACCATCAAATAATTCATAATCTGTTGGCTGTCTAAAAGAAATATGAGCCGGCTTAGTAGATACATTTAAATGAGCAAACCGCGTTTCAAGATCTTGATCCTCTGCTGGTCGGTCTTTAGGAAAGGCTAAATCCAAAGCTGAAAACTCTATGAACTCCGACCGTAGACGTTCTTCGCCTTTGATGAAAAGAAATTTTTCACAGAGCGTTAATCTGTGAAAACATGAAGACGTTAACTGCTTTTTTTAACGATTGAAGATTTAAGCATCATCTGACCAAAACCTGGGACTTTAGCTTCAATATTATGACCATTAACCTCTGCAACCAGCCGAATGCTTTTTACTTTTGTACCAGATTTTAAAGCAGATGATGACCCCTTAACTTTGAGATCTTTAACGATTGTCACACTATCACCATCTTGAAGGATATTACCATGAGCATCTTTTACGATAGCTGGCTCATCATCTAAGGATTCTTCTTGTTGAATAGGCCACTCATGAGCACATTCTGGACAAATATATAAAACCCCATCTTCATAGGTGTATTCTGAGCCACACTTTGGGCATTTAGGTAAATCTGACATATGTTGGATCTCTACTGTTTTTTATTCTTCAAAAGGCCTTGAAATAAGCGTTGAAACAACCCCTATTGAAATCAATCCCAACCCGAGTATATTGAAATTTCCTATAGTTTTCAAAAGCTCCCTTGTTTCATCAACAGATTCTTTTCCATTACAGATTGAATATGAATAAATACCACTTTCTGTCAGATGGTTTACACCCATCAATGCAAGCCCTGAACTACAGCAAAAGCGACCTATCTTATCCACTGTTTTTCTGAGTGAAAAATCTTCGTTATTTCTTATTTTAGGAGAATAAGTTCCTATTTTTATTGAAGCCTCCAAAAACTTCACTCCTAAAAAAGCTGATCCTACTGCTGAAACTAATACCATTTAATCTCCAAAATACCTAGTTGGTTAATATCCTAATTCCCTTCTTTTGGTCCTCAAACTAGACCAAATACAATCGGTTTTTAATTTTTTAAGGCTGGGAAGTCTAACAGACGATTTGATATATTCCAATTAGAAGTGGTGAATGAGGGCTTTAATCAAAAACACTCAGTCCCACCACCGAGCGCCTTATAAAGAGAGACAAGGTTTATCAACGAGCTTGTTTTACTTTCAAGCTGAAGCAATTTAGCGTCAATTAAAGTACTTTCGGAATTGAGTTGATCGACTAAGCTTGTTAATCCTCGAAGAGCTTGAGCTGTTCTAAGCTTTGTGATTTTTTGATAGTGACTTGTTACCAGCTTTCTTTTTTCATTCGTTTTTGTACTCTGGGTAAAAGCCATAAGAGAGCTCTCAGCTTCTTCCAAAGCTTTTAACACGGTCTGCTGATAAACATGAAACGCGGCATGCGTTTCTGCGTATTTCGCTTCTAGATTCCCCTTTAACTTACCTCCTTGAAAAATTGGAAAATTAACATTACCTCCGATAGCTCCTGTTTTACTTTTCCATGAAAACAATTTATCGAGTGCTAACGACTGCAAACCTCCATCTCCAACTAAGGTAAGGGATGGAAAAAATGAAGCAACAGCGACTCCTATATAAGCTGTAGCTGCAGCTAAGTTCCTTTCAGCCCGTCTAACATCGGGTCTTCTTTTTAAAAGATCTGATTTCAAACCAACAGCAATATTTTCTGGCACGTTTGGAAGGGGCTGCGCACACAACAATTCATTTAACAGCGTTTCTGGCAGAGATCCTGTTAAAACAGAAAGGATATAAATATTTTGATAGATATGCGCATCGACCTCTGGGACTTTTGCTTTTTGTGATGATAAAATCGCCTGAATATTTTCATCATCTAGTTTATCTGCATAACCAAGCTCATATTGCTTGCGAATAATATAGGCTTTTTTCTCAAGGACTGACAAATTTTCTTCTAAGAGAAGCTTTTGCTTTTGAAAGCTCCGAAGCTCTATATAGTTTCTAGCAATCTCTGCCATCACAGAAATTAACAGATCGTTTTTTTCTTCAATAACGCTTTCAATTTCAGCGTTGGCAGCTTCTACAGATCTTCGAGTTTTACCGAAAAGATCTATTTCCCAAGAAAAATCAAATAGCAAGTTAAATAGGCTTTGTATCTGAGGTGTCTGTAAGGAAAAAGGAAGGCCTGTGACATTCGAAATTGTTCCAGGGAATGATCCAGCAGATGGTCCTATAGCAAAAACCGGTCCATTTTTACTAAAGTAGGTCTTTGTGGCATTGACATCTGCTCCAATTTGTGGATAAAAAGCAGATGCCACAACTTTTTTCAAAGCCTTTGCTTGTAAGATATTTGACATAGCCGTCAAAATCTCTTGGTTGTTATCGACAGAAAGCTTGATGTATTTATTTAAAAGAGGATCTTGAAAAACATCCCACCATTTTGTGATCGGATCTGTCTCAGATACTGCAACCTTAGTTTCAGAATTCACCCAAGATTCTTCTATACAAGTCTCTGGAGCTTTATAGTTAGGGCCAACGCTGCAAGCGCTCAGAATAAAACATGCTAAAGTTAAGGACTTTTTCATAACGTTCATTATTGAAGTCTCCTTCTAAAAAAGATCCCAGCACCTAATAAATTTACAACGCTGATTAAAACAAGTGGCCACAGATTAGTTAAAACAATTCTTGCCGGCATAGCTTTTAAAAAAACTCCCTTTGATATTATTAGCATATATCTCAAAGGAATCAAATATGTCACGGGTTGTAACCATGTGGGCATATTTTCTATTGGTGTTGCAAAACCAGAAATCAAAACTGAAGGGAGCATGAACACAAATGTTCCAAGCATAGCCTGCTGCTGCGTAGCAGATAGAGCAGAAATAAAAAGACCAACTCCACTAATAGCGCTAACAAAAACAAAAAGACTTAAGGCGTATAATACAACAGAACCAGTAAAAGGCACCTGTAAAACCGTTGATCCGATCAGCAACATGAACAACCCTTCAAAAAGACCTATTAAAATACCTGGGACAACTTTGCCTATTAGAATTTCAAATGGTAATAAGGGAGAGACTAAAAGTTGATCAAACGTTCCTAATTCCCTCTCTCTTGCAATAGACTGCGTTGTGACCACAAGACAGGTCAGCATCGAAAGAATCGCAACAAGACATGGAATATTATACCAAAAATAATAGGTATTTGGGTTAAACCATACTCTTGAGACTAAAGAAACATTGTGGACTTTATACTTTGATTTTTCCAAATAATCGTTGTTAAAGCGGTGAATAATATCAGACGCATACCCTGAAACAATCTGAGCTGTATTTGTTTTCCTTCCATCAAAAATCAATTGGATCTCAGCTTTCTTACCCGCATTTAAATTACGAGAAAACTGTTCATCGATAGAAAGAACCATGATTCCTTTTTGATGGTCAATAAAAGGAGCAATTTCATCGACAGATTTTAAAAAATAGATTTTATTATTGAATGTTTTTGTACCATAAAATCGCTGAACAAGCTCAATGGATTGCTCTCCATTATCTCTATTTAAAATCCCAATGGGAACGTTTTTAACATCTAGAGTTGCTGCGAATGTAAAGATAACTAGCTGCATAATGGGAGGAACAAGTATAGAGATTCTTACTTTTTTATCTCTTAAGACCATAAGGAGTTCTTTCCGAATTAAAGCAAGTATCTTTTTCAATCTAGCCTCTTCACTGTTTTAACTGCTGTAATTGCAAAAAACACACAACCTATGACAAAGATAATAGCCATATCATACAGAAGCAGATCCCAAATATTACCGACTAAAAATAGCGTTTGCAGACTTTGAACGAAGTATTTAGCTGGGATGATATGTGTCAAAATTTGAATCCATTTAGGCATGCTTAAAATTTCAAATAAAAACCCCGACAAAATATAGGCCGGAAGAAACGCTACAATCAATGTGACTTGATAGGCAAACACTTGGTTTTTTGTAATTGTTGAGATCATTAGTCCAAGACCTAGAGAGCAAAACAGAAAGACAGACGACACAAGCGCAAGCAAGCAAATAGAACCCCTAAGTGGCAAACCATACACCGCAACAGAGAGCCCCACACAAAGTGCCATTGAGATGAGCCCTAAAACAAAATACGGAATCATTTTAGAGATGATCAACTCTTTCATGCTTACAGTTGTCGACATTAGGGCTTCCATCGTCCCTCTTTCCCACTCTCTTGCAACAACTAAAGCAGTGAGTAAAGCTCCTATCAATGTCATCGTTATCGCAAGAGATCCAGAAAGTAAAAAAAAGCGACTTTGAAGTTGCTCGTTGTACCAAAATCTCGACTCTACATTTATCAAAGGATATTCCTTTTGCATTCCTTGAACCACTTTCTCTTGGGTAAGCCAATTAGCAAAAGCTCCCTGAGCATAGTTAACAACAAAGTTTGCAGTATTGGTTTCACTACCATCTGCGATCACTTGGATAGGTGCTATTTTATCTTTACGGTTTCTAAATTGAGTGAAATAAGATGGAATAATAAACATTCCCCTGATTGCTCCTTTAGTAAGATCATCTTTCAACTCTTCCCGATGGAGCACTTTTTTAACCTGAAAATATCGAGAGTCGGTCAAGGACTGAGCAAAGCTTTGGGCATCAGGAGAGGTATCTTCCATAACAAGCCCGACTCTTAGATGATCTAAATCCAATGAGACACCAGAACCATACAAAAAAACAAGCAATAGAGGTAAAAATACGGCGATCAAGAATGTACTTGGATCACGAATAATTTGATAAAACTCTTTGGAGACTAACGCCTTTACTCGCCTTGCCTTACCTTTTCTTTTTTCAATAAGTACTTGTTCAATCTCATCCACTGGGTGCCCCCTCTCCATGATCTTTCATCATTTCTATGAAGGCATCTTCTAAAGTAGGATTTGGATTTTTTTCAGATTTAAGTTGATCTTTCAATTCAGAAGGCGAAGCTAACTGAATGATTTTCCCCTGAAAAACTAGCGCAATACGATCACAATATTCTGCTTCATCCATAAAATGTGTTGTGATCATAACTGTCACACCCTTACTAACAAGGCCGTTGATATGGTTCCAAAATTCTCGTCTGGTAATCGGATCAACCCCAGAAGTTGGCTCATCTAAAAATAAGATCTTTGGCTTATGCATATTCGCGCAAGCTAGAGCTAGTCTTTGCTTATAGCCTAAAGGTAAGGTGTCTGCAGATATGTCTAAGTATTCATCTAATTTGAAAATTTTAACCATTTCTTGAATAGCTTCTTCTTTCATTCGATTTTTCAAATTATAAATTCCAGCGAAAAACTCTAAGTTTTGTTGGACACTTAAGTTGCCGTAAAGAGAAAATTTTTGTGCCATGTATCCGATTTTCATTCTCGCTAAATCTGGAGCTTTTTGAAGATTCACCCCATTAATAAGAGCCTCTCCAAACGTTGGTTTTAAAAGACCACAGAGCATTTTAAATGTCGTCGTTTTACCGGCTCCATTTGGACCAAGAAGACCAAAAATTTCACCTTCTTTGATTTCAATTGAGATATCATCAACAGCCCTGAATTTACCAAAAATTTTACTTAAATTTTTTGCAGATACGGGAGTTGTTTTCTCGCTTGTTGTACTCTCTCTTATTTGAGCTAGCTTAGATGTTCCTTTGGGACCTCCTCCTAAAATATCTATGAAAGCGTCTTCAAACCGCGGCAAAACCTTTTCTTCGATACCTAAATTCTCAAGAGGAATAATCTCTTTTTTTACAACACGGATCTTACCTCCTTGAATCACACCATCGATGATATTATCATCTTGGAGCAGCTCAAAAAGAACTTTACGGCGATCTGATTCAGGTGAGATGGTATACACTCTATTGTCTAGTTTTTTTGTGAGCTCTTTTGGATCACCGCTGAAGAGCAGCTTTCCTGAATTTAACAAGAGGACACTATCACACTTTTCTGCTTCATCGAGATATGCTGTGCTCCATAAAACCGATATGCCCTCTTTTAGCAAGCTTCCTACCATATCCCAGAGCTCTCTTCTAGATATCGGATCCACACCCACTGTTGGCTCATCTAAAAGAAGGAGCTTTGGTTTTTTGACAAGAGAACAAGCAAGCCCAAGTTTTTGCTTCATCCCTCCAGAAAGATTTCTAGCAAGCCTTTCTTTAAAGGCTTTCAAGTTTGTAAATTGCAACAGTTTTTCAAATGTCTCTTGCCTTTCATCTTTGGCTAAATTGCGAAGCTCTGCATAAAGTTTTAAGTTTTGATAAACCGATAGGTCTTCATAAAGTCCAAACTTTTGTGGCATATAGCCTGTAAAATAATGAACAATTTCTGAATTCTTTAAAGTGTCATTATTTGCAACGGTGACAGATCCGTTACTTGGGGCTAAAAGACCAGCAATGATCCTAATGAGAGTTGTCTTCCCAGCTCCATCTGGCCCAACTAAGCCAACAAGTTTGCCTTTTGGTATTGATGCATTGATCCCCTCAAGTGCAAATGTTGCATGAGGCAAAAACTGCTTAGAAACATTCTTAATTTCAGCAATGTTCTCAATCAATGTGATCCTTGATCTAAGTTTAGTTTAATTGTCACAGGCATTCCTTGTACAAGCTCATGCTCTGGATTATCTACATAAATTCTTAACCGATAAACTAAGTCTGTTCGCAACTTAGCTGTCTCTACCGTTTTTGGTGTGAATTCTGCAACGGGAGAGATAAAACCTATTTTCCCTTCAAAAGGCCGTCCACCTTTTATATCGGTATAGATCGTAGCCTTCATCCCATAGTGAACACGCCCTAAATTCGGTTCATCAACAAAAGCTCGTACCCAAATTGGTGAACTAACAGATAGCGTATAAACGGGCTCAGCTGGATTGACAACTGTTCCAGGTTCTCTAATTCTTGTTAGAATAATTCCATCTGTTGGTGCGTATGCTCTTGTGTAAGATAGGTTGTCATTTGCGACATTAATTGACTCTTCTGCTTGGATTAAGTTTGCTCGAAGCTTGTCATAGTTAGATCTTGCATTGTCTAAATCTTCTTTAGAAACTGCTCCAATCTCAATTAACTCTAGTCGTCTTTCGTAGAGGATCTTTGCATTATCTAATTCAGCTTTGATAGCCACAGCATTAGCAAAAGATTCTTCAAGTAAACTGTCGTATGGAGACTTTTCCATAGTACACATTAAGTCTCCTTCTCGTACAACATCTCCTTCCTCGAATTCTAAATGATCCACTTGTCCACTTACACGAAAAGAAATATCGACTTGACGAACATCTACGTTACCATAAAGCGTCAGTTCATTTTCTGGCGTTTTACTTTTAAAGTAACGATTGACTGTATAAATAATAATGGATGTCACGCACAAAGCAATGACTGAAATAATTACCGCTCTTTTCATATATTTTTTATATATATTTTTATATAAAAAGAAACACGATATTTTTTAGATTTAACACTTAGTTAAAATGCATACACAAATCTTTCATCAATAAAAACATTCCCGAAAATGTTTGGAACAACTTCGACTTTTGAATTTATTCTAAAAAATTATGTGAGAAAACGGTTTTTGACAATAGGACTTTGAAAAAAAAATACTGCCAATCAATTACTCTTTTAGCAGTATTTTTTCACTTGGACTTAGTGATTAAAGTCCACGAACATTTCTTGCTTCAGGACCTTTTTTGCCTTGTTCTTTTGTGTACTCGACTTTTTGTCCTTCGTTTAGTTCAGAACCACCTTCAACTCCGTTCACGTGAACAAAGATCTCTTTATCTCCAGAGTCTGGTGTAATGAATCCAAAACCTTTTTGAGTGTTAAAAAACTTAACTATTCCTGTAAATTTTTCCATTAGTATCTACTTCTTCCTTAAAATTAAAAAACGCCTAACTCCCCCAGAAGGTTCGTTAGAAAAGCCTAACTATCTTTAGACTTTCAATAACTTTCGCACTATATTGGGTTTCTAGTAAATCTAAAAATGCCCTTTTGGCAAGTTATTTGCTATTTTCAAGCCAAAAACCCATTTTTCGAAAGGATTTAAAAAAAAATCTATTATTATCATGCAATTTCTTCAAGATAAAGCTATACCCTGAATTTACATCCAGTTTGATTCGTAAGCTTCAAGATTTTGCATCTAGGATCTGTTGTAACACCTCAGGCTTCTCATAACTTTCAGCTACAGTACCGTCATAATAAAGAGCATTTGTTTGTTTCGTTTCTCTTATCGTCTTGATAACATTTTTCATAGTAGAGACCTTTTCGTTGATACTTTGCCTGGCATCTTATCCTCCTATATCTGTACAAACACATCCACGGCAGAACGTCTTACCCATCTTCTAGATGCTATTATATAAATCCAAGACCAATTCAGCGATTTAATGAGAGAGTTTTTACATAACAGAAAAAAAGGTTTTTTAATATTCTTTTTTAAACCAGAGCTAGCTTAATTACATTTTCCACTTCACTTTAATCTTTTGTTGTATTTAAAATAATCAAACAATATTACTAACACCACAAACAAAAGATATGAAAAAAATAATACAATCAACATTGTTTGGAATTGTTTTAAGCTCATTTTTTATAAACTCTGCGAATTGTGAACTTTTAACGAATGATACAGTCAGCACAAAGGAAAGTATCGCTACACAGTCGAAACTAGATAACGTAAACCAGGAGTCCTATCCATATATTACTGTAGGTATAGGTCCTATTATTTTTGAGCCTATGTTTTTCTTTACTCCAAATGTAGGTGTTGGATATAGATCACGCCATAATCGATTAGGTTGGGATGGCTCTATTAGCTATTCAACTATTTTTGTCGCACACTATTTCAATGGGACCCTATCTGGCCATTATTATCTTAGTCCCTCAAACAAAAACCCTTCTTATATTGGATTGGGTGTTATGGGTGGCTTTGGGTTCGGCAACCAAGTAAAACCTCTTGGAGAAAATTCAGTTAGTACATTTTCACCTGATTTTGTATTTGGCAAGGAATTCACAAAATCTAGTGGCAATAAAAACTTTATTGAAGTTCATGTCTCTGTGCCCACATTGGCAACCAACTTTAAATCAACAGAGTTAATGAACTACCCTATTCTATTCACTAAATATGGCATTAAATTTTAATATTGCAGAGTGCAAGTCCATTGGATCTAAACTCTGTAGTGGAGCTGACCACTACAGAAAAAAAAAGAACATTAAAATCTATATCCGAAAGAGAAAAGCCCTGTTGCTAAACGAGCTTGAATAGCTTGTACTGTACCATTGCTATAAGTGATGTTTTCTGAGCCATACCATCTATAATCAACAGAAACTGAGACAAGCCAGTGTTCGCAAAAGGATTGCTCGATTCCAGCACCGAGAAGTCCTCCAGCTTTAAACTGAGTGAAGCTTTCGTTTAGTCCTTTAGTTACATACTTAAAGTTGTGATATCCCCAATCAACTCCCCCGTAAATAAATAAAAGACAGTTTCTCATGGGAACAAGACCTAACCTAAGATCTAAGCCCACATTCCATGGCATTGAAAACGTTCTGCTAGTTGCAGATGTTGTAGCTGAGCTTTCATAAAACTCATTGGTTGTTTTTTCTGAGTTATACTGACCATAAGCGCCAAGCCCCACAAGACATCTTTCACAAAATGATAAATCATAACCTAGTTTAGCCTGAACTCCAACACCGTTGGCGCCATAACTTGTGCTACTCTTTGGCTTTGGGCCAGATCTACTTGAGTTTAACAAGATTCCACTATAGCCAACGCTTGCTGACACTTTTACCCCTTCAAATGATTTTGAAAGAGATTCAGTTTGCTGCTTTGAGGTTGCAAAAAGACTCATTTGTAAAAAAGCTACACAACAAGCTAAGTAACGCATTTTCATTTCTACCACTCCTAAAATAGTTTTGGGTGAGCGTTGCATCTTATATATTTATTTTACTTAAGAGCAATTTTTTTTGGAAAATGCTCTTATTTTTAATTTTCACGAGTAAAGTTGTAATCAGTCCTAGGAAGAAACGTTGTATAAGCAATGCCTCCCCCTCCACCTGGTGTAAACCAAGTATAGTCTATCATTGAAGTGGGGATAGAGCGCTTAACATTCTCTGGAATTTCTTCACCCTGAACGATTGTTATATTGTGAATAGCAACAGAAGCTGTTCCTAAAATGTGACTTTTTGCATTCCATATAGGGTTTTCCAAAGCAGCCCTTATATACATAGCGCCAAATGGACCTATCCCCAAATCTTGCTCCCCAAAATCTGTCACTTCTTTTGAAATTGTATTTTCGATGCTTCTCTTCAAAATTAGATGACCATCAACCCAAGTTCCAGAGATTGTTAATATGTATGAATCAAAAGAGCCCGTTGAATTTTTCTGCCAAAAATTAGGCATTAAAACCCAATTACCTCCTGGAGGTAAAATCTCATTATGCCCTCCTGCTCCATCTCCAATATAGGAGCCTGGTCTCATGTACATCTGATTTGGTGTTGCTGGGGCTTGGCCTGTATTTGGGTCAGATCCCATTTCTACATCAAACTCAGTGATGGGATCTGTACTTGGAGCGTATCTATGAGTTAGAGCACTCCCCATCCCTCTTTGCGATTCACCATATGTCCAAACAGCAAATGTTGGCTCATAGCTAGGGCTTGATCCAAGAGAAGAGAAAGAAACAGAAATAGAAAAATTTCTCATGGGATCAATTAGTTGAGTGGATTGAATTCCCCCTCCTTCAAACACAGAAGGGCTTTGACAATTGCTGTTTAAAACGATTCCCTGATTTGAGACACTTACATAATTTGGATTAGCTGAGAACATTGTGTTTCCAGTTAGAGCTATCCCAAAGTCAGTGCTTATGTTGCCTTTTTGAAAATTATAACTAATATTACATCCTTTTGGATTATACCAAGACCGAGAAGGATTATAAGGATTGATCGCGTTGATTTTTGAGTAAACTCCTAAAGAGCTTGGAACCAGCATTACATCATAGAGATAGCATGGAGATGATCCAGTATTTGCAAATGTTACTGACGGTCTAAAAAAGGTCCCATCCTCTGAAAATGTAGCAGATGGAATTTTCATAGATAATGCATTTAATCCAGACGGCAGGTCTGTAAAGTCTTGGTAAAATTTTGCACTTTGCAATCCACTATTTAGATTAATAGCGCTAAATGTAACTCTCATGTTTCCACTTTGATTATTCGGGACATCTACTTTAAAAGAGAGGTTATAGTTAGCATTTGGAATGGGAAGAGGTCCATTTGTTGTTGGATCAGCTCCAGCTGGTAAAAATAATCCGTTTGCACCATTTAATCCATTGACGATCTTTATACTTTGATTTGCAGGATTTCTTGCATAAAAATACCAATAAGGATGCCCCGCATTTCCAAGAGCTGATTGATCAACATTTTTCATGATCAAAATTTCACCATCTAAAAGATTATCTCCCGATTCAAGCTTGTTTGTTACTTGTGGATACCAACCAACAGAGGGAGATCCAGCCGTATAAACTGGAGGACAAATCAGCTGAGCTAAAGCCATGGCTTTGCTTTGACCATCTTGAGTACTACAATCCATTTTTAGATCTCGAACACTCACATTTTGAAAAATTGGACCTAAATTTGATCCAGTGACTCCGCTTCCACTTATTGTGATTGTCATTGAGCTTGAAGATGCTTGAACCCAAAAATATCTTCTTTGCATCTCCTTTTGATCTAACTCATTTGATACTTGAGGAAACTCTGCATTAGCACCGATAGCAGCAATTGATCCACTATAGGGGTTTGGATTTCCATATTTGTCTACTCCCTCATATGCTCCCGTAACATCTGTTGAGATAATATACCAACTTCCTGGTGTCGTTTTAACAACCTGAGAAAATGATGCTCCATTTGGGTTATCTGTAATTATTTGTCCATTGTCCAATGTGCCATTACCTGAGCTTAAGCTCCACTTACCCTCTGATGGGAATTCTCCATCCTCGATAAGATTTGGATAAGTCAAATCATCAGATGGAAGTGGAGGAAGAAAGACTTGATCTGCAGGAATATTTAGGTCTTCTTGGGCTATCCCAATTAGCGTTTGAATATGAGCTACGTACTCTGCTTGATGCTCTGCATCAAAATCGTTCGCAATCGCGTGAATTGAAGCCTCAGAAGAGGTGATCAAATCCTGGATATTCACTATTAAAGCGCTAAAGATGTTCTTATGTTTGGTCTCTAAATCTATCCAGCTAATCTCCTTAGCTTGATACTGATTAAGATATTGAGAATACAAAGAGCTAGCCTCTTCAATTTGAGATGAAGCACTGGCGCAATTCATAAGGGCCAAAACCTCCTCACTCGTGGTCATTTGACTTCCTATTTGAGACGCTGCTTCAACAAATGAAAATGAGAACAAAACGAGACTAAGGAACTGAAAAAACATAATTTTTTTAACCACCATCGACCTATGAATATTTTGAAAAATAAAGCTTTACCTAATAACTCCACTTACTTCAAATAATTATTATCGGAAATAATTTTTTTTAGTTTATAACCTTTAATGTAGTTGATTTTATTTTAACATTGAATTAAACACTGTCTTATATGTTATAATATTTTTCTTTTTATTATAATTAGGAGAAAAACATGAATAACATTTCTATTCAAGCAAGCTCTCTATATCACGAAAAATATGATCCTAATCAAACTCCCAGCTCAATCATTTCAAAAACCAAGCATGTAGCTTCAGAATTTTTTAAGACGACTGTTTTTATTATTGTAACGACTACTTTATCTCCTCTATTTGCTCTAAAAATTTTCAATCTAGCAAACTTTTCTCTTAGCGCTGACAGTATAACAACATTAAAACTTTATATATTTGCTTTTAAACTCTTCAATGACATCTCTAAATTTCCCTCAGATCATTTAGATTATCACATCATAAATAACAATCTTGAGATTGTAAAATGTTTACTCAAATCAGGAGTCAAAGCAACTCCTAAAACTCACGAGCTTCTAGGAGATGCGATCAGAGCCGATAAAAAGGCTCTTTCCTTACTTTTAATTTCATTTGGAATTAACAATCCACCAGCCAAAACCGATAGAAATAGCTATCCACTTCTTAATGATGCAATTAACAGATCATGTTCTTGCTCTAAAGAAGATTTAGATTTCTTTAAAGTGATTTTCAAACTAAGTTCACTACGAGACCCAGATGAACAGATATTCTGTCCTTTTAGTTTTTTAGAACAAGACCTCCCTTCCAAAGAAAGAAAAGTAAAAATTACAAAGCTTTTGTTAGAAGCTGGACTAGACCCCAACTTAAAAACAAGCTTTGATTCACCCATAGAGAAGGCTTTTAGGGCAGACAATTTTGAATCCTTTAAAATGTTTCTTTCGTATGGAGCAGACATGAAAAAAACTACTCGGTTTTCTAGCGATGACCCTCTTTCAATACGAATTATTAACAAAGCTTGTAAAAATGGCGACTTACGTTATCTTAAAGAACTAACAAAAGACAAAAACAATTTCGACACCGACAATGATTTTTTATATTGGTCAGTCTTTGACTTCTTAAAACATCCTAGAGGGTCGGACCTAAATACAAGTAAAGTTCTTGAAGAAATTTTAAAACTCGGCATAGATCCCAATATAGATAATAAATCTGACCTACTAGGTTATGCTTTGTACAATCAAAACATTCAAACTGCTAAAATACGGAGCTAAAGTAGACCTCCCTATAGGAAGTTTTGTAAACCATGATACAAGATATTCCGATATTGAAGAGATTTATACAGCTAAGTGCGAATCAAATCCTGCTTTTAAAACGCTACTTCACGATGAAATAGAAAAAATCAGAGCTAAAAAAGATTCTCAGCAAAGAGCTCGTCAAGAAAGAGCTCGTCGTCAGCAAAGAAGAAACCACTCTCACTCCAATTTTGGAGGTACAGGTAATACCAGTAGCAGTACTAATAATAACAGTTATGGTATATCTCAAAACTACAATATTACCTGCCAAAAGCTTGTAAAAGAATTCACATCAGCTTCAAACAATCCAGTTCTTGAATCCCACAGGGAAAAAATTGTTCAAAAAAAATGCTCAGAGAAAGAATTTCTAGGTATTGAAAGCACAGAAAAAAGCACCGTTTTAAAAGCTTACAAGAAACTAGCGCGCAAAATCCATCCCGACAGATATCAAGAAACGAATGATAAAGAATTAGCACATGCCCTTTTTTGCTGTTTAGGTGCAGCTAAGGCCTACTACACCAAATAAAACTTAGTTTTAATACTTTATCTTACAAATTCTCGTAGTAGATCAAATTTCAAAGGCAATCTTATTGCCTTTGATTATAACAAGGCACACAAATACATCCTTCACCTCTGAAGGTTGATTAAATAATAGTTTATCTAATTAATTATATTGATATTGACTTTTCAAAATCCAGAAATTACAATACCTCCTCTTTTAGAATTTTAGATTGGGAGTTTAATTAAATGGGACCCGTTTCTCTTGCCGCAAAAGAGCTGTACAATCAAAGATATGAGCTAGATCACGAACCTATCTCAACCCTTTCAAAGACTAAAGAAGCTGCCTTAGAGTTTTTTAAAACGACAGTATTTGTTTTAACAACACCCCTACTAACTCCTGTATTTATTGTAAGCCCTAAAGAATTAACAAATTTCGCGATTGGCTTCGAAAGCGTCACTATTACAAAAATTTATATATTTGTTTTTAAATTTTTTAAAGGAACCTCTAAGTTACCTCCTGAACTTTTGAATTATAATATCCAAAACAATAACCTAAAACTTGTAAAGCTCTTACTTGAAGAGGGTGTCCAAATAAATGACGCGACTCAAAATCATTTAACAAATGCTATTCTATATAATAATCAGAGACTCGCTTTACTTTTACTCTCCTACGGTATCGACAAGCCTAACAATGATTCATGGCAATATAATCTACCTTTAGCAGAAGTTATAAAAAATGCTTGTGAATCGCAGGATTTAAGCTATTTAAAAGTCATGTGCCAAGTAAAGTCACTCTTTCAGTTTTCCTACAGTCCCTCCAATCAAACCTATTTATTAAGAAATTTTTTTTCGTTTTTAGACAAATCTAATTATTTAGATCTTCCAAATCCGAAACGCACTGAAATTTTATCTCTTATATTTAACGCTGGACTAAAGACTGACTTTTTAAATAGCTCTGAGCCATTAAATCACGCATTAAAAGCTGACAATTTTGACGCCTTTAAACTTCTTCTCTTAAATGGAGTTAATCCTAAACTGGAACCAAGCTTCTGTTCTTTACAAAAATCAACTACAACATCAGTTATTGATGAAGCTTTAAACACAGGTGATATGCGCTATCTTAAAGAAATTGCAAAAAACAAAGATAATTTTGAACAGATCCCCGCTTTCTTTGGAAAATTAAGCAATCAAACGTTTGAATTTTTATATACATCCGTTAAAACAACCGTTCGCATTTCAACTGTTTTATCCGAAATCTTAAAAAGTGGTATAGACCCCAATGTAAAGAACACCTCAGAGCTATTAGCTATAGCTTTATGGAAAGCAAATTATGAAGTTGCAGAGCTATTGATACGATATGGAGCTAAAGTAGACCTTCCCATCGGTCTACAATTTTCCAAGTTTCTGAGCTGTCCTCCAAGTGATATCGAAGAAATCTATGCAAGCAAATGCGAATCAGATTCTAGATTTAAAAATCTTTTAGGTGATGAAATACAAAAAATCCGCTCTAGGAAACAGCGTTCTCAAAGGTCTTACTACAGAAGTTATGCTTCCGCCAATTCTTCTACATCTGGAAGGAGATATTCTCATACTCATAACACAAATTTTGACTATACAGGGTTCTTTGCAGGATTTTTCAACTCACAACACTTTCCAGGCATTCACACACCTCGAGGCCCCACTACCCGCTATGGATTTTCTAGTAACTATAATACTAGTTGCCAAGATCTTGCAAAAAATTTCTCAACCGCAGCGAGTAATCCAGATCTTGAGTTCTTCAGGAGAAAGATCGTCATAAATAAATGTTCAGAGAAAGAGTTTTTAGGTGTTGAAAGCACTGACGAAAAATCTGTCTTGAAGGCTTTCAAGAAATTGTCTCGCAAACTTCACCCTGACAGAAACCCTTCTCAAGAGGATGCTCCTTTAGCCTCTGCTCTTTTTTGCTGTTTAGGAGCTGCTAAGGATTTCTACACTAAATAATATTGATTAATAGTTAAAATCCTATCAAGAATAAACATAGAGGTTTTGCAACTGACTAATCCTTTGGGCTTACTCTAATTATATGTCCATCAGGATCCTTAACCAAAAATGTTCTTCCAAAAACCTCTGTTATTGGTTTTTGGATAATTTCAATAGAAGGCTTTTCTTTCCAAACTTCAAATAGTTTATCAACGTCTTCATTAGAATCTAGCATGATCCCAATCTCTGAAAAACGAGAGGCAGAGCTCTCTGGTTTTTTCCCTCCTGACCAAATAGCAAATAAAGCCTCTCCACCTGCAGAAAATGCGACATACCTAGGGCTTAAAAAAACAGGTTCTATATTGAAGAGCATTGTATAAAACTTCGTTGAGTGCTCAATGTCAGAAACATAAATAAGTTGCAGGTTTGGTCTAATGTTTGTTTTTATCATGATTCATCTCCGGATATAACGATTTTCTTTGCTGATTTAACTTTTTAGATACGCTGAGAGCTCCCATTGAATTTCAAATCCCAGATTTTTAAATATTCCAAGAGCCATTACCTCTGAGGTTAAATAAGAGACTGCATATTTACATCCCTTTGCCTTTGCATCCAAAAAAACTTGTGTTATTAGATCTGTAGCTAAGCCTTTTTTCCTATATTCTTTTTTTGTAACTAAGTTCCATATGCCAACTGTATCTCCTATAATGGTCGCTGAAATACCAGAAACAACTTTATTTTGATCTTTAATAACGTAATGAATCATTTTTGGGCTGGGTCCCTCGGACAGTTTAAACAGAAGCTGAGCATACTCTTTTGCGACGCTCATCTCAAAAGCACTTCCCAAGACCTCTCCAAACTGATCCATATCATCGCTTGAGTGTACAATTTCAATTTCAAACTCACCTTTTGAAATATTTTTCAGGGATGTTTTTAAAGGACTTATCATTCCCAAAAACTCTCCGAGAAACTTTAAGTTATTTTCCTTTAGTTGTTGCTCAAAAGTTATGTTCGAATTTTTCTCTATGAACCAGACAAAAGGAAACCCTTTTCTCTGAAAATACTCAACGTTAGTTTTTATGTCTGATTCTCCTAAACAAATGTTTAGGGTTGGATAGGCTAAATTTAAGCTGGCTCTAGTGAAATTATCTTGCTTAAGAAAATCACTCTCTGAAAAAGCTTGGTAAGAACTGACAAAATGCTCTCTTAATATGTTTTGCTCAAGCACAACATTTGTGTGAATTGGAAGGTCTATCATTTTTTATACTACCCTATATTTGATATGAACTGAGCAAAGAATAACCTAATTTTTGATATATGAAGTACCGTAAAAACTACTGTAATAAGCCTATAGAGTCAAAGCGAGTAGCTAAGATAAATAGCTTTTTCTTATCTAAGACCAACAACTTGTTTTTTATATTTTCTATATAAGATTCCACAGTACGATGAGAAATTTTTAGGTGTTTAGCTGTTTGTTTAGCTGTCATAGCTTTTGAGATGGCCTTTAGACAATTGATCTCTTGAAGTGAAAGTGTTTTCAATCTATCAATATCGTTAGCCATGCCTAAATCTTCGTAAAATGTAAGTAGATTTTCTGTTATCTCTTTAGGGTAGATTTTTTCTTCGGTATAAAAATCATGCCCCTTTAGTTTGACTAGAGAAGATTCAGATTCATGCATTTCCTGTAATAGATGACTTGTTTCTTTTTTGAAATATGATGAAAAAGCTTTAAAAGCCTCTTGATGATTCAGGTAAAATGTTTCAAAATACGATTTATCATATTTTGATCCAAACCCAAAAAATTCAACGAACTCTCTCTCTTTTTTAATTAAGACTAGACATGATGTCACATCCATTACAGCCTTTCCAGTTGATAATACCAGATCTTTATATTCATCCGAGCCATGATGATCCATAAGAGTTACCCCTGATCCGTAGTTTTCATAGTTCCTAAGAAAAGGATCGGATTTATAGATTTCTTGAGCTACATAATGCTCTGCAAACTCAGGCCTATCGACTAGAACCGAATAATTCCCATCACGATCAATCTTATGATAGGTGAAATACTCTATCCCAAGACAGTCTTTAAGCGGTTTTGTTGTCTTTTGTATTAAATTAGAGTGCTTACAAATGTAGTCCTGAACAATTTCTTTCCAATGCATAACAGTCTTTTTTTCCCTAGGAGAAAATCATCTATATTAAAATGAACCCTACGACCTTTTCATTGCAGTTAATGCATTGGATTAACTCTTTATTTCAGACTTTTTCTCCTAAAATCTTTTCAATCGAAAAAAAGTCAATCAAACTTTGTAGCAAAGCATTCTCTTTAACCACCAATATATGAATATTATCTAATTTCTCTATTTTTGTTTCATCAAAATCTACGACTACACAAACCAGCAAAAAATTTAACTGAGGATATTTATAACTTAATAAATCTCTAAATTTTTCTGCCTGCTCTGGAGTTATATGACCGTGGCGGATAAAATAAATTTTTCTTTGGGAATCACAACTCTGGCGAAAACGAGAAATTCTTCTTTCATATTTTTTTTGCACCTCAGAAATATAGTTTTCCCAATTTTTTACAATTAAAGCTTTTCGTTTCCCGCCTGGCATTTTGAGAAATCTCCTTGGGAAGTCGTGGCGTAGCTCAACCCCATATTTATTTCCAGGAGCTCTTTCGTGTACTAATTTTAATTGCGATGGTTCTACAAATTCTTCAAAATCATTTTCTATGCTTCTTAAAATTCCATCAAAAGGCGCAACACACCAATCATAGGGATAGGATACGTTTCGCAATCCTAATTCATTTAATGCAACTATTATCCGGCAATCGCACCCTAATGGAATTACACTGAATGATTTTTCTAAATTAAAAACATGATTTTTATTTTGTTTATAACAACCACCACAATTATCAAAGGCTTCATCACTAGAAAATAAATTCAAACTAAAAACAACTAAAAAAACTAAATACATTTTCATGAACTAAAACTCATTTAGATTAAAAAAACATCTCTTGAACTTCCTTCTAAAACGTTAGTTTATCAAACAAACTTTTTGGAAAAGCTACTGGCTTATTATCTAAATTGACACAAGCTATCACAATCTCTATAGATGTTAATAGCTCTTTTCCTTTATAAATTTTTTGAGACAGGCTCATTTTAACCCTACGAAGCTCTAAAAGATTTGTTTCAATACATAACAGATCGTCTAAAACAGCTGGCTTATGATATGTGACTTGAACCTTAGAAACAGGAAATATAACTTGTTCTTCCTTCATCAAAAGACTTTGCTCGAAGCCCAAAGAACGTAGCCACTCCGTTCTAGCTCTTTCTGCATATTTTAAATAATTGGCATAATACACAACACCTGCAACATCTGTGTCTTCGTAATACACTCTAAATGCTATTGTATGCGCACTCATCTTTAGTCCTTTAATACATGCTCATTTTGCCTGATATGACAACTTAAAATATGATCATCCACAAGACCTACAGCTTGGAGATAGGCATAAATAATGGTTGTTCCAACAAATTTCATCCCTCTTTTTTTAAGGTCTTTTGAAATCTTATCACTTAGTGGTGACCTTGTAGGTATATCACTAAGTGATTTCCAATGATTGATAATCCGTTGATTATCTACAAATCCCCATAAATACTTGCTAAAAGAGCCAAACTCTTTTTGAATCTCTAAAAACACTTTAGCATTTTGTCTAACGCTAAAAATTTTAAGTCTATTTCTAATTACAGAAGGATCCTTTAAGATTGCTTCTAGATCCATATCAGACATCTTTGCTACTTTCTCCACGTTAAAATCATGGAAAAGCTTTTTGTAACCATCTCTACGTTTTAAAATCGTTTCCCAACTAAGCCCAGCTTGAGCTCCTTCTAAAGTAAGCATTTCAAAAAGGTGTCTATCATCAAAAACCGGAACGCCCCACTCTTTATCATGATACTTTGCGTAAAATTCTTTACCTTTTCCATTTCCAAAACATCTAACTCGTTCAGACATATTTTTCCTCATGAGTTAAAAGCCACTCTTTTTTAGCCATACCACCTCCATAACCCCCTAACTTCCCATTGCTATTTATAACTCTATGGCATGGGATAATAAGAGCTAATTGATTTTTTCCATTTGCTTGTCCTATTGCTCGAATAGCTTTTGGAGCCTTTATGGCCTTTGCTATATCCAGATAGGAAACCGTTCTACTAAATGGAATTTCTAAAAGTTGACTCCAGACCTTTTTTTGAAATTCAGTACCTATCATTTTATAAGGCGTTTTAAACGTTTTAAGCTCCCCATTGAAATAGAGCTTCAACTCATCTTCTATCTGCTTTAAAGGCTTGGCCTCACCTGGGAGAATCGCAGAGTTTAATCTATTTCTTAATTTTTCAATTTCATTATCAAGACCTTTTCTTGAAGCGAATTCAAGAAGATATAGACACTCTTCATCAGATATAGCCAGCATAGGGCCTAAAACTGTACTAATCCATTTTGAAGTTAAGGTGGAAATATTATTGATAACAGATCCTCACGAAAATACCTTTCTACTTCGGTAAATTTTACTTAATTTGGTCTTTGATATAATCCAAATTAAAGTCTGAGCTGTATTTTTTTAGCATACCTTTTTCAAATTCATAAATAGTCTCTCCGCTATAAACAACAGGCTTATTTACGGCTTTAATCCCTACAAATGGTTTGCCATCGTGTCTAGCTGCTGCCGACCACATTACCATTATAGTTTGACCATCTAAACTTACTTTTATAGACTTTTCTAATTCAAAATCAGAAAAAGCCTCTCTCCAATGATTAATTATGGCTTCGAGTGTTTTTTTTGGACTCGGCTCTACTGCTAAATAATTTAAAACTGGTGATTCAACCTTTGTTTTAGCATCAAAATATGACTCAATATTCTCCCCTGAGTCATACCAAAGTGCGTTAATGATTTTTTCTACAATCTTCTGGGGAGCTATTTTCATAAAAGCTGTACACCTCTTTTAGTATATTTTATTTCCTTTCCTGTGCTTCATCGCATAATCGTATAGTTTCATATCAAGTTTATTTCTTTGATAAACCTCTTCTTGTAAAGCTTTATCTATTGATGCATATGTTCTGTCCGTCTTATTCAATCTAAAGATCCCCCTTCGACTGCATCTTTTTCTTAGGGTGCGAAATAAATCGGCTACATCATCCGAATAGTTTTCATAAAATATGATATAATCAAATGTCTTCAGATTTTCTATTGCATCCCTTAAAAGCAATTCGTCCTTAAGTTTTGGGTCTGAAGCAAGCATTTTGCAATAGGTATTTGGATAGTAGCCTGGTAAATCCTTTTTTTCATCGAAAAGCTCTTTCATTGATCTCTCTTTCGAACAACCAATACGTATGTGAGATAGATATCTTTCAATAGGATTTCTTAGAATGGTGAATTTAAAACTTTTTTTATAATTTGGTTCTATTTTTTTATACGTCCTATAATCAATATGCCCCATTACAAAACGTAAATTTTCTGGAATTCTTTTATATTGCAGAGCATTTTCTCCAACCAGCAAGCCTTCTCTATTAAATTTTTTTTTTATAAGTTGAGATAGAGTTGTACCTCCAGTTCTAGGAACATGCATGAAGAAAAACTTATCCCTTGATGGACTAAAACCTCTATTTTCGTCATATCCATATAGATCCATCACTCCAAATAAATACAAGATTAATACAAAAGATAATTTTAACACTCAATGCCCCTGCTGGTTTTCAATTTAATTTTTGGTCGTTAAAAAGGAAATTTTCAAAGTAAGTTACTTAAACTAAGCTCTTCTTGTCAAAATGAAAACATAGTGCTCCGCGATTCTCTAAAAATCATTATCAAACAACTACGACTAAGAGTTTTTTAAGAATTTTTTCAATCTAATAAAGTAATAGACAAAATGATACAATTTAACAAAATTAACTTTTTATTAAAAACTATGTTATATCATTTAGCGAATAGAAATTCTCAATACAGCGAAACACATCCTCAAATGTCTACAATTTCTATTGTAGACAGGGTAACTCTCATTGCTTACGACGCAATAAAGACATTAGTAGAGTTGATCTCTTTTCCTTTCCGCTATATAGGAACCAAGTTTGGGCTTCGCTACCAGTTTTTTTGTTACAACACAATACCTAAAAATGAACTTCTACGAAAAATGGATCTTGTCTATTCCACAGCGGCTTCCTATCACTCTACTAAGGATTCTATGGAGGATTTAGGCTACAATATTATTTCTCCAAGCTCCATTAACGTAAAGGACAAGCAATTAGAAAAAAAAGAAACCTGTTTTTTTGATCCCTTATCTGGATTAAAGGTTTCAATCTTCGAAAATAACAACAGCATAATCGTGGCATTGGGAACTTTAAACTCACATAAATCAGAACTCTCTGATCCCAAGCATATTAAAGATCTTTATGTTCAAATGCGATCAAGTGGAGTTACTAATCTTTTAGGATTCAAACCAAAAATCTATTCTCAGGTCGATGAGTTTTTTTCAACATTGATCCTCGACCCACATCTAAAGGGAAAAGAGATCACATTAACTGGCCATTGCTTCGGAGGTTCTTTAGCTTCTTACGTGGCATTAAAACATGGGAAAAAGGCCTTTTGCATTAACTCTCTACCTCTTGGAGCCGGATTGCAACAAGATATTGGAAAAAAACGGCTAAAAACCGCTCCTGAACACATTACTCAAGTTTCTATACAAAACGATTGGTTAACAGATAGCTATATTGCCAAAATCTTCGATATTTTTCTTAGCTCTATATTCATAAAAACCCCCGGACGCTTTGGAAAAAAAACCTTCATACCCTCAGCTTTTAAGGACTCAAAAAACTCCCATAATCGCATAGTCAGTAGTTGCAAAAGCCATTTAGGGTTAATTAATGCTTCTTCAAAACAAATTGCAAGCTTGATAGAAAAGTCAAAATGAGGGCTTTTCAAAAAATGACCACCCTCATTTGATTTAGTTGTGATCTTTGTGACAGCAGCATCCGCTTAGCTTGTTATAGATCCATCCAATAATTGCAAATCCAATAAATCCATCTAAAAATCCATAGACAAGACCTATAAAAGCTCCTCCTACACCTATATCAAATCCAATATAGATACTTTTTAGAACCATTAAAAAATCCTTAGAGTAGCCTGTATAGGTTGCAAAGAGAGTGCAGATAAAAATACTAAGGCCCCAAACAATCCCTACGGCTGCGCCTAACTTACATGGTTTTAACATATCTCCTCCAATATCGATAGTTACCCTTTAATTTCCCATATCAAATTGGGATTTTCTATTCTAGGCCGAATAATGAAGCTTCTCTAGTGTCCCTTTTTCTTTCGCTTTTTTTTCTCTTGTTTTTGGAGGAACTGCGAATCTTTTCTCTCTTGAGCAAGAGCGCTTTTCTTTTGTTTTTTTTCCTTTTTATGAACTTCAAGCTGTTCTTTCATATAATCTTGCGCATAAGAGCTTGGCTTTTCTGTCATTTTAACTTTTTCCATTTCCTTTCTGACTTCTCTTTGAAGTCTTTTTGGATTCATCCGTTTAATTTTTAGCTCAAATTCTTTTTTTTCTCCGAATTTGAGCTCTTGGTAATGCGTTAAAACAAAATCATACACTTCAGTATCTGATGGTTCAGCTCCGAAGATGTGTTTTGCCACTTCGTAGCCTTCTTTATCGATGCGTTCGAAAAGCGCAACCCAGAATTTTTTTTCAAACAAGATTGTTACTTGAATTGTTACCATGGAATTTAAACTTACGTTAGGAATGTTATTGAGTGAATTAGTTCATCTACCATTTTTTCGCTATACCATGGATCCGAATAGGTAACGCTTAACCGCATCATATCTTGATGTGTCATACAGGCTATATAAGGACGATTCATCACCACCTGAGCAGAAAAGCTAATCTCTTCGATTGAATCCGCGATTTGGGGATTAAAGGTAGTTTTTCCTAAATTTGATAAAAAAAATGACAGATTACATTCTAATGGATCGATTTGTTCTCTAAGCATTGCAAATTGTTGTAAGAGTAGATCTTTTGATTCCAAATGCCTTTTGAGCATCTTTTGCAAATTAGCAGCTATTTCAAACCATTTTTCATTCCCCTTTAGATCTAGAAAAAAAAATGCTCCTACTGGTGCATTGACGACCTCAGACTCTAAAATGCCTAGATGCTTTTTCAAATCAATAGCCATTCCACAAGACACCACCCCTCTTGGGTTAAGGCCCTTGAACATAGCTGCTATCAATAAAGAATTGATCGTAACATTGTGTTTTTTAGCCAGTGCTTTGAGATGATTAAAGCTCTTTTGGTTAATTTCATAGATTTTAACGTTTGCTCTTTGCTTATCATCTGATCTTATCCTTGCATTCGACTTTTTCTTATCAAAGTTAAGGGTCCTTAGCATCTTATTGAAACGATCTGCATATGCTTTT
Organism: Chlamydiia bacterium; assembly: GCA_030427725.1. GTDB lineage: Bacteria > Chlamydiota > Chlamydiia > Chlamydiales > JAUICV01. Next base: position 230,053 of record JAUICV010000001.1, on the reverse strand, counting down.
GTCTCGTCGAAAGATGGTATATAAGGCAAAAATAGATCGATTGGTGGAGATGGTTTTTTAACCTCTGCCTCCACCAAAGGATTTAATAGGAAAAAAAGCAATTTTTCGACAAGAACGCATGCTGATTTAGCGTCAGATATGCTGTGATGGACAATCAGACAAAACCACGTGTTTTGCTCTAACTCTGAATAGTAAAGTCTGAAGAGTTGGGATAGAGGATCTAACTCTAAATTAAAAAGCTCACTCACTCTTAAGGGATTTTTTAACTTAGTTAGATACTCTTGGCTATTTAACTCGTTTTGATAAACAAAATTCTCATTGATTACCTTAGCTTTCAGAATTGGATAAGTCTTTATGAGTTTGTTGATTGCTTGTGTTAATAGATCTTTTGAGACTTTTTTAGAAATTGAAAACATCACAAAGACAGACATACTATCTTTTATATAATCGAGCTCAATTTCAGATACAGCTCTTATATTTTTAAACGACATTACTGCCCTTTATATTCCAATGTTCTGTAAGCTTTGTCGACTTGTTCTAAAGAAGAAATACAACAATCAAGATCTTTTAAAAACCCTGTAGATACATCATACACCCAACCATGAACACTAAGAGATTTATTATTAGCCCATGCATTTTGACAAATTGTTGTGTGACAAACATTCAGAACCTGGTAGACTACATTGAGCTCTACCAATTTTTTGTATTTTTCGATTGGGTCACTAAGCGCTTCCAATGCCTTAGTTTCATTAGCAGATATATCTCTTATATGACGAAGCCAATTGTCGACAAGACCTAGTTGAGATGACTCCATAGCTGCTTTAACTCCCCCACAACCGTAATGTCCACAAACTATGACATGCTCGATACCAAGATAGTTTATCCCATACTCTAAAACAGAAAGGCAGTTAAAGTCTGTATGGGGGAACAGGTTGGCTACATTTCTATGGACAAACACTTCGCCAGGTTCAAGACCTAAAATTTCATTTGCTGGAATCCTACTATCAGAACAACCAATCCAAAGATACTTAGGACTTTGACCAGCTGATAACGTTTCAAAGACCTTCTCATCTTTAACAAGTTTTTTTTCAACCCACGCCTTGTTTTGATCAAATAATTTTTGAAGTTTTTTCATAGCCTATCTTTTTCCGGTTTTCAGCCAATGATACTATTTAGCAACTTTTTTTAAATAGTCAGACCTTGCGAATTAAAAAATATGTAAACACATTGTGGCGCTAAGTGTTGTAATAACAACTAAAGAAAATATAAACATCTGTCTAGCCCAAACTTGGTCATTCTCACTTCGAAAGCCTCGTATCGATAGATTGAGCCAAACAAGACCTAAGATTGAAACCATCGCAAGAAAAAATGTCCCTGTAACATGAGCCAATGTCAAAGAAATACCAGAAATTATAAAAGCTAAAATAAAGACAAACATTTGATATTTTGTTGCTAGGATCCCTTTTTTTGCTGGCAAGACTGGTATCTTAGCTGCTTTATAATCTGACAGTCGATAAAGAGCTATCGCATAAAAATGAGGCATTTGCCACGTAGCAAAAAAAGCAAACAGTAAAAAACATCCTAAATCACATCTATTAGTAGCTGCTGTATACCCGATTATAGGAGGCATAGCTCCTGCGACACTTCCAATCAATGTAGCAAAGCTTTGGTGATGTTTTAAAAAGCTATAAAACAGCACGTAAACAACAAATCCTACCAAAGAAAAGATCGTCGCAAAAAGATTTGTACTAGATAAAAGAGTATAAAGACCACATAGTAATAAGACAGATCCAAAGATTAGTGCATGCTTGGCAGAAATAAGCTTTCTTACTAAAACTCTATTTTGAGTCCTCCTCATTTTAGCATCCAAAAATCTATCGATATAATTATTGAATACACATGCTGAGGCTATCACAAAAGAAACGCCAAGGATAACTTTTAAGAACAGTAATCCATTAAATACAGACTCAACTCCTGCACAATATCCACCAACAACAGCTATGAGATTACCTAAGATTATGCCAGGTTTTGTTAATGAAACATAGTGACCGACGGTCACAGACAGTGGTTTTCTAATTACATTTTCCATGAAGCTCTCTTCGTTTTCACATTTCTATTTAATTTATGATTTCATACCGGGCATCAAGTTGTAGTCGATATTTTTCATAATCCATATCGATCCAGCAATCAAAACAAAGATGATAAGAGCCATAAAAACAAACATCATCATATTCCATCTAGGACTTTCTTCGAGTCCCAAGTGAAGGTAAAAAATAAGCTGAACAACAGCTTGAAGTGAAGCTAGAGCCAAGACTGTCACCAAAAGAATCATTTCATTTAAGTGAAAATGAGTTACTACGCGAAAAGCTGCTAAGGTCAACACCAAAGAAAAAACAAAGCCTAAGATAACAGGTTTGGTGCTCGCATTCCATCCATGATGTCTATCAATCATTTAACAACTCCAAGTAAGTACACAATTGAAAAAATAAAGCCCCAAACGACTCCTAAAAATTGCCAAAACATCTTTAGGCATGTAAGCCTTTTAATGCTGACGGCTGTTACCCCGTTTTTAAATACTGGAATAAGAAATACTAATATCCACATAAGCCCTAATAAGACATGAACCCAAAAGGTACCAGTCAGCGTGAAAAAAGCTGATAAAAAGCCGCTATTTTTCCAGCTATGTCCAAGTTTGACATAGCTCGCAAATTCTAAAGTTTGCATCGCGAAAAACACAGATCCCAAAACAAAGGTAATCAAAAAGGTTATAATCGTTGCAATCTTGGCTCTTCTATGGGCAAACACACCAGCTAATCCTATAACAAAAACAGCTGAGGATAAGACTAATGTCTCCATTAAGACATAGTTAATATTGAAAAGATCTGCTGAAGAAGGCCCTCCAAAAGTTCCTTTTTTTAATACAGCATAGGCTGCAAAAAGCGTCGCAAATAGCATGAAATCTGTGATCAGATAAACCCAAAAACCAAAGACTGTTTTAGAGTACGTGTCATGGTGCGTATCAGGAAATGACTCATGCGCTACTACATTATTTTCGCTCATAGTTTAGCTCTCCTTGATTCAATTTCTTGAATCTCTTCAACGGAAACATGGTAGTCTGTATTTTTTTCGTAGAGCCTTCGTATGATCGCTGCAAACATAGCTACTGTTGTTAAAGCAACAAGCCACCAAATATGCCACACGATAGCAAAACCAAAAAGACAACTGAGACCTCCAATAATGACTCCAGCTGAGGTATTCCCTGGCATATGGATCTCTTCATAATTGGTATCACTAACCCTACCTTTTTGTTTCATATCCCAAAAACCGTCCCGTTCATGAACTTCTGGGTCTTTAGCGAAATTGTAAAAAGGTGGAGGTGATGATGTTGACCACTCTAGGGTTCTTCCATCCCATGGGTCCCCAGTTTCATCTTTTAAACTTTCCTTATTTTTTATACTGTAATAGAGCTGCAAGGCTTGAAAAGCTACTCCAACAAGCACAAAGAGAGCGCCAATTGCTGCTACAATAAACAAAGGTCTCCACTCGGCTCTATCATAGTGATTTAATCTTCTAGTAGCTCCCATGAAACCCAAAAGATATAGAGGTAAAAAAGCTAAGAAAAACCCAACAAACCAATTCCAAAAAGCTATTTTCCCAAGTCTTTCATCTAGCTTAAATCCTGTGAATTTTGGAAACCAGTAAGCGTATCCAGCAAAAACACCAAATAAAACCCCGCCAATAATTACGGTATGAAAGTGAGCTATTAGAAATAGGCTATTATGTGCTTGAAAATCTACACCTGGTATCGCCATTAAAACACCCGCAACCCCACCTAAAGTAAAGATCACAACAAAAGATAGAAACCAATACATAGGTGTTGTGAATTCGACCCTTCCTCTATACATTGTAAAGAGCCAATTAAAGATTTTAACTCCTGTTGGCACTGCGATAATCATCGTCATCACACCGAAAAAGGCGTTTACATTTGCTCCAGCTCCCATTGTAAAAAAATGATGAAGCCAAACAATAAAGGATAAAAAAGCTATCGCAATAATCGCCCAAACCATAGAGGAGTATCCAAAAAGTCTTTTTTTGGAAAACACAGGAACAATCTCTGAGAAGATACCAAAGACAGGAAGAATTAGAATATAAACTTCAGGATGCCCCCAGGCCCATATTAAATTAATATACATCATGGGATTTCCACCAAATCCAGCTGTGAACAGTTTGGTGTCTAATAGACGATCTGTCGTTAACATTGCTAAAGTTGCAGTTAGGATTGGAAAAGCAAAAATGACTAAGATCATAGTGATGAAACAAGCCCAGACGAACACTGGCATTTTCATCAAAGACATTCCCTTACAACGCATTTTTAATATTGTCACAAGAAAATTAATCCCAGAGAGTAAGCTACCAGCCCCAGAGATTTGAATGCTCCACAGCCAATAATCTACTCCAACCCCTGGATTGTATTTTAATCCAGACAACGGGGGGTAAGCTGTCCAACCTGTTCCAGCATATACTCCAACCATTAAAGAGATGAGAATATACATCGATCCAGAGGCAAAGAGCCAAAAGCTCAAATTATTCAAAAAGGGAAATGCAACATCACGCGCACCAATTTGTAAAGGTAAAACCAAATTGATTATTCCGAAAATTACACCCATACCAACAAAGAAAATCATTGTTACACCATGAGCTGTAAAAATTTGTTGGAAATGCTCTGCTCCCAAATAACCTTGAGAGTCTCCATAAGAAAACACTTGCTGAGCTCTCATCATAAGAGCATCGACAAGACCTTTAAACAGCATAATCGCGGAGACCACGATATACATGATACCAATTTTTTTGTGATCAACGCTAGTTAACCACTCTTTCCATAACCATTTCCATTTTTTGTAATATGTCAAAAGTGCAACAACTAAAAGGCCTCCAAATAGTATTGAGGCTCCAGCCATGTACTCTATCCAGTCGTGCTTCAAGGCCTCTGGGCCAAGTCTTCCAAGCAATCTCTCAAACATGAATTATTCCTATCTTTTTATGACCTTCTATCAATTATTGGCTTGCAGCTTTTGGAGGTGCATACTTTTCCAAGATCCAATCAAATAACTGATCATGACCCAACTTATAATAGCTTGGCTGATCATAAGAACTTGGTTTGACCAAATTTTCATACTCTGATAACCCTAAATTTTTAGGAGATCTTCTCACTGACGAAACCCATTCTTCAAACTCTTCATCAGAGGTCGCCTTTGCAGTAAATTTCATCCCCGCAAAACCTTTTCCGCTATAATTTGAAGAGCGCCCTTTGAAAAGTCCTTTTTCATTTGCTATAAGGTGAATTTTTGATCTCATTGCTGGCATAGCATAAATTTGCCCACCGAGTTGAGGTATCCAAAAAGAATTCATTGGGGCATCTGCTGTAATTTCAAAATTTAGAGGGGTTTTTTCAGGAAATTCTATATGATTTACCGTAGCAATCCCATGTTCTGGGTATATAAACAGCCATTTCCAATCAAGAGCGACTGCTTGAATAACAATGGGCTTCTTATTTGATTCTAGTGGTTTAAAGGGATTTAAATCGTGTGTTGATCGCCATGTAATTACAGCTAAGATCATAAGAATCAAAAACGGAACTCCCCACCAACACATTTCTGCTATACTATTATGCTCCCAATCCGGCTCATGTCTTGCTTTTTCATTTGAAGCTCTATACTTCCAAGAGAAGTAAATTGTAAAAGCAAAAACTGGAATGACAACAATAAGCATAAGTAAAGAGGCTGTAACAATAAGCTCTCTTTCTTTTAGACCTATTAGCCCTTTGGGATTTAAAACCTCTATATCATGGGTATAAACATAAAAGGTTGTCAAAGCTGTTGCCGCTATCAGCATTAGAACAGATAGAATAATCTTATATTTTGCCTTCATAACTCTCGTTTTGGTTATTCCAAAAACTTTAATCTGGTATTTGAATATAAAATTATTTTTTCTACTACAAAGAAAAACTCTTGTCTACAACAAAAAGTAAACTTAAAAATTTATGAAACTTTTCTGTGCTTAAAAAACTGAATTTCCCTTTCGTGCCTTTCAGCTTCTTTCCTAGTGTCAAACGTTCCTAAATTTCTTCTTTTTCCTGTCTTTGGATTAATTTTTCTTGAGTATAGACGATATTTTCCTGATGGTAATTTTCGAATCAAAACAACCTCCCTGCATCAGACTCTATACTCAATCAGTTATCAAAGAGTTTATCACTTGTCAAATGATGGACTAATTTTTCTGATAAAGGCTTCTAAGCATAGAAATGCTGTAGAATGTGCCTTTGGATATTAGAATTTCTAATGGGGCTAGATAAATGAGGGTCTTTAATATCTTGCCTAGCTCTTACTTTAGAATTTTTTGCTAAGATACTTTGTTCTGAGACCTTACATCCCTTTTTTCTAAAAAGTTCAGCCATCTCATGAACTTCTTCAGTAGGAGCCATTTTATCCCCTTCAATTTTCGATAAAATAACAAAACCTGCTTCATCATTTTTTTTCAGGTTTTTTATTTTAGCTACTGAGTTGAAAAAATCTTCTTGGCTTGAAGAACATTTAGATTTTTTAGGAGCTTTTATAAAGCTTCCAAAAAACTTAAAAATCAAAGCTGCTATTTTATTTATCCTCGACATAACTCGATTTAAAGATCCTGGAGCTTTTTGTAAGATAAGATTGATCCCTTGGTCATGGTATTTACAAAACAGCTTTACTGCTGTAAATGACTCTCCGCAGGATCCATAAATACACATCCTTGAAGGGCTATAACCTGATTTGATCAGAAACTCTCCAACAGCCTCTACATCATTATAAGCCGCTCCTTCTGAAATATACCCCGGGCTATTTAAATACCCTCTTGCGGAATATGCGGCCACATCAATCCCCTGACCCAAAAACCAGCCAATCGAGGCTTTTCTCATAACATAATTCGTTCCAAGTTGACTTAACAAAACGCAGTCGACTTTTCTACCTTTGAAACCATCAGGAATTAAGTCTGCATCCTTTGAATTTACAAAACATTTTTTGCCAGATGCAGTTGTCTCTTCAGTAAAGATTCGTTTTAAGCTTTGCTCCCGAAACGTTTGCCACTCTGCGCTTGGCAAGCTAGGTTCTGTAATAACATACCGATTACCATCTTTTATAAAAGAAGCATTAAATGACTCAACCTTACGCTTAAAATCAGAGAACTTAAGCGTCATAACCTCTATCGAGGCTTCTTTATCAACTGGTTCGACCTGCGTTTTTTTTGCACCAAGGCTTTCTAAAAGCTCTACGCCTTTTTGAGCTCGTAGCGGGCTGAAATCCCCATCCTTTCCACAATATCCAAATCCAGCAAAGTGATTTTGCCAGCGGTTTAGAACATATTTTTCTACAGATGTCGCCTGTCGTAAGATAGAAAATTTATAAACTGCAAGCCTTACAAAACGAGCAAAAATATTTAAATTAGAATGTACAACAGTATGTGACATAATCACCCTCCCCCTCGAGACGGAAAATTATATCACTATTTCTTTATTTAATTCACTATATGAAGATGTCTTGCACAAAAGTTAGCACTCAAAATTTTATTTTGCCTGTAATGGGCCTTCTAGATTTAGATAGTATTTGAGTTACTAGTACAATTCTGTAAAAAAGGAATTCTTTTTCAACAAGGCTACTTTATAATTTATTTTATCTTTATACTCGCATACTCTGTAACTAAGAAGACCTTTTGAGATCGATCCATGAAAAAATTATTAGTAACATTTTTAGTATTAACCACTTGCTGCTTATCTACAGTATCAGCGTCTTCCTTTGCCTACACAAACTTCCACGCTTTAGCTGGTAATCCGATGGTTGGAGGTGGACTTAGATTGCAAGGTCTTAGCACATCACTTGACATCTCAGCTAGCACCTTACCTGGATCATTTGATACCTTCCATGTTAAAAGTCAGCTCCTATTTTATCTCATGAGAAATATCTATTTAGGTGCTGGTCTTGGGGTTTTAAAAGACCCCGAATCATTAAAAGGAATCACAGGTTCTTTTGAAGGATCTTTAGGATTAGAATGGCAGACTAGAAGAGGACGCCATTTCTTTGCAGAGTTTGGCGTTATAGCCCCTTTTCAAACTCCAAAAGATAACACAAGAGTTTGGCCTGGTCTTTCTTTAGGATATGGCTTTTAAAACTCCCTCTGATAGGGAGTTTTAAAAATTTTGCTTTTTTAGTGTTATTGTGATCTAAAGCTAGAGGCTTTCAGTTTTTTTTAGTTCATCTAACATAAACTCTGGAAGAGCAAAAGATGCTTTATGAATTTTGGCATTATAATATTTCAAAGGCCCTTTAATTTGCTCTAACCTGTTATTGATTTGCTCTTCTGTTATATTGTGGTATGAGCTCTCATCACTCGCCCATCCGAAAGCCATAAATCCACCAATATATGTTGGTATAACACCTAAGTAAAATCCTACATCTTTGAAGTGGTCTTTTCTATTTTTATAAGTCATTGAAAGTTCATCTGCTTGCATAAAAGGAACGCCATTTTGATTTACGAAAATTCCAGCTGGATTGAGCCTTGTATGACAATCGTTATAAAACTCTGACGTAAATAGAACCTCTCCTGGACCTATAGGATCAGTGGAGTCACAAATGATGACATCAAAAAACTCTTGAGCCTCTTTTATATACTGGCATCCGTCAGCGATTACAATTTCTACTCTTGGATCTTCAAAGGCTCCTTTAGAGATATTTGGAAGGTATTTTTTCGAAAAATCAACAACATCGCCATCTATTTCAACTAAGACAACTCTATCGATCGATTTGTGTTTTAAAACTTCTCTTAAAACTCCCCCATCACCGCCTCCGATGACAAGAACCTTTTTAACATTCCCGTGAGCTATGATTGGTGTATGAGCTAACATTTCGTGATAAACATATTCATCTCTTTCTGTAAGTTGAATGATTCCATCTAAAGCAAAAACTCTTCCAAAATCTTTATTTTCAAAAATGATAAGGTCTTGAAGATCTGACTTATCTTGATAGATGATTTTATCTATTTGAAAGCTTTGGGCATATTGATCATAGAGTGTTTCTGCATACCATGATTGACCAAAAGCTGTACTGGCTAAAAGAATAGTTAGTGAAAAAATTCCATATTTTAATTGATTTCTTAGACTGTTCATCGATTACTCCGGTTTCAACATCGAAAACTAAAGCACTCTAAAGGGATCTATAAATTAACAAAATGTCTTTTTTATTTTTTTACGGACAGTTTCCCTGCTATAAAACCTGTAGTCCAAGCATTTTGGAAATTAAAGCCTCCAGTTATACCATCAATATTTAGTAGCTCCCCTGTAAGATAGAACCCTTCACAAACTTTACTTTCCATAGTCTTGAAATTAACCTCTTTTAAAGACACTCCCCCACACGTTACAAACTCCTCTTTATTTGTTGTTTTTCCACTAATAACAAAGCGATCTTGTGTCAGCATTTGTGACAATTTCCTAAGAGCTTTGTTTGAACTTTCCAAAAATTTTCGTCCTTTAAGCTCGGGACAATCACTTAGCTTTTGTTTCCAAAACTTTTTGGAAAGTGAAAACAATGGCTCTGTTTCAATGAGTTTTTGTGGGCGGGATTTTTTTAATTCTAAAAGATTCTCATAGGCTATTTCTTCAGATACATCTCCAAGCCAGTTGATCAAAATTGTCGCATTATAACTTGCTTTATTTAGCTCCTTTGCTGCAAATGCTGAAAGTTTTAAAACAGCTGGACCGCTAAAACCGAAATGAGTGATTAAAAAAGGCCCTGTATAACTATATTTGGTATTCTCGATGCTAACACTAACTTTTTCAAAAGAGACCCCACTTAAGTGTTTCAGAGAAAAATCTGGTATATTGAAGGTAAATAGTGAAGGAATAGGCTTGTCAATATGATGCCCAAACTTCGACGCTATTTGATAGCCGAAAGAACTACTTCCCGTTGAGAGTATTAGATACTTTGACGTTATAGACTCTCCATTTTTTAAAGCTAGTTCAAAATGATCATCATGATGGTTAATCGTTTCAATTTTTTGACGCATTTTGACATCCACATCTACTTCCTTTAACTCTTTTACAAGCGCTTCAATAACAGCTTCTGAAGTATTAGCCTTCGGGAAAACTCTTCCATCTTGTTCAATTTTTAAAGGTGTAAAGCGAGACTCAAACCATTCAAAAGTTTGTTTTGGACCAAAAGAGTAAAAGGGCCCTAAAAGCTCTTTTTGTCCTCTAGGATAGTTTTTAACAAGTTCCTTGGGATCAAAGATGGAGTTTGTAACATTACACCTTCCGCCCCCTGAAATTTTAACTTTAGAAAGTAATTGGTTTGTCTTTTCTACAAGAGCAACTTTCATCTCAGGGTGGTGGGTTTTTATAGAAATAGCACAAAAAACACCCGAAGCTCCCCCCCCAACAACTATTGCATCATAATCCATATAATCTCCTTAAAGGAGCTCCATGATACACGTAAAGGACAAGCTTCGCAAAAGATTGTTTATAAAACCTCTGCAGCTATAGCAGAAAGCTCTGATCTTTCTGTTTTTTGAAAAACCATATGACCAAATATCGATTTTTCCTTAAATCTACCAATAATATATGTGAGCGCATTGGAATCTTTATCTAGATATGGGTTATCTATTTGGGTGGGATCTCCAGCCAAGATCACTTTAGTCCCTTTTCCAGCTCTTGAGATAATCGTTTTTACTTCGTGTGGAGTCAGGTTTTGCGCTTCATCGATGATAATATACATCTTAGGAAGTGTCCTTCCTCTGATATATGTTACCGCTTCCATTTCAATTTTGTTGCTTTCCATGATGAAATTTTTGGTTTCAGCTCCATTGCCTTCTCCACAAGTAGATTCACACAAAAACTCTAAGTTATCATAGATGGGCTGCATCCAGTGATAAAGTTTTTCTTCTTTTGTTCCTGGTAAAAAACCGATGTCTTTACCAAGTGGCATAATTGGCCTTGAGATCAAGATTCGATTATACACTTCTTCATCATAAACTTTTTTTAACGCGCAGGCTAATGCAAGAAGAGTTTTTCCTGTACCCGCTTGCCCAACAAATGTAATTAATTTGACATCGTCTCTTAGCAAAAGATCTATGGCACATTTTTGCTCCACATTCAAAGGATGAACCCCCCAAATGTCATCTGTATAGGCAAGCAAAGGCTCTAGATTTTTTGTTTTTCTATTATATTTCCCAACAGTCACTGGTTTGTCATCAACTAACAATTCACAGTACTCATTGGGATGAAAATCCGAAAAATCGATCCCTAAAGATCCTCCTGTAAAAAACAAATCCACTTGTTTTTTCGTAACATTGACCTTTCTAAATCCCTTATACATGTTTTCGTATGAGCACTTCAAAAATTTATAATCTTCCGATTGTATTCCAATAGACTGACTACGTATCCTTAAAAGAGAATCTCTCGTTACAATGATGACATTTTCACCTTTTTCTTTAAGATGATAGGCTGCGTGCAGGATTTTATTCGTAGCCCTCTCCCCACCTAATGGAAATCCGTTTTTAATATCGTCTTTTTTCTCTACAAACACTCGAAGCGTAATACCATTTCCAATATCGATACCGCTATAGAGTTTTTCAGATTTCAAATCGTCAATATACCTGAGAACATGTCGAGCATTTTTTCCAAGTTCATCTGTTTGTCTTTTCCGCTTATCCAGTTCTTCCAAAGCAAGCATTGGAATAACTACATTATTATCTTTAAAATTTTGCATACAAAATGGATCTTGAAGTAGAACACTTGTATCTATTAGATAAGTTTTTTTTGACATCTCTTCTCCAGTCACTAGCCTTTTAGATCAAAGGCCTACATTGATTAAATTCCCTTTTAAAAGTTCGACTCTTTTTTTAAAACTAATTCTTTGTCTCTCTTTTAACAAAAACGCCAACCAAGCAAAAACGCATATTCAACTCGTTATAAACGACTTACAAAACATTCTTCGCAATCAAAGCTGACGACTGCTAATTTTCTTGACGGAGGATTAGTCATCTTGATACAATGTTTAGTAGAGTTAATCATCAAATCTAGATTTTGAGGTCTCACTATATGAAAATCAATCGCAAAATGCTAAGTATACCACCCCATGTCTCCACCTCCTGGAACAATGTCTCTTCTTTACACCTAAAAAACACCCCCCAAGAAAAAACTTTAGTTATCACTCTTTCAAGTGGCAGCGTTATTGAGATTCCTTCCTTGGATGAGCACACTCTAACGATGATTTTTGAAGCACACAGTAGTTATATTGAAAACGGCGAATCCTCAGACAGTAATGAAAGTGAAGCTTCACCTACTCAAAATCCAACAGTTAAAAATCCATTCACAGCAGGACTAGACAACACTTTAACATTGGGATTTCCTTTTAAAATGGGAGATATGGATTCGATGTCAGGTCTTACTGGAATGATGCAACATAATCAAGACCAGGCTAATTCGCCAAACCTTCCTAAAGAAGCTTTAGAAAAAATCACGTCTATCACAAAAGCACTTGGATTAGACAAACAGTTAGAACAGATGCCAAAAGCAGAGCCCCATTGCAACTGTCCTTATTGTCAACTAGCGCGAGCGATGCATGGCGAAGCTCCACAAGAAACTTCCAAAGAAACATCAGAATTTTTAGAAGAAGATGTATCAGATGAAGATCTTTCATTTAGAGAATGGGACATAAAACAAGTCGATGCTCATTTGTACGATCTTACAAATCCATTTGACTCATCAGAACACTACCAAGTTTTTTTAGGAACCCCTGTAGGATGTACTTGCGGTCAAAAAGATTGCGAACACATTAAAGCTGTCTTAAAAAGTTAAGTTACGATTTATTCTTTACGTGCTAATTCAAAAACAGCTACAAAGTTCCATAAAAAATCCTTGTTGTTTAATCACTCAACTTTCTAGAATGTCAAGTTAAGTCGGTATAAATAAATTTCACCAATTGATGAGATGAATTTATATTATTTAGATTTAATTTAGATATGGCATTAAGAGGAGTGGAGCATGTCAATGTCGTTTAAAAATAAAGCTTTTGTAATTTTACTTGGTGGGCTTTTTGTTTGTTCAAACACGACCTATTCAAATCAGCCTACTTCTCAGGTAAAGTCACAAAAAGCTCAAGGTTCAAAATTTACAGGTCGAGTTATTGGTTCTCATGTAAGACTTAGAAACAATCCTGACCTAGAAGGACACATCGTAAAAGAGCTTAACAAAGGAGATCTTCTTATCATTTTAGGTGAAAAAGATGATTTTTATGCCGTTGAGCCAACAAGGGATATCAGAGCTTATATTTTTAGAAGTTTTGTCCTAGATAATATTGTTGAAGGAAATAGAGTTAACGTAAGACTGGCTCCAGACCTTGAAGCCCCTATCATTAACCACCTATCAACTGGCAAACGTATAGATGGTAAAATCTCAGAGAAAAACACAAAATGGTTAGAGATCGCACCACCTCAGGGCACAAAGTTTTATATCGCCAAAGAATATATTGAGTATGCTGGTGGCGCTGAATTAAAAGCTCAAATGGACAAGAGAAAACAAACAGTTGATCAACTATACGAATCAGCAAACCTTCTTTCTCAAGCAGAAACGAGAAAGCCTTTTGAGGAAATTGCAAGAGACCGCGTAATTAAGAATTTTCAAGCTATCATCAATGATTACAAAGATTTTCCTGAGTATGTCACTAAATCAAAAGAGGCACTTGTCGCTTTTAATGAAACTTTCTTAGAAAGAAAAATCTCCTATCTTGAAGCTAGGGCTTCAAAAGCAGCAACGTCAACAATGCAAGAAGAGACTATAGCTCTTACTGAAGAGGAAATTTCTAACTCAATCACTGAATCGCTAACAGATCGCATGAAAATCTGGGAGCCAGTAGAAGAATCTATCTATCTTTCTTGGGCAGCAATGCACAGAGCTAAAACAATGGATGATTTCTACGTAGATCAAAGATTAAAATCTGTGACAATTTCTGGAATCTTAGATGCATATATTGACCCGGTTAAAAATAAACCAGGTGATTTTATCATCAAAGAAAAAGATGTTCCACTAGCTTACGTTTACTCAACACACGTAAACCTACAAAGTTTAGTTGGAAAAAGAGTCAATCTTATTGCGACTCCTAGACCTAATAATAGCTTTGCATTCCCTGCATACTATGTTCTAGACGCAGAATAAGATTAAATCTATCGTGGCCCACTTTTTACTTTCATACATAATTTATGGAAATTAGAGAGTGGGCTTTTCGCATTCTAGGGGCTACTACCTTAGAAGAAAAATTATTAAATCCAAAAAACCTCACAGACCTAGATCCTGGATCATCTTATAGATTTAAAACCCCTTCAAGACCATCTGATCTTTCATTTACACCTTTTTCTAAAAAACACAAACTCCCAGCATTTCATGAGCATGAAAAAATAGAAAACAGGATCGCCTGTCTACATAGATTTGCAGGCCATGAGCTCTTAGCTGTAGAAATGATGGCTTTTGCTCTTTTAGCTTTTCCAAGCGCTCCTAAGCACTTTAGAAAAGGACTTGCCAATACTTTAAAAGAGGAGCAGTGGCATGTAAAAATTTATCAAGACAGACTCTTAGAGCTTGGCTGCACACTAAGTGACCTTCCCTTTAATGACCGGTTTTGGAAACTCACCAAACTTATGGATACGCCTCTATCTTTTATAACTATCATGCATTTAACATTAGAGATGGCCAACTTAGATTTTGCGCCTCACTATGGCTCTTCATTTAAAAGACACGGAGACACACTCTCCGCCAAGCTTATGGAAAAAATCTACCAAGATGAAATTTCACACGTAAGCTTTGGGTATCACTGGCTAAACAAATTAAAAAGTCCAAACCTATCTGATTTTGACGCCTATCTTTTTCATCTTGACCCAAGCATTCCTTTAAAAAGGTCTAAGGGATTTATCTTTCAAAAAGAAGCTAGAGAGTTAGCTGGCCTATCTGATGAGTTTATTAAAAAGATCCAGACTTCATAGTATTTTTTTTCAGAAACAGTTTACCTAAAAACAATTGCCCTATTTTAGTCTGATTCAGTATCCTTTCCAGATCTTTAAAAATCCAAAAGGCTTTTATTCATGACCTCAAGAATTACTTCCGAATCGAATCAAGCAACAACTTACCCAAAAGAACCTACCTCAAATGCTAACAATTCAAATGCTTTTAAAGTGACCTTGTTAGCCCTTGGAGTGCTAGCTTTAAGCTCAAGCGCTACTGCCATTGAAGATCCCAGAGACTATACTACAATTTCTGTTGGAACATTAGGGACTCTAGATGTTCCAACACAGAAAATGGCTGAAGCTATTTCAGAAAAGTGCACTTCTCAGCAATTTATCTTCCAGATCGCACATACAATGCAATTACTTGAAAGCCCCGAATACAAAGAGGCAGACGAGAAATCACAACAGCAAATGGTTAAATGTATATCTCTTCAACTAGCTCAAGAAAATATAGAATGCGTAAGCGATGAAGTCATAAAGAGAACTCTTGATTTCACTTCTCCAACACAAGAGGCATCAACTTATGAAAGAGCTCTCGAAAACGAGAAAACCTGTGAAGCTTATGAATTACAAGGGATTGCTTGTGACACTTCAAGCTATT
Organism: Chlamydiia bacterium; assembly: GCA_030427725.1. GTDB lineage: Bacteria > Chlamydiota > Chlamydiia > Chlamydiales > JAUICV01. The sequence continues at coordinate 214,374 of JAUICV010000001.1, read as the reverse complement.
GGAAAGACGTAAGAAAGGCTCGAATAAAGCTTTTAGAAAGCGAATCTAAAGATAAACAATATTTCAAATCTCACTCTTATATGCTTCAAAGAATTGAAGACCAAAGAGCAAGATGGCAGTGCAAAAATTTACAAGATAACATAAAACAAAATACAAAACGTTATCACTCCCCTTAAGAATCGTCTTTAGAAATAAGCTCTCTTGGCATTTGCTCTAAAAGCTTAGAGGGCTCTAATTCATCTTCTATACCAATGCCTAGCTTTTGGAATTTTCTACCACTAACCATAACCCTTGACTCGTACGATCCAACCATTTTATTGTAAGTTTCTACGCTCGAATTGATTGATTTACCAAGCTTTTGCATATGTCCTTGCATATCTAAAAGTCTTTTATAAAGCTCTTTACCAAGTAGGGCAATTTCTTTTGCGCTTTGTGATAGTTTTTCTTGTTTCCACCCGTACGCAATAGCTCTTAAAAGACCAATCAAGGTCATAGGAGTTGCTATAATCACGTTTTGATCAACACCTATTTCTATAAGGCTTGGATCTTCTTCGAGTGCTGCACTAAAAAAACCTTCTGATGGTAAAAATAAAACCACAAATTCAGGTGTTTGCTCGAATTTTTCAAAGTAAGATTTTTTACCGAGACCTAAGATGTGAGAGCGCACATGCTTTGCGTGAGATTTAAGCTTTGACGCTTTTATATCTTCATCTGTCGTTTGCATTGCATCAAGATAGGCTTCAAAAGGCGTTTTTGCATCCACAATAACGTTTCTACCACCTGGCAGATAGACTATCATATCAGGTCTAGATCTACCTTCTTCTTGATCTTGTTTTTGTTCAACAAAATCACAATGATTGATCATACCAGACAGCTCTGCAACTCTTTTAAGCTGAATCTCTCCCCATCTTCCTCGAATGTTTGGAGTTCTTAACGCTCTAGTTAGTGCTTGAGTTTCCTTTTTAAGTTCCTTTTCTTGAGAGATCATCAAAGAAAGCCTTTCCTTTAAACCCTCTTGGTCAGCTTTTCTTTCCTTTTCAAGTTTTTGCATCCCTTCACCCATTTTATACATAGACTCTTTGATGGGTGCAAACATCTCTTTGATCACATCTTTTTTCTTATCAAGATCACCTGTGACTTTTTCTTGAGTTTTTTCAAAAGCTTCTTTAGCTAAATTTAAAAATTGGGAATTATTTTTTTCTAGGGCCTCAACAGACAACATCTTAAAACTTTCTTTAAGAGTTTTTTGGCTCTCTTCGATTAGTTTTAATTTTTCTTCACTATGAATTTTAAATTCTTCATATTTTGTCTTATATTCTGAAGCTACTAAAGTTTGCTCACGAAGCTGAGTTTCGATATCTTGACATTTTTGCTCTGAATTAGAAAGCTTATCAAATGTTTGATTAAACTTTTCTTTTTGCATTTTTAGGTTTTTTCTTTCAATTAACCACAAAAAAGCAAAAGAACCTACTGCTAGAATCGATAAATAGAGTAAAACCAAGAAATCCTCCACATTTTAAATTTCCCCATGAAAACCTAGAGTATATACAAACTAACTTTATACCCAAAAAGTTTCGATTTATCCTTACAGTCTATTTAATTTAAAGATAAGTTTTAGAGCTCTTGTTCTATATTTTCATCTGCCTTTGGGGAGTGAATCATAAAATATACCCAACTCTCCGATGAGTCCTTAGCTAATATGCTACTGTTAGCGCTAAAAACTTACACAATTGGTTTATAAAAATATCAAGACTAGTTAAAATAATGCCCTCATATTACATTAAATATGTATTACAAACAATTTTACAAAAAATATGACTTCTCAAATAAGCGAAATTAAATCTTGTTCTTTTGATCGAACAGAGCCCTCTGAAGAGGCCTCTGAACAAACGACAGATGTCAAAATTCAAGCTATTTTAAAATCAAAAGATCAAGATTTGTCATTTAAGGACTCTACAAGTGCTAAACAATCTTTTACACTCCATGCTCAAAACGCTTCTCCTCAAACACTCCCTCTTAAAGTAGCGAAAGAAAAAAAAGATCTGTCACAAGAAGACCTTTTAAAAGCAAATACCTGGGTAGATGGATACACTGTCCTCGATTATCTAGAAAGATTTGCCATAAAATCTTACTTAGAAGCGAAGAAACCTTTTAGCATAGTCAAATCTTTGGCTGTTAGGGATTTTAGATCTATCTTTTCTAAAACAATTGTAAATGCACGAGGCACACCAGAAAAAATGAAAGCTACTCCTCCTAAAGAGGGAAGACTTGTTTGTTCGCTTAATATAAATGAGAACCACTACGCAGGCCTTTTTATAGATTTTGAAAGAAGAAATGTTTTTTATTATGACCCGTTTGGTCAAAAATCTAGTTTCCCCTACAAAAAAGCTGAGATAATAGACACTTTTTTCAAAGGTCACAAGAAATCGGTATCTTTCCATTTTTTTGAGGGTACTAATCACCAAAACGATCAGGTTAATTGTTCAAGATACACCCTCAAGTTTTGTGAAACATTAATTTCAGCAAATGATCCTGTTTTAGCTTATCAAACTTATATTTCAGAAGATATTGACAGTGATAAGATCTATCAATACGTTCAAGAGTTAACAAAAAAATATCCTCTTTCTAAAAAAGCTAAACTTCCAGAGACACCTGGAAACATACCAAGCGACACCCCTCCAATTGTTATCGAGCTTTAAGAAAGCAGCTTTTAGAACACCTGTTTAATAGATTATTTTTTTTAGGCAGAGCGCTTGGATAAAAGCGCTCTGCCTATTTGCATCGTTAGATTTAACGCCCTTTGATGTAAAATAGAATCGGCTGAGCCTTCGTAACTGAAGCAATTCTTTTTCTATAATCAGTAACAGAAGCTGGTTTGTTAGTTTCTACACTTTCACAAGGAGGTATAAACACAACGCCATAATCGCCTTTAGGCGTTGCTGTATAACCTGAAAATTTTAGCATTAAAATTTCACGACCAAGAACTGTCGGCCTATTATATTTTTTATCCCAGACAATATCTTGCGCAACTTCCGTAGCTCTCATCGCTAAATGAAATTCCTTTCTACCAAGAATAGCTCCATATATGAAACAGTCGTTCATAAAAGGATACCAATGAGCCTCATTGACAATCGACCCTTCTGTTATATGCTCTTGGCATTCTCCCTTAATTTCTTCTTGGCTTTCATCTGGATGAAGCCCTGTGAAAAATCGCTCTAGCCTACTTGTTGATAGCGCAGGATTAATCGATAACGTTCCAAAATTATAAATCATTTCATGATCAGCTCTAATAGCATCTGCACCAAGTACAATAATCGATAAATGAGTACGAAATCCTCTGGAAATAGCTTCAGTCAACTTAGGTGATTCTCTCTGAAGCACACGATGAAACACCCTTTTTTCTAGCTTAAAACTTTTTTGTACACTTTTATTACTAACCTCTTTCTTCATTTCTCTCGCATCGTAGAGGTGGGGAGCCAAATGTTCGGCTCGACGACAACCGTGATCTACAACCGTCATATTCTTTCTCTTGTTATTAAATTTAAAAAAAAGCGCCAAAGATTGTAACAATTACAGCAATAGAATCAAATGCAATCATTTATTTCATGAGAGATAAACTTTTTTTAATCTAAATCATCATCTGGATCATAGTCCTGAAGAGTTTTTGACTTTTTTCCAACTATGACTTTGATGAGTGTTAGAAGACACCCTAAGAAAAGATATCCCCAAGAAACAAGAAAGAGCACGAGAGAAAAATGGTGCATTATTCCATAGAGAATAAATATGGCAGCAATAGCTGTTCCAAAAACTAGATAAAAAGAAGAAGGATTAACCTTAAGACCTTTTAATGAAGGAAACTTGACTTTGCTAACCATAAAAAATCCCACAAAAAGAGTTCCAATTGTGATAATTAAGGTCTTAATAAGAGGAGACATCGTAAACCAATTGGAAAAAGTTGGACTATTTAAAAATAGATTCAAAGAAACTGCACAAGCAGCTCCTGCAGGAATGGGAAGACCGGTGAAGTTTTTCTTATGAGCTCGCATAGCAAACTCATCGCCTTTTATTTCATAAGCCTTAACATTGAAGCGAACAAGCCTTAAGATACCGCAAATAGAATAAAGCATTCCGCAAGCAATAGAGAAAAACGCTAAGCCACTACCTTGCTCTAAATTTAAGCTTTTCAAAAGAAGAACCGAGGGAGCGACCCCAAATGAAACTGTATCTGCTAGCGAGTCAAACATCACTCCAAAATCACTTTCTCCTTTAACAACTCTTGCAATCGCACCATCTAAGACATCTGCGATAGCTGCAATGAGTAACAATACTGCTGACGAGAGTAGTAGTTGAAAAGAAGACCCCTCAATAGTGGTCATATTGACCTTGTAGATCACATAAAGACCACATGATAGACCAAAGGCTGTGATAATATTAGGCAGAACATTGACTTGTCTCATCTGAGACCACCTTAGTTAACTTTTGTGGGGTAGATTGTAGCACGCTAGTTTGTTATGTAACAAGCGCCTATAGTTTCATTATAATGCTTTCTGCCAACTCTTGAAATAAAAAAAATAACTCATTGAAAATAAAAGGTTTTAATTCCATCCTCTCTGTTATAATTTGATGCATTTACCAATTTGACTTACCTCAAGCTAAGGTCTTAATCAATTGTTAACATTTGAGATTTTTTTTCTTTTCGTAACCATTTTGAAATCACAAAGTTAGTAAAAAACGTAACTTCCCATCTATTTTTTTTAGTGGACGAAAAGCTACATTCTACAATATATAGTGCATTTATACGACGATGACCACAACATATGGTATCACAAGCTAATTTTATTGATTGCTTATTTTCTGTTTCAAATTATTGAAAATCGCAATCAATTAGGAATAAAAAAATATAATTAATTAGAGAGATAATTATGGCAGATTCTTCTTCAACATCGAGCCCATCACAAGACAGTAAGCTCGAAGGAAAAAAAATTCTTAAGTCGGTTAAACAAAAGGTCAACATGAACTCACCTATTGATGAGAAGTCTTTTACAGTCGTTAAGCGAAATGGAACAATCGTCCCGTTTAAAGCATCTAGAATCTCAACTGCGATAGAAAAAGCTTTTACGGATGTAAAAAAACTAAAGGCTTCACAGATCGACGGACTTAAACTAACAATAGAGAATGTTACAACAACTGTTGTTGATCAGATTAGAAATTTAGCGACCAAAGGAGTCTCTTTAACAGTCGAAGGGATCCAAGATCTTGTAGAAATTAGCCTGATGAAAAATGGTTACCACGATGTGGCAAGAGGTTATATTATCTATCGAGATCATCATAAAGCTATTAGAGAAGATTCTCCTCAGAGTTTAAAGATTATCAGACGAGAAGATGAATCTACTGTTAGATTTAACCCCATCAAAGTGTCTTCAACATTAGAGCAAGCTTTCCGCACGCACTACAAACTAAGTGAGCAGACACCTGAAGACATCATAGACTCTGTTAACCTTTTAACTGATAAAGTTATTCAAAAAGCCTTAGTTCTTTCAAAAGAGGTTCACCCTCTTCCGATCCACCGTATTCAAGACCTGATTGAAACATCTTTAATGGAAGATGGCTTTTATAACGTGGCTAAGGACTATATCCTAGCTAGAGCTGATTTAGGTCAGCAAGTCAAAGAAGAAGAAAAAGACTTAGCTATCCCAGAAAAGCACCATAAGAAATTTATAATAAAGTTAAATGATGGCAGTGAAAAAACTATCACAGAGGCTGAAATCAAAAAGCAAATGAGTCTGGCTTCTCTAGGTCTTGAAGACTCTGTTTCAGTTGAAAAGCTAGTTCAATCTACCATCTCTAATTTCTACGATGGTATCAAAGAAGACGAGATGGATACTTCTCATATTATGGCTGCAAAAGTTCTTATCGAAAAAGAACCTAATTATTCAAAAGTTGCCGCTAGGTTACTTCGAGATAAGCTATACCGAGAGGCTGTCGGAGTTAAAACATCTCATTCAAAACTCGAATCTAAACATAAGGCATACTTTAAACAATATATTAAACATGGCATTAGCATTGGTCAGCTTAATAGTGAGCTTTTAAACTACGACCTAGATGCTTTAGCAGATCACATGGATTTATCCCGAGATGACAAGTTCCAGTATTTAGGACTTCAAACACTCTACGATAGATATTTTATTCATGAAGATGGGAAAAGATTAGAAACCCCTCAAATCTTTTGGATGCGTGTAGCGATGGGTCTTTGCCTTCAAGAAGATCAAAAAGAAGAGCGCACTAAAGAGTTTTATGACCTTATTTCTCAATTACACTACGTCTCTGCTACACCCACCTTGTTTAACTCTGGAACAACACACTCTCAGTTGAGCTCTTGTTATTTATCAACTGTCTTAGATGATTTACATCACATCTTTAAAGTCGTAGCAGATGATGCACAGTTATCAAAGTGGGCTGGTGGAATCGGAAACGACTGGACCAGTGTAAGGGCTACTGGAGCTATGATAAAAGGGACTAATGGAAAAAGCCAAGGAGTCATTCCTTTTCTTAAAGTCGCAAATGATACTGCTGTAGCTGTCAACCAAGGAGGTAAAAGAAAAGGAGCAATGTGCGCTTATCTAGAAACATGGCATCTAGATATCGAAGATTTCCTGGAACTTCGAAAAAACACTGGTGATGAAAGACGCCGCACGCATGATATGAATACAGCGAACTGGATCCCAGATCTTTTTATGAAGCGTGTTTATGACAACGGATCTTGGACTCTTTTTAGCCCAGATTCTGTCCCAGACCTTCATGATCTTTATGGGAAGGCTTTTGAGAAGCGATATGAAGAATACGAAAAAATGGCAGAAGAAGGGACTATCAAACTTCATAAAAAAATCCAAGCTGTTGATCTATGGCGTAAAATGCTTAGTATGCTTTTTGAAACAGGTCATCCTTGGATCACATTTAAAGATCCATCAAACATCAGATCTCCTCAAGATCATGTAGGTGTTGTTCACAGCTCTAATTTGTGCACAGAAATTTTATTAAATTCATCAAAAGAAGAGACTGCTGTTTGTAATTTAGGATCGATCAATTTATCTGAGCATGTTTCAAAAGATGGCATCTTAGAAGAAAAACTATCTAAGACTGTAAAAACAGCAATTCGCATGCTTGATAATGTTGTTGATATTAATTTTTATCCGACTGATGAAGCTAAAAATTCCAATCTACGTCACAGACCAATTGGTCTTGGGATCATGGGCTTCCAAGATGCTCTTTATATACAAAACATCAGTTATGCCTCTCACGAAGCTGTTGAGTTTGCAGATGAAATTCAAGAGCTTATTGCCTACTATGCCATTTTAGCATCAACAGAGCTTGCTAAAGAGAGAGGAACTTATAAAACTTATAAAGGTTCCAAGTGGGATAGAGGTCTTCTACCAATAGATACACTAAAGCTATTAGAAGAAGAGCGTGGAGAAAAAGTTGAGATCGACATGTCTTCTAAAAAAGATTGGTCTATAGTAAGAGCTGCTATCAAAGCCCATGGCATGAGGAACTCAAACACCATGGCCATAGCGCCAACTGCAACAATTGCTAATATCTCTGGCATCGTTCAGTCTATTGAGCCATCTTATAAACATTTGTATGTAAAATCTAATCTCTCTGGAGAATTTACGATCACCAATACATATCTTGTTGAGGCCCTTAAAAAAGTCGGTCTTTGGGATGAAGAAATGATTGATGATCTGAAATATTTTGATGGAAGCTTAGAAGAAATTGATCGTATTCCGCAGGAAATAAAAAAGGTCTATCTAACAGCTTTTGAAATTGATCCCGAATGGATCATCGAATGTGGTGCTAGAAGACAAAAATGGATCGATATGGGTGAGTCATTAAATCTATATCTTTCGGAGCCAAGTGGTAAAAAATTAGACCTTATGTATAAAACTGCCTGGAAAAAAGGTCTTAAAACAACTTATTACTTAAGATCTCTTGGTGCAACTCAGATTGAAAAATCTACTACAGATATTAACAAAAGAGGATTGCAACCTCGATGGATGAAAAACAGCTCACCTTCTAGCCGCGTTCAGGTAAACCGAGATGAAGAAAAAGCAAAAGAAAACAAGCCTTTTGTCTGCAATCTCGATGAAGGTTGCGAAAGTTGTCAGTAATATAAAAACAAAGGAAGTAATCATGACAAACAATCAAGAGAGTGAAATTCAAGACGGCTTAAATAAACGAGTTGCCGTAAAAGACAAAAGGCTCATCAACTGTCACCAAGTTGATGTCAATCAGCTAATGCCCCTTAAATACAAATGGGCTTGGGAACATTACTTAAATGGGTGTGCAAATCACTGGATGCCCCAAGAAGTTCCTATGGCAAAAGATATTGAGCTTTGGAAGTCAAATACACTTACCGAAGATGAAAGATTTGTTATCTTAAGAAACCTTGGATTCTTTGCAACAGCTGAGAGCTTAGTTGCTAATAACATTGTACTAGCTATTTTTAAGCACATCACAAACCCAGAGGCTAGACAGTATCTTCTACGTCAAGCTTTTGAAGAAGCTATACACACCCATGCTTTTCACTATATTGTAGAGTCTTTAGCTTTAGATGAAGGACAAATCTTTAACATGTACAACGAGATCAATTCGATCCACGATAAAGATAAGTTCGAAATGAAGCTGACAGAAGACATCATTAAAAGTGATTTCTCCACAGATACTATTGAGGGAAAGCAAAAGTTTGTCGAAAACTTAGTTGGATTCTATATCATCATGGAAGGAATCTTTTTCTATAGCGGATTCGCTATGATCCTATCTTTTAACAGACAAAATAAAATGACAGGAATCGGCGAACAGTTTCAATACATTTTAAGAGACGAAACAATTCACTTAAATTTTGGAATAGATCTTATCAATGGGATTAAAGAAGAAAACCCTGAGATTTGGACACCTGAATTTCAAAAGCATATCCTAGACCTTATTATGGAAGCTGTTGAACTAGAAGCTTCTTATGCAGCTGATTGCTTACCTAAAGGTATTTTAGGTCTTAACGCTCCAATGTTTGAAGAATACTCAAGATACATTGGAGACCGTAGGCTAGAAAGAATTGGTCTCAAAGCTCAGTATGGTGCAAAAAACCCATTCCCATGGATGAGCGAAGCCATTGACTTAGGAAAAGAAAAGAATTTCTTTGAAACGAGGGTGACAGAATATCAGTCATCATCTACACTTACGTGGTAACTGGACTCTATATCCAGCTCATGCTAGCAAATGCTCATAGGGGACGCGCTTCTATGAGCATTTTTTTTATGCGTGAAAAAAACTTCTATTTTTTCTAAAGTCGTCCAAAGCTTTCATACCAAAAAGAGATCTATGAATACCAAAAAACAGTACAAAGTAGGCGATCTAGTCTGCCAAAATTATCGTATTACAAAAGCTAAAAAACTCGACGAACTTCAAGCCACTCTGTATGAAGCTATCCACCAAGCATCTGGCGCTAAGATCATGCAAATTGCTAATGACGACAGAGAAAATCTTTTTTGTTTAAATTTTATGACTCTACCAGCTAGTGATAACGGTGTAGCTCATATCTTAGAACATACGGTTTTATGTGGATCTGAAAAATTCCCTGTAAAAGATCCCTTTTTCTATATGACAAGAAGAAGCTTAAACACCTTTATGAACGCAATGACAGGATCTGATTTTACATGCTACCCTGCTGCGTCTCAAATTAAGCAAGACTTTTACAACCTTTTAGATGTGTATCTAGATGCGGTGTTTCATCCCTTGTTAAAAGAACTCAGCTTTTTGCAAGAAGGCCATCGATTAGAATTTAAAGACCCCATGGACATTTCAACGGATTTAACCTATCAAGGCATTGTCTACAATGAGATGAAAGGATCTCTTAGCTCTGCTGACTCAAGACTTTGGCACGCTATTTTAAAACATTTGATGCCAGATCTTCCTTATCGTTTTAACTCTGGTGGAGATCCAGTAGCTATTCCAGATTTGACCTACGAAGAATTTTTAAACTTTCATAAAACTTATTATGATCCTTCAAAATGTCTTTTCTTTTTTTATGGTGATATAGCTCTTGAAGAGCATTTAGCATTTCTAGATGAAAAGCTCTTGAAGAACATAAAAAATGCCCCTGAACCATCTCAAATAGGTCTGCAAAATCGTTTTGAAAGTCCCAAAGAGTTTATAGGATCTTACCCCTTAACATCCGACGATCCTTCAAATAAAACATACATATCTTTTAGCTGGCTAACAACTGATATAAAAAACCAAGAAGACGTCTTAGCTCTGCAACTTCTTGACTCGATTTTGATGGATACAGATGCCTCGCCTTTAAAACTAGCCATTATGAAGTCTAATCTTTGCCGTGCTGCCGATGGGTTTATTGATGTTGAATTTAGCGAAGTGCCGTACGTGATTATTTGTCGTGGCACTGAGAGTAAAAATCTATCAAGCCTAAAGAAAATCATCTTCGAAACGCTAGAATCTATTGCTTCAACAGGCTTTGATAAATCAGTTATTGAATCTTCTTTGCATCAGCTTGAGTTTCATCGCTTGGAAATTACAGGTGATGGCTCTCCTTTTGGTCTTTCTTTATTTTTCAGAGCCGCCCTCCCCTCGATGCATGGATGCCCTGCTGAAAACGCACTTATCGTTCATGAGCTTTTTGAAACGCTTTTAAAACGACTAGAAGATCCAACGTACTTACCCAGTATTTTAAGAAAGTACTTTATTGAAAACTCTCATTTTGTAAGTTATGTGATGGAACCTAGCTCATCGCTCATTGATGAAGAAAAAAATGAAGAGTTAGAAAAGCTTAAAGAGATCAAATCAACTCTGAGTGATAAAGACGCGAAAAAAATTGTTGAAAAGACCTCAGAGCTTTTTGAGTTTCAAAAGCAAGACTCAGAAGATAATGCCGACTCTCTTCCAAAAATCAAATTGCAAGATGTTCCTTCAGAAGGTGTAGAATATGAACTCACTTGCAGAGAAACAAATTGTATAAATGTGTACCACCATGACACGTTTACAAATCATATTATTTATGCTGATATTGTCATCGACTTGCCAAAGTTGACTCTTGATGAACTTTTCTTAACAAAACTCTTAACTTACTTAGCTCCAGATCTAGGTGTTAATGACCTTTCATACATTGATCAACAAAACAGATTACAAAATGACGTTGGAAGTCTGCATTTTGCACTAGCTACTCACGCTCAGTTTTCGAATCCTGATGAGTTAAAACCAGCTCTTCACCTCAAAGGAAAATCTCTTACTAGAAAAGTTTCTGCGCTTTTTGAAATATTTAATGATCTACTAACATCGCTTAGACTCGATGAAAAAGAGCGAATAAAAGAACTTGTTTTGCAGCTTCATACGCACATGCAAAACAGACTTACCAAAAGTTCAATGTCCTATGCTGTTGATTTTTCATTATCTCAAAATTCAAAAGCTACAAAACTAAACCACTTATGGCATGGACTTCCCTATTATAAGTTTATTGAAGATCTAGCGAAAAACATTGATCAAAAAATTGATACCCTTTGCCAAGATTTAAACGCCTTAAAACAAAAACTATTTCATGGAGAAACGTTTGATTTAGTCCTATGTTCTAGTAAAGAAGATTTTCAAGCGATAGAAGAGAAAAATTTCTTCGATCTTCGCTTGCCTAAGCAGGATCTTTGCAAACCGTGGGACTTTGACATCGATCCACAAAATTTTAAATCACATGCTCGCTCTATTGATGCCCCTGTAGCATTCACTAGTAAAGCTATAAAATTAATAACAGCTCCTCATGAAGACATTGCCTATTTAAGCCTTGCTTCAAGTCTTTTTGACAATAAGGTCTTACATAAGCAGATCAGAGAAAAAGGCGGAGCCTATGGATCAGGAAGCTCTTATAGCGCAGTTTCTGGAAATTTCTATATGTATAGCTACAGGGATCCAAACCTAGCTTCTACGCTTAGTGCGTTTGATGAAGCTATTATTTCGATTTCAAAAGGCGAATTTTCTGATGAAGATTTAGTAGAAGCTAAGCTTTCCATAATCCAGTCAATAGATTCTCCTATCTCACCAGGATCAAAAGCTAGTGTTGGTTATTCTAGAATCAAAGAACATCGAGACGCTACCTACAGACAAACTTTCCGGACCTCACTTCTAAATGCAACAAAAAAAGATGTCCAAGATGCTGTCTTGAAACATCTCCATGACTTTTCTAAAAGCGCAACAGTTGTGACATTTGCTGGAAAAGATCTTTTAGATAAAGAATTGAACAATGCTACAATCAATTTACCAATTTTAGAGATTTAAAAAAGACTAGAGCAAATATTTCCCCATCGGTATATTTACTTTTTCGCTCTCAATTTTGACTTAACCGGAGGAAGTCCAAATGAAACGGAACAAGCTAATAGCTTTAATCACATGCTTTGCTTTAACAATAGTTACAACAGCTTTTAGCACTTCTAGGATAGAAAAAGTCTTCTCCAAAAAAGAATCAGCTTTTAGAGAAGATAGTAACGAAATTGTCTCAAGAAACTCTTGTCAAAAGAGTCAGGGACCTTCAATGAGATCCTTTTCCAAAGTCTTTACTGATGCTGCAAAAAAAGCTGTTCCAGCGGTAGTTTACATCAAAGCAGAAGGGTCTCAAGAAGAAGAGCAATACTCAGAGCAAGATCCTTTCGGATTGTTTAATGACGAATTTTTTAACAGATTTTTTGGAGGCCCTTCCAGACCTTCCCCTCAAAGGCAAGCGCCTCAGATCAGTCAAGGATCAGGAGCTATAGTCTCTTCAGATGGCTATATTTTAACAAACTTCCATGTAGCCGGAAATGCAAAAAAAATCACTGTAGTCGTGCAAGATGGGAGACATCAAGAGTTAAACGCCACCTATGTCGGTGGTGATCCTCAAACAGATATCGCTATTCTTAAAATAGAAGATGAAAATCAAAAAGAATTCGAGCATCTCGATTTTGGCAATTCAGATGACATTGAAATTGGTGAGTGGGTTATGGCAGTTGGAAATCCCTTCCAACTAGAAGCTAGTGTTACAGTAGGTGTTATTAGCGCTAAAGGACGCCAAAATTTAAACATCACAGAGCTCGAAGATTTTATCCAAACAGATGCCGCTATCAACCCTGGCAACTCAGGCGGTCCTTTACTTGACTTAGATGGCAGAATTATCGGTGTCAATACCGCGATAGTCACAAGGTCTGGTGGTTACATGGGGATTGGTTTTGCAGTTCCAAGTAACATAGCAAAAAATGTCTTAAAACAAGTTGTAGATACAGGTTCAGTAACAAGGGGTTACTTAGGAGTTTCTTTGCAACCTATCGATAAGGATTTAGCAGAAGCTCTTGGCATGGAAAAAACAGAAGGCGCGTTAGTTGCAGATGTTGTTGAAGGCTCCCCTGCTGAAAAAGCTGGCGTTAAACAAGGAGATATCATTCTCAAAGTTGATGATGTCAATATAAAAACAGCTGCATCGTTAAGCAATGAAATTAAGCTTAAACAACCAGGAACTACAGTTGTGCTTAAAATTTTAAGAAATGGCAAAACAAAAACAATCAAATTACAGCTTGGAACCTTTGATAAATCTGTCAAAGCAGCTTCTGAATACGCTGAGCAACTTGGAATTACTGTTGAAGAAATCAGCTATGATAACGCTAAGAAATATCATTTACGAGAGTCCGATGAAGGCGTTGTCATTACAGGTGTAAAAAATGGTTCATTAGGAGCCAGTATTGGGCTTAGACCTGGGTTTATTGTTGTTTCTTTAAATCAGCATAAAATAAAAACCGTTGAAGATTTTAACAATGCATTAGGTTCTATAGAGAAAGGAAAGAATGTCTTATTGCTTGTTCGCCTCGGCGACACAGCTAGATATTTTTCTTTGAGATTAAAATAGTTGTAGCCAAAGAGCTAATAGCTCTTTGGCTTAATTTTCAAATCCATTCAAAAGGAAACCGAGTCTATATAACTTACTAAATCGATCAATACAGTTCTTTTTATTTACTTATAAAGCGATGTACTTCGTAAAAAAAAGCCCTACAACGGAAATTCAAAGTATATTAAAGATTAAGAAGAAGACTCAGAGTTTAACGTCTCCATAAATAAGGTAAAGTCTGGCTCATTTCTGATAGAATCAAAAGCTGATTCTTCTAAAACCTGTTTTGGATTTTCAAGCCCGGCTCTAATAGCTGCTTCTACCCAGCCAATTGTTGACTTAACATCTTTTAGCGCTGAAAGAGCTATGGCATTTCTTAGAGCAACTTCTAGGCTGGGATCGTTTTGATAACACAGAGCTGCTAAATCTTTGACTTTGTCATATTTTTTTAATTCAAATGCAGAAAAGTGTAGTAGTTCTAAAAGATCTGGAGTTAGATCTTTTTCTATTGAAAGTAAAAGATCGTAGGTCTCTTGAATCATACCTTTTTTAAACTTAAGCCGAATAAGGTGTTGAGTTGCAGCTGTGTGTAAAAGCCCTTCATGAGAAGAGTTTTTAAGCTCTTCTAACATGGCAATGGCTTGATCATCATTTCCTTTTAGCATTTCTTCTTCAGCTTGAAACAATTTTGTCTGGAACTCTAGATTTTGATCAGCCGAAGAAATTGTTTTAGCCACTTTCCAAGTCTGAAGGTTTTGAAAGGTAAAAAGAAAAAAGATCGCACCAATCAAGTACCATCCTAATATGGCCATGCAAGCAATTCCTGCTAAAACAGAAAAAATGATGCTAAAAAGCACACTAAATCGAAAGCCCTTAGACCCAAAAAATGACTCAAAAATAATTCTAAGTAATTGACCGCCATCTAGTGGTAAAACTGGCAATAAATTAACAAGAGTCCAAAATAGATTAATAAAGCGAAACATTTGAACTGTTGGAGCTATAGCCGAACTTGCTATGGCTGGAGCTTTCAATAAAAAGCTAGCTAAAAGAAAAAGTCCAAATCCAAACGCTGGTCCATTTAACACGACTAGAAACTCTTTTCCAAGGGACAATCTTGGACCACTTGGGTAAGTCACTCCACCAAAAGCGACAAGCTCTATTCTAGGGCTTTGTCCAAACGCTCTAGCTGTTAAAGCATGTCCATACTCGTGAACTAAGATAGAGACAAAAATAATCCCCATCCAAATCAAAGTACCAACAAGTGATTGGCTATTTAACCATCCGATAATCGCAGCAGTCAGATAAAAAAAAGGCGATATCTTAACTGGGATAGGCATTTTCATGAGTTTATTCCAAGTGCTGAGGCCATAGCCTCTCCCATTTCAGAAGGAGTTTTTGCGACAGTTACTCCAGCACTTTTTAAGGCATTAATTTTATCTAGGGCAGTTCCTTTGCCTCCAGAGACAATAGCACCAGCGTGTCCCATACGTCTTCCCGGAGGAGCCGTTGCCCCTGCTACAAAAGCAGCAACTGGCTTTGAGCAGTTTTTCTTAATCCACTCAGCTGTCATCTCTTCAGCTTGACCACCGATTTCACCAATCATTAAGATCCCTTCGGTATCTGGATCCTTTTCAAACAGTTCAAAAACATCTATGAAATTAGTCCCGTTAAGAGGGTCTCCACCTATTCCCACACAAGTTGTTTGTCCAAGGCTTAGATTAGATGTTTGCCAAACACCTTCATAGGTAAGTGTTCCTGATTTTGAGACAATACCGATTTTTCCTTTCTTATGTATATAACCTGGCATAATACCAATTTTACATTCATCTGCTGTGATAACGCCTGGGCAATTTGGGCCAATAAGTCTGGAAGTTTTAGAGTTTTTCATGACCTTGGACACTTCGAGCATGTCCTTTATAGGGATTCCTTCTGTAATACAAACGATAAGACCAATGCCAGCTTCTTCTGCTTCCAAAATGGCATCAGCTGCAAAAGGCGGTGGAACAAAAATCAAAGTTGCGTCTGGATTAACAGATTCTTTAGCTTCTGCTACAGTATCAAACACCGGAAGACCTAAACTTGTTTCTCCTCCTTTCCCTGGGGTGACGCCACCTACATACTTAGAACCGTAGGCCATTCCTTGCTCAGTATGAAAATAACCGGCTCTTCCAGTAATTCCTTGAGTGATGATTTTCGTGTTTTTATTAATTAAAATGCCCAATGTTTTTCCTCTTAAGCTTTAGTGCAATAGCTCAACTGCTTTTTTAGCTCCATCTGCAAGTCCATCTGCAGCTATAATATCTAGTTGAGACTCTTTAAGGATCTGTTTCCCTTTTTCGACATTCGTTCCTTCTAATCGAACAATAAGAGGAACTTTCACAGAGAGTTCATTAACTGCTGCAATTACTCCTTCAGCTATAATTGCACAATCCATAATCCCACCAAAAATATTCACAAGTATTGCTTGAACACTTGGATCTGTTAGGATAATTTTAAACCCTTCACAAACCACTTCTTTTGAAGCGCTCCCTCCAACATCTAAAAAGTTTGCAGGTTTCCCTCCAAAGTGATTGATTGTATCCATGGTGGCCATCGCAAGCCCTGCTCCATTAACCATACAACCTATATTTCCTTGCAGTGAGATGTATGCTAATCCATGTTTTTTCGCTTCTGATTCATTTTTTGAAACCTGCGATGCATCGTACATCTTTGCTATCTCTTGCTGCCTAAACAAAGCGTCGTCATCGATGCTAAGCTTGGCATCAACTGCTAATAGTTTTTGATCTGGCGTTTCAACTAAAGGGTTGATTTCGAGTAAAGAGGCGTCTGTAGCCATAAAGGCTTTGGCTAATGCTTTTCCAAGGGCCATTCCTTGTTTGGCCATATCCCCTTTCCACCCCATGAAATTTGCTAAATGGATTTGTTGATATCTTTTTAGCTCTCCATTTAGAGGTATAGGTAATTTTAGAATTTTCTCTGGGCTTTTTTCTGCTATCTCTTCTATTTCCATCCCTCCTTCTGGGGATGCTATTAAAATAGGTCTTGCCATCTCTCTATCGATGATAGCTCCGATATAGTACTCTTTTTTGATATCAACAGCTTCTGTTAATAAGACTTTATGAGCAACCACGCCCTCTGGTCCGGTCTGGTTATTTACAAGATGCATCCCAATGAGCTGTTTACAAGCCTCTAGAGTTTCCTCTTTTGAGCGACAAAGCTTTACTCCTCCAGCTTTTCCTCTACCACCTGCGTGAACTTGAATTTTCACGACTACATCTTTTGCGTTGAGCTCACTCAAAGCTTTTTCAGCTTCTTCTAAAGAAGATGCTACACAAAACTTAGGGATAACAACCCCGTATTTTGCTAAGATTTCTTTTGCTTGATATTCATGTGTATTCATCAAAAAGCCTATCTCTTCTATCTAATTTCCTTATGTGATAGACTTTCTTTTCCATCAACAAAAATATTTTAATCATTTGTAAGGGAAAAACCGCATGTTTTCGTTTTTAAAATCTGGAATTGGCAAAGTAAAAAAAGCTCTTTTAAAGACCAGAAGTATTTTAAGCGATCCTCTACGACTACTTTTTAAAAAGCCCTTAAATGAAGAAACCTTAGAAGAGCTCGAAAGGATTTTATTTGAAGCCGATTTAGGGTCTTCTTTGGTCTCCCATTTCACTGAAAAGCTCGAGAGTTATCATAAGAAAAACAAAACGGCAAGTTCAGACGATTTTTTAAAAGAGATAAAAACTGAATCTGAAGAAATTTTAAAAACATGTGATAGCACCTTAAATTTAAGCGCCTCTCCCACAGTCATCTTAGTTGTGGGTGTTAACGGGTCTGGGAAAACAACAACATGTGCCAAACTTGCTCATAATTTTAAGAAAGAAGGAAAGAAAGTTCTTTTAGCTGCAGGCGATACTTTCAGAGCTGCAGCTATTGATCAACTCAAACTGTGGGCTGATAAGTTAGATATTGAGCTTGTTAAGTCCTCTCCAAAAGCCGATCCTTCAGCTGTTATTTTTGATGCTGTATCAGCTGCCAAGGCAAGAGGATGTGATATAGTGATTGCAGATACTGCAGGAAGGCTACAATCTAAAACTGATTTGATGCACGAGTTAGAAAAAATGAGAGCCGTGAGTAAAAAAGTTATTCCAGATTCTCCTCATGAAACCCTACTTGTTTTAGATGCCACAACAGGTCAAAATGCAATCGACCAAGCAAAAATCTTCAATGAGTATACTCCTTTAACTGGTCTTATTTTAACTAAGCTAGATGGCTCTGCAAAAGGTGGTATTGTTCTATCAATATATCACCAAATGAAACTTCCTATTAAATTTATAGGGGTTGGAGAAAAACAAGATGATCTGATGCCATTTTCTATAAAAGAGTACGTAGATGCTTTATTTTCATAGTTCTTGAACTAAGAGAAATCTTTGATTAAACTGCGAGTTTGGTCCTCTTAGAAAGTGATGCTTAATTTATGGTAGATATTCAATTAATTGCAGCTGAATATGTTTTAAAAAACATCCAGCACTCGAAAAGAAAATATCTTTTTATTCCCGAGGATCTCTCAAATAAAGCGTCTATTTTAAATCAGCTCCCAGAAAAAATGTCGGAGCCTAAGCCAGTCTCAGAGCCTCCAAAAGTCAAAGAAGAGATAATTGATACGACCTTACCAAAAGCTAAAGAAAAGCCAAAAGAACCAATACCTGAGGTGAAAAAACCTACAGAACCTGAAATTAAACAAAATAAGATAGAAATTAAGCCTTTTAAAACCTCTTCTATTGATGAGATGAAAGATCTAAAAGAACTCATCAGTAAAAAATATCCAAAAACGCTCCTTTATGATGTCCCATTAAACGACTCTAAAGCAAGACAGATCAAGAACGCTTGGAAACAACTCCAAGACATCCCTCCTGTGGTTATTTTCTACTCAAAAAAGCATCATGAAAAGTTTTTATTCAATGTTTCAAAAGCTATTTCTCAAATGATATGCCCTAGCATAGCCTTTCACGTCTCAAACTTTGAGCTTAAAGAAAACTTTGAAAGACTTTTAAATGATCCGAAATTAAAACTAGTTATCACACCTGATGAAGTTCTACTAGGATCAAAAGTGTTGATGTCAGCTTATAAAGAACTTCCTCAAAAAAAACTTCGTTTTCTTGGTGAAAAACCACTATTATTACTTCCCGATTTATCACTTTATTTTAAAGACCCAAAGCTCAAGGCATCTCTTTGGAGACTCATATGTCAACACCTTCAACACAACTAGAAAATAAGTATGTCAGTGTTGTTTTAGATAAGGGTATCGATAAGCTATTAGATTATAAGTTACCAAAAGATCTCAACACACCCGTATCTGAAGGAATGAGAGTTGTTGTCCCGCTAAGATCCCGCTACGTTTCAGCAACAATCTTAGAGATAAAAGAAACATCGAAGTTTGAAAAGGTTTTACCGATCATCAAGTTAGAGAAAGAAACGCCTTTCCTCAAGCCTGATCAAATCAGATTAGCTAAATGGATCAGTGAATATTACTGTGCCAGTTTGAGAAAGGTGTTAAAACTCTTCATCCCCTCTAGTGTCAAAGGAAAGGCAACAGAAAAACATCAATATTTCATCTCTTTAACTCTTCCTCTTTCCAAGTTAAAATCAATATGTGCCGATCTTAGACAAAAACATCCAAGTCAGGCAAAAATTCTAGATGTTTTTTTGAAGCATCCCAAAGGACTTTTGTTATCTGAGCTTCTTCAGCTTACAAACACCTCTAAATCTCCAATTGACTCCCTTATAAAAAAACAAATTCTTACACAGAAAAAAATTCATATAGACAGGACAGAACTCTTAGATCATGAATTTTTTATTAGCCATGCCAAAAAGCTTAATGATGAGCAAAAAAGTGCCTTAGATAAAATCAAGCAGTCTATCGACAGTAGGACTTCCCAAACACATCTTATTCACGGAGTAACAGGTAGTGGAAAAACAGAAATTTATCTTCAAGCAATTGACTATGTTAGAAAGCTTGGAAAGTCAGTTATTTTCATGGTTCCAGAAGTTGCTTTAACCACACAAACTATAGAGCGCTTAAAGTCTAGATTTACTGAAAAAATTGCTATTTTACATCATAGGCTATCCCATGGAGAGCGCCATGACATGTGGCAAAACATCTATCAAAAAAAGGTCTCTATAGTCATTGGAGCTAGGTCTGCTATTTTTGCTCCTCTAGAAAACATAGGTCTCATCATTGTTGACGAAGAGCATGACAGCTCGTATAAACAAACCGAAGAATCCCCTTGCTATCATGCAAGAGATCTTGCAGTCCTTAGGGGGCATTTTTCTAACGCAGTCACCGTTTTGGGTTCTGCAACGCCATCTATAGAAAGCTATACTCACGCTTTATCCAATAAATATGTTTTAAACTCACTCACTAAAAGAGCTGCAACCAACCATTTCCCAGATATTCATATTGTAGATATGAAAAGGGAAATGGAAAAAACAAAGAAATTCACACTTTTTAGCCAGCAACTATTAAATGGAATAAAAAAGCGTCTAGACAAAGGTGAACAAACCTTACTTTTTTTAAATAAAAGAGGTTATCACAGCGTTATCTTATGTAAGTCTTGTGAAAAGCCATTAAGTTGTCCTCACTGTGATGTAAGCATGACTTATCACAAAAAAGCAAATCTTGCCATGTGCCACTACTGTAGTTACTCCATTTGCCCTCCCCCTAGAAAATGTCCTTATTGCCATAGCGATACCGTAGAATACAAAGGTGTTGGCACAGAAAAAGTTCAATCTATGCTTAAGGCCATTTTTCCAGAGATAAGAACCCTTCGCATGGATGCCGACACGACTAGGCATAAAGGCTCTCATACTCAAATATTTAACCAGTTTCGCTCTGGGAAAGCTGATGTATTAATAGGAACCCAAATGATCGCCAAGGGCTTTGATTTTCCCGATGTGACCTTAGTTGGCATCTTAAATAGCGATCAAGGACTCTATATCACAGATTTTAGAGCTGAAGAGCTTTGTTTTCAGCTACTTACGCAAGTATCAGGAAGAAGTGGTAGAAGTTCTCTTAAAGGTGAGGTTTTTATACAAACCAACCTCATAGACCATCCCCTGTTTTCGTTTGTGCAAACTTCTGATTATCAAGGGTTTTACAAAAAAGAGATCTCTTTAAGAAAACTCTTTCACTATCCTCCTTACACTAGAATTTCAAAATTTATCATAAAGGGCCCTTCTCAAGAAAAAACAAGAGACTTAGCTAGGTCCTTGAGAGCTCTTATCATTAAAAACACCCCTCCAAACACCTTAATTCTCCCCGAAATCCCAGATTTTCGCATTAAACTTCAAGACGAGTATAGATATTACTTTCTTGTCAAAACACCCTCTATTCTACCCTTTTCTAAAACTGTAAAGAAATTATTTGAATCGTTTGTTTTACCTTCTCATTACAAGATTTTAATAGATATTGATTCAATCTAGATTAGATTAATTAAAATTTTAATTTTACATTACATGTATACTAATATTTTTAATTGATAATTAACAACTTACAACATTAAATTTAATTAACAATTAATGAAATGTTTAATATAATTGTTATCAGAAACTAAAAATTATAATTATTATATTTAATAATAGGAGAAATATCATGGCTAGCATGATTACACAAGTTCGTTACAATCTTTATGGGAGCGGCGGATCTTCTGATGCACTGGTTATAGCAAAAACAAATAATAAAGAATTCCAACATACTATGGTTTCAACCAACGCTGAAGCAAAAGCAATCTTCCGAGGCGCTAAAGCTCCTGAACAACTTAAAGAATTTTTCAAAAAAGATGTGAAGCATATCGATACTCAGTATGAACTTCCACCAGAAGCAAAGAAAACTAATGGATTTTTTTCATACTTTTTTAGTGGCACCCCACAAAAAACAGAAGAGCAGATCCAAGAGGAACAAGCTTCTGCAAAACTAGCACCTCTGTCAAAAAGAAGTGGTAAAGTTTTATCTATGGAACTAAAGGATATACCAGCTACAGGTTCTGCTGAGGTGAACGTTTACTCTCTAACTACAAAAAAAGATGATGATGGAGAAACAACACAGTCTCTAACTAAGTCTCAAACATCTTCATTTGTCATCGGACGAGGAAGAAAAGAAGGTTCCTTTCAAATCAAAACGTTTGGTAATAAAACCTATAGTCACTTTTCTACAGTAAACACTGAAGCTGTCAAACAGACTTTTGACTATGTATATGAAGAATTAGACCACTTACAAGATAAACTACTCGCTTTAATATCTGATCATAAGAAAACAACTCTTTCAGATGAGTATAAGGAATTTTCACGCGCTGAAAGAAACGAGATCTCTAAAGCTTTTGCAACCGAGTATGAAAGATTAAACAAAGAGTTTGAGCTGTTATATCATAGAGCTGGATTACCTCTTGCTAATTTTTATACTAAATCTAAAGAAGTTCAAACTAAAAGTGAAACCGAGCATCTTGGAGCATATAACGCTACAACAGAGAAACTAACCGATCTTAGACAATCATTTTATGACATGCAGGTAGCAGAAAATGGTTATAACATTGAATCTGACTACAGAGAACATGTTAACACTTTTGTAAAAGAGAACTGCACACCTGGTACAGCCATTGAAGACGGTTCTTTAGAGGGTGAAGCTTATCGTCTATTAAACGAACAAGTGAAAGAATTTAAACGTGTGTATAAATTCTTTACAACAGGGCTAGGTCGAACTATCCCTGCTGAGAAGAGATTTGAACTTTTAGTTCCTCTAGAACATAACATCAGAAGGCTAGATGCTTCTTTGAAAGATCCTGCCATGAAAATGTTAGATCCTTCAAAAGACGCTGTTCTCTGCACAAACATTACAGAGTTTAGAGAAGCTTCAAAAACATTTTTTAAAGGTGAAGCCACTAGTCAACTAGCTACTCTACTAGGCACTAAAAAAACAGAAGTAGAAGGTAAAATTTCTCGTTTAGGGAATGATCAAGACCGCGAATCAAAGGAAAAACGAGCTAAATATGAAGATCTTCAGTTTGAACTAGAAAAAGCCATCGCCTATGTTACTGATCAAACTGTTATAGAAGACATGAATAAAGAGCTTTTTGGATCTATCCATGAGCCCGTAATATATAGTCTAGTCAACTACATGAGAAACAAACAAGAAGCTTTAAATAAAGCAGAAAATGCCTATAGACAGAATCCAACAAAAGAAACTTTGGAAGGGTCTGTAAAAGCAAAAGAAGCTGCTCTAACACTTCTAATAGAACCTAAATACTCCCAAAATGGAACATCCATTACAAACGGAGATGAAATCATTAATAAGGTTCTTGAAGGTTCTAAGTTCTATAATATGTATGTTGATAACAAACATTTGTTACCAGACTTCTATAGAAAAGGTATTATAAACTACTATGCAGAGTATTATAGAACTCTTACAGAAAACTACATTGCTGAGTGCGATGCATTTGAAGCAGCTCAAGGGCCTGACTATGAAGGCGGAGCAGGATTTATGCGATCAAGTAGGTCTTCATTTTTCTCTAGCAGATCTAAAAACTCCTCTGATTCAATTGAAAAAGAGAGAGCTAAGAGAAGTAAAGACATCCTTAGTGCAATTAAGAAAAATAGTAGAGCAAGTAGAAGCAGAAGCGGCAGCAGCTCTAGTGGAGGATTTTTCTCCTTCCTTCCAAGTTTTGGAAGAACTAGATCTACATCTAGCTACTATGGCTCATCAAGCTCTTCACATGGACTTGATCCAAACTTCTTCGGAGTTCTTGTCGCAGCCCTTGGAGACTCTCACGATTAAAGAGCCCGATGGTCAAAAACAAAGGCGGAAGCCACCCAATACAAGGGCCAGCTTCCCCTTAATATTCAGGGAATACACAATAGATCTTCTAGAGAATCCTCTAGAAGATCTTTTTTTTTACAAAGATCTATCTATAGACAAGAGACGTTTCTTTGTTGTATCATAGGCCTTTTTAATTTTGCCTAACTAAGTTGTCTAAACCTATGTCTACAAGTCCAGAATATCATCAGTTTGAAGAGTTCCAAAACCGCTGTAAAAAACTCCAAGAAATTAAAGATTTGAACATAGAGCCCTATCCTCATAAGTATGATGTTGAGGTGTCCATAAAAGATTTACATTCACAGTTTGAGTCCGAGTCCTCTTGGCATTTCGATGATGCTATGGAAGGAACAACAAAGTATGTTTCTCTAGCAGGAAGGTTAGTGCTTTTTAGAGCTATGGGGAAAAATGCTTTTGGTCAAATTCAAGATGAAACAGGTCGCATTCAAGTTATTTTCAATAGAGATACTACAAAGGTTTGTGGCCTAGATGAAAATTCAGAAGTTAAACCCATAAAATTCATCGAAAAGAAAATTGACCTAGGAGATATTTTAGGACTGAAAGGCCACCTTTTTAAAACTCAGAAAGGAGAGCTTACTGTCTTTGTTAAAGAGGCTACTCTTCTATGTAAATCCTTACTCCCTCTTCCAGATAAACATGCTGGTTTATCTGATAAAGGGGTCAGATACCGTAAACGCCACCTAGACCTTATTACATCTCCAGAAGTGATTCAGACATTCCAGATGAGATCTAAAATCTTGAAGTTGACAAGAGATTATCTGTCTAATCTATCTTTCATGGAAGTTGAAACTCCTATTTTGCAAAACATCTATGGTGGAGCAGAAGCGGCTCCTTTTGTCACTCACATCAATGCCCTTGACCAAAAGATGTATTTGCGTATAGCTCTTGAAATTGCCTTAAAAAAGCTAATTGTCGGAGGCTTAGAAAGAGTATTTGAGATAGGGAAAGTGTTTCGTAATGAAGGGATTGATAAAACTCACAATCCTGAATTTACTATGCTAGAGGCCTACGCATCTTATCTAGATTACAATGATGTCATGGTCATTATAGAAGAGCTTTTCGCTTTTATTGCGATAGAGCTTTTTGGGACAACGAGACTTGGAACTCGAATTGACAAATCTGGCAATGAGCATGAGGTTGATCTAAAAACACCTTGGATCCGTATGACAATGAAAGATGCTATTAAAACATATGGCGGCCTTGATGTGGATACGATGGAAGATCAAGAGATCAAAGACTACCTCTTAAATAAAACTGAAGAAAACCCAGAAAAAGTTCGTACAGCTCCAAGAGGCAAACTTATAGCTCTACTTTTTGAAAACGTTGCAGAGCATCACCTTATCCAACCTCACCACATCCTCGATCACCCGATAGAAACAACTCCTCTTTGCAAACTTCACAGAAACAAAAAAGAAAGAGACGAAAGAATTGTTGAGCGCTTTGAAACTTTTATTTTAGGAATGGAATTTTGCAACGCCTACTCGGAATTAAATGACCCTATCTTGCAAAGACAATTATTAGAAGATCAAGCAGCAAAAAGAGATCAAGGGGACGAAGAAGCTAATCCAATGGATGAAGAATTTATTGAAGCTATCTGTCAAGGAATGCCTCCTTGTGGTGGATTCGGTATTGGACTCGATCGCATGAGCATGCTTTTTACAGCGGAAACCTCTATAAGAGATGTTTTATTTTTCCCTGTAATGAGACCTGATGAAACTAAGGTTTTAACTTCAACTTAGAGCCTAAGGCGCTATCTTCGATAATATATCCTTTCTCGAGGATCTGATCACGAAGATCGTCGGCTAGTTTAAAGTCCTTCTCAGCTCTGGCCTTTTGCCTTTGATCAAAGAGGCTCTCGACCTCTTCTGGAACTTTTAACTCTTGTTTCGTTAAAGGCAAACATCCTAAAACCTTATCAAACTCCTCTAAGGTCTTTAAAACTATACCCGCTTCTTTTTGAGACACTCCATTGTGATCACAGAGAGTATTAATCTCTCTTATCATATCAAAAAAGGCCGCCATTGCTTGAGCTATGTTCACATCGTCACTTAAAGCTTTTTTAAACAAAAATTCAGCCCTTGATAAATGCTCTCCTATAAGATGAGCGCATGTATCATGCGTAATTTCATTTAACCTCGTCACAAAATCTTCGACACGCCTTAATGAGTTTTTAGCCGCATCCAATCCTTGAAAAGTAAAATTTAATGGCATTCTGTAGTGCGACTGAAGCAATAGAAATCTAATATCCCTTCCAGAAAAACCCTTTGAAACAAGATCTCTTAAAGTGAAAAAATTGCCGAGACTTTTAGACATTTTTTTTCCTTCAACCACCAAGTGCTCAACGTGCATCCAGTGTTTAACAAAATGTTTTCCAGAGCAGGCTTCTGACTGAGCGATTTCATTTTCATGATGAGGAAATATGTTGTCCACTCCCCCTAAATGAAGATCTATAGTTTCCCCTAAAATTTTTGTAGCCATACACGAACATTCTATATGCCAACCAGGCCTACCTCTCCCAAAAGGAGATTCCCAAAAGATATTGCCATCTCTTTTTTCATCAAAAGATTTCCAAAGAACAAAGTCCCCTGCATTTTCTTTATCGTACTCATCTTGGGAAGTATTTTCTCTCTCTGATGCGCCTTCTTTTAGTTCCTCTAATTGCAAATGAGATAGCCTTCCATACGAAGAAAATTCTGAAATGCGAAAATATACAGACAAGTCTTTTCCAATATAGGCATACCCTTTATCGAGTAGAGATTGAATCATCTCTATCATAGACTCAATGTAATCAGTCGCTTTGGGATAAGACTCAACTTTTTCTACATTAAGCGTTTCTAGATCATCAAAAAAAGCCCTTTCAAACGGCTTGGTGTACTCAGCTAACGATTTATTTGACTTTATGGCTCCCAAGATCGTTTTGTCATCGACATCTGTTAGATTCATCACTTGTTGAACTGAAAATCCAAAAAATTTTAAAACTCTTCGTAAAAGATCTTCGAAAACAAACGTTCTTAAATTTCCAATATGAACATAGTTATAAACTGTTGGTCCACAAGTATAAATTTTTAGAGGATGACCTTTTTTAGGAATCAGCTTTTTCTTCTCTTTTGATTCTGTATCATAAAGAAAAAGATGCTCATCTTGTTCCATTTCAGTTTTACTCATGAACCTAAACTCTCTAACGCTAACTCATTTAATCTTCTAAATTGCACTTTACCGGTTCCTGTCATAGGAATTTCTTTGATAGTTTTTACGAGCGAAATTTTTATAATTCTTGCAAATCCCAATTTTTTCAAAGCTTCATTGACTCTGTCTTTGTCTACATCAAAAATAGTGAACAAAACAAGCTCAGGTCGTTGCTTCACTTCAACAACACCTATTGCAAGAGCTACTTTTTCATCTTCTGGAAAATACCATTTTTGATCTAAAGCATGCTTTAATAAAGCCTCTTCTAATGCTCCTAGACTGACCATCTCAGCCCCAATCTTCACAAACCGCTTCAGTCTACCTTCTAATAAAAGGTTTCCCTCACTATCAATACAACCGTAATCGCCACTACGATACCATCTTTTGTGATTGATCTCAATGAACGGATCAAAGCCCACATCACCTATGTATCCTTCGAAAATACTAGGTCCACTCATACAGATTTCACCAGAAGATCCTTTAGGGAGAAGCTCCTGGGTCTCGACATCTATCACACAAAGCTCAACATTTGGCAAAGGTTGTCCTACGCCTTTCTGAGGTCTATTTGGTCTACAAATGGTCACAACTGGAGAGCATTCTGTGATGCCATAACCTTCGATAGCTTTATGATATGGCCCTAAACTCTTTATTTTTTCAAAAAACTCTTTAGGAGCTTTTTCAGCACCTGTTACAAAAAGCTTAACAGAGCGTAAATGCTTAGGTTTAGCTAACGCAAATAAATTTTTATAAAAAGAAGGAGCGAGACACATCACGCTTATTTTCCATTTATACACATCTTTAACCATTTTCTGAGCATCTGTCGGGTCTGGAGAATAAAAGACTTTTAACCCTGATAAAATCGGTAAAAGCCCCGCTACATTCATACCGAAAGAATGAAACGGAGGCAATGCCCCATAAAAAACATCTTCTTTATTAAACCCTACACAAGAAATCGATGCTTTTTGGTTTTCTAACAAGTTTTTGTGAGATAAAGGAACTGCTTTTGGAAAAGTCTCTGTACCTGATGTGAAAAGCACGATAGCTGGATCTGTCTCTCTAGTATATTGTAAGTTGAGTTTGTTATAGAGCTTTGTCGGTCCTTTTCTAGCAAGCATAAGACCTTTTAGCTTATCTTTTATCGATATGCTATGCTTGATATCTTCAAGTGTCACAATGAGATGATCAATCTCCCCGATATCTAACGTTTCAAGCCTATTTAAAAATTTATGGGAGCTAATGATCGATTGGAGATCTAAAAGCTCAGCTCCATAATTTAAATTCCTAGCTCCAGCTGTCCAGTTCATCATCACAGGAATTTTTCCCGCAAGTTGCGTTGCAACAATCGTTAGATAAGTCCCAGCGCTTGCTGGTAACATAATCCCTATATACTTTCCTGGTAGCTTTGCTATTTTAAAAGACAAGATTAAAGCTGCTAATTTCACCCTTTTATAACTTAAAATACCTGTCATCTCGTCCGCTATAGCTGCGTAAGAGCCCATTCTGTGGCAAGATCTTAAAAACGCTTCTTGAAGAGTCTTCCCATGAGGCCTTTCAACCCTTGGTCTATCTTCCTCTTCTGGCCAGATTTCTTTTGTCATTTCGTCTTCTTTGACTTCAGAAATTTCCTTGGCTCCAACGGCCGCTTCCATAACATCATAGATCGTCACTAGTGCTTCAGGAGATAAATTCTTAACGTGATATTTTTCCGCTAAGTGCGTATGAACTTCTGCGATATCTAAAGAATCAAGCCCAAGCCCTGATGACAGCTCATCGTCTTCTTTTAACTTAGATGCTGTTGTCTTGGTTATGCCAGAAATCAATTCGTAAACATCTTTTTTGATTTTATCAGGTATATCAGAGCGTTTGTGACTAATTCTCTTAGGCTTTGTATCTTTGGTAATCTCTGGATAAACCTCTTCTCCCTTTTTATAAGTAACAAGTTTTAACGGTTCATCGATGACTATATGGCCTTGATCTGTTTTATATGTGTTGTACCATCCTTCTAAGTACTTGTTGATATCAAGTCTCGATCCTTTCTTTGGAAAATCTTCTGGCTCAGCCAAACACTCAATGATCACTTTTCTTTTGGGCATAAAAAAAATGCCATTTTTTATAAGCGACTTGGCTCCATTTTTCAGCACTTGCCAAAAATTTGGAACCTCTCCTGTTATAGCTCTTGAGAACCCGCTGCCCCATAGACCTGTTATTCTAAGTAAAACAACATTAAGATCTGGACACTGTCCGATCAAACGATGAATGAAAGAATTCCCTCCGATGACTTCATAACCTTCTTTCTTCAAATGACCCGATGGATAGATTAAAAAATTCTCTCCTCTTTCTAATCCAAGTCTAATTGTATTAAAAGCTTTCTCAACTTGTTTAACCTTCCATTTATTAGCAATTGTTTCAACTTCTGGAATAGGAAAAGCTCTGACAAGTTTCATGAAGAAGTTCATCCCAGCTTGGTAATAGAAATGCTCGACGACTAAGGGCCTTGGCTTAAATGATTTCATGAGATAAGTCATGATAATTACAGGATCTATTTCAGCTGGATGGTTTGGTAAAAAAAGCACTCCTCCTCTTTTTTTGAGCTGCTTTTTTTTCAAGCGATCCAATCCGGTAATTTCAATATCGTAACGCAAAGACAGAAGTTTCTTTGTAATCCAAATAAATAAATAGTGCCAAAGATTTAGTTTCATAATTCTAACTTCCATGTGAATCAATTCTTATACCAGGATAAATGATCGTTTTGAAAATGAAAATTTCTTTTTTCACCCTTTGACAAGCATCATTAAAACAGATATTTTTACCTTCATTAGAAGGTAAATAGATGAAACGACTATTATTTTTAATTTTTCTACCACTAGTGGCTTATTCTGCCGATAATGATACCATCACCGTATCAATGCAAATTGACCCCATTAATTTAATAGAGATCACGGGACCTACACCGTCTTTGCTTATTGATAACGCAATAGGAGGAGAACCTGAAATCGACACTTTCACAGGAGTGACTTATGGCTACCTCTCCAATGAATCGACCCTAAAACAGATCACCGCTTCTCTAGATTTAGATATGCCAACAGGACTTCGTCTGAAAGTTGAAATGGTCGCGGCAACTAGTGCAACTTCAACTGGAAATGTTGAGCTAAGCTCAACAGCTTCGGCTTTAGTAACTTCTATTCCCGCTCAAACAACAGATAGTAATTTAGCTATAACATACACCTTAGAAGCAGATGGTGATACTGCTTCTCCCGCTAGTTTCCAAAGAGTTGTCACTTACACTTTGACAGACAACTGATATTGTCAAATTTTGATAACAGATCAAGACCTTCTATTAAACTCTCGGGGATTATCTTTGATAGAAGCGCTCTGTATTGATAAACGGGAGATTTTTCCAGAAACCAGAGATGTGCTTTTTGAACAAACCCCTTAGAGATAAACTCTAAATGATTTAGCTCATCTTTCTTTTCTAGGAGTTTTCTTTCAGTTGTATATGGAGCCCAAGCTAAATATGATTGCTCAGTAGACTGAAAACAGAGCTCGAATAGAGCAACAGGAAGAACTGAGTAAGTGATCTCTTCTATCATCTCATCTACAGAACTAAGCCGATACCAAGGAGTAAACTCTGCTAATCCATATAAATCAGAATTTTTATCGACAGCGACTTTAGAAGAGTCTTCTGCTTGCTTGCCACTTGAATCAATTGTAAAATCATAGCGAACTCCAAAATAATCAGCGCTCGCTTGATCAAAGATAATAAGACCGTTGTAAGACCCTTTCTCTAATCCTTCTAAACTAATAAAAAATCTAGCTGATGTTTGTGGATATACTCTCATTTTCTTTCCTTCAAACACACCCATACTCTCGCCTTTATCTGAGAGAATTTCGATCCAATTCTTAGGTGCTATCGCCAAACTACCGGTATTATACACATCAAACTGCAACACCTTGACACCAGAGTTTATGACTAGTTTTTTGTTCTTAACGTTGAATTGATAGTCTCCCGTTCCTTTGATATTGCAAATAACTTGAACGGCATATCTTACAAGAGTTTTAAGCTGAACTGTCTGGTTCTGATTGCTTTGTTTAGCTCTTTCGAAAGGCTCAACCATAATAACAGACCAGTAACAACCATTTAGCTGACGACTTTTAGGGACTTTAATCTGAACTGGAATGTCTTTACTTGACTGAGGGGGGACTTTAATTGGCTCAGACTCAACCACAATCCATTTAGCATTTGATCGTGTGTGTGAGCCAACCTTGGCAAAATCTGTTTTACCGCTGCAATCAAAAAGATAATCAAATTGCTTGATTAATACTTCTTCAACATGATTCGAGGTGTTAAACACCTTAATGGTTTCTGTATAGACCTCTCCAGATTCAACCTCTTTTTCATAAGTCATTTTAGATAGCATCGATACTTTTGCCTCTATTTGAGAGCCACAAAAAACCAATCCCACTAAAACTATACATGTTAAGGCAATATTAGAGAGTCTAGACATGTATTATACCCCAAGTAGTTAGCTAAAACTTCGTTTACCATGAGAAAGATTTGTAAGTCTAGATTTTTTAGAAACTTGCAATTTACCACACTATAAAAACAAATTTAATTAATTTATTAAATTAATAATTTGATATAATTATATTAAAAACACACCAACAAACAAATGCTTAAGTTTTTTTTATTTTTTAGTTTTATATTCACATTAACCTTAGCAGATAGTACAGCTCAGCAAACCGTGACAATCTACATTGTATCTATCAACGACGTGGATATATCAGGTGCTGATCCAACATTTACTCTAAGACCGAATCTAGGTCCTCAAAATTTCACCCAAACTTCTGAAGCCTATACGATTAGCATTTATACAAATGATGGTGCAACAAAAAAAATTACCGCTCAGCTAGATAATAATATGCCCGATCTTTGCGTGTTATCTGTAAATATGTCTCAAGCTTATGGAGCACTATCAAAGGGATATGTAGCACTGAGCACAAATGAATCTGATCTTTTAACTAATATAGCGCCAAATAGTATCATTCCAAACCTTCAGTTCACCTATTTACTTCAAATAGGCGCAAAATGTCGCGCTCAGACCTTTTCAAGACAAGTCTTATTCACTTTAACAGACAATTAGTTGATATTGAGGTTGTTGACTACTGAAAAACACCAAACAGCATAATCTTTAAAAAGCTCTTTTACTTTTTGATACTGAAAATATCTATAGGACAGTTTAAATGAAGTTCTAATCTGCAAAAACTCAAAAGAATACCTCGGAACATCATGTAACGTAAAGTATTTTTGTTTTTTAGGAATCTGATTAATAAACTCGTAGTTATATAATTTTTCAGCTAAATCTAGAGTCTCTCTGTCGTAGTCTTGAAGCTTTGTTATCACATTAGGGTTATCTTGTTTTAACAGAGTTGGACTAAGCGCTACACTTAGCCAGCACGCATCCATACGACAGGAAGAATAACCTCCAAGGGCAATAAGCCTTGTTATAAGAGACTCTAAAAGAGGTTTAGGAGTCCTAATTGGATCTGCTAAATCAGCAATTGTATCAGCTGTTAGCTGTATAGTTTGTAAAATTTTTATAACCGATGAATAAGACAGCTCACCTTGATCGATTAGTGTTATAAAAAGATTCGTAAGGGTATCAAAATAGGTCGTGATTTCAGTACTTTTCGCATTTTTAAGTAGACTTGCCTTTGTTACATTAATCTCTTTTTTAAGCCCTGCCAACTCTTGCTTATTAAGATTATCATCTAATACGGCAAAAGAGTCTCTCTGAGCACTCACTTTACCTCTAACTTCATTATCGTCAAGAGGATAGATCACAGAAGAGCTCAAAACAAATATAAAAAGCAAGAACGTCAAAATTTGCGATCCATAAAGCAAAGCTTTAAACATTATCTGTTAGCGTGAATGTCACAGTTCTTGTAATGGTTTCGTAATTAGATCCTGCTACCGCTTCGAAAAGGTACGTTATAAGTGAGCTTGATGTTGCTGCGTTTGCATCTATTGTAGTCAGCAAATCTGCATCTGCCACAGTCAGCACAACAGGTGATGCAGCTGTACCATTTCCATAAGCTACTAAACTAGCTTTTAACGATGTATTTGTTGGCATTGCAGAATCAATTTTAGCAGTAATTTTTTTTGGCATTACCATCATTCGAGAATGCTGCAAGAGACGATGTAGCATCTGAACCAGAAACCGTTCCTGCAGATAAATCACTCTCATCTACAGTTATGGAAGGAGTGCCAGTGATAACAACACTATTTATGAGCGAATAAGTTATAGTCACATCCTGAGTATCTGTGTCAGCACTTATTCCATAACGACTAAACATTAAAGACAAAAGCAAAAGAACTAGTATTTTTTTATTTTGCATAACAAAAAAACCATTTTTCTTATATAAATCCATATATAATAAAATTAATTAAATTATTCAAATTATTTTTATTAACACAGTCAATTGTCGGTAATTGTTATCGTTACCACTCTAGAGAACTGAGACAAAACTCCAGCTTGAAGGTTAGATTCAAACTTAAAATAAAAGTTAATTCCAGTTTCTTTTGTCTGACCTGGAACAGATGATACAAGGTCTGATGGCGTAGTGCTCAAAGCTACTTCGCCAAGAGAGCTTCCGCCGGATGTAGGAGCTGATACATTAATATAAAGAGATGTATTTGACGGCATTGCAGTATCAAGCCATCCAATGATTTTTTTAGTTTTGGTGTCGTTTGTTGTATAAGCAAGGTTCAAATTTGAAGAAGTTGTAGAAAAAGTTGATTGGCCAATTGTAGCACTTGATAGTGTAAGTGTGCCTATACTACCGCTGATTCCAACTTCGTTAACTGAATCAATTGTAACATTTACCTGTTGAGTATCTTGTGCTGTTAGGCTATAAGCTGCTGCAGAATAAAGAAAGTATGCCCACCCAAACAAATGAAAAAAAAACTTTCCCATATATTCCCTATTAAGAATAGTCAATGTTATATATTAAAATACTTAATAATATCCCAACTATTTATACCGATTTCTAGTTTTTCTACTTCGATAGTTATTTCAGGCTCTACGCCAAATTTAACCATTAGTTCAGCAACCCCAGGCTCTGATCTTGATTCCGTTCAAGATAATCAATCAACGTATACAACTACTACTCTTCTATCAAATGCAAAAATAACGGGAAAGATCAATTCAAATATGCCATCAAACACAAGCCTTTCTGTTCAGTTGGCAACCGGAGCTGGAACATCTGCAGGAACAGTAGCCTTAACAACTGCTGATCAAGATCTTGTAACAGGAATCCCCATAGGAGTTCACACTCCCTCATCGATTACTTACACTCTCTCGGCAACGATAGACGCCGGACCCTTATCTACCACATCAAAAACAGTGACTTATACTCTTATTGACAACGGCTAGTTTTTTTTTATTTTGAATAAAAATTATTTTTTATAAGTTGGAAAAAGGTAATCGCGACTAAAAAAAACAATGAGAAGACAGTCTTTTTTTATCCTCATATTTGGACTTTTGATTTCATCAGAGGCTTTTCCAGAAGATGGTGGTCATGGCATTAAAGTATTTATGCAATCACCAAAAGCTGCTCAGTATTACCCAGGTGATATTTTCTCAGTTTCTTTTAAGATTTTTAACCAAAGCTCTGTTTCTGATCAACTCAATCAGAAGGTGATTTTACCTAAAGGATGGAAAACTATTCCTCCCCTACTTTTTCCGTTTCAGCTAGACAAAGGAAAAAACACCCTTCAATTTTTTGCAGTTAAAATCCCAGAGAATTACCCCTCTGGCCCAGTGTCTTTAGACTATATCGTCCAAGGAACGTCTCATACTACTCTTTATGGAAAATCTTCCTTTCAAGTTGAAATCCTCCCCGTCCACAATATCGAGATGAGGGTTTTGAATAAGTCTGAGAGCGTTTTACCTGGAGATTCTTACAAAGTTGATTTAGAGGTTATTAACCTAGGAAATACCCAGTCAAAAATTGAAGTTAAGGCAACACCTGTATCAGATACGTTGATTGAAAAATCTTTTCAAAACCCTATTTTAATTGAGCCCTCTGACACGAAAATTTTATCTTATCTGGTACATATCCCAAAAAGAGACTACAGCAAACCTTCTCACCATATTAAATTTGAGCTAAAAAATTTAACGACTCCTGAAAAACAAGATGTTGTTTTAACGACTTATACAAAAGTTTTACGAACGACAAACACAAAAGTTCCCCGCTATGAAACCTTCCCTATCGAATCAATGTTCGTTTTTGGCATGAGAGATGACAAACCCTCCTTATTTATTAACACCTTTGGAAAAGGTTTTGTAGATCAAGAAAAAAAAAAACATCTCGAATTTTTATTTAGAGCCCCGATTAAAGTTAAATCTAGTGTTTTCACACAGCTCGGTGGCGTACCCGAAAAGTATTACCTGCAATACGACATTCCTCGGTTAAATTTTGTTGGTGGGGATTATGTTTACAAACTCTCTCCTCTTACGATTAACAACCGATTTGGCAGAGGAGGATCTCTTGCTTTAAAACTTCCTAAAGTTTCTTTAGGAACAATGTACATTCACAACACAAGCGCTTTAAAAAACTCTAATTTTGCGTCCTTTGCTCATTTCCTCCCCAATGAGCCATTGAACCTGTCCTTTAATTTCTTAAGCACCTTTGGAAAACTTGTTAATGAAACTCTTCCACCAAATGCACATGCTCAAACTTACTCTCTTCGAGGCCAGTACAAAAACGAGCGACCTGAAAAAAGAAAAAGTATCTTTGTCGATGCAGAATATGCAACTAGCGGAAAAACCTACTTGTACCAAGATGATTTTGGGCAAGCCTATTATGTAAGATGTCGACTAAGACCTGGCAAAGATCTTTGGGTTGATTTAACTAAGTACTACGGCAACCCCAACTATGTTGGATACTTTCAGAATCAGTCTCAATTTAATGCAGCTCTTGGATTTCCAATATATAAGAAACTCAAAGGATCTCTATCGTACCAAACCTATGGAGTAAACCTTGATAACAATCCAGAATTGGAATCCTCTAATAGAACGAAAAGTGCTGTTGGCACTCTAACCTGTTTACTTCCAACAAAAACCTATCTAAATTTATCTGGCAATTATTTCAGATCCTTAAATGGAATTCAAAGACAAGGGTATAACACGAAATATGCAGCACTAAGGATGACTCAAAACATAAAAAAATTAAATCTTCAATTAGGTTTTGAGATGGGGAAATATCATAGATTAGACCTCTCTTCAAGCGACAAGCTTTGGCAAAATTACAACCTGAATGCCTATCTTCATATATCTAAAGATTTAAAACTCACTGGATACTCAAAAATAGGGTATGAAAATCAATCCCGAAACATTTTCTGGTCTCAGACCTATGGTGGATCATTAGATTATTATTTCAAAACCACTCAGTTACAGCTTTTATATGAGTACAGTCACAAAAATTACCGTTACAAAAGAAATTTCGTTCAGTTTCGTTTTAACCATCAGTTCCCAAGCCTGCATAACCTCACAGCAAAAGCAAATGTTTGGAATCAATCTAGAAACAACAACATTTACCAATTCGTTGTTGAATATACCATTCCTTGGAATGCTCCCATAAGAAAAAATAAAAGCGCAGCTTATGCTAGAGGAAAAGTTTACGCTAAGACAAAACAAGGCATTAAACCTCTTCCAAACATCTTGGTCTCATACAACGCCTTAAAATCTAAATCTTCAAGAAAAGGTTCTTATGAGCTAGATGCCGTAAAACCTGGAGAGTACAACGTTTGGATTGAAAATGAGCCACGCGATTTGATTTCAGAAATCCCCCTTCCAAAGACTGTAACCTTAGAAGGAGGGAAAACTCTGCAAGAGTCTATCGCCTTAGTTGAACCCTCTAGCCTCAGAGGAAACATTGACTACTTTGCTCACAAAGAAAGTGTTTCTTCCTCGACTCTTAAAGGAAAGGTCTCTAGCGGCAAATCAAAGGGTTTAGTTAAAGACCAACCTTGCAAATTCGCTCGCATCAAACTCATCTCAGAAGAAACCGATGAACTTTTGATCACAAGTGTCGATCAATCAGGATATTATAGTTTTGACACCGTAAGACCTGGCAGGTGGAAACTTGAAGTTGAAGTACCTAACCTCTTGGACTCATATTACATAGAATCTTATGAAACAAACCTAGCTTTAGATCCAGACGAAGCTGTTCAAAGAGACATTCGCATTCTTCCTAAAGTAAGAAAATTCAAAATGTTAGATTAATAAAATGCACTTATCATTGAATTTAATTATATTAACATATAATTTGTAATTTATAATTAAAACTAATAATAAGGTTTAATAATATGAACAACAATTCTTCAGAAAGCCAAAATATCGACGATCAAGAAAAACAATTAGATCTATCTTTTGAATTTATTTTCAAAACGACAGCAAAACTATGTAGAGCCTATACTGTAAACAGTGACGAGGATCTATATAATCACGATCCGATCTCCGAAAGAGTTAAACATCTTTCAACAGACAACGTAGCATAAACCTAAAAATGGAGTGATTATGAGTTTAACAGACCAAGAAAAAATTTGCTTAAAAAAGTACGGGCTAACAAAACTAAACACTCCAAAATTCACCCCAGATCATAAAACTAAAAAAGCCATTGTCGCCATAAGGGATCCTAAATCAAAAAAAATCAAAATCATCCGATTTGGAGCTCAAGGAATGGGTCACAATTATTCTTTTCAAGCTAGAAGAAATTTCAAAGCACGGCATGCAAAAAACATAGCAAAAGGGATTACATCAGCGGCATACTGGGCAGATAAATTCTTATGGGTAGGTCCCAAAGGACATAAAAAAAATCCCCCAAAAAGCCAAAAACAATATTTTGGTCATATCAATCGAAAAAAGGCTGCCTGAAAAATCAAATAAAATATTTGACAGCATATTTATGGGCGCATTATAGCTTAAAGACAGCTTCAATATAAAAGCTGAAAAAGCGTAGATGATAGAAAAGGAGTAGCATTATGATCGTTGACCCAACAAGAAGAGGCCCAACTGAGCACCTAGGTCAGTTACATCAGGTTAAAGCCACAGGAAATCAAGAAGTTGAAATACCAGTATATCTTAAGAAGGTTAAAATCCAACAGCCACCTAAGGGAATAGACTTTAAAAAAAGAACTCTGTCTCACCTACCTGCTAGTTCTAATCCAAAAGAATCAGCTGTAGCGGACAGATTTTTTTCGAATAGAAAATCTGCTTAAAGCTTAAAGGCTTTCAGAAAATTTTTTGCGGCGCCTTTAGCTTCATCATAAGTTAAATGCGCCACTAGAGTCTCAAATGACACCCATTTTGCATCGATAATTTCATCTTGATCAATCTTAAATTCACTTGTTGTTTGAGCTGAGAAAAGAACAACTTTTTTATTTACCATCTGACCATCTCTTGGAAATTGATAGTTTTCAACAAATGGACCTAGATCAAAAAACTTTATTACCTCAAGCTTAGTTTCTTCAAAAAGCTCACGCTTTGCTGTTTGTTTTTCGTCTTCATCTTCTGGGGTCGGATGCCCCTTCGGAAAGGACCAGAACCCACCATTTGATTTTTTAACAATCAGAACAAGTGGTGAGTTCATTTCAAAATGAATGGGAATGACCCCATATGAGGTTTCAGCTATTTCTTCCAAGAGCTAATACTTTTATTTTTTGTATTTTCCAAAAACAAGCGATGCATTATGACCACCAAAACCAAACGAGTTAGAAATCGCTACATCGATATCACAGTCTACTGGTTTATCTTTTGCAGCTTTAAGCTCTTGAACTTCTTCTTCAGGGGTTTCTAAGTTTAGAGTCGGGTGAATCTTCGATGTTTGAAGAGCCATAATAGTTGCAACAGCTTCCAAACCACCTGCAGCTCCTAGAGCATGACCTGTCATCGACTTTGTCGCGTTGATGTGAATATCTTTAGCTTTATCACCAAAAGATTTCTTTATCGCTCTAATTTCACACATATCTCCAACGGATGTAGATGTTGCGTGAGCGTTAATATAGTTTACTCTAGACTTATCTACACTACCATCTTTCAAAGCTAGATCCATAGTTCTAGAAACAACACTTCCATCAGATACTGGATCTGTTAGATGATGGGCATCACATGTTACAGCTCCGCCTAAATATTCTGCCAGAATTTTAGCCCCTCTTTTTTCTGCATGCTCCAAGCTCTCTAAGATTAAGACTCCAGCTCCTTCACCTAGCAAGAAACCATCTCTATCTTTATCCCAAGGCCTTGATGCTTTTTCTGGCTCATCATTTCTTTTAGTCACTGCTTTACAAGCCACAAATCCAGAGAGAGCTGTTTTATTAACAGCCGCTTCAGCTCCTCCGCAAATCATCAAATCTGCTTCACCATTTCTAATGTGATTTGCTGCTAAGCTAATAGAATGCGTGGCTGTTGCACAAGCTGTAGAAACTGAGTAATTAGGTCCCATGAATCCAAGTTCAATAGCGAGCATAGCGCCTGGCATATTGGTAATAATGAATGGAACAAAAAATGGAGTAAGTCTCTTAAAGCCTTTTTGCTCAATCGTCAAGATCCCATCAGTATAAGCCGACATGCCGCCCATACCAGATCCCACTATGATTCCATATTTTGATCTGTCTAATTGTTTGATTTCTTCAAGATTAAAGCCGGCATGCTCTAGGGCCTTTTTACCAGCAACAATTCCATAGCTAATAACTGGATCAACACGTCTTGCTTGTTTCTTATCTAAATACCCTTCTGTATCAAAATCAGAAACTGGAGCTGCAATTCTCGTTGGAAATTCAGAGCATTCAAAAGAAGAAATCTCTCTAGCTCCACTTTTACCATCTAACAAGCTTTGATAAAATGCTTCGACATCTGTTCCAAAACAAGAACTTACGCCTAGCCCTGTCACTACAACACGTCTTTTTTTATCCATAAATCTCCCAAAATTTTTTTTCACCAAGTTTAACATAAGCTCAAAAAAACTTGAAACACAAAGCTAATTCAAAAAAACCTTACGGTATAAAAATTATTTTGTGAGAAACTGCTCACCCGCTGGCTGATTATCCAGCTCTAAATCGAGCAATTTACCCTCTGACCACAGCCTTTCTAACTGATATTTCTGCCTAAGGCCCGGCATAAAGATGTGAACCATAATATTGAAATAATCTAAAACAACCCAATCACCTCCGTCACGACCCTCAACGTAAACTGGCTTTTCACCAACTTCCTCTAGGGCTTCCTCAACAGCTTTTGCAAGAGCTGATACATGTCTATCGACATTCCCTTCTGCTACGATCAAGACATCAGATAAAGATGAAATCTCACTAATATCCATAGCCAAGATATTAAAGCCCTTTTTATCTGAAATAGTCTGGGTAATTAAAGAAACTAATTTATTAATTCTTTGGTCCATAATGAAAATTTTTTATTTTGTGGGTTTTGAGTATAGCTTATGACAGAGAATATAGTCTAGAACTTCTGAAGGAAGCATGTGACTCACGTCTTCTCCCCTAGAAAGTTTTTCTCTTATTTCTGTACTTGAAATATTTATTTTACGAGTCTGACAGATTCCTTCTCTAAAAGCATTTTTATAAGAAGAATCTAAGTCATTTACTTTTAGATGACTACTTTCTCTACAACCTATTAGAGGCTTAGCCAAGCTAACAATTTCTACTGGATCGCTCCAATAACTAAAATGATCCAACACATCTGCGCCTGCTAGAAAAAATAGCTCATCTTCAGGGTATTGTTTTTTTAATTTTTTTAAGGTTTCTACAGTATAAGATGGTGTAGCGCTCTCAAGTTCAAGGTCTGATATTTGAGCAAACTCCATCCCTTTAATAGCTATACGGAGCATCTCTAATCTATCATTTACTGAGGCTTTAGGCTTATTCGTAAGCTTAAATGGCGAGAGCCCTGTAAGACAAAACAGGACTAAATCTAAGCCTTTTATTCTTTGAATTTCAGAGACTAAGTTAAGATGACCTAGGTGTATAGGATCAAAGCTTCCCCCAAAAACACCTATTTTCATAAGACAGCTTGCTTCAAGTTGATAAACCCCTAGCTTTCAATAAAAACCAGCTTATACTTTCGTATTGTCATATATGAAGACATTTATGCAACTATCTTAAGTGTAATCTTCTAAAAACTCGACCTTCTCGACTGCTCGATCTAATCTAGCTTTTTCTAAATCCATGTATTCTCGATAAAGCATCGCCTTTTCAAAATCAAAGCCGGATCCTCCCATCTCTTTCCTATAGGATTCCAATCTTTTACGCGTTTCTTCTTTAAAGGCTTCCCATCTTGTAAAAAGCTCTTTAGTTTCTTCTGTATCTTCCTCGAGGGTAAGATCTTGCTCTTCTTTCAATAGAATAAGTTCAAACAGCTCACGGCTTAGCTCTGAAACTCTAAGTTTTGAAGAAAAATCAAACCTGTGACTTTTTTTCTCAGCTTGAAAATTTTCATAGTGTTCTTTCAGATTTAAAAGAGTGAGACTTTCAGAGGCAGCAACAATCTCAAGATACTTTTCCTTAAAAGCTGTTGCTTTGAGTTCTTTATCCATTTGAGCTTTGTTCTGGAGTTCTTTCTCTTTTTTTTCTAGTTCAACAAAAGGTAAGGTGTGCTTTTCTTCAAACTGAGCAAGTTCCTTTTTGAGAAGCATCACTTCATTTTTGTGCAACTTCTCTTCCTTTAAAGCTTTTAAAAATTCGTCAACTTTTTTAAGAACTTCTGATTTAGACTTTGGAGGATTTTCTACATAAGCTTGTTCAGCCTTACTAAGTAGATCTTGAAATTTTGAGACTTTTTCCTCAAAATCCTTTTGTCTTTGTGCGTGTTTTTCTTTTAAAACCTTCCCTTCTTCTCTTAAAATTTCCCAGCAATTTGAAAGAGTAAGTCTGGATTTGGAAAACGAGCCAGAGTTTAGGGAAAGCGATTTAGCAAATAACTGCATCTGCTTAATCTCATCTCTTAATTTAAACAGAGGAATTTTTACAGCTAACAATTGTTTTTGATCTAAATCAAAATATTTACTGGCAAAGCGAGTCACATCGGCAACGAACTCATCACTAATTTCTTTGATCAAGCCTTTCTTTTTTGGTAAAAAGCTATCAGCTAACTTTGATAGTTGTGTTAAGAGCTTATTCTTATCTTTAATACGCATTTCAGTTTGCAAGATTTCTTTGCGAAGCTCTTTTGTTCTAGCACTAAGGGTTATGTAAAATGCAATTTGCTTTTGAGTTGTTTCATAAAAATCCATATTCGAAGCAAGAGCTGGAGCATCTGTTGAAATCAAAGATGATTTATTCCCAGCTGATAGAGTTCTATGGTTTTCTAGATCACTAGCTATTGCTTTGAGAGCTAATTCGATTTGTTGGACAGAAAAGGAGGATTGCTCATCTAGAATTGATTTAAGATTTTTTGCTTCTGTAGAAAGCTCAATATACTGAGCCCATAGTTTTTCTCTTACAGCATGACTCATTTTTTCTTTAAAAAGTGGAAGACAGATTTTTTTAGCTTCCCAAAAGTCTCTAAATCGAGGCGATCCTTTTTGAGACAAAGCATGCTTCATAAACTCTAGAAGCTTCTTTAACTTTTCATCCGCTTGTGGGTTTTTATCTATGGTCTGTAAAAACTCTTTAAGAGTTTCTGATAAAGCTAATGAAGAATCAGTCTTAGATTCATTTGAGGTTTTTTCCTTATCTTTTTTTTGATCTATACTTTTTTCCATACTCACCCCTCAAGAAATAAGGAACCAGGTTAAAAGAAGATGGCTTTAATGAAAAGGATGTCTTTACTATCGAAGCCTGAAAGTGTATCTAAAGCGCATTTTCGAAGTCATGCAAAATTAACTCTGCCGCTTTTGAATGGTCATAAGATTCTAGGTTAAGCCATCTAAAGAGAGGTTCTTTTCTAAACCAAGTAAACTGTCTTTTAGCATATCTTCTAGAGGCTTTTTTAAATTCTCCTACGAAGTTTTCATATTCCTCTTCAGATTGACCTGTTTTCAAATACTCTAAGGCTTGTTTATACCCAATTGCTTGTGAAGCGGTCTGATTGTTTTCCAGTCCAACATCTTTAAGTCGTTTCACTTCATCTAGAAATCCTCTTTCGAGCATTTCCTCACAACGCATCTCTATACGAGGATATAACACTTGTTTTGGATAATGGATAAACCAACATCTAAAGTTAATGTTTGGATGATGGAGCTTCGCCTCTTTTCGTTTATAATCGCTAACTTTGCAACCAGATATCGAAATAATCTCTAAAGCTCTGACAATTTTATGCTTATCTCCCTTCGTTAATTGGGCTGCATATTCAGGATCTATACTTGCCAGTTTTTCATAAAGCGGTTCAGGTCCAAATTTTTCTATA
This sequence comes from Chlamydiia bacterium, assembly GCA_030427725.1. GTDB lineage: Bacteria > Chlamydiota > Chlamydiia > Chlamydiales > JAUICV01. The sequence continues at coordinate 170,984 of JAUICV010000001.1, read as the reverse complement.
TCCTCTTCAAGAAGTTGCCTGACTTTAGGGTCTGATGGAGGTCCTAAAGGAGGGCCATACAAAAAGGTGTGAATATAGAAACCGGTTCCTCCCACTAGAATAGGAACCATATTCCGGGAGAAAATACTATCCATAGTCTCGAGAGCCCTTTCGTAAAACTCAACAACGTTGAATGGAGACTTAAGGTCCTTAATATCTATTAAGTGATGAGGAACTGTTTCAAGCTCCTCTTTAGAAGCTTTCGCAGTTCCAATATCCATCCCTCGATAGACTTGCATTGAATCTGCAGAAATAATCTCCCCACCTAAGGCCTTAGCTATAACAAGAGAAAGCTTAGTTTTACCCGTAGCAGTCGGTCCTGAAAGAATAATCGCTTTTTTTTGAAAAGGGAGTGGTGGTTTTTTTTGGGGATACGGAAGCTCATATTCCGCTATAGCAGAAGCTTCTCGATGTAAGTGATCCAACTATTGATCTCCTTTAGGGACCTAATAACATCCCTTTTCTATCCAAACCCACGGTTTTAGAGTATTTAGGGTTAATGAACAACCTCTACACGAACTTTTCTATCAAACCTAGCGCCAACTGTCATCGCTATTGTTCTTAAAGCCTTTATTGTTCTTCCACCTCTTCCAACAACTTTTGCAATGTCATTGGGGGACACTCTAATTTCAACAACCGTACTTTTTTCTCCTTCATAAACGTCAACATTGACATCATCTGGATGATCAACAAGATTTTTAATCAGATAAGCTACAAAATCCTTCATAAATTCCAATACCATTTAGTCATACATTTAAGCTCCACTGAGCTAGAAAGACTCTAGCATGTTGTAGGATTTAGATCCAATGTCTTCTAGTGTGATCAAGAGATTTTAATGTGAGATGGATAGGAATCTTTATACCCCTCAAATCCCCCTGTTAGATTGTACACTAAAGGATCTGATTCGAGACCAAAATATTTTATAAATCTTTGAGAGCTGTTACCTCTATAGCAATAAACAACCAAGGGCTTATCTACGCTTTCTTTTTTGATGGAGAGCAACTCTTCTTTCAAGACCGTATTTACATCTAGATGCTTAGCCCCAATAATATGGCCCTCTTTATACGATTGAAGATCTCTGATATCTAAAAGTAAACAGTTATTATTTTGGAGTAATTCCGTAAGTTCCTTAGAGTCTACGTGTTGCAAGAACGCCTCCACCTATTTAGGTTTTTATCTGATAACTAACTTATTTCGAAAAAGTTATAAAAGTTATTTTCCATATGGTGTCAGATAATATATAATGAGCTTTAAGAAAGCGAGGGTATAAGATGACAGACCCTATAGATCCATTTTTTCACTCACATTCATCAGGAGAAAGCTTTGGAGCTCATCTATACGAAAGAGCTTTCCAATTTTATAGTTGGCTTCTCTCAAGAGATTTCCAACCCGAGGGCCATAAGAAGGTTTATAAGCAACTTTCTTTTATTATGACTATCTCAAAACTTTCGTTTGAGAGTGGTCATTTCATTAAAGACAGTGAAGAGTTACAAGCCTGCTCAGAATTTGAAAATCTAGTTGATGGATTTACATCGGGAGCCATAAAGTCTTATGATCTTCCAAACCGAATAGACAAACTTTTAAATAAATTCATTGAAAACAATCCAAAATCAAGTTTAGCCAACCTACTACTACAACTTGAGTATAGGGCATATATTGAAAGCTCTTTGAGTTTTTCTTCACAGGGCTTAGAATCACTTAAATTTTTAATACAGAAAGCCCTTGCTTGCATTACAAAAGATCTAAATGATCTCCACGCAAAAACCGTTTTTAGAGAACTTGAAAAAACTTTAGCACACCCCGAAAATTTTCCTGATCTCTTCGAGCAAATAAAAAAAACGCTAGAGCTTTTATTTTAAGAAGGATCTTTTATAATTGCCGTTCTATTAATTCTTAAATCAATCATCTTAAGTTTTGAAGATGATAACTGCATAAATTGCGTCATATCTTCAGACTGTTCTGAGTTTAATTGTAGATAGTTCCCAAAATCTTGCAAATAATTCGTAGCAGACAACCTTAAATAGTGCTGGAATTCAGCTTTCCTAGATTCGACACAAGCAACAACTTCTCTTTGACCCAAGCTCTTTTCAAACACTTTAGCAACATCAAGCCAGGTCAAAAAAAAATCCTTCGAAGCTTTTAGTGGCTCGGTAGCTGTTAAAATTTCTGAAACAATTCTTAGTTTATCCTCAGGAACAACATCTCCCAAATTCAAAGAATCTTGAGACAGTCCCAAATATACCTCTGGTAATTTTTTGGGTGTATAATATGGATAGAAAGGAAATGTAACCCCTTCTTCATCGAAGGCTATATTCTCAAAATCATAAAGCATTGCTAGAGGTTTTCTCATTTCATAATCTATATAAACCGTATTGGGATAGACCAGTTTAATCTTAGCCTTTTTAATAAAGGACACTTTAGATAATTTTTGTTCGGCTAATTTGGAATCAAATCTAAAGATGCTGGTAGGGTTAGTTACGCTAAGCCCTAGTAATTCGGCCAATAAATCGGATTTCAAATCATCGCGATTTGGCCCAGTCTGAATGATATGAGTTAAATAAAAATCTGAGCGAGACACCTTATCTTGCTTTGAGTGGATATATGCCTTAAGAACAAGATGACACGTTCCAGAAACAGCAAATATAGACAGAAAGATAAAAAAAAGCGCTTGGTAAAGAGGTAGCTTTTTTGGATCTTTCACTTATCTCACCTCTTTTAGATGTTGTGTAAACAAATCAGCATAAGCAGAAATTTCCCCAGCTCCAATAAAAACCAAAACATCCCCAGGTCTAATTAAATCCCCCATCTCTTCTATTAAACTGTTTTTGGGAATAAATTTATCAATTTGTTTACAAAAGGCGCTAAAAAAAGCTTCGCAAGGAGGTTTTTCTCCAACTAAAAAAACCTCAGTGGTTATAGCTACATCAAAAGCTGATAAAGCACGTATAAATTCTTTTTCCATAAGCTGAAGTCTAGATATTCGATGAGGCTCGAAAATTGCTACAAGTCTTTGCTCTTGAAAGGCATTTTTTAAAGCTCTATAGAGAGTTAAAATTTCTTTAGGGTGATGTGCATAATCATCGATAACAGTAACTTTTTCATCCGAGTATAAAACATCTAATCTTCTTTTGACCCCTGGAAAGCTTTGAAGAGCCTCTCTCACTAGGTTTTCAGAAATACCTAGGGAAATTGCCATAGCAAAAACTGCTGTCGCATTCAAAGCGTAGTGTTTCCCCGGAAGATTCAATCGAATCTTTGGATATACCTTTTCATGGTGAGTAATCGTAAATTCAGAGGTCAATTTTTCTTGTTTGAAATCAGAAATCTTCCACTCACAATCTGAAAATCCATAGAGAGTTCCGAACTTCGAGTGTTTTGCAAGAATAGGATCATCCCCACACATAAACAACAGCTTTTTTGTAGGAGCCAAACTCATAAAGTTTACATAAGCTTCTTCTAATTTATTTGGATCTTTCCAATAATTTACATGATCAAAATCAGCATTAGTAATAATAGCCCCTTCATATTCCACATTTAGGAAAGACCCATCACTTTCATCAGCTTCAGCAACAAAAAAATCTCCCTGACCTAAGTGGCTATTTTGATTGAAAGATTTTAAAATCCCTCCAATAACATAGCTTGGATCTGCTTTTGCTATGTAAAGTGTCCATGCAAGTAAAGAAGATGTTGAAGTTTTTCCGTGAGCCCCTGTCACGCAAAGTGACCTATACGGTTTCATTAAAGTTTTTAAAAGATCTGACCTATGAATCACAGGAATGTTTTGCTTTTTTGCTAAAACAAGCTCCTTATTATTGTCTTCGATAACTGTGGAATAAACAACTGTACTTACATCTGAAAAATCCTTTAGCGAATGTCCAACATTAATTGTTGCCCCAAGACCCACTAGCTCAGATAATCTTTTTGAATCTTTTAGATCAGATCCGCTTACACGTTGCTTTTTTAAAAGTAATAACCTCGCTATAGCGCTCATGCCAATTCCCCCAATCCCAATAAAGTGTGTCATGAGCTGGCCTTGTTTTTAAGCAGCGTTTCTAAGAAATCTGAAAGGCTTCTATCTGTCGATTTTTTCCCATTATTTACTAAATTATTCAGCATAGAGGTTAGTTGTTTGCTCCCTTCATCGGTTCTTTCAATCCAGGGTCTAAGTGTGTAATCATTTAGCTTACTTTGTTCAATAATTTGTGCCACTCCCAAAATATCTTGAGCATATTTAGCATTGATCAATTGATGATTATCTGCAGCCCAAGGAAGGGGTACATAAAGCGCTGGGATTTTAAAAGCTAACTGCTCAAATATTGTCGTCGATCCACTTCTTGCAATCAAAAGATCCGATGCTTGATATGCTAAATTCATGTTGTTTTCGAACTCTTTGACGTAGGCTTTGACTCCCAATTTATTGTAAAAACCTGCAATGTTCTCACGATTTGAATGTTTGCCAGTAAGATGAATGACCTGAATATTTTCCATCTTAAGCTTGGAGAAGCTGCGCATTAACAATTCATTTACTGATTTAGATCCTTGTGAACCACCAAATATCAAAATGGTAAATAGATTTTTACTTAAGTTGAAGTGCTCCCTTGCCAACTCCTTAGTAAAGCTTTTATCTTGTTTATGAAAGGTTGTTGTCTTCACTTTCAAGCTTTGTATATTAGGTTTGACCATAGGTAAATCAAATAGCTCATGGGTTAGACAAATCGCTCGCGAACAAAAAAGCTTATTGATTTTCCCTAAAACGCTATTACTTTCATATAAAATGTACGGAATTTTTTTATGATAAGCAGCTAAAAGGATAGGAAAACTATGATAAGATCCAAAGCCTACTACAAGTGATGGATTAACTTTCTTAAAAAGACTTACAGCCTGTCTGTAACCTTTTATGTAGCGCCAAAAAGTTTTTACAAGAGATATAGGATTTTTCCAAAGAAAGGGTGCGCTATCAATATCAACGATATCACCAATATTTTTGGGTGAATATGGGGAATTTTTTAATCCCATCCCAGCAAATACTGTATGATATTTTTTTTTGTGAAAAGTCTTTGCTAATTCAACTGCAGGAAAAATGTGTCCACCAGTACCGCCCGTCGCAAAAACTACCGTCTTCATAAAAGGCCTCAAACTAAGTTTATTTTATGCTAACGAGTTTTTTCTTTTTTTATCAGGATTAAATTTCGCGACGTTTAAAATCATCGAAAGACAGAGAAAATTAGCCATCAAAGACGAACCTCCGTGTGAGAAAAAGGGCAAATTAGTTCCTTTACTAGGCAAAAGCCCTGAAACGACCCCTAGATTCAGGAATGCTTGAAAACTAATTAGAAACGTAAAGATTGCAGCTAAATAAAAACCTTGTTTATCCTTAGCGTTTGATGCAATTTTTAAACCTAGATAGGTAATAGCCATATAAATAATAACAATCAAAAACGTTCCAATAAATCCAAACTCTTCTCCGAAAATTGCAGCAATATAATCACTCCTAGCTTCGGGTAGATAACTAAATTTTTGTAAGCTTTCACCAAGTCCTTTCCCAAAAAGTTTCCCTGAACCTGCCGCTATCTTTGCTTGATATGGTTGATGACCTTTACCTAACAAATCCATTTCAGGGTTTAAATAGATCCGAATTCTATCTGCAACGTGTTTCATTTTTGAGGAAAAGGTCATAGCTAACGTGCCAAATGTTATGATAGGTAATCCCCAAAAAACCCATCTGACCTTTGCTAGATAAAACATCGCTAAAATTGTGCTTAGCATAATTGCTGCTGTGCCATTATCAGGCTCAAAAAGCACTAAAAGAATAGGCAACGACAAAACGGATAGAATGACTAAAAACTGCTTGAGAACAAGTGTTTTTGATTGGCTTGTAAAAAAATAGATGAAGTACATTGGAATAGCGCATTTCATGAATTCAGAGGGTTGAATACTTAATCTTCCCACACCTATCCATCTTCGAGCCCCATTGATTTTTTGCCCAACGCCTGGCACCAAAACCAAACTAAGTAAAACACACCCTCCCCAAAAAAAATAAGGAGAGAGTTTGAGCAATGTGTGATAGTCTACTATGTACACTCCGTACGCTATTGCCAGACCTAATATAGCAAAAAGAACTTGCTTAAGAAGCGCGTGGTGAAACTCTTTCCCTTCAACGCCTAAAGCTTCTGCTGATGTTGTGTTAAACACCATCAAAAGCCCCAAAAGGACCACACAAAAAACGGAAAAAACAAGTAAACTAGCGGATTTATTCACCTATCGAATTCTCAATTTATCACCAGGTCTAAGCGCTTTAGCTTTTTTTTCATTGAGATTATTTAGCTTTAACAGATCTTCTACTTTAAGTTTATTTTCCATAGCAATTTTCCATAGGTTGTCTCCATTTTTTACGACATAGAAATCATTTGCGCTAGATTTTCTTAGTTCTGGTTGGCTAGAGACCTTTTTCCCAGATGAAGGAATTAAAAGCTTTTGACCAATTTGAAGTGTTGTCGAACTTAACTGATTTGCTTTTTTAATATCTTCAACAGAGCTTTTGTAATGCCTGGCTATCTTTTCTAAGACGTCTCCTTTTCTAACTGTATGAGCTACAAATTCATGTCTTGAAATAGCAGGTCTTTCGACTGTCTGTTTTGGTTTTTCAACCAACTTTTTTTCCTGAGGCAGGACTGGTTTTACCACTTTTTGATGCGCTATTTCTTTTTTGACTTTAGCTTCCATTTTAATAACAGGTTTTGCAGGAGCTTGTTTAACCACTTGAGGAACCACGTGGCTTTTATCAGCTTTCGCAACAACTGTATCTTTCGGATCTTTTTTAAGTGCGCTGACAAACAGCATCACCATCAATCCAGCATTGATAATCACTGCTATAATAATAGTATCCCTTCGGCTCATTGAATCTCCCTACTTTAACGCCAAGACATGTTTTACAAACACATCCCCTCTTTGCTGAAAGTGATCAAACTGATCTAAACTAGAGCACCCTGGAGACAGTAACACAACATCATTTTCTCTTGCCCCAAGATAAGCCTCTTTGACAGCTTGATCTAAACTCTCTACCTTTACCACGTTTACGTGTTTATTTAAACTAGCAGCAATTTTTTCTTTTGTTTCACCTAAAGCGTATATAATTTTAACGTGTCTAAACAACTCTTTTTTCAGCAAAGAAAACTCAAGCCCTTTATCTTTGCCTCCTAAAATCAGATGAACTGGCCTAGAAAATGACTTCAGGGCAAAACTTAGAGAGTCTAGGTTTGTTGATTTACTATCGTTATAAAAATCTATTCCTTGAATAGTTTTTACAAACTCTAGGCGGTGTTTAGGCTTACAAAACTCCAGAAGACTTTTTACGAATATTTCATCCGACACATGAAAGGCTTTTAAAACCTCTTCCATCCACTTCAGAGTCAATAGGTCATATACTTTTCCCGATAGTTTTAAAGTCTCTTGAAGTTTCTTCAAGTTAGAACATGACCCCGTTTCTACAATGGAATATTTAATATCATTTCTAAGAGTCTTGAGCCTATTAAACACATCGGGAGGAAGTAATACTTTTTTGTTTTTCTTAATGCTTTCAATCAATTTAAGCTTTGAAAAAAAATAGCTTTCGAAATCTTTATATCTATCTAGGTGATCAGGCGTGATATTTATAATAGCCCCGAGTTCAAAGTACTTACCTTTCATAGTTTCAAGTTGAAAAGAGCTAAGCTCACAAATCACCCACTGACCCGTATAATCCAAAGCCACTTCAGAAAGAGTCAAACCTATATTCCCTGCTGCAATAGCTGGAATCTTTGCCTGATTTAGTGCAAAGGCTATGAAACTTGTCAAAGTTGTTTTCCCATTCGATCCAGTTATTGCAATAGCTTTTAGATGACCATATTTAAGTGCAAACTCAACCTCCCCCATAAAATTTGGGTGATTTTGCATTCGTTTGTAAAGTCTATTCTCTGGATGGACACCAGGAGACACGATAACAGCATCGAACTCTTTTGGATCTAAAAGCGCTTCATCAGAGACACACAGGGCCTTTTTACCTATTTCTCGATAGTTTTTATCTGCAATGAGAACTTGAAAATCCCTACTTCTTGCTAGCCTTGCGGCAGCTTTTCCACTAGAGCCATATCCGATTATTAATGCTAATTTTTTCATAGATCCTTACTGAAATTTCAAAGACGCTAATCCTAGAATTGCCAAAAACAATCCAATAATCCAAAACCTTGAAACAATTTTTGTTTCTGGCCATCCTTTATATTCAAAATGATGATGTATGGGAGAGCACAAAAAAACTCTTTTTTTTCTAAATTTAAAAGAAACCACCTGAATCATAACAGAAAGGGTTTCAAAGACAAAAACACCTCCGACTAAAGCTAGCAACAACTCCCTTCGGAGTAAAACCGCACAAAGCCCGAGCAAAGCCCCTAAGGAAAGTGATCCCGTATCGCCCATAAATACTTGTGCTGGATAATTGTTGTACCATAAAAATCCAAGTGATGCCCCAGCGATTGCAGATAAAAAAATGCCTATCTCAGATGCTCCGTCGATATACAAAATATTGAGATATTTTGAAAACTCTAGATGGTTCATTAAAAATGCTACTATTGCCAAAACTATAGATGTCATGAAAATTAAACCAGAAGCTAGCCCATCTAAACCATCTGAGAGATTCACAGCATTTGAGCTCCCCGTTATAACAATAAGCGTCGATATGATCCCCAAAACAATCGTAAATCCACTAAGAGTAAAAAGAGGTTTCTTTTTGAAAGGAATAAAATATTTTAGTTGAACTTTTGAAAAGCTTTCTTTTTGTAACTCAGCGCCTTGTTTTGTATAAACTTTCTCTTTTACGACTGGCGTATTAAGCCCTGTATAATCAGACACTTTCTGTTGGATAGCTGGAAAATATAGATACGCAGATACAAGCATAGCAAATAGAAGTTGCAGAATAAATTTCTTCTTACCGCGTAGTCCTTTAGAGTTTTTATGCTTCATTTTAAGGTAATCATCAATGCCCCCTATAAAACCCATCCAAAGAGTCCCCAGCAGCAAAATCCACGTGTATATGCTTGTTGGATTCATCCATAGTAACAACGAAACTATTATCGCAAAAAGCATCAAGGCACCTCCCATAGAAGGTGTGTTTTTCTTTTTTTGATGTAGTTTGGCTAGCATCGGACAATCTCCTACCCTAATAGATTGACCAGTCTTCAAATTGTAGAGCAAATTAATAACAAATGGTCCCATAAGAAGAGTTATTCCAAGAGATGTAATGGCTGAAAGCATCATTTTAGTTGAGCTATAAAAAAACACATTTGGAAGCTTATAAAAATGGTTTGAAATCCATGTCAAAAAATTAACGAGCATAAACGAGTCTTTTATCCTAGTGATTAATGCTTTATCTCTTCGGCTATTTTCCAAAGCTGATTTGAATTAGCCCCTTTTAGCAAAACAATATCACCAGCTTTTACCATTCTTTGTAAACAAGAGAATACTTCTTTGTGAGAATCGAAAAGTTTAGCTTCTTTCTCTTTATTAAATTCCAAGTAAGTTGGTTTGGATTCTTTCCCGAAACAGATCAGTTTATCAACATGCCTTAAAGCTTTTTTCCCAAGGTTTTGATGTTCTTTCTCAGAACTTATACCTAATTCTTTCATTTCACCTAGAACCGCAATAACTTTACCACCTTCACTTGGTTTAGGAAGATTCTCAATAGCTTTTCCTACTGAATAAGGATTCGCATTGTAGCTATCATCAACGTAAGTGATTCCTTTTTTAATAAAAATTTCAAAACGATGCCGCTCAGTTTTTAGATGTTCAACTCTTTTTTGGATATCAGATAGGCCAAGTTTAAGTCTTTTTGCTATGATATAAGCTGGTAAGAAATTTTCTAAATGATGATCTGAAATCTTAGGAAACTCAAGAGAAACTCTTTCGCCTTCTTGATCTAGAATTTGAACTTCTTTTCCTACGCGGGCAATAGTAACATCCGCTTTTTGTTGACCATAAGTAACTTTTTCGATTCCGGTTACTGCATTGACTGCAGAAAAACTATTTGCTAACTCATGCGCAATAATCAGTTGCAGATGGCTAGATGTTAAAAGTACGGCTTTTTGTTCTGCTATGTCCTCAACACTTTCAAAGTATCCTAAATGAGCAGAAGCAATGGGTGTTATTACAGCTATATGAGGCTCAGCAATATCTAAAAGATTTTGCATCTCACCTCTCTGATTCATTCCATACTCTAAAACAAGAACCTCTGCATCAGAATTTGCATTTAAAATAGATAAAGGAAGGCCTATCTGGCCATTGTAACTTTTGTTAGTCTTTGAAACCTTTAGATTTGAATCAAGAACTTGATAAACAAATTCTTTTGTAGTTGTTTTTCCAACAGAACCTGTAATTCCTACAATCAGTGGATTTCGATCTCTAATAATTTTGTGAGCAAAGCTTTGAAGTGTTTTAAGAGGGTTATCTACTTTAAAAAGCTCCATATCAAAGTCTTTCCCTTGGTATGAAGTAGATACAATTGCAGCTACAGCTCCTTTTTGAGCGGCTTCTTTTAAAAAATCGTGTCCATCAACTTTTTCCCCTTCTAAAGCAAAAAACAAACTGTTTTTTTCACAGAGTCTACTGTCAATGCAAACACTTTCTATGTTTAAATTCTCAACCAATGGTTTGTTTAAAAATTCAGCTACAAGTTTCAACTCAAACACATTACTCTCCCCACCTATCAACAAAATCTGACACTCCAATAGCAAAATCGATGATAGGGAGTCTAAGATATTATCGCAACGGACTCATTTAAAAGGGCGTGAAAAACCTTAAGACTAAAATGATGAAAGGTGATTTTTTTTCACCCAAGCTTTGCAATACCCATTTTAGATCCGATAGAAAACACAAAGGCTTCGCTAGAAAACCTGCGAAGCCTTTAAAATGTTTGAGTCTTTGTGATAGCTTAAACTTGATCCATGTTATCTGAAAGTTTAACGCGTGTTTTATGAAGACACTGATTTACTGCAAAAAGAGTCATTCCAACTACCATGCTCACAGCTTGGAGTCCCATGTTTACTTCAGGCTCCACACAATCTGGATCTCCTTTACAATCTGCAACTTTTGAGCTTATTTGATAAATTGAAAATGCTTGCAATGCAACAGTAACAACACCTGCAGCAACTGTCCCAACTTCAAGAATTTTACTAAGAGTGGATTTCTTTCGAACGATTTTAAGTGAGTCGATTCGGCTTTCAAGATACTCTAATTTAAGTCGTAAAGCTTTAACATCTGGATGTTCTATTACTTGAACCGGCGATTCCCTATTACTTCTTGGACTAATCACTCTAGGAGAGTTACTTGATGAACTAACAGCTGAGTCATCATCTGGTATTTGAATAGCTGAAAATTGAGAAGAAGCTATACTACTAATCTCTGCATCAGCTGAATTATTAGCGTGCGAAAAGTCTTGGATAGCAAGCTCTTCTTTATAAAAATTTTTTCCGGCTGGACCTTCTATTTTCGCTGACATTTAAAACCTATAATTATTATTTATTAAAATATATGTTATTATTATAAAATATTTTTTAATAATATTAAAGCTTTTTTTGACGATATTTGTATGCATCTCATTTCCAATAAGTTATAAAATACTCAAATTCAACCCTTAGTTTATTTCTCCCTGATTATAAATATGTTACATTGTAATAAGCCAATTCAACCAATTGATTTAAAATAATATTTATGATAAAATATTTATAATAAGATCATAAAAAGGCTTCAAAAATGTCAGTCAACAATAGCTCGCCTTTATCCCCGTCTCGCTTTGCGGAATTAAACCTTGAAGAAACACCTCCACCAAACTCATGTGGAAGTTTTTTTCATAATGGAAAACTGTATATTTTTACTTTGCAGAAGGTTGACGCCGAAGGGAAAACAACGAACTTATCTTTCGATGAAAAACAAAGCGTTGAGGTCTCAAGTGCCCTGTCTCGGCTTTTTGAAACAAATGCCGCAGATGAAACAAATTCTGCTTTATCAAATTCAACCGAGTTTTGCATCCCGATGTCTGATAAAGAAATTTTTTCCGTTAAAACCAACTCATCAGGAGTCGAGAGAACATTAGATGCTGAGGCTGTGAAATTTTTAGAAACGACCAATTCAAGAGGCTTTAACTTTTTACAGGAACTCCATAAAACCGTTTTTGTAGCAAATTATAACTCCGCTTTTTTAGATAGTTTAGATCAAGAAGAGCGATTAAGAAGAGAACAACTATTAATCTCAATTACCAATGAAGAAAAAATTGTTGATGACATCACAACAAATTTACGAGCTCCAAACTACTATGATGTCCATGAGATAAAAGCTTCTGCTTCTCGTCTCCATTTATCTCCAAAATCTTTACATACCGTTTCCTCAGCGTTTGCAAGATCGTCACAAGGATTTGTTCTACCACCTCTCAAAATTTCAAAGACCGCTCCTACGCCCTCTTCAGCTTTAACTAAGCTAGACACCGCATTAACAGATGACAGTATTAAATCTATTGCGATTCCTCTTCATACTTATAATAAAGCGGGCGCTCAAAAAGCAACGTATGGACTGTTTATCGATAAAGAGAGTCAAACTATTTACTTTTACAACCCTTCAAATAAAGAAATCTCTAAAGATAGCCCTGAGGGCAAATGTGTTGAAGAGATCTACAAAAAAGTATATCCCGATAGTTTTAAAGACAAGATCGATCTCTTTTGGAAAAACAGATCTTTTAGATCTAAGCTTTCTACGAAAAAACACCTCGGTTGTCACCAAACCCAATATCTTAGAAAAATCAAGCACCAATTGACTCCACCAGAGCACCGCCAAGCAGATGAAAAGAAAGCCTTAGCGCAATTTCCAAGCTCCTATAACTCTGGTCGCTATGTCTTAAGGTTTTTTGATTCAATGTTTCGATCTTCAAACTTTGATAACGATTTTAAAAAATTTACTTCAAAGCCATTGCCGAGAGAGTCGATAGAACAGTATTCAGAGAAATTATCCACCGCTCTTCATGAAAACTTTTATTCTAGATACAATAGAATCCATGCAGCTGTAGAGCCTATTTCTTAAATCACACAACAATCTCTTGACCCATAAGATTTTTTATCTCATAATCGCTTCTCTTTCGGTGGCATAGCCAAGTGGTAAGGCAGGAGCCTGCAAAGCTCCCATTCCCCAGTTCGAATCTGGGTGCCACCTTAAGTACTCATCCGTTTTACAACTCCCTTTTTACTTGTGTTATATCTCATAGCGACCCCTTTAGGAAACATTCAAGACATCACTTTGAGAGCTTTAGAACTTCTCAAAAAGTGTGACCTTATTCTCTGTGAAGACACTAGGCATTCAAAAAAGCTTTTAAATCACTTTGAGATAAGTACAAAGGCTATCTCATACCATAAGTTCAATGAGATGCAGAAATTGGATCAAATCATTTCTTCCCTTAAAGATGGTTTAGATATAGCGTTAATTTCTGATGCTGGAACACCGTGCATACAAGACCCTGGAATGCATCTTGTAAAAAGATGCTTTGAAGAAAACATCGAAATCTCCTCAGTTCCAGGTCCAAGTGCATTAACACTTGCCATGAGCCTTTCTGGTCTAGAGGGTCCTTTTCAATTCATTGGTTTTTTACCTAAAAAGGAAAAAGAACTCACAAAAGTTTTGTTAAAAGCTTTTACCTATGAGGGTCAGTCTATTAGCTACGTTAGCTCTCACCAAATAGTAAAAGTGATCGAAACAATCCAGAAACTTGACTCAAGCAGACCTTTATTTTTGGCTAAAGAGCTCACAAAGCTCTATGAACATTTCTACAAAGGCTTTGCAACAGATATTCTAAATGAATTTCAAACCTATCCGCCAAAAGGTGAATTCGTTTTATTGATAGAGCAAAAAGATACCCAAGAAGATTTTTCTAAGATATCTATTGAAGAGCATGTTAAAATGATTCAAGAAGAATATGGTCTTACCCAAAATGAAGCCATCAAGTATGTTGCCAAACAACGTAAAGTTCACAAAAGTGTGATCTACAAGGAAATTCATAACGTATGAAAATAGCCATTGTCTGTGCTCTTTATCCAGAAGCTAAGCCATTAATTGATCACTTTTCATTAAAAGAAAAACAAGGATTTCATCCTTTTAAAATCTATGAAAATGAAACTATATCCTTAGTTCTTTCGGGGATTCGATCATACGGCGTTTCTAGTGCTCTGTCTTATGTTTCAGGAATTTGGAGCGACCAACTCTTGAGTTATTTAAACGTCGGAATCGCTGGTCATAAAAACTTACCAATTGGAACTCTTTGCATTCCTTCGAAAATCACCAGTCCCTTTTCGAAAAAAGATATTTATCCTTCTCTCATGCTAAACTTAAGCGCCAAAGTTGAGCCTTTATACACGCTGAGCGAGCCTACGAGTGAATACTTTGAAAAAGCACTATTTGACATGGAAGCTTATGAGTTTTTTTCCTCTGCATTAAGATTCACTACCATTGAACATGTAGCCTGTTTAAAAGTTGTCTCAGATAATGAGAAAAATCCCCCCGAAAAGATTACCGCTGGTTTTGCAAAAGCCCTAATTAGAGACCACATAGACTCGATAGACACATGCGTTAACAGTTTAATAGATCTACAAAATCAGATCGCGCATAAACAATCGAACCCTATTGGATTAAACGATATTCATTTTACACAAACAGAACTTATCCAGCTTGAAAAGTTAGTTGACAGACATCAAATTTTAAACCCTAACTCTGAACTTCCGCTGCAAGATTTAAGAAACAAACAGTCTGCAAAAGCTGTCTTACAGAGTCTTGAAAACATTTTGATTGAATCTCCTCTCGAACTGTTATGAAAAATTCACTCTTTAATGCTATTTATGTTGAAACCCAAATTTTAGACCATCCCAGAACTTTAGAGGTTTTACAAGCATATCCTGACAAGCCAGTCATTCCAATCAATCACTATGGAGAGGTTTTTAACAGAAAAGCTCAAAATTTCAGACTTCAAAAACAAAACCCATCTCTCATTTTAGCAAAAAAAGATTCGCCATTTCTTCACAAAATTCCTGAGCAATACTCAATTGGTTGTAAGCACAACTACTACTTCTCACACTTTTTAAATTGTCCATATGATTGTTCCTATTGCTTTTTACAAGGAATGTATCAATCGGCCCACTTCGTTTTTTTTGTAAATTTTGAAGATTTTGAAGAAGCTATCGTTAAAGCAATAAAATCACATCCACAAGAAAGCTTTTCTTTTTTTTCAGGCTATGATGCTGATAGCTTAGCCTTAGATAAACTCACAGGTTTTTCCAAGTATTTTACTAATGTCTTCCAAAAATTTCCGAATGCTCAGTTAGAGCTACGCACTAAAAGCTTAAATATCTCAACACTCTTAAAACAACCAGCTAGTAAAAACATTATCGTGGCATACACATTAAGCCCTGAAAAAATCATTAAACCCTTCGAAAAGAAAACTCCTTCTCTTAAACTAAGATTAAATAGAATCAAACAGCTGCAATCATGCAACTATCCTATAGGTCTTCGCTTTGACCCTATTATCTACCACAAAAATTATGAAAACACTTACGAAGCGTTTTTTGAAGAAGTCTTTGATGTCATAGATTTATCTTTACTTCACTCAGTAACTCTTGGAACCTTCCGTCTTCCAAAAGGAGTCTTTAAGCAAATGAAAAAAAATGACCCTCAAAGCAGACTTTTGGCAACCTGTTCAGAAGCTGGCTCTTCGATGGTGTCATATACTGAAAAGCAGCAGGACAACCTTTTAAATTTTTGTGAAAATATTTTACTAAGATATATTCCCAAATCTAAACTTTTTATCTGCAACTAAGCCATGAGAACAATTTTCATCACAGGAACTAGTAAAGGTATTGGTTTTCAATCAGCTATAGAACTACTAGATAAGGGGCATAAAGTTATTGGAGCCTCTAGAAGCAAGCAGTCAATAAAACATAAGAATTTTTACCCTCTTAAATTAGATCTTTCCAAGGCTGATCAGATAAAACCTGCTATAAAATCCATAGTCGAAGAACATCCAGATATTTCAGCCCTTCTTTTGAATGCGGGTGTTGGTCTATTTGGTTATTTAGAACAGCTTAATGAAAAACAACTATATGACAGCATGCAGATAAACTTCATATCCCATGCTTTGATTTGCAAATACTTCATTCAACATCTTAAGGGAAAAAAGCACTCCGATATCATCTTCATAGGTTCTGAAGCCGCTTTAAACGGCGCTAAAGCTGGATCATTTTACTGTGCATCGAAGTTTGCTTTAAGAGGATTTGCAACCTCTCTCAAACAAGAGTGTAGCAAAAATGGTGTTCGAATTTCTATGATCCATCCAGGTATGGTAAAAACCTCTTTTCACGATCAGTGTTACTTTAAGCCTGGCGATGCAAAAGAAAATGTCATTTTACCTAAAGATGTAGCCCAAGTCGTAATTTCGATATTAGAATCAAATCCCAATATAAGCTTTGATGAAATATCATTGAGCCCTCTAAAAAAAGTGCTTACTTTTAGATAGTTTACTTGCCAAGCCAATTACCCCCCTTTAAAACTGTTAGGGGTTGAAAAATATCAATCTTTTGATCTAGATTACCATCTCAGGCAAGAAGTAAAATGTGTAAATGGAGCCTTTCAAAATGTCCTCAGTTCCCAAAGAAATAATTTTTGAGCAAGAAGCTAGAAACAAGCTTGTATCTGGAATCAACAAACTTTTCGATGTAATTTCTGTGACCCTTGGACCAAAAGGTCGAACAGTTGGCCTAGAATCAAGTTTCGGATCACCAAAAGTAACAAATGATTCCAATCAAATTTTGAGCGAGCTTGAGTTTAAAGATCAATATCAGAACATGGGCGCTTCTTTAGCCAAGGAAGTCGTTGAAAAGATCAAAGATCTGTGTGGAGATGGATCAACTAGAGCCATTATTTTATTTCAAGCATTAGTCACCCATGGAATCAAAAATATTTCTTCAGGCGCTAGCCCCATCTTGGTTAAGCGCGGTATCGACAAAGCTCTAGCGCTGCTACTTAGTGAAATTGATTCGATCTCTTACCATATTGACAAATCCGATGAAATAAAAAACATTGCAACAGCCTCTGCTTCAGGAGATCAACAAGTCGGCTCTCTAATTGCACAAGCCTTTGAACAATCTGGTAGGGACGGTGTCATAACAATCGAAGAAGGTTCTTTAGCTCAAACCTGTATCGAAACTGTGGAAGGCATGCAAATTGAACGCGGTTACTTAAGCTCTTATTTTTGCACTGATCCAAAAGACATGTCCGTAGAATTAACAAATCCAAAAATACTAATTACTGATAAAAAAATATCTAGTGCACATGAAATCATGCCAATTCTTCAAACTATTTCTACTGAAGGAAAAGAGCTGTTACTCATTGCAGATGATATAGAAGCAGATGCCTTGTCTACTTTAGTCGTTAACAAACTACAAGGAATTTTGAAAGTTGCGGCTATCAAAGCTCCAGGATTTGGAGACAGAAGAAAAGAGCTTCTGAAGGATCTTGCAGTAGTAACAGGCTCAACAGTTGTCTCAGATGATATGGGAATGGATCTTAAAAAAACTGATTATGAAATGCTAGGCTCTGCTAAGAAAGTTAAAATATCCAAAGACTCAACAACCCTGATTGGAGGGACTGGAGCTAGCGATACAATCGCTAACCGGATTAAAGAGATCGACAATGAACTTAATGTTTCGATAAGCTCATATGACAAAGAAAAACTTTTAGAGAGAAAGGCTAAATTATCTGGTGGCATCTCTGTTATCAAAGTTGGCGCTGTTACAGAAGTTGAAATGAAACAGAAAAAACAGCTTTTTGAAGATAGTTTAAGCTCAACAAAAGCCGCTATAGAAGATGGGGTTGTCCCAGGTGGTTGCATCTCATTACTAAAGTGCTCTCAAATATTAAAAGAGATCAAATTCGAGACAGAAGAAAAGATTGGTGCAGACATTCTTTTTAAAGCTTGCTCTGCCCCGTTTAAACAACTTTTAAAAAATTCCGGTCTTGAATCTAGTTTAATTGTAGAAGACATCCTTTCAAAGGATTTTAATATTGGATTTGATGTAATAGATGAAAACACTAAAGATCTTGTTAAGGCTGGTATCTTAGACCCTGCAAAAGTTGAAAAGACGGCTTTAATACAAGCATGTTCTATGGCTGGAGTTGTTCTTTTATCTGAAGCTTTAATAGGAACTGCAGAAGATTAAATTTTTACAAGGGAAAGGTTTTGCCTATTCCCTTAGGTGATATATGAAAGAAAGAGCTGCTATTTTTTGCGCAAATGGTATCGGGGATGCGCTGTTGATGTCTCCCCTCGCTCATGCTCTTGGATCAAAAGCTTTTAAAGTTGATGTTTTTCATCCCAACCCAAAACTCTTGGAACCCTTGTTTCCTGTGTACAATTGGATGCAGATTCCAAATAGTGACAGCCTTCTAAAAATTCTGACTAGCTATGATAAAGTTTTTATCGAAAATGACAACTCAGCTAATGCTTGGGAAATAATTAATCTAAGAAACAAACATGGTTTAAAAAATATTTTTTTTCTTTTCCCCACACCTTGTCCAAAAGCTTCCAAATCCAATGATTTTACATTTAAAAAAAACGTTTCTTTTTCAAAAAATCTAGAAAACGCCGTGAGCTTTTTTTTAGGAGATTTATCTTTTCAATCTACTCCTGACACTTTTCTGAAAACTTTAGAACCATTAAACAAAGACCCTAAACGGATCGTCATACACCCTCTGTCAAAAGATCCTAGAAGGAATTGGAAAAAATCTAAATTTTTATCTCTTGCTAACAAGCTACACGCTCAAGGCTACACGGTTTCTTTTGTGCTAAGTCATGATGAATACCCCAAGTGGGAAGAGGTAAAAAAACTCGGGCTTGATGTAAAAAGCTTTTCAGATCTAAAAGCCTTAGCTAACTTTATAGCAACTGCAGGCTATTTTATTGGTAATGACTCTGGGATTGGCCACTTAGCTTCACTTTGCAAGATCCCAACACTGACAATATCTGGAAATCACAAAAGGGTTAAACTGTGGAGACCGGGCTTTTGTTTAAATAAGCTAGCATTGCCGTTTCTTCCACTTCCATGTTTCAAAGGAATTAACTTTTATTTCCGTGAGTGGTATTGGCAATCCTTTGTATCTGTGCATAAAGTTTTAAAAACTTTTAAAAAATTGACGCAAGTTAGTATTGGAGGTGTGAGATGACTCTAGACAAAGTAGCCGTTGTCCCCTCGATTGGCATTGGCGACGGCCTTGTAATGATGGTAGCTTCACACCGACTAAAAACTCTTGGGTATAATGTTGACACATACTCTCCTGCGCTTTGTTCAATCCAAGACTGGTTTATAGGGCACAATTTTTTACCTAAACCCTCCATTGAAAATCTAGAAAATATTTTCTCTGAGTACGACCTTATTATATTACAAAATGATAATTCAGAATTTTCTAAAAAGCTCATCTCTCTTCGAAAAGAAAACAAGCTAAAATCCCTAAGCATCTTTTATCCCAGCTACGAAAAGCACAAGCATGAACCTCTTCACCCACTTGATCGAGTCTTCAATGATCAAAAACCAATGGTCGATAACATAGCTACCGCTATAGCTTCTTTACTAGGTCTCAATCACACATCCAAAAACAATGGCCTTATGCCTCCATCAGGCCTTGTACACAGAAAGTTCAAAAATAGAGTGTTGATTCATCCAACAAGTTCTGTCACAGAAAGAACTTATTTATTGGATCGTTACTTACATGTTGCTGAAAAGCTTAGATTATCAGGATTTCATCCAGTTATTTGCTTGTCTCCAAAAGAAAGAGAATCTCTAATAGAACAAATACCCCCCAATATAGACGCTCCGATTTTTGAGTCTTTGTCACATCTTGCATCTTTTGCATACGAATCTTGTGCCTTAATTGGGAACGAGTCAGGAACTGCACATCTTTGCTCCAATTTACAACTACCAACAATTGTTGTATCCGCTTGCAAAAAAAGAATCAAGCTTTGGAGACCTGGTTGGTATAAAGGGGCTGTTGTGACACCTTCATCAATTATTCCAAATATTAAAGGGTCTCGCTTCAGAGAAAAAAAATGGAAACAGTGTATTTTTCCATCGCAAATTTTAAAACGGTTTGATAGGGTCGTGCATTAGAGACTACTAATTTTTTCAAATGAGACTATTTCTTTTAACTCTTTTATGTTTTCCCTTTTTAACAAGCCTGTTTGGAACAGTCAACGCAAATGGGGATTTTCAAATATGGGCCTCTGAATTTTCAGTCCATTCGATCAACAATAAAACAAATTTTACAGTCTACAACGATTTTCGCTTTGGTAATGACGCAAAAGAACTCTATGTATACCAAGCCCGTTTTCAATACCGACACTCTCCCACATCCTGGTTAACGTTAGCGCCAAGCTACAGACAGTTTTTCGTAAAAAGCCCCACAAGAAACGGTGATAAATGGCACCCATCTTTTAATCCTCTTTTTGAAATCACCTTTTTTTTAAAAAGAAAATGGATAGAGGTTTCTCAAAGAAATTGGGGATTGTATTTCATAAATACTCCACCTTTAACTAGAAACCTCTGGCAATATAGAAACCGCCTGTTGTTTTTAACGCCGTGGAACTTCACAAAACTCCAAATATCTCCTGTGCTTTCTGAAGAAGTGTTTTTTACAGAACATCGAGGCTTTTCAGAAAACAGAATCACATTTGGCTTTCGCTCTACGCTACAAGAAAAAGTTCGGCTGAATGCGGGCTATATGCTTCGCTCCTTAAAAAATTCTACAAACTCATTCAATCAAATCAGTGTGCTTACTCTCTCTTTAATGTTTCGTTTTTAATGCAATTTTACTATGTGTATTGAAAGAGAGAATCTTAAAAGTTAAACTGCATTATGAATGTTTTGATCTTGATTATTAAAGGTCTGTCAGCAGGAGGTTTATATGCCCTGTCTTCTGCCACATCCTTTTTAATCATCTCTAATAAAATCACTCAAAAAGGAAAACTCTCGGGTTTTATTTGCGGAACAGGTCTTTGCATAGCTCATATAGTTTGGGCCTCCATTGCTGTCTTCTCTCTAAAATTTGCTTACCAGCACTTAAACCACAATCAACATATCTATACATTTATTGCGTCCTTGATCATGTTCCTTTTTGCCTACAAAATTTACTATGGTAAGAAAAAGAAGTATTTTTCGTTTAAACCATCCTCAAAAGGGCTTCTAAGTTCTTTGTCCTCAGGTCTCTTACTGGGATTTTCTTCTCCTAGCAAAATCCTTGGATATGCAGTGCTTTTTTCAGTCCTGGGCGCTAACAATGAGACTATGGTATACCATCAGAAAATTCCCCTTATAGCTGGAGTTGCAATAGGAAACCTTTTTTGGTGGCTTTTAGTTACTACTTTTATCTCCAAGAAAATCAACTATTTAACACCAAAAAGAAGTAGAATTTTACAAAAAATATCAGCCTTTCTTCTAGCCTTTATTGGGATCTTAGGCTTAATTCACGCCTTCAGTGGGCTAAGATAGATCTCCCAACACAGTTAGCTGCAATGCGTTAAAACTTCTGAATTTTTTAATGTAAATAATTTTTGAATATTTGATCTAATTTAACTAAAATGGAGTCGAGAGGACGTTTTAGTTAAATTAAAAGGGGCATTTATGAAGAAATCAGACCATTATTATGAACACCAACGGAAAAAAGCCGTTAGAGAATCAACCAATGAGAAAGAAACGTCTATCACTCCAGAAAAACTTATAAAAAACCCTCATTTCAAAGATCAATTTGACCCAGAACATATGGAAAAACTCCCCAGAAAGAAAAAAAAGCACATGAAAAAACACTCGAAAAGAAGCTCTCCTAAAGAGGTAGGGTTTGAAACTGAGCCTGATCACATTCACCATCAGAACGAATTTTCACAAAAAATCGCTAAAAGAAAATCTTTAGAACACAAAAAAAGAGACCGCCATAAAGATGACCTATATAAATCAAAATCCTAAAAATTTACCTGATAATTTATAATTGTTCAGCTATACTTACACCTGTAAACTAGGTGTAGTATGGCTTTAAAGATTGCTCATATATCAGATCTCCATTTTTCAAAGATCTTGCTTTCCCCTTCTCAATTTTTTTCCAAACGATGGATTGGAAATTTAAACGTAATTCTTAACAGACGAAAAATTCATTTAAATCCTAGACCTTTTGAGTTTTTAAATTACTTAAAAGACAAAAACTATACCCATGTCTTCATTACAGGTGATTTTACAACAACCTCTCTCAATAAAGAATTTGCTTTAGCTCAGTTATATTTGGACCAATTAATCGCCATGGGGCTATCGGTTTTCGTCATTCCTGGTAATCACGATTGCTATTTAAAAAAATGTGAAAAACAAAAAACTTTTTATAAATATTTTGAGCCCTATTCTCCGAAGAGTTTATCGTCTTTAAAAAAACATAGAGTTTCCAAGGAGCAGCTCGCTGATCACCTTTGGCTAGTCTCCTTAGATACAACCATCGCATGCCCTGTTTACCTATCTCAAGGGTTATACAGCCTTGAGCAAGATATCAAACTCGGAAACATTCTCGATAGCATTCCTTCCGAAGATCATATCATTTTACTTAACCATTATCCCTTACTTCAACACGAGTCCAAGAGAAGAAGTTTAAAAGGCGCTCATCTGCTGCAAAACACTCTGAAATCATATCCTAATGTTATCGCCTATCTTCATGGCCACACTCACAAAAACACTATTGCGGATCTTAGAAAACAAGGATACCCTATCATCTTAGAAAGTGGCTCTCTCTCTCATAAATCTCATTCTTATTATAATTCGATTGAGATCAAAGATTCATTATTCGAAGTCTCTGCTTACCACTACAAGCAGACAAACCTATGGTCAAAAGTTAAAACATTAAGGACTCAGATATGAGCAATGAACTTCCTATAATCAAAGATGACAAGCCTTGGTATGAAGATGGAGTATATTTTAAATGCACAGGATGCGGCAAATGCTGCACAGGAGCTCCAGGATTTGTTTGGCTTACAAAATTTGACTTAGCAAAACTAGCGGAGCATTTTAATATATCTGAAAAGGAGTTTTTAAAAACTTATGCTCGCAAAGTTGATAACAAACACTCATTAAAAGAAGATCCAGAAAATTATGACTGCATTTTTCTAAGAGAAGGAAAATACTGCTCTGTATATGAAGCTAGGCCTGAGCAGTGTAAAACTTATCCCTATTGGCTTGAAAATATCAAAACAAAAAAAGATTGGGACAATGAAGCTAAGTTTTGTGAAGGCATTAACCATGAAAATGCAACTCTTGTTTCAAAAGAGGATATTGAAAAGCAGCTTCTTCGCTATCTTGAGACAAGAGCCCAGTTTTTTTAATTTGTCATTTATATAACAACTCCTTAAGTTTGGAATTTAGGCCCTAAAATAAATCTCAAACTCCGAGCTCTATGGATACAAACACCTCCCAAGAAAACCCTACTTTAAACAAAGCAAAAGAGTGGCTTAAGGCCCCCTATGACATAGAAACTCAAAGACAAGTCGAAGAGCTCATTAAGCACAATAAAGATGAACTTGAAGATGCCTTTTATAAAGACCTTTCTTTTGGAACTGCTGGCATGCGGGGAATTATGGGAGTCGGTAGCAACAGGCTAAATATTTACACCATTAGAAAAGCAACTCAGGGCCTTTGCAACTATATCAAAGAGCAAAATCATAACAATCCATCTGTCGTAATTTGTTTTGATAACAGGAAAAATTCAAAACTTTTTGCAATGGAAACTGCTAAGGTTTGCGCCGGGAATAATATAAAGGTTTTTGTCTCACATGAGTTAAGACCTACTCCTTTTGTATCTTTTACATGCAGAAATAATGCCGCTAGCGCAGCTGTTATGATAACAGCTTCTCATAACCCACCAGAATATAACGGCTATAAAGTGTATTGGAGCGATGGCGCACAGGTTGTTCCTCCTCATGATAACGCAATTATTAAGCATGTTGAACACGTTAAAGACCTATGTCAAATCAAACTAGCTGACGAAACTTCCACGAACATTTCCTATCTTGATGAAACTGATGACAAGGCTTATATATCATCTCTTACCAAGCTTCAAAATCACACAGAGCTGTGTCAACAAAAAGGGAAAGATCTAAAGGTAATCTACTCCCCTTTACATGGAGCAGGAAAAACTCTTATGGAACCTGCTTTAAAGTCTTGGGGATTTTCAAATGTCACATACGTTAAAGAGCAAAAGGACCCTGACGAAAATTTCACCTTCGCGCCGTCCCCTAACCCTGAGGAGGAACAAGCACTTGGATTAGGGATTAAGCTTTTAAAAGAGACCAACTCTGATCTATTAATCGCAACCGATCCAGATGCTGACCGCATGGGAGCTTGTATTTTACATAACGATAACCCGTATATTTTAAATGGCCATCAAATTGCCACTATCTGTACCTATTTTTTACTAAACACTTATTCACAGCAGAAAAGATTGAGTAACAACCACGTGATCATTTCAACGATTGTTACAACTAGGTTGTTAAAAAAAATAGCAGATGATTTTAAGGTAAAGTATCTAGAGACACTTACAGGATTTAAGTATATTGGGGAAAAGATCAAACAGTTTGAAGAATCACCCGATGAACTAGAGTTTTTATTTGGAGCTGAAGAGTCTTATGGATTTTTGTATGGAACACATGCAAGAGATAAAGATGCTATTATCACATCGTGCCTTCTTTCTGAAATAGCGCTTTTTCAAAAAGAAAAGAGTCTTACCTTATTTGATTTACTTCTCGAAATTTATAATAAATATGGTCTTTATGTAGAAAAACAGTTAGCGATTAAACTACCAGGCGGACAGAAAGCTCTAAAGCGCATGAACGATCAGATTCAAACAATACGAGAAAACCCACCAACTCAATTGGATCGCCTAAAAGTTGTTGAGATTTGTGATTATCTTGAATCATATTCTCTAGATGTGATCTCAGGCACTAAAGAGACTATTAAACTACCAAAATCAAATGTTCTATCTTTGAAGATAGAAGATGGATCTCAGTTTATCATCAGACCCTCAGGAACTGAACCTAAGATCAAAATCTACGCTTCAACTAACCAACCACTAAGCAAAGATTTTGAGAATCAATATGACCTAGCCACAAAGAAATTACAAAGATTTTTAGATTCGTTACAAACTCAATTCTTTTCAAATTAAAGAGAGCGGAACCATAAAACACTTTTATCTGTAAGACTGGCAACCGACTCAAAACCCCTTGCTCTAAAGAAACTATTCGCAGAGTTTGATGTAGACCTAACTGCAATAGAATCCATTCCTTCCAACCTAGCTACCTCTGAAAGTGAGTCAAAAAGTGCCTCATCATTATTAATATCTCCCTCAAACCAACCCTGGAAATACCAGGTTTTCTTAGAAAGAACCCGCCCATTGATTTCTACTTTGGTTGGAAACGGTTTTGCTTCAGCGACAACGTTGGGGGTTTCTTCAATTCCAGAAATTCCCGCTTTAAAAGTTGATTGAGCGAATACAGCAGTCTTGCAAGTTGGATTAAACTCTCGTAAAAAAGGAGCTGTAAGCACTTTCTGTTCAGCACCCCCAACAACCGCGGCAAATAATTTTGAAACAAAAGCCATCTAACTTTCCCCATATAAAATAAATTCGGAAGCAAGATGTTATCATCACGAAAAGATTTATTCTAGTAATAACTAGCTAGATCATTTAGAAGTATTATGAACTCATTTGCTCAATTGTTTAAAAAAGCTATCTCTTCTCCGCTTATATAGGGCTTAGCGACTCTTTTAAAGAAAAAAGATGCTGATCCATTTTGGGCTTGCCAATTTACTGGATTTTCAAAACCATTCCTTCTTAAAATTTCACTTGTTGTTTTATTTCTAGATATCGCTGAAATAGTTTCTTTTCCTAAGAGATTTGCCTTTAATGCTGCATGATTTAACAGTTTATCGTCAAATTCACTATGATCAGGATGACTTAAAACACATGAATTTTGAATTCTCAAAGTTGAACTTTTTGGCAGAGAAACACTAACCTCTCCTTCTCCCATGCTAGAAAAAACTAGCTCTTGTGTAGGTGGATTTTCATCAAAATGAACTACTTTAGATATCTTTTCACGAATACCACTAATAGAAACAACTTTGGCAAACATTGGACACAGAGATTTAGATACAGCACCTGTTGTATATTCAATACGCATTAAATTTGTAACTGGCTTTGACATTAGCACCCCCAAATTAAAAAAAATTAGATCGACCTTAACATGATCTTAAAAAAAACCACTATCTTTTTTTGGATGGATATTTTACGCGAAGGTGCCTTGTCACACCAAGTGTTTTAACGATCGCTTTTTTTACAAGCCCCAGCTCTTCAAAAGTCAACTGGCACTCTTCAAATTGCCCTTCTTCTTGCTTATCCGAAACAAGTCGATCGATTAATTCCGTCAAAGACTCTTCACTGACCTCATCTAATGACCTAGAAGCGGCTTCAACTGTATCTGCTATCATAATAATCGCAGATTCTTTTGTTCTTGGCTTTGGCCCGGGATAAGAAAACTTAGACTCATCTACACTATCGACATCTCCGCCTGCTAGTTCAACTTGCTTGCAATAAAAGTAATAAACCAAAGTCGTTCCATGGTGCTCTCTTATTATATCGATAAAACTTTGTGGTAGACCATATTTTTTAGCTAAGGCTTCACCCTCTGTGACATGAGCAATGATAACTTGAGAAGATTCAATGGGGGTTAAAAGCTGATGGATATTGAACCCACCCATCTGATTCTCTGTGAAGTAATGAGGATTAAACAGTTTACCTATATCGTGATACTGAGTAGAGACTCTACAAAATAATCCATTAGCTCCTATCGCTTGAGCCGCCGCTTCGGATAAAGTACCTACTACTAATGAATGCTGATAAGTCCCGGGAGCTTCAACAGAAAGTCTCCTTAGCAGCTCATTATTAGGATCCATGTACTCCATTAAGGTAATATCTGTCATAACATGAAAGACAGACTCTAAAAGAGGTAAAAAACCTATCACTAAGATCGATGTTAAAAGCATAAACCCTAATGTAGATACCAAGTCCCCAATAAAGGCTAAACTCCAAAAGCTATTAGATATAAGATTATAAGAGACTAAGATGGGAATCGCACATCCCCAAATTTTAGCACAAACTCCAAAGACCTCTTTTCTTTTCCTAAGTGCTCTAGAAAGAATAATAGCTACAACACCTAAAATCAGATTCATAACTAAAAAACGGCTATGATCAACTGCAAGCGAAATCCCTAAAAGGACAGATAAAAAGCAGGTTGAAAATAAAGCAACTTCTGAGCCCAGTAAAACCGTCAACAAAATAGCAGCAAATGGGACATAGATTGGATATCGAAATAGTTCCATTACAGCTGATGTATTCTTCAGAAGGAAAAATTCAGCTAGTTTAGAAAAGACGAGCGTAATAATAACAATTGTGGCGTAAAGACCTAATTTAGAGACGTTTTTAAGCATCTCTCTATGATTGTATTTAAAGTAGTAGGTCCCTAGCGCAGTTATTAGAAAAGCAAATAAAAGACTTCCTAAAATCGTCAACGGTTGCCAAAGATTTCTTCCTTCATTAAGAGCACCCTTCATTGCCTGAAGCATGGCAATATGTTTAGAGGAAACTTTTTCACCCTGATCTAAAATTCTAGAACCCGATCGGATTTTTGAAATTTTTTCAGGAACACTTTCTCCTACAATATCTCGAAGTTTTTTTTGAGAAGTGACATCAGCATCTAACGTCCATTGAAATTTCTCGAAGTAGTGTATAATAAAATCAACTGACTTCGCTGGATATTTTTTTGCTAGAACTTTTATCTTGATTTGATGCCAGAACGGCGCTGGTAAAATAGCCCTTTTCCCTTTATGAGGAGGAACAACAAAGTAGTCCTTTGCGCTTAGTTTAAGCTCATCCATTTTCTTAATGGTTCTAGCATCGGTAAACCTAGTAACAAAAAGCTGATCCTCTACGATATCTGCTATCTTATTCATCTCATCAAAAGTAGAATTCGATAACTCATCTCGCCAGTTTTGGTGGTGGATTAAGAAATTCTCAAAATTAAATCGTCTCTCTTTTACTTCCGTGCCATTAATTTGATAGATTTGACCAATGTCTTTGAGGGCCTCTTGCCTCATAACAAGTGTAGATTCTTGATCTGGAAATTCAAAGTCAACTTGAGCCACAATATAGCGCTTAGCTGTCATTCCAAGCTCAAGCATTTCGATACGAACTTCTCTAAAGTGCAAAAATGCAGCGAGACTGATCATCATGATAAATCCGATAATAAGTCTACTGCCGAGATTGTCTTTTTTAAGCCACTGGGTCCAGTGTAAAGTCTTTGACCCTACCCCTAGACTTTTTTCATCTTCTGCCATCAGGCCCTCATATAAGCCCTTTTAACTACTTGAGAATCAGTGGGCATTGTCCACTGATTAATCCATTATAAGCAAACAAAAACAAACAAATTACCTACAAAATTCGCTATTTTGCTTAATCTATATTTATTTCTCATATTACTGACTATATAGTGTATGTCAATTAAGATGTTGGAGACGAAAAAAAAACTCTTCTCTACAATGAAATTTTTCCATATTTGCAAGTAGGACCCCACAGCCCATGAGTAGCTACACATCTATACCAAGAACCTTTAGACCTCAATGCTTTAAAGATGTTTATGAGCAAGAAGCTGTCGTTCAAGTCTTAAAAAATGCGATCCTAAAAAATAAAACATCTCATGCTTATTTATTCTGTGGTTCTAGAGGCAGTGGTAAAACAACCTTAGCTAGACTTTTCGCTAAAGCTCTAAATTGTAAAAACCTTGGAGCTGATGCAGAGCCTTGTAACACTTGCAGCTCTTGTCATGAAATTACTTCGTCTTCATCTCTAGATGTTTTAGAAATAGATGGCGCTTCAAACCGTGGCATTGATGATATTAGACAGCTTTCTGAAAATACAATTTATGCACCATCTTCATCAAAATACAAAATTTATATTATTGATGAAGTTCACATGCTCACAAAAGAGGCCTTCAATGCTCTTTTAAAAACACTTGAAGAACCTCCAGAAAATGTGAAATTCTTCTTTGCAACAACTGAGCCTCATAAAATTTTACCAACAGTCATTTCTAGATGCCAACGTTTTGATCTTAAGCGCATTAGCATGAGCTCACTGTTTAAAAAACTTGAATATATTTCCAAGTCCTTATCGATAGATATCGAAAAAGAAGCCCTTTTGGCTTTATGTGATGTCGCTGATGGGTCTCTGCGAGATGCAGAGTCTTTACTTGATCAGATGCTCTGCTTTAAGCAAGATCGAATCACTTTCGATGATGTCGCCCATCTTCTAGGAATTGTCTCTAGCGATTTATTTTTCAGACTCGATCAAGCTATTTTGAGCTATAATCTTAAAGAAAGTTTTTCTATAGCAAACGCTCTTTACGAGGAGGGAAAAGACCTAAACCTGTTTATACACAAACTAATCGAACACTACCAAACTATCTTAAAATTAAAATTAGATGTTCTAGATAAAAGCCATATTCCAGAAAAGCAATTAAAGTTTTTAGAAGAGTCGGCAAAACATTTTTCTAAAGAAAAATGCTTAGACATTTGTGATTATCTCCTATCTCAATTAGAAATTTTCCAACAAACTCCCCTAAAAAAATCACACCTTGAGCTAATTTTCTTGCATCTCATTCGAAGCTCTAAAGCTATGAGTATTGAAGAAATTACTGCAAGGCTTCTAAATAAAACACCCACCCCTAGTGACAATAACGAAATTGCCACTCCCATAAACTCCCCTCTCCCCTTAGAAACTTTAAAAGCAGTAGAAGAGACAACGCCCAAAAAGCAACACACAACAAACCCAATCAACGAATTAAAGCAGACCAGCGTTTCATCCGAAACTAAAGAAAAGAATTTACAAACAACTGAAGTTTCCACCCTGGAAAAACCCTCTCAAGAATCCATAAACCCCAAAGAAATTGAAAAAAAATCTTTCACCAAACCCGTTCAGCGCTATGAAACGCTTATGAGATTTGCTGGAGTTGAATTTAACGGTATTGTCAAAAAATCCTCTTAGGATTACCTTGTGGCGTTTTTTGGGGAAATAGGTTAAAATAGTTTTTCCAATATATTATTAAACATAAATTTTAACATTTCGAGGTTTTCGCATGGGCCAAGGCTTTTCAAAGATGAAAAAACAAGCTCGCAAATTGCAAGAACAATTCAGCCAGATTCAAGAGGAGATGAAAAATCTTCGTGTAGATGGATCTGCAGGTAATGGTCTAGTTAAAGTAACTCTTAATGGAGACCGAGAGCTAATCTCAATTAAAATTAATCCTGAGTGCGTGGATAAGGATGATGTTGAGGCTTTAGAAGATCTAATCTCTGCAGCATTTTCAGACGCGGGAAGTAAAGTTGAAGAAAAGAACCCTTCATCAGAACTAGATGGACTAGGCTCTCTTCCCTTTAGTTTCTAAACTGAAGTTAATTCTTCGTGACGCTTCTTGATAGCTTCCTCAATCATCTCAGTAGAGGAAAGACTTAATAGATGCGTCGCAAATTCCCTAGCGTCCTCTAAATCAATTTTTCTTAACATATTCCGAGTCCAAGGTATATGTCTTGGTGCGCAAGAAAGCTTACGAATTCCTAGACCAAGAAGCATTTCAACAAAAAGAGGAGAAGAAGCCATCTCTCCACAAACATAGACCTCTTTTCCTTTAGCTTTTGCATTGTCTACAATGAGACGAATAAGTCTCAAAATACTTGGATGGGCTGGATAATAAAGATCTGTCACAATAGGATTAGCTCTATCAACCGCCAGAGTATACTGCAACAAATCGTTCGTTCCTATAGAGAAAAAATCAGAAGCCCCTGCAAGCAAATCAGAAGTTAAAGCAGCAGATGGAACCTCTATCATACACCCTATGGGAATGCTTCTATCAACGGTTTTTCCTTCGGCAAGCAATTGACCCATAACATTAAGAACAAAATTTTTAGCTAGATTAAACTCTTCTAAATCCATAATAAGAGGAAACATCAGTTTCATTTTACCATATTGACTAGCTCTTAGTAGAGCTCTCACCTGTCTTTCAAAAACAACTTTTTCTTTTAGTAAAAATCTTGTAGCTCTACAACCTAGAGCTGGATTTGGCTCTTCAGGATAGTCGGAACCATACAATCCCTTATCAGAACCAAAATCAAAGAATCTAAACGTTACAGGAAGATCAGAAGCCTTGTTAATCACTTGAAGATAGATTTCAAACTGCTCTTCTTCGGAAATTTCAAAAAGATTATCTTGTAAAAACAAAAACTCAGTTCTGAAAAGACCAATACCTTGAGCTCGACAAGAGTTTGCTGAGTCAATATCACTAATATTCGCAACATTCGCGAATAATTTTACTCCTAAATCAGCTTGCTCAAAAGGCTCATCTTCTAATTCCTGAATAAGCTGTTCATAGTCTTCTAAAATACCATCTTTTATTTGTTGGAACTTCTTTAAAGTCTCTCCTGACGGATTAACAATAACTTTTCCAGATGTTCCATCTATGATGATAAGCGAGCCTTCGTGTTTTTTCAACTTAACGTAATTTAAATTAGCAACAAATGGAATTCCTTTTGAACGGGCTATCAATGCTGCATGAGATGTAGCCCCGCCTATCTCAGATAAAAAGGCGCTCACTTTTGAAACACACGCTTCAGCTGTGTGTGATGGAACAAATTCTTTGGCACATAAAACTGCATGAAAAGGGATATGCTGCGTACCTTCATTAGTTGGATAAAGGTGCTTTAAGATCCTACAAGAAAGATCTTTTACATCAATAAGCCTCTGCTGAAAATACTGATCCCCTCGAGTGACAAATTTCTTCTCATATTCACCCATAACGGATCTAAATACACTCTCTGTATTTTGCAGTTGGCTTCGAATTTTCTTTTCGATAAATGTCGTAATAAAAGGATCTTCTAGCATTTGAATATGAGTATCGATGATAGAAGAGGCTTCTCCTGTCCCCTCATCCGACAAAAATCCCTGCAACTGAATCAGATCCTCTCTTGAGGAGGACAAAGCGTTACGATATCTAGAAATTTCTTTATCAACTTGATCTTTTTCAATTGAAAACTCTGGGATCAAAGGTTGTTCATCTTGGCTGATCAAGTAGAGTCTACCAATTGCTACACCATCGCTTATTGGCGTTCCAGATAAATGAATTTCGTTATCTACATTTTTCATAATCATCTAAAAATCGCTTTCTAGTAATAGACCTTCTATACTAGGCGATAGGTTAACATTTTTTCTTACAGAAAGAAATAACAAAACTCTCACTCCATGTATTTACAGATCAGGAACATCTATTTTCTCAATTGTTGAAAACTCAACATTTCTAGAGTGTTTTCTTTTTTCAATTGTAGCTAATAATTTTGCATTAAATTCTTTAGCGGAATTGTATCCCATTTCTTTTAACCTATGGTTAAGAACCAAAGTTTCTAAAAGAAGCGCCACCTCCCTTCCTGGCTTTACAGGAAGAATATGATAGATCACCTTAACCCCTAGAACATCGCAATATTTTTCCTCAAGCCCAACCCGATCATAAAAATGCTCATCATCCCATTCTTCTAATTTTACAATTAAATCTATCCGTTTTTTTCTACTAACACAAACAGCTCCAAAAAGGTTCGCAACGTTAATAATTCCAATCCCTCTAATCTCTAGTAAGTGTCTAGAAAGTTCGGGACCTTCCCCAACTAAAATGTTTTCTTCTTTTCTTTTAATTGTAACGACATCATCAGAAACCAGACGGTGACCTCTTTCAATAAGTCCAAGAGCTGCTTCACTTTTACCTATTGAAGAACTTCCTTGTATCAGAAGCCCAACTCCAAAAGCTTCGACAAGAGTTCCATGACAGGACACGACCGGAGCAAAAGCATCTGATAGGATTTTAGAAAAAATTGTCGAGACTTCAATAGCTCCTTTATCAGATTTAAAAAGAGCTATCTGATGCTTTTCACACGATTCTTTAAGTTCTTTTAACGGGGATAAATTTGAAGCAATGATCACCGCGGGGGTGGATTTTTTTATCAATAGTTTTAATCTATCATTTCTTATATTTGGATGAAGATCTTTTAAGTAATTCTGCTCCATTTCTCCAAACACAAGAATTTTTTGATTATCATATCCGTCAATATAGCCTGAAAGAGCAAGACCTGGTCTTTCAATAAAAGAATTTTTCAAAGTGATCTTAGATAGTTCTAATTTTGAAAGAAGCTTAAGTTGCATCTCGTTTTGAGCTTTTACATATATTTCGTCTAAAGGAACTCCTTTAGGAATCTTTGTTTTAAACATCTACAACTTCCATATAAAACACTAACCAGTCCAAAAAGGTTGGGAACACAAGATTTTTAGATCTTGATATTGGATCATTATAATCAGATATGTACCCTTCACTTAAAGAAAAAAGAGTGTTTCCCATTTCGTTTTCAGGATACCAGTTTGAAAGAAAACATTGGTACACATCTAATCCAAAGGACTTATAAAAAGGAATTAGTGCGTCTCGATCTAAATCTTCTTCTTGAAATTGAACTTTATAGGGAAGATTTTGAACTCTTGTCTGTAAAAGCCTTCTTTCTCGAAGTAAATCTTCTGAATGAATAAGTCCTAAATCACCGTCTTTTGAAAACCCATCATGGATTTTTAAAAAATTTAAATAATCGCTAGGCAGAGTCTCTGAGAATTGGTTTTTCAAACTTTCTAAATGTTGAGAAGAAATCGAAGGCAAGCCTCTATAGAAAGTATGGTCATCATTTACACTATAAATAAAATGACAGTCATAAGTCGGTGATAAATTTTTTTTAACCAAATATATTCCTACATCATCGAGATTAAAGAAAAATTGATCAAAAAAACTTTGGACATGAGGAATAAAATTGAGCGTCTTTTGCCAGAAGCTATAAACAAATTCAATTCTATCTTTTAAATTGAGTTGTGAGAGTTCAAAATATCCTTTTGGAAATTCCAAACATTTAGACTGTAGAACATCAAAGCTAAATTCATTCTCTTCTGTGAGATCAATAATATCTTCAAAAGGCGATTCTATTAGCTTGTGATCTAGTCCGTAAAACTCTCTCACATGATTATTCATAAATTTATCAAATATTTATAATTTATCTTTCAATAAAAAAATTAGATATTAATTTAAGATTCAATCGAATTCAATTATTATTTTACTTACGGTAATACACTTTTTTTTGATATCCGTTTTAGATATAGCCTCAAAAGATTCTGGGCATTAAAATAATGGTTTTTTAAAAGAGGACAGATATTGGAGAACCTGACAGCTCAAAGGCACAAAAAAACTCGGATTGCTTATGTCGTCATGCATTTGGCAAACGAGCCCTTTTTAGCTCTATTTACGTTGCTATCCTTTATTTTGCGTAAAGATCTTCAAGCTACCACACTTCAACTTTCAATTTTTGCTACCCTTCGCCCAGTAATTTCATTTTTTTCATTCTATTGGAGCTCAACGATTGCGAGAAAAAAAGAAAGCCTTTTAAAGAACTTGATTGGAGCCTGGTTACTTGGGCGTATACCCTTTTTGCTTTTTCCTTTTTTTGACAATGTTTGGTACCTAATTTTTGCATCGGCTATGTACCAACTCTTTTACCGAGCTGGCACACCAGCAATCATGGAGATTCTGAAAATTAATATTGATAAAAAGCCTAGGGAAAACCTCTTTTCTCTCGTATTCATCTTAGGTTTTTTAGAAAGTATATTACTTGGATTTTTTGTGGGAAAACTCTTAGATTTTCACTCTTCTGTTTGGAAGTATCTTTTTGCCCTTTGTTCGCTAGTTTCTATTTTAAGCATTTTGTTTCAAAGGGCTGTTCCTCTACCAAAGCAACAAAAAGATCCCAATTTACCTTCTCAAACAAATAAATTCATCCAGCCTTGGAAAGACTGCATCTACTTAATGAAATCTAACCGCGAGTTTGCAATTTTTCAGTGGGGCTTTATGATTGGAGGATTTGGTCTTATGCTAATTGCTCCGGCATTAGCAATTTACTATGCTGATCAGATCAATATATCCCACCACGAACTCACAATGGCTAGATATATTTGGATGGGTTTTGGTGTATTGTTAACAACAGGAATTTGGAAAAGAGCTCTTAATAAACTAGATATCCCTTTAATGACTTTTTTCATTGTATTTGGGTTCGCTCTATTTCCTCTTACACTCCTTTTTGCCCAAAACTCATTAATTTATTTAAATTTAGCCTTCTTTCTTTACGGTGTTTCACAAGCTGGATCTCACCTTCTGTGGCATCTCTCAGGAACAATTTTTGCAAAAGAAAACGAAAGCTCTTCTAAGTATACAGGCGTTAATTTACTACTCCTTGGAATAAGAGGGCTTGTAGGGCCCATATTGGGAGGGTTTTTGAGTCATAAATTAGGACCAAACTTTGTCTTGATTTTAGGTTCGATCACCTGTTTTTCTGGAATGGGATACCTTCTTATGATTAGAAAAAAAACTGCATTGCGCCCTTTTGGCTTAAATTAAAAAGAACAATCAACCTCTTTCCTTGGCTTTTTTTAAACTTTATGTGCGATTTAATTAACTTCATTACTTAATCATCCTTCTAAATAATAAATAAAACAGACATCATAAACACTAAGTAATTGAAGACAAAAGCTCACAAACAGGAAAAATAAACTCTTTTAATTATTTAAAAATACACTACAATAGGGACAGGGGTTGAGACTATGTTTTGACCAAGTTTTAATGTGTTAATTTTTAGATGTTTAGAAGATGATTTATACAAAAGTTATAATTATTGGTGGTGGCTTTGCAGGTCTTAAAGTAGCAAAAAAGCTACATAAAACCAAAATGGACGTCCTACTCTTAGATAAAAAGAACCACCATTTATTTCAGCCTTTACTCTATCAAGTAGCTAGCGCAGCTTTGTCTCCAGCAGATATTGCCTATCCTCTTCGAGAGATTTTAAAACATCAAAAAAATACCACTGTGCTGATGGGAGAGGTTCATAGCATTGATAAAGAACATAAAGTTGTGCATCTAACCAATGGAATTAAATATACTTACGACTATTTAGTCATCGCAACAGGTGCTAAACATAGCTACTTTGGCAATGATTCTTGGGAAGAACATGCTCCGGGGCTTAAAACTTTAGTCGATGCCCTAAGCATTAGAGAAAGAGTTTTACTCTCGTTTGAAAAAGCAGAAAGAATAGACAGCAACTTAGAAGCAGAAAAATATTTAAACTTTGTTGTGATCGGAGGAGGCCCTACAGGCGTTGAGATGGCTGGGGCCATTGCAGAAATCGCCCAAGACACCATGTTTAAAAATTTCAGAAGAATTCGACCTGAAAAATCAAAGATATTCTTAGTAGAAGCCGCCCCAAGAATATTACCACCTTACCCTGAGTCTTTATCAAAAAAAGCTAAAAAAACCCTTGAAAACATGGGAGTCAAAGTTCTTACAAACACTATGGTTACAAATATCACTCACGATGGCATTGAAACAAAAAATGGATTCATTTCAGCTAGAAATGTTATTTGGGCCGCTGGTAACCAAGCATCTCCCCTTTTAAAAACATTAGATGTCACTTTAGATAGGCAAGGTCGAGTTATTGTTGATAAGGATCTTTCAATCCCAGACTTCCCTGAAATTTTTGTCATTGGAGATGCTGCGTGCGCAATTGACAAAAAGGGAAAACCAATTCCAGCTGTTGCAACAGCTGCGATTCAGCAAGGAGCTTATGTTGGAAATCTTATCAGGAAAGAAAAGCCCAAATCAAAACGAAAACCTTTTAGGTATTTTGATAAAGGAAGCATGGCTACTATCGGAAAATTAAAAGCTGTAGCTTGTGTCGGAAATTTTAAATTTTCAGGATTCCTGGCCTGGCTTGCATGGGGATTTATTCACATAGCATACCTTATAGGTTTTAGAACCCGATATTCTGTAATGCTTGAATGGTATTTCCACTATCTTACTGGTATGAGAGGCGCTAGGCTTATACATGAAACAATAGATACAGAGCATGACCCAAATTCAAGTAGTGATCCTTCTATTCAAGAATAAGTGATTTTATCTATACTTTTTTCTATGAAAAAAGTTTTAGACGTTTACCGCATTTTCTGTATTGATTTCCCGGCCTTTAGTCCCTGCGTTTCTGCGTTATTGTCCATTGGCTGTGGTTTGTCTAAAAATTTCATCCTATTTCTACTTGCGATATGCTACTTCTTCCTGGAAGTTTTAAACGTTCGTAAATTATATGTGCCTCTTTTTTTGAATCTCTTAATTTTTGTCGGAATGTATTTTTATGCAGGCTTTCAATCAGAAGATTTCGACAAAGAAATCCCTGCCACAAAAGGATCTTGTTATTTTCACATTAGCTCTGCAAAAAAATATCTGAGATATGGAAGAAGCTCCATTATTTATACAGGACAGGTTTCCAACTTTCAAAATGATCAATTAGCCTTAAAACCTTTTGAATCAAGGCTTCTCTTAAAGCATCAAAAACCTTTAAAGCTCGATAAAAAATACAAACTCGAGCAGATCTTTTTAGAAAAAAAATCTCAGCATATGGCCTGCATAAAAACAAATAAAGAATCCTTATTAATCCCTATAGGTCCCCTTTCATTACCTATAGCAAAGTTTCGATACCAGCTACAAAGAAAAGTTAGTCAGATCCTGGCAAAAAACATTCACGATAAAAAGGTTCGAAATCTTCTAAAGGCTCTTTCGTTGGGATACTCAGACAATCAAATGATTGCCTTTGAATTTTCAAGATTGGGGCTCCAGCACCTGCTTGCAATATCTGGGTTCCATTTTGCCCTGTTAAGTCTAACGATTTCACTAGCTCTAAAGAAACTATTTTCGATTAAAACCACATGTTTAATCCTTATATTTTTTATGACCTGTTATTTGCTGTATATTGGAAACTCAGCCTCAATTAAAAGGGCCTATATAGCTATTTTAATCCATCTAACAGGCCATTTCTTATCTTTAAAGCCAAGAGCTTTAAACTCTCTTTGTTTATCCTGCCTTATCCTACTTATTATCAATCCTCTAGAATTGAGGTCATTAGGATTTCAATTAAGTTATGCTGCAACGTTTGGAATATTGACTCTTTTTAAACCAACTTTTGATTTGTGCAATCAATGGATCAGAACCAGGCAGTTTGATGAAGCCCTTTCTTTTTCAGCGATAGAGAAACTAATCTACATTTTTCTAATGGTTATAAAATCCTCATGCGCAATCAATTTAGCCGTTAGTGTAACAACTGTTCCAATTATTTTAGGCCAGATTGGTCTATTCCCCCCCTTTAGCTTGCTCTATAATATGATAATTCCTGTAGGAGTTTCGCTGAGTATGACGCTGCTAATTATCAGTTTCAGTCTCTCTTTTGTTCCTGTTTTAGCAAAAATCATTTTCTGGACTAATGAGATTATTACAAAAAGCTATTTGATCTTAATATCAAATCCTCCTTTTCTTTTTGCTTCTGCCATTCATTATAAATTACCAAAAGAAGCGGTAATTACAATTTTTACTTTAACTTTTATTCCTGCCATGCTTTATCATTACCACAAAACTCCTTTAAGGCTAGAAGGTTCTGCTAAATCTTTATTGACCTAAAGTCTCTAAATAAGTTACAAATTTAGCATTCGATGTGGCGATCGTAGCTCAGTTGGTTAGAGCACTGGATTGTGGTTCCAGGGGTCGCGGGTTCGAATCCCGTCGACCGCCCATTTCTTTATTTCTCTGCAATTTTTTTGAAAAATATGTTACTTAAAAGGTATAGCGGATATAGTGTCCGTATAAGAGTTTATCTATGCCTAAGAAACATAAAGATTCAAAAGAGCCTTCATTTATCAAACATCCAGAAGCCAAAGGCTTACTAGTAATTTGCCTTTGTCTTTGTATGTTAACTTCTTTGATATCTTTTGTTTACAAAGAGCCCTCTAGCAATTTTTTTGGCTTAATTGGATACTACTTAGCATTAGGATTTCAGTTTAGTTTTGGGCTGGGTTCATACTTTATAATGCTCTTTGGCCTCTGGATAGGTTGGAAACTTCTAACAGAAGAGAGCGTCCCCTCTTTGATCTCAAAGTCGTCTTACTTTGCTCTTTTTTTAGTTTCCTCTTGCATCCTTTTAAATTTATTTGCTGAACAACAAGGTGTGTCAAATCCTCTTTTATCTAAGCAGGTTTACTCTGAAAACTTTACCCTAACTGCTCCTTATCTTCAGCTATTCACAAGGTATAACTTAGGAGGTGTCTTATTTTACTATCTATTGAAAGACCTCCCTACCTATAACCTAAAAAATTTACTCAGCTCTATTGGATGTTCCATTACTTTTTCCATTTTAGCATTTGTCTCGTTAGTGCTTCTTTCAGAGATCAGTGTTTTAAGTTTTTTTAGAAGCATATACCAAGGCTTCAAGGGACTTAGAAAATTTGGAAAAACTTTCGTTGATAGCTTTAAGCCACTTCCTTTCAAGAATTCATCCCAAAGGCTTTCTTACAAAGTTATAGAAAAAGCGCTTTCCTCTTATGGGAATGAACCCTCTTTTCTAAAACAAAGAAAGATGTCCTATCAAACAATTGAAGAAGAAACTTTTGACTCCCCTGAAGAAGAGATTGAGGAAGAGCTTTTAATTGAACCTGAAGCCAAGCAGGAAAAACTTACTACTAATAAGATTTCCGTCTCAACATACGAAGAAGCTGAAACTCTAGCTGAAAAAAAACCTTCCAAAAACATCCTGTCAACTCTGAAGAAAAAGGCCCGAAAAAAATCCCATAAAATGCCTCCAAGCTCCCTTTTGACAAGCGCAAAAAAAATAGATAAACCCTCCTTAAAAAGAGAGCTAAGAAGGCAAGCCGAGGTTTTAGAAGAAACGCTAGCTAGTTTTGGGATCGAGGCTAAGGTAGGACAAGTCAACTGCGGCCCGACTATTGCCTCATTTGAAGTTCATCCAGCGATCGGTGTTAAAGTACAAAAAATAAAAACTCTTGAAGATGATATTGCACTAAATCTCCAAGCAAAGTCCATCAGGATCATAGCCCCCATCCCAGGGAAGGCAGCTGTTGGCGTTGAAATTCCATCCATCTACCCTCAAGAAGTTGGATTTAAGGAGATGCTTCACAGATATCAACAGCAAAGAAAAAAATATGCTATCCCTGTTTTATTAGGGAAAACAGTAACTGGAGAAGATGTAACTTGTGATCTAACAAAAATGCCCCACTGTATCATTGCTGGTGCTACAGGATCTGGTAAGTCTGTCTGTATAAACACTATTGTGATCTCAATATTAATGAACTGTCACCCAGACGATGTGAAACTCTTATTGGTCGATCCGAAAAAAGTAGAACTCTCGTGTTACAGTGAACTTCCTCACATGATAGCCCCCGTTATAACAGAGGCCCATGGAGCCTATGCTGCTTTACAATGGCTTGTCAAAGAAATGTTATATCGCTATGAGGTCTTTAAGCTTTTAGGCGTTAGAAACATTAAGTCCTTTAACGAAAGAAAAATAGACAGTGAACGTGAAGAAAACTTAGATTTAGAAGTCCCTGAAAAGATGCACTACATTGTCACCGTCATCGATGAATTTGCAGATCTCATGATGGCTTCAAGTACAGATTTAGAAACACCTATCGCTCGAATAGCTCAGATGGCAAGGGCTGTAGGAATTCACCTTGTTTTAGCTACTCAAAGACCTTCTAGAGAAGTGATAACAGGTCTTATTAAAGCGAACTTCCCCACAAGAATTTCTTTCAAGGTCTCAAGTCGAGTTAACTCTCAAATTATTTTAGATGAAAATGGAGCTGAAACACTCCTTGGTAACGGTGACCTGCTCTTTATGCCTCCTGGCTCTTCCCTGCTAACAAGAGCCCAAGGAGCTTATATTCGAGATGAAGACATCAATAAAGTTGTCGATTTTCACTGTAGTCAATCCCCTCCAGATTACCTCATTAAATCTTTCGACCAGATGTCAAAAGATGACTTCTTAGCAGAAGAGCAAGATACCCCTAGGGATGCTCTTTATGAAAAGGCTTTAAGTGTTGTCGTGTCCGCTAGGAGCGCTTCCACCACTTTCTTACAAAGAAAGCTCAAAATTGGATACGCAAGAGCAGCAAGTCTTATGGATGAACTTGAAGAAAGGGGGATCATAGGGCCTCAGGAAGGAAGCAAGCCTAGAAAAGTCTTAAAAAACCCGCATATGCTTCAAGACTCTTCGAATTTGGATGAAATTTAGTCAGAAGTAACGATATGAAAAGCTTTTTAAAAACAAAATTCAAAAGATTGATCTTAATGGGATCAATCTTTGCTTTGCTGGCTTTAATAGGCCTTGGAATCTCAATAACATCTGCAACCATGCAAAGAAGGTTACAAACATCGATTGCAACCAAACTGATGCAGCCCGACTTAAACTCCTTCACAAGGTATACACTCTCCTTATCTAGCGAAGAGCAAAAAACGTATCTTGTTTTGGCAATCCTTTTAGGGATCATGGGAGGATTTTGCCTAGCCGCTGCGGCAGCTATCCGAAGGCAAAGCCGTTAAAAAAGCAAACTAATTGATAATTTCCAACTATCGAAGACA
This sequence comes from Chlamydiia bacterium, assembly GCA_030427725.1. GTDB lineage: Bacteria > Chlamydiota > Chlamydiia > Chlamydiales > JAUICV01. The sequence goes on along the minus strand of JAUICV010000001.1, from coordinate 129,190 downwards.
GACCCTAAATACTCGTGTTCTTTGAAGGTTAAATTTTCTATTTGCCAGTGATTATCAGCCTTATGAAGCCAAAAAGCATCTAAGACAATCTGAGTTTCTTTGAAGAATTTTTTTTTCCAGCGTAGTCCGAGTCCATACTTAACAGTTTGGAGATATTTCTGCTCAGTATACTCAATTACAGATTCCTTAGAAAGCGTAGTATCAGGGTCAGGTTCTATCTCTAATTTTTTAGATGTGTATTTTTCATGCAGCGATACATGTGCTAGCAAAGATAGAGTTGGGATGAATTCATAATAACTAATGAGCGCCTCTTTGGCCTCAAAACCTGTTAAAATCGGCTCTTCAATACCCTCATAGTTCAACTCCAAGGGTCTACCAGATTTTGTCTGTTTTATCCCAGAATACCCAAAGTCCACATCAACATCAAACCCCTCAAAAACCTCTTTTAAGACAGTGTCGTTTGAGAAATTCTGAATGATAAGCTTTTTATTTTTAGTGTATTTTCTATCATAACCGTTTCTTATCTTACTTTTTGGTTTGAGCGAATATAAATAAGGCAAAAGAGCTCGATCAACATAAACTTTTAGATAAAAAAATGACCCTCTTACATTCGAAGGAGCCTTTTTACCACTTTTTTCCTCACTAGCACTTTTCAAAGCCTTAACATCGTGGCTCAAAAATAAGACTTTCTCCCACGATCTAGCCTTAATAGAGATAAGTAGAGCGCAAATAACAACTATGGCCAAAATACGCACTTTTGAAAGCTCCTGTTCAACAACTCTCTCAAATTATATCTTAACATAAGTAAAAAATAATTTTCTCTTTTGATTTTTTTTTGATATACCACAGGAAAAGACCAAAGATGATTCAATCATGGAAAAGACAAGCCCCAGACGAATTCTACTTGCTGATCCGTCTTCAATTTCAGTAAGAGAAGTATTCAACTCTCTAAAAGCGAAAGAGTACGACATCAAAACCGTGGATAATGGTCCAGAATGTTTGAAGCTTGTCGAGTCATTTAAGCCAGAGCTTATTGTTGTAGAGCTTTTGCTTCCTAAAATGCACGGCATAGAAATTTTAAGAGAGCTAAAATCTAACCCAAGCACTCGGCAAATTGGGGTTATCATTTCCTCATCTTTAACAATGATTCAAAATTACAATGCAGCCATCGAGCTTGGAGCCAACTTTTTTTTAACGAAGCCTTTTTCTAGCCACGATTTTTTTCTGCTGGTTGAGCGCTTTTTTGAAGGATCGCTCGTTCCAGATCCCTTCTCTCCAAACGTTCCTCATTTCCATGAAGCAACGTGCTATAATCCTATCGCATCCTCTACTAAATCATTTTTAAAGTTTTGGGGGACAAGAGGATCTAGCCCTGTCTCAGGGAATCAATATATCCAATATGGAGGAAATACTTGCTGTTTAGAAATCTGCCATGATGATCAGAGCATCATCATTGACGCCGGCACTGGGCTAAGGGACTTAGGAGATGATCCAAGGCTATCTGCACAAAACGACATTTCTATGATCATTGGTCATACTCACTGGGATCATATTACAGGATTCCCATTTTTCGCTCCCTTATACCGAAAGGACTGCAAATTAAATATACTAGCGCCTATCGGTTATGAAAAAAACACCAAAGAACTTTTTAACGACATGCTCTCTTTTGGGTATTTCCCCGTTAGACTCGAAGAGATGTTCGCTAATTTAGCTTTTGAAGACTTAAGAGACGGATCAACATTGAAATTTGGAGAAATTGAAATCTCTTGTCATCACGCAAATCATCCAGGACCGACGCTTTGCTTCAAAATCAAATCCCCAAGAAAAACTATAGGTTATGTAACAGATAATGAAGTTTTACTAGGTTTTCATGGAACTCCTGAAAACATAGGAAAAGATCATTTCTTATTAGAACCACACCTAAACTTACTCAACTTTTTAGAAGATTGCCATGTGCTAATCCATGAAGCTCAATATTTCCCTCATGAATACCATGAAAAGGTCGGTTGGGGACACTCATCTATCTCTAATGCCACAGCATTTATTAAACATTTGAACTGTCAGGAATGGATCGTTACACATCATGACCCTAAACACACTGATGAAATTCTAAAAAGAAAAGAACAAATCCACCTAGACGTTCTAGCAGAATGCAACCTAGATATCAGGTTTAGATTAGCTCATGATGGCCTTGTTGTACCTCTTTAAAGCATGGCTTTTTCACTAATTTTATCTTGGTAAGCTATACTCACTTTTGCTTGAATTAATAACTCATCAAGAACACTTTTAGACTTCATCAAAGCTACATCTGGGTGATTACACTCACTAGATAGATGAGCTAAATAGACATACTTTAAATCTTTGTGCGACACTTCCCTTATCAATGTTGCGCAAGCTTCATTAGACAGATGCCCCTGTCTTGATAACACTCTTTGCTTATATATCATAGGTCTTGGTGAGGCGTGAACCATTGAAGGTTCATGATTTGATTCAATATAAAGACAATCACACCCTTCTAGATGCTTTTTAACTAGCGATGTTGCAAATCCAAGATCTGTACAAATCCCAAACTTCACATTATCAATCACTGCTGTAATAGCAACTGGATCCACTGTGTCATGCTGTATACTAAAAGGATGAACTAAGATATCCCCAAATTCAAAAGATTCTCCTGTAGAAAAAATCTTATATTTTGGAGTCTGTTTTAGAGAATATGTTAAGGCTTTAGCTGTCTGAGCGTTGGCTAGTACTGGAATTTGATATCTTTTAATGATCATATCAAGACCTCGGATATGGTCTGAATGTTCATGCGTTATTAAAACTGCATCAATATTTTCAATACTCTCCCCTATAGACTCTAACCTTTCTTTTATTTGTTTAAGGCTTATTCCTGCATCTATCAACAACTTTGTTGTTGCAGAAGCCAAAAAAAGACAGTTTCCTTTTGAGCCAGAAGCTAAGGGGCAAAACGTTTTCAAGGTTAACTTACTTACATTACGGAATTATTCGGTGCACAAAAGATACAAAACAAATCCAGTTCTTAGCAAGTTAGATTTCCATTAACAAACAATCTCTAAGATACCACTTTCTGCATCTTCTACAAGCCACTGAGTCAAATTAGTCCAAATAGAATCTTTCTGATAATACTTTGTGCATTCACGTAGTAGATCTTTATCTCTAAGTAGATTTTTTCTATATTGAAAAAAAGAAGTAAAATAAATCCAAGCTTGTTTTTCTTCGCCGTTTAGCTTCGTCTCAAAAATTTTCGAGGAAGCATCTTCTCGTCCAAAAAGCTCCGTAAGTTCTTTTTGATGTTTAAGAAAATTTTCTAGTTGCTGCATAACAGCCAAATATAGGTCATAATCCTCTTCATCGTCTTCAAAGTTCTGCTTTAATAGATTTCGGAAATAGTCGATGCTTTCTTTTAACTCCTCTAGATTTGTTTGATGGTACATTTGAGACACTATCAAAGAGGTAACTGTGTACTGTAAAGTTGAAATCGTTTCAGACTCAAAGTAGAAAGGCGCTAGATCACCCTTCAAACACTTATAAGAAAATTCTGAGCAATCAAAACAAGTAGGATTCTTAAGCGAGTAATTCATTATTTTAGCTTGTATCCGTCTCCAAGCAAATCCTTTTACTCCCATTAAATCATCTAAAATTTCCTGAAGATCTTTTGCTGAAACTTGATTATATGCAATTTCTCTTTTGATTAATTCATCTACTGCTTGTTCAAAATACGTCCAATGATAAACCGAATATCTTTGATCCCTCTCGGTTAGAGTCATTCCATGGTTTCTTTCTAAACTAGCCTCTTTACTTTTTAGAACTTTAATCGAGCAATATAAATTAATGATTTTTTGTACGTTTTCTTTAGACAAAGTAGACAGCTCATCACATGCTTTAAGTACTGCTAAAAATTGTTCTAGAGAAACTCTTTTTCTAAGTTCAGGTTCTAAATTATCCATTAAAGCAATGACGCTGCTCAAATGAGTAAGATTTTGATCGCGTTGAACCGAAAGATAGATATTTAGTAATTCAACTTTTCTGTTTCCATCAGAAATTTTATCAAAGAGGTGCTTAACCCAGCTTTGAGATAGATCGTTAAAATTCCAAATTTTTACAACTGGTATAAAAAAATCAAGCTTGATGGCCTCTGGAAGCTGATTGATAAAGCTTGGTATCTCATCGTCTATTTCCTCAATAATAAGCTCAATAAAGATTGCCAACAGTTTCTGATCAAGATCAGAACGTAAAGGGTCTGTACATAGCTCTCTAAACGCATCTTTAATTTGAGACAATGCTTCTTTCTTATATAGGTCATTTTGACAAAATGTTTTCACAACTAAAGTGTTATTTATATGAGAGCGTTTTTCTTCTTCACTGCATTTCTGAGAGACAACCGAATCCCTAAAACAGCCATCAAAAGCTACGCTTGATACCGTTCCCTGGTTTTCTAAGAAATAGAAGGTAAATCTACCAACAAGCTGATTTACCTTCTCAGAAAAGTTTTTATATTTTCTTTGTTCTTCAGAAAAAAACATATCCTTTATTAACTCATCTAAAGGTATCTTTTCTTCTTTCATCCATAGTTTAACTTCTTCAACTATCTCTTCTGTTTCTTGTTGGCCACCGCAATGTTTTTTTGAAAAATTAATTTCTGATGCCTCATTGATTTTTTCTTTGAAATAATGGATCAAAATAATTCGAATTAAAAACTCTCTATTGACAACCTGCTCGCTTGAATCCTCTACTAGATCTTTCGCCTCTGTTCCGTAGACACCAGCCCTAGCCTTTCTAATTACGTCATGTACTCTTTCCAATGATTGAGGAAAACAACTCCACAAAACTGAATGAATTCTGTTTTGTAGTAATTTAGAATGAATCCCTTCTCCATAATATTGCTGAAGATCTTCCTCTTTTTTATAAAAGGGAAATTGTTTCTTTATAGTTTTTTCAGCACTAGGTTTCGACAAAATAGAGGCTCGAATACTATCTAAACTTTCGACAGTCGCTTTTAATTCTGAAGAAATAACCGGTACAAAAGCTTCAGTAACAGATTTCAAAAAAACATCTGTGATGCTTTTTTCCTGACTTGAATTTAACTGAACAATTTTATCAAAAAGAAGACTCCTAATAGAAGTAGATCCCGCACTATACCCTAATAAAGAAAAATAAAGGTTTCGGATAGTAAAGATTTCAGTTTTTTGGGGAGTACTCTCTTTTAGGTCTCCAACAACTTTACTCAACTTACTGAATGTATTTGAATGAAAAAACCAACTTTTGGAAGAACTTTGTAATTTTTCAGCACTTGGAGAATGTTCTTGTTTTCCAAAGCTTATAATTCTTTCGATAGAGTCTAGAAGATTAGAATATATTTGCACTTGGCTAGCAAAGAGTTCTACTCCATTTCTTTCTACTAGTGATTGAAGGTAAGCACATCTCATTTTGACAGAATCGATCTCAACCCTAGTTACACTCATCAGCGAATTTGCCATTACTAACTTTTTCCAATTTTAAATTTATAAAATTGCGGAGAGTATACACCGAATTTTATTTTCCTACTTCATATTATTTCCTAGAAGCTAAAGCACGTGTTTAAACATTCTCTTGTTTGACATGAATTGAAAATAAATATAAAAAAAATTTGACTAAATATTTTTTTGTTAACTATATCAGAATTTTTAAGGTTACAATCCTTTAGGAGGACAAAACATGTTTTCTTCGCGACATGATATACTCTCCGAAATTGATGAGACCATAGACCAGCTCATCAAAAATGGTAAGGTTTTAAAAAAAATCGAAACCAAAGAGTACTATGAAAGGGAAGCTCAAGCGCTTGAAAAAACGCAAGAGTCATTATTAGCTCACCTAATCCATATGGATGAGCTACTAAAAAATAAGAAAACTAGCAATACCGCTAGTCATGATACTTTATTAACTTCGGATGTCCATAAAAAACTTGGACGATCAGGTTACTTAAATAACTTGCTAGAGAAGAAAAAAAGAATTCAGAGATCAAAAAGTTCTACCAAGAGAGCTTCAAAAGGTCCCAAAATTCATCGCAAAAAAGTGTGCGTAAAAAAGGAACTGGTTTAAAAACTATCTAATTTTACAATAGCATTTTCGATGTCTTGTTTTTGAAGTAAATGAGCATCTTCTAAAACTTTGCTATAAGGCACTGCACTATCTTGACTTCCAATCCTCTGGATTGGAGCGTCAAGGTATTCAAAAACTTCTTCAGAAATTTTCGCAGCTATCTCGGCTCCAAAGCCGCAGGTCTTTGCCGCTTCATGAGCAATAAGAACTTTCCCTGTTTTTTTAACAGATGTCAATATTGTCTCCATATCTATTGGGCATATCGAACGTAGATCAATCACTTCTACAGAAATGTCTTGTTTTTCAAGCTTCTCTGCTACCTCAAATCCCATCACAGAGGTCATTCCCCAGGTAATTAAAGTTAAATCTTTTCCTGATTTAATAACTTTTGCCTTTCCAATCTCATCAACCTCATCTTCATAAGGTTCTGCTCGGGCTGAAAAAGCTCTCTGTCTATAAAGGCCCTTATGTTCCAAAATAATGACAGGGTTTGGATCTAAAATTGCAGCCTTTAAAAGCCTTTTTGCATCTTCAGCGTTTGAAGGTAAAACGATTTTTAATCCCGGACAATGTGCTAAAAACCCTTCGATACTTTGTGAGTGGTAAGGCCCCCCTTGGATATAACCACCCGTTGGCATCCGAACGACCACAGGGCAATTCCACTCTCCACCAGATCTATAATGTATCGAAGAGAGCTCATTAAACAGTTGATTAATACCGGTCCAAAGATAATCTGAAAACTGAACCTCTACAACTGGTTTATGAATCCCATCAAAAGACATCCCAATAGCCGTTCCAATAATTGTTGACTCAGCAAGCGGTGAATTAAAGCATCTTTGTTTTCCGTATTTAGCGGTTAACCCTCTCGTGGCTCCAAAAACGCCACCTTTTCCATCAGCCACATCTTGACCATAAACAACTATCGCAGGATCTTTTTCAAATTCTTCGTGCAGACCGTGATTAATGCTATCTATCATCACGATAGACTCTTGTTTTTCTCTTAAAGGACATACATTGGACTTTAGCTCAAATTCTTTATAGATATGGTCTGAAACGCTTTCTTTTGAAGGGAACGGTATTTCCTCTGCTTGTTTTGAAGCGATTTCTACTTCATCTTTCCACTGAGCTTTTAAAACATCTAGCTCATCTTCTTGCAATAGACCCATTTTAAGAATCCAAGTCTCAAATTTTTCAAGAGGATCTAACTGAGCTTCTTGATCAATTTGCTCTTTCGTTTTGTATTTTTTAGGATCATCACTACTACTATGAGGACCAATTCGAGGTACTTTCGCTACGATTAAAGAGGGCCCTTCAAAGTTTCTAGCTCTATCAACAGACTCTTTTACAGCGCTAGAGAGTTTTTCATAGTCACCGCCATCTACATCAAATACTTTAAGCCCCTCATAACCTGAGGCAATTTTTGTAATAGTACCACCAGCTGTTTGATCTTCAACAGGAACCGATATTGCCCAGCCATTATCCTGAACAACAAAAATAACCCCTAATTTGTGAAGGCATGAAAAATTTAACGCTTCATGAAAATCACCTTGTGAAGTAGCTCCATCACCAGAAGACACATAGACCGCTTCATTTTTTCCTGATAGTTGAAGCCCCTTTGCAAGCCCAACTGCTTGTAAAAATTGCGACCCAACAACTGATGACTGAACAGGAATTTTCAACTCTTTATCAGAAAAGTGATCTGGCATCATTCTCCCTTTAGAGTGATGCTTAATATCTCTCCCCAAAAAGGATCCAAACAACTCTGTCATATCACAGCCAAGGCCTAAGGCAAAGGCTCGATCTCTATAATATGGCAAACCCCAATCTTTTTTTTGGGTAAGACCTAACGCACACACACTCCCAACTAATTCATGGCCTAAACAGTTCATATGAAAAGTTCCTCCCTTGTTCTGTCGAACAAGCTTGGACATCTTTTCATCAACAAAGCGAGACTTAAAGGCTACTTCAAGTGTTTTAAGACACTGACTTTTGGCCTTATCGGCTTGCAACAGGTCTTGAATCAACTGTTTAGATGGCGTTTTTGTTTTCATAGCTTTTACTGATCTTTAGGTTTTTTTGAGTTAAGTGGCGTAACTTTTTTTACCCCAGCCTTTTTCTTTTTCTGCATAACTTCTTGGACATCTTCTTTCTTTGAAGAGTCTCTCTTTTTTGGTAAGACTTCCTTTGCAACACCGAAAATCTTTCCTTGCTCTTCTTCTTTTTCTGTGGTTTGAGAAGAAATTGCTTTAAATAACTTTTCTTCTGTTTCGATATCAACATCCCCTGTTTCCCTAATGCGAGAAGATAGCTGCTGCAAAGACTCAAGTCTTTGAGATAAAGCTTCAAGTTTTGTATCAATTTTAGCCCTAGAACTTCCTCTAAGAGAGGCGATGAGCTGAGCTTCCGTATCAAATTTTGCAGAAAACGTTACAGAACTTGATGTAAAATCTGGTAGATATAAAAACGGTCTAGCAGCTGTAGGCACTTTTGTATAGATATCAGCTGTAAGTTGTGGTTCTACTTCTACTTTTTGGGCTTGTTTAGGAGGTCTTCCTCTTTTTGGTCTTGGATTCAAAGCTTCATTGGAATAATACGTCTTAGCTTTTGCATCTAATACGTTTCTCGCAGAAGTCACATCTTTACCAACCTTTGCTTCAAAAAGATTTTCTTTAAGTTTTTCAACAACTCTTTTACCAAGCTCTAGATCTTCTTCAAAAACAAATCTTACTTCATGATTTCTAAGCCATTCTATGATACGAATCCGAGATCTTTCATGATAATATTGCTGCCACTTTTCAAGCTCCGTCAAATGATCATAGATGAACTCTAAGAAATTTTCTCTAGCTTCTTTCGACTGAATGATATCTAAAAGCTTTTCCTTTGTATCAATATCATAGACCTTTTCATGGACAAAACCTTCCATAAACTTTTTTGTCTCAAAAAAAGTCATTTTTGGGATGAGATAGAAGCGATCCTTTTCCTTTTCTAAAAGTTTAGATAAAACCTCTAAATCTTCTTCCCCTTTATCTAAATCAACAAAGACAATAAACCCTTCAATTTTATCTAAATAAAAATCTCTCTCGTCATCAGATTTTGCAAAAGCATCCATAAGTCTATGAAATTGCAAAATTAATGGATTCTCCGCCTTAGGATAAGTCTTTGTCATAGTAACTTGCCACCAATGTTAAGTCTTTAGTTGATTTTGAATAATCGTCGTAGTTTTAGAGCATTTTAACAAAAATACACCTTAAACCCTAGATTAAAAAAGATTATACCTCTTTCCTATGGTGAGGCTGCATAAAAAAAACTTCAAGTGAAATATGAAATTTTGACCAAACCTTATTTACGGAGAAACCATCTATTGAAAAATAATTGTTTTTTTAACTATTCTAAACTAATTTTTTTTGCAACCGCATTCAAGGATATAACCACAACATGAAATCGATTTTTGTTGTTTTACTACTTACCATTTCAATTGAAACCCAAGCTATCACCGATATAAAATCACATTGTATTTCAAAAAATAACATTTATTCATGGACTGTCATTGGGGCAGGACCTTCAGGTCTTGCCTCTATCGAAAAATTAATTGATTCAACTGTTCCAGAAGAGAAAATATGTTGGATTGATCCGGACTTTCAAGTTGGAGATTTTGGAAAAAAATGGAATCAAGTTCCTAGCAACACACCCTCAAAATATTTCAAAGACTATCTATCAAACTTTAAATGCTTCGAAGTTTATTCAAAAAATCAGTTTACAATCAATTCAATTCCCGATGATGAACACTGTCTGTTAGAATGTGCAGCCGAACCAATGAGGACTATCACCAAGCTTCTTCGAAAAAAAGTTCGTTCCATAGAAACCTTAGCTGAAAGCATGAAGCTAGAAGGTGGGTGTTGGCACATCACCACATTTAATCAAAATACAATCCTCTCCAAAAACGTTATTCTATGCATTGGCTCAGAACCCAAAACACTTAAAATTAAAAACAACATTCAACCATTGTCTTTGGAAATAGCTTTAAACCCTACTTTGCTAAAAAAACACATCACTCCATCCGATACAGTTGGTGTAATCGGTTCATCTCATTCAGCAGTCTTAGTCTTAAAAAATTTACATGAACTCAAAATCAAGAAGGTTTTTAATTTTTATAGATCTGCTCAACGTTATTGCATAAGTTATAAAGACTCTATTCTTTTTGAAAATTCAGGTCTTAAAGGTATTGCCGCAAAATGGTCTAAAACATACATTGACGGCATTCTTCCAGAAAACATGCATAGATTTCATATACATGACAAAGGCTTTGACGAAGCTCTTTCTAAATGTGATAAGATAGTATTTGCTATTGGATTCGAGAAACGAGACAGACCTTTTTTACCTCAATTTCCTATGAACAAATATCAAAATAAAACAGGAATCATTGGGCCCGGACTTTTTGGGCTAGGAATAGCTTTTCCAAGACTACATCCAGATTTATTCGGAAATTTTGAAACTCAAATAGGAGTTTTAGACTTTGCTTGCTATCTTAACCAAATATTTCCCCTTTGGCTTAGCTATAGTATCCTGTGAAAACAAATTTCAGTTGTTTTTTATTATTTAAAAAAGTACAGGCTATAGCCCAGGTTTTATAAATCCAACCAGGAGATGACATTGTTTAAATATTTTTTACTAACTTTAGCTTTAAGCTGCTCAATTTTTTCCAATGAATTGTTGTATAAAAGAGGTTTTTTATATTCTGAAACCGATCCCTACTATTTACCTTCCCACTATACGAAAATAAGAGAGCATCTCTGGGTAGACAAAGACCTCTTGACCAATATATCAACTAACGGTTCTTGCGTCTTGTTAGGCTTTTGTGTTGATGTGGATAGCCCTTATACTAAACCTAATCAAATTGTAGAAAATCTTTCGAAGAAACTTCTCCATTCAGAGACCGCTTTTTTTGATTACAGCGATCAATTATCTGGTAGGTTTATCATTATTTATAATGATAAATCGAATAAAATTAAGTTCTTAACTGATGCTATTGGATTTAGACCTGTTTATTACTCCAGTGAGAATACCATGCTGGCGGGACATGCTAAACTGCTAGCAATAAACATTCATAAAGAACAATTTAAAAATGATATTCGACAAAAGCGTATCACCTCTCTTACATGTAAAATCGCCATTACACAATTCTCTTCTGTTTTCCAACTTGATCCTTGTTATAATTATGAACTGTTTACAGGTAAGAAAAAATTAATTTTCCCTAGGGGACCAAATACTCCAATTAAATTCAGTGAGTCTGTTAAAGAATTTGAAAGACTAATCAGTAACGCTCTTATTGGACTCACCCACAATCAAAATAAACCTATTTTATTTTCTTTAACTGCTGGGAAAGATAGCCAGACTACCTTAGAAATTTTACTAAGAAACAATCTTCTAAGAAAAATAAACCAGTGTTATAGCTATCGGTATGACAACCCCTCAAAAAGACCCTTAAGAAACCTCAAGAATAATGATCTCGATATTACTGAAGCACAAAAACTTTGCGACATATTCAAGATCCCTTACATAATCTGTGAACCCTACTCATCAAGAATAGATCAGCAATTTCAAAACGCCTTTACGTCCAACTCTAAATATTTTTTTAAAGATTTAACAGACAACATGCTTGCTGGAGTTTATCAATTATTTAGTAAATCCAATTTCATACATTTGAACTCAAATGTGACTGAAGTCTGGAAATCTCACGTACGAAAAGATAGTATTAAAACTAAAAAATACTATAACCAATACAAAAACCAGATGAAAAACTTGGGATATGACGTCACGGAAATGTCTGGATACAGTTACCCAGCCTTTAATCTAATGAGAAGACAAATGTCTCGCTGGATGATGGATACCTGGTCTGCTACGGATATCGTTTTCGACACTTTTTGCCCGTACGCCTGTAGGAAAGTTATAAAATTGATGCTTCGCACGCCTCTTGATTTTAAAGATGCTGTAGAAGTCCAAGATGTTTTCGTCCACTCTCTAAAGAATAGAGCTTTTTCAGCAGCGAAAAGCTAAAGAGAAGGGTTAGGAGAGAAGATACTTGACAGCAACGATTTTCTCCAGGTTGACGTTAAAATTTTGGGGAGCATCCACCCTCGAAAAAATTTAATAATCAGGAATTAGCAAAGATTCAGGTATTTTATCTAGACGCACCTTCAATGACTAATCTCACCAGATGATCGGCGCGATTAGTCATTAAAGGGCTGTTGAATTATTTTAACTCCAGTTCACTTGTTTCTTTTTGTTTTTTCAAATATTGTTCAAGAAAAGTTTCTAAAAACAGTTCTTTATGTTTTACTCCCTTACAGTAATTCGCATGAAAAAAACCAATATTTTTAGGGATATAGAGATTTTCAGAAAATGCTGGAGTCCATAAGCCAGAGCCTTGTTTAACATATAGCCCATCTGAAGCAAAATCTAATGAAAGCCTTTTCCATACCAGATTAGGGTGGTTGTTTCTTTTCAAAACATTTGAAGTTGCAAATGTTTCATTTTTGCAACCGGAAAGTAATTCGTTTTCTATTTCAGTAAAATATTGTTTTGTTCTTTCATTCGCTCGAATAACAATAAATCCACTGCACAATTGGGGGCCTCCCGCATTAGCCTGTATCACAAAATCATAACCATCAACATTTCTTAACAGCTCCTCTAAAACAGGCCTAACGAATATGATGTCACAATCGGATAAAACAAAAACCTCTCCTTCATTATGTTGATTAATAGTTTCCACGATAAGGCTATTTTTTTTTGCCATTGTTTGGCCCCATCCGCTGGCATTATAATTTGCACTTTCACAATCTTGATCAATTTTTTGAACGTGGACTTCAAAGGGATCTTTGATACTAGGTAAAAAATATTTTCTTAACAATGATTCATGACTTTTAGTATAAATTGTGTAAAGTCGATACTTTTTTTGGGGAATATTTTTTCTACTTTGCATCAGCTCCTCTCCAAACGCTGATGAAAGAAAGAGCATTGAGAACACTATCAAGAGTTTTAAAATGTTTTTTTCACGAAGAAAAATTCTATTTTTCGTTAACCAATCTTTAATTATCATATCTTTATCTCCTATCATAACTTCAATTTTCTACTTATTCTCACTTTTCAATAACCACCTAACAAAATGATCCATACCATCTTCTAAGGAATGTGATGGTTTAAAATTCAATAAATTTTGTGCCTTTTCTATATTTGCAAAGGTGATTGAAACATCTGCAGGAGGTTTTGGTCCATACCTTATAATTGCATTTTTATTTAACTTTCTTTCTAAAAGCTTTACAAGCGTAGTAACTTCTCTAGGATTACAATTTCCAAGATTTACAATTTCATAAGAAAAAGTAGCTTCAACAGCTCTCTCTAAAGCCTCTGTTATATCATCGATAAAAGTAAAATCTCTTTTGAGTTTTCCCTCTCCATAAACAGTAATGGGATCACTTTTTAATATTTTCTCTGCAAAAGAAAAATATGCCATATCTGGTCTTCCATAGGGACCATATACTGTAAAAAAGCGCAACCCTAACATAGGAATTCGATATAGATTGTGATATGCATATGCTAAGACCTCGCCACTTTTTTTTGTTGCAGCATAGATGCTAGAAGGGTAATCAGTATTCTGAGTTTCGGTATATGGAATTGTAGCATTCATCCCATATACAGAAGAAGAAGATGCATAAATAAATTTTGTTTTAGGACTGGCCTTAATCCATTCTAAAAGGCTAACAAAAGCCACAATATTTGCATCTATATAATCAAGAGGTTTTTTTGTGCTATTCCTAACACCTGCTAGAGCTGCTAAATTAATAACTGAATCAAAATCCGAAGCATTATACGGAAACTTTGGAGAATCTAGTTCCGAAATATTCATCTCAAATACTTGAATCCCTCTCTGACGTAGTAAGTCACATCTTTTTCGTTTCAAATACAAGCTTTCATTTGGATAAAAATTATCCACGCCTACAACTTCGTAGCCAGTATCAAACAATCTGTTGACCGTATGAAATCCTATAAACCCTGAACACCCTGTAACTAAAATTTTATTCGTTTTTGTCTCCAATACTTTAGAAAGATCTTCTTCTGAAACAACAAAAAAATTGTACAAAACCATACATAAAAGACCTATAAGCAAACCAAATCTCACGTTCTATCTCCAACAACAATTAAAATTTTCAAGAGTCTGAAACTTATTTGAATCCTGATTTAAATGCAATTTACAGAATCAAACATGTATTTTGAATTCAGAAGCTGAGCTATTGAAAAAATACCCACTAAGTGTCATCATATTTCTAAAAAAAATAGGCTACTGTAATGCTAGATATTAAACTCATCCGAAACAACCCCAAAGAGATCGAAAAGAAACTTCAAACTAAAAATCCAGAAGTGAACCTTGGTCCACTACTTGAATTAGACGAAAAAGCAAGAGACATAAAAACAAAAGTTGAACTATTAAAATCTAAGCGCAACCAAGCTTCTAAACTAATTGGCGAGAAAAAAAGAGCTGGAGAAGACGCTTCAACTATCATGGAAGAAGTTCAATCTATTGGAGACGAAATTTCCACAATGGATAGAGATCTAAAGGATTCTGAGGAAAAGTTAAAAACCATATTGAGCTCACTACCTAATCTTCCAGATGATGACATCAAAATTTCCCCTGATGCTAGTGACAATGTGTGCATTAAAACCTTTTCTGAACAAAGAACTTTTGATTTTAAGCCAAAGAACCATGTCGAGCTAAATGAAAAGCTGAAACTTTTTGACTTTGAAAGAGGGTCAAAGATGTCAGGTAGCGGCTGGCCGGTCTATAAAGGGATGGGATCAAGACTTGAATGGGCTTTAATTAACTACATGATCGAAACTCATATCCAAAATGGATTTGAAATGCTTTGCTTACCTCATCTCTTAAGACCTGAGATGATGTACGGTGTTGGACAGCTCCCAAAATTCGAGCATCAACTCTATAAACTACAAGACGATGACTTTAAGCTTTATTTACTTCCAACATCAGAGGCTGCTATCAACGCTTTTCATTTTGATGAAATTCTAAAAGAAGAAAGCCTTCCTAAAAAATATGTTTCATACACCCCATGTTTTAGAAGAGAAGCTGGTGCAGCAGGATCTCAAGAAAGAGGCCTTATTAGAGTTCACCAATTTAACAAGGTTGAGATGTTCAGCTTTTGCAAACCAGATCAGTCAGATGAACTATTCGAAAACTTGGTTTTATCTGCAGAGAAAATCTTGCAAGGATTAAATTTGCATTACAGAAACATGCTTTTAGTCACTGGTGATATGTCTTTTGGTGCAGCAAGAACATTAGATGTCGAAGTTTACCTTCCCGGACAAAACAGATACTATGAAGTGTCTTCTGTTTCAAATTGCAGAGACTTCCAAGCTAGAAGGTCCAAAATTCGCTATAAAAATAGCGAAGGCCAAAACGAGTTAGTTCATACTTTAAATGGCTCAGGACTTGCTACATCAAGACTTATGGTAGGCCTCCTAGAAAATAATCAAAATGAAGATGGATCCGTAAACATTCCAGAAGTTTTGCAAAAATATCTTGGAGGCATTAAAGTCCTAAAAGCAGAGAATTAAAGCACAATTAGGATTCTATGACAGATCATCTTAAGGATTTTTTCAAGTTTTTAGAGGCTTCTCCAACACCTTGGCATGCAACTGAAGAGATCATTGGTAGGCTCAAAAAAAACAAATTTGAAGAGTTAAAGGAAAATACTACCTGGAAAATAAAAGCTGAAGGAAAATATTTCATCCAAAGAGGTGGCGCAATAACAGCTTTTATTATGCCAAAAGAACACCCTACTTCATTGACGCTTGGTGCAGCTCACACAGACAGTCCCTGTCTTAAAATAAAGCCCCATGCTCAGTTTCGAGATCACAACATGAATCTTTTTAGGGTGGAAGCCTACGGAGGGCCCACACTCTCCACTTGGTATGATAGAAATTTAGCAATAGCAGGTCTTGTTATTGCTGAAGATCAAAAGGGATCTGTTAAAGAGCATCTTGTTTACGCTAAAGACACGCCTTTAATCATTCCTTCTTTAGCCATTCACCTATCAGAGAGAACAGACGGAAAACCAAAAGCATACCTAGACAAACAAGAACATTTATGTCCTTTGGTTGGCCTTTCATCAAAAGAAACTAAAGTTTTAGAAACCACCTTAAAAAAACATATCAGCTTTAAAAAAATTTACAGCCACGATCTATTTTTAGTCCCAATCGAACCTCCATCTTATGTAGGCCAGAACCTTGAGCTTATAGCTTCTTATCGTCTTGATAATTTAAGTAGCACCCATGCCGTTTTGACGGGATTGCTTTCTAACCTATCCCCTACAACTAAAACACTCAAAATGGCTACATTTTGGAACCACGAAGAAGTGGGGTCAAAAACTTCCGAGGGAGCTGCATCTCCTTTTTTTGAGGATTGTCTAAAACGAATCTGCATTAGTTCAAAGATGACTGAAGAAGCTTTTTATAAACTAAAAAGTAATTCTATTTGTCTATCTCTAGATGTATCTCATTGCTACCACCCAAATTTCAAAAGTCGCTATGACCAGCAAGATCATCCCCTTTTTGAGAGTGGGCCTATTATTAAATTATCAAGCAATATGAGATACGCATCAGATGCTAAGACAAGCTCTTTTATTGCTAAGATTTGCAGTGACCACAAAATTCCTTACCAAATGTCATCATCACACTCTGAAATTGCTTGTGGATCCACTATTGGTCCTGTTTTTTCATCAGCAACTGGCATTGCTACTGTAGACTTAGGAACCCCCTTACTTGCTATGCATTCGACAAGAGAATTGATCTCCGCAAAAGATCACTTACATTCTATACAACTCTTAACACGCGTTTTCACAAAAGCTTTCAAAGGATAAACTACCGCCTATGCAGCCTAAAGACCCCATTCACTTTGAAGGAAAAACAGCCTTTGATCATCTCAAAAAGGCTAGGCTCAAAGGCAGCTCGATGACAGCTGAAATTCATGGAGAAGAACCTCCAGGTCATTTGATAGCTGCTTGTGATAGCGCAAAAGAGCTTGTCATTATTTTATCTCTTGTTTGGACAGCGATGATTTCTGCACCGTTTACGCTGTATCAAAAAGTTTTGTGTTCGGTTTTGTTAGTGATAGGGCTCATAATTTGGAAAACGACAAGATCTGCTCTTTATGGCTGGGCTCGATTAGAAAGACTCCATAGACTTATTGAAGAAGAGCGCTTTGAAATAGAGCACCACAGACCTCAGGAAAAAGAAGAACTCTTAGAAATGTACAAAGCCAAAGGCTTTAAGGGGAAGCAACTCGATGACATCATCAGCGTCCTTATGGCTGACGATAACAGACTTTTGATGGTCATGCTTGAAGAGGAGCTTGGTCTATCAGTTCATAGTTTTGAACATCCTCTAAAGCAAGCTCTCGGAGCTTGTATAGGAGCTTGTATAGCTGGGGCTCTGGGAATTTTATCAATATTAGTTGGCGGTTTGTATATGCTGTATGGACTAACTTTTCTTATCTTAGTTACAGCTTCGATACTATCCGCTAAGGCCTTAAAAAATGACACCACAAAAAGTGTTGTTTGGCATCTATCGATAGCTTTTTTATCTCTAGGCGTTGTCTATTTCCTAGAAAAGCTTATATTTTTTACTTAAGCATCCCTAAAACCTAGAATAGACCTTACAACAGTAGCAATGCTTGACAACCTCTTCTCTATTGCTATCTGACAGACCATCGTGTCTGAAGTTTTATATTCGATTTCCTTGAGATACTCGTTTATAAATTGATAGATAGGATCTCTTAGATAATCATCAGTTCGCAAGTTATGAGAATCCATAATAGCAGTAGCTCTACTGTAGGCTATAGCCTGGTTTGTGGATAAATCATTATTTATAGAAATCTCTGCATTAACTCCAGTCCTTAACCATTTCTTTAAATCCTTTAAAATATCATTCTTCGTTCTATCATTTATTCCCCCGAGCTTGTCCTGTAAGTATTCAAACCTAGGGAATGCCTGATACTTATACATCCCAGAAAAAGGAACATACTCTGCAATCTTTCTCAAACCAGCGTCTGAGGCCTTTTGATATCGTTTAGCAAACACAGCTGATAAATGACACTGCTTGTCCCCACTCCAATAACCACCTACAACTTCTTCATATCCATTTGCAAGACACCACCCTGGACTACCTGAGACAATAGAATCTCCATTATATTCAACCCGTCCGTGATTCAATGGGATTGTAGGTGGAGTAGAAGTTTGCGCCTTAGTTAGGCAATGGGCTGTTCTACAGTTCGGGCAAGATTTTTCTAATTTACTCTCTAACCATGGCGTAAGACAGCTCTTATGAAAAATATGATGACACTTAGTTTCTATCAAATTATTGAAGAACAAGGACTTTTTTAGCGGAGACCAGCAAATGGAGCAATCGTCTACTTCTTCCCCTGAAACAAAGAAACTACAGGTGTAATCTACAACCGAATTTATAACATTAGACATCTTTCCCTCCATTTTTTGGATCAAAAAGATACTTTTATTCACATCTACAAATCAAGGTTTAAAAAAATAATATTATAAACAAAATATATACTATGGAAATTCACAACTATTTTCAACAAGTAATTATAAAACATAGTTTCACAAAAAACTTTAATACTGATTGCTTTATTGAGCACATACTCACTATCTTTCAATATCGTTTTTTTTAGAAAAATAGTACCCTCATCAGAAAGGAAGACACATGACAACAACTCCGTATATTTTTGATGATTTTTTTGCCTCTGGAAAAGAAGAAAGTGTCAGTCCTTTTCTGACAAAATCTTCTAAAAAGTACGCAAAAAATCTAGAACTTATTAGCTCTCTTTTAGCAGCTTTTTTTCTAGCATTAGCATTTGCTTTTTCATTTTATAATCGCAGTCTAAGCAATTTGTTTTTAGTTATTGTATATTTTCTATCGGGGACTACAGCTCTTATTGAGAGTATTGAAGATATCAAAAATTTTGAGATTAACATCGATGTCCTCATGACTCTAGCTGCTTTTCTATCCGTCTTAATCGATAGTGCAATAGAGGGAGGTCTTCTACTTGTTTTATTTGCCCTCTCTGGTGCCATGGAACAAACCGTCTCTAGAAAATCGAAAGGAGCTCTCAATAGTTTAACAAAACTTTCTCCAAGTTTTGCTTTTGTTGTAGGAGAAGATGGGAATCTTTCAGAAAGAGCTGTTCGAGACATAGAAGTAGGTACGATTATTTTAATCAAAGCTCAAGAAATCGTCCCTTTAGATGGTGAAGTTGTCGATGGAAACTCTTTTGTTAACCTCGTCCACCTGACAGGAGAGTCCCAACCCATTGCAAAAAAAACAGGGGATGTTCTCCAAGCTGGCGCAAGAAACTTAGATGGAACTCTTTCAATCAAAGTGACAAAAACTTCTTCTGAGTCCACCCTTTCAAAAATCATTGAGCTCGTTCATGAAGCCCAAGAAACAAAACCAAGTGTTCAAAAAATCCTAGACCGGTTCGGGAAACACTATGCAGTAACAATCATCGGATTATCCATATTATTTGCACTAGGTCTCCCCCTCGTTTTGAATATCCCCTATCTTGGTAATGAAGGCTCTATTTACAGAGCTTTAGCCTTCTTGATAGCAGCATCACCTTGTGCATTAATTATCGCAACACCTACTGCCTATTTAAGTGCAATTAGCGCCTGCGCTAAAAGAGGGATTCTTTTGAAAGGCGGCGTCTCGTTAGACGCATTAGCTAAATGTAAGCTTTTTGCGTTCGATAAGACAGGAACTTTAACCACTGGAAATTTAACCTGTTCTAAAATTACGAGCATAGCAGGAAATCTAGATCAAAACCTGGCTATTCAAATTGCAGCTTCTTTAGAAAAGCATGCAACACACCCAATAGCAAAAGCTTTAGTTTCGATTGGATCTGAGAAAAAACTTCCCCTTTTGCAAATTAACGACTTCAACTCTATCGCAGGATATGGACTTGAGGGCATTATCTCATTAGACGACCACAAAAAATCCGCTTTTATCGGAAATGTGGATTATTTTTTCAAAAATGAATCTAAGGATCATCAGGTAAAGATAAAAAATGCTCTTGAAAACTGTAAAAATGCTTACTGTGTATTAAAAGTTGGCTTAAACCTAATTTTATTCGAGTTTGATGATGAAATTAGAGAGCACTCGCCTACAATTTTAAAAAACCTGCGTCAAAGTGATCAGATTAAGCTACTTATGCTAACAGGAGATCATAAATCAAGCGCTCTTTATGTTTCAAATCAGCTACAGATTGATGAAACTTATCATGACCTAAAACCTGAAAACAAATTAGAGCTAGTCTCAAACCTTTCTAAATCAGGTGCTTTAGCGATGATTGGAGATGGAATCAATGACGCACCAGCTTTAGCTAGAGCAAATGTTGGCATTTCTATGGGGTCGATTGGATCAGCAGCTGCCATTGATGCTTCAGATATTGTTCTACTAAATGATGATTTATCTTTAATAGGTTGGCTCTTTGATAAAGCAAAAAAGACCTTAAAAATCGTTAAACAGAACCTTTCTTTGGCCCTTTTTGTCATTGTTTTTGCAACAACTCCTGCCCTTTTAGGACTTATCCCTCTTTGGCTTGCGGTCATTCTTCACGAGGGAGGAACAGTAATCGTGGGACTAAATAGCCTTCGGCTTTTAAAAAAATAATTACATATATTATCCTAGTATTAAGAGGGCATCTGATACCTTACTGCCTATTTTGTGATAGTTTAGATATTACCTCTTTAAAGCCAATAGCTTATACCTAGGTTATCTATGAAAAATCCAAATAAACTCGGCCGATTGACTCAAAGTGAGTTAAAAACCGCTATGACTCACGAGAGTGAGCAATTTGAAAGGTATTATCTTTGGCTAGAAAAGCACATGACAGCGCATTTTTTTGATGAGGTTACCCATGAGCAATTAATGTTAATTGCTCATAATCTTACAGCTTTTCATCTAAATGAATTTCTCACAACAATCCATCTTAAAAATTGCTCCATTGTCCTTTGTTTAAACGAACCAGATGCGGACGTTAAAATTCTAAAAGACTTTAGTGTCTATGGCATCAAAAATTACCAAACCTTTATCTCAGATGAACCACCTCCGTTCAAAGAAGCCAAAAAAAAGCTTAGAATAGCCTTGATTTATTACACTGAGTTTAAAGATTCGGAAGTAGAGTTCTCTGAAAATAAACAGTTAGAATTTTTCAAAATCGCCAAAGAATTCTCTCCAGATCTTTCCAAAGACCAGTTCAATGACCTCATGCAAGGAATGAACGCTAGATTTTTAAGATCAATGACGTCAGAAAGATTAAAAATTGCTCTTGAGATGTTTTTCCGAGCAAGAACAAGAGATCATTGCCAATATGAAATCCACTATAATAAGAAGTGGAAGACAACGGCAAAGAACGCTCCCTCAATCCAAATAGTTTTAGCTTGGAGAAACACTCCAAAATATCGTTTTTTATATCGATTAGCAAAGGTTATCCACCGTCATGGGCTGACGATGAGAAAGGTCAATATTACATATGTCGATCCCTACTCAAAAAATCCTATTTTGCTCATGTCTTTAGGATTGCACGGCATAAATGGAAAAGCCGCTTGGGATGAATGTGATATTCCAGATTTTCTACAAGAATTAGTGACCCTCAAACATTTTACAGATTTAGACTCAATTGAATCAGTTTTTGTAGACACCGGTCTTATTCGAGGAAACCTAGCTAATCTACTAAGATGCATGGTCACTTTTGTTCACCAAGCGCTAGTTAGCTTCGATAGCAATCTCTACTCTGCGCAAAACATTGAAGAAGCCTTTTGCCGTCACCCAGAGATCACCGTTGAGCTCCTAAACTCCTTCGAAGAAAAGTTTCGCCCAGACTCAGCTAATTTAAAACAGTATGAAAAATCTAGAGATGTTGTCTCTAAGTTTATTGAGAACTTAGACACAGGACATGAAAGCAACGATACCAGACGAAAAAACATCTTTAAGCAAGGGAAAAATTTCATTCAACACACTCTCAAAACAAACTTTTATCGCAAAAACAAGGGCGCTTTTAGCTTCCGTATAGATCCTAAATACTTAGACTACCTCCCTTATGATCGTTTTGAAAAATTCCCAGAACTCCCCTATGGGATCTTTTTCATCCAGGGAATGCATTTTATTGGTTTCCAAATTCGCTTTAAAGATCTTTCTCGAGGAGGTCTTCGAACTGTTGTACCGAAAAAAATCGAACAACTTTTGGTAGAAAGAAATAATATTTTTTCTGAGTGTTATAACCTAGCATACACCCAGCAGAAAAAAAACAAAGACATCCCTGAAGGGGGGTCTAAAGCGGTCATATTACTAGAGCCTTATGAAAGGATTCACTATGAGAGTGATATATATATAAAAGAGCTTAAAGCTGCGGGGTTTAAAAGCAACAAAATCGACGATATCATCTCTGCGTATAATAGAGACCAAAAAACAGAATATCTTTATCAAGCTCAACGAGCTTTCATATACAGCATGATGACACTCATTAATTACGATGAAGAAAACCAAAGACTGCAAGCAAAAGACATCATCGATTACTATAAAAAACCTGAGTATATCTATTTAGGTCCCGACGAAAATATGCACAACCAGATGATCGAATGGATAGCTGATTATAGCGTTCATTGTGGGTACTCT
Organism: Chlamydiia bacterium; assembly: GCA_030427725.1. Taxonomy (GTDB): domain Bacteria; phylum Chlamydiota; class Chlamydiia; order Chlamydiales; genus JAUICV01. The sequence continues at coordinate 106,339 of JAUICV010000001.1, read as the reverse complement.
GTCGGGAGCTGCTTTATTTCTTCAAAACCTTCCAGTGGTGTAAATCATAAGGAATATGGGGTAACCTCTCTTGGCGTGAACGTCTACATGCAAGAGGTCTTAAATTATTTAGAAATTGATCCAAAAGTTGACCCATTTACTATCAAGATGACGGGAGGTCCCGACGGAGATGTCGCGGGAAATCAAATTCTAAACCTTTATACGCACTTTAGAAAAACAGCAAAGCTTTTAGCATTAATTGATGGATCGGGAACTATATTTGATCCAAATGGACTAGATCTTGGTGTCCTGGTAAAACTTTTCCAAGAAGGAAAACCTATTTCATTTTACCCTCCTAAAAAATTATCTAATGGCGGTTTTTTACTTGATACTTCAAAGAAAAAGCAAACCTCTTCATATGCAACCAGAACTCTTTGTTATAAAAAAGAAGGTTCATCTTTAAAGGAAGAATGGCTGTCAGGAAGCGATATGAATCATCTCCTAAGACATAATGTTCACCAAACTATCTCAGATATTTTTATTCCAGCTGGTGGTAGACCTAGAACCCTTAATGAAACTAATTACCAAGATTTTTTAGATGAGAAGGGAAAGCCCACATCTAGAGCTATCGTAGAAGGGGCGAATTTATATATCACTCCAAAAGCTCGACGAGAATTAGAAAAATTGGGAGTTTTAATCATTAAGGACAGCTCTGCTAACAAAGGTGGTGTCATTTGCTCGTCCTTTGAGGTTTTGTGTGGCTTATCAATGAATGAAGCAAACTTCATCAAACACAAACCAGAGCTGATGAAAGAAATATTAGAAATCATCAAACGCAGAGCAAGAGATGAAGCACAACTTCTGTTAAAATCTCACGCGTTAACTGGCGCGTTTTTAACAGACATCTCAGACTGGGTCTCAGAAAAAATCAACAACTTCGCCTATGAGCTCTTAGATTACCTAGAAACAGTAGAGCTCGCAAATTCGAGAAAAGACCCTCTTATTCGTTGCCTATATAATTACTGCCCCGAACTCATCAAAAGCAAGTTCTTTAAAAATATTTTAGAAAACGTCCCTAAACCACATAAAAAAGCTATTATAGCTTGTTATATTGCGTCTAAACTTGTCTATAAAAGAGGCCTCGAATGGTCTCCTTCTATCGTTGATATTTTACCTTTAGTGTCAGAAGATATTAATATCAAAGATCCCGGCATCGATGACGATCTTGATTTTGAAATTGAGTAGATATAATTCTCCAAATATCCTAAAACGAATAACTGTTTGTTTGAGGATATTTGATGAAGCTTTTACCAAAATATGTCGCTTTAATTTCTTTTGGGATATTGATGATACTCTTTACAACTTACGGTATTATCACCTACACGAAACCTTATTTCCCTCCTGCAATTCCCATATACACAAAAAATTTACCAACCGGCGGGAAACCCGATGCGCCTATACACATAGTCATCTTTCAAGATATTTCATATCAAAATTCAATCGACTTTAACCAGTTAGTCTACCCACCTATAAAGCGTCACTACATAGATACAGGTCTCGTTAAATACTCAGTATCGCTTGTTTCTTTTTCGAGCATATCTAAACTTTCATCAGAAATTTTATATTGCGCCCTTTCAGATTCGACTCAAACTTTTTTCACTCTTTTAAATCAGTACTTTGACAATCCTTTTAACTTAAATATCCCTAGAACTGATTTAATAAACCATTGGTTATCTCTCGCAAAAACAAGCATTAATTCATCAAACTTTCAAAATTTTAAAACCTGCATTAATAATGGACTTTCTGACTCTGAAATTTCTTATAACACCTCATATGCCAAGGACCTAATGGGAGCATATTTTCAAATTCCTGCCGTTTACGTCAATGGGATGAAAGTTTTAGATCCATCACTCGAAGAAATAGAGCGCTTTATCTTACACGCTTTAAAAAAAACAAAAGCATTGAGTCATGACAACCAAAGCTAGTCTTTATCTGTATATTAGCTGGATTTTAACGTCCGTGTCATTTTTAGGCTCGATTTGTCTTGGTGAATTTTTAGAAAACTACCCCTGCATGCTTTGCTGGGCTCAGAGACTCTGCTTGTTCCCACTAGCTGCTGGGCTTGGTCTTATTTATGCTAAGCAAGATTTTAAAGCTATTTATTACTTTATACCCTTTTCTATTGTTGGATTGATATTGAGTCTATATCACGTTGCTCTGCAAGAAATTCCAAGTTTAGATCCAACACTTGTCTGCGGAATGGGCCCAAGCTGTTTATACAAACCAGATATAGGACTTGGAAAAATCACAATGCCAATGCTCTCTTTGTTTTCCTTTTTTATAACAACTGTCATTCTAAGTCATGTTAAGAAAATAACTAAGATAGTCCATGCGATTACGCCTTAGCTAGATACGCCTTAGCCCTTCTTTCTGTAAGATCTAAACCAAGGGCCATGATGTCATCAGCTATGACTTTTCCCGCAAAAAATGCTCCTGAATACACAGCTGCTGAAGACAAAAAACCACCTATCATCACGCTCGAGTGAAAAATAGCAGCTGGAATCGCAGCATTTTCAATGAACTCCGACACCGGTTGATATAGTTTTTTAACGGAATTAATATGAGCATTAAGCTTAGCATGATTTAAAATTCTTTTAAGAGGACTGTGTTCCGATGTGATGCTTTCATCAATAACACTTGCAGTAACCCCTGCAAAAAAAACAGCAATAAAGGTTGTTGATCCAAGAAGCATAAAAGACGGAATTGCAATTAACGCTATAAGGGAGACCTTTTTAGCAACTTCCACGACAACCGAAATAATAACAGATCGATTTAATGAGATTTCAGAAATAGTACGTCCATCAACAATATTCTCTTTATAGAAACCTTTGTCAAACAGAATCCCTCTTTGATAAGCTGGATTATTTTCTAAACCGTTTATTTTAGTCATCTATCACGTCCTTCTATTTTTCTAAAATCTCATCCATAAAATAACAAGATCTAGTACATTAATTCGAAGCAGTAGACTTAGCAAACCTTCCAGCTAAATCCTCTGCAGTAACATAAAGACTCATTATCTCCCCAGAAAGAAAACCAGCTCCAAAAAAAGTCGCTCCAGCTGTTGAAAAAAAACCTCCAGCTCTCACAACAATTTTAAATATTACATTTCCTAAACCAATGCCAAGAAAAGCCGTCCCCTCTTTTAGAAGAGTTCCAGGTCTAAAAAAAGTATAGTGATCTCTCTTAAATTTTCTATTTTTTAAACTTAAGGATGTATTTGAAAATTTTTCAGGGTAAACTTGTTGCTCCATTTGTTTTATATAACTACAGTTGTCCCATCTCCGACTCTTATCCTTGGAAAAATGATGAGTCAATTGGCCAATCAGGAAAAATCCTCCCGTTAAACCAAAAAATGCTGTAGGACCTAAAACACTAACAGATGGAATAACCATTAAGGCAATTATAGCTACTTTTTTTGCTACTTCCCAAAACACCCACTTAGCTTCTGCTTTAAAGTCTCTTTCTTCAGATGACATACTAAATATTGAAGCTCGACTCTCCTTCTCTGCTCTTATCTCCTCTAGCCCACCAAATATGAACTCCGCAAGCTCAGTATGCTTAGCCTGAAGCTGATCATTTGTTAATGTACTCATAAAAACCCCATTCTTTAAGTTCGAGCAGGTATTTTACTCTCATTTATTCATATTTAGAAAGCTTTAAAATTATTATTATTTTACACATTCCTTTGTTTATCAATGACTTTTGTTAATATATTTTTTAAAAACCAGCAATCTAACACTTAGAGTGCTAAAAAACTTGTCTTCCCTTCTTTCCTTTGCTATAATGACGCTAAATTAGCAAATGCCAAACAAGAGTGCTAAGGTTTAATGACTGGCAAAACAATCAAAAAACACGAGAGAGAACTTAGAATTTTGATGGGTCTTATTAAGCTTTATTTAAAGCTTGGCAAGCCTATTGGATCGAATACGCTAAAAGAATGCGGCTTTCATGACTTAAGCTCTGCTACGATTAGAAATTATTTTGTAAAGCTAGAAGATCAAGGATTTTTAACTCAGCATCATGCATCAGGAGGAAGGATTCCAACTGAGCTTGCCTTCAAGTTTTATGCAAAGCATGAGTTTGAAGATGAACCTCTTTCTAAAAAGCAGAAGAAAGAACTAGAGAAGCATTTTATTTTCGACGGAAGAGAAGTTGTAACTTATCTAAGTAGCCTTTCTGAACTACTTTCTGAACAAACCAATTGCGCAGCCTTTATTTCCGCCCCAAGATTTGACCAAGATTTTATCTCTGATATAAGACTCCTATCGATCAGCCCTAGTAAACTTTTAGTTGTTATGATCTCTAGTTTTGGAGTGGTTCATACAGAAACGTACCCTGCCCAAAACAAGCTAAGCAACTTTTCGTTAAGGAGAATTGAAAATTATCTACATTTTAAGATGACAGGTCTTGATAAACCGTCTCTTTCTGAAGAAGAATCTGCTCTTGGAGAAAATCTTTACAAAGAGGTCATGTTAAGACATATCGTTTCTCAAACTAATATTTTGCATGAAGATTTATTTAAAACAGGTTTTTCCAAACTTTTATCTTACGAAGAGCTTTGTCACGCTCAAGCTCTAGGGAACTGTTTATCTCTTTTTGAAAACACTGAGCACATGGAAGCTCTTATTTCTCACAGCTTAAAAGATCCCGAACTAAAAGTATGGATAGGAGAGGATCTAAAGCCATTTATAATGCCTCCCTATGTATGTTCTGTTATTACAGTCCCCTACATGATCAACCAAAAACCCGTTGGAATTATCGGTCTTATGGGACCTTTAAGAATGCCTTACAAACATCTCTTTGAAGTTTTAAAATTTGCTTCAAACAAACTCAGCGAAAATCTAACTAAGCTTTTATTTAAACATCACATTTCCTACCGGATGCCAGAATCAAAAAGTTTAGACTTTAAGCCTAACCACTCTCTCTACCTAAATGAGACGAGTAAATTACTTATAGATGATCGCTCCAATTTAGAAGAGGACAACCCATCATGACAAAACCAGATGAAAACGAAATGGACAAAGAGTTAGACAACTCCCCTCCTCAAGAAGAGCTTAAAAAAGAGCTCGAGGAGCAACTTAAAGAACAAAAAGATAAATACCTACGCTCACTAGCTGACATGGAAAACACTAGACGTCGTATGCAAAAAGAGCGTCAAGATATGACAAAATTTGCAATCGATAATGTTCTTTGCGATTTTTTAGACCCGTTAGACAACTTTGAAAAAGCACTAGGCTTTGCAGAAACTATGTCTGATGAAGTTAAAAATTGGGCGATAGGATTTCAAATGATCATGACACAACTTAAAAACATCTTAGACCAACATGGAGCAAAGCCTTTTGAGTCTAAGGGAAAACAATTTGATCCTCATCTTCATGAAGCTGTCGAAGTTGAAGAAACGACGAAGCTAAAAGATGGCTATATCATTGAAGAATTTGTCAGAGGTTACGTATCTGGAGAAAGAACGCTAAGGCCTGCAAAAGTAAAGGTTGCCAAAGCGCCAGCTCCAAAGCCTAAAGAAACTGACACAGAGGATAACAACTTAGAAAAAACAGAATCATCAAAATCAGAGGAGTCTTAATCATGGCTGAAAGAAAAGATAAAGGAAGAATTATTGGTATCGACTTAGGTACTACAAACTCCTGCGTATCCGTTATGGAAGGAGGAACAGCTAAGGTTATCGCTAATACAGAAGGAACAAGAACAACTCCATCTGTCGTGGCTTATAAAGGCCAAGAAAGGTTAGTCGGTGTTCCTGCAAAAAGACAGGCTGTAACAAACCCTGAAAAAACATTAGCTTCAACTAAGCGATTTATCGGAAGAAAATATGAAGAAGTTAAATCTGAAATTGCAACAGTCGCTTATAAAGTTAAGCCAAACAGCAACGGAGATGCAGTCTTTGAAGTTGATGGAAAAACGCTAACTCCAGAAGAAGTTGGGGCGCAGATTCTTACAAAAATGAAAGAAACTGCAGAAGAATATCTTGGAGAAAAAGTTACAGGAGCTGTCATCACAGTACCTGCATACTTTAACGATTCTCAAAGACAATCTACTAAAGATGCTGGAAAAGTCGCAGGACTAGACGTTAAAAGAATTATCCCTGAACCAACAGCTGCAGCACTAGCTTATGGTCTCGACAAAGAAGGTGATAAAAAAATCGCGGTCTTCGACCTTGGTGGTGGTACATTTGATATCTCGATCCTAGAGATTGGTGATGGGGTTTTTGAAGTGTTATCTACAAACGGAGACACACACTTAGGTGGAGACGACTTTGATATTGCTATCATTAATTGGATCTTAGAAGAGTTCAAAAAAGAAAATAGTATTGATCTATCTCAAGACAAGATGGCTCTTCAAAGACTAAAAGATGCTGCAGAAAAAGCAAAAATTGAACTATCTGGAACAACACAGACAGAAATCAATCAGCCATTTATCACAATGGATGCATCAGGGCCTAAGCACTTACAGCTAACTTTAACTAGAGCCAAGTATGAGCAATTAGTGGCTGATTTGGTTAACAGATGTGTTACTCCTTGTGAAAAAGCTCTAAAAGATGCAGGTCTTGCTAAAGATCAAATTGGAGATGTCATCTTAGTTGGTGGTATGTCTAGAATGCCGCTAGTTCAAGAAAAGGTTAAAGCAATTTTTGGAAGAGAGCCTCATAAGGGAGTTAACCCTGATGAAGTGGTTGCAACAGGAGCTGCAATTCAAGGTGGAGTTCTTTCCGGTGAAGTGAAAGATGTCTTACTTCTTGACGTGATCCCACTAACTCTTGGAATTGAAACATTAGGTGGAGTGTTAACACCTCTTGTTGAAAGAAACACCACAATCCCAACACAGAAAAAACAAGTTTTTTCAACTGCTGCTGACAATCAACCAGCTGTTACTATTGTGGTCTTACAAGGTGAGAGAAAAATGGCCTCTGACAACAAAGAAATTGGCCGCTTTGACCTAACAGAAATCCCACCAGCTCCAAGAGGAACTCCTCAAATTGAGGTTGCCTTTGATATCGATGCCGATGGGATTTTGCACGTTTCAGCGAAAGATTTAGGATCTGGTAAAGAGCAAAAAATCAAAATTGAAGCAAAATCAGGTCTATCTGATGTTGAAATTGAGCGTATGGTCAAAGACGCTGAAGATCACGCTGAAGAAGATGCCAAGAAAAAAGCTGCTGTCGATGTGAAAAATGAAGCAGACGCTTTAATCTTTAGATCTGAAAAATCGCTATCCGATTTTAAAGATAAAATCCCAGCAGAAATTGCTAAAGAGATTCAAACAAAAGTCGATGAGTTAAAAGCTATCAAAGACTCGAGCGATCTAGATGCAATCAAAGCAAAAACAGAAGAGCTTAATCAAACCATACAAAAAATTGGCGAGACAATGGCTCAAGCTGCAAATGCGGGAGGCCCTACTCCAAACGCAGCAGAACCAAATAGCAGCACAAATGAAAAAAACGCTGATATTGAGGAAGCTGAAGTAGAAGTTTTAGACGACGAAGAGAAAAAATAATACGTTTCCTGAACACTTCACAAAAAATCCCTCTCAAAGAAAATTGAGAGGGATTTTTTTATTAAAAATTTAATTGTTAAGCTCGTTCCACATATTTAGCTCTTTATAAAAGTCCGTTTCAAACTGCGAGCTTGGTAATGGCGTTTTACTTTCGAAATTAGGCCATACAAAAGGCCCACCTATACTCGAAACATCATATCCCTTACTTTTCAATTCCGCTAACAGCTCTTCATACCGAATAGCCGCTGCTTGTCCATTACTTTGAGTAAAAATTTGCTGCGACCCGGAACCATCAGCTCCTGGATCATTGTAATTAATGCTGTCTTGAAACCCAATATGGATTTCACTTAAAATTTTGGCATTAATAGGATCACTTGGATTTTTAGTATCACCACCCATGGAACCTATCCATGATGTAATCCAATGTGGAGCTAGATAATAATTTTGGCCGTAAAGCATTAAGTTAGCGTCATCAAACATTGTATTAAATATATTGTCAGAATAAACAGGAGGAGGTCCTGGATCAATTTTCCCCCAAAAAAGTGCAGGACTAGCCCCTGATTCAGGTGGAGCTAAATGCCCTTCTCCCGTCAAGACACATCTTCCTGGAGGATCATGTTTTGCAAGCAATCCGTGAATTGCCTGCATAAAACTTAAACAGTTTTGCAGATCTGCTCCAGATGCTGGAAACCCATTATCTTCGATATCATAGTCTATATTTTGAACAACTAAATCTCCTTGCTTGTCTGTAAACACATTGTCATAAAGCCACTGAGCAGCCTTAGCAGGCCCTCCAGCATCGCTAGGTAAAGCCCAAGTTGTTGAATTAGCATCCTCCCCGCCAAAAGACATTTGGATCTGCATATGATTTTCTTTAGCAACTGATAGAAATGTCTTCCAAGCTGTTGGGTGCGCAGCTATATCCTGAAAAACGGTATCCGAGGCTGTATCTGGACTAGCCTTTCCTATATCGCTAAACTGAGCAAACGATAGAATAATTCTATTGATATTTGCAGCTTCTAAAGATTGAAAGTAAGCTTCAAAAGCTGCCTGGACATCCCCGGCACGTACTACATTATTAAAATATTGCATATCCATATACATCTCACCTGGCTGCAACTTAGGTGGAGGTGGATATTTATTTCCCTTCTGCAAAGATTCCCTAAAGCTCACGACAGATGAAAGGATTTTTGGCACGTTTACTCCAAATTTGTGGAACAATTCTTTATATGCATTAGAATATGAAGGATCATCACTTGGATCAACTATCTCAGAACTAAGCTTATTTATAGCGGTTATTTCAGCGTTCGCTCCCCTATGAGATTTAGCCGCAGCCTGAAAGATATAAGACCACATTTGTTCGGGCATTTTTCCGTATTTAGTAATCTCCTGTTTAATCTTACTTATATCACCATTAAGTGTTTTCAACTGAGACTGAAGTTTTGAAATCGACGAATTCAAAGAATTTATTTGAGCTTTATCATCAGCATCAAGCTTTCCCTTTGAAAGTATTTTTTTAAGTAAAGCTGTCGCTTGATTTAGTTTATTAATATCTTGTTCCTGTAGACCTACTACAGTATTAAGTTTATTTACCGTTGATTCATATTTTGAATCTAAAGCAATAGCGGCATCAATTACAGGTTTCATTAACTTTGCAATACCCCCAGTTGGAACATGAGCAATTGGCACCACCATACCTGTAAAAAAATTCATGTCGTTTGTTAATTGAGTTGAAGTTGCGTTCAAAGCATTTTGACCAAGATCGCCAACATTTTTATGTAAAAATTGAAGCTCATCAGGGGATAATGGTGGAGAGGGTGAGTTCATCATACCTCCTATCCATTGATATAACGCTTGCCCATAAGACCGAACAGCAGCTCCAGTATACGGAGGTTTCGGAGGGGTAGGAAGTCCCCCCGAAGGGGTTGGATTTATCCAATTGTTAATTTGTGTTATTTTAGTATCGATATCACCAGTTAACATCGTCATTTCAGAACTAAAATAGTTCTCATCATCTTGAGCTGCAGTGGAAGTTCCGTTTTTCTCAGGATCTACGTCGTTTAATTGTTTAGTAAACTGACTCGCATCGGTCGATCCAGCTAAAAACAATGTAAAGTTGCTCTCAGAAAATTCAGCTTGTGCCGCACTGCCTTGGTCGATTATCTTTGTATAAGAGGCAATATTAGCTTTGATCTTATCAAGTTTGTTTGAAATAGCAGACATATAATTTTCAATATTGCTAATATCTGTAAGCATATTGCTGTAATTAGCATTTGATTTATTTTTAGCTACTTTTGCTTGAATAGCTGTTAACTTTTTTTTATAGCTATTGTATGTATCAACTGCTTGTTTATATCCAGGTTCTAACTGGTTCGTAAGCATGCCTGACAAATTGTTATAATCAGAAACAAAACATGCAGTCATTGCAGAAATTTGGGAGCCATACGTGGACGAAGTTCCATTATAACTTTTAAAAAGATTTTGTGTAGCTGAAATAACTTGCTGAAAAGAAACTCCAGTCGGAAGTTTGCTATTACTCATCTCAACTGAAAAGTTCCCTATCCATTGCGACATAAACGTCCCATCTGTAGAACTCTGTCCACTTGGATAAGTTTCAGCAAACCAAGTACCTACACCCTGAAGCCATGTATGCATGTTATCATAAGTAGGTGTAGATGGAGGTGGTGGCATGCTATCGCTATTGTTGTGGCTGTGCACTCCGCCAATTCCTTCTGGTGGTACATGAGAACCGCCTAATCCATGAATACCCATAATAAACTCTCCTTGAACAAAGTAACCCCTAACTCGAGTTTAATCAAACCAAATTAAATCGTCTACTAATATCATACATTACAAATAACAAAAATATTATTTATTTATTTATAATTACAATATTTATTCACTTGAAACAATCAAGGGCTATAGAAATATAATGAGTTATAAAAAAAGGCCGGTGCTTTGCCGGCCTTTTTTATACTAGAAAAATCGTTGAGCGATCCGAATGATATCTTGATATGTCACGTAAACCATAAGAGCTACTAAAAGCACCATAAACGGTATGATGAGTTTTTCCATCGCTTTGGCGCTAAGTCTTTTCCTGCTGATCTGCTCATAGATAGACAAACCTATATAGCCACCATCTAACACTGGAAGAGGCAGTAAGTTAAAAAGACCCAATCCTAAAGAGATCGTTGCTATCCAATAACTTGCTTCCTTTATTCCTAAACTCCAACCTTGATGTAGAGCTTGAGCCATGCCAATTGGTCCTGATAACCACTTTGGCTTGAGTTTCCCTGTTAAAAGAGAGGATAAAGTCCTCCATGTGTCTTTAACGACATCTGCAAATATAGTCCAAGGACCTGGGTTGTAAATGACCTCTTTATCCACAAGAGGAATTCCAAGAACTTTTTTCGAGCTGATGCTAGCTAATTGTTTTTGAGCCATTTCTCTTTTGACAGGATCTTTGATTTTCTCAACTGTCTGCTGCTGAGCTTGATATAAATCATTACCAACAAGAGACTCCAAACTTATCGGTGAAACTGGACTTAATCTAACTAAATCCCCCAAATGTTCTTTAGGCTCACCTTTTGCAATGGAGGCCACCATGGATCTAATCTGCTTGGGGTTAATTAGATAAAAAAAGTTCTTATTTTCCTCTGTCCAAAGCATTGGTTTATCGAAACCCTTTCTTTGAACGATGATCTGCACTTTTTTGCTTTGTAGTTTTTTTAAAACATCGAAACTTGAAAACACATTTTGTCCGTCGACTGCAAGAATCTGGTCTCCTTCTTTCAAAGGAAAGTATAATGATTTATTTGCCTGGTCATAAACATTATGCTTAAGAAGATCATCCCCAATGAAATACAAGTGCTTTTTAACAACTGCATTACCTGAAAGGGCATATGGCACATAAGCTAAAGAGGCAACATCACCTTTTAGATTCGCATCATGCTGCCAGTCTTTAAGATCATCTAATTCATAGTCCTTTAACTTTAAATCACGCACTAAAATCTTAGGCACTTTTGTAATGAAGGTGTTGCCATTTCTTTTTACAGATAAAAGCGTAGAGTTACTATTGATGATATCTGAGAGTTGATCATGAGAAAATACAAATTCCCCATCCACCCAGACTATTCTATCACCTTCCTCAATAGATGACTTTTCCATAGGACTTGGAACAACGTATTTAGGAGCTGTTGCATGATGTTTTTTATATATCAGAAAAGATGCAGGTCTTAAAATTCCAATGGTCTTAAAATCTTTGGACAAAGCTCCAGGATATTCATACGGTTTGACCGTTGTGTAAAAGTTGGTTTTTTTTTGATCGTAATAGTTGATTTTATAAAGATCTACCAAAACCTTTTTCTTTTCTGTAACAGCAGTAAAAAGAAGATCCTTGAACCCTTGATATTTTTTATTGTTTAGAGAAACGATTTGATCACCAGGTTTTACATCTTCTTTGTAAAGCTCTGAGCTTTTATCCACATACCCGATAACGTTTGTAAACTCTGAAAACGGCTTATCTCTTCCCCCAAAAGCCCAAATTCCAGTAAAAACAATCAGAGCAAACACTATATTTACTAAAGGCCCAGCTAGCGCCACTAAGATTCGATCTATTGGCCTTTTACCAAAAAAACCATCTTTGACCTCAAGAGGATCGACACCTTCTTCCGACTCCATTCCCGCCATTTTGACATAACCACCAAAAAGCAGATAACAAACCCGCCACTCAACTTCACCTCTTTTCCATTTGAAGATAGGCTTTCCAAAACCAATGCTAAAAACTAAAACTCTAATTCCTACACGTCTTGCCATAAAATAGTGTCCAAGCTCATGTATGAACACTATAAAACTAAGTCCAAGCGCTGCTAGTAGAATGTATAATATATTGAGTATCATTTCATTTAGACCTTTGTAATTTTTACTATATTGACTCAGCTAAGCTACGCCCTAAAGCGTCAATCTGCCCGATAAGCTCAGAGTCTTCTAAACACACTGGCTTATGATTTGCCATAAGCGTTTCTAATTTTTTCCCTATATCTAGCCAAGATATTTGCCCCTTCACAAAGCGGTTAACCAAAATCTCATTTGCTGCATTCATAAAACATGGCATCGACTTTCCAACAAAAAGACCTTCTAAAGCAAGTTTTAAGCACAAAAATTTATCCATATCTGGTGGATGAAAGTCTAGCTGAAAAGCTGTTTTAAAATCAAAACGCTCGCTGAGACACGCTTTCCGCTCTGGGTAAGTTAATGCATACTGGATAGGAAGCTCCATATCATTTGGAGCTACTTGAGCTAGAAGCGACCCATCAACAAACTCAACAAAGCTATGAACTAAACTTTGTGGATGAATTGTTACATCAATATTTTCAGGTAATACATCGAACAAGTAATGCGCCTCAATAACTTCAAGCCCCTTATTCATTAAAGTCGACGAATCAATGGTATTTTTAACTCCCATTGACCAGGTTGGATGTTTTAGGGCATCCGCCACTAACACTTGAGAAAGTTTTTTCTTGTCCGTTTTAAAAAAAGGTCCTCCAGAAGCTGTCAGAATAAGCTTATGCACAGCTTTCTGATTTTCCCCTTGTAAACACTGAAATATAGCACTTTGTTCGCTATCAATCGGTAGAATCTGAACATTATGATTCTTCGCAAACTTTCTGACTAACTCTCCAGCTGAAACTAATGCCTCTTTATTCGCTAGAGCTATATCATGACCACATGTGATAGCATGCAACGTTGGCTGAATTCCTATTGTTCCAGACAATGCAGAAACACACAAACTAGGCTTGAAAAAAGATAGAACTTCTAAAATACCTTCTAAACCGGAGACTATTTTAGTAGCTGGCAGTCTTTGCTTGAGCTCTTTAGATTTTTTTTCGTCATAAACCGCTATGATGTCTGGAGAGAACTGCCGAGCTTGTTTTTCTAAAAGATCTATGTTTTGCTTAGCGACAAGAGCTTTAACCGCAAATTGCTCAGGCATTCTCCTGACAACATTAAGCGTACTCTGCCCTATTGAGCCTGTAGAGCCCAAAATGATTAAATCTTTTTTTTGTTTCATCTTAATTAGCTGACCCATCTCATTCTGAATATGTTATGTTGCTTACCTAATCAAATTAAAGTCAATTTCATTACAGCGTTTCTCTTTTAACATCTTTCTATTAAACTGCAGCTGATATAGTTTTTTTAGAGACAGTGAAATAGGATAACTAAGAGATAAAAGAACCGTACAAAGCCCGCCTGTTGAAAGCGGAGTGTCAAAATTAGACAAAAAGGCCCTCGAAATGGCAACAGCCATCACCGAAACAAAAATTGAAATAACGCAAGATAAAACTAATAAAGACTTCATCCTCTTCACAAATACTTTCGCTGCTAAAACAGGCGCTGTTAAAAACATCAGGTAAAGCAAAGCCCCTACGACTTTATATGCTCCAATAGAAGTTAGAGCTGTTTGAAAAACCATAACGGTTGTGATAAGAGGTACAACCAATGGGAAATTTTTTGAAAAGGTCGCATCAAAGCTAGCCATAATAAAAGCTCTATAAAAAAGCAGTGTTATTAAAACATTCGTAGATGTCAGCAAGAATTGAAGCTTTAACTCAGAGCGATCTAATGCGTCCAAACTTCCCATAATCATTTCCGACCCAATATGTGAATGCCTAGCTAAAAGAGTTACTAAAATAATTCCCATAGCAAATAGCATCGTAAAAACAAGCCCTATAGCAGCATCTTTTTGTAAGTTAAAGCTTTTGTGGAAAAGTTCTACGAGAACATATGAAAGGCCAGCTGAAATAATCGCTCCAAAAAATAAAATTTGAGAGTTTATCTCAAATTCTGAAAAACTATTTTTAATCCCAGTAAGAACTGTAAAGGAAATGACAATCCCAACAAGCACAGTGTGTGAGATCGAGTTTGCAAACATAGTCATCTTTCTTAAAAACAAAAATGAACCTACCAGCGAGCAAGAGATTGAAAGTAACAGTAAAATCAAAATCTGAACTTCATCTTCTGCAAGCGTTAAATTCTGACCAACAGCCACTCCCCACGTTCTTATAAACAAGACCTTAATAAACTGAAAAAAATTGAGCTCAAAATATGGATTCATAACATAAACTCTTTGTTAGGAATCGGTTGATTGTGAGGATCTACTTGTGGATTCTCTAAAAGCTTAGTCAGTTCATCCTCAACCTCTGGAGTTATTACATGCTCTATCTCTTCTGCGCAATTATGAAGCTGATGCTCAGAAAATCCCAAGCATTTCGATAGATAAAGCTCCCATAGTCTGTGAACCCTTACGATATAAGCCGCTTTTCTCCTTCCATCTTCCGACAAAGAATAACCGTTGTCACATTTTTCTACCCAGCCTCCCCTTTTAAGCTTTCCTAAAGCCAAGTTCAAAGCTAATTTTCCAGAAATTTTTCGATTATGTAGATCTTTTATAGTCGTATGATTAGGAGCTTGTTTCCACAAAAATTTTAAAAGGTGCTCTTGAACACAGCGACTTTGAAAGGAGAACTTTCTATAAAGTTTTAAGAACAAACCCGTTTTTGCCGAAAACAAAAATGCTAACAAGCAAAAGCTCGAAGCTACGATCACAATCGCGGGACCTGTAGGAAGCCTTTGGAGTGAAGATACTTCAGGAACAATCACTGATAGATAAACTCCAACTGCCGCACTAATCGCTCCAATAACAGCAGAAACAACAATCATTTTAGAAAACCGATTGGTAATCTGCTTGGCACAAACAGCTGGTGCTACAATCATCCCACACATTAAGATAGTTCCTACACTTCTCATTCCAAGCACAACAACAAGCGCAAAAAAGGCTGTGATTCCATGCTTCATTATCTTAGATTCTGCCCCAATATTTTTACAAAAAACTGGATCAAAAAGCATCGCTTTTAACTGAGTAAAATAAACCACTACAAAAAAAGTCACAATCAGAGCAAAACCACCATAGAAAAGGATATGAATGTCACTCATTGTCACGGCTTGGCCGAATAGATAATTTCTAATTTTTTGATACCACACGCTATGACTTTTTTGAATCAGGCTAGCTAAAGTGATCCCTAGGCCTAAAAAGGCTGTTAAAATATAACTTTGAGCTACATCAGATGACACATTAAATTTCGATTGAAGCACTCGAATACAAAGATAGCCTAAGTAAGCAAAAACAAATCCAAAGACAAGCACAAGCGACATAACAGCCAGATCCTGTTTAAATCCTAAAGAGACCGAGAAAATCACTCCCAAAATCACACCAGGGTAGGCGCTATGAGATAAACTTTCCCCTAAAAGAGTCTCCTTTCTTACAAACGCAATCGCTCCAATAATAGAGCTTGCTATTGCCATCAGTATACTTCCCCAGAAGGGTCCTCTAAAAACTGGATCTAACACACTGATCATCAGATTCCTTTTTGCTTCTCTTTTACAAGTTCAATCATATCAGCCAAAAGAGCTCCTCTTTTCCCATAAGCCTTTGAAAGGTTTTCTTCTGTAAAAACATCTTCTACAGTCCCTTCTGCAATCAAACTATGCTTTAATATAACCACACGATCAAAAATCTCAGGAACACTTTGCAAATCATGATGAACGATGACAAACGTCTTCCCTTGATCCCTAAGTAGTTTGAATAGTTTTGTGATAATTTCTTCAGTTGAGATATCTATCCCAACAAATGGCTCATCTAACAAGAAAATTTCTGCATCTTGAAGTAAGGCTCTTGCTAAAAAGACCCTTTGTTTTTGCCCCCCAGACAGTTCAGATATCTGTCTATGAGCCAAGTGTTGTATCTCTAAAGTTTTTAACGCTCCTAAAGCCGCTTCTTTATCAGCTTTACTTGGCCACTTAAAAAGTCCTAAGTGTTTATATCTTCCCATTAGAACCACTTCTAAAACAGTGATTGGGAAATCCCAATCGACACTATCTTTTTGTGGCACATAACAAACTTTACTGCGAATTTTTTTGTAAGGCTTACCAAAAAATTCAACACAACCTGAAGCTGGCTTAACAAAACCCAAAGACGTTTTCAAAAAAGTCGTTTTTCCGGCTCCATTTGGGCCTATAAGAGCTACTAAAGAACCTTTAGGAATTGAAAAGTTCACATCCCATAAAATCGGCGTGCTATCATAACTCACCGTTAAGTTTCTACAAGCAATGACATTCTCAGTTTGACTCATGATCACCTCTTAGATTTTTCGCAATTACGCGGGCATTATGGACCATCATTTCAAGATAGTTTTCTGCTCCAGATCCTTTGGCTCCCACTGCATCCCCATAAAGCTCATCTGGTGAGATCTTAACTCTTTTTTGTTTTTTTTTGATTGAACTGACCACCTTTTTTAAAGCATCCTGAGAAACATTTGACTCGGAAAACAAAACCGAGATGTTATACTTTAATGCAAAATCAACAATACCTAGTATGTCTGAAAAGCTCATCTGCCCATCTGGGGCTAATCCCTCAGGAGAGGACACTCTTTCGAAATAATCGTTTTCAGTGGCCGATAGATATGCTCTTGAGAAATAAAAAAATGCATCATGCGTCGTAATCAAATATCTGTTGTGTGAAGGAATTTTCTTTAGGAGCTTCTTTATTCCTAAATCTACAGCAAGCATCTTTTCTAAGAGTTTTTGTCCATTAGTTCTGAAAGCTTCTTGATGCTCTGGGTCCAAATCACTAAGTTGTGACACAATCGGATCTATTGCCTTTGCAAACAGACCCACATCCATCCAGATATGAGGATCGGGAATTCCTTCTAAATAAATAAATTCATTTGGCCATTTTTTTTCGATTTCAGCAGCTATTGAAACAGCTTTTGCGTGCTTTTGAAGACAAGTTTTTAAACTTGCTCCATGTTCTAATCCAAGTCCGTTATAAAATATAACGTCCGCATGACCTATCTTATCATTATCACCTTTTACAAGCTCATAACTATGCGGATCCAAATTCCCAGTTATTAAAGCTCCATTAATTGTATTGTCTCCACCTATTTGTCCAACCATGTAATCAATCATCGGAGTCGTTGACAACACTTTTAATTTGTTGGTTTCCTTGCTCCACTTCACGGCATTTTTTTTAGAGACTCTTTGGCAAGACATAACACTCAATAAAAGCACTGCAATAATTAAAAACTTCTTAATCACTATCGACTCCAAGTTTTTTTAAGAGAGTAAAAGGATACACCCCCTTGGAACATCCAAAATTAAACTCTACTTGCAGGGCATACATTCCAACTTCTTCTATAGAAAAAACCGATAAAGACTCATTTTTTGTATGTTGATTTTTTTTACTACATCTAGAACAAGGACAATGGCTCTGCACTGTGTTTAAATCAAATGTTTGTTTTCTACCACTCTTCCAAATTATACTGAAACTGGTACATCCTCTATCCCAAACAACTCTTTCAATAGATGGTTCAACTTTTGCTAGTTTGTCTAAAACCTTACCTAAAGCCTTATCTAATATCTCAACCGTCCTCTTTGAGGCCTCCAAAACCAAGCTTTTATTCTCATCTAAACCTTTGGAAAGAGATTCATCTATTGGCAATTGACCTAAAAGTTCGATTTTATTTTCTATACAAAACGTCTTTGAATTCCCCTTCCCAAATGGATAAATTTTCTTAGGAAGATCCAAAAAGCTCATATTCTCTAAAAGCCCCAATACTTCGACATTCATACTAGAAAACATCAAATAAGCTTTTTCAACATCTTTCAAGGCTACTAACTGAGGTGTAGAAACTAATATTGCCCCATCAAATTTGAGCTGTTGCATTAAAGTTAGTTGAATGTCTCCAGTCCCTGGAGGAAAATCCACAATCATATAATCCAAAAAGCCCCACTCAACTTGATGAATAAACTGGTTGATCATTTGATTCGCTACAGGAGCGCGAATTGTTGCTGGGTTTTTATCATAACCAAAAAATGCCGAAGATATATATTTAATTCCTCTACAAATAGCTGGGACAACCTTTGCCTCTTTATTGTATGGGGTTGAATCAGGCTGTAACAGACAGCCTATCGATGGACCGTATAAATCGGCATCAAACAACCCAACTGCATGACCTCTCTTTTTTAAGAGCTCTGCTATTAACAACGAAATTGAAGTCTTACCAACTCCTCCTTTCCCGGCAGCTACCGCTATTATATTTTTGATCATTCCTTAATCACGCCTTATATAATCACTTAACATCATAGACCAAAACATCCATCAATCACAGAAAAAAAATAATACTTTCATTTGCTTAAATCAAAAATATTATAAATATATTTTATGACCCTTGAAAAAAAAACCTTCTGATTTTAGAATTCAAGAAATTATGTATAAAAATATATGACAATCGAGCAATTTTGTTGTTAAATATTCCTTTAATTAAAAACTAATCAACAAGATTTAATTTAAAGAAATTTACAATCAAAAGTAAAACAGGGATGATTTAATAAAAACCAAATAAAACTATTTGATTTTTATTCTCACAAACCACTAACATAGATTCTAAATTTTTAAATTATAAAAAAACCTTTAGACAAAGGAAGGTGAAACAATGTCTAACTCTCAAAACGAATCAAAAAAAACAAGCTTAAAAGAGCTTGAATCCATGATTGAAAAAGCTATTAAAAAAGTTGGTGGAAAAAAGGAAAACGATCTTTGCAAATACATCCCTGTGTCTACCGGAGGTTATATTCATCACTTCACTCTTAGAAAGATGAAAATCAAGAAACCAACCGAACTATCTTCTATGATTGATAAATTCATCATCTCTCCAAATCGCCCAACTATCGTCCCTCCTAAACAAAGAGCTCCTAGGGGATCTAGAAAGCGCCGCGATCATATCACCTTCACTAAAGGCCAACTAGACAGACTTTTAAACATGGCACGCCTAGCTGGTGATAAAGAAATGATTTCAGTTTTAAGCCCTAAAAAATCACTAGCCTCTTGTAAGAGAGAGCTTATTCAAATGATTAGACAAGGCAGCGTTGATCATGAACTCTGGAACCACTATGTAGAAGCTTGTAACGCACACCAAGCTCTCGCTTCTTCAATTACATCAGAACTTTCTCACTTTCTATCTGGTTCATAAGATATAATCTAATTTTTATTTGTCAAGGCGGCGATTTTTTGCAATCTCCGCCTTTTTTTTATTAAAAAATATAATAATCAAATATTTCTTTCACGCACACCTTTCCAGCAAATTTTGTTTGATTTTTATTCAAAATGAACTAAAATACCTAGCTTGATGTAATGGAGGGAATCCTTCGAGAACAGAGAAACTTCCCATCCCAAACAATCAAACTTTTTCATATTTTTATTAACTTGTCTTTAACTTAGGAACCTTGTTTATGGCACAGACACAAACAGCTGAGTTTGGAAAGTGGAGATCAATTTTTTGGCCAATTCATAATTTTGAGCTAAAAAAACTCCTTCCGATGCTCTTTTTGTTTTTCTTAATTTTGTTTAACTATACAGTTCTAAGAGACACAAAAGACTCTTTAATTGTTACAGCTCCAAATTCTGGCGCTGAAGCAATACCATTCTTGAAAGTTTGGGGAGTTTTACCTTTTGCTGTTTTCTTTATGATCATCTACTCTAAGTTAGCTAACAAACTGAACAAGCAAGCTCTATTTTACGCTACAATCTCTCCGTTTGTGGCATTCTTTGCTTTGTTTGCCTTTGTGATCTATCCACTTAGAGAAACATTACACCCAACTGACTTCGCAGATAAACTTCAAGCTGTTTTACCAGCTGGATTCAAAGGTCTGATTGCGATCTTTAGAAACTGGACCTTCTCTCTGTTTTACGTCATGTCAGAGCTTTGGGGAAGCGTCGCGCTTTCACTGCTTTTCTGGGGATTTGCTAACGATACTACAAAAGTATCTGAATCAAAAAGATTCTATTCCCTATTTGGTATGGGAGCAAACTTCTCTTTAATCATCGCAGGATGGTGTGTAAAAAAACTATCTAGCATCAGAAGCCAACTACCGGCTGATGTTGATGCATGGGGAGTTACACTAAGAAGTCTTATGTCTTTAGTTGTTCTTTCAGGATTTCTAATCATGGGAATTTACTGGTATATCAACAAACATGTTTTAACAGATCCAAGATTTGCTAATACTGAACCTAAAAAGAAAAAGAAAGAAAAGCCAAAACTATCTCTAAAAGAGAGCTTCTTATATCTAGTAAGATCAAAATATATTGGAAGCCTAGCTGTTCTTGTATTGTCTTACGGGATCTGCATTAACTTGGTTGAAGTTACATGGAAAAGCCAGCTTAAACTGCAATACCCTAACCCAAATGATTACAACTCATTTATGGGAACGTTTTCACAGACCACAGGTATTTTAACTATCCTTATGATGCTTTTCGTAGGTGGAAATGTTATCAGAAGACTTGGATGGGGATTTGCTGCCCTAACAACACCTGTTATCTTACTTCTAACAGGATCTGCATTCTTTGCTTTTGTGATCTTTAGAGATTCTCTAGCAGGAGTGATTGCTCATATAGGAACAACACCTCTAATGCTAGCGGTTGTTTTTGGTATGGTCCAAAATATTATGAGTAAATCATGTAAATACTCACTGTTTGATCCAACAAAAGAAATGGCATATATTCCTCTAGACCAAGAACAAAAGGTTAAAGGTAAAGCTGCTATTGATGTTGTAGGAGCAAGACTTGGTAAGTCTGGTGGATCACTGATCCAACAAGGTCTTATCATTGGTTTAGGATCAATTGCTGCAATGACTCCATATGTTGGTGTTATCCTTCTAGTCGTTATCCTGGGATGGATGGCAGCTGCTAAATCTCTAAACAAACAGTTCCATGCAATTTCACAAGAAAAAGAGCTTGAAAGAGCTAAAAGTGAAGCTGCTGAAGCTCAAACAGAGACTTTAGCTAAAGTTGCGTCTGAAGCAAAAGCAAAAGAAGAAGTTACAACAACTTCTTAAAAAAAGCTTAGCTTCTTACAACAAAAAAGCCTTAAGAGGATCCCTCTTAAGGCTTTTTTTATTACTAGCACCAGCGCACCTTCTACCCAAATAAATATTCCGACAACTCAAGAACACTACACCTTTTGCAAATTTCCCTATCGTCAGAGTTTGAATAGCAGATCTCTTCCGCTGAAATCGTTCCCGAATCTACATCATCAAACCTAAAAATAGGCATCTGCTCAATATCTAATCTCTCATTTAAATCATCCATAACAGGATAATAGTCCCCAAAAGAGCGAATATTATCTCCCTTATCTGTTGGATTTCTTAGTAAAAACGATAAAAAAGCCGCATGTAACTTAAGAGGGATATAGTCTCTCATTAAAAACTTATTAAAAGCTCTGAAGCTTGCATCGAAAGCTCTATCAGCTTTCTTTTCATTGGAATCGCTGAAGCTAATAAAATCCCAACTATCCACAAAGTCATCAAATTTCTCAGACTGGTTTTCATAAAGATAGAAGCTAGACTTTGTATATGCTAAAAGTCTTAAAAGAGCTCTACAGTCTGAGTAACCTGTTTCTTTTTGGAAAAGACTTATATCTTCTTCAGAAAATTGCTCATTAAAATTACATCCAGCATACCTTTCATACACCTGACCTAACTCTTCAACACTCTTGTTTTTCAACTCTTGGTAATGCTCGTATACAGAAAGCGGCATAACTTTCTTAACACCAGAACTAAAGTTTCTTATAGCCTCTATACCTGTGTATATTGAAGTGCATAGAGCAAACCCCGCATACGCTATAGATGCAGGAGTGATTGCAGCTGTTGCTATAACAGTAATAGCAATAGCTGCTAAAGCAACACTTGCAACAGCGAGCGCTACAGCTCCAATATTCTTAAATAAAGCTGAGTTTTTCTGCTTTCCTGAAAACTGTTCTACAACTCTCGAATTTAAGTTATGTTTTGGACTACTAAAAATCGAACTATATAAATCAGGCCCAGTTACATAATTAAACAAGCTATCTGCTTGCTGCTTTAAACATCCAATATTCATCACAAATCGACTCCTTTTTTTAGCTGTCGGGAAAAGACCGGGAATACTAATTAGTGACCTCTATAAACTCAAACAAAAATTTAAATTTGATTTAAGTGGTTACAAGAATTTTATCTGGACGTTACAAGCTTGATTTGAATCTATCATTTTAGATATTCTATAGAGGATTTCTAACCCATGTAACTACCATGACTTATCATTATAATCCCAAGTATATCAGAAATTTTTCGATCATAGCTCACATAGATCACGGTAAATCTACAATAGCAGATAGGCTTTTAGAGTTTACTGGAGCTGTAGAACAAAGAGACATGCAGCAACAGCTATTAGATGACATGGAACTTGAAAGAGAACGTGGAATCACAATCAAAGCCCACCCTGTTACGATGTATTACAATGCAAAAGATGGGCACACGTATCAAATCAATTTCATCGACACACCCGGTCATGTTGATTTCTCTTATGAAGTATCTAGATCTCTATCAGCTTGCGAAGGAGCCTTACTAGTCATTGATGCAGCGCAAGGAGTTCAAGCTCAAAGTTTAGCAAACGTTCATTTAGCGATAGATAGAGACTTAGAAATTCTTCCCGTTATCAACAAGGTAGATTTACCCGCAGCGGACCCTGAAAGTGCAAAAAAACAGATTGAAGATGTTATCGGTCTAGATACTACAAATGCTGTTCTAGCTTCTGCAAAAACAGGAATAGGAATTGAGGAGATCTTGGAAGGTATTATTAAAGAATTTCCATCTCCAAAACCAGATGAAACAAACGAGTTAAAAGCTTTAATTTTTGATAGCCACTACGACCCATACAGAGGTGTTTTAGTATACGTTAGAGTTATAAGTGGAGAGATTAAGAAAAAAACTCTTATTAAAATGATGGCAACAGATAAAAATTTTGAAGTCATTGACGTTGGAGTCTTTTCGCCTGAAGAAAAAATTGTTGATTCATTAAAGCCTGGAGAAGTGGGCTTTATCAATGCCAATATAAAAAAAACCTCTGATGTAAAAATTGGAGACACCGTCACAACTCATAAAGATCCTGCTAAAGAACCCCTACCAGGATTCAAGCTGATCCAACCGGTAGTTTTTGCAGGAATCTACCCCATTGACTCTTCCGATTTTGAAGCTTTAAGAGATGCTCTTGTTAAACTTCAACTTAATGACTCTGCCCTGCATGTTGAACAAGAAAGCTCCTTAGCGCTTGGATTTGGATTTAGATGTGGTTTTTTAGGACTATTACACTTAGAAATTACGTTTGAAAGGCTCCAAAGAGAATTTGACTTAGACATCATCACGACAGCGCCAAGCGTTGTCTACAAGGTCTCTCTTTCAAATGGTAAAGAAAAACTAATCGATAACCCTGTTCACTTCCCAGATCCTGCAACAATTGATTTCATAGAAGAGCCTTGGGTGAAATGCCATATCATGACTCCCAGTGAGTTCATGGGGCCAATCATGAGTTTGGCAACCGATAAACGAGGTATCCCAACAAAGACCGAAACGTTAGATAGTACTCGTGTGATGCTCTCTTACGATTTCCCGATGAACGAAATTATTACCGATTTCAATGATAAGCTAAAGTCTATCACAAAAGGATATGCCTCTTTCGACTATGAGTTTAGCAAATATGATATTGGTGAAATCATAAAGCTAGAAGTTAAAGTTAACGCTGAAACAGTTGATGCCTTTTCTTGCTTGGTTCATAGAAGCAAAGCCGAAGCAAAGGGCCGCGCTATTTGCAAAAAACTAAAAGAAGTTATTCCTCGTCAACAATTCAAAGTACCTATTCAAGCTGCAATTGGCGGAAAAATTGTCGCAAGGGAAACACTCTCTGCTTTGTCAAAAAACGTCACTGCCAAATGTTACGGTGGTGATATCACAAGAAAGAGAAAACTTTGGGAAAAGCAGAAGAAAGGTAAAAAGCGAATGAAAGAAATTGGAAAAGTCAATATCCCTCAATCCGCTTTCATGGAAGTCTTAAAGGCAGAAGAGTAAAAGCTTCTGCCAATAGCTTATCTTATGCGCTATACGAAGATGAGCTTACATCTCCCCCTTTGCCTGTCCAGTTTGTATGAAAAAACTCGCCTCTTGGCTTATCAATTCTTTCATATGTGTGAGCCCCAAAGAAATCTCTTTGAGCTTGTAAAAGATTCGCTGGAAGCCTTTCAGTTCTATAACCATCAAAAAATGATAGAGCTGTAGAAAAACATGGCATAGGAATACCATTTAAGGCTGCCATAGAGACAACTTCTCTCCAACTGCTTTCACAAGAAGTAATTGCGTCTTTAAAAAAGTCATCAAAAAGCAGTGACTTCAGCTCACGGTTTTTATCGAAAGCCTCCTTAATTTTTCCCAAAAATTTACTTCTTATGATACAGCCCCCTCTCCACATTAAAGCTATGGAGCCATAGTTTAAGTTCCAATTATGTTCAGTTGCTGCCGCCCTCATAAGCATAAATCCTTGAGCATAGGAAATGATCTTAGAGGCATAAAGCGCTTGTCTGATTTTTTCAACCATCTGCTCTTTATTGCCTTCAAGGGATTTACCAGGAGCTGAATATAACTTGCTAAGCTGAGTACGTTCTTCTTTTAGAGAAGATAAACATCTAGCAAAAACAGCTTCTCCAATTAACGTTACTGGCATGCCATGCTCTAAAGCTGATATACCAGTCCACTTACCAGTTCCTTTTTGCCCAGCAACATCTAATATACTATCTAAAAGTGGTTTGCCATCTTCTTTATAAGCAAAAATCTGACTCGTAATTTCTACGAGGTAACTATCTAATTCCGTTTTGTTCCAAGTATCAAAAATCTCATGAAGCTTATCCGCTGAGCACTCTAAAACAGAGCTTAATAAATGATAGGCTTCGCAGATAACTTGCATATCACCATATTCTATCCCGTTATGAACCATTTTTACATAGTGACCAGCTCCACCTTCTCCAACCCAGTCACAACACGGTTCACCATCTTCTGATTTGGCAGAAATTGCCTGAAAGATTGGTTTAACATGTGGCCACGCATCTGGATTTCCTCCTGGCATGATAGACGGCCCATGTCTAGCACCTTCTTCACCTCCGGAAATTCCAGTTCCCATATAAAGGATGCCTTTATCTTTACACTCTTGATATCTTCTTTCTGTATCGGGAAAATGTGAATTACCCCCATCAATAATGATATCTCCTTCTTCCATGAATGGGAGACATTCTTCTATGAGCATATCTACAGGCTTACCAGCTTTGACCATAAACATGACTTTTCTTGGTCTTTTAAGAGCTTTGAAAAATTCTTCTAAAGACTTAGTCCCTACAACCTGAGACCCCTTAGCAGCCTTTTCCATAAAATCATCAACTTTTGAAACAGTTCTGTTGAAAACTGCTACTTTAAAACCATGATCATTCATATTCATGACAAGATTTTGGCCCATGACGGCTAAACCAATCAGACCAATATCTGCAACCTGACTTTCACTCATTTTACTATCTCCAACTTCACCTAGAATTTGACCGTTATACACCATATAAAGATTTAAGGAAAACCCTTGAGACAAACAGGCTGTCTCAACTAAAATGTGTCGTTTGAATTAAGTTCACGTTCTCGTAGCTCAGTTGGATAGAGCGGCTGCCTCCTAAGCAGCAGGTCGCGTGTTCGAGTCTCGCCGAGAACGAATTTTAAAGGTTAAAGTAACTGTCGATCCCATCGGCCACCGCTCTAGCTAGCTTGGATCGATAGTTGATGTCCTTTAATTTATTCCTTTCGCCTTCATGTGTAATAAATCCCCCCTCTATTAAAACAGCAGGCATTTTAGTCTCTCGAATCACATGAAAATTACCAACTTTAACTCCTCTATTATTAGCTCCTGTTCGATCAATCATTTTTGAAAGCACACGAACAGCTAATTTTTTAGAAGAATTTGATCTCCACTTATCTTTTGATTGGTAATAAAAAACTTCTATCCCCTTTGCTGCAGTATTTTTTGCTGCGTTGAAGTGAAAACTGACAAAAAGCTTACTCTTGGTCTCATTTGCAATCTGAGTTCTTCTTTTTAGCGTTAAAAAAACATCACGACTACGAGTGAGTATCACTTTATAACCCTTTTCATTCAGATATTTTTTAGCCATCAAGGTCGTCGATAACGCCAGTGATTTTTCATTACACGAAGCGAGTCTGCAACCCAAATCATAACCACCATGCCCTGCATCTAAGATAATTAAACGCTCCGACTGAAAGCTTTTCTTTTTTACTGAATGAACCCGAGGAGAGGTCCTTTTTGTAGAAACAATTTTTTTCGGAGGTGTTTTCTTTGATGGTGTTGTCTTAGATTTTGGAACTACTGCAGTTTTCTTTACCTGTTTAGCAGCTTTTGGTGTTGTTTTTTTCGAAGCAACCTTTTTTATAGGAGCTGCGGATTTCGCTTTGGGTGACTTTGTTGCGCCCTGAGATTTTTTACTAACAGGCTTTACGGGCTTTTTAAGAGGAGCTTTTACCGTTTTTTTGTGGACAACTACCTTGTTTTTTTGCTGAACCTTGTTTGTCGTCTTAGCAGAAGTTTGCGCAGCGTAAGAACATCCACTACTAACAAGTAGCAGAAGAAAAACAGAAAAGAAACGAAACAGCAAGTTAACTAACACCAATTAAACTCTTCTCAAAATTTTTTTTTATCAAAAAGAGCTAGCTACGCTAGCTCCTTTACAATAAACAAAAACCTATTTTTATCCTCAAATCCATAAAATTTGACAAGGATAAAAAGTTATCTTTTTCTCAGATTGATCCCCAACTTTATAGAAGCTAGCTCATTTTTTGCTTTATTTAGATCATCTTTCATCATAATAGAAACTAAATCGCTAAATTTTGTGCTAGGTTCCCAATCTAAAACTTTTTTTGCTTTAGAGTAATCTCCTAAGAGAATCTCCACTTCTGTAGGTCTGAAATATTTTGGGTCAATTCTAACAAGAACCTTTTTAGTATCTTTATCAATCCCTATCTCATTAATCCCTTCACCTTGCCATTCAATATCTACATCACAGTGCTTAAAAGCTTTTTCTACAAACTCTCTGACCGTATGTGTCTCGCCAGTCGCTAAAACGTAATCATCTGGTTTATCCTGTTGAAGCATGAGCCACATCCCTTCAACATAGTCTTTTGCATATCCCCAATCTCTTTTTGAGTTAAGATTTCCAAGATACAAACAATCTTGAAGACCTAAGTGTATTCTGGCTACAGCTCTTGTTACCTTTTTTGTTAAAAAAGTTTCTCCTCGAGCCGGAGACTCATGGTTAAACAAAATACCGTTACAAGCAAAAATGTCATAGGATTCTCTATAATTTACTGTGACCCAGTAAGAAAACACCTTAGCAGCCCCATATGGAGACCTAGGGTAAAATGGTGTTCTTTCAGTTTGAGGTACTTCTTGAACGAGCCCAAACATTTCACTCGTAGATGCCTGATAAAATTTTGTGTGATTTTCTAAATGCAGTTTATGAATTGCCTCTAATATTCTTAAAGTTCCAATTGCATCTACTTGCGCTGTATATTCAGGAATATCAAACGAAACTCTCACATGCGATTGAGCGGCTAAATTGTAAACCTCATCAGGTCTAATTCTACTCATTAGATCTAACACATTAGAGGTATCTGTAATATCTCCATAATGTAAGATAAACTGCCTGTTCGTATCGTGTGGATCCTGATAGAGATGGTCGACACGGTGGGTATTATATGAAGAACTCCGTCTTTTAACCCCATGAACCTCGTAGCCTTTCTCTAATAAAAATTCTGATAAATATTTTCCATCTTGACCTGTTACCCCAAAAATTAATGCTTTTTTTGCATAAAGTGAGGAAAAACAAACTGTAAGTGTTAAAACAAGTATTATCTTTTTCATAATGCGTTATCTATCCTGTTGTTTCATTATTCATTTACAATATTTCTTGTAGAATCTTTTGAGCTACTAGACGATCATCAAATGGGATTTTTTCTCCCTTTATAATTTGATATGTTTCATGACCTTTACCAGCTATTAGTACTGTATCTTTTTTTTCAGAAAGCTCTAATGCTTTTTGAATAGCTCCTTTCCTTGAAAGCACACAAAAAACATTAGCGTTTCTTTTCACTCCACTAAGCATATCATGAACAATAGCTCTCGGGTCTTCACCACGTGGATTGTCTGATGTTAAAATCAATATGTCAGAATATTTTTCTGCTATCTGCGCCATAATAGGTCTTTTTTCTTTATCTCTATCTCCTCCACACCCAATGACTGTAATCATTTTTTTTTTGGTGAATCCCTTCAATGTTTTTAAAACATTTTCTAGAGCATCTGGCTTATGAGCAAAATCCACAAAAACATCAACATCTCTATTGTTGAGAACTTTCTCAAGTCTTCCTGGAGTATTTTTAAATGATTTAAAAGCGTTAGACAACATTTCAAAACTTACCCCTAAAAGATGACCTGTAGCGATTGCAGCTAAGCTATTGGAGATATTAAAAGCTCCTGTTAATGATGTCTTAAAGAAACAGGAGTTCGATCCACTGTTTATCACAAAAGAAGATCCATCTCCTGATAAACCAATATTTGATGCAAAAAAGTCTGATCTAGTTTTTGTTGAATACCGGTATATTTTGGCTTTTGTATTATCTGTCATAAAAGAGCTAGACATATCGTCTGCATTTACGATAGCAAAAGATTGATCGCTAAGTGATGTAAATAGTTTTTGTTTGCTGAGTTTATAAACATCCATCGTCTTGTGATAATCTAAATGCTCATGGGTTAAATTAGTAAAGACAGCCCCGGAAAAATCTATTCCATCAACCCTGCCTTGATCTAATCCGTGTGATGAAACCTCCATCACACAATACTGACATGAGTTCTGAACCATTTCATGAAAATATCTGTAACAACTCAACAAATCGGGCGTTGTTAAAGTTGCATCATAAACAGAACTCTTAGTATCCACTTCAACAGTACTGATTAGACCACAAGAAAATCCTACACTATCAAGCAAGTGTCTGATGAGATAACTTGTTGTAGTCTTTCCAGAAGTTCCAGTAACCCCTATAACTTTTAAATTCTCCAATGGAAAATCAAAGAATCTATTTATGACAGTGACTATGTTTTGTTGAAAATTTTCTAGATAGATCAATCCTTCACCAAGACGTGTCCTACAGGAGGTTACAGCAGCTATCGCTCCATTTTGAATAGCTTCACTGCAAAAAGAAAGATCTCCTTTAAAATCTATAAATAGCTCCCCAGGCAT
Source organism: Chlamydiia bacterium (assembly GCA_030427725.1). Taxonomy (GTDB): domain Bacteria; phylum Chlamydiota; class Chlamydiia; order Chlamydiales; genus JAUICV01. The sequence goes on along the minus strand of JAUICV010000001.1, from coordinate 76,544 downwards.
AATTTTTTTTGAGTGATGACTTAGTCCTGTCACTTCAGCTGTAAGTAGATGATGAGCTACATTACCTACAGTTAAGTTTTCGAGTAGAGAAGACAATTTCATACGTACGCAATATTGTTGTTCAAACCGAAATCAGATTAATAGATCTAACGACTAGATTTCCAAGAAAAATTACCTATGCCACTTTAAAAAAAGTTCTCTGAGCTCTTTAACCTCTTTAAGCATGTCAGCCTTTTTACCGTCTCTTCTTGGGTCTCCTACTTGATATCCATAGGGATCATCAGGTAGCTCTCCCATATAAGATAGCACTTTTTTTGCAATTTCTCTAAACACAGGCGCAGCACTTTTGCCGCCGTAATGAGTTTTACCGATACCTGGAAGAAATCGATAAGCTGGCTCATCAATATTCACAATAATGACAAATTTTGCACTTTTTGCAGGAGCAAATCCTGCAAATGTTGTAAAGTGAACTTTGTTTGCATAAACCCCCTTTTGGATTTTCTCAGAGGTTGAGGTTTTTCCAGCTTGTGTGAAGCCTGGAATATCTCCTCGAAAAGCCGTCCCTCCAGGCTTCGTAGAAAATTTTACAGACTCGATTACTCTATCAGCAATATCACTATCTAAAACGTGTACTTTTTCTTTTTTTTCAAAATTTTCCTGTATAACAAGGTTTCCCTCTAGGTCTTTTTTTTCAATTTTTTTGATTAAGGTGGGATTGATCTTATATCCACCATTACAAAGAACTGCAAAAGCCCTGGCAACTTGAACGCTGTTGACAAGCAAATTATATCCCATTGAAAGACAGCCGGGAGTTGGGACTGACCATTGCAACCTTCCATTGGGGTAAGTTTTTCCTATTTCTGGAACAAAGCCTGGACTCTCTGAAGGCAACTCAATTTCTGTCTTTTGGCCAAACCCAAATACTTTATAAAGTTGATCTCGATACCATCTTTCTCCCAATTCATCAACGACCTTTTGAACAACATGAGAGACATAGACATTTGAAGATTTTTGAAGAGCTAGATTCATGTTTAGAAATCGCGCGGTCGACACATCTCTAATAGGTTTTTTTCTTCCTGGAAATTTCACTTTATCTAAGTTCAGTTTTTCTTGAGGGTTGAATAATGGTTTTTTCCCCTGACTTACTAACTCTTTATTTGCCTTTAGTGCAATAGCTATAGATATAGCTTTCATGACAGATCCAGGCTCAAAACAATCAGTTATGGATTTCACCTTCGTTTCTTTTAAAAGATTTGAGTTTGAATAAAATTTCCGATATTGATCAGGATAGAAAAATGGATACTGAGCCATAGCTAAAATTTCCCCAGTGTGAGGCTGCATAATTACAACCCTACCAGACTTCGCTCCAGCTAGTTTTACTCCTTTTTCTATCTCCTCTTCCGCTATTGCTTGAATATAATGATCCACCGTTAAATAAACATCAGCACCGTGCTGAGGTTTTTCTAATAGCTCCCCCCTGTCTAATGCGTACCTTGGAGAACGTAAAAGTTTTCTTTTCCCAGGTTTACCTTGCAGAATTTGATTAAAATAAAGTTCAAGCCCACCTGTTGGAATGGGTTGACCGGTTTTCATATCTTTATCTTCTCTAACACTCTGAAGAACTTGTCCAAGAAATCTCCCACAAGGATAAGACCTTTTATATTCAGCTAAAAAATAAATCGCATTTTTGGGAAGTTTATTTTGTCTTGCATAAGGGAACCACCATTTTTCAATTTCCTGACGAAGTTCTCTTGAAATCCACATGCATATTTTTCGACTTCTGGATTTTTTAAAGATTTGCTCTTTTATGAAGCCTTTGCTTTTTTTAGAATTTTTTAAAAACTCCGAAAGTTGTGAGGCGACCTCATCTTTTAACGGAACTGGAAGTGAGTATGGATCCACATAAAGATGGAACATTGGAATGTCTTTAACTAACGCTTTGTATGGATGATCTATGTCTCTAAATCTTGCTTTTGTGTAAAAAACACCTCGTTTATAAGGCTCTTTCACTACAAATTGATGTTGCCTAAGAGCTTTTTCTTCCCATTTTTTACCTTCAAGTACTTGAAGTTTGAAAAATTGAAGTGTTAAGAACGCCAGCATCCCAAAAAGGCCTATAGCCATTACTACAAGACGTCTTTTATCAGACAAATCACATTTCATTATCGCCGCGCTATCGCTACATCTTCTTGATCACTAACTAAATGTTTTTTGAGTTTATAAGGCGTATCAACCTTCAGAGCAAGCCCTTCTGCCCTAACGAGCACATCATTTCTTACTGGGAATCTCAGATGAGAGTAGGCATTGGTCTTAAGTAGCGAAGTAAGATGGTTAGGATCACTAAAGGTTTCAATTTGATAAGATAACTTTGTATTCGTCTCTGCCAAAGCTCTTAATTCGGTCTCGATTTTAGGAAGACGATAGCTTAAATTGTTTAGAGTGTTTTGACTTTGTAAAACAGAGTAGAGGTACACAGAAAAAGCTGCAAAACAAACAATCGATTTGATTAGCAGCGAACCTCTCATGACTTTTCTACTCTATTTTTTTCTGCTCCACGAAGCTTAGCACTTCTTGCACGAGGGTTAATTTTAGCTTCCTTCTTGCTACAAATGATAGGTTTCCTTGTCAGAAAATTTAACAAAGGGTCAAATTTTGTTTTTTTGTGATCGACAATTTTCTTTATTGGTCTAGAAGCTTCCTTTAAAACATCCCGAACAACCCTTTCTTCCATTCCGTGAAAAGTAAGAGCTGCTAACCGGCCTCCCGGAGATAAAAAGCTAATAGCTTTTTGTAATCCTTCTTGAACTGACTCTAACTCTCGATTCACACACATTCTGAGTGCCTGAAAAATCAAAGTTGCTGGATGTATACGTTTTTTTGGTCTTTGCCCAAGAGCTTCAACTAAAACTTTAGACAAATCTGTCGTAGTTTCTATCGGCTTAGCATTTCTTGCTTTAACAATAGCTTTTGCCGCTTGTTTCCACTTTGGTTCCTCACCATCTTTGAATAATTGGCTTAGTTTTTTTTCTGGCCAGCTATTCACTATTTTTCTAGCTGTTAAATTACCTGATTGATTCATTCTCATATCTAAAGGCCCATCCTTCATAAAACTGAAGCCTCTTTTACCTTGATCTAGCTGCATAGATGACACTCCTAGGTCAAAAAAAAACCATCGACACTATCTATATTAAGAGCTTTTAAATGCTCATCGAGGTTTGAAAAATTACCATGAACAAACTTCACTTTGTTTCCCCACGGTTTAAGAACATCTTTAGCAATATCTAATGCTGTTTCGTCTTGATCACATCCGATATAGGTTTCAATTTCCGGGTGATCTTTTAATATTGCCTCAGCATGCCCTGCAGCACCTAAAGTCCCATCAAAAAACACTTTTATGTGTTGTCCTTTAAAGAACTCTAAGCATTCCTCTAGCATCACAGGAAGATGTGGCTTCATATCCTAAACCTGCGCTGCTTGTTCCCTGCACTCTTCTAAAAGAGATACCGGGTCTAGGGTTTCAGTTTTCTCCTCTTCATCGAGAAGCGCAAAAGCTTCATTTGCAAGTTTTTGAAAAGGAGTTTCTTCATCTTCAGAAACTTCCTCAAAGAAACTCGCTAAATCCGCTTCATACTTTTCTTTTGGCCAAATTTCAATCTTGTTCAGAACACCAGCTACCACTACTTCGCCTTCGATACCTGATGCTTTTTTCAAGATTGCTGGGACAGTAACACGGCCAATTTTGTCACATGTGGTGTGATGCAAAGTTGAAAAAAATAGAGTAAAAAACTTCTGAAATTTAGCTATGTGTTGTTTAGCTTTAAATTTCTGAACAATTTTATCTATTTCACTCTTACGATAAACCGTAAGGCATCCACCTAAACCTAAAGCTAAGGTAAACTCTAACTTTCCGTCTTCTACTAGACCAAATCGCATAGCTTGAGGCATAACAAAACGATTTTTGTCATCAAGCTTTGCTGTAGAAGATCCGCTGAAAAAGAATTCACTCATTTTTACTATTCTTAAGGTTTCCCACTCATTTCCACATCCTAACACCAGAATTCAAAAGATGGCAATATTTTTAGCTAATTTTTTTTTATTTTTTTACAAAATGATTTTATAACCCTTAAACAAAGAGTTATTTAAAAAAATTTAACACTAAGTGGAAATATGTGGGAATTACATTTTATTTTGTGGAAATTGATACAAAAAAAACCAAAAGAAGCTTTTCATCCTTGACATGGTGACACAAAAGAAATATTTACAATCAAAAGAAATTAACCTTTGGGATCATCGTGGACTCTAGTTTTAGAACAATTGACAATTTAGGAATCGATCCTTCAGTTAGATATGCTGAGGATCAATCACTTCTAGATGAAAAGTTTTCTCAAGATCAAATTGTCAGATCTAAAACAGAAATAGATGTGTCAATGCCTTCTTACTTAGGAGAATTTGATCAACTATTTCAAACAAAGAAAGCAAACCTTCCCTGGGCACAGTTTTTTCTTCCACCTTATTATAATGATCAAAAAAGAAGGCTTTTCACCCACGTCCTCCTACCTCATTTAGAATCCGATGACGCATATGATCGTTTTAAAAGAAAAATCTTAGAAAGAGTAAAAAACGATAAAGAAAGACACCAAGCAAAAAAACAATCTCGTTTTCAGAAAGGAATGGAATATGACTGGGAAGAAGAAGTTAATAGAGATGCAGCAGAAAAAGAGTCTAAAACGCTAATTTCTACGATTGATTTAATTCAATATCTAGATAAAATCTTGGCAGAGATCTCTTCCAGAAGAAATCAATATCAAAAAGGTTAATAAGTTAAATGAGCGATGTCAATTGGTTAGATGTTCTTGGATGGACAGCAGGAGAATTAGAAGATTTACGGTTTGTTGGATTTTCCTATATAAAGCAAGGGAAGTATGACGTTGCAAAACGCTTTTTTGAAGCACTAGTAGTTTTAGACCCAAGCAATGAGTATGACCTGCAAACCCTCGGGGCTCTACACCTTCAAACAGGAAATAATTTAGAGGCTCTAGATTATTTAGAAAGAGCGCTTAAAGAAAATGACAATCATGGACCAACTCTTTTAAATCGAGCAAAAGCTTTATTTTTATTAGGCTATAAAAAACAAGGCCTAGCTCAAGCTAAAATTTTAGAAAGCCATGATGATCAATCTATCTCAACTCAAGCTAAAGCCCTGATATTATCTTATAGCTAATATTGTCTCTATTTAACACTCAGTGAGTTACTTTTTTTTAGCAAAATTGACGAAATTATAACTTGCTCCGATCATCTTTTTCATGATAGATTCTAGCATTATAGCGGATGTTCCATCTGCATAATTAAACCCACCAATTATTGCTTCATGACAACTGAAACACAAAACTGCTGGGATGAGTTTTTGACTTTTATTCAAAATCGAATCTCTAAAGCTGAGTTCCAAAATTGGCTCGCCCCAATTAAACTTGCAGAAACAAAAACCTCCAGTGTTGTCCTGGAGGTTCCAAATGTTTTTGTTCAGGAATATTTACTCGACAATTATCAACAAGATCTCTGCGACTTTCTCCCCCTAACTGAAAAACAAACTCCATCTATAGAGTTTATTATTTCTACTCCAAGCGAAATACCAACAAAGATAGAACCGAAAAAAGCCCTTATAAAATCTGTTCCACACGAATCAAAAGTTTCTCTTAATTCTAGTTATACATTTACAAATTTCATAGAAGGGCCTTCTAACCAATTTGTCAAATCCGCTGCACTCGGTGTTTCTAAACATCCTGGAAAATCTTATAATCCCTTGTTTATTTACGGAGGAGTTGGGCTCGGGAAAACTCATTTACTTCACAGCATTGGTCATGAGATTTTAAAGCACCAAAAAAAGCTTAGAATTAAATGCATGACCACAGAAGAGTTCATCACAGATCTTGTTGATCATTTAAAATCCAAAGCCCTGGATAAAATGAAAAAAAACTATAGATCTTTAGATATTTTACTCATTGATGACATTCAATTTCTTCAGAATCGAGCTAATTTCGAGGAAGAATTCTGCAATACCTTTGAAAGTTTAATTCATCAAAATAAACAAATCGTGATTACTAGCGATAAGTCTCCAAGCCAACTCAAGCTTTCAGAAAGACTTATTGCCCGAATGGAGTGGGGGCTTGTTGCTAACATTGATCCCCCTGATTTAGAAACCAGGGTTGCAATTTTACGACATAAAGCTGAACTAAAAGGAATTACCCTACCTAACAAGGTAGCTTTTTATATAGCTGAGCATATTTTCAACAATGTGAGGCAACTTGAAGGAGCTATAAATAGATTATCCGCCTACTGCCGATTGATGCATGAAGAAGCTACAGAAGATGTCGCAAAGAAAACTTTGGACGAAATGTTCGAAGCTCCCCCGAAACAAAAGGTAACCATCGAAGGGATCCTAAATCAAGTTTCTAAAAACTTTGATGTAACAATAACAGATCTAAAAGGAAGCTCCAGAGAGAAAAAAATAGCACACCCTAGACAAATAGCTATGTATCTTGCGAAGGAAATGTTGTCTGACTCCCTATCTAGCGTAGCAAATTCTTTTGGAGGAAAAAAGCACTCAACTTTAATTCATGCTTGGAAAAAAGTTTCAAAACAAGTAGAAAGTGACGAAGGGCTTCGTAAGCAGATACTCCTTACCAAGCAAAACATTGAAACTAAAAGATGATAATATAATAAAAAAAACTGGTAATATTATGAAAAACACCTTCTTGAAAAAAATTGTCTCACTTCTAGAAAAAGAAGTCTGTCAAAATGACAAAATCCCTTTAGACAAAAAATATCCCATTGCAAAACTTGGTAATTTCCCATCTGATAAACCAACTCTTTCTCCAATTAAAACTATTCCCACACCCAAACCTCAAAAAGAAACTCTTCTGAGTGAAGGGGTTGTCGTTAAAGGAGAGTTGAATTTCACCTCAACATTAAGAATTCAAGGAACCTTTGAGGGCCACCTCAACACAAAAGGAACCGTTATAGTAGACACAACAGGATCTGTAAAAGGTGGCATTGAAGTTGATGAAGCCTATATTTCAGGAACTGTTGTTGGAAACATTTCAGTAAAAAAATTAACCGTTAGCTCAACCGCTACAATTACAGGTGATATTAAAGCTGAAACAATATCAATTGACCAAGGAGCTAACTTCTCTGGATATCTAGAGGTTTGCAAACCCTTGAGTTTTGAAAAATCTCCGAAAGCATTTGATAAAATTTTAGAGCCCCCAGTTCACTGTATGGGCTAACTTAAGTTTCAAAGAGTGCCAAAAAATAAATTTTTTTCCCTGGAATTTGGCGCTCTATCTTTTCCTTCAAGAATTTAGTTATCTCATTTTCGCTCAGAATCAAAACCTCTCCCTTAATTTGGTGTAGTTTATCCTCTTTAACAAAAATCACATCCTCGATTTTTTTAGAAAATGCGTCATTGAAAGAAGGTTTATAATTAAAAAGTTTTACGTAACTTCCTTGCACTTTTTTCCTAAGCTCCTTAGCAAATTCTGACAACCCAAATTGCTTTCTATTAAACAGTCTTTTTTCGAGATTCTCATAAATGCTAATAGTAGGAGTTGAAAAGCTATAATCAGAATACAGCCGATAGAGCAAAACTGACACAAAGAATTTTTTAATAGATTTTGAACCTGTCTCAGTATAATTTTCGTAAAGTTTTTTACTTGGAGATAATTTTTCAAAACACACATTTTCTAAATTATTATCAATCTCAATCAAATCATTACAAGATGCACACAGCTTTTGAAAGGGATTCTGTAGTCTTTCCTCACAACTTAAACATCTAGACGGATAAACGAAATGGAGAATTTTAGAAAGGTAGCTCTTCATTTACTTTAGGCTGTATTTAGGCTTCGATAAAAGCCCTCTGATAGACAACGTAAAAGGCTGAGTTATTTTCAATAAAACATACTGCTTCATTTTAATATCTACAAAGATTGATCCATCAAGGCCAATATATGAATCTTTATATGAAGAGAGATAAAATTTAGAACGTTTCCCATCGCTATAGGAATTCTTCAAATCTTTTAACAGAATTTTCCCTTCTTTCATCTCAAATTCAACGTTTCCTTTCACTGGAACAAACAGCCCTAAGTCAAAACCAATACGCCCGATAATCTCAATAGGGATGTCCAGTAGATTATAGTCTCGTTTAAACGTGTTTACAAACTCCATAAACCCAAATCCGGTGAATGAATCCTTATAACCCAAATCTCCTTCGATATTGAAAAACCTAAGGTCTTTAATCACAAAAGGTTTAACCATATCCTGATCAGCATATCCTTTTTTGAGAAAACTAGGTCTAAAATCTTGAACTAACAGTTCTGGAATCGACAAGTTCCAAGACCCATCTTCGATGCTTTTAGAAAGTTTGAGCTCTTTAACATGCATGACTCCTGATTGATCGCTCAAACTAAAATCACGAACATGAACCTGCTTCAGATTCACATAAAGCTCACTTAAAAGTGTTTTAAACTGAAAGCCTAAGAATTCAAAATCCCTACCTTTTAAATACCCTTTAAAGTAAGAAGACTTGAACTCTTTTTTAGAAATCATAAGATCTCCACTGATTTCATAACCACTTCCCATTCCAAGATCTTTAAATGTTTGATAAAACATTTCTGGAAAAGCTTTCACAAGCCCTGATGTATCGATCTTTAAATTTCCTGACAAAATCATGATATGAGGTAAAAAACTTCTAGGATTCCTATGAAATGTGGCCTCTATGCCATAAATACTCCCATCGACTGTTTGAATATAAAATCCATCATCTGCTGAATACTTACATTGGATATCTAAAGATTTCTTTTCATATGCTGTATCTTCTTGAGTATCTTTGAATGAGACAAATAAATTTGGAGATTCTTTAAGATCCAACCTCGAAAAAATCTCTAATTTAAAATCTAAATAATCGACCCTAAATGTAGTTGTAAGCTTGCTATCCCCATACTGATAATAACAATCTTTTATGAAAACAACCTCTTTCTCAACCCAATAGTACCCCTCTTGCAGGATTCCCTGAATTTTAAATCCTTCCATTCCATATGAAAAGTCAAACACTGTTTGCAGTTGATTATCCCATGGAATTTGAAATTTATTAATTTCAAGCCCCTCTGAATTAACTGAGACACCTTGTATAGAAACCTCTTCAGCTATCCTTAGCACCATTTCCGGAGGCACCAACACAGAAACTTTTGATCCTTCTATTTTTCTTTGTTTTAAATCAAAGGACATACGTGCAATTTCGTAAGAGCTCTTCAAAAGATCATTTTTACTGTGATGCAAATCGATCTGAAGATTCGAAATCTTAGCTTTAGACACTGTTTGGAAAGACACTTCAAATGGAGTCGGTGTAAAAACTTTAAAAGGATCTTTTCCATACTGCAAATTAGATTCACTTTGCAGTTTCAAAATTGCAAAATCTTTTTGACTTGTTGTTGGCAAAGTAAGCTCTAGACTTCCGATAAAGTTGAAAGCTCCTGCTACATCCTTCTTTGTAGGGAAAAGCACATCTTTTAGATTAAAAGCCTCTAAAGGAACGTAAAAATCTTTGATTTTCGAAATAAATCTGGCATTACTAAAATCAAACTTTCCATCTGAAAGTTTTAAATTCACCTTTCCAAAATCACATTCAAATAATGGGATACTCCATTCATTTATATCTTTTTCAGCAACAGCAAAAAGGCTAAATTTGTCACATTTACAATGATTTAAAATAACCTTGTTTTTTTCCTGGATGAGTTGAAAATCTAACTGATCAAATACTTGATCGCCAAATTGAAGTTTTTGGCAATGTCCTTCTAAATTCATCTGCTGATGAGATCTGTTATAATTTACATTTAAGTCTAACTCTCCATTCACATCCTCAATCGCTACAGACGCTATTTCATACAATTTTTCTGAAACGACCCCAAGTTTTTGAAGCATGGATATTTGAAATAGTGAATCCGAGAGTTGAAGTTTTGTTTGAATACTCACATGAGAAAAATTAAAGTCACGATCTAGTCCCATATCAAATTCTTTAAATTTTGACTGAAAGCAATGGCTTAGACTCTTATCTAAGGTAAACTCATAACCAAATTCATTCGATTTTACTCCCCCAACAAATCTCAAAACATCGTAAGTTAAAGACTCTAATCGCATGTCAAAGGACCATTTTAGAACTTCTTCTGTCTGACAAATAAGCTTATGGAATTTTATTTTGTACTTTTTATCTTGGTTTGACTTGGAAAGATTAATATCTCCTGTTAAGTCCTTTAACTCTAAAAAATTCTTCTCACTATTAAACCCTAACTCTCCTTCGATATCTGTAATACTGCCCCCTTCTGGAAGGAGCAAAACTCCTCTTTCAATCGCAAAAGAATATAAAGCTTTTACATCGCTAGTTTCGTCATTGTATCCAATTTTAATCTCATTTTCATGACAAGATTTGACAAGTCCCTCCAGGGGGATTTCTAAATTTTGGAAAGAAGGAAAATGTCTCAAAAAAGTTTGAAAAGCCCCGACTTTTCCCTCAATATATTTTGGGAAAAGATTTAGCTTCAACCAGTCTTCGTGCGTAAAATCTAAATCTAAATTCCCCTGAAAATAAATCCCATCGGAGAATGCTGAGATGTTTTTGGCATGTAGTTTTGTTTGATGAATATGAACATCGGCAATGACTTTATCAAAGAACAACCTATACTTCTTATCTAATACCTTAGCTCGCTTCAATGGAATATCTATATCCCACACACAATTTTTAGAATCGAACTCAAAACAACCAATGCTAGACATGTTTTTTGTGGAATGCACCCATAAAGAAATATCTTCAGAGTCATAGAAAACATCCTCTGTAGATTGTAGCGTAAACTTTAATCCCTGATGATTGAATTTTCCAAAAACAGCTAAATCCCCTACAGTGTACCAACGCTGATTGAATGCTCCTAGTAACCACAAATAACTATTTTCCGAGATTTTGTCTGAGCTAAATTCTCCAGAGAGGTTAGATAAAAATTGTTTTTTATCTATATCTTCTCCAAACAAACGTCCCGGGAAATCTAGGTTAAGTTGTATCTTTTCTACTTTTTTATCAGAAAATCCAAAGGAAATTTCACCTCTAGCAGCAAACTTTGAACTAAAATCACAAAAAAGCTCCGCTCTTATTTTACTAAGAGGCAATAGCTCTTTGTGTTTAGAGTGAATTTTGTTCTCAAAACTCGAAAACAAGTGATGATTTGCAAACTCTCCAGTAAAATCAACAACAAGCTCCTGCAAAGGCCCTTTCAAGGCTATTTTTGTTTTGATCCCTTCAAATACCCCTTCAATATTCTGGCAGTCAAAAAAACCATTGTCTAGAACAAGCTGGCCTTGAGCATTCGAAATTCTATAAGTTTTATCTCCAATAACTTGCGAGTAATTCAAATCCTGAAAAGAAACAGTCGACAACAGTTTTTCCCAGTTTTCAAAAAATGGGATATGTATATGCATCTGACCTTCAATATGACTGCTTTCCAGCTTAGCCTGTTCCTTTCCTAGAAACGACGCTTTTAAATTATCAATTTTAAGGTTGTCAAATTCTAATGATTGAATCCTGGAAGCATTCGCAGTAACACTGAGTTCTGTTGAGACTAGAGCTTCTTCTAAACACAATGTTCCAACCTGAGGCAATTTAACCATTAACACATCTTGGAACATTTTAAGTTGTTCTGCCTTTAGCTGATTCAAGAAGGCCTTTGCATATAAGGTGGAGCTTTCTAAAAATGTTAGGTAGATATTTGTATGATTCCTATTTGTATTTTCCCCTATAGCAAGGTCAAGTTCAAGCCACCAATTTTTTTCTGATTTGATGATCCCCTTTGCCATCAAATCAAAAGGGTACTCAACCTGATCTTTAACCATATCTCCAGAAAAACTAATAGCAGGAGAAAGTTCTAAGTTTATATGCATCCTGCCGAGAAAATTTTTAACTTCCCACACACTGTTTGTGACTGGGTTTTTAATGCTGAATCTTCCATTAATTATATCTGAAGAGACCGCCATCTCTTTAAATATTAAAGGTGATAAAACCGTTTTTAGAAGAGGTTTTTCTTGCACATCTAATGGTAAAAATGCATTTAGCTTTACTAGATCGAGCGCTATAAAGTCTTTCGAGTTAGAAAGGTTTGCAAAAAGATTTTTAACGACAAGATCCGATCGAAAATATTGAACAAGATCTCCTTTAGCCAACCCAAGCTGAAGCTCACCGTCTACATGCCCTTGAGATACGTTAAAAGCTTTAATATGCTCAGAAAAACATCCTAGTAAAGAAGATGATAACCTAAGCGAAAGATTTTTCATTTTGAATTTAGTTAACACCTCCCCATGAGAAGTAAAAAAACAAACTTCAAGTGGAGGGTTTTCCTTCTCTTTAATATCAAAATAGCATCTTAACTTCCCAAAAGATCCTTTCTCTTTACTCCTTGTATAATCGAAAAACGCAGCAAGTTTTTCTCCTTGATGTGTCCTAATGAAAAATTTAGAGTCCAAGATAGTTATTTTAAGAGAAACCAAAACACGGGATAAGGTCTCGTAAAGTGTTTTTGACGTTTTATCTCTTTTAAGCAATTCCTTTTCAAAATAAAGCGAGGCACCTTGTATCTTAACTTTTGGTCCTTTGTAAAAAATTTGTCTGTCGCCAATTATGAAAGATTCCTCAACAGACAATATTTTTTTCTGACTTAACTGATCAAAAACCTCTAGGCCTCTGAAAGAAATTGAGTTGGGATTGAAGCATATTTTCTGATAGTTCACAGAGATTTCGGATTGAAGGGGGATTTTTTTCTGTAGCTTCACTTTCAATGCATAGCAAATTATCGGCTTATGAAAGAGCACTCCCAGTAATAAAAAAAAAGATATAGACAGTAATATTAGACTGCGTTTTTTCATGAAAGAGATCCCTTTCTCTCTGATATTTCTCATGATAGACAATGTTATGTTTTCTATCTTCTAAAAAGACTTTTTGTTTTCTGAGTAAAAAACCATCTTTATTTTTAACAAGAGCCTAAAGTAAGATCCTGCTTCAACAAGTTCATTTCTATACTAATCGATGTTATGGCAGAAAGACAAAAAAACAGTTCCAAATTACGTTTAGCTCTTGCTCCGTTGAAAAACGCTATTGATAGTTTTCTTTTTGAACCTTCTATTACTACTTCAGCGGCACCTTTTATTCGGGATGCAATCGATCTTAAGCGCTGGATGATGATTGTAGTCTATGCTCTTTTCCCATGTGCCCTCATGGCAATATGGAATAATGGTGTGCAAAGTTACGTTTTTGGAAGCTCTAGCTACGAGCTAGTCATGGAATACATTAATGCTTCAAAAAGCTTACCCTCTTATTTTACTTTTTGTTTCAAAGATCACAGAATTTTAGAGATCCTGAAGCTTGGAAGCCTTGCTTTTCTTCCAATAATGGTTCTATGTTACCTTGTTGGTGGATTATGGGAAGTTTTGTTTGCTTGCATCCGGGGGCATGAAGTCTCTGAGGGGTTTTTAGTAACTGGGATGCTCATAGCTTTAGTTTTACCCCCAACTATCCCCTATTGGATGGTCATTGTTGGAGTCTCTGCTGGCATAGTGATAGGAAAAGAACTCTTTGGTGGAACAGGAATGAATATTTTAAATCCAGCTCTGACTGCCAGGTGCTTTTTGTTTTTCACATTCCCAACAAAAATGACTGGAAATATTTGGATAGGAACCAATCCCAATCTAATTCAAAAAAGCTTAGAAAAAATAAACCAATCAACAACTCCTTTCGATGGGTTCTCTGGAGCTAGTCCAGCAAGTCTAGTTAATATTTCTTCTGATATTAAAAGAATCCATGTTGAAGCTATTGGCGCTTTTTTCGGTGAAAAAGTCTCTTCACTTTCATTGATATCTCAGCAACTTTCAAAATGGAAATCCTCTTTATCATCAATTAACTTAGACGCTCTTTCATTTACAGAACTTCAAGAATTTATCACAGCCCCTTTAACAGAAGGTGGGCTTGGACTGTCTCCTGAAAATTTTTTCAACGCATATCAATTTGCAAAACTTAAATTCTCACAAGGACTCTATACAGACGGTAATTTCTTTTTCGGAAACATGATAGGCTCAATGGGAGAAACTTGCAAAATTGGTATATTAATTGGCCTGTTTTTACTTATTATAACTAAAATTGCATCATGGCGATCCGCTTTAGCTATGCTTATAGGCGGGTTTTTAACCGCGTTTTTATTTCAACTGGGATCCGAACTTATTGGAGTAAACAACGGAGCATGGAACCCGGCTAAGTTTTCTCTTCCAGCTTATAAACACTTACTAATTGGCGGCTTTTTATTTGGTGTCGCTTTTATGATTACAGAGCCTGTGACCTCTCCTGGAATGAATCTCGGAAAGTGGATTTACGGAATAACCGTTGGCATAACAGTAATTGTTATCAGGTTGATTAACCCCGCATTCCCCGAAGGAGTCATGCTGGCGATATTATTTGGGAACGTTTTGGCCCCTCTTATTGATCATTATGCTTTAAAACATTTTAGGAAGGTACGTCTTGTCAGAGCAAAAAAAATCCTTCAATAATTTCAGGACGATTTTATTTGTTATCGTTATTTGTTTTGTATGTGCATTTGTGCTCTCTTTGCTCTCCAGCTATCTGAAGAAGCCTCAAGAAGAAGCCAAACAACTCTACCAAAACAAACAACTGCTTATTTCTGCAAAGATTGTCAGTCCCCAAGATACGTTCCAAATCTATCACCAAGGTAAAAAAATCCCAGCTGTTTTTGACGAAGCAACTGAGCTACTAAAACCCTCTAAAGTAGCTGAAAAAGCGAAGAGATCTGACGTTTTATCCCTTTACAGAAATAGAGTCGAAGCAAAACTTGTTGATAGTAACGGGAACATCTACTCGTTTTCTGATCTTCAAATTGACCCTATAAAATATATCGAAGACAATCAAAAAAGAGGGTTTTCTGACCTAAAATATAAACTGCTTTATGTGATCAAACCTAATGACGAGACTGAAGAATCCATCTATGGATACGTCATCCCTATAAATGGTTTTGGTCTATGGGATGCTATCTATGGATACCTTTGTTTAGGACCCGATGCAGATACTGTCATAGGAACAACTTGGTATGATCAAAAAGAAACTCCAGGACTCGGAGGAGATATTGGCACCTATGAGTGGCAAAAGCAATTTGCGGGGAAAAAGATTTTTCAAGAAAGCACCGATGGCCAAACTAATTTTTTAAGAACTCCTCTTGGTCTTCAAGTTGTCAAGTCTACCGTTGAGCAAGTGTATGGAAACTCTCCAAAAGCTAAAAGTGCTATAGATGGAATAGCCGGAGCAACTATCACAATTACAGGAGTTACAGAAGCTTATAGAAGTTCATTAAGTCCTTACAGAGCTTTTCTTATCAAAGCTCACAACAACTACAGAGGCCAGTAGCATTTATGGCAAAAAAAACTCTTTCATATTTAAAAGATCCACTTTGGGACAACAATCAAATTCTTATCGCAGTGTTAGGAATTTGTTCAGCATTAGCTGTGACGATTAAAGTAAGTGTCGCTCTAACAATGGGTATAGCAGTTACCTTTGTAACCGGTTTTTCCTGCCTCTTTGTCTCCTTAATTAGGAAAATCACACCCGATAGTGTTCGGATGATAGCCCAACTTGCCATCATATCTCTTTTTGTCATCATTGTTGATGAGTTTTTAAAAGCTTATGATTTTGAAATGTCTAAGACTTTATCTGTCTTTGTCGGTCTTATTATCACTAACTGTATTGTGATGGGAAGAGCGGAAAGCATGGCTAGAAACGTACCTCCTATTCCTGCATTTTTAGATGGAATTGGAGCCGCACTTGGTTATTCATGGGTTTTACTTGTCGTTGGAGTTATCCGAGAACTATTTGGCTTTGGTACACTGTTAAATTATAGAATTATCCCAGAGAGTTGGTATGCAAGTGCCACACATCCAGACCTCTATCAAAACTCAAATTTAATGGCCTTACCCCCTTCTGCATTTTTCATTCTTGGTGGGATGATATGGCTTGCAAATATCATACAAAATAAAAAGGAGTCATAAATTATGTGGATGGGCCCCTATCACGCCATCAATCTTTTAGGACTTTCTATCCAAGCTATTTTTATTCAAAATATCTTGCTGTTTAACTTCCTTGGAATGTGCTCTTATTTAGCATGTTCAAATCGTTTGAAAACAGCAAACGGACTTGGCCAAGCAGTTTTTGTTGTTATGACTTTTTCTGGTGTACTTAATTGGTTTGTCAGAAAATTCATCACAGGGCAAGGCGCCTTATCCTGGCTAAAGATTTTTGGTCTTGATGTACAAAATATAAATTTAGGATTTTTAGAATTCTTAATTTATATTTCTGTTATCGCAGCTTTTGTACAAGTCCTAGAAATTATAATCGACAAATTCTCCCCAGCGCTTTACAGAGCCCTTGGAATGTTTCTACCGTTAATTACCGTTAACTGCGCTATTTTGGGAGCTTCTCTCTTTGCAACAGTTAGGGAGTATCCTTTTGTTCCTAATCTTGTCTATGTAGCATCAACTGGAATCGGCTGGTGGCTAGCTATAGCTTTAATAGCAGCGATTCGAGAAAAAATCAGTTATTCAAATATCGTCCCAGGACTCAGAGGAATGGGAATCACCTTTATTATGACAGGCT
The DNA here is from genome assembly GCA_030427725.1 of Chlamydiia bacterium. Taxonomy (GTDB): domain Bacteria; phylum Chlamydiota; class Chlamydiia; order Chlamydiales; genus JAUICV01. Next base: position 59,812 of record JAUICV010000001.1, on the reverse strand, counting down.
TAATGGCTTTAGCGTTTATGGGGTTTACTGGAATTAGCTTAGACAAAGTTTCTTTTGATGACACTTCTCCTGAGATCGTTACATTAAAAGAGAACGTTCCATCAGATAAAAGTAATAAGGCTTAACTTTCAATAAGCTCTGAGTAACCATCTTCGTTGTACAGTTTTTCTAGCTCTGTAGCGTCATCTAACTTCACCTTGAAAAGCCAACCAGCTGTTTCTGGAGCTTCATTAATGAGAGACAAATCTTCTGTGAGCTTGCTATTAACCTCCGTAACAACGCCTGATACTGGACTGTAAATATCTGCAGCAGCTTTTGTTGATTCTAGAACAACGGCTTCGTCACCAGACTTTAATTTAGAATTCACCGCTGGGAGCTCTACATAAACAATTTCTCCTAGCTCTTTCAAAGCAAACCGAGTAATCCCTACTGTTGCCCCATCAATATCAACCTTAACCCACTCATGTGTTTCGGTATACTTCATATAGATCTAGCTCCTAGCTCAGTAAATTAAAAGTGCCCCATAAATTTGGATGCTTTTCGAATGTAGCATCTTTGGAAGATACATTAAAGTGTTGAGATTCACCTTTTTTTTGATTTATCCGATACGAAAATCCAAGTCTGTCAAATCTTGAAGGATCGAAGCCAAAAAGGGCTTTTTGGTCTATCCAAACATCCATTTCATAAGATTTTTTATGAAATGTAGTGCTCACATGCAAATCTGAAGACTGACAAAGCTCATGTGTGTCATCGCCTCTGAATTTAGTAAGCTCCATCGCCTGAACTCCTGCAACATCTTTGGGAAAGAACACGAAATGGTGACAGAATTTATGTAAAATTCTGGCAGATTTTAAATCTCTAGTATCAATGAAAAGCTCTAGAGAATCTCCATACGTAACCTGAGGGAAACTTACATCTTCGAATGGTTTATTTACGAGTATAGACACCCCTATTCCATTACCGTTGTAACAAGAAGATACATCTGCAAACCGATCTTCTAAAAGAAGATCTGACGTATCCGGCAAAAGAAAAGGTTTTTGGTATTTTTTTTTCGCAGGAAGAGTTTTTGCTTTAGCCATATCAAAATACACTTGAAAAAACTGAGCCATCACAAAAGGCTCTGCCTGCTCAATCGGATGCATAAACCTTACGCTTCTTTAGCTTTTATAGCTTTGAAAGTGCCAAGATGAATACTATCTGACGCCTCTAATTTCTGTAAGAATTCCGACATTAAATGACGCTTTGCGTCTTCAACAATTAACGACCGGCCTTCAATCACAGACTTACTAATGTTAGAAAGATCTTGAGACGGTTTTTCTGTTAACTGGAAAAATACCAAGTCCCCAGAATCTAATGACGTAATCACTGAAACATCTCCTTGATTCATCAAAAAGGAGCTATCATCTACAAACTCTTGGCTATCTTTTCTATAAATATCTTTGTGCTCTTTGGCCATTTCGTATCCACCAAATAGCTCTCGATTTCCTCTCAAGATATCTTCTTTCTTGGAATTTACAAGACTTAAAAATCTATGTTTTGCATAAAAATCTAATGATTGATCTGTCTTTTTCTTTTTATCGTAAACTTTACTATAATCACGATCGATAGCACTCAATAGGTTTTTAAAGACAAATTTTCCTATGACTGTTTTCACAGAATCAAAATCTTTTTCCTTACCTTCTTCATCAAGAAACTCTGTAGGATACGCTTCTTTTGCCAAAACAAGAGACGCCTTAAGCTTTTTATCTAAAAGTTTTTCAACAATTCCTTGATTCAAGGCCTCTTTATAACTATAGAGTTTCAACTCTGGATCCCTTCCGATCACTTTAATACTATAAAATGTTTCCTGATCCTGCGAGTAAAGAGCTAATTTAGCACTAGCATTTTGGTCTTGCGCTGCTGCTTTATCAAGAAGAGCAATAAAATCTTTAGTTAAGTTAACCCCTATTAAAGATGACTCACCCTCTACCGTTGAAACCTTTAGATTTTTTTCAGTCGAGTCAACCTGACTCAAACTCAACTTAATCAACTCTTGATTTGATGAAGCCATTGATTTTCTTGAAAAGGCATCGATATGATCTCTCTTTTCAACTGGAAGAGAGTCCAAAGCCGCCAATCTAGATTCCATTTCTTTTGGACTATTTTCATTTAACTCCGGACACTCTATGCAAATTGCTTTCCAATTTGCATCACTTGTTTGCCAATCGAGCATTTTTTTTATACAAATTTGTGTTGCAACCTGCTCTTTTGAAACTTGTGAAACGCTTAACTTATACTCTTTATAAACAAGCTCTGGATACGTTTTTTTAATTTTTTCAAGTTGAAACATATCCCCGAAATCATACCCTTTTACGATTTTTCTAGTCGCTCTATTGTATGTTTCATAACTCATTAAGCTTTCGAAATCTGATAGCTTGAGCTCATCTGGAAGCGTATATATATCCGCTTTGATAAACTCAGAAGCGTACTCATGAAAATTTTCATAAGGAAGCCTATCTAAAAAAATACTTTTCCCATAATCACTTAACAATTTTCTAGAAAGTAAGACCTTTTGCCAAACTTCTATAGCCTCTGATTCTGTCATTCTCAGAAAAGCTAATTGCTCTCTCCAGTATTTAGTTAAAATTTCAGCTGTAACTTCTTCTCCTTCTTGCTTTGCGGACTTTAATGCCTCATAGCCATTTCTAAGAAGATCAGATTTGGACTCTTCTTTTGTAACCATGTACCCTTTATTTTTTGCAAAGATAGATGCATTGTGGACAACTTGAGAGATCAAGTTTAGAAAATTTTTACCGAACCAATCTTCAAACGAATGGAAATAAAATAAGGAGAGATCTCCCGATCTTAAATAAGGATCTTTTCTCACCCACTGATATTGGCTTTCTTGATAACTTAAAAACCGTCTCAAATGATAGGCTGGGAACTTTGAGCTTTCTAGGTAAAGCGAAACCAAAGTTGGAACCGTTTCTTTAGACACTTTAAACTCATCGCTTTTTAACTTTGCAAGGTTTTGAGAAAGTGATGGGATAAACTGCGCCCAAATATTTTCTGCCGACAAAAATGCAGCTTCGGGATGAGAGTAAGGACGAAATTTCTTTTGTTTTTCAAGTCTTTCACTTAAGTCTTTTTTTAGATCATCAAAGTAAGCTTGCATAAGCATTATAGCTATATCACTTTCAAAAAAATCTTTTCGGATTAAACCATCATTGAAGATATTTGGGAGTCTACCTTGCTCTCTAGCGTCTATATCATGAGCATCTGAAACTATAAAGCGTCCGATTTTTTCGATCTCCGAATGGTTTATTGTCGAGCCGTCAATGGCTGTACCAATAATAAAATCTTTTTCTTTTGTGGGTTTATTCAAAAATGCGCTGTAAGAACCGAAAAACGAAATAGAAACCATAAGCGCTGCAGTAACAATAGCAAACACAGTTTTTTGATATTTTCTAAGTATATTCAACATTTTCACACCTATATGCAATGGGACTAGATCCAACTTTTAAGCAAGCGGACGTTATCAAATAATTTCGAATAAGTAAAGCGAATGATCTTTAATATGATTTTGCATAAATCACTCTCTGAGAGCTTTCTTGATTAGAAAATGGGCAAATCCCTTTTTCTTTCTTCTTCTCGAGAGGAATGCACCTTACAGTAACACCTAAATCTTGCTGAATTTTTTCTTCAAACGAATGATCTGGATTATAATGAACTAACGCAAAACCTGGGTTTTTCTGTTTAAAATATTCGTAAAATTCTTCTTTTGAATTGATCTCTTTTGTTTGAGAGTTTAAACGGCCTTTTGCCCGAGCAAAAAGCTCCTTTTGTATATCATCTAAAATATCTGAAAGTTTAGATGTGACCTCTTTTTCAGACAGTTCATGTCTTTGCTTAGGATCTTCTGTTCTCTTAAACAGTGAGACCTTGTTAGCTTCCATTTCTTTAGGGCCAACTTCAATCCTTAGAGGAACACCTTTCTTGATCCACTGCCACGCTTTTTCTCCACTTCTTAAATCACGATCATCGACCTTCACATCCAAAGTGGATCCGTGATAGTTTACACTAGAAATTTGCTGTTTCAGTTTTTCACAGTACTCGCAAATACTTTCTTTATCTCCATTTTTGGGAATAAAAGGTATAATTACAACGTGAGCCGAAGCGACTCTTGGAGGTAAAATCAATCCATTATCATCAGAGTGAGTCATTATGATCGCACCTATAAGCCTTGTTGTAACGCCCCATGAAGTAGTCCAAGCATGCTGTAGTTTCCCCTCTTGATCTGTGAAAGTGATGTCTGCAGCTTTAGAAAAGTTCTGACCTAAAAAGTGAGAGGTCCCCATCTGAAGAGCTTTGCCATCTTGCATCATCGCCTCAAAGCATAGAGTTGTATCTGCCCCTGGAAATTTTTCTCTTTCACTTTTCTGACCCTTGATTACTGGAATAGCTAATAGTTTTTCAGATATCTCTACATAGATATCAAGCATCTGATTTGTTTCCTCTACAGCCTCTTCTTTCGTCGCATGAGCTGTATGCCCTTCTTGCCAAAGAATCTCCGCTGTTCTAAGGAAAAGCCTTGTTCGCATTTCCCATCTAACAATATTAGCCCACTGATTTAACTTTAGTGGTAGATCTCTATACGACTCAATCCATCTAGAAAATGATTCGCCAATAATCATTTCTGAAGTTGGTCTAACAACTAAAGGTTCTTCTAATTCTCCTGAAGGAACTAGCTCTCCCGAACTGGATTTTTCTAATTTATGATGTGTCACAACTGCGCATTCTTTCGCGAATCCTTCCACATGCTCGGCTTCTTTCTGAAGATAACTTAAAGGGATGAACAGAGGAAAATAGGCATTTTCATGACCTGTTTCTTTGAATTTCTTATCCAGTGATTCTTTTATTTTTTCCCAGAGTCTATACCCCCAGGGCTTGATCACCATACAACCTCTAACTGGTGAATGCTCCGCTAAATCAGAAGCTTTGATTACTTGTTGATACCATTCTGCGTAATCTTCTTCTCGTGTCGGAGATATGGCTACCTTTTGCGTCTTGCCCATTTATAAACCCTTACTTGATCGTGTGATGATATAATTTTGGAAAAGTTTACCTTTTTTTTTCAGAGATTTCAACTCCCCAAAAAAGCCTCTTTTAAACACCGTCTTAGAACAGCTCTAGCTTGATTTAACTCTTCTTCAGAATAATCCACTCCAAGAAAAGTAAAACTATTAGCCATCATAGCCTCCAGAACTCTGTTCTCTTGTGGCAAAATATCCTTTAAAATTTCCATCTTAGGAATTGCTATTGAAATGGTTCCCTGATGTAAAAAGCCTCGCTTTTTCTTTCTTTGTGCAGCCCCAGCAACTTTTTTCCCCTCTAGCATGACATCATAGATCGTTGGTTTCGCCATACAATAATTTTGACAATGCAAATCAAGCCCTGCTGAATCAACTTTTAGCAAATTTAGCCCACTACTTTTCATGAAATTTTTTATCGCCTTTTTAACTATCTGATTAATATATAAATAGTTATCTAAAGTTTTTTCATGATACCCTTCATGCGACTCAGGAACTAAAACGGAAAAGGCCAGATCTGATAGATGAATCGTTACTCCTCCACCGGTGGGTCTTCTACCAGTATGTATTCCCCATTTTTTAAGACCATTTTCATTCAAAGTTTTGTTTTGATTGATAAAATATCCATAAGTGATACTTGGTCCATCCCAATCGTATAAGTGAAGATAAGCAGGACCTTTTGGATCAAGATTATCCAAAAGCTTTTTATCTAGATCCATGAGATCTTGAGCTAGCATTTTTGGAGTTTCAATCAGCTTAAAATTCATAATTTTTCCTAATTAGTTAACAGAAAAATACCATAAAATATTTAAGCTTTGCAACTTGTAAAAGGTTTTTTAGGTTAATTTACAAAAATAACCTCGCTACATAGAATGAAATTGAAGTAGCAAGAAACCTAATTTCTTGATATGATAAGTAACCCATTAAATTTTAATTAGTTAAAAATTCTTAATTTAGGATCATAATGTTTGACAAGTTTACCAACCGAGCAAAACAAGTTATCAAACTTGCTAAAAAAGAAGCTCAAAGACTGAACCATAATTATTTAGGGACTGAGCATGTACTCCTTGGTCTTCTTAAGCTTGGTCAAGGCATAGCTGTTAATGTTTTACGAAATCTCAACATTGATTACGAAACCGTTCTATCCGAAGTCGAACGGCTCGTAGGATTTGGTCCTGAAATTCAAGTTTATGGCGATCCTGCTCTAACCGGAAAGGTTAAGAAAGTTTTTGAATTCTCAAACGAGGAAGCTGCTGCTCTAAACCACAACTATGTCGGCACTGAGCATTTACTATTAGCCCTCCTTAGACAAACAGATGGAGTAGCCGCTCAGATTTTAGAAAATCTGAACATCAATTTAAAAGAGGTTAGAAAAGAGGTCCTAAAGGAACTTGAAACGTTTAATTTACAACTTCCTCCTATGGGCATGACTCCTTCCCAAAGAGCTCAAGAAAAACCTCCTGGCATGGGAAGCGACAAAATGCCAGCTCTGAAAGCTTATGGTCATGACCTAACTGAGCTTTGCAAAGAATCTAAATTAGATCCTGTCATTGGTCGTAAGCAAGAAGTTGAAAGACTTACATTAATTCTTTGCCGAAGAAGAAAAAATAACCCTGTTCTTATTGGTGAAGCGGGAGTTGGTAAAACAGCTATTGTTGAGGGATTAGCCCATGCAATCATAAATGGAGACGTTCCCGATCATTTAGCAAATAAACGTTTAATAGCTTTAGATTTAACACTTATGATTGCAGGAACAAAGTACCGCGGTCAGTTTGAAGAGCGCATTAAAGCTGTCATGGATGAGATCAAGAAAAATGGAAACATTTTACTTTTCATTGATGAGCTTCACACGATAGTTGGCGCTGGAGCTGCAGAGGGAGCTATAGATGCATCTAACATCTTAAAGCCTGCTCTATCTAGAGGCGAGATTCAAATCATTGGAGCAACAACCATTGATGAATACAGAAAACACATTGAAAAAGACGCCGCATTAGAACGGAGATTCCAAAAAATCACAGTTTCCCCTCCAAATATTTCAGAATCAGAAGAGATCTTAAAAGGATTAAAGCTGAAATATGAAGAGCATCACAAGTGCGCCTATACTGATGAAGCTATTTCATCCGCAGTCTTTTTATCTGATCGATATATTACTGGTAGATTTTTACCAGATAAGGCTATCGATTTAATTGATGAAGCTGGAGCTAGAGCTAGAATTTCTGTTCTCCATCAACCAACAGAAATCACTCAACTAGAAAATGAAATTGAAGAATTAAAAAATGCTAAAGAAGGTGCTATTGGCAAGCAAGAATATGAAAAAGCTGCCAAGCTCCGAGATACAGAAAAGAACTTAAGAGAACATCACCAAAACCTCAAAGCTGAGTGGGAGAAAAATAAGGAAGAGCACAAAGTTATAGTAGATGAGGACGATGTAGCCCATATTGTAGCAAAACAAACTGGTATTCCTGTCACAAGATTAACTGAGGGTGAAACAGCTAAAATACTTAAAATGGAAGAAACTCTTCAAACAGAAGTGATTGGGCAAGCTGATGCGGTAAAAATAGTCTGCAGAGCAATAAGACGCTCACGAGCTGACATCAAAGACCCCAATCGCCCTATCGGAGCATTTCTATTTTTAGGCCCTACAGGTGTTGGCAAAACATTGTTAGCAAGACAGCTAGCTAAACATCTTTTCGGTGGAGAAGACGCTCTGATTCAAGTTGATATGTCAGAGTACATGGAAAAATTTGCTGTCTCAAGAATGACAGGTTCTCCTCCGGGATATGTAGGTCATGAAGAAGGTGGCCAGCTAACAGAAAGAGTTCGTCAAAGACCTTACTCAGTTGTTTTATTCGATGAGATAGAAAAAGCCCATCCTGATGTCATGAACATCTTACTTCAAATTCTTGAAGAAGGAAGGCTAACAGATTCTTTTGGAAGAAAGATCGATTTTAGAAATACAGTAATTATCTTAACTTCCAATCTAGGATCCGATCTAATCAGAAGAACCACAGAGGTTGGTTTTGGTGTGACCGAAGGCATGCCTGATTTTAAAACCATGCAGGAAAAAATTGATCGTGCTGTGAAAAAACACTTCAAGCCAGAGTTTATCAACAGACTTGATAACACCGTGATCTTTAGGGCGCTAGACAAAGAACTTCTAACCCATGTAATAGATTTAGAAGTTGCAAAACTGCAAAACAGACTTAAAGCTAAAGACATCCATCTAAATCTTTCTCAAGAGTCTAAAGTCTTTTTAGTTGATAAAAGCTATCAACCAGAAATGGGAGCTAGACCACTTCGTAGAGCTATAGAAAGATATCTCGAAGATCCTTTAGCTGAAATGGTTTTAAAAGATCCATCTGGTGGGAAAAACCTAGACTGCGTTGTAGAGGGCGATGAAATCAACTTCAAAACATCTGATGTGAAAGAGGTTTCTGAAACTAAAGATCTAGTAGAAGCCTCAGATAAGAGTAAAAAGGAGTAAAAACTCCTTTTTACTAAAAAGTATATTCAGCGGTTATCACACCTGAGACGAAACCTAACGAGTTTCTTCCCCAAAGTGGATACCATACGCCCACTAAGAAACCTACGTTTGCTGTTGGATTGTATTCAATAGCTGGAGCCATACTTAGCTGATCACTAAAGGGTCCCCCAACGCTGGCAACAGCTCCTGCAGCTGTTAGTCCACTGTTTCCTGTAAACGTCGATTTTGAAGAGTATGTGTAAACAAAGTCGCAAGCTAAAGCCCATTTTTGAACAAAACTATACTCAAAGGCTGCATCAGCTGTTAAACTATTGCCAACATTAACTTTTCCATTTGTGCCATAGCCTCCACCATAAGCATTAAAACTTTTCACACCAACATCTGTTGACACCTGGTAGTTTAACGACATCCTGACATTCATTGGATGGTTTGGAATCCACCAGATAACTCGCCCCATGGTAAAACTAAATGAGGTTTTATAAGCCCCAGATCCCGTTGCGTCCACTCCACCTTTTGCAGGATTTAAATTTTCATATTTACCTGCAGGAAATACCTGAGAAACTGTTAGGGAAATAGCTGGAGTATGCGGAGATGATTTGAGAGCCTGAAAAGCTAAGTTTAGGGAAATATCTTGGATATTGAAGGAACTTTGTCCATTTTGTCTGTTATAAATCGCTGGCACGTTGTTTATTATTGAAAATCGATCCCAAACACCTATCTGAGTAATAAATTGAGGATTAACTTGGAATAATGTTGGAATACTCTCTGAGCTTCCGCTCTTTGAGTATTGGCGAGTATTCCCAGTAAAAAACATATAAGGCTGTATGTTTACAAGTCCTTTACCTAATACGTTTGGAGAAGGGGTTAAAAGAGGTCCCGCATACCAAGGGTTAAACATCTCCTTGGCTCTTTCAAACTCGGCTTGAGCATCGACAACCTCGCTCTGTATCTCCTCTCTAGAGTAGATCTTTTCCTGGGGCGCGGTTGTAGTAGGTTTAGCAAAACCAAAAGTGTTTATAAGAATAACAGAACTTACTAAAAGCTTTTTCACAAAATTCTCCAGTCAGATTAATTATACTCCCCCGGATTCTAGTCAAAACTTATAATTTTGTAATCTTTTTTATCTATTTGAAAAAAATGAGTTTTTACCCTATTCGTTGTGATTAAGTGAACTCAACAAAGAATCTAAGTTATGTCAGAAATTAATAACGTTGGACCATCACCTGAAAACCCACCTTCTTATCGCATGGAGTTTCAAGAAGGGGTGAAGCTTTTTAAAGATAGTCTCCAAGAGTACTCCAAATCTAGTGAGACTCACCAAAAAGTTGAGTTTAAAAAAGTTATGGAAAAAGCATTGAAAATCATGAACCAAAGCGCAAAAGCTGCGCTTAGTGAATCTGTTCAAACTAAAGAAAAAAAACTAGAAGATGACTACCACAGTTTTTTAAACAATGATTCAGATGAGACTCGGGCAAAGCTAGAAAAAGACATTTCTGATTTAGAATCTACTTCTTAAACTTTGATTTAACTATTCCCTTACAAGCAATTGCTAGGACTAAAGCCAAAAATAAATACATCACTAAGCTTAAGTATTGAGGACTTGTTGATGTTGCTTTAAAGCTTTGCTTTGCAAAGACAATGATTGAAGCGATCACAACTCCTGTACAAGCATCACCCGCTACAAGTCCTGACGAAAATAAAATCCCTCGATCGCATTCATCTTCTTTTTCACTAAACTTCTTAATCAAAAAGTGAACAATACCTCCTACAAAAATACCTGTACTTAAAGATAATGGCAGGTATAGCCCTATAGCTATTGGCAACACTGGAAGTCCGATAATTGCTAAAATAGCTCCAATGACAACCCCAATTGTCACAAGTGTAAATGGAATACTTTTTGCTATAACACCTTTTGCAATAAGAGCCATTAATGATGCCTGAGGGGCTGGGAGTGTTTTACTTCCAAAGCCATATGCCTGATTCAGCAAATAGACCGTAAAACCAATTGCAACTGCTGGAAGAATCACCCCAATAATTTCTCCAATTTGTTGCCACTTGGGCGTAGCTCCTAATAAATAACCTGTTTTTAAGTCTTGAGAGGTCGTAGAGGCCAAAGCTATAGCTACGTTCACGACAATACTCATAGTCAAAGCAGAAATAAGGTAAATTCTTTCAGTCCAACCGATAGATAGAAATATCAAACATGTAAGTAATAAAGTGGTAATTGTCATTCCAGATGCTGGATTGGAAGTACTTCCAACAATTCCAACTGTAATCGATGTCACTCCAACAAAGAAAAAACCTAAAATAGTGAGAAGCAGTATGGTCAAAAAGTTAAGATGGAACCCTGGAAACAGCCAAATAAAGGCTATAATACAAACAGATCCTAAAATAAGCCATCTAAGTGAAATGTCTTTATCTGTTCTGCTAATATCTGCTCTGTGCTTCTTGTGATGAAACAGCTCTTTGAACCCTGAAATTAGTGTTTTTTTTATCATTGGAAAGATCTTAACCATGCTGAGCAGCCCACCTACTGCAACGGCTCCAGCTCCCACAAATCGAATATAATTTGACCAGATCTCTTCCGGTGACATTTTTGAAACCGGAAATGTCGCTGGTGCTACAATCACATCTCCTGTAGAAAACATTGAAATCAATGGGATGATAACCCACCAACTTAAAGCTCCACCGAAAAACATATAAGAAGCTATTCGAGGCCCTATGATATAGCCAACCCCAAGAAGAGCTGGAGTACAATCAATGCTAAATTCAAAGTTGTTAAGTCTTTTTGAAAACCATGATGGCGTTTCTTTCCACAAATTAAAAACCGAGACTAATAACTTATAAATACTACCGACTGCGATCCCGAATAATGCTAAGAACGCTTGTGATTTTCCTTTCTCTTTCGTCTTTATAATTTCAGCGCAAGCCGAACCTTCTGGAAAAGGCAGTTTCCCATGCTCTTCTACGATAATATAACGCCTCATGGGAATCATAAACAATATCCCTAAAATTGCGCCTAAAGAAGACAGTAAAATAATTTTGTAAAGAGAAGGCCCCGCCCCTAAGATATACAAAGCAGGCGCTGTAAAAATAACACCGGCAGCAATAGCTTCTCCGACTGAAGCTATAGTTTGAACCATGTTATTTTCTAGAATTGTAACTCTTTTGAAAAAGAGGTGCAAAATTGTCATAGATAGGACTGCAGCTGGGACAGATGCTGACACTGTAGACCCAACTTTCAATCCTAAGTAAGCGTTCCCTACTCCAAAAACAAGCCCTAAAACCATTCCAAGAATGATAGATTTCGCAGAAAATTCTTTGATACGATCTTGAGTTTTAATGTATGGCTCAAAATTTTCTCCCAAGAGAACACCTCAATTTAAACAAGTCAGACTAGACGCTCACTTTGTCACAACAAAAGAATTCTTTAAAAGAAAAAGTTAAAGCTATTAGGATCCTTTTTTAAAACTAGCTTCCCACTCTTTAATGTAAGAGAGTAATTCTTCTTTTCCAGGTTTTGTTTGTAAAAACTCTAGGTTTGCACGATCACTAGAAAAGTGTGCAATTTTAGCGAGTAAATGAAGATGTCTTTTATCATTACAGGCGAAAAGGAAAAACAAGGAATGGACTTTTTGTTCATCTAAAGCGCCCCAGTCAACTGGCGTTTCTGGATAGACTAAAACGACAACATCAAACGGCCTTTTAATAAGAAATTCCCTTGTATGAGGGACAGCGATTCCATTATTTAAGGCTGTTGACATTAAACTTTCTCTATCGAGTAAAAGTTCTGTTAGAACACTTTGATCAAGACCTAAATTTGGGGCTATTCTAGAAACCGTTTCTGAAATTAAGGAGCTTTTACTTTCAAGTTTTGAAGAAGTAAAGACATCTCCTCTGTGGATAGCTCGAAATAGAGAAAACTGCTGCTGACCAACAACTTCTTGAGGTAATTCTTCTTGCTCTTTTTGAGGATAAATTTGTTCTTCTACCGGTAAAAACTGTCCTTGATTATCTTTATTTAAACGACAGCTCATCACCCAGTCTTCAATTTCCATTCTCGAAAATCTATACTGGTGGTGAATGCGATACGCTGGAATCTTCCCTTCTGCTAGCCATCTTCTTATAGTAGTTTCTGATACATTTAAAAGCTCAGCTACATCTTTGATTTTTAAATCCATCTACATCTCCCAGCAAATACGGTTACCTCTCCAAACCTTATCATTAGCCTTCTTTTAAAAGCATCTGCAAAAATACAATAAGTTTTAGTTTTTCTAATTTTTTTTTAAAAAGATTACGCGATTGAAAAATGATCTTGAAGGATTTCCACAAACTGCTCTGGAGAAGTTGCCTCAAAAAGTTTACATCTTAACTGTTCATTTTTCATAGCAGCAGTAATTTTAGACAAAATTGTTAAGTATTGAGTTTGTTTATTTGATGGTCCCCCAATCAAAAAGACGAGCCTAACAGGCGCCTTATCTAAAGAGTTCCACTCAACACCCTCTTCTTTTAAAACTCCCATAGCCAAGAAAAAATCCTGAAAACTTTCTAATTTAGCATGAGGAATAGCAATACCAAGTCCAATTCCTGTAGACACTATTTTTTCTCTTTGAATGACCGCTTCGTAAAATTTTTGACCCTCATCAACTACGCCTTTTTTTTCTAAAAGCTGAACAAGCTCTTTAATAATGTCATCCCGACTTTTAGAATCAGTAAAAAGAACAAACTGAGGATCTAAATATTTAGTAATCAAAACCTTCTCTCTATTTGGTTCATGTAGCTTAGATAATAGATCTAATAAGACTTTTTTTTGTGTCTTAATGCGTTCCCGAATGGCCAAAACCACCTTCTCCCCGCATTGTGGTAGTTAGTGTCTCTTTTTGGTGAAAGCGTGCTTGATATACTTTTGAAACAACCAGCTGAGCAATTCTCATGCCTCTAGTGATCGTAAAAGCCTCTGTCCCATGATTCATAAGGATCACCCCAATTTCACCCCTATAGTCAGCATCTATTGTGCCAGGAGTATTTAAAACAGTTAGACCATGCTTAAGAGCAAAACCGCTTCTAGGTCTCACCTGAATTTCAAACCCGTCTGGGATAGACACTTTAAGTCCCGTTGGGACTAGAGCCCTTTCACCTGGATTTATTATCAGATCTTCGCTAATACAAGCTTTTGCATCACAGCCCGCCGCGGAGCTTGAAGCATAGTGAGGAATAAATTGGTCATCGTCTGTGAGTACTTCGACATCAATGTAATCTTGCATTTTTCGAACCTTTTAGTTTGTCAGATTCTTTTGGGTCTCAACTGAGTCGAGTAGCTTTTTTAGCTTCTCAAGCTCATCTGAGCCCGGAGTTTTCATTGAAGATGACAAATTTGGTTTTTGATTACTAGTTAAAAACTCTAGGAATACGCTAATTTTATCTTTCAACTCTGAGCGTTTTACTATGCAATCGATCATCCCTTTTTCTAGTAAAAACTCAGATTTTTGCGCTGTTGAGGGTAGTTTTTGCCTAATCGTTTGTTCTACGATTCTAGGTCCAGCAAATCCTATAAGAGCATCTGGCTCAGCAATTATAATATCGCCAAGTGATGCAAACGAGGCTGTGACTCCTCCAGTTGTTGGATTTGTAAGAACCGAGATGTATGGAACTCCCTTGTTATCTAAGCGAGCAAGCGCTGCTGATGTTTTGGCCATTTGCATTAGTGATAGAGAAGACTCTTGCATTCTAGCTCCCCCTGAAGAAGAAACGACAACAAGAGGAATTCCTTTCTCACAAGCAAGTTCTATAAGCCTTGTAAGTCTTTCACCTACAACTGAGCCCATGGAACCTCCCATGTACCCAAAATCCATAACAGCCAAAGCAGTCTTTCGCTCATTGATCAAGCAAGTTCCTGTATAGATTCCTTCGTCTCTTCCAGACTTAGCTTGAGCTCTTGCAATTCTTTGAGTATAAGGCTCACTGTCAACAAACTCTAATGGATCTATCGGCTTTAACTCAGTAAAGAGCTCCTCGAAACTATTTTCATCCGCAAGTAAATCAATTCTCTGCGCAGCAGAAAATCTATAATGATGACCACATTTTGGGCAGCAGTTCAGATTCTCTTGCATCTCATTTGAGTGAACCATCTCAGTACATTGAGAACATTTAACCCACCCACTAAAACCATCTTTTTTTGATGCTTCGACTTTAATTTTTGGTTTTGTTTTTGAAAACAGCCTTAAAAAACCCATAGAAGCCCTATGCTTAATATATAAATATTGGCAGCACTATACCATATATGGAAGTAATTCCTCAACAAATCCAACTCTAATCTGTTTAACAAAAGCCTCCACAAGACCTCTCTTACAAACTAACAATCAATTAGTTAGAAGCAAATACACAAACCTTTCCCAAGAGTAATGAAAAACAAAATATTTCTAAGATAAAAAATTATTTATGAAGATTTTCAAATAAATATTTCTTTGTAACTGGACCAATTGCCGTGTATTTAAGATCTCTAGGAATCCTTGGAAATATTTTTTTAAAAGAGTCGACTGAAGAGGGAGAAGAAAAAATGATTTCATTGTACTTTGATAAATCAGGTAGTGGACTAGGGATCTTTGATACCGTTGTATAAAGATCACAAACCTGCATTCTAATTCGCCATCGTTTCAGAGCATTAACCAAGGTCTTCCTAGAAAGATTTGATCTAGGCAATAGAAAATAAGAATGTTTTACATCCATCATTGCCAACATTTCTATGAGACCTTCTTGAGTTGATTCTCTGGGCGTTAGTATTTTTTTAATCCCAAAACTCTCTAAGGCTTTTTTTGTACTTTGCCCTATACAGATGCTGATCTTCCCGTGCAAGATAGAGGGATCTATTTGAAAATGATCTAATGCTTCAAAAAAGTACTTAACCCCATTTTTACTCGTGAATAAAATATGAGTATATTCGTCAAGGTCCTCAAATTGATGTTTAATATGGAAACTATCAAGCTCAAGCGGCTTAGTTTCGATAAAAGGAATGACATCCGCCTGGGTATTGCTTTCTGATCCATCCAATCCTACAAACAAAGACGGTTTAT
This sequence comes from Chlamydiia bacterium, assembly GCA_030427725.1. Taxonomy (GTDB): domain Bacteria; phylum Chlamydiota; class Chlamydiia; order Chlamydiales; genus JAUICV01. The sequence continues at coordinate 44,189 of JAUICV010000001.1, read as the reverse complement.
TCATTTCCCTTTCCTTGGTTTAAATTTTAACTCTAGAATCAAGCGGTCTAAAAATTCTTTTTAGATCCTCTCTATTTTTCCTAGCAATAATTGCTAACTGTCCTTGAAACGAAACAGTCTCACCCTCTAGCAATACCTTATTTACAGAAAGCTTTAATCTAGTAAGAGCTGCATTTGCAATAACTACCCCATCAAATTTTCCTAAATTTAATTGATTAAGTCTTGATAGTATATCACCTCTTATATCAGAGACTTCTAAATCTTCTCTTAAACTTTTAATCATTGAAATTCTTCTAAGAGATGATGTTCCGATCTTAGCTCCCCTTGGCAAAGAGCATAAATTTTGCCCATCCCTTAAAACCAAACAATCCCTTGAGCACACTCCTTTTGTCAAGGCTACAACCTCTAGGTCCTCATTTAATTCATTTGGAAGATCTTTTGCTGAGTGTATTGAAATATCGCACAAATTTTCTAAAATAGTTTGATCAACTTCTCTAGTAAAAAAATCGGTCTTATCTATATCTATAAGAGATGTCTTTAAATCCAAATCTCCATAGGTTTTTATGAAATGATTTTGGAAGAAGATGTTAGCATGAAATTTTTGCACCTCATCTAAAACTTCACTTACTTGAGCCTTAGATAAAGCAGAATCTCTCGCACAAACTTTTATTTGCATGTCGTCCCAAAAGAATATGATAGTGCCTCTTGTATTGTCTCTATCGCATGAATTTTAATTTTACTCAATAGATCACTTGAGATTTCAGACAGACACTTTTTGGGGATGATTAATTTATCAAATCCCATGTGATACGCTTCTTTGACTCTATTTTCAATCCTAGATACTGAGCGAAGCTCCCCATTTAACCCTACTTCTCCAGTAACTGCAGTGCTCGGATCGATTGGCTTAGATAAAAATGACGACGCAACAGCTAATAAAACTGCTAAATCGATACCGGGTTCTTGAATTTTTATTCCTCCCGCAATAGAGACAAAAACATCTGAAGAATAAAGAGGAATCTTTAGCCTTTTTTCCAGCACTGCCAAAAGCAGCGTTAGTCTATTTTGATCAAGACCTGTTGTCTTTCGTATCGGTGAAGGATACGCTGTTTTTGAAACTAACGCCTGCACTTCGATAAGCAAAGACCTAGACCCTTCTAATGCTGGACAAACTACAGATCCTGGAACTTCTCCTTTTCGCTCTTCTATAAAGACAAGCGATGGATTTTTAACCTCTTCGAGCCCTGCTTGCTTCATTTGAAAAATAACAATATCATCGGTAGGGCCAAATCGGTTCTTACTAGATCTTAAAATTCTATAGCCATGTTTTTGATCTCCTTCAAAATCCAACACTGTATCAACTAAATGCTCTAAAACTCTAGGCCCAGCTAAGTCTCCACTTTTTGTAACATGACCAATTAAAAATGTGATAATCCCATTTTCCTTCGCTATGTGCATACACTCCATTGCGATTTCTTTGACTTGCAGTACCGACCCAGGAGAGGATGGTAGGTCATCTTTATAAACAATTTGAGCTGAATCTATAATCAAAACATCTGGCTTTAACTGATCCACACTTGATTTAATTGAGGAAAAAACGGTCTCAGAAAGGAGATATAAATTATCTACAGAACTTCCAAGTCTTTGAGCTCTTAAAGAGGTTTGTTCGATTGACTCTTCTCCGCAAACGTATAAAACAACAAGGCCCTGATTTGCAAAAGCTGTTGCAAGTTGCAACATAATGGTTGATTTCCCGATTCCAGGCTTTCCCCCTAGAAGATTTAATGAGCCGCGGACTACTCCACCTCCCATAAGACGATCCAATTCAACAAATCCGCTTTTAACTCTTTGAAAAGATTGCTGCTTAACATCTTTAACTAAAATAGGTTTAGAAGTTGAAGTTTTTTTTGACAGATAGACTTTTTTACTCTCTTTAGGAATGATCATTTCATGCATTGTGTTCCATCTTTTACAAGAAAGACAACTCCCTGACCATTTTGCTTGGGCATGCCCGCATTCATCACAAACCCATTGTAATTTATCCTTCGCCATCACCCGCTTCCTTTTTCAAGATTAGAAGTGCATTTTCTGCAGCCTTTTGTTCTGCTTGTTTTTTTGAAAGGCCTTGTCCACTTCCTAAAACCTTATCATCTAAACAAACCTCAACATGAAATATTTTTTCATGGTCAGGTCCAGAGGAATCCACCACATGATAGATCGGTTGCTTTTGAAACCCCTTCTGTACAAAATCTTGTAATAAAGCTTTCCAATTTTCTGCTGGATTAGTAATAATTTCCTCGATCATCTGGGAAAATCTTTCAAAAAAGAACGTTCTCGTCCTTTCTAATCCCCCATCTAAATAAATAGCTCCTAGCAAGGCTTCAAAAAGATCCGAATATAAGGTCTCTCTTCCCTTCCCTTGATTTTTCCTCTCTCCTTTCCCAAGCAACAAGAAATCACCTATTTCAAGTAAGGAGATAAATTCTTTACAAGAAGATGCATCGACTAATCGAGATCTTAGTAAAGTAAGATCTCCTTCCCTGTGGTTTGGCTTACGCCTAAATAGAAACTCGCTAACGAGCAACTCTAAAACAGCATCACCTAAAAATTCTAATCGCTCATTATGCTCTTCTGTCAGATCTTTATTTTCATTCACAAATGATCTATGAGTAAATGCAAGTTCTAAAAGTTTTTTATCTTGAAACTTATAACAAAGCTTCTCCTGAATTTCTTCGGCATTTGCCAAAAGCTTATGTTTTTTCATAAACAACTTTAATTATGACTCTTGTAGAATACGTTTTTTTAAATTAGACTTAATCAATTGTTGTCCTATAACCTACAAAAACAAACATGTCAAAAGCAAGTCCTCATTTTTTAAAGCTTCACCAAGAACTTATTTTTCCCGTCGTTGAAGAAAAAGCAAGAGCTCTTTCAGAAAATTCTCTCCAAGCAAAGCCTTTGCTGAATTTTGGTGTGGGCGACGTAGCATTCCCTATTCGAGGAGCGATAAAAAAAGCGCTTCTTGAAGCCGTCGAAGATGTATGCACAACAAGAAGAGGCTATGGTCCTTCAACTGGCCATCCTTTTTTAAAGAAAGCCATTGTTGATGTTGAGTACGGTAAATATGGAATTAAAGCTCAGGAAGTCTTTATCTCAGATGGCATTATGAGCGATATTACTTCTCTTTTAGAGCTGTTCCACAAAGACTCAAAAATTGCACTGCCAAATCCTACTTATCCAGTATATCTAGACTCCTGTGTTTTGTCGGGAAGAACTTCTTTCCCAAAGAAAGGTTTGTATCCAGAAATCACCCAGCTTCCATGCACTCTTGAGACAGGATTTGTTCCAAAACCTCCTAGAAAAAAATGCGATATTGTTTTTCTTTGCACACCTAATAATCCTACCGGATGCAGTCTCACTAAAGATGATCTGTCTAAATGGGTTGCTTATGCAAAAAAACATAACTCTGTACTTATAGTAGACGCCGCCTATGAAGCATTCATTCACGGAAAGGACACACCAAAAAGTATTTATGAGATCCCAGGAGCTAAAGATGTAGCTATAGAACTCCGCTCATTTTCTAAAACCTCCGGCTTTTCAGGACTTCGACTCTCTTACTCCATCATCCCCGATTCTTTGATGGTCAAATTGGATAAAGAAGAAACTCCTCTTAATAAAATATGGAAACAAAGACAAGCTGTTACATTTAACGGCCCCTCCTATCTTATTCAAAAAGCTGGGGCTGCAGCACTTAGCCGTAAGGCCCTAGAAGAGTCAAAGCAAGATATAGACCTTTATAGAAAATGCGGTCAAATCCTAAAGGATGCCATTATTGCTCAAGGATTCGAATGTTTTGGAGGGGAAAATAGCCCCTATCTTTGGTGGAAATGCCCCGAGCCATTAACCTCCTGGGAATTCTTCGACTACCTACTCCAAAAACACCATATGATCTCAATTCCAGGATCAGGATTTGGATCCTTGGGAGAAGGATATGTAAGACTTTCTAGCTTTACAACTGAGGAAGATACAAAAAAAGCCCTCTCCCGTATTAAAGAAATGAAATTTTAGCCTCATATTTAAAAAATCTTTGCCCTTTTAAAGAGTTCTTCAGGTAAACTCTACATCCGAAAAAGCGGGTTTTTATGTCAAAATTTACTATTGATATTCAGCATATAGATTTTTTTAGAGAAGAAGGCTTTTTAGAACTTGAAGACCTTATCTCAAAGCCTTTGTATGAAGAGTTAAGAAAAGATCTTATCCACTTTGATGACACAAACATAAGACATCTTTCAAGACGCTTCGATTCTTTTAAAAAGCTATCTAAAAATAGAACAATTCAATCTCTAGCTCTAGAATTAACTAGAAAATCCACTTTAAAATATGGTTTAGATCTTTTAATTACAGAAAAAATGACTGAGAAGGAACCTGAACCTATTTACTTCAGGCAAATGTTTTCTTATACAGGGATCGCCCTGGGGTTATTTATAAATCTTTCATCTTTTGAGAAAGAAGAGACTGAACAAAGTTTATTCCCTTCAAAACCACAAAGTGGAATATTTTTTAAACCCAATTCACAAGTTGATTTCTCAAAACTCCAAAACAATGAAAAATACTTATTAATGATCTTTTGCTTCGAAGATAGTCGTTACAAAGACAACCCTTTTGATCCTTTCACAAGAGAAGTGATTCAGGAGAAAAAAAGCTTTGGAGATAAAATCTCAGAGGCTTTTCACCCACTGATACACAAATAATTACTTGGCTTTTAAAGAATTGTTAAGATACGATCAGCCGGCAACAATTGCAGTGAGTGTATGAAAGGCAAGTTCAACTATTACGAGCAGTTATTAAAGAAAAAATACGAGCAAGAGCATTACAAACAGCTTAGGTGTATTGTTCCTCTCGATGAGTTTCCATCAGTTTCTGAAACTGGCGGAGTTTTTACTAATTTTAGCTCTAATGACTTTCTCGGTCTCTCAGAAAACTCACATATCAAAAAAAACACAATCCACTACGTCTTGAGATGGGGTGCTGGAAGTTCTTTTTCACGTTTTTTACCCGAACAGTTTGAAAGCCAGAAAAAAATAGAAGAAAAACTCTCTGCGCTTGTTGGGTTTGAAGACTCCATTCTCTTTTCTTCCGACTACCAAGCTCACTCATTATCCCTAGCAGCTCTTGGAACTCAAAAAACACAAATCTTTATCGATAAACACTGCAAAAGCTCACTTTTTTACGGATCTTATCAAAGCAAATCTTCTGTCACACGCTTTGACCACAACGACATAGAACACTTAGAAGAGCTTTTATCTTCACAAAAAAATCAAAACCCTCATAGCCAGATCATCATTGTTGAGTCTATTTTCCAATATGGAGGAGACTACGCTCCTCTTGATGACTTAATCAGCCTTTCAGAAAAACATAATGCTATTCTTTATGTGGACGACTCCAACTCTGTTGGTGTAGAAGGGAAAGATGGGATGGGACTTTGCTCTCACAGACAAGGGATTGATTTTACAGTAGGAACTTTTGGAAAAACTTGTGGTGCCTATGGAGCTTTCCTGTGTTGCAATACACTCATAAAAGACTACTTATTACATTTTGACTCAACCATTTCATCCTTAAATTCACTACCTCCTGCTGCATTAGGCGCTATAGATGCAGCATTAGACCTCATCCCTGATATGGATAAAGAAAGAGAAAAAATTAAAACGTTTTCTAAGTCTTTAAGAGACCTTCTTAAATTATCCTCTATCGATCTTATCGATTCAAAATCTCACATCATCTGTGCAAGATTTGAGAATGAAAAAAATTTAAAGGCTTTTTTTCATAACCTGACAAAAAAAAATATCCTTACTTCTATCATTAAACCTCCTCAGCATTTAAGAAATGGCTCCCTATTAAGCTTTATTATCTCAGCCCTTCATTCTGAAAAACAATTCAAACTTCTTTCAAAAAGTTTGAATAAAGAAGCTCTTATGCAACATACATAAGGAAAGTAGACTCGCTCTAAATTGGATATACTGCTATTTTGCAAAGAAAGAGAGGTTTTTTTTATGACTATCAAAGCCAGCAAACCCTTACATATCTTTATTTTTCTTTTTATCACAATTTGCGCACTTTTTATCGCGTCGCAAGGCTCAGATATGTTGAGCTGTTGGTATAACAATTTGAATCAGCCATCGTTCTCCCCTCCCGATTTCGTATTTCCTATTGTTTGGTCTCTAATTTATTTAATTATGGCTTTTGTTGGAGCTAGTTTATGGGGCGCAGAAAAGACAAAATATCGCGCTGCAGCTTTGACTTTTTGGGCTTTGCAATTAGTTTCTGCAACCCTTTGGCCTTTTTTGTTTTTTACGTTTCAAGAGCCTTTCCTAGCTTTTTTTTGCTCTTTAATCACTTGGGTCTTTGTTTTGCTTTGTATGATTTTGTCGTTCAAAGTAAAAAAGCTATACGGGATTTTAATCCTACCTTATTTTTTATGGCTTTGTTTCGCTGTGGTATTATCGGCTGCGACACATTGTTTAAACTCTTAAAAGAAACACCTAATTCACTCGATTTAGCTCATTGAGCTTATTTATTTCTTTTGGAGTCAGATGTTCTGTAAAAATAGCATTTAGATTAGTAACTAAAAGAGATGGATTCAAATAAGCTGATACAGCGCTTAAATTTGAAGACGTTCTTATTAGCTGATGACATTTAGACAATAGATAGGCATCCATAACTGCGCATTTCCCGAGGAGGTATCCTTTATAGCGATAGTGAACACCAACTGTTCCAGATGAATACAGTATATTTTGCGTAATAATGTTAGACCCTAGATGTTTTTCTAAAAACTTTTTAGCTTCTATGTCATCTGTTGCTAAAAAAACTTTAGGATTTTTTGATCGATTGCTGTCTAAACAACAAGTCACTTTCTTCAAAAGTGTCTCATAAGACACTTTTTGCGCTTCTTTATATTTATCGGTGCCCCGATAGTGGACACCTATCATATAAAAACCATAAAAATGCTTTTTTTGAAACGCCTTGATCTCTGCGATGAGATTTGTTTTTAATCTGATATATTTAGAGATCAAATAACACGCTCTTTTTCGATTCATAAAATACAAGCTAGAATTCCCAAAGTGTGCCTTTTCTGCATCCGTTAAACACTTCAGCTTTCCTTTCATTGACCCAATGTTAATTGGCTTAAAGTAGTAATTCCACCAGTTGCTCCCTTTCTCTTTTTCAAAGAACCGGCCTTGATCTTTATAATCAACGCTTAGACTGTTGAAGGGGTGTTTTTCTATATAATCCAACGCTCCTACAACAATCAGTAAATTATGAAATAACCCGGCTCCTTTTTCATACTTTGGGGAATCTATTTCAATCACCCGAGGAGCTTTACTAAAGATCAAAACACTAAAGGCTAAAAAATACGCCCGTATAATCCAACTGATCAAGCTATCAACTCCATTGCTTTGTCTTTAGAGGTTGAAATACAAGAGCTAACAGATCCATTTTGTAAATAATTTCCAACTAAATGAAACCCAGGAAGTCTTTCATTAAAAAGTGATTCAAGCGACGCTATTTTTTCTTTATGAAAAGGTTCAAAACATGGAATGGCATTAGGATATTTCTTAACAAAAACTGTATTTGGAACTTCCTTAATGCTCAAATGCTTTTGCAGAGCGTTCAAAGCTTTGTCTTCTAACTCTTGATCAGAAAGCTGTAAAAACTCAGGGAAAAGACTTCCTCCCATCATCACAGTCAACCGATCTTTGCCATCAAAGGTTCTAAAAATCTTAGAGTCAAAGACAACCCCAAGCAGGTCTTCTTTATCAACACTTTGCGTTAAATAACCAAAACCACTTACTGGCAAAACGCTTTTTTCAAACTCCATTGAAACGGCTACTATTCCAACACTTTTTAAATCCTTATAGGTTTCGTGAATAGTTTCTGATAAAGGGTTTTTTAAGTTCTTTAAAGTCTGAAGAGGAAGAGCAGAGAACACTTGATCGAAATAATAACTTGTATTATTTGAAACCACCTCAAATTCTTTTCTATAGTCAATTTTTTCAACAATCTGATTATACTTAAATTGCGCAGGAAGCTTTTGTGTCATTCGATCTATCAAAGAATACATTCCACCTTCTAGTGAAAAAAGAGACCCTTTAAGGTAAGAGTATTTTGATGATCTAGATTTTGGTTTATCTCTAAATAGTCCTTTGATCACTGAGCCGTAATCTTCTTCCCATTTTTTTAGTTTTGGAAAACAAACATTCATAGACAACTTGTCGAAGCTTGTCGCATAGATCCCCAGAGTCAAAGGATCAAAAAAGGTATGAGCGATGTAAGATCCAAAACGTCTCGTCGTAAAATCTTTAACAGACTCATCTTCTACGATTTGTTTTTTTTTACTTAGTTCTCCAATCAAAGGTAGTAAAGCTTTTCTCGTTAGTTTTGATTTCATAGCCTCAAAGACCCCTTGGGGAATCTTTTGAATCTTTTGTTTTTGGTACAAGAATCTTTTGTTAGACTCCGGGCTTGATAATTTAATCTGACTCTCTAGCCCATATTCATAGATAAGGTCTAAAAGAGGTTCTGATCTAGAAACACTAAAAGTTTTAGGCCCTGTATCAAAGATAAAATTATCTGTTATTTCTCGACCTAGAACACCTCCTGCTTTGGATTTTTTTTCAAAAACTGTTAACTCCATTTCTGGATATAACTTATTCAAGTAGTGCGCTAGGCTAAGTCCTGAAATTCCCCCTCCCAAAATTGCGACTTTTCGCTTGTTCATATCTTTCTCCGGTGATACTTTCAACAAGGGGAACATGCCTGAAACATCATAGATTGCACAAGGAGATTTTTATGAAAAAGCAAGAGATCGTAACTTTTTTTAAATCACTTCGAGATCATATCTGCACAGAATTTGAATCTTTAGAAAAATCTAAACGCTTTGAAAGAGAATCATGGGATCACGGGCATAAAGGTGGCGGAGAAATTTCTCTTTTGAGAGGAGATGTTTTCGAAAAAGCTGCAGTAAATTTCTCTGAGATTCATGGTGAGATGTTCCCTACAGATGAAGCTAAAGGTCCTTTTTTTGCAACAGGAGTTAGCCTCATTACTCACATGCAAAACCCTTACGCTCCAACAGTTCACATGAACGTTAGATACATCGAAACAAAAGACACTTTTTGGTTCGGTGGTGGTTTTGATCTAACTCCTATGGGATTTCCTTTCGAAGAAGATACTCAGTTTTTTCATGCCACAGCAAAAAAATCATTAGATCCTTTCGGATTAAAGCTCTACCCTGAGTTTTATCAAAATGCCAAGGAATACTTCTACATTAAACACAGAGAAAAAGAGCGAGGCGTTGGTGGAATTTTTTTTGATCACTACTGCACAGGGAATAGTGATAAAGACTTTGCTATGGTCAAAAACGTTGGGCTAAAATTCTCTGAGGCAATCATGCCTATCTACCAAAAAAGATGCTTTATCCCTTACACCAAGGAAGAAAAAGATTTGCAGCAACAATTAAGAGCTCACTATGTTGAATTTAATCTCGTTTACGATAGAGGCACTAAATTTGGATTTAACTCAGGTGGAAATACAAAAGCTATATTATGCTCTATGCCACCAACAGCTACTTGGTAACAAGGCTTGTTTCTCTTACAGTTGCAACTAGCGCCTTAACGTTATCAACAGGTGTTTGAGGCAAGATACCGTGACCTAGGTTAAATATAAATCCAGGATCATCTTTCATGCCTTTTAAGATCTTTCTAGCTTCTTCTTGCACTTGCTTTGTAGTGCCATATAGTAAAAGTTCTGGATCTAAATCTCCTTGTAAAACCACCTTTTGGGAGGAAAGAGATCTCAGATCATAAACCCTTCTTTGACCATCACAGCTAATTGCAGTGGCGCCTAGCGCTAAAAACTCTTCAAAATAAAGGCTTGTCCCCCTAGAAAAAATAACAACTGGAACACCTTTTGCTTTCACAAAATCTACCAGGCGTTTTAGGTATGGTTTAGCTACTCTCTTAAAGAGATCTAAAGGCAAGGATCCTGCCCAAGAATCAAAAATCTGAATGCTATCAACCCCTGAATCAATCTGCTTTGCTAAATACTTTTCTGTTACATCTGTCACAAGAGATAAAAGAGTGTGTACTAGATCTTCTCTTTGATAGATCCACTGCTTCGTAGCTTTTAATTTTTCAGTATTTTCTGATTCAAGAAGATAACTTATTACAGTTAAAGGTCCTCCGCAAAAGCCTATCAAAGGAACGCTTAGCCTTTTTTTTAGAGCTTTAATCCCCTCAAAGACATACGAGAGCGTATCTTCTACATCTTTTTTTTCTTTCAAAAGATAGAGAACTTCTTTTTCAGACGAAACTCTCGGGAAGAGCTGGGGTCCAACTCCATCTTTATAAGAAAGACTAACTCCTAAAGCTTCTAATACAACTAGAATATCTGAAAATAAGATAGCTGCATCAAATCCAAACTCTTCGATGGGCAGCAGTGTTACCTGTTCGATAACTTCAGAATTATGAAACATATCAATAAGAGACGATGTCTTGCGTATCTTTTGATAAGTCGGCAGGTATCTACCTGCCTGTCTCATAATCCAAAGGGGAACTTCTCCACTAAAATTAGAATGACTTAGAGCATTTAAATAAAGCCTATTCATAGTTAGTTTGACAAGATCCTTTCAATGATAGATTCGGTTGTAAATCCAAATTCATTTGCTAAATCTGCTGCAGGCGCTGATGCTCCGAAAGACTCCATACAGATACAAAGGCCTTTAGGACCAACCCATTTATGCCATCCAAAACTTACGCCAGCTTCTATACAAACTCGTGTGATATTATCTCCACCTAGAACAGCTTCCTTATACTCAGATGACTGCCTTTCAAAAAGCTCCATGCACGGCATAGAAACAACTCTAACGCCTTTGTCATGTTTTTCAAGTTCTCTAGCCACATTCAAGGCTAATGAAACTTCAGATCCTGTAGCAATAAGAATGTAATCTACATTTTTAGATTCTTTCTTCAAAGTATAAGCACCCTTTCCAACACCATCTGAAAAACTATGCTCTTTTGTCTCAGATAAGGACGGCAAATTCTGTCTTGTAAAAACAAGAGCTGTAGGGCCTTCATACTTCAAAGCTTCTAACCACGCGGCTTTCACTTCATAACTATCACATGGCCTAATCACATGAAGATTTGGCATAGCTCTTAATGCAGCTAAATGCTCAATGGGCTGGTGTGTTGGTCCATCTTCTCCCAGAAAGATAGAATCATGGGTAAACTGGTAGATCACGTGATATTTTGAAAGAGATGCTAATCTTACTGCATTTCTCATGTAATCTGAAAAGGTTAAAAAGGTTCCCACATATGGAGTTATAAAGTTTGTCTCATAAAGACCTGCTGCTGCTGCTGCCATTGCAAACTCTCTAATTCCATATTTAATATTTCGACCTGAAAACTTTTTTGGGGCAACAAGATCATAATCTTTCATCATAGTACAATCTGAACCAGAAAGATCTGCAGAGCCCCCGTATAGTTGGGGCAATTGCTTTCCAAGAATTTGAAGAACAGCCTGAGCTGCTTTTCTCCCTGAAATAGAATCTGGCATCTCTAAAGACAACACTTCTTTTTCAAGACTCTCAGAAAAACATTGCTTTTGCATCTTTTCATATTCTTCAGCTAACTCTGAATTTGCTGAGCGCCATTTATTAAACATTTCGTTCCACTCTTCTTCGGAAGAGATTCCCTTTTTCTTATGAGACTCGAAATAATTTTTTACAGCCTGTGGAATATAAAAATCTTCTTCAGAAATTCCAAGAGCTTTTTTAGTCGCTTCACATTCTTCTGGGCCGAGCGGTGAGCCATGAACATTGTGGGTTCCTTGTTTCGCTGGAGAACCTTTACCAATGACTGTATGAGCAATAATTAGAATTGGTTTGGTTTGAACCTCTCTCGTTTTAGCAAAAGTCGACTGAACGTCCTCTAAATTATTCCCATCCATTTCCATGACATCAAATCCGTATGCCTTGAATCTTTCTACAGTATCTTCAGAGCCACACTGTTCTAAGGGACCATCTAATGTAATTTTATTTGAATCAAAGACTAAGATGAAGTTATCAAGTCCTAAGTGTCCAGCAAGCGAGCACGCTTCATGCGAAATCCCTTCCATAAGACACCCATCACCTGCTAGGCAAACCACTTTGTTGTCAAATAGCTTATGTTCTTCGGTATTAAACTTTGTTTGCAAAAGCTTAAAACCAAGCGCTTGACCAACTGCATTAGCAACACCTTGCCCAAGAGGACCTGTTGTTGTTTCTACACCTGGAGTTTCATGAGCTTCTGGATGACCTGGTGTCTTTGAGTGTAGTTGTCTGAAATTTTTTAAATCTTCTAGAGAAACCTCAAAACCTGAAAGATGAAGACATGAGTATAAAAGCATCGATCCATGCCCTGCTGAGAGGATAAATCGATCCCTATTAGCCCAGTTTGGATTCTCAGGATTGTGCTTTAAGTATTCCCCATACAGATAGGCCCCAATCTCAGCACATCCCATAGGAAGGCCCGGGTGACCTGAATTAGCTTTTTGTACTGCCTCAAAAGACAAAGCCCTTATAGTATTTGCAGCTTTGTTAAGAGTTTTACTAAGGTCTTCATCCATTTAATTTTCCCCAAACAATCTAAGTTATTAATCTCAGTATCCAGTGTTTAAAATCTTACAATTAAATTCCACAAGAAGTAGACTACTAAGAAAAAAACTTGTTCAAATAAGCCAATAACCGATGGAAGAAAATTTATGCTTTCACAGGAAATTAGATCTAAATTTTTAAATTATTTTAAAACTAATCAACACAGTGTTGTCCCGTCCTCTTCTGTGATCCCTCATGATGACCCGACGCTTCTTTTTACAAATGCAGGGATGAATCAATTTAAAGATTTATTTTTAGGCCATAGCACAAGAAATTACAAGGCTGCCACAACCTCCCAAAAGTGCATTCGTGTTGGAGGCAAACACAATGATCTTGATAACGTTGGTCACACATCTAGGCACATGACTTTTTTTGAGATGCTAGGAAACTTCTCTTTTGGAGATTATTTTAAAAAAGAAGCGATCCAGTTTGCCTTTGAGGTCACTATTAATATTTATGGATTTGCAAAGGATAAAATCTGGGTAACTGTCTATGAGGAAGATGAAGACTCTTTAAATCTTTGGAAAAGCTATTTGCCAGAAGAGCGTATTATCAAAATGGGAAAAAAAGATAACTTCTGGACGATGGGAGATACAGGACCTTGCGGGCCTTGTAGCGAGCTTTTTTATGACTGTGGAGAACATTTAAGCTCTGCCAAGAATCCAAAAGAAGATCCTGAAGGCCTCAGATTTTTAGAATTCTGGAATTTAGTCTTCATGGAATTTGATCTCCAAAAAGATGGGTCTGTCAAAGAGCTCCCCCAAAAAGGTGTCGACACAGGCTCTGGATTAGAAAGAGTTGTTTCAATTTTAGAAGGAACTTACAACGTTTTTCATATAGATATTTTTAAAAAGCTTATTCAGAAAATCTCAAGCGTTATTGGAGCTGAGTATAAGATCGATGATCCTGATATTTCATCAGCTTTTCATGTTATAGCAGACCACCTAAGATCTTTATGTTTTGCAATTGTTGATGGGGCCCAGCCTAGTAACATCGAAAGAGGTTATGTACTAAGAAAGCTTTTAAGAAGAGCTGTTCGCTATGCAAAGCTTTTGGGAGCTAACAAACCATTTTTAGCTGAGCTTGTCCCAACCCTAATAGATTGCATGGGAAGTGATTTTGGAGAGCTTAAGGCATCACAAGAGAGAATCTGTGAAATCCTTACCATTGAAGAAGAAAGCTTTTTCAAGACCCTCAAAAGAGGAGGCAACATTTTGTCTTCAATTATTGAAAAAGCTAGGAACTCTAATTCTAAAGAGATCTCCGGGGAAGACGCTTTTAAACTGAAAGATACTTATGGATTTCCACTAGAAGAAATTCTATTAATCGCCCGAGACCATCACCTTCAAGTTAATTTAGAAGCTTATTCTATCTTAGAAGAAAAGGCTAAGGAATTGTCAAAGAATGCAAGAAGCTCTCATGAATATGAAGCAGGTTCGACCCTTTTTGAAGGCTTCACTCAAAAATATAGCGCTTCGGAATTTGTGGGATATACACAAGACGAAACAGAATCTTCAATCCTTGCAATCATCAAAGGAGGAGAGTTTGTTGAGACTTTAAATGAGGGGCAAGAAGCTCTGATCATTTTAGATCAAACACCGTTTTACGCAGAAAAAGGTGGCCAGGTAACTGATATTGGAGTTATTTCTCATCACAGCGCTCAGTTCAAAGTGACTGAAGTAAAATCTCCAAACGCAGACATCATCACTCATAAAGGAGTTTTACAAAAAGGAACGTTGATCGCAGGCGAACCGGTCACTGCTAAAATTGACATTACTAGGCGTGAGCTAATTGAAAACAACCATAGCGCAACACACCTTCTCCATTGGGCTTTGCAAAAAGTGTTGGGAGAACATATAAAACAAGCAGGATCTTTAGTAGACGAAAACAGATTACGGTTCGACTTCAACCACCATAAGAGCGTTTCTAAGAATCAGCTTAAAGAAATTGAGATGCTTGTCAATTCCAGGATCAGAGAGAACCACCCTGTTAAATCTTATGAGCTTTCTTTAGAAGACGTTCAAAATCAATCCGATATCAAGCAATTTTTTGGTGATAAGTATGGGTCTGTCGTCCGCGTTATCGATATTGCAGATTTTTCCAAAGAGCTCTGCGGAGGAACACATGTACAGAACTTGGGAAGACTCGGTTTTTTTAAAATTCTTAAAGAGTCAAGTATCGCTCAAGGAGTAAGACGGATAGAAGCTGTTTCAGCAAATAGATCCGAAGAGTTTATATATAACCTTCAAGACCAGCTTGAATCTTTGGCTATGAAGCTTTCTACGCCGCTAAATAAATTAGCGATTAGCTTAGATAAGCTGGTAGAAGAAAGTGTTAACCTAAAAGCTGAGCTGAAGAAATTCAAAGCTAAAGCTCTACAGTCACAAAAATCCCACCTCGATAAAAGCATTCAAACCATTCAGACTCTAAAAGTATTAAGCTGCCCACTTGAAATAGATCCTAAGGAATTAAACCCTTTTGCGAACTCAATCTTCTCAGAGAAAGATTTAAACCTTTTACTCTTTGGGGTTAAATCTGAGGGAAAATGCCAGATTCTTGTCAAAGTTGATGATAAAGCGCAAAAGATAGGCTTAAGTGCAAAAGCAATCATCAAACAATTATCTCCTCTTATTAAAGGTGGAGGTGGAGGAAAGGATGATCAAGCGCAAGCTGGTGGGACAAATCCAGATGGACTGGCGGATGTTTTTGAAACGTTTATCACCTTAGTCAAAGAAAAGTGCTAGAAAAGTTTATCCACGCTCCTTTTTTTACTCATTTTCAAAAGGCATTTGAAAAGAAGCCCTCTCTTTGCCTAGAAAAAATTCCAAGTAGCGCTAAAGCACTAATCATCTCCTATCTCATAAAGTATTTAAAAAAAGATGTTGTACTTGTTTTAGGCAAAGAACGTGATGATCATCTCTTAGACAACATTAAGTATTTTTTAGGAAGAGACGCTTTAGAATTTCCTTCTTGGGAAACACTTCCTAGTGAAGAAATAAAACCTAGCTCTGATATTATGGGCAGACGGTTCAAAATCTTAAACCAACTAAACTCATCAAAAGAAAAAAATCTTTTAGTCACTACGCTTCAATCCACCCTTCAAAAAGTAACTGATAAATCTGAGCTAAGCTCCTCTTTAATTGAGTGGAAGAGATCTAGCAAGATCTGCTTCAATAATTTGGAAAAGCTCCTGACCTCTCTTGGCTATGTAAAAACATCTGTCACGGCAGACAAAGGAGAATTTTCTTTAAGGGGAGGTATTTTAGATATTTTCCCAACATCTGCCAAAACTCCATATCGTCTAGAATTTTTTGATGATGAAATTGAACAAATTAAATCGTTCGATCCCATTTCACAAAAATCTGTGGAAAAACTCGAAAAAATTTTCATCTCTCCCGCGAATGAGCAATCCATTTTGGAAAACTCGAAAAAACTAGTGTCTATTTTTGATTACTTTGAAAAACCTCCTCTTGTTATTTTTGACCACTTAGTTTCGATCGAGGATCATTATATTTCCCTAAAAGAGCTTCAAGGGCAAAAACATGATTTTTTTATGGATATCAAAGAACTTTTTGATGCCATCTCAAACTCTAAAACCTTATTTTTAGCCGAGGACCAATTAGAAAAACTTTTCCAAGATTTAAAAAAAGAAAAAACCTCTACCCTTCAAGGTGAGCACTCTCAAGACATTCAATTTGACCTTTTAAACGAGTCTATCAAATCTAGTCGCCTAAAACACCCGTTTGTTTTTCTAGAAGATTTTTTCACCTATGATGAAGCAACGTCTTCGTCAATGGAATATCTTTTAAAAGCTATCGCCTCCCAAGAACACACAAACACAAAACTTTATTTTCTAACCTCTACTGATGCAGAAGACAACGCTCTGCAGCAAGCTATATCAAAATATGAAATAACCCTCCCTAAAGCTTCGGCCTTTCAAAAAGGGTACTTAACTTCAGGTTTTATCACTCTTGACTCAAACATTGCCTTAATCCCTTTTCCTGAGTTTTCTAAAAGGTACAAAGTTAGAAGAAATTCTTGGAGAACAAGCTACCATACACCAGCATCTGACTTCCATGAGCTAAGCATCGGTGATTTAGTTGTTCATTTTCATAACGGTATTGGTAAATATCTTGGGATAGAAAAACAAAAAAACCATCTTGGGGAACAAGAAGAGTTTCTGATCTTAGAATATGCCAATGCAAGTAAGCTGTATGTTCCTTTATCTCAATCGCATTTAATCTCAAGATACATTGGAGCTCATGAAGACCATCCTTCTTTAAATATCCTAGGGACAACCAAGTGGCAAACAGCAAAAGCTAGAGCTCAACAGTCTATCATTGGTTACGCTAAAGACCTTTTACATGTTCAAGCGGAAAGGGAAGCCAAGGGAGGCTTTATTTATCCACAAGATGGAGAAGATGTTTTACTTTTCGAAGAAGAGTTCCCCTTTACAGAAACAGACGATCAGCTAAGGGCCATCTCTCAGATCAAAGATGACATGCAATCAAAACGGGCTATGGATCGGCTCATCTGCGGAGACGTTGGTTATGGGAAAACAGAAGTAGCCATGAGAGCTGCTTTTAAAGCGGTTTTAGATGGTGGAAAGCAAGTTGCTGTGCTTGTCCCAACAACCACGCTTGCAATGCAACATTTTGATACTTTTACGCAAAGAATGGCAAATTTTCCGATCCGAATTGGAGTATTGTCTCGCTTTGTCAAACCCTCTCAAATCAAAAAAACACTACAAGACGCAAAAGATGGTCTGTTAGATATCTTAGTCGGAACCCATAGATTGGTTAGTAAAGACGTAGTTTTTAAGAATCTAGGCTTGATCATCATTGATGAAGAGCAGCGCTTTGGAGTTAGAGCCAAAGAATCCTTAAAAAAACTAAAAGTTGGAGTTGATTGTTTAACGCTTTCAGCAACTCCAATCCCTAGAACACTTTACATGTCCATCATAGGAGCTCGAGACCTTTCGGTTATCAACACACCTCCACATGATAGACTTCCGATAAAATCAATCATTGCTGAAAGTGATTTTTCTTTGATCAAAACAGCACTTTTAAGAGAGATCGCAAGGGGTGGGCAAGCCTATTTTATTCATAATCGTGTTGAGTCAATTTATAAAATCCAAAAAGAACTTTTAGATCTTGTCCCAACAGCTACAATAAAAGTCGTTCACGGACAAATGCCCTCAGATGAAATCGATAAGACGTTTCACGCCTTTAAGGCTGGTCATTTACAAGTTCTACTGGCAACAACCATAGTTGAGAGTGGGATAGACATCCCGAACGCCAATACAATTTTGATCGATAGAGCTCAAAGCTTCGGATTAGCCGACCTTTATCAACTTCGAGGAAGAGTTGGACGATGGAATAAACCTGCCTACTGTTATTTTCTAGTTCCATCCAAAAAAGCCCTATCAGAAATCTCCCAGAAAAGATTAAATGCCTTAGCTCAAACATCTGGTTTCGGAGGCGGCATGAAGCTAGCTCTCCGTGATCTAGAAATCAGGGGCGCTGGTGATATTTTGGGAACTCAACAATCTGGACAAGTTGCCACAGTTGGATTTCATTTATACTGTAAAATGCTAAAAAAAGCCGTTGAGTCTATTAAGAACAAATCATCGATTTCGTTTATAGAAACTAAGATAGAGTCTAACTTCCCAGCTAAATTACCAGAGTACTATATCCCTGAAACATCCATTAGATTAGAGGTTTATCATAGACTAGGTGAAGCAACCTCCAAAGAAACCATCGAAGACATTACCTCTGAGCTTGAAGATAGATTTGGAACCCTTCCCCAAGATGTTTTATGGCTTAAAGCTATGAGCGAGATTAAAGTCCTAACAAGCAAAAACTACTTCACGTTGTTAAAATACGAGAAATCAACGTTGACAGCTCACCAGCAAAAGGGTAATAAACTCATCAAGAAAACCCTTCCGTTTCCAACAATTAAAAGCCCAATCGATTTAGTTGAATTTACTAAACTTTCTTTAGAGAAAAGTTTTAAACTGTCCTAGCTTCTATTTTGAAGTGACTTTAAAAAGGTCATCGAAATTAATGATCCCACCTTCTTGCAAGATAATTAAGATAATCAAAACTGGAATAATATAACGCATCATAAAGTGCCAAACTTTCCAAAGACCTGACCCCTTATCTCCGTTGCAAAAACTTGCTTGGGATAATTTTTTATCCATTATCCAACCAACAAAGATTGCAGTTAAGAGCCCTGCTATTGGAATAATCCAATTAGAGACCAACTGATCTATTGTGTCTAAGAAGTTTAGCCCGTAAATTGACTTCCAGGATTTAAAAAGAGTCTGAGAACCAGCTAGAGCCGATGGGATTCCAAAAGAAAATGTTCCTAGCGCTGTTAATAGCACAGCTTTTTTTCTGTCCCATCCCAAAAGTTCCATAAGGTTTGTTGCAACAACTTCCATGAAGGGAATCGATGAGGTAAGAGCTGTAAACACAAATAGCGCAAAAAAGATAGTCGATAAAATTAAAGCTCCTGGAAGCTGAGCAAAAAGATACGGTAACGTCTTAAATACAAGCCCGGGACCCTCTGACGCTTTGAAACCAAAGGTAAACACAACAGGAAATATTGTAAGAGCTGTTAAAATCGCAACGACAATAACTGAAAATCCTACGATACTTGCCATTTGTGGCAATTTTTCATCCTTTCTCATATATGAACCATAGCTGATCATAATCCCTTGTCCCAAACTCAAGGTAAAAAAGGCCAGACCTAAAGCCTGCAAAACTGAAGAGACTGAAAAGCTTTGCACATCTGGGTAAAAGATAAAATGTAAAGCCTTTGAAAAGCCTTCTAGTTTTAGGCTATAGAAAAACAACACAATCAAAATAGTAAAAAGGGCCCGCGTCATATGCTTAGCCCAGTATTCAATCCCTTTTCTAACACCTGACAAAACAATCTTCATTGTGATTGCTGTAAAAAGAGCATGCCATAAAACAGATATCCCAGCTGATGACGAGAGCTTGTCATAAACCCCAGCCACTTCTTCGGCACTAAGCCCCTGATAAAAACCGTTAAGAGACATCAAGATATAGCTCATTCCATACCCTGCTATAACGCTATAAAATGACATAATTAAAAACGAAGAAAGAACTCCAAACCAACCAGCTATTTTCCACTGCGGTTTAGACCTAGCAAGCGAATCAAAAGCTAAGACTGCAGCTTTTTGTGAGGTTCTTCCTACAAGAAGTTCTCCAATAAGCACGGGAATTCCGATGACAATAACACAAGCAAAGTAGGAAAGTAAGAAAAGTCCTCCACCATTTTGACCGACCACGTAAGGGAATTTCCAAAGGACCCCAAGCCCGATTGCTGACCCTATCGCTGCAAGAATAAATCCAAGCCTAGATCCCCAATGTTCTCTCATCTGTGTCATATACTCATCTTTAAAAGTTAAAAATTATCGAAATTAATTAGTCCACTTTTTTGTAAAATAATAATAAAAATAGTTAATGGGACTAGATATTTTATAAAAAATCTCCACATATAATACAGAACTTTATGAGAACTGGTTGTACAAAGTTCTGATTTCGCTATTTTAGGATCTAATACCCAACCAAGAAACAGAGCTGTTATAAACCCCCCTACTGGGATAATCCAATTTGAAACAAGATTATTTACAGTATCTAAAAAATTTGCTCCATAGATAGAAGACCACTCTGGGAAAATCAGATTTGTCCCAGCAAAAGCGCTTGGGATTCCTACAATAAGAGTTCCTACACAAGTCCATAATGCTGCTTTTTGCCTAGAAGTTTTAGTAAGCTCCATGATATTTGAAGTGACAACTTCTACCAAAGGAATAGCCGATGTTAAGGCTGTAAAAACAAAAAGAATAAAAAAAACTGTTGATAAAACTAAAGCCCCTGGAAGCTTTGTAAATAGAAAAGGTAATGTTTTAAAAATAAGACCCGTACCCTCTTGAGGCTTTAAATCGAATGTAAAAACAACAGGAAAAATGGTAAGTGAAGACAAAATTGCAACAACAATCACACCAAAAGCAACAACAGACGCAAGTTTAAAGACCCCATCGCCTTTTCTCATATAGCTTCCGTAACTGATCATAATCCCTTGCCCGATACTTAAAGTCCAAAAAGCAAGACCTAAAGCTTCTATAATGGAAGATGGTTTAAAAACTGATGCATTAGGACTAAAAACAAACTGAACAGCTTTTGGGAATCCGCTTAAACTTAAGCTATAGAAAAACATTCCAATAAGCAGGATCAACAGAGATCTTGTCATGAACTTAGACCAGTACTCAATCCCTTTTCTCACCCCAGACAGCACAACTGACATCGTTATCAGGGTAAAGATAAAGTGCCACAGAAAGGAGATCCCTCCAGATGCCTGCAAATTATTATAGACGTTTGCAACCTCTAATGCGCTCATACCCTTGTAGAACCCATTAAGAGACATCAAAATATAGCTCATACCATAACCCGCTATGACGCTATAAAATGACATAATCAAAAAAGAAGATAGAACACCAAACCACCCTGCTATTTTCCAATTGCTGCGATTTGGGCTTAATTTTTCAAAGCTTGTAACCGCTGCAGAAGCGCTAGCTCTGCCTAAGATTAGCTCTCCTACAAAAATAGGAATTCCAACAACTAGAAGACAAATAAAGTAAGCTAATAAAAAAAGCCCACCACCATTTTCACCAATAGTGTAAGGAAACTTCCAAAGTAAACCAAGTCCTACAGCAGATCCTAAAGCAGCAAAGACAAATCCAACCTTAGAACTCCAATGTTCCCTTGTGTAGCTCATAGTGATCAATTCCTTAGTGTTATCAAAAAAATATTAGAGGGCTTAAGCAAACAAAGAAGAGCCTCTACGAGGTCCCTAAGCTCAAAGAAAGAGAATAAAACAGGTGCGTAATAATTGAAAAGATTCCCCTATATATGCGCAAATCTTCTATAAAATTGGTTACCAAGATAAGTCAACTATAATAAACTTGTCAAGCTTACGGAAACCTCCTCTTTTCAATTGACAATCTTTACAAATTACTCACAATAAGCATCGCCATTATACAACCGAAAACTACCGGAGCAGGACATGAATATATCCCCCAGCGTCTTTAAGCCTTGCGAAATTGAAACGATGAACTCTGTATTACCGATAGCGCATCAGATTTTAAAACCTATTTATACTCAATATAAACAGAAACTGTCTGAGAATATAAAAGAAAAAACTGCATTTCTTGAGCAAATCCCTTTCAAACAAGCTCTTGTTGCAACGTCAGCTTTTGCCTCAGCTTTTTTTCTTTTCCAAGCTCAATTTATTCCTTTTATTGCAAGCGCTGCAATTTTAGCTTTAACGTTTAAATTAGGGTTTAACAATCGTGAAATAAACAATTTAAAACGTATTGGAAACACTTTAGAATCCCACTCAAACTCTCTTAATAAAACCATTACTAAACTTAAGAACCTTACCAAAACGCAGAAAAAGACGCTCAAAACGTTTGAAAAGAGACTAGATCGCCTAAAAGACGAAAACGCTCGCTACAGTGATTTTAACAATGAACATTCCTCTCTAAACAGAGAACACAGAACCTTGCTTTCGGCTTTAGAAGAGCAAGTAAATCGGCTAACTAAGACAAACTCTACAACATTGATCTGTTAAATCTTCTCATTTGAATTTTAAGTCCTCTTAAGTAAAAATAAGCTGACGCATTTATTCTTGAGATTAAAGGAACTCTTATTATGGCATCTGTAAATACAAATGATTTTAGAGGCGGCATGAAAATAGAGCTTGATAAAGAGCCCTATACCATTGTCAGCTGTGAATTTGTTAAACCTGGAAAAGGCCAAGCTTTTACTAGAACTAAGTTGAAACATTTAACTTCTGGACGCGTTGTAGAAAGAACGTTTAAATCAGGAGATAAGGTCGATTTAGCAGATGTTGAAGAGAAAAAAATGCGCATGCTTTACAAAGAGCAGGATCAAGCAGTCTTTATGGATGACCACACTTATGATCAAGTTGAGATCCCTCTAACGGTCATAGACGAAGACGAAAAATGGATCTTAGAAGATTTGCTCTATGATGTTGTTTTTTACAAAGGATCTCCAGTAGCAATAACGCCTCCTACCTTTTTAGAACTTGTCATTACTCAAACCGATCCAGGGGTTCGCGGCGATACGGCATCTGGTAGAGTTTTAAAACCAGCTACTGTTGAAACTGGCGCTAAAATACAAGTGCCGATCTTTATTGAAGAAGGTGAAAAAATTAAAGTAGACACTCGTACTGGAGAGTATGTCTCTAGAGTCTAACTTTTTATCTGTTATCGAAGATCGAGCACGTATGCTTGAAGCTGTTCGATCTTTTTTTAGAAAACGTAATATCCTTGAAGTAGATACACCAATTTTATCTAAGAGCGCTTGCATTGACGTTCACATAGCTCTTATGAGCCCACTAATATCTACCTCCTTAAAAGGTTTTTTGCACAGCTCTCCTGAATACGGCATGAAAAAGCTTCTTTGCAAACTCAGGCGAGACATCTTTCAGCTCTCTCACGTTTTTAGACAAGGTGAAATTGGTCCTTATCATAGACCTGAATTTACAATGATCGAATGGTATTTAGTAGAGCAATCCCTTGATACCTTAATCAATCAAACACTAGAGCTGATTTCACTTTTTATTCCCTTTAAAAACCATGAAAGAACGACCTATGAAAAGGTCTTAGAAAACAAATTTAGATTTAATCCTTTTGAGGTTTCTCAAAACACTTTGTTTGGTCTCTCAAAAAAAAATGGGTTTGAAACGAAGGATAAAGATGCTGCCATGTCTTTTCTCTGGGACATTGCAGAAAAAGATCTAGGCTCTAATGGCCCTTGCGTAGTCGAAGGTTTTTTTGCAGCTGATTCACAACTTTCAAAATCTTACACTAAAGACGGCAAAGACTACTGCGAGCGTTTTGAAATTTACTATCAAGGAGTTGAGCTAGCAAATGGATATAACGAGCTTTTAGATCCTATCGAGCATAAAAAGCGATTCAAAGAGATCAGCTTAAAGAGACAATCCCTAAATCTTGAGTCCCTTCCAATAGACACCGCCTTTTTAAACCTTTTAGACAAAGGTTTACCTAGCTGCGTTGGAGTAGCTGTTGGATTTGATCGCCTAATGATGCTAAGACACAATACAGACAATATTGAGCACATTCTTCCCCTTACTTGGGAAGAGACTTAACAGGTTACATCCACTTTTGAACAATAGGATATTGTCGACCGATCCCAAAAGATTTTTTTGAGACCCTAAGAACAGGTGCTCCTTGTCTTCTTTTGTACTCAGCCTGGTGTATTTTTCTGACCAAATTTAAGACGGTTTCAATTGGAATTTTGTACTTTTCTGCAATGTTATCAACTCTAAGATAATCTTCAACATACCCTTCTAAAACATGATCAACAATCTGATAATCTGGAAGAGAGTCCAAATCTTTTTGATCAGGTCTGAGCTCTGCAGAAGGAGCCTTCTCTATGACAGTTGATGGAATTACGTCCTTTTTATGTTTTTTGTTATACCACCTACAAAGATCATAAACTCTTGTTTTAACAACATCTCCGATAACACCAAGACCTCCACTCATATCTCCATAAAGAGTGCAATATCCCATAGCTGTTTCACTTTTATTCCCAGAGCTTAAGACGATATAACCGTGTTTATTCGAAAAAGCCATGATAAAAACACTTCTAATCCGGGCTTGCATGTTCTCTTCGGTAACATCTTCTTCTTTCCCTTCGAAATATGGGTTTAATGTCTTTTTCATGCTCTCAAAGGTTCTCTCAATAGGAAGCTCTATGAAATCTATCCCAAGGTTTGTCGCGAGATTTTTTGCGTCTTCTTTACTTTGCTCTGAAGTAAACTGAGATGGCATGCTAATACCCAAAACATTTTCTGCTCCTAGAGCATCTTTTGCAATGCATGCTACAAGAGCTGAGTCTATGCCCCCTGACAACCCTAAACAAGCCTTAGTAAACTCTTGCTTATGGAAATAATCTCTTACCCCAAGAACCAAGGCTTTGTATAGATCCCCTAATACATCATATTCAAAAGGAACGTTACACGAACCAGCTTCGGTATCGATATACATTAGATCTTCTTCACAAGCCTTACCAAGTTTACAAAGATTCTGATTCTTATCTACATAGATACTATACCCATCAAAAATTATCTGATCATTAGCTCCCACTTGGCAGCAAAGCACCACTGGGCATTTTAAAGTCTTAGATGCTTTTTGACAGACTTTGATTCTTACATCTGGCTTTTGAAACTGATATGGCGATGCAGACGCGTTCAACAAAATATCTGGATGATATTTCTCTAATTCCTGAACAGGATCTCTTGGATAGTTTGTTAAATCAACATAACCTGCATGTTGCCAGATATCTTCACATATAATGATGCCAACGCGCTTGCCAGCCAGAGCCCATACTCTAGTGTCTTGTCCTGGCTCAAAGTAACGCCTTTCGTTAAACACATCGTAAGTTGGTAAAAGCCACTTATCTTGAAAGCCTAGGAGGGTTCCGTTGTCGATCACGGCAACGCTATTGAAAAGGTCTTTTTCACCTGAAAATAGATTTCTTCGAACAAGACCTACAACCACAGCAATTCCAGAAGAAGCTCTGATAATTTGCTCAAGCCTTTGCTGCATCCCATCTATAAAAGAATTGTGAAGAACTAAATCTTCTGGAGCATATCCACAAATGGTAAGCTCTGGAAATAAGACTATGTCAACTTTTTTACTCTTAGCCTCTTTGATGACATCTATTATTTTTCTTGTATTTCCGTCCAAATCTCCAATCGTTGGATTAATCTGAGCAGCAAGAATTTTCATATACGTTCCCTAACCTTATGATCCAAAATCATCTAATACCACATTTTCTGAAGGAACGCCATAGTCATCTAGTAATTTCGTCACGCTTTGATTGTGCATTGGAGGTCCACAAACATAGTAAAGACAATTTTCAGGCTCTTGCATATGTTTAAGTTGCCCCAGTTCAAAAGCCTTGAAAAGAAAGTTTGTTTTAACTGGGTCATCTTTTGGCCATCCCCCGTCAAAATCTTCTTTAAGAGGAGCCGATAAAACCAGATGATAGCTAAAATTCTCTCTTTCCTTCTGTAGTGCTTCAAAATCCTCTTGATAGATATTTTCCTTGATGGATCTCGCTCCGTACCAAAGAGAAACCTTCCTCTTTGTGTTTTTCCCTTTGAATAGATCTAAAATGTGTGATCTCCCAAAGGAAGAACCTGCCCCTCCTATTAAGAACACAACCTCTCTTTCATTGTCATACATATGAGACTCTCCAAAAGGACCTGATAGCTTTACAGTGTCGCCAGGCTTTAAACTGAAGATATACGAAGAACAAATTCCCCAAGGAATCCCTTTTTTAGGAGCTTTGCCATCCATCGGAGGGCTTGCAATTCTAATATTAAATTTTAAGATATTCCCCTCTCCTGGATAAGAAGCCATCGAATACGCTCTAATAATTTCTTCATCCATGGAGCTAAAGTCAATTTGATTCCCAAATAGATGAAATCTTTCCCAATCCTCGAAATACTTTGGATCCATTTGATCCTTCCAATTATCTGTCGAGGATTTAAAGGGTGGCACATGAAACTGCAAGTAATCCCCAGGCCTATATGTCACGCTTTCATGAGGAACTTCAACAACTAGTTCTTTGATGAACGTAGCTACATTTTGATTTGAGATGACTTTTCCTTGAATCTCTTTAAGTTCTAGTAACGCCTCGGGAATTTTTACAGCCAAATCCTCTCTGATTTTACACTGGCAAGATAATCTCCACCCCTCTTTTAGGTCTTTTACTGAAAAAGTTGCCTTATCAGTCTCAAGAGGATCTCCTCCTCCTGATAACACCCTGACTTTGCACTGCTTGCAAGTAGCTTTTCCCCCACAAGGAGATGGTATAGCTATACCGCATGATGTCAAAGCAGAAAGTAAAGTAGCGCCGCTAGGGCTTTCTTTTGTAAGAGCTTCATCTTCATTAATTTTGATTTTACAAGGAGCATCCGATACGAGTTTAGCCTTTGTAAAAAGAATCATTCCCGACAATGCTAGCCCAACTATTATAAAAGCAATCGAAGCTATAAGACTGAGTTCTAAATCCATGACAAACTATTTTTTTTACGTTTTTTGCAGATCAAATTAACAAACCTTCACTTAATCAGCATTGAAAAAAAGCTTTTCCCTCCAATGAACTCCCAACAAAGGTCAAAGAGATTGTCATCTCTTCTATAACCTGGTATATTACCCGTAATTATTTTTGAAATTTGAAGGACCTTTTGAGATGAAACAACAAAGAGAACATTGGGGAACCAAGATAGGCTTTGTTTTAGCAGCTGCTGGATCTGCTGTAGGGATTGGGAGTGTATGGAAATTTCCTTATACGGTAGGGACCAATGGTGGTGGAGCTTTTGTCATCTTGTACATCCTTTTAACTTTCCTTATTGGAGTACCTGTATTTATTGCTGAGCTAATCCTCGGAAGAAAATCTCAAAAGAGTTCTATTTTTGCATATGCTGACCTCTCAAAAGGATCAGGAAACTGGAAGCTACTCGGATGGCTTAATCTATTTTCTTGTTTTATTATTCTAGCCTACTACAGTGTTGTCGCGGGTTGGTGCATGAGTTACATCTTGATGTCTCTAACTCAGTTTTCTTCAGGGAAGTCTCCTGATGAAATCAGAAACGTCTTCTCCTTGTTAGAGCAATCTCCTGACA
This sequence comes from Chlamydiia bacterium, assembly GCA_030427725.1. Lineage (GTDB taxonomy): Bacteria > Chlamydiota > Chlamydiia > Chlamydiales > JAUICV01. The sequence continues at coordinate 16,732 of JAUICV010000001.1, read as the reverse complement.
TCAATATTTTTTGGCTTTTCATTTTTATTCTTATCAATGTCGGTGTCATTTACTCTGGAGTACGAAAAGGGATTGAGTATTGGAGCCGCATCTTAATGCCAGCTCTTTTTGTAATGCTTTTAGGACTTTTTATCTATTCAACCACTTTACCTGGGTTTGGAAAGGCTGTTCATTATTTATTCAACTTAAACTTTAGCTCACTCACTCCATCTGGGATTTTGAGTGCGCTAGGCCTTGCATTTTTCACATTAAGCGTCGGTCTTGGCATCATATTGACCTATGGTAGTTACATGAAAAAAACGGAAGACTTACCAAAAAATGGGCTGCTCGTGTCATCCATGACCATCTTAATTTCGATTATGGCATCCCTTATGATTTTCCCCATTTCTTTTTCCTTTAATATGCCCCCTGAAGCTGGTCCAGGTCTTGTCTTTAAAACAATGCCCGTCCTTTTTGCAAAGCTTCCTGGAAGCTTAGTTATTTCTACTTTATTTTTCTCTCTTCTAGTGTTTGCTGCTTTGACCTCTTCAATCTCACTTCTTGAAATGACAGTTGCAAATCTTATTGAAATCCGCAAGTGGTCAAGAGGGAAAGCTACAGCTGTTGCTGCGACGATTTCATTTATCATAGGAATCCCTTGCGCATTATCTGGGTCAAATACGTTGTTTCCATCTTGGAAAACTATCTACGGCAAAGACTTTTTTGGCACGATGGATTATTTAACAACCAGTTGGATGATGCCAATTGCCGGATTGTTAACCACTATTTTCGCTGGCTGGATTCTCAATAAATCGATTAGTAAAGAAGAGTTCGAGCAAGGAACTAGCTTCAAAAAAATCTACGGAGTATGGCTTTTTGCAATACGCTTTTTATGCCCTCTTGTTGTTCTTATTATTTTGCTTCAAGAAGCTGGCATTTTTAATCTTTCAAAAATTATTCAATATTTTACTCGTTAACCATTTCGGAGGACTTGCATGTCAAAAGGAACCCTAAAGATCAATAGCCAAAACATTTTGCCGATCATAAAGAAATGGCTCTACTCTGACAGGGATATTTTCTTAAGAGAGCTTGTATCTAATTCATGTGATGCTATTGCAAAATTAAAAATTCTTCGTGATCAAGGGCTTTGTGATTTCAAAGACGATGAGCTTAAAATTAATATTCAGATCGATAAAGAAAATAAGACAATCTCTATTGCTGATACCGGCATTGGAATGACCTCTGAAGAAGTTGAAAACTATATCGCACAACTAGCTTTTTCAGGCGCTGAGGAATTTGTTGATAAATACTCTTCTAGTGAAGGAAAAGATCAAATTATCGGTCATTTTGGACTAGGATTCTACTCATCATTTATGGTTTCAAAACTCGTTGAGATCAATACCCTTTCTTATAAAAATGACGCCTCTAGCGCCCACTGGTCATGCGACGGCTCTTCAGAGTACACATTGGATCAAGGCACTCTTGAAAATCGTGGAACAACAATTACCATGCATATCAATGAGGAAAGTGAAGAATTTTTGGAAGAAGCTAAACTTAAGGCTATCTTAGAAAAATATGCTAGCTTTCTTCCCTATCCAATCTACCTCAATGAAAAACTAATTAATGAACAAGAACCTCTTTGGATGAAAGCTCCCTCTGAGTGTAAAGATGAAGATTATCTGAAACTATATAGATATTTGTATCCAATGCAGCCAGATCCTCTGTTCTGGATTCATTTAAATGTCGACTACCCATTCCACTTAAAAGGAATTCTATTTTTCCCAAAAATCAACAAAAACGTCGACTTCAAGCAATCTCAAGTGCATCTATATTGTAACAGGGTATTTGTCTCAGATAGTTGTAAAGAGATCCTTCCGGATTATCTAATGATCTTGAAAGGGGTTATTGATAGTCCTGATATCCCACTAAACGTTTCAAGAAGCTACCTTCAAGTTGACAAAACAGTTAGGGCTCTTGGAAATCATATCTCTAAAAAAATCGTCGACAAACTTTCATCTTTATACAATCAAGATTTTGAAAAATACACCAAGTGCTGGGAAGATATCGAAACCATTTTAAAGCTTGGGATCTTACAAGATGAAAAATTCTACACAAAAGCTAAAGATCTTTTAGTGTGGAAAAATTCTAAAGAAGAGTTCACAAGCCTTAAAGACTATTTAGAACGAGCTAATTCTAAACACGAAAATGAAATTTTTTACTCTTTTGATGAAAATCACAATTCTCACTTCTTAGAGATGTACAAAGAAAAAAATATTGAGGTGCTCTTTGCAAACTCATATTTAGACACACCTTTAATGAGCTTTATTGAGAGTAAAGAATCTCCTATTAAATTTAAGCGTATCGACGCTTCGGCTCACTCTGGAATTTTAGATGAATCGAAAGAAAAAACAGTCTTAAATGAAGACGGAAAAACAGAAGCTACAGTCTTTGCAGAAACCTTTAAAACACTCCTATCTCAAGACGATTTAGAAGTAGAAGCTAAAAGCTTATCATCTGATAATGTTCCAGCTTTTGTAGCTTTTGATGAAACGCAGCGCCGCATGAGAGATTACCTCTCTATTGCACAAAAAGACATGGCAGCATTTCCTCAAAAAAGAACGCTCGTTGTAAACACTAACAACAAGCTTATTCAGGCAATTTATAAACTCGCCAAGTCAAACGGCGATCTAGCGTCATCTCTTTCTCAGCAGGTCTATGATCTATCCCTGCTTCAACAAAAAGAGTTAACTCCCGAGAGCTTCCCTGAATTTGTGAAAAGAACATCAGCTTTATTACAAGATTTAGCAACTCAGCTATCCTCTTAAAAACAAAAAAAGCCGCAAGACTAAAATCTTGCGGCTTTACTTTAAGCTCTTAAATCAAAACTTACGATTTAGTTGCAGGCTCTTCTTGCTTCGCTGATGAAACATCCGCTGCTTCAACATCTGTGATCGCTTGTTTTAAAACTTCGATTCTTGAGTTATCAACCATCTTTAAAATCACAGTTTTTTCGTTGATTTTATCAACAGTTCCAACAATACCCATCGCAGTCACTCTAGATCCTTTTTGGATAGAGTTTCTTTGATTCTCTAGTTTTTTTCTTCTTCTTTGCTCTGGTCTAAGCAAGATGAAATAAAAAAACACTAAAGCAACAACTAGCATCAAGATCGTTTGTAAGTAGTTTTGCTGTGCAGGTCTTTTAGTAGCTTGACTTGCGCCTTCTGCAAAAACTGATGATGATGCCATCATAGTCATTGCAAGAGATAGCTTCGTAAGTAAATTTTTCATAAAAATAAAACCTTTTTTATATCTTCTGGTTCAGGTGTAAGTTTGACAGCTTTTTACAATAAATACAAGTATCCAACTAGAGCTCTATAAATCCTTAAATTTAACCAGAAACAGCTGAAAATCCACTGATAGATCCTATAATAAGCACTTCGATTAAAACATCCTCAGATCAATGTTTCTTTTTGGAACTGATTCGAACTATGCTAAGTCGGATTTAATTGTCCAATTTTGGTTTCTATACAATCCAAGCTCGCTCTTCTATACACATCTTGATCTTCCTCATTCTCTTGGGAAAACTCCACCAGTCTATATAATTCCCTTAACAACTCATAACTATTAGTAGTTGATACAATATTATAAATCATCTGAAACTCTTCAATAGCTATTTTACCGCCTAACTTTCCACCCAGAACATCAACAAACTTTTTTAAAAAAAACTCATCTACTTGATCTACGATAAAATCTTTGAATATCCATCGAAGGGTATCTAGATCTTCAATCTTTCGAAGATAATTAAAGTACAACTCGGAGAAGTCCTTTAAATATAAAGACTCTCCTAAATAAGATTCATGAAATCGATTTATCAAAGGATACAGTTCAGTAAATTGCTCTACAGTGAGGTTGTTTAAAATCACTTTTAACTGTCGTGGTGAACAACAAACAAGTTCATGTCTCTCATAACCTTCATGGTTTGCACTACTTTCTAAAACCTGCTCAAATTCTCCTTGTTCAATCAGCTCATCAAATGTTTTCATGGCCTTAATATGTTCGGCCAAATTATCGAAAAACCATGCTGGAAAAGCTACTTTTGAGCTAATTTTAAGGAAGAGCTCGCTTAATTGATCAAAATCTAATAATTTTATCACTCTAGCGTAAATTTCTTCTAAAAAATAATCTTGTACTCCCTCGAACAGCTCGATGTGATCTCTAGATCCTGCATCAATGAATGCCTTTTCTTCTTGATAAAATCTTGCGATAATCCCATCAAGTTTACTCTGAGCTACCTCAGCTATTCCAGCATCCTCATCTTCTAAAACCTTTTTTATGCAAGATGCTATGTGTGTTATATAGTACTCAATAGGTGACGCTTCATCGCTCGGCTTTGCTGCAGGAGCTGATAACGACATGTTTTCGAAATACCTTAGAGCTAACTCTTCTACAGTTTGATCTACTCCGCTAAAATCAAACGAGGGAATTGATCCGTCTATACTTCTTGGTAAATTACCAATTTTTAAATCCATGTTTTAACCTTTAAATGTATCTTAAATTCACAGAACAACTCTCTAGCTTGTTTTATATCTCGCACCGCTATAATGGGGGACACCTATCGCAGTCATAAAGAGTCCATTCTAAAAGAGCTTGTTTTAATCAAAGAGTTAGATTCGAAATAACCCAAAGCGGAGGCATTATACCACAACTTTGGGTTATTTGAAGAAATAATTAAGGCCTTAAGGTAACTTTAGACGGCTTAACTGCAATATAATAATCATTAAGGTTCAGTCTCCTAGTCGATGACAGCTGAGGAGTTTGTGAAAACCCCTCCCTAACAAGCCACGCTTTCACTCCTTTAAGCAATTGCCTGTAGGTAAGTCGATAATTATAGGCTCTTAAGGTCTCTATAAACGCAGCTGTCATTGCCCCTGCTCCTTTAGGATCTCCAGAGATCACGCCTCCATCAGACGCAGTCTGTTTATCACTAGACGCACTAATCAATACAACATCTGAAAAAGATGCTAACTGTCTTTTTGTGTATCTAGATTCTCTTGTAAACCTCCCCTTTGAATTCCATTTGTAGGGAAGGTCTAAGACAGTGCCGCTAAAGCATGAATCAGAGGTCACAGTAAGCTTCACATCTCTTTTAAGACCCCTTACCAAAGTTCTAAAAATTTCATCATCAGAGATAAATCCATTTCGATCACAATCTATAGGGACGATAACCTCATCTCTTCTATCTCTTTCATCCCCTGAAGTATCTCTTATATAGCTTCCGTGTCCAGAATAGTGGAAGTATCCATGTTTTGTTTTGTTAAGTTTATTCACAAATTCCTTAAATCGTGCTCGGATATTTGCTGCTGTGGGATAATACTTTGTTCCCCTTCGAAAATCTGTCATAAGGATAGTATTTTGACTTCTTGCATGTAGATATGGTTTTAACAAATATTTTTGAACATGCTCGATATCATGAACGCAATTCTCTAACTCATACTGAGATCCTTGATAGTTAATCCCAATTAGAAGGGTAGTCAACTCCCCTTTATGGATACGATTTTTTTTTGTTCCTCTACTCGGTCTAGCTGTCGCAGCGCTACAAAAGCTTACTCCCACAATTAACACTGCAGCTAAAAACAAACTTTTTATTCTCTGGTTCATAAAAACCTCCTCAACGGGAAAATTAAAATCTGCAAACGATCAACTTAAGATTTTTGCATTACCTAGGAGGTTTTACCAAATTATTTTTTTAAAGGCATTTTATCTTTTTACAAGTACCACAATGTTTTCTATGTGAGGTGTCTGAGGAAACTGATCGACTGGACATATATGCTTAATACGATATCCAGCTTCTACAAAATGACTCACATCGTTTACCTGAGTTTCAGGATTACAAGAGATATATAAAATCTGATTTGGTGAGATTTCAATGACCTGCTTAATAGATTTTTCATCAAGCCCTGCTCTTGGAGGATCTAATATAACTAGATCAATATTATCTAAAAGTTTCTTTTCTTTAAGTTCCGGCAAAACAACTTTGGTATCCCCTTTATAAAAAGAAACATTTGAAATGCCGTTTCTTTTAGCATTTTCTATCCCGTCATAGACACTATACGGGTTGATTTCAACGGAGATCACTTGCTTTGCAAGCTTAGAAAATACAAGCCCTAATGTTCCAGTCCCACAATAAAGGTCTAAAATTTTCATCTCTTTTTTTGTATCCACAAGCTCTAAAGCCTTTGAAAAAAGCCTTTCTGCTTGAGCAGTATTTGGTTGAAAAAATGAAGATGGGGAAATAGCAAATGTCAACTCCACTTCTTCATTTGATGGATACTTTAACCTAAGCCTTTCTTCAATAAACTCAAGCCCGTGTAAATGCATTTCAAAATACTGCGTAGGCTGGCCTTTTACGGCCTGTCTAACTCTTAAATATATTGAAAGATTCTCTTTTCCTAATGTCTCAGTAACAAGAGTTTTAAATTCCTCTATTTGAGACTTTGTCATACCGTGACCTGATCTTCCAGACACTGTTAACATTACAAGCTTTTGGCCTGTATTTAACCCTTCTCGAAGGATTAACGTCTGAAAGGTCCCTTCATCTTTATAGGGGTGATAAGCTCTTAAAGAGCTAGTCTCCCAATAAGATCTGATAGCATTTAGGAGCTTGGCTTGCCAAGCATTCACCAAATGACACTCTTGAAGGTTTAAAACTCTACCTTTAGCTCCACTTTTCATAAGACCTAGATATTTATTTCCTTCTCTGTCTTGAGAAAAGCTATATTCCATTTTATTTCGATAATGAAAAATTGGCTCTGCAGAAACAATCTTAGATATTTTTTCTGGATCAAACAAGTTTTCATAGAGCTTTTCTATTTTAGATTGTTTGATCTCGAGTTGCTTTTGATAGCTTAAGTGTTGAAAAGTACATCCACCACACTCCAAAGCATGTTGGCACTTAGCACTAACTCTATCATGTGATTCTAAGAGTACTTCTAACAGCTTTGCTTTATATGTTTTTTTTCGCTTTCCAAAACATTTAACAGAAACTGTTTCTCCAAGGATTGCGCCTTTCACTTCTAAAGCCTTCTCGGTCCCATTACTTTCCACAAAAGCTTTACCAAAACCTCTTTTTGTATACCCCTCTATTTGGGCTTCAAAATCTAAATTTTTCATAGGTCCTCATTTTTCTGGGCGGATTATACAGAAAAACGAATAAAAAAAGGAGGCTCTTAAAGGTATTAAGAGCCTCCTTAAAAGAGAAAAAGGGTTTAATTGACCCTTCTAAGCTTATCTTTTAGCTTTTTTTCTAGCTGGAGCTTTTTTTGCTGCAACTTTTTTAGCTGGCTTTCTTTTTGAAGCTGATCTTTTTCTCTTTTCACTAGCTATAGATTCTTTTCTATATACTTTTGCAAGTTTAGCTAGTTCAATTGTTGCGACTCTGACGCGCTGAGTAGCCGCTTTATTTCCTCGTGTCCCTTTTTCAAGGTCTTTTTGTACGCAATCTAACAGTTCGTTTAATTGTGTAGTTGTGTCTTTTAACGCCATGCTACCATCTCCTTGTAATGTTGTTTAGAAACCATCTACATTCATTTTCCATATGTATTTTTGAATTTAATCTCAAACATTTTTTAAAAAAATATTATCCACTTTCTATTTTCATTAAGAACTTTTTATTAAAAAAACGATTCACAGCTCATCTTAAGAACCTTTTTATTGTTTTGTGTTTTTTTAAAAAAAAATTCACATAAAAAAATAAAAAAACACAATTAGTGCTTTTGAAACCCCCTATCGGATATGATGCATCTTTAATGAGATAAACGATGAGGCGCATCTTTTATGGAAAAAATTTGTTTCTATCAAGGCAGCTTTAAACAACTAGATGAAATAAACGTATCACCTTTAGACCTTGGTTTTACAAGATCTTTTGGAATCTTTGAATACCTAAGAGTCTATGAAAATGTCCCATTTCAGATGTCTAGGCACGTAAAAAGACTCCTAAATGCTGCGAAGTATTTTGAGATTTCAATTCCGTACTCCTTTGAAGACATTTGCTCTCTAACCCAAAAACTAATAGATAAATCACCTTCGACAAACTTTGGAATTAAATACTTTCTAACACCAGGGGTTTCAGAGCATGGCCTTTTGCCAGACCCGCATAACCATACTTTTTTAATCTATATGACAAATCCAACGATTCATAGTGATGAGTGTTATAAGAAAGGCATTTGTTTAAAATCTGTGCCAGCTCTTAGGGTTTTTCCTGAAGTGAAGACATCTAACTATATGGCGGGATCTTTTTACTTAAACAAATATAGGAAAAGGGGCTATGACGATATTGTCTATAAAAATGAAGCTGGTAAATATTTAGAAGGTGTCACAGCTAATTTATTTCTAATCAAAGGTAATACCTTAATTACGCCTCACGAAGACATCTTACCTGGTGTTACTAGAGCTGTTATTTTAGATTCAACTCAAGATCACTTTGATATCGAACTTAGGTCAATTTCAAAACAAGACTTAAAAGAAGCCGATGGTGCTTTTTTCACATCGACAAACATGGAAGTATTGCCTATCAAACAAATTGATTCTTATGTCATTGGGAATGGAAAGGTCCCTAAAAGTTGTTATGAGATTATGACTATTTATAAAAACTATGTTCAGGAATCAATCAAAGATTACTGTTTTAGCTCTTGTTGATGCAAGAGCTTTACCGCCTCAGAAAAAAGAGTGGAACGGTCTGTCTTCTTACCTTTTTTAAGCCTTTCTATGTACACCTCGTTGAAAAGAGCTTCTTCTTCAGCTGTGAGATATAAAGTTAGTTTATTTTTCTTTTGATTTCTTCTTGAAGCTTCTGTTGAAACTTTGGACGTTTCTTTCAAATCAGGCTTTGCGTAATCACTAAAAGACATTTTTTCTTTTAGAAGGTTTTCTGTTTCAGAAATCTGACTCATGCCTTTTCACTCCTTGATAAATATTCTTTTGCAAACGCTTCATAAGCTACAGCGCCCTTACATCTCGGGTCATAATCAAAAACATTTTTCCCTCTAGATTGAGCTTCATTAAGCCTAACATTTTGAGGTATCTTTGTCTGGAAGACTTTATTCCCAAATACTCTTTCAATACTAGAATAAATCTCCTTGGCAACTTTGGCTCTTGTATCACAAAACGTAATTAGAACTCCTCCAATTTTTGTTAGGTGGCTGACAATACCATTGATATCCTTATTTACGAAATTAATCGTATCTACAAAATTACTAACCCCTTCTAAACTAAAATAACTAAGCTGGATAGGTAAAATCACCTCATCTGCAAATGTAAACGCATTAATTGCTAAGGTTCCAAATGTCGGAGGACAATCAATCACGACAAAATCATAGCCTTTTATCTGAGACAGCTTCGTTCGAAGCTTGTATTCTTTAGCTCCCATTAAAGCTAACTTCATTTCAGCTACAGCTAACGATAAATCACTTGGAATAATATCTAATCCTTCGATCTCAGTTTTTTGGATCACCTTACTAGGGTTTAAATCATCATACGTTAAAAGCTCTGCTAAAGTTTTTTTGTTTTTTGTCTTTATAGCAAGTCCAACTGTTGCGTGCCCTTGAGGATCGGTATCGATAAGTAACACCTTTTTGCCCATTTTTGCAAAAGCTGCACTTAGATTGATTGCAGTTGTTGTTTTTCCAACGCCACCTTTTTGATTGGCTATAGCGATAACTTTCATAAAGCGGTTCCAGCTTGTAAAAAGACCTATGGTGAAAAAAATTTAATAAAAACTCAACCAAAAGAACAAGCCTCTATAGAAAACTATGGAGGCTTGTTTGAAACGTTCTAAAAATAAAACCTTAGTATCTATTTTTATTCATGTGAAGAAAATTGGAAATCTTCAGTAACCTGATATCGTATTGCCCCATCTTGTGGGTGGGTGCTTAGGAAAGCGGCATCAACATGAATCTCTGAGGAATTCCCATCAACTGTCATCCAATTTAAGTTTTCCGGCATCCACTTAGCTACAGCCTGAACATACTCAGGTGTAATATCTTTGGAACCCCCTTTAGAAACGCTTCTAAATTCTAAAGTAGCAGATCTATTTATTGTGCCTGGCTTTTCTATATCAAGATGCCCTACAAAAAAACTATTAGAATAAGCTCTATCAGCTGGAACAGAAATCACTTCTCCTGAAGTTGACACTTTTTTTCTCAAGATATTGTCATAAGCTACTACAGCTGGAAACACCCCAGCGTCAGTCAATGTTGTTGGGCTACTTAAAGTACCTTGAGCATCACCATACACCTCTTTAATTGCATAACGATCACCTTGAAAGTGCAATAGACATTCATTTGAATTATTCATATGGATCGTTGAAATTCTTTGAATCAACACCCCCTCCTTATCCTCATATTTTGTCTGAGTTGGATTAGTTGCCAAATTAGTTACAAAATACATAACGCTACCTGTCGTTAAATATGCTGCCCTTAACGTCCCATTTGGAGCAACCCCTCCCTTACACATATACACTCTATGACTGTTATCTGATATTCTTTTGGTTGCTCTATAACTGCCATTAGAACGTCTTTGCTTAATATGCGCTTTCTCATTGTTAGTATCTGTTAGAAAAAGGGTCAACTCTCCTGATGCACTACATTTTACATCATCTAACCTATACCTTCTTCCTCTTCGATCCATGGTATGATTAGAAGAGAAGCTTCCACTTTGACTATTACCGTTTCGAGTATACACTTGAATTAGGACATGTCCATTGGCTCTCTGAGCAATAACTGCAGATTTATTATTCCCTAAGTATTTAATCGCGACTCGTTCAATGTCTGTTCTATTTTTCATTGAATTTGGCAAAATGATTTCTTCTATCTTAAAATCCTGCCCATCAGATTGTGTTGAAAAAAAATGCATTTTTTTATCTTGGTCAATTGTAACAATTCCCACTTGAGTCGAAGATATTGCATCGGAACTAACACTTGTTCTTTTCAACTCCAAAAAGGGTCTTGAATTAAGAAGTCTCCCGCCTACTGGTTTTGGACGCCCATACTGCCCGCCTCCAGAGGACCTAGACACAAAAGCGCTAATAGATCTCCTACCTAAGTGAACGACGCTAGAGAATCCAAGAAGAACTACAAACCTAGACCCATTTGGCATGACATGCGTAGAATGTAGCTCAATAGATCCATTTTGAATTTCCTCAGAAGAAGGTAGAGTTCCTGGCACTTCGCTAATTGGGTAGTTCACGGACGACTGCTCTCTAGAAAAGATAAATAAATCCTTGCTAAGCTCTGGATTTGCTACCATCTCGTCTGTAGATAATTTAACCCACTCAGGAAGCATTACAGAATCAAAGACTTCCCCTCCTATGTCAAAATCAAACGTCGTACCAATTGTTTGACTCGCCATTAAAGCTTGAGAAAAAACACATAAACAAACCAACACACTCAAAAGCAACTTTTTCATCTAAAACCTCCAAATTTTTAAATATTTTTTTACCAGAGGTTAACCTTTAGAAACAACCCTCATTTTGTCAATGAGCCAACTAGCCTTCTATAAGATCACAAGGTTTGAGAAGGTGTCTACAAGCTAAAACTTGCCTATACCACACTGGAGAATCTACTATTTAGAAAGAAAAAAGCCTCCATAGAAATCTATGGAGGCTTTAGATTGTTAAATGAGATTTAACGGCCCTTTCAGAAGGGTTTATCCCTTCCGACCATTCAAAAAAGAGCTCCCCCTATTTTCAAGTAAAGCTCCCAAAGATCATCATCATCTAATTTATGTAAATTCGAAAATACTGTATCGAACGCATCATCAATAGAGGGTTGGACTACAGCAGCTACTGGACTAGCCTTTCCTGCTCCAGCTCCCAAAGCGACCTGATTTAGTCTTCCAAATAGTTTTTTCTCATTTTTGCTGTGTTTCACAGGAAGAAAGAAGTTATCCTTATACATGCTAATTCCATTTGAACCTAGGAGAGCTGCCTCTATTTGACTAGTGGCCTTACTAACAAAATTACTCGAGAAGAAAACAAACTTTCCAGCAGAAGCTATGAATGGATCTTTAGTAAAAACCTCGTCATTGTCATTAACTCCATAGAATTCAGCCTCATCTTCGGTTATACATTTACTATATGGACGCTGATCTGCTGATATAGTTAATCTCAGAGTAATAGTGCCAGATTCTCCTACAACTTTTTGCATATAACCAGACGATACAACTACTTCCGCCACAAACGTTCCCTCGTTATTTAATTTTATATTTGAAACATTTTTTACTTGATCCATCTCATCAGCAACGGTTTTTGAATCTGTAGGATCTGTTACAAATTTTAAATTTTTTTCACTTGTTCGATAACATGCTAAAGCCGTTCCATTGATTGCTAGAGTAATGCGTGTTTGAACGACTAATCCATCATCTGCCACATCAGAAAACTGTTCTATTGGGTCGTATACCCCATTAAAATCTCTGACTCTTATATATCCTATTCCGTTTGTGGTGTCTGTCATTGAAAACACTAAATTACCAAGGCCATCTACAGCAACAGCATCTAAGACAAGAGTTACCCCTGAGACACTTGTTGTAGTAACTGATCCAAATGTATTAGTTTTTCCGTTAAATACAGCTGAATAAATTTTTCCATCATTTTTTTGGGTGACTAAGACCGACTTCGAATTCCCAAGATATTTAAGTTTTACTCTTGAAGCATTTCTCATCTTGGAAGGAATTTTATTTCTTAGGTTTTCGGTATTCGCTCCCCTTCCCTTTTCAGTTTCTCCTGAAACAATCGTAACAGATACTCTACCTGTTTTTCGAGTGACTGAAGCAAGCATAACTTTCCCTTGAGTCACAAGATCCATAGCGTGATTAAGTCTCTCATATGTCTCACTATGTTTTGTAAATTGCACTCCCTCTACTACTTTAACAGGTAAGCTATACGTTGTTCCATCAATCGTTACTGTTACAAAAATGGCTCCATCATCATCCCCAGATACATCATTTAAAATATAGCTTAAAACGCTAAATCCCTCTGGAACAGATTTCATGTTACACAGCTCAATTTTTCCATCTTTGTACCCATTTTTTCCCTTTTTCCCAAGCTTGCTCTGACACACTCCATTGAAAGACTGCGCTTCTTCTTTGGAATATCCAGGGACTGTTTTAGCCGTATATTCAAGCTTCTTTTCTACAAACTTTTTCTTAGCTTTATCATAACAATAAGCAGCACCCTCAGGGGTCTCTGCTTTGATACAACTTGTTGACAAGACTCCAAAAAGAGCTGCTACATAAAAATATTTTTTCATTTTATCTCCCGTAAGACGTTAGTAAAATGTTTTTTTTAACAAAGAGGTATTATTTATTCAAGGCACATTACATACCCTAAAATAGTTTGAGAGGGAACAATGAAAGAAAAAAATTTTCTAAAAAGGTCCTGAGACCCCAAGTCTTAATGTTGGGTACGCTCTATAATTATACCCTTGGAGATACCCTTTTGATTTACCACCAACTTCTGCAAAACCTGCAAGACCCTTAGAGCCGACTTCATACTCAAAAATAGCGCTAATAGCTAAGCCAAACAAGCTTTTGGGGAAGGGAATATTATTCCCTCTGCAAACCACAGGCTTAAAGTCTTTATCTAAATAATCAAAGACTTTATTTGTGCCACTAATATCTGGCTGGTACCAAAGGTCACATTTAAGGCCTACTTTGGTTTTATTTGAAACTATACAGTTTAGATATTCAAAGCCCATTCCAAAAGAGTTTTTTGAGGAAAAGCCTCCTCCTTTTACATAAACCATTAGAGCTTTTTCTTTATCGAAAGAAAAGTAGTTTTCAACTCCATATTCATAACCAAATGGAGCTAAAGAAAACCTCAAGTTTGGAAGATACGAGACTCCTTTGATGTTAATAGTTGGAAACTCCCATGAATTCCCGGTAATAACATAACGCCACCAAGCGTAGACGCCAAAAAAGGTCAATGGATCGACTAAGTTGAGGCACGAATCCCCAAAAATCTTTTCATAACCAACCCATGAATCTGGATAGATCCTTTGCATAGTCCCTGCAAAAGCTGTCAAATCATTTGAGGCGACTAAATCAAGGCAATTAGTTGGACTCTTTATTGAATAAAGCGTGTTCATTGCATAGGAAAACAGCGCTTGCTGCGACGCTTGATAAAGCGTTACTTCAAAAGGATTTATTGTTTTGGTTAACATCCATTTTGTTTTGATCCGATGAGCTAGAATCGACTCGGCTTCAATACCTGCAATAGATACTAACGCGTTATCTGCTAACGTATATTGTTGATTGAATTGAAAAGCTGTTGATCCTCCTCCGGTTCCATAAGGAGATGGAGTCCCATAATGATAACTTAATACACTAGCATTTGTAAGTGTTCTTACTCTATACCCATGCCCGAAATACTCATGTTGAAACACATCAAAAAAATCATTAATTGGAGAGATTACAAATACCATATATGAAAGACGAGCCAGCGACATTGCCGCATTTTGGTCATTGCTCAGTCTCTCATGAAACGTTTTGTCTCCAACTAGCTGCAATAAAGATCTTGTGCTATCAATACCATAAGAGCCCATATAAGGAGAAAATTCTAAATCTATAACAAGAGAGTTATTAATTGGATATGCGCTAGAGCAAAACAAAAAAAGTAAAGCTAACGTTCGAGCTATTTTCATAAGGGATAAATTTCTAATATATAAATAAAATGCCCGGTTAGTTTAATACAAAGTTACATATTCCCTCAAGAAACAAACTAAAATATGCTGATAATACTTTTACTCTAAAAAAAAGATCATACAACGCACATTGTACGATCTTTAATTAAACTAATCTCATCAGCCTTAACGAGACTTCTTAAGCAACTATTATCTTAGAGGTGTTACTGAAAGGGTATTTTCATTTCTAAAACAGCTTGTTGTTTAGTATCTTCTGGTTTTGATAAATCAGAGTCGGGATAAGCAAAAGAAAACGTCCAGTATATCGAATCAGCGTTCCCATCAATTGCGTTAAGATTGTTATTTTTGAAGATCCTAAATAAATCTGTTTTATAGATTGATGAAACAGATTTTGCTTCTTTGGGTGTGATTTCAGTAATGTCCTCTGCTGTTTTTGAGACTTTCTGTACAACAAAATTAGCCGTCAAACGTCTAGCTAGAAGCTCATTTATTCTTAAAAATGCTTCAATAAACTCTCCTCCAGAGCTTTGATCCGACTTAGGAGATATTGAAACTCCCTGCTCATTTACAATTTTTTGACTTATGCTATCTACACTAATAACATCTGGAAAGGCTCCTGGTGCCACAGAAGAAATCACTTCATTGCTTCCTAAAGAACCATCTGCTGCTAACATCTGTCTATTAAGGCTTCGATTATTACCTGAGCTTTTATAATGAAATACTGATTGTCCAGTCACATTCACTGTTAAAGAGGAGATATCTGAAACATCATCCACTGTCCCTGTTTCTACTGGAGTTGTATTATTTGAGCTTAGTTTGATAACTCTCGCAATATTATTTGTAGTTAGATAGCAAGCCCTTAAATGTCCATTAGGGCTAACGCCACCTTTTACCAAAGTCACTTTGCCCGTGTCTACTATACTTTGAAGAAGTTGAATTCTATCTCCAAACTTACCTGTCCTAAAATTTCTTTGCCTAGAAAATACATTATTATTATTTCTATTCGTTATGAAATAAGTAAGATTTCCTTCAGCATCAGCAACTACATCATGAAGATGATAGTTGCCCTCAAACCTGTTAAAGAACCTAAACCTACCTCGAAAATTGTTATGTGTTCTGTCAAATAGTTGGAATAGGATATTACCACTATTTGACTCAGCGGTTAAAGCTACATAATCATCTTTTAAATATGTCAGGAAAATCCTCTCCAAATTATGGTTTAAATTTTGATGCAGCCCATAAGGTAGTCTAATCTGATTAGCTTTGCCTCCCCTATCTATTGGTCTCCTAGGATTTACAACAACGCCCTCTCCAGGATTAATTTGCCTAGAAATGATACTAAAAGCTGGTCTTTTCGACCAATTGATAGAAGCCACCATAATCTCCGTATCAGACAGTCTAGCTGCTGCTATATTATAGCCTTTTTGGCCTTGTGAAAAACTCAATCCATTATTTGCAAGAACAGTAGGAGTAGACAACTGAGAGCTTCCAATACCTCCCGATACTGTAAGGCCAGCGGCCCCAGCTTGTGGACTATCAGAAGCTCTATATAGATAGACTACAAAGCGATCGCCATTAGGGATGACAATATTTTTAACAAGTTCAATTTGAGAAAAGAAGTGAGACCTAACTAAAAGGTTTCTAATCGAAACGTTTTGAGAAAAACTCTCTTCACTAATAAATGGAGGGTGCTCAACAGCACTGTTTACGGTAGAAATCGATCCATCACCTTGATGAATTCTATAAGTTGTTCCAACTGTCGAACTTGCTACTACACTAGAGCTAATAACAATAAACAACAAATAACAGAGTTGAAAAAGATATCTCATAACATATCCTCTAAATAAATATTTTAAAGGCATACTAGTTAATATTTTATAAAGTAATCAATATAAAAGAATCGTCATATAGCAAAAAAAAAGGCCACACAACGTATGTTGTGTGGCCTGAGATATTGTAATAAATACTTGGCGACGACCTACTCTCCCGTGCTCTTGTGCACAGTACCATCGGCGATGAAGAGCTTAACTTCTGAGTTCGGAATGGAATCAGGTGTATCC